>JAUNHG010000006.1 GCA_030524035.1 Kocuria sp. | reverse complement strand
TCACCCCCGCCGGTGGCTACACACCCCCCACACCCACCGTCTACCACACACCCAAACAACCAACCACCCACCAAACACCTGCCACATTTACTGACATGGAGGATGCTATGGACACCACCCCGATTCCTGCTGAGGCTGATATCACCCCGTACTGGGAAGCTGTGGAAACCCACCTTGGGGATCAAGCCGAGGACGTGCTGAACCCACCAGCAACTCACGAGCAGATCCGTGAGGTTGAACAAGCCTTGGGGCTCACCTTGCCTGACCAGTTGCGGGCGAGTTTAGCCCGGCATGATGGGATGAGTGATGCCCCTGATGATGATTTCCCTGGAGGGGTGTTGCTTTCTTGTGAAGAGATCATCGAGAACTACGAAATCTGGCAAGACACTTTTGAAGAGCTCATCGAGGATGATGAAGACGAAGAGCTCGCTGGGGAGTACAACCTCAGTGGTGATACTGGGTTAACCCTGCCAGGGCCTTGGAATTCTGGGTGGGTGCCGGTCACTGATGATGGTGCTGGTAATGCTTACGTGATTGATACCACTCCCGGTCCGCAGGGAACGATCGGGCAGATCATCAGCATCGTCACTGATGGTGAAAGTCAGGGTGTGGTTTACCCCAGCCTTGCTGCTTTGCTACACGATTACACCACAAACCAGTGAACTAGCCCACCAGTCCAGCGCCCCTTCTCGACAACACAAGAAGGGGCGCATCACCCGTACTGAAGGCCGTTTGAAATCTGTGTTCGCAGTGATCGGCACTGCGCCTGGGTGACATACACACTGACTGTCTAGAATTATGCGGGCCCTGATGTTGGGTGGCGGGTAGTGAGGTGGTCTTGTGAGCCAGTGAGTGTTTTGATGCCGGTGACGATGAGCACCACGACCGCACCCCAGACCAGTCCTAGTACTGCGGAGAAGAACGTGTTGACGATCCACGCCACCGCCGCGGATAGTACCGGCACGGCATGGGCAGCTGCTTCTTCTACGTGATGCACGAAGTCATAGAGGGTATGCCACCCGAGTTCGTGCATACCCACCAAGATGATGTGACCACCCACCCACAACATTGCCACGGTGCCCACCACTGAAATTACTTGGAGCACCTTGGGCATGGCTGCAACCAGAAAACGACCGAACTTTTGGGCTGCCGCAGAATCCTTGCCAGTAAGTTTCAGGCCGACGTCATCCATGCGAATCAAAGCCGCTACTGCACCATAAACTAATACGGTAATACCAATAGCAACAACCACCAGGATGATGGCTCGGTTCAAAAACGTTTCAGAGGCGACCTCATTCAAGGAAATCACCATAATTTCTGCGGAAAGAATTAAATCTGTGCGGATGGCGCCACCCACCATTTTATCTTCCGCAGATTTCCCGTTTTCACCGGAATCTTGGGTCTCAACCACGGGCTCGATGTGCTTGTCATGCCCAGCTAGAGCCCCCCAAATCTTCTCCGCTCCCTCAAAGCACAAATACGTGCCACCCAACATCAGGATGGGCGTCAAAGCCCACGGCGCAAACTGGCTTAGCAGCAGTGCGATGGGCAAAATAATCACCAATTTGTTGAACAGGGAGCCCTTGGCAATCCGCCAAATCACCGGCAACTCACGCTGAGGACCCGCCTCACGAATGTACTGCGGGGTTACCGCCGTGTCGTCCACAACCACCCCGGCTGCTTTGGCGCTGGCGCGCCCGGCAGCAGCACCAATATCGTCCAAAGAGGCCGCCGAGGCCTTGGCAAGTGCTGCGACGTCGTCCAACAGCGCGATCAAGCCACCACTCATGAAACCAACTTCCTGTTCACAATCAGCATGGGCTCATGGTAGCTGCCAAGCCGGTGATGTCTGAGCTATGGCATAGGCTGAGCCGGATGCAGTCGAGGTCAGGAAAACCTGCCATGGGCAACAGTGCCATTACGTTCCGTAACGTACGGAAAACCTATTCAGGGAACACCACCGCCGTGGACAACCTGACCCTAGAAATCCCCCAAGGCTCACTGACTGTGTTTGTGGGACCCTCCGGCTGCGGCAAAACAACGTCGCTACGCATGATCAATCGCATGGTTGAACCCACCAGCGGCAGTATTGCCGTGAATGGCCAAGACGTCAGGTCAACCCCACCAGCAGAATTACGCCGTTCCATGGGGTACGTGATGCAAGCAACCGGCCTTTTCCCCCACCGTACCGCCTTAGAAAACATTGCCACCGTGGCGCGGCTGGTAGGCCAGAGCAAACGTCAGGCCAGAGCCCGAGCGGAAGAACTTTTAGAAACCGTTGGCTTGGAAAAATCGCTCGGTACCCGATACCCCGCACAACTATCCGGCGGCCAACAACAACGGGTTGGTGTGGCACGCGCTCTGGCAGCTGACCCCCCCATCCTGCTGATGGATGAACCCTTTTCAGCCGTAGACCCGGTAGTCCGAGCAGACCTGCAAAACGAACTGTTGGAACTCAAGCGTCAGTTGAACAAGACCATCGTGTTCGTCACGCATGACATGGACGAAGCGGTATCGCTGGGGGACCGGGTAGCTGTTTTTGCCACGGGCGGTCGATTGGCGCAATACGCCACCCCGCAGCAGGTTCTCCGGGAACCTGCGGATCAGTTCGTTTCCGACTTTGTGGGACGCGACCGAGGATTCCGTGCCCTGTCCTTTGACCACCACAACATTCCGCTATCCGGTGTGATGATCCGTGACCATCACGGCAACACCACAACACTGGGAGCCGGTGACATAGTGTCTAGCTCCTGGTCAGTGCAGGTTGACCAGTCCGGATGCCCCGTGGGATGGATTCCCCCACGCAGCGGTGAGCACCACAACGTACCACCCACAGCAGATTCACGTGACACGGAAAAAACCGCACATCGTGTGGGTGGCTCGCTCTACCGCCCCGGTGGTTCACTCCGGTCAGCGTTAGACGCCGCATTGTCATCTCCATCGGGGTTAGCCGTTGCCGTAGATGAACGCGGCCGATTACGTGGGGTGCTCCCCTTAGCGGAAATCATCCGCGCCATTGAAAGCAGCCGGAAGGCTAGGGCATGAACTGGTTACCGCACAATGTCGATCTGGTGTTGGAACTGACCAGCTCACACCTGGTGCAATCTGCGCTGCCGGTTGTTTTGGGACTAGTAATCTCCGTGCCCCTCGCTCGCCTGGCTGTAGCTTCCCGCAAGCTACGCCCAGTGCTGGTGAATGCCGCAGCATTGCTGTACACCATCCCGTCACTGACCTTATTTGTGGTGCTGCCCGTGATGCTGGGCACGCGGATCACCTCCGTGATCAATGTGATGGTGGCGCTGACTGTGTACGTGGTGGCTATGATGGTGCGTTCGTGTGCGGACGCTTTTGCTGCGGTGGACCGCGCTGTGCTCCAGGCTGCCACCGCCATGGGCTACACCCGGTGGCAGCGTTTCTGGGCGGCTGAACTTCCCCTAGCGGCGCCAGTCATGATCGCCGGGGTGCGCACAGCTTTAGTCGCCAACATCTCCATGGTGTCCGTGGGGGCAATAATCGGGGTGCAATCCCTGGGGACGCTGTTTACAGATGGTCTGCGCCGGGGCATCGTGGAAGAAATTGTGGTGGGTGTGGTGCTCACTGTAGCCCTGGCGGTCACTCTGGATCAGGTGCTGCGTCTGCTCGGAACGTTGATGACACGCTGGCAACGCTCCGACCCCACGGCATGCCATGCGACCCATTCTCTTCACCGGAGGCCGACGATAGGCGGTGCCCTATGAACCTGTTAGCCGGAACGTGGCAATGGTTGGTGAACCCCACCAACTGGTCAGGGTCAGGTGGAATTCCCGTCCGCACCCTGGAACACGTGGCGTACTCCGGGGTGGTGCTGGTGGTGGCGGTGGTTATTGCTGTTCCGCTGGGATTGATGGTGGGACACACCGGGCGAGGCGCCGGGGTGGTTATTGGGATTTCCGGCGCACTCAGGGCGCTACCCACCTTGGGGCTGCTCACTCTGTTTTCCCTGCTCATGGGATTGGGCCTCATGCCGCCGTTGCTGGCCTTGGTGATTTTGGCGGTGCCACCCATCCTGACCGCCACATATGCTGCCATTGCGGAAGTACCCCCGGGTGTCGTGGACTCCGCCACAGCTCAAGGAATGACGCCTTGGCAGGTGATAACCCAAGTAAAAATACCGCTGGCGTTGCCCGTGGCGATGGGTGGTGTGCGCAACGCGGCGCTGCAAGTGATCGCCACCGCCACCGTTGCGGCGTACATCAGCCTGGGTGGGTTAGGCCGATACCTGATCGATGGCCTGGCTGTGCGGGATTATTCACGCATGCTTGGCTCTGTCCTGCTGGTTGCTGTATTAGCGCTGCTGACTGATGCGGTTTTGGCCGGATTGCAGCGTGTTGTGACATCCCCTGGGCTGAAAATTTCCACTCGCTGAGTCCTTAATCCTTCTTCAGGAGAACACTATGAAACCCGTTGCCCCTCACACGGTTGGAACCTACACACGTTTATGGCGACATGTGGCAGCGCCACTTGCCGCAGTTGGCTTACTCACGGCGACTGCCTGCGCCCAAACAGACCCTTTAGATGATGGATCGACGGATGATGGGCAGGATGCGGTGATCGTTGGGTCAGCAGATTTTCCAGAGTCTCAGATCATTGCTGAACTCTATGCGGGTGTACTGCGTGATGCCGGGGTGGAAGTAGAAACCCAACCCGGTATCGGTGCCCGAGAAGCTTATATGGGTGCTGTGCAAGACGGTTCGGTTGATGTGGTGCCGGAGTATTCCGGCAACCTGCTGTTGTATGTGGACGCTGAATCTGGTGCGGCCTCTGAAGAAGAGGTCATGGACGCCTTGCCCCAGGCCCTACCGGACGGACTGGCGGTACTGGATCCTTCCGAGGCACAAAACAAAGATTCCTTGGTGGTCACGCGCGGCGTCGCGGAGGAATACTCACTGACCAGCATCGCGGACATGGCTCGTGTTTGCGATCAATTGGTGGTGGCGGGTCCACCGGAATTTCGTGAACGTGCTTATGGCTTACCCGCTTTGGAGTCACGGTATGACTGTGTTCCCAAGTCTTTTGAACCCATTAACGACGGTGGAGGAAACCTGACTGTGGAGGCACTTAAACAAGGGGATGCTGATGCAGCCAATGTGTTTACCACTTCCCCAGCCATTGAGCGGGAAAGTCTGGTGGTTCTGAAAGACCCCGAAAACATTTTCGTCGCCCAACAAGTGGTGCCTTTGGTGGCTGAAAACCGCGTGCCGAAGGACGCCGTCGCAGCCCTCAATGATTTTTCCACCAAATTGACCACACGGGATCTGGTGGAGCTCAATGAAGCGGTCTCGGGTGCTGACGCTATGGACCCTGCGCAAGCGGCCAATGATTGGCTTGTGGCTAAGGGATACAACGTAGATTGAGGGTTTCCCCACAGATTGTGGATAAAGATGTGGAAAATTCTGTGGATCAGTGTGGATGACTTGTGGAACACAATCTGTGGGTGAAAAAGCCCACAGATTTTCGTCTCGTTTTTACCGGAAAACCGCAGTCTGCGGCATCGCCTGCAAAAACTCACAGCGTTTCATTAGGATGTGGCGCAACCGGTAGTTGCATCAGCATCCGCGCTACTGGGAATGATTCAGCCTCGGAGTCGATGACGATCCTGAGCTCGATACGCCCTGAAATCTCCAGTGATTTGGGGCCGGTTCCAGGGGGTCACGATTGGTTACTCAGAACATACAGCACCCGGCTATAGCTTCAGAGGACGGGTTGCAGCCCCAGACTCTTCCATGGTCCCTTCCCTCAGTAGGGGCTGCGCGGTGCCCCGTGGTAGACGAGCTATTGAGCGTCGCGTTAGCACGAGTACAGCAGACGGATTTGACGGGTCAGGTGCATCAGCCTGGATTTGAACGTCGTCTGCACCAGCACCTTGGCTCTTTAATCAACGCCATGCGTGAACTGTATGCGGGGCATGTTGCTGCCGATGAACTCCGCTTAGTGGCCGGGGACATGGGGGCGCTACTGGCCAACTCCTGGGCGGAACGTTCGGATTTTTTGCGTGGCGTGGATTCCGATGCAGAGCACATGGGCCCGTGGTGGGATTCGCGGCGCGCAGTGGCAGCAGCCTGCTACGCAGACCGTTGGGCCGGTGGGTTTCACGGCATTAAAGAACGCATCCCCTACCTTCAGGATCTAGGAATCACTCACCTGCGCCTGTTGCCACCCTTCTCCAGCTTTGCCCCCTGTGCTGATGGTGGTTTTTCTGTGAGTTCCTACCGCAGCACTGACCCCGCCCTGGGCACCATTGATGAGCTCGCGGAACTTGGCCAGTGTTTACAGGAAAACGGCATTTCTTTGATGTTGGATGTGGTGCTTTCTCGTACGGCCCCGGACCACCCGTGGGCGCACGCTGCTGCACGGCACAACTCATTTTTTGAAGCGTTTTACCGTATACAACCCGATGGGCCAACCGGGGACGCCGCTCAGCGTTCCGTGTGGTCCCAGGGACCCGCCTGGGAGCGCGTTGTGCCGTGGGATCAGGATGATCGACGCCGGGTGCGGACTTCCGAACGAGCCCACCAGTGGGATTTAGATTGGACTAATCCGCGGGTTTTCTTGGCGATGGCCGGTGAAATGCTGCACGTGGCAGGCTTGGGGGCGCAGGTGTTGCGGGTGAGCTCACCCTGGCACCTCTGGCGTGCAGTCCACGGAAACACGGATGTTTTAGCGGCGGGCCGCCGAGTGCTCCAAGCGTTGGGAAGTGTTCTTGAGATCGTGGCTCCGTCCGTGGTGCTCGAGGCCAACGATCCTGTTGAATTGCAGGTTCCTGATAACGGAGTGCATGTGGCTGAGGGCTTGGATCATGCCGCTTTGATTTGGAGCTCTATTGCCACACGTGATGCCAGAATGTTGGCGGAACAGATTCGCCGTCGTGGTGTGCCGGCTGATGGTAAGGGGTATTTGCAGCCGGTGCGGAACCACGATGCTTTGCAGTGGTCTTTTTCTGATGACGTTGTGGTGGCATGTGGGCTGACTCCTGATGCGCATCGCCGGTTCTTGGGGGAGTTTTACTCCGGTCGCTATGAGGGATCATTTGCGACAAACGTGGCAGTTGCCGCCAGCTCTGGGCGGGTGGGGGCTGCCGTGTGCGGCACTGCTGCATCCTTGGCTGGGGTGCGTGATGAACCCGGCCCGGGTGCAGACCGTGTGTTGTTAGCCCATGCTGTGGCGTTTTCCTTGGGTGGTGTGCCGGAGCTGTGGCTAGGGGACGAACTGGGTGTATTAGATGATCCCCTGTGGTCATTGGAGCCCGGTCACCAGGCAGACCCCCGCTGGGCGCATCGCCCTAGAGTGGAGCAGGCTGTGGTTGATTCCCGGCATGATCTGTTTTCCGTATCCGGGCGCTTGTATGGGGCGATCCGCCGTATGCTGCAGATCCGCATTACTGCACCGGAGTTTGATGGGCAGACCGTGATTGATTTTGACACCCGTAATGAGTCGGTGCTCGGGTACCAGCGGCCAGGACAAGACGGCAGTGTGGTGTTGTGCCTGGCGAATTTTTCGGACTGGGGGCAGTACGTCACCGGGGAAACGCTGTCGGGTTTCCAGCCACACGCCACACTCCTGCGGGATGATTCCGCGACTGATATGCGCAATGGGGTTCTCCTGGAGGCACACGAGTGGGCGTGGATTCGTTGTATCCCGCGCCGCAGTGGGCCACCTCCGCTGGTGGCGGAACTGTCTTGACCTACCTGCCATGCACTCGTTTGTATTGAAGAGTTGCATATTTTCACGAGGAAGGCTTTTCCATGGCTGAGAAGTTTGTTCTGCCCGAGCTTGATTATGACTACGCCGCACTGGAGCCTCACATCTCCGCGCGCATTATGGAGCTTCATCACTCCAAGCATCACAACACGTATGTGACTGGTGCCAACACCGCTTTGGAGAAGATGGAAGAAGCTCGCGCGAACGGCGACGCAGCTGCTGCGGCCAAGCTGTCCAAAGACCTTCAGTTCAACTTGGGCGGTCACATCAACCACTCCGTGTTTTGGAAGAACATGTCCCCGGATGGCGGTGGCAAGCCTGAAGGTGAGCTGGCTGCTGCGATTGACGATGCTTTTGGTTCCTTTGACGCGTTTCAGGCCCAGTTCACCGCCGTGGCAACCACGATCCAAGGCTCTGGCTGGGTCATCCTGGCTTACGAACCCATTGGCGGACATGTGGTGATTGAGCAAATGTATGATCAGCAAAATGGTGTGCCCGTGGCCACCATTCCGCTGCTGCAGCTGGATATGTGGGAGCACGCTTTTTACCTGGACTACCAGAACGTCAAGCCGGACTACGTCAAGGCATGGTGGAACGTCGTGAACTGGGAAGATGTGGCCCAGCGGCTGGAGAAAGCCCGTAGCGGAGCATCCTCCATCATCTGATCCGTTCAGATTCCGGGCTGTGCCCGGTCTAGGAGAGGGCCCGGTTATCGGTGTGCGTCTGATGGCCGGGCCTTTGACTAAGTTCATTGTTGCTCCAGCCAGCCTTGTACATATGTGCTCAGCTTTATGTTGTTTGTACGGGCCAACAGAAAGGTGAGCCCATGCCGTCGTTCCTTTTCACAGCTCCACTACCCGGCCCCGCTGTGCAAATGCTGCAGGAAGTGGGAGAGGTGGAGGTTGCGCGTGGGCTGAGCCCCGAGCAACTGAAAATTGCCGCCCATAGTGGACGGTACGACGTCCTGATCACCCAGCTGTCGGACCAGGTCAACGCCGATGTGCTCAAGGGTTCCACCCTCAAAGGCATCGCGAACTTTGGTGTGGGTTTTAACAACATTGATGTCGCAACAGCGACAAGCAACGGAATTTTTGTGGGAAACACCCCGGACGTGTTGTCGGATGCCACGGCGAACATTGCCATGTTGCTGCTGCTGGGAGCTGCTCGTCGGGCTCATGAAGGTGAGCAGATGGTGCGTTCTGGCCAGTTCCAAGGCCTGACTCCCGATTTACTGCTGAGCGCGGACATCACGGGAACACGCTTGGGGATCGCCGGGTTTGGGCGTATCGGTAAGGCCATGGCTCGTCGCGCTCTGGGATTCGGTATGGAGGTGGTTTTTGTGCAACGTCCGCCTCGGGACCGTCCGGTTCATGACGACGAACTGGGTGATATTGCCGGCAAAGCCACCCAGGTTTCGTGGGATGAACTGCTGGAAACTTCTGACCACATTTCCCTGCATGTTCCGTTGACCCCGGATACCACGCATCTGATCGGTGCTCGAGAGCTCGCACGCATGAAACCTACCGCAGTGCTGGTGAATACGGCCCGTGGGCCTGTCATTGACGAGAAAGCCCTGGTAGAGGCACTGCGTCACGGCACTATTGAAGCTGCTGGCCTGGATGTATACGAGAACGAACCTGCACTGGCTGATGGTTTGGCGCAGCTGCCCAACACCTTCCTGCTGCCGCATATCGGTTCTGCCGAACGTGCCACACGAGCTCGCATGGGGAAGATGTGCGCGCAAAACGCGATGGCCATGGCCAGAGGGGAACTTCCCCCGTATCCGGTGAACCCGGACGTGGCGAAAGCAGACTGAATTTTGGCACTGAAAGTGCACTCCTGTGGGTCTACGTACTTTCCATGACGGAAGCCGGGGAGTGGACGGCGTGGATCCCGGGTTCGGGGTTTAATTCGGTTGACCGGAAGAAAGGAAACCGTCGTGGAGGCTTTAACGAACCCCGTCCTGTTATCGGTCCTCGCCTTATGTGTTTTGTCGCTGCTGAACGTCAACGTGCTCTTGGCTTTACTGGTGGCGGCCCTGTTAGCTGGATTGTTGGCCGGGCAGTCCGTGGTGGAGACCACGGAGGTGATGATCAGTGGTTTAGGTGGACAGGGACAAACCGCGTTGGCGTACATCTTGCTGGGTGTTTTGGCCGTGATGGTGGGACGTTCGGGCTTGCCGGAGAAGCTGGTCTCCCTAGCTCTACCGCTGATCACCGGACGGCGTGGGGTCGCTGTGTTTTTTATTGCCGGTGTGGCGTGTTTGTCGCAGAACATAGTGCCGGTACATATCGCTTTCATTCCCATTCTGATTCCTCCTCTGCTCAGCGCTTTCAACAGTGCACGTTTGGATCGACGTGCCGTGGCCTGTGCTTTGACCTTTGGGCTGAAGGCGCCGTATTTGCTGGTGCCCTTGGGTTTTGGGCTGATTTTCCAGGGAATTGTCGTGGACGAAATGACCACTCACGGGATGGATTTTTCGGTTGGGCAGATGCCCTTAGCCATGGCTATTCCGGTGGCTGGCATGGTGGTCGGTTTGGTGGTGGCTGTATTAATCAGTTACCGGCGGGACCGGACGTATCAGAGCGTCACCACAGCTTTCGACGGTTCAGTGGGCGTGACCCCCAGTGATTCGGAACTAACGGAGGGACCCCTGGATCGGTTGGCCGCCAAAGACATTCCTTTCACGTGGCGTCAAGGCGTGGTGATCGGTGCGTTGGTTTTTTCCTTGGTTGTGCAGATTCTGACGGAATCTTTGGTGATTGCTGCTCTGGGTGGTGTGCTGATCATGTTCCTCTTCAACGTGGAACGGTGGCGTGATGGGGAAACAATCATCATTCCCCAAGGCGTTGCCATGATGGGCACCATCGCCTTTATCATGCTGGTTGCATCTGGGTACGCCACGGTGCTGACTGAAACCGGTTCCGTTGAATCTCTGGTGGAATCCATGTCGTCATGGATTGGTGATTCCCATCTGATTGCTGCCCTGGTGATGATGTTCGTGGGCCTTTTGGTCACCATGGGTATTGGTACGTCTTTTGGCACTATCCCGGTGGTGGCAGCCATTTTTGTGCCCTTAGCGGCTACCCTCGGGTTCAGTCCACTGGCCACAGCGTCCTTGATCGGTACGGCGGCGGCTTTAGGGGATGCTGGTTCCCCGGCGTCGGATTCCACACTTGGCCCGACTTCCGGTTTGAACGCAGACGGCCAACATCACCATATTTGGGACACGTGCGTTCCCACGTTCCTGCACTACAACATCCCTTTGTTCATTGGTGGTGTGGTGGCCGCTTTGGTGTTGTAGTGCGGCATACCGAACTTATGCTACGGAAAAGGCGTTTCCTGAGCGGGTCCAGTGCATTTTCCGTGCCCAAAGCGCCCAGGGGCCCTGTGGTTGACTGATGGGGCAACCGCTAGGGTGGTGGTGTGCTCGCCTGGATTGAATCCCTGCCCCTGGTATGGGCGGTGCTGTTTTTCTGGAGCGTAGGCATTGTGCGGACGTCTATTGTGTACGGGCTGGGTCGGGCTGCCGCTGAAGGTTCCCAGCGGACCAGCCGTTTAGTGCAAAACATCGTGGCTTCGCCCGTGTACCTGAAGGCGGCGGCGTTCGTGAATCGTTGGGGTGTGCTGGCTGTTCCCTTGTGTTTTTTGACCGTGGGTTTTCAGACAGCAGTCATTGTGACAACGGCTCTGACCCGCATGCCGTTGTCCCGTTGGATTCCTGCGATGCTGGTTGGCACGTTCATGTGGGGGTGTATTTACGGCACAGTGGGCATGGCTGTGCTGTACGCCTGGATCACCAACCCCGCGATTACCCTTGCCCTGCTGGGGTTTATTGTCATCCTGATCTATGCGGTGCATCGCCTGACAAAAGGTCAGACCTCCGGTGGATCTGAGAGGTTGTGATGAATGCTTTACAGACCCATCTCTGTGTAGAGGTCAGCTACACGGTCGTGTTCGTCAACCAGGAACTGCTCAAATTCCTCACCGTCTAAGTACGATTCAGTCCATGCGTTGCGGTCCACAGCCTGTTGCCATTCCGGGGTGCTGATGGTTTCACGGACTAGGGCAGTCAGTTCCGCGCGCTCCTGCTCCGTGATGTCCGGTGGGGCTACGATGGCGCGCCAGTTGGCCAGATCAACTGCATAGCCTTGTTCCGTCAGAGTTGGGATGTCCTCTGCCACCGGCATGCGTTCAGGCGCGGCAACCCCTAGGACTTTGAGCCGTCCGGATTCAATCTGATCAGAAACATCGCGGTAGCCCGATGTGGATGCATCAGCTGTGCCGGTGACCAATGATTGGGTGGCTTCACCACCACCGGCATTC
Organism: Kocuria sp.; assembly: GCA_030524035.1. GTDB lineage: Bacteria > Actinomycetota > Actinomycetes > Actinomycetales > Micrococcaceae > Kocuria. Next base: position 67,588 of record JAUNHG010000006.1, on the reverse strand, counting down.
GGCAGATAAGACACTTTGGACGGGTCAATATCGGCAGCCAGCGCGAATTCCGACACCACAAGTTGATCAAAAGAACCCCCACCGGTCCACACCAGATCACCGGGGTCTTTTTTCCACGCTGTCACCAGGTCTCCCAGTGTGTTGTATGGGGAATCAGCGGGAACCACGACAACGTCATATTCCTCCACCACTCGGGCAATGGGGGTGACGTCGGCGTGCGACACCGGGGCATCAAGTTGCTCTACACCCGCCACTAAGCCTGTGCCGGTGACCAGGATGGTAGAAGCATCCCCGGTCATGGTGGATATTCGCCCTAACCCAATAGTCCCGGCAGCGCCCGGAACATTGACGACTTGTGCGTTGCCTACCAGGTTGTTGGTGGTGTCCGCCTGCTGCATTTCCCGCATGAAAGTATCCCAACCGCCGCCTGGGGCTGCAGGGGCAATAAAGGTCATGTTGGCGCGGATGTCCTCGCCACGGTCTGCTGCTTGCACGGAGAACGCGGTGGCCACCCCCACAATGACGACCGCGCAGATAGCCCACAGCACCATCAGCAGCGGCCTGCGTTGTGGCTGCTGTGAAGCAGGATGGCTGGGGCTCTGAGTAGTGTCGGGAGTGGGTTTCTGCCGATCAGAAGACGGGGTGCTCACGAATGCAGTCCTCACGGGAATAGGGTTACACAGTATGCTATGACTCAGCTCACAAAGGCCACTGTACGTGATGGTGGTCAGGCTGAAAGTTTGCTGGTCATGGCGTCGCAGGCCTGGGATGGTTTGGGTGGTGGTGCCACAAGGAGTTCCCGTGAAGGTTTTGATTGCCCCGGATAGTTTTAAAGGCACGTACAGTGCGGTGGAGGTCGCGGCGGCCATCGCCGCTGGGGTGCGGGAAACCGGTGCTCACGCGGTGGAACTTCCTCTGGCGGATGGCGGTGAAGGTACCTTGACCGCCTTGGCTTCCACCACCAACGCACAACTGCACACTGTGGAGGTTAACAATCCATGGGGTCAGCCTGTCGCGGCCACTTTTGCGCTAACTCCCGACCACGTAGGTGTAGTGGAACTGGCCCAGGCCAGTGGAATCGCAGTGGAACACAACGGCGTCAGGGACGCTTATACCGCGGATACATACGGCACCGGGCAACTGATATTGGCGGCGGTGAACCACGGCGCTCGCACCATCCTGGTGTCCGCCGGCGGGTCTGCCACTAGCGACGGCGGGTCTGGGGCTATCCGAGCCCTGGAAGAAGCCGGTGGCCTCCACGTGCCCCTCACGGTCCTCACTGATGTGACTACTCCGTTCGAGCAGGCAGGGGAAGTTTTTGGACCACAAAAAGGCGCTGACCCGCAGACGGTAGAACGTATTACCGCACGTTTGCGGCAACAGGCGCACGAATTGCCCCGAGACCCCACGGGAGTGGAACGTACCGGTGCTGCCGGAGGGTTTTCCGGGGGCATGTGGGCGCAATACAGCGCTGAATTGATATCCGGGGCGGATTACGTTCTGGATTTTGTGGGATTTAACCGGGCTCTTGGTGATGCGGATGTGGTGGTGGTCGGCGAAGGAAAGCTAGATTCCCAGACCGAACAAGGCAAGATCATTGATGCCGTTCTCGCGCGTGTGCAGCGTCTTAAACCAAGCATACCTGTGGTGGCAGTGGTGGGCTGTGTGGGTGATGACTTGAGGGACTACGCCGAGAACTTCACTCGGATTATTGAAGCCACCGACGCGGATCTGATGCATCGCGCTGGTCACAGCGTTGCTGGCCGTAGCGCGTGAGCGGACACTGCGTGATCGTTGAGTTCCTCACACTCATGATCCTATAAAGACGCATGTCAGTGGCATGTCATGCAGGTTACGTCAAGTACATTTGCAGGTCGCGCGCGGGGAGTGCTCGGTGAATCTTGAGAGCTGTTTCACGGGGGATTCATCACGGCCCCTCACACTACGGGGTGTCGTCAACACGATAAGGAGAATGATGACTGCATTGGCACGCTCCGTTCACGCATCCACCATACGACGAACCCCCATCGTGGAGTGGGAAACACTTTCCCCACAGGCAAGTCCAGGTCATGGTTCTGTCAGTGGTGCATCGCAAGTCACCGGGGTGGTGACTCAGGTGATGGGGCCGCACGCTGTTGCGTTGGACCTTGAAAGCACGGCGGTGGGTCAGTTCCGGGAAGAGATTGTGCTCCATGGCGAATCCGGGTGGAATCGGGATGTGCAGGTTGGCGCACATATTCGGATCACCGGGGAATGGGAGCTGGCTGATTGGCACTTGTGGGAACCCACGGAACGTTCCCATTATTTGGCGATTAGAGGGCGCTTGGATTTCCGGATCGGTTCCATCCAATCCGCGAACCTGAGTTACGCGGCCTAGTACCCCTAATACCCCGAAGCCGTAACTTAAGGATGACGCTGGCGCCAGTTCACGGTGCGTTTACCCGTGCGTAGCTGATCAGCAACAACACACGTCATGACCGGCTATCTGGCATATGATCCTGTGTGACCTGCACCATATGAACGAGGATCGTCGTGAACGCACCGTCATCGGAAGGTACGCCCAGGGTGCCCTGGGACACCACGGAAGATTCACCCAGCCCGGCCCCTGATAGCCCACGGGATGGGACATCCCGCTCTGCCCCCTCATCCGATGGTTTTTGGGCTGGTCGGTCTGGATTGGTAGTACCGCTCATCATGGCCAGCATCAGCACGTACCTGGTGTATGGACTGATCACCATGGATGTTCCCGAAGGTACTGACGCTCCCGGGCCACAGTTTTACCCGTTGCTTCTGGCTGTGGCGGGGTACGTTTTGTCTGTACTCCTAGTGGTGGATGTTCTGCGCGCACCACAGCAAGAGGATCAACAGAAACCCCGATCACAGTGGGCGTCGGTTGCTTGGTTGGTCGGTGGGTTTCTGGTTTTTGCCACGGGGATTGAAGTGTTGGGGTGGATTATTGCCGCCGCGCTGTTGTTTTGGTGTGTGGCGCGGGGGGCCGGCAGTGAGCGTCCGGTGTTTGATCTTTCGTTAGCGTTGGTGTTCTCCAGTGTGATTTACCTGGCTTTTGCTGTGGGACTTGGGCTTAATCTTCCTTCGGGCCTGTTGGGAGGTCTTTGAGATGGAGTCTTTAGGTCTGTTGGCAGAAGGGTTCCAGGGTGCGTTGACACCCATGAACCTGTTGTGGGTTCTGGTGGGTTGTTTGTTGGGTACGGCGGTCGGCGTGTTGCCCGGTTTGGGGTCCTCCATGGCGGTGGCGCTGTTACTGCCCATGACTTTTGCCCTGGATCCCACAGCAGCTTTCATTATGTTCGCCGGTGTTTATTTCGGTGGGTTATTCGGGGATTCCACGATGGGGATTCTGATGAATACACCGGGTCAGGGGTCGGCGATTGCCTCAACGTTTGAGGGCCACAAGATGGCTTTGGCAGGCCGCGCCCCACAGGCGTTGGCCACCGCTGCCATTGGTGCGTTTATCGGTGGTATGACTGCGTCGGTCTTAGTAGTGTTTTTAGCACCCCAACTTGCTGAACTTTCCGCATTATTTGGTCCCCAGGAATTTTTTGCCTTGGCTTTATTCGCTTTTGTGGCTACCTCGTCGGTTGTCTCTGCTTCTGTGGTGAAAGGGTTGGCGTCTTTGGTCATGGGGTTGGCCATTGCCGTGGTAGGCATTGATGCAATGTCTGGGGTGGAGCGCTTCACTATGGGTGCTCCTCAAATTTTTGACGGTATTTCTTTGGTGACCGTGACCGTTGCCGTTTTGGCGCTGGGGGAGGTGCTGTATGTAACTACCCGCGTTCGCCAGACGCAGGACGTACAGCAGGTGAAGGTGACGGGTCGACCTTTCTTGAAGGCTGGGGAATTTAAGGAAGCTGCGCCTGCGTGGGCTCGTGGAACGGTCATTGGGCTGCCGTTTGGTGTGATCCCGGTGGGTGGTTCGGAAGTTCCTACCTTTATGGCCTACGACGTCGAACGCCGGCTTGATCGTCGTCGGGCGCAGCCACAGTTTGGTACGGGGGCGATCCGTGGGCTGGCGGCACCGGAAGCGGCGGGTAACGCGACCACGGGCACAGCCATGGGGGCGCTACTGGCGTTGGGTTTGCCCGTTTCCTCTACTGCGGCGATCATGTTGGCTGCTTTCCAACAGTATGGGTTGCAACCCGGCCCGCTGTTGTTTGACCGTTCCCCGGAACTGGTATGGGCGCTATTGGCCAGCTTTTTTGTGGCCATGGTGGTGCTGCTGATTCTTAACCTGCCGTTTGCACCCCTGTGGGCCAAGCTGCTGTTGGTGCCTAAACCGTACCTTTACGCGGGGATCACCGTGTTCTGTGGTTTGGGGGTTTACGCCACGTCAGCGCGGATCTTTGACCTTGTGCTGTTACTTGGTTTGGGGATTTTGGGCTGTGTCATGCGCCGTTACGACGTTCCGTTGGCGCCCCTGATGATTGGCATGGTGTTAGGACCTTTGGCAGAGTCCAGTATGCGGGATGCCCTGTTGAGTTCTGGCGGGGATTGGTCTGTTTTGGTGTCCGGCCCTATCCCCGTGGCGCTGTACGCGGTGTTGTTGGTGATCGTCGCGCTTACCGTGCGTTCCAAACTGATGAACAGGGCAGCCCAGAAGGCCTAACCACCTGGTTCTGTTATTACAGGAGGAGTCCCACCAACACCAACAGAACCAGCAGGACACCTGCGGTGATGGCCCAGTTCCTCAGCACGTTCTTTTCATCGGCGCGTTGGGCTGGAGACATTGGCCCATCAAATAGTGCACGAGGATCGTAAGCGCGACGCGGTCCTGGCCCTGGTGGGTCTTGGTTCTGTGAGTGTGGCTCGGACCACCAAGGGTCCTCAAACCGTCCGGTGTCCTGTGGTTGGTTGAATCCCACTGGGCTTCCGTCCCCGGCGGGTTCCGGGGTGGGTGGTGCGCTCTCTGGTGGAGTCGCAGGCGGTTCGGGGGCAGATGGCGTTGGTGGGGCGGTCGATGGGTCCTGGGTTGGTTGCGCGGGTGGCTGACCGCGCCCCAACAGATCTTCCAACGCACGGTCGTCGTGGTCGGACCACCCTGCTGGGGCGTCACCGGGGACATCCTGCTCTCTGTCGCTGTCACGCGAATCCCGGGCTGCCTGATCTGCGCGTCCTAAAGTTTCCGTGAACTCTCGTAACTCATTTTTGCGCATACGGGTGGTGTTGCGTTGCTCGGCCACTTGAACCGCGCGCTGGGACACTTTCTGGTAAATCGCACCATCGTCGTCCACACGTAACTGCGCTGCGGCGCGAGCAGCACGCACCGGCGGTTCACCGGGGTTAGCGCTGGAAGCCCAGGTCAGCAAGGCCATGATCACGGGCTCACTGAACACCTGCCGGGCTGCTGGATGAAGATCTGGTGACCAGGTCAAGTCCAATGCAGAGGGGTCCTGAACAATGCCAGGGTCCAAGACAGGGGCATCGTTGGCGGTATCGGAAAGGGTGCGCAGGAACACAGCTGCCGCTACCCGGTCCGCCGGGGTATTTCCGGGGCCAGTTACCACCTCAGTGAGGATGCGGGAGGCCAAGTTACCAGCGGTGGCTACCGCGCGCTGTCGTTCGGCGGGATCTGCTGTGAGCTTTGAGGGTCGGCGCAGAGCTTCATGGGAAGCTGCGGGGTGTGCATCGGCCACGGGACATCACCTTTTCGGTTCTGTGGTCGGGCGTCCATTGCCATGGACAGCGCATGTTTTCCTGGCCCGAGCCTACGTTGTTGATCACCAACAACCTCTCAGTACCAGCTGTTGGCGAAATTTTGCGTCTTCCACACTCTGACAATTTGTGCTCCACAGTCCCGAACATGTGGGACTGCAAACAATTAGAGTTACTCCTGTGTTCACGCACACACGGACATGTTGAGATCGTGAACCCCTCCTGGAAACAGGACATTTCGCCTGGACCCCCAGGGCGCCGCGTTAGGCAGTTTGTACTGATGTGCCCCATACAGTCTGAAGTCAACGGATGAGGAGCAACTATGGCTCGTAGCTTCAACCCACCGCCCAACTGGCCCAAGCCGCCCGAAGGGTGGCAACCACCACCGGGATGGCAGCCTGATCCCGCCTGGGGCCCTGCTCCCGAAGGCTGGGAACTCTGGGTGGAAAACCCGGACAATGATGCAGCCGCCGCGTATCAGTCATCGTCACCATCTGACGATGACTCTCCCACCGCAGCGGATGACACGATCTCCGCTACCTCGGCTGGTGTTGGTCAAACCGGTGAAATGCCTCAGTACCAGGGACCGCCTACCGGACAGCAACCGGTGAACTCCACACAACCTCAGGGGACATGGTCGGGAGGCAACGGCGGCGCATCCAAGTTGCCCTGGATTTTAGGGGCTGTGATTGCTTTGCTCATGGTGATCCTGCTGGTGTTGCTTTTGGTGCTCACCGGGGTGTTCGGTAACGACAATGAACAGGCATCGGGTGCCTCAAGCCCATCATCCAGCAGCTCTGATCAGTCCTCACCCAGCGGTGATTCAAGCAGCGGGGGGCCGCCGGAAGTATCCGATGATGCAACGCGTTTGGCGGTGGATCCGGAAGGGGCAAAGGAAGTGAAGAACCCCGCTGAACCGGAAGCTACATTCACGCAGGATGATGGCGAAATCGAACTTCCTCGCCCCAATGGTGACGATGCACCTCAACTGATCTCCGTCACCGTTAAAAGTGATCGTTACGTATCTTTTGAGGCAGAGCATAAAGACGGCTCCACAGCTTACGTGCGCGGTGCCGGTGGGATCTTCGGCGAGGATGAGGAATATTTCCAGTTGCTTTCGTCCTACTCCTATGAAAGGGGCAACCCTGTGACCAAGGTGTGGACGGAGGACGACGGGGACTTTGAGATCAAGGTTTACAACCTTGATGACCTACAGAATATCGACGGCGGCAATATTAAGGGTGACGGCTCGGCCGTATTCACCCTGGACATCAAAGACAGCAGTACGTGGTACAAGCTGAGCCACAATGGCGCTTCTGTCTTCGGGGTTCATGCTTTGGCCGATTACGAGGACGGCACCTACGACACCCCGGAAATGATGGCAAACGAATCGGGGCGTTCCTTGGCATACGGCGAATTCGAGGAAGGCAAATGGTTAGTCATGGTGGAAGCCGATGGTAAATGGGGCTTTGAAGAATCCACCAAGGAATTAGCCCGGGAAGCTGCTGTCGCAGAGATTTGGGAGGACGAGGAGTGACCTACGGCTGACCCCCACGTTCAGCAAGGTGTAAAGCACCCATGACCGGGTCAACCTGCAGAATCTTTACAGGGGTTAGCCCCGCCGCTTCACTGCACCGTTCAAATTCCCGCTGCAGGTGGCGGGAGCGTTGTACGAGCCCACCACCTGCTACAACGGGTCCTTGGATGTTCAAGTGAGTGGATACGTCGCGGGCTGCCGTAACCAAGTGCTCGGCGGCCCGCGACAACAGATCGCCGGCTTCTATGTGACCCTGATCAGCGCACTGGTCCACTAGTCGCGCGACGTCGGACCACTCCGTGCGGCTCGGATGGGCATGGAAATCCGCAATCAGTTGATCACGGGTCGTCAGATTACGAGCTTGAAGGATTGCCTGATCCAGGTCATCCACGGTCACCCCGGTGTCATGACGCCGTAGTGTCCGACGAACAGCTTCTCGTCCAATCCACCAGCTACTGCCTTCATCCCCCAAAAGATGCCCCCAGCCACCCCGGCGGGCTTCACGACCCTCCGGAGTTCGACCCCAGGCCACCGACCCCGTCCCGGCGATGACAGCCACACCCGCATCAGTGCCTCCAGCGGCCAAAATTAGCCGGGTGTCATGGACCACCGTCATGTTGTACTCATGGGCACTAAGCGGCTCAGAGTCAGTTGTCGGTGGGCGTATCGCTGCGGTGATCATGCTCTGTAGCCGGTGGACGTCCTCCGGGGTGTCCACACCGCCAGAGCCGGCTACCACCCTCAGCGCCGCGCCGCGTGGTAGCCGATCAAACCCCAGTTGCCGTGCCACGTCATGAAGCGCGCTCTGGGCCTCTACGGCGCTGACATTTTGCAGATTGGCACTACCAGCCCAAGCCTCGCGCGTAACCTGCCACCCCTGTCCATTGTGCTCAGCACGAATCCCATGGGTGCTCGTTCCGCCGATATCCAGCCCAAAGACGAGGTGCGCTGCCATGTGGCCTCCATAACGCGATTGACCGTGTTTGGTGAGAGCATAGGGGCATGGCACCACAAGGCAGCTCAGCAGCCACCGGAAAAGGTCACCATGCCGCGCCGTTATCGGTGCGTATTGATCTCTGGTTGTGGTCTGTACGAATTATGAAAACCCGTTCCGCTGCTACGGCTGCCTGCCGTGCGGGGCACGTGCGATTGAATCACGCGCCAGTGAAGGCATCCCAAGCCGTTCGTGTGGGGGACACGGTGGTGGTGCGTCACCCCGGATGGCAGCAGGTGCTGGAAGTTCGCCAACTCATATCACAACGGGTGGGTGCTCCCGTGGCCCGTGAGTGTTACGAGGATCTTTCCGAACCACCGCCACCCCAGGTGCGGGCTGCGGTGCCGCGACGTGACCCCGGGACTGGTAGGCCCACAAAGAAAGAGCGACGCGCGTTGGAACGCTTACGGGGGCGCTGAGCTGACCAGCCACCTGTGTGGGGTTAACGGCCTTTCCGCCTGCCTAGCAAGTACCCAAAAATCGAATCAGCTTCCACCCGTCGTCCATAAATATTTTGTTCGGCTTCGGCCATGGTGGGTGCGCCCGTGTGCTCCACGGTGCGTAACGGCGCGGTGGGGGTTTCCCCGTTTTCCGGTTCTGGGGCACTGGAGGGCTCAGTGACAGCATCCGCTGTTACGCGTTCTCCCAGATAGCTACGCAACCCACGGCCCGTGCCACGACCACGACCTTTGCGCGAGGGTCGCTCTGTTTCAGGCTCCCCATGACGCCTCATACGTGCTTGTCGGGCGCGTTCGGCTGAACGGTCCACTAGCACCACGGGGTCAGGATCTTCGGGCTGTGTGTCAGGATCTTCTGGGACAGGTTCGGGGATTATGACGTTGTCAGGTTCCCGTTCTCGGTAGACGGGGATCACGGCGGTGGTGTGTTCGACGTCGTTGAAGGTATCCCGAGCGGTTTCCAAACGGTCTTCCCGATCCCAGGCTTCGTCGGCAGTGATCACAGCTAAATGACTGCTGCTGTCTGCGGTCATGGTGTCGTGGTCCGTGTGATCATCGAGTCCCGCCCGGAAATCCACCCAGCCACCCCATGCCCGCCACATACGCCATGCCATCCATGCCACAGCCACCAACATGATTAACGCTGCCCGCCCGTAGCCCGTAGCCAGCCAGATCGCCATACCTATGCCAACCAACATGCCGACGCCCAAAGGCAACACGGACCAGGGTGTGTGCACTGGTAACCACCCGAGAGTCCGCGCGGATATTGCACCGGATCCAGGGCCTGTTCCGGGTCGCCAGTTGCGCACGCGAACCCCACGGAGTACTTCGTCATGCTCCCCAGGGTCCCAATCGGCTGACCCGTGAGAGAGCAAAAGACGATCCGTGGCAGTAATGGCTGTGAGCACCATGTGCACACCAATTGCCACGCAGGCTAACGGTAATCCGACGGCACACCAGATGGCGAATACTCGCAACACCATGGCGGTGTGTGAGGCGTCAAAAACCTGGAAGTTGAGCATGTTCCAGGTGAGATGGAAAATACCGATGCCCACCGTCGTTAAACACAAACCATTAACTAGTCCACGGACCCGCAAAGGCGGCCACGACGGCAGACCACCGTGGGCGATGCGCCCTCTAACAGAGCGTGCCATGGCTCCTCCTGACGGCTGGTGATGGGGAAGGCACCGAGGTTCAGGCTAACAACCGTCGGGCAGCAGATTACCGTGGGCCACGGTTAGGCGACTCTGACACGGAAAGTACGGTGCGGCACAACTGGAAAGGCAGCGGCCGATGAAGCAAGAAGGGCCAGAAGCACGGCGGCAGCACGCCCCGGTGTCACGGGATGGGCTGAACCGGCGAATTCTGGCGTTGGCGGTGCCCGCATTCGGCGCGTTAATTGCTGAACCCCTGTTTTTGCTGGCGGACACGGTAATCGTCGGCAGACTGGGGACGTCCCCGTTGGCTGGTGTTGCGTTAGCCGGTGCCCTGATTCAGACCGTGGTGGGCCTGATGGTATTCCTGGCGTATTCGACCACTCCGGTGGTTGCCCAACACGTAGGTGCTGGCCGTATGCCACAGGCCCTGGCCGTTGGGCGGGATGGGTTGTGGCTGGGAGCTGTGCTGGGTGTCGTCATTGCGGGGCTCGGCGCCGTCGGAGGTCGAGCGTTACTGGGCGCTATGGGTGGTTCTGGCGCGGTTCTGGAACAAGCCGTGATGTACCTGTACTGGTCCTTACCGGGTATTCCCGCCATGTTGATAGTGACTGCCGGTATGGGGGTGCTGCGCGGTCTGCAGGACACCCGAACACCTTTAGTAATTTCCCTAGCAGGGGCGGGTTTTAATGCGGTCGTCAACGTGGCGTTGGTTCACGGTGTGCACATGGGGGTGGCCGGCGCTGCGTTAGGCACCAGCATCACCCAATGGCTGATGGCCGCAGCGTTTGTTCTGCTGCTGGTGGGTAAAGCTCGGCGTTATGACGTCGGATGGAGCACCAACGTGGGGCAGGTGCGCGCCCTTGCGGTGGTGGGTTCTTGGCTCATGCTCCGCACGGTTTCCCTGCGGGTGGCGTTATTATCCACCGTGGTAGTCGCCACCGCTCAAGGGTCTGAGAACCTGGCGGCATACCAGTTGGTGATGACTATTTTTAACGTTATGGCCTACGCCCTGGATGCTTTAGCCATTGCAGCCCAGGCTCTAGTGGGCCGGGATATTGGGGCGTACCACCAGCGGACGCGGGATTTGGACGCTGCCAGTGGCTATCAAAGCATCAGGCTTCTGATGCACAGGATCCTGGTGTATGGGCTGTGGTTCGGTGTGGTAACGGGGCTTGTGGTGGGACTGATTTTGCCCTGGGGCGCGCCTTTACTGACTCCAGATCCACAGGTTCAGCAGTTGTTTGCGCTGGCGCTGGTAGTGGTGGCCGTGGGGCAGCCATTAGCGGCATGGGTTTTTGTTCTAGACGGTGTGCTGATTGGTGCTGGGGATGCTCGCTATCTGGCGTTAGCCGGGGTAGTCAACGTGGTGGTGTATCTGCCGCTGTTGGCGTTGGTGCATGTGATTTCAGCACAGCCCACAGTGGAGCTTGTGATGCTGTGGGCGGTTTATGCGTTCGGTTACATGGGGGTGCGTGCTGTGACATTGGGGTTGCGCGTTCGCGGTGACCGATGGCTAGCGCAGTCGTAGAATGGCAGTGCAGCGGCGGTGACGTCGAATCCGGGGATCGGCCCGTGTGCTTGGTCCTCTGGGGGCGTGTATCACGAGAGGGTGAAGCAATGACCGAGAAGATTCTGGTGGGATACGACGGTTCTGCGTTCGCGGAGCGTGCCTTGGACTGGGCGATTGCAGAAGCCAGTGCAGCTGGTATTCCCCTGACGGTCGTGGTGTCGACCGGGCGTCCTGTGGTGGCGGATGCTGCGATTACCGGTCCGTTCTTGGAAAAAATTGAACAAGAAGCGGAAGAAACCGCAAAAGCCGGTGTGCGCAAGGCCCTTGACGCAGGGGTGAAAGCTGAAGGTGTGCTGGAACGCGGAGACGTCGCCGGGGTGCTGGTGCATGAATCTAGTCCCACTAGCCTGATTGTTGTGGGTAAGCGTGGGTTGCATGGCATTCGTGGTCGTTTGGGTTCTGTATCTGCGGCCACCGCTGCGCATGCTGCGTGTCCGGTGATTGTTCTGCCGGACGATCACAGTCCCCAAGAGGGCGAATTCGCTGGCCGTGTGGTGTTGGCGGTGGATAAATTGGGCGTCAAGTCCCCGGCGCTCACATACGCTGCGGAATATGCCCAGCGGCATGGTAAGGCGATGTCGATTGTGACCGTGATTCCCACTGTGACTTCCTTGCCGTCAGGCTCGGAGGAACTGGATAAAGCCATTGCGGAACAGCTCATGGAACCCGCTGTGACGTTATGTCGATCGGTGGAACAGGCCGTTGCGGAGCGCGCACCCGGTGTGGAAACCACACATCATGTGCTCTCAGGGCGTCCGGCGGATGCTTTGGTGGAGGTCGCTGACTCTGCGGACCTCGTGGTGATGGGCACGCGCGGTCACGGTGGATTCCGTGGGTTGTTGGTAGGTTCTGTTTCCCAGGCGGTTTTGGTGGATGCCGGGTGCCCGGTCATGGTGGTACCTAATAAGGCGGAGGCGGAAGCTGGCTGATGTTCAGTGTTTTCCCCAGCCTGTGGGTTATGTGGTAGGGGGGAGCCGCAAAAGGGTATGGTTTGCGACTGACAATTCATGGATGATGGAAGGAGCAGTCGTGAGCTATGGGATTGACCCGCAACCCCAAGGGTCCCAGCCTGGAGAATCGGTCAACATGTTTGGCGCAATCTCAAATTTTTTCACGAAGTATGCGCAGTTTAGCGGCAGGTCTTCAAGGTCAGAGTTCTGGTGGATGCAGCTAGTGTTTATTTTGCTGGCAATATTTTTTGGTGTGGTTTTAATTTTGCTGGCCAACTTTTCTGTCGACCCTAACACCGGAGAGATTTCTAACGGTGGTGCCCTTTTTGCGTTAGCCTTATTTATACCCTATTCATTGATATGTGTAGCGTCTATTATTCCAAACATTGCACTAACGGTACGTCGGCTGCACGACGTTAATCTTTCAGGATGGTTTTATTTTTGTGCTGCGTGCCTTTAGGTTGGTTTGCCTTGTTGGTGCTGTGTGCACGCGAGTCCAACCCGCAAGGGGCTGCTTTTGATGCATAAGGCGGGCAACGCGTGAACCAAAATATTGCGAGGGGTAAGGCGCCTGTGAGCCAAGAACATTCTGCTGAGGCCCTCCGGGCGGTGGCTACTCCCACCTTGGTGCGAGCAGGGGTGACTCTGGTTTTCGCAGCAACAACCATTTTTATCACTGCGCCATCACAAGCCTTGGGTACGTGGTTGTTAGCGGTGTGGTTTGCAGGGCTAGGTTTCAGCATGGTGTGGACACAACGCCGGGCGGACGATCACCCCAGCTTGAGCTTGGGCGGCTTGGAAGCCTCACAACGTTCCATGGGATTCTTTGCGGTGTTGGTCGCGGTGCTCATTGTTGTTTTAGGGGGCGGCAGTTTAACTTCCCTGACTCTCGTGGTTTCCGTGGGTTTGATGTTGGTGGGGTTGCCGGAGTTATGGATTGGTTCTACCCGACGTGGTCGTCACCCGCTGGCGCGGGATTGGATACTCACCGGGCTAACAACCGTTGCAGCTGCCATTGGTGTTTTATTGGTTTCCTCTCTGGATATGCATGCGGTATTGGGGGTTACTGGTGGTGCGGCGATTATTTGTGGTGTTTTCCTGTTATTAGCCGGGTTATCTATGCGGCACGAAGCTGCGCAAGCGTGACGACTCCCCTCGAAAGCGTGACATCGTGGGTGGCGCTGTGTGCCGCGTAGACTGGGACGGTCTTATGTGTTTACCCAGATCGAAGGGTGGACTTTCACCATCGACCGGCGACAACCGTTCAGTACATAGAAGGAGCCTTACGTGCCACGCCAGCCCTACCGTGCCCAGCGGCGCGCGCCGGACGTCAGGGGGCCGCTGGCCGTTTCCGCTGTATTAGGTGTGGTGGCAGGTGGGGTGACCAGTTTTGCTGCCGCCGGTGGCACCCAGAGCGGCATGCGTCTGGATCTGGGACTGATTGCAGGCGGTGTGGCATTCATTGTGTCCGTGGTGGTGTGCGCCACTTTGATGATGCTCGATAAACCTAACGATCCCGCCTTGGGTCAGGGTTCAGGTGTTAATCGCTCCTCCGCTGTATCACATGCAGAAAGTCGTAGTGCTCAACGCCAGGATGGCCCACAGCCACGTCACGATGTTCCTGCTCAACAAGCCGATCATGGTTCTGCCCCGCAGACTGAACCCCCTCATCCGCCCCACCAATGAGCCTATTTTTGGCAAACGCCCCAGGTGAAACCCATATTTTTGTTTGTCCCCATTAACGCAAATCACTTGCCCCAGCAGGTATGCACCTGCAAATATCGCAGTGGTGAACGAGGGATCCAAAAAGCTCGTTCGCTACCGTTGCACCCGCAGTGCCGCAGGTGCATACCCGTTGGCGCAGCCTGTCTTCATGGGAGGAAGCCGGGATGTGGTGCGGGAACCGCCGCTTGACTCATCCACCAGGCGGTATGGGGACAACCCCGTGGGGCCGTTTTGGGAGGACGGTTCCACGGGGTTCGTTACCTTCACTACCCATATATTCCCCATGACTCGTGCTGCCGTTGTGGTTCTGCGGTGGTGTTGTCGTTCATCATGGGAGCCATGGCTTCCCTGATCGAAAACTATGCGCTGCTATCCGGTATGCAGACAGGTGCTTTGGTCTCTCAGCGTGGTGGCGTGGACTGGTTATGTGTGCCCCGTTTTGACTCCCCTTCCGTTTTCGGGGCTCTTGTGGGAAACACGGGGCAGTGGCTATTAGCGCCGTCAGCAACAGTTGATGGCAACGGGGCAGACCTTCCCGAAAGCCAGTGGCGGGAAAACTGCCGTATTGGTGAACGTTCTTACGCGGAAAACACTTTTGTGCTGCAAACCGTGTGGATCACGGACTCAGGGTCTGTGCGAGTCACAGATTTTATGCCGCTGTCCGACACCCCGGAGTTGGTGCGCCGCGTAGAAGGTTTGACTGGCGAAGTGGAGATGATGCAGGACCTCCGCATGCGGTTTGCTTACGGTCGGGTGACCCCGTGGGTTTCCCAATTTGAAGCAATGGAGGAATCTGACGCTGAACAACAGAATCCGGCTGAAGTGATTGCGTTAGCCGGACCAGACGCCATGGTGTTCCGGGCAGAGCCCATGCCCGCATTCCTTCGGGATGCAGAAGGTCCCAGGCACGTGGGTCGGTTCACTGTTGCTGCAGGCCAAAGCCGGGATTTTGTGCTGACGCACTTTGAGTCCCACCGGAGTCCACCCGCAGCGCGGGAGGTCAGCGAGCAGCTGCGCGAAACCATGGAGCTATGGCGGGATTGGGACGCCCAGTATTCTCCCGCTCACCCAGGGGACTACGATTCCCAGCTGCGCCGTTGTCTTCTGGTGATTCGTGCACTCATGCACCGCCGAACGGGTGGGTTGGTGGGGTCAGCCACGGCGTCTTTGCCGGAGAAAATTGGTGGGGAACGCAACTGGGATGCCCGCTATGTGTGGGTGCGCGATGCGACTTTTGCTGTGGAAGCCATGGTGGATCACTGCCATGACCGTGAAGCTCTGCAACTGCGCAACTGGTTGCTGCGGTGTGTTGCAGGGGATCCGGAGGCTACACAAAGTGTGTACGCAGTGGCGGGTGAGCGGGATATTCCAGAACACATCCTGGACCTTCCCGGCTATGAAAATTCTCGTCCTGTGCGGGTGGGTAACGATGTCACACGCGGCTACCGGGCAGACACCGTGGGCTACATCATGGTTGCTTTTGAGAAGCTGCGACGCCGGGGTTTAGAAGAAGACCAGTTGTCCTGGCCACTTCAAAAAGCTCTGTTGGGATATGTGGTGAGACATTATGAAGACCCTGATCACAGTGTCTGGGAGATGCGCGGTGAGCCACGGTTTTACACCCATTCCCGGGTGATGATGTGGGCTGCTCTTCATTGCGGGGTGGAAGCGGTGAAAACACACGGGCTGGATGGTGACCTGAATGTGTGGGAAACCCACCGTGATCAGTTAGCACTAGAAATCTGGACGTCAGGGTTTAACACCACCTTGGGGAGCTTTGTGCAGCACTACGGATCCACCGACGTGGATGCCTCATTGCTGTTGCTACCCACCGTAGGTTTTGTGGCTTGGGATGACCCCCGCATGGTGCGCACCGTGGAACGTATTGCGGAGGAGTTGGGCGATGGCCACGGATTGCTGCGTCGGTACCGTAATATTCACCGACCGCAGGGTGCCCGTGCTGAGGCTGGTGCTCATCAGAACGGCCAGGATGGTTTTATCGGTGAAGATGTAGGCCATGTGAGCCCCACATTGTGGCTGGCCATGAACTGGGCGTACCAAGGGAAAGTGGACCGTGCCCGGAGTGTGGTGGAGTCAGTGCTTCGTCGTAGCAATGACCTTGCATTGTTTTCCGCCGCCTATGAAGGAGACCCTGATCACGGTGGACGAATGGCGGGAAATCTGCCACAAGCTCTGTCACACCTGAGCCTGATTCAGGCCATTGACGCCATTAACCACGTGCAGCAGGTCGCCACCACTGCGGGAGTGTTTGATGATCCTGATCATGATCCCCGCCCGCCCCATACGGAGCACATCATGCGATCTGTATGACGTGCGTTTTTAGTGACAAGGTCGGTGTGGGAAGATGCCGGGCATGCGTGTAGCCATCCTCAACGACATTGGCCAGGTCGTCTACCACGTGGGTGATGAGGCCATGTGCCACGCCGCCGTAGCTGCCGTCACCGGGCGCGGTATCACGGATCTGGTACTGCTAACCCGCGACGTGCACGACACTTTGTCGCGTTACCCCGGTGTTCAGGCTGCCCCGACACTGACGTTCCCGCACCCTGAAGACCAGCGTGCACAACGACTTGCAGAAGTTGACCGTTTGCTCAGCACCTACCCGAATGGGCGACAGGGCGGTGCCGGACACCCTGAACCAACGCCAGATGAGGTCTCCGACCCAGTATTTGATCTGATGGAAACTATCCGGGGCGTGGACGCCGTGTTGGTGGCCGGTGGCGGAAACATGAATTCCGACTACGGGTGGTTGCTCTATGAACGTGCAGTAGTGGCACGGGTGGCCGCGCTGATGCGCAAGCCCGTGGTGTTCAGCGGTCAGACGTTGGGGCCCACTCTGACCCCGCAGGATCGTGACCTACTCCGCGATACGTTGCAGCGCGCTACCTTGGTGGGTCTGCGCGACCCAGAGTCGTTGGTATTGGCACAACAGTTATGCCCCGAACACCGTGGAGTGCGCCGATGTGACGACGACGCCACCGCATGGGCCGTGGATGCGGTGGGAGCGTTACAGCCGGTGACTGATTCGGAGCCCGCGAACCCAGCATCGCCCAGGATTGTGGCCACGTTCGCCCCCGCAGCTGGGGCTTTTGATCCCAGTGAGGCGGCGGAAGCGTACGCAGCGGTGCTGGATGCCTTGGTGCATCGCACGGGTGGTGTTGTGGAGTTTGTGCCGCACATGGCCCAGGTGGATGCCCATGACGTGGATGAAGAATTTCACCGTATGGTGGCTGCGCGGATGCACCACGAATCGGTGGCCCGTCACATCAGCATTGAACCGGCGGAAACCGCGTTACGCCGGACCGTAACGGCTGATTATGTGGTGACGTCCCGTTACCATCCCGTGGTTTTTGGGCTTGCTGGGGCAGCGACGGTGCTTCCCATTGCGGTGGATAGGTTTTCTGAGGTGCGGATGCAGGGGGCATGCGCCACATGGGGTATCCGTGACCAAGTGATGCCCCTGGCGGCTTTGTTGACTCCTCGTTCTCATGCGTGGGATCTGCGGGAAGCCGCCCAGGTGTGGACCCAAGAAATGGTGGAGCAGCACGCTGAGTTCTCACAGGAATTACCCGCCCGGTGTCCGGCGGTCCGTCGTCGTGCTGAATCGTGGTGGGATGCGGTCGTGGTGGCGTTGACGGGGTCGGTGCCCACGCTGCCTGAACCGGTGGAGGTCCCCGCAGTGGATGCGGGTTCGCGGATCGTCCCTGCCCTACGCCAGGACTGGACCCGCCCGCAGACGCCTGTTGTGTGGAACCAATACGCCACTGTAGCCATTGTGATCCGCACCAAAAACCGCGCCGTGTTGTTAGAGCGTGCTTTGGACGACGTTTTGGCACAAAGTTTCGCTGACTGGCGAGTGGTGGTGGTCAACGACGGCGGTGACCCTGAACCCGTGGATGCCTTGGTGGCTGCGCGGGAACGAGAGTTCGCGGGCCGGATATCCGTGATTCACAATCGCCGCAGTGTTGGTATGGAAGCAGCTTCCAATATTGGTCTGCGTGCCACGGATAGTCAGTTTGTGTGCGTCCATGACGACGATGACCTGTGGCATCCGTTGTTTTTGCAGCGCACCGTGGCCTATCTGGAACGGCCGTCATGCACGGATGGTGGGGTGATGGTCCGAACGGAGATTGTGTACGAATCAGTTGACCTGAGCGCTGACCCTCCGGTGATTCAGGAAACCGGCAGGGAGATTTTCTGGCCAGATCTGGAGTCAATCACGCTCGCGGACTTGGTGGCCATTAACCGTGGGGTGCCTATCTCGTTTCTATACCGCCGTCGCGTGCATCAGGTGATTGGTGAATACGACGAAACGTTGCCTGCGGTAGGGGATTGGGAATTTCATTTACGGTTTGCTCAAGCTGAGTCCGTCGGGTTCATTGCTGATCCGCCATTAGCCTACTGGCAGCAGCGTCCCAAGCAGCAAGGGGAATTGGGGAATTCTTTGCATGCTGCTGCACAACTGCACCAGGCTTATGATCTAGTGGTTCGTGAGCGCTATTTCCAGGAATGGACCCGAGAAAACGGAGTGGGACTGCCCCTGTATATGGCCCGGGAATTTTATGTATTGCAGGAACGGCTGGAGAAACTGGAGCAACAGAATATTGAGTTGATGGCGTTGTTGCGGGCGCAGCAGCAGGAGCTACATCATGTCGCCAATGTGGTGGCGGATAATTCGTTTTTTGGTTTCTTGAAACGTAAGTTGCGTAAGTTCTTCGGTATTCGCTGACCCGGGGTCGTGATGGTGGTCGGTCTGTGACCGCCGCACACGGCCGCGTTCACTTACAGTATTGACGCCGGCCCATTTTGGCCCTGCGGAGATCATGGCCGGAGGCCGTGGGAGTGCCACGGTTCCGTCCCAGGGCGAGTTGAAAGAGGGCGCACACGTGTCCAACATCATGCCTGAAAATACAACGCCTGGGGATTTATCTGACGTCGCAGCCCTGGTAGAGCCAGCCATTAATTGTGTGGAGCTGTGGCTCACCCGAGCTGCCCGTGTGGCTGACGAAGGGAAAGTGACTTCCCCCGGGGCTGATCGTTTGTCAGCCATCCTGAAGGACTCCCGTGGTTTGGAGTTCACCACCGGATTTGTGGATCGTGTGATCCGCACGGAAGACAACGCAGCAGCGGGTAAGGCGCTCCAACGGGTGGCGAAACTGTTGCCGGGGTCGTTATCCACCCTGGATCGTGCCCAAATCATGGCTGGTGGTTTTTTCTCCCGCCTGGCTCCCGCCGTGGTGATTCCGGTGGCGCGTGGCCGACTGCGGCAGATGGTAGGCCACCTAGTGGTGGATGCCCGGCCGGGGCCGTTTGGCCAGGCGGTATCCACGTTGACTGCGCAGGGCAACCCGCTGAATATCAATTTGCTGGGCGAAGAAGTCCTAGGGAACGCGGAAGCGGATAAGCATCTTAAGGATGTGGATGACCTGCTGGATCGGGATGATGTGGATTATGCGTCCATCAAGGTGTCTTCCGTGGTGGCGCAGCTATCCCACTGGGGTTTTGATGGCACCGTGGATCGTGTGGTGGAACGGTTGTTGCCGTTATATCGCAAGGCGGCTGCAGCACCCGCCGGTACCAAGTTCATCAATTTGGACATGGAGTTTTATTCGGATCTGCATTTGACCACTGAAGTGTTCATGAAACTGCTGAGCGATCCGGAGCTGAAAAATCTGGAAGCTGGGATTGTGGTTCAGGCCTATTTACCGGATGCGTTGGCAGCTGTGCAGCAGCTGAGTGATTTCTCTGCTCGGCGTGTGGCGGAAGGTGGCGCCCAGATCAAGATTCGTTTGGTCAAGGGGGCCAACCTGGCATTGGAGAGAGTGGATGCTGAAATCCACGATTGGCCCTTGACTACCATGGATTCCAAACAGTCCACGGATGCTAATTACAAACGTGTGTTGGCGTGGGCTTTCACGCCGCAGCGATTGGCAGGTATGCGGATTGGCGTGGCCGGGCACAATCTGTTTGATATCGCTTTTGCACATCTGCTGGCCGCCCAGCGTGGTGTCAGCGACCGTCTTGAGTTCGAAATGCTTCAGGGTATGGCTGTTGAACAGTCTGTGGCGGTGTCAGAGGACGTGGGACGGATTCTGCTGTATGTCCCGGCTGTGCGTCCCGCGGAATTCGACGTCGCAGTGTCGTACCTGGTGCGGCGGTTGGAGGAAAACGCAGCCACGGAAAACTTTATGTCGGGCATTTTTGACCTTGCCCCGGGGAACGCGATGTTCGACCGTGAGGCAGGCAGGTTCCGAGCTTCCGTGGAGCAGCTGTTGGCGGAAGGTATCGGTATGGGTGATGCCCCTGCTCCAAACCCCCATCGCCAGCAGGATCGTCACGCGGAAAGTGGCGGTGAGTACCACGGCCACCAGCCTATGGATCAGCCGTTTGTGAATGAGCCGGATACGGATGTTTCCCTGCGTGCTAATCAGCAGTGGGCAGCGCAGATTGCGGAACAGATCAAAGACCGACAATGGTTTGACGAATTGTCTGTTCCCGGTGAATTGGGGGACGACGACGTGGCAACGGTGGTGGAAACCGGTCGGCGTGCCGCCACGCAGTGGAAGGCACGTGGTGCGCGGGAGAGGGCGGAGATTCTCAACCGAGCTGCGGATATTCTGGGGCAGCGGCGTGGGCATTTGATGGCGGTGGCTGCGGCAGAGACCGGCAAAGCTTTACCCCAGGGGGACCCAGAGGTTTCCGAAGCCATGGACTTTTGTCGGTGGTACGCGCGCCGAGCTCTAGAATTAGAACAGGTTGACGGTGGGGCCTTTGACCCGGACACCCTGGTGCTAGTGACTCCACCGTGGAACTTCCCCCTTGCCATCCCCTGTGGCTCTACCGTGGCGGCTTTGGCGGTAGGCGCTGCGGTGATCCACAAGCCATCCCCGCAGACCCGCCGCTGTTCGGCGGCTGTGATTGAGGCTTTGTGGGACGCTGGGGTGCCTCGTGATGTCCTGCAGCTGGTGGATGCGGTGGAAGGTAGCACCGGTCAGCAGTTGGTGTCTCACCCGGGGGTGGATCGGGTGCTGCTCACCGGTGGGTATGAAACCGCTGAATTATTTGGGCAGTGGCGCACCGGACGACCCGTTACCGGGGAAACTTCCGGGAAGAACGCTGTGGTGATTACCCCAGCGGCTGATCGTGATCGCGCGGTCTGGGATTTGGTGAATAGCGCGTTTGGGCACGCCGGGCAGAAATGTTCTGCGGCGTCACTGGGAATTCTGGTGGGGTCTGTGGGCGACTCCGAACGATTCGAGCGGCAGTTGCTGGATGCCGCTGAATCTATGGTGGTGGATTGGCCGCACAATTTGCAGGCCGTAGTGGGTCCAGTAGTGGAGGAACCACAGGGCAAGCTGCTTCGTGCTTTGACGCAATTGGAAGATGGCGAGCAGTGGCTGCTCACCCCGCAACAGCTTGATGATTCTGGGCGTCTGTGGCGTCCGGGGATCAAGAAAGGTGTGCGCCCTGGCTCTTTCTTCCATATGACGGAAGTTTTTGGACCTGTTTTGGGTCTCATGCATGCACCGGACCTGGATCAGGCTTTGGCATGGCAAAACGCCGTTGACTATGGGCTTACTGCTGGCATCCACTCGTTGGATACCACGGAAATTGACCACTGGTTAGAAACCGTGGAGGCAGGCAATCTGTACGTCAACCGGGGGATTACCGGGGCGATTGTGCAGCGTCAACCATTCGGTGGGTGGAAGAAATCATCCGTGGGGCTTGGCGCTAAAGCGGGTGGCCCCAACTATTTGACGCAGTTAGGAACGTGGCACAAAGCGAGCTTCCACCGTGATTCAGTGACCGAGAGTGCGCATCCGGTGGTCTCGGCCGTGGTGAATTCTGCTGAGCTGATGGAGGTCATACCGGAATCGGATGTGGCATGGCTGCGTGCGTGCGCTGGTGCAGATCACCAAGCGTGGGTTCAGGAATTTGGCGTTGTTCAGGACCCCACGGGGTTAAGCGTCGAAGCCAACCTGTTCCGGTACCGGCCATGCCGCGTGGTGGTTCGTGCTGCTGAGGACGCTGTCATCACGGATGTAATCCGTGTGGGGTTAGCAGCGGCCCGCTCGGGTTCGCACGTGGTACTGACCCCGTCCGGTGTGGTGGATGAACAGCTGCCTGCGGTTGCTCGTGAACTCTTCTCGGAAGTGCTATCGGTTGTTACGGATGCTGATTTCCGGGAACAAGTGGTGGCCGACTGTCCGTCTGGGGGAGTCAGGATCAAGCTGGTTGGCACGGATGAGGACTTGGTGACCGCTGTGGGTCGCACTCCGAACGTGGCCGTGGTGAATCACCCCGTGGTGGGGGCTGCGCGGGTGGAACTTATGGAAATGCTGCATGAGCAGGCTGTTTCCATGACCATGCACCGGTTTGGAAATCCGTTCCCAGATATGGATGCCCTTAAAGCACGACTCATGACAACCGTTTTATAACGAATTCTCATGCATGGGTGTTCCGGGGTTAAGATTGTTGCAATTGGGGATTGCAGGAACTTAACCCCGGGTGCACAGCTGGTTTCAGAGTTATACGATGTTGCATCCAACGGAGGTGGGTTCCGCAGCTAAATACACACCACCAGTTCGATTATTTAGAGCAGTCATGTGGGTGTAGTGATGTGGGTGACTCCTCAAACCCCCGGCTATACCTAGACTGACAAGGGGAGATCATGATGTCCGTGCGCGAGCGAATTGCGCATCTACCGGCTGAACAGCGCGAAAAGTTTGCCACTTTGGTTCGAGCTATTCCCGCTCCGCTGCGGTATGGCCCTGTGTACAGAAAAACTCGCCAGGATATTCGTAAAGCCGAAACGACGCCTTTTTGGGGACAGCAAGAACGTCGTCGGTTATTGGAAAAAGTACTGAAAGCGGCAGCACAAACTTCGTATTACGGTAAAAACCCTGATTACAGGGCTTTGCAAACATTTGGCAAAAATGTGGACAAAGATCCTTTTGCTGTGCTGTCAGAACTTCCAATACTGACGCGTGCGGCTTTGTCGGAGAACACTAAGGACATGATTGTTCCTTCTGTCGCATCAAAGGTGGAGTTGGTAGCCAGTTCTGGAACCTCCGGCAGTCCCATCCTGTTTCACTTAGACAAAGCACGTGGTGCCAGTGAATGGGGTTACGTGCAAAACACGTGGGAACGAACCACTGGCTATCAGTTGGGCGAATGGCGGTTATTCCTGCGGGGAGCTGTGGAGTTTGATCAGTCTGCGGACTATATGGTGCAGGCTGCGACAGGGGAGGTTGTGCTACGGATCCAGGCACTGTCCCCCGAAAGAATTCATGAGCACTGGAAGCTGGTAACGGACCGCAAGATCCGTTACCTCCACGGGTATCCGGCATCAATTGACTACATGGCGCGGTTACTGGAAACCCATTGTCCTGATGACACCTGGCGGTACCAGATCAAAGGCATCCTTACGGTGTCTGAGGAGTTTACGGTGGCGCAGGCGGAGACGTTTGGGCGGGTGTTTCCGAATGCGGTGGTGTCGAATTTTTATGGGTTGTCGGAGCGGACGGTGTTTGCGCCGATGGATGGGGATTGGGTGTTTCATCCTGAGCCGTTGTATGGGGTGACTGAGGTGGTTCGGGAGGATGGTTCTGCTGTTGGTGTGGGTGAGCGTGGTCGGATTGTGACGACTGGTTTGCGGTTGCGGGGTCATCCTTTTGTGCGGTATGACACGGGGGATTCTGCTGAGGTGGTGGGGTTTAATGTGTGGGGTGATCCGTTGTTTCGGGATATTAAGGCTCGTCGGGGGCGTGAGGGTTTAGTACGCCGCGACGGCACGTTATTTCCGACTACTCCGCTCAACGTCCATGGTCACCAGTTCCTGTGCGTGAACCGTTTTCGGTTTCGGCAGGATGAGCCGGGCAAAGCCGTGCTCATGATTGAGCCATCGGCGCAAGCAACGAGGGACGAGCTTGACGACTTCTACACGACCATGATTGGCCGCACTAAGGACCAGGTGGAGTTGGGGTTGGAGATCGTGGACCGTCTGCAGGTACCACCGAGCGGGAAGAGTCGTTTGGTGGATCAAAATATCCCCAATGTGGCCACCACATGGGCTTAAACGTCCAGGACCTATCAATTCCGACTATCGTTGTTATGTGATGACAGCGTGTGATGGGAGAAATCGTGGTTTCCGTCCGCGAATATATTGCTCATTTGCCGCCTGAGCGGCGTGAAAAAATCGGTTCTGTGGCGCGTATGGTTCCTGCATCGGTGCGCTATGGACCGGTGTTCCGTCAGACTCAGCGGGACATCATCAAGGCCCATACGACGCCGTTTTGGGGGCGTGAGGAAAGGGCGCGTCGCCTGCATGCCATGCTGGATGCGGCTGCACGCACGGAGTATTACTCCACAGCGGATGGTTACGAGGTGTTGCGCAAGCCTCACCCTGATCCACGTGTGGTGCTGGGGCAGCTTCCGATTCTGACACGTCAGGAATTGTCGAAGAATACTGAGCATATGCTCACGGTTGGTGCTGATCAGGTGGAATTGGTGACGAGCTCAGGAACTTCGGGAGATCCTGCTGTTTTCCACTTAGATAAGACTCGTGGTGCCAGTGAATGGGCCTATGTACACCACACGTGGAACACCACCACGGGATATCAATTAGGTGATTGGCGGGTTTTCCTGCGGGGTGCTGTGGACTTGCCGGGCGATGCTGACTATTACGTGCAGTCGCTTACCGGTGAAATTACTCTGCGCACCAGGGCGTTAGGTCCTGACAAGCTTAAAGAGCATTGGGATCTGATGAAGCAGTATCAAATTCGTTACATTCACGGATACCCCTCCGCCATGGATTATTTGGCTCGATTGTTGGAAGAGCAATTACCGGAGGATCCGTGGCGGCATGAAATACGTGGTCTGCTTACGGTGTCTGAGGAGTTTACGGTGGCGCAGGCGGAGACGTTTGGGCGGGTGTTTCCGAATGCGGTGGTGTCGAATTTTTATGGGTTGTCGGAGCGGACGGTGTTTGCGCCGATGGATGGGGATTGGGTGTTTCATCCTGAGCCGTTGTATGGGGTGACTGAGGTGGTTCGGGAGGATGGTTCTGCTGTTGGTGTGGGTGAGCGTGGTCGGATTGTGACGACTGGTTTGCGGTTGCGGGGTCATCCTTTTGTGCGGTATGACACGGGGGATTCTGCTGAGGTGGTGGGGTTTAATGTGTGGGGTGATCCGTTGTTTCGGGATATTAAGGCTCGTCGGGGGCGTGAGGGTTTAGTACGCCGCGACGGCAGCTTGTTATCCAGCACCTCACTGACCCTGCATGGCGCGGAATTTAGAACAGTGAACCGTTTTCGGTTCCGGCAGGATGAGCCTGGCAAAGCCGTGCTTGTGGTGGAACCCAGCGCCTCTGCAGATGATTCCCAACTTCAAGGATTCAAGGAAGCTATGCAGCGCCGGGCTGGTGCCGGTGTGCATCTGAGCTTGGAAACCGTGCCGCGTCTAGAGGTCCCAGCTAACGGCAAAAATCGGTTAATTGATCAAAACATCCCGGGGGTGGAAGGCACCTGGGCCTGACCCAGGTGCCGCCATGGGGGGGGGGTATGTTGACGTGCCCCCCCCACCTCACACCTTGCGATGGTGGTCGTCAGGGTCGGTGAAATCCGGCCAGTCCTGATCCGCACGTACTTCTTCAGATGTTCCTCGTTCTGCGGTTTCGGTGGATTCGTAGTCGGTAGCGTCCCGCTCCACAGAGTCTTCGGGGTCGATTTCCGTAGCTTCAGATGCCATGGGCTGGTTTTCCCCGGTATCAGAGTCCTGTTTTTGTTCCAGCTGCTGTTTGTCGTACGTCCGCTCTTCCTGCGGGTTGGCGTGTGCAACCTGGGGTTGTGGGGTATCAGTAACTCCTGAAGGGGCTGCAGCCCCAGAAGTGGTTTCCGCGGCCATTGCCAAACCCTGATTACGAGGGCGTCCCCACGCAACGGCGGCCACAATACCGAGCAACAGCCCTACTGCGCCGCCGATGGCGTAGATCAAGAGGTGGGAAATTCCCGCAGGACGCTCCGGAACAGTGGGCTCACCGACCGGTAAAACCTCGATGCTGTCATTGGGCGCAGGTTCCGCTGACACATCGGCTAATGCACTGCGCCAGGAGTCGGCGAGTTCAGCGGCTCGCTCCGGAGTGGTGGCTTGTGCCGTGATTTCCAAGTCTGTGGAGTTCGGGTTACCGACTACCCGGACGGATTCCAGGAGCTCCGCTGTTGATGTCTTTAGATTCAAATCACGTTTCACGGCATCTGCTACCACCACTGAGTTACCGAGGGATTGGTAGGTAGCTACACGTGATTTAGCCAGCTCTTCAGCGGCCAAATGATCTGTTGCGTTGTCTTCATCGCTGGTGGCTTGGACGAGCGCGGTGGTCACCGAACTGTATTGGGTTTCTTGCGACAGAGAGAAGGTCAGGCTCAGGAGAAGTCCTAGAACTAACCCCACAATCGGTAACCACCAGCGGCGCTTTAGTGAATGCCCTAACTCGGCGGCCGAAATCTCGTTGTTTTCGTGCGGTGATGACTCGCGCACAGCGCTTCCCCCTCCCGTCTAGCTTTTCTAGACGGCTTGAATACCTGCGAATTCCTGGATGTACCTTGACGTCTGTCCACAGAGCTATTGCGACGATCCCCAAAAATCGACACCCCAGACAGCATGACACGACCAGCCTACGCACATAAGCGCGTGGTCATCCGCCGGGATCAAGCTTAAGTTCCTATCGTCGGATTTTCTAGGCAAAAACATCATGTTAAGGTTTATATAACACTTATGTGGACAACATCAGGTGTAAGTATGAATGATGGTGCTGTTCGTGTCACCATGAGGAGCACTGCTACTGCAGTGTTTTCATGTCAGTGCACATGGATGTTGTGGCATCCGAAAAGTTATTTCGGGAGTGCTATAACCCGTTGGGGGTGCGTTGATGTTTGAACTCAGTGTGTCATATGGGGGCTGGTCTGGGGAGACTGGCGGACCTACTGGGGTTCTGCGCAGCGCAAGGCGTCTTGGGGAAGGGGAGTGCTGTGGCTGAGATCGCAACGATCATCAGTTTTGCTGCCATAGGGCTGCTTGGCATGGCAGGTGCCACAGCTCTGCTTTTCGGTGCCCTGAAATACCCCAAGCTTGTTGCCGGCTTGTTAGTTGTGCTGATCATGGTCTCCCAGACCATCCAGACCATTTCCGGTGTTGCCGCGCTTGGCTATGGGGATGAAATCGGTGTGGTACTGGCGGTGTTACTTTTTACGGGCCGTCGTCTTTACTTACGGGGCACCATCCGTGCTTATCCAGCGCTATGGTTCTTCCTTGTCTTTGCGCTCATAGGTTTGATCAGCAGTGTGATTAATGCCGTTCCCCTGGGTGTGACGGCAACTGGGGCTTTTCTGTTCTTGAAAGGTCCCATGTTGGGGTTTGCGGTGGCGCAATTGGATTGGAGCCCACGAGATATTCCCAACATCGCCCGTTTTGGGGCGTGTGTGGTCATATTTGTTCTGGTGATTACCGCCATTAACGCAGCGGCACCGGAGGCATGGAACAGTGTGGTCGGGCGTGTGGAAACCGTGAGCGAACGCGGCGGTTTTTCCAGTTTGAGCGGTCCATTTGATCACCCTGTGGGATTAGGTACCACGATGTCTATGGCCTTTTTGGCCATCCTGCTCTACCGGCAGTTGGTGGGTAAAGGCGTGGTGAGTTTTGTCCTGATGGTGGCATCAGCGGCGGCGTGTGTTGCTGCCTTCCGGCGTAAGTCAATTGCTGCTGGCATTGTGACTGCGCTTGGTATGCGGGCAGTGTTACCCGGGCCTAAAGCGATGTATTACGTCATGGCGGTGGTTTTGCTGCCCGTGGCGCTAATTCTGTCGTGGGGGACATTAACGCAGGTGGTTCAGGCAACGGTGGAGGAATACACCTCCAATGTTTCAGAGACCGCACGGGTTCTGTTGACTCTCGATGGCGCTGCCCTGGCTGTCCTAAGTTTTCCGTGGGGTGTGGGCTTTGGCCGCTATGGCTCCTTCGCAGCTTCAGAAAACTACAGTCCGTTGTACGAAGACCGTGGTTACCAGTGGATTTACGGTATGGGACCCGGTGAACTTGGTGGTTTCTTATCCGATACTTTCTGGCCTGCCCCATTCGCTGAAGCGGGGATTCTTGGTGGCCTGTGTTATGCCGCTGCGTTGTTCTTGCTGGTAGTTCCGGCGTGGCGAATGATGCGAGGCGCATCTAGCCGTCACGTGCGGTGGGTCGGGGCCGTCACGCTAGCGTGGTTCCTGTCGTTGATGATCGAATCCGTTGTGGCACCAATTTTCGTTTCACCGCCCATGTTTGGTTTGCCATTTGTGGCAGCCGGTATATGCACCGCGCTAGTCGGTGCATATACGAGGAATCCTCCGGCAGCTACACCCGTTGAACCCCGCGCTGTGCAGTTAGCAGGTGATCAACATGCTTGATGTTGTAGTGATCGGCCCGGTGCCCGGTTCCGCCGGCGGTGTGGGTGTGATGGCCGGCTATTTGCAAGAGACTGAGTCGCACCGAACGCGCATCAGTTTTGTGGACTCCGGGGGCTCTCCGGGGTCTAAAGTGACGCGCATACGCGCCATGGCTGCTGCGGCGTTGAGGTGTTTACGGTCCGATGAGAACCCCACGGTCTACGTGCTGTCACTGTCCTCCGGGGGGAGCGCGTGGCGCAAAGTAACGTTGGGCGCGCTGTTGCGATTGCGCGGTAAACCGTATGTGCTTCACCTGCATGGCGGTGGATTCCAGCGTTTTTACGACCGCCTGCCTGGTATTGGACAGAAGATCATTCGTTCCCTATACCACCATGCTTCCGGGGTGTTGGTGTTGGGAGAATTTTGGGCACAGTTTGTTATCACCCAGATGGACGTGTCCCCAGAAAAAGTCACCATTGTTCCGAACGCCGTTCCTGGCCCAGATGTCGTCCCGCAGCGTTCGGGCCCGGTGCGGGTGCTGTTTGTGGGCAGAGTGGGTTCGCACAAGGGTGTGTTGGAGTTATTGGCGGCATGGCGCGGGATCAACGTCAGCGACCACTCCAGATTGGTGTTGGCAGGGGACCTGAACGACCCCACCGGAAGTATCAGCAAACTCGTCGACGGTATGGACGGTGTTGACCTTTTGGGTTGGGTGGGTGCCGAACAGGTCACTGAACAACTGGCACAGTCCCACGTCTTGGTGCTGCCCAGCCACGGAGAGAACCTTCCGCTATCGCTTCTGGAGGGTATGGCGTGGGGACTTGCCCCGGTTGTTACCCCCGTTGGTGCCATACCGGAAGTGATCGACCATGGTGTTAACGGCTTGGTGGTGCCGGTACGAGACGCTCAAGCCTTGGCCGAGGCTATCCAGCAACTGGTGACGGAACCTGACACCAGGCAGCGCATTGCAGAAGCTGCCCGACGCTCCTGGGAACAGGAGTACTCCCTTGAACAATATCGGCCGGTCTTTGACGACGCTGTGGAAACAGCCCGGAATAGCTGGGCAGAAACCGGAAGGAAGTCATGAGACCACAAGAACTATTGGCCCCCGACGTCATCACCGCTGTTGATGATGCCCTGGAGCGGGCTTTCCGGTTTGCCCAGACCCGCGTGTTCGCTGGAACTGACCCATATGACGGCTTGCTTTCCCCCTATGCTGCCTACCTCAAGGGGCGAAGAACGCGGCAAGCCTGGGTTCAGGCGCATAAGCGTGCCGGCCAATGGCTGCGGGACATCACGGACGTCCCGGTGGTACGGATGACCAAGGGCATGGCCCTTTTTGCGCACGCTGCGGTTCTGAATCAGGACCCCCAGTTAGCTGAACGGTTAGTGGATCGAATCCTGGCTGAGCGCGGAGCAGGACCCTGGGGATATGAATTCGACGTCCAGACTCGGTGGGCTTTTTATCCCGCTGGAAGCCCCAATGTGGTGGCTACGACGTTTGCATTACGTGCGTTTCAGGCCACGGGCCGGTTAGCTGAGGTAAGTCCGGGGGTGGAGCGTTGGTTGGAAGGCCAGTTCCACGAAGGGTACTTTCGGTACACCACCACCTCAGACCGTCTGGTGCATAACGGATCTTTGCTGGCGGCGGAAAGCTTGGCCATGTTGGGTGGGGACCGCACCAAGATTCAGAGTGCGATTGACCGGACGGTTGAGGCACAACAACCGGATGGTTCCTGGCCATATGGGGTCGGACCCGGGCTGGAATGGATAGACAGCTTCCATACGATTTACAACCTCGATTCCCTGTGGGCACTGGATCAAGCAGGGTTTACCACGGGGCAGGCGATGCAGGATGGTTTGCGGTTTTGGGCGGAGTACTGCCTGGATCAGAATGGTTTGCCGCTGTACTACGCAGACGCCAAAAACGTTTCACATGACGTACACAACGTAGCCACCACGGTGGGTTTTCTGGCCCGTGCAGTGGGCCGGGGTTGGGGAATACCAAACCCGCAGCCGGCGGTGGAGCACCTCCTGTCGCTTCAGGGGGACGACGGCGGGTTCCGCAATTTGGGGACGGGACTTCCGCACATGAGATGGAACCAGGGTCACGCCACGTTGGCTCTGGCCGGATGGGGGAACAAAAATGAGTCAGTTGGCTCGTGAATACGAATTTGGTCATGTTGATGAGGACCCAGGGCCGGGGGTCTACCCCTCACGGGGCAGATCATCGTCCCGTCGCGATGTGTTGGGGGTGGGGATCGACCCCCTCACCATGGAGCAGACCGTTGATAAGCTCAAGGGCCTCATGGCTGATGGTGGGTACCACAACCATCTGTCGATCAACGCTGCCAAAATTGTGTCTGCCAGGGAAAACCCGGCCAAACGCCATGAATTCAACGCTGCCGATGTCGTCAGCGCCGATGGACAGTCGGTGGTGTGGGCATCCAAGTTGCTGGGCCGCCCGGTGCCGGAACGTGTAGCGGGTATTGACTTGATGAACCGCTTGGTGGATCTTTCAGCGGAAGAGGGGCAACGCATCTACCTGTTAGGTGCCCGTCCCGAGGTCCTAGATGCCGTGGCCGAAAACTTCGTGAGTCGTGGCGCCAATGTGGTGGGCCAGCACGATGGTTATTGGCGTCAGTCTGGGAAGACCGATGAGGATGTTGCCCGTGAAATCGGAAGCCTGGATGTGGACATTTTGTTCGTAGCGGTGCCTTCCCCCATGAAGGAAGACTTCATTTATGGGCAACGGGAAACCATGGGGGTGGGGGTTTGTGTCGGCGTTGGCGGTTCCTTTGACGTTGTTGCCGGACAGACCAAACGCGCTCCGGATGTGATGCAAAAAATGGGCATGGAGTGGGCGTACCGCCTGGCCATGGAGCCCAAACGGATGTTCAAACGTTATGCCGTGGGTAACACCAAGTTCCTGTGGTACTTAGCAAAAGAACGTGCGGCTGAACGATCAACGGATCAGGGTCCCCAATAGCAGTGATACGTCGTGGGGCAGGTAGCGCGCGCCTGCAGTCCTTGGTGGTGCTGTCCATTCGCATTGGTGGGGCAGCGGCACAGATGGCCTTAGTGGCCGTGGTGGCTCTGCAGTTCACGGTAGAACATGTGGGGCTTAACGGTTTGCTGTGGTCAACGGCGTTGGTGGCCAGAATGGCCGGGACCTTTGGCCTGGACATTTCAGGGATGCGCGAACAGGCCCCCTTGTGGGAGTCCAATAGTCGGCGGCGGGCCCGTTTATTGGCCCGCCGTGACGCTCGTACTGTCGCCCGAATATGGGCGACAGTGGGGGTTGTCGTTGTGATTGTGGCTGGGGTCGCAACATGGTGGGGTCAACCCGGCTGGATGCTCGTGGCCTTTTGGGTTGTGGGGGCTTCTTCTGCCTTTGCCAGGTTGTTTATGGTGCAGCGTATGGCTCGGCAGATGCCCGTGGCGGGACAGTTCCTAGAATCTATTGCACTACCAGTACTCGGGCTGATTGCGGCCTTGGTTGCCGCAGCATTTGCCCCACAACTGCTCATCGCCGGCCAAGCTGCCGCTTTCGTGGTGGTGGCGCTGAGCATGTGGTGGATTTCTCCCACCCCGGGGCGGCGTTTAGCGCATTACCGTGCGCATGGGGTGGAGATTCCCCCCACCCCATGGCGTGTAGCACTACCTCTGGGGTTCGGTGCCACGCTCACAGCGTTATGCGTGCGTGGCCCCATGTTCATTCTCTCCTCTCGATCATTGGCTGCGGCAGGTACGTATGACGTCGCCCAGCGCATCCAGTCCGCTGGTGCCATGGGAACTTCCGCCGTCACCACAGTGTTCGGTCCCAGGATTGCAGTGGCGCTGCGTGAGCGCACCGTCCTACGCAAGCTCATGGTGGAAGCTGCTGGGGTATCCGTGGTGCTGCCGGTGATCTTGCTGGGTTTCCTGCTGGTCATAGGTGAGGATGCCTTAGTGGGCCTGTTGGGTCAGGAGTACCAGGGGACGTGGGCGGCGTCCGTGGTTTTGGTGGGGGCCACGCTGATGAATGCTCTGACGTCTGCCACGAGCAATGTGCTGATGTTGGGTGGTTACGAACGGTGGTTTATGCGCATCAGCGCAGTTCAACTGGTTGTGGTGGTGGGCGGCGCCTGGGTCACCGGTGCAGACAGCGCGCTGGCAGTGGCTTGGTGGGTCCTGGGCAGTGAAGCGTTCCGTTCCACGGCCATGGTCACGGGATATGTCTTACACACCCGCAGCCTCACACAGCAGCAATAGCCGCTTACTCACTGGCCCCTAACTAACTCCACGGTGGCTTCAGCGATTGCGCGCTCTTCGTCAGTGGGCACCACCAGTACGTCCAGCCTGGAGTCAGTGGCAGAAATCCGACGCACGTGGTCGCTGTGGGTGGCGTTGGCCTTTGGGTCCAAAACCGCCCCCAAAGCCCCAAGGCGGTCTACCACCCGCTGCCGGAATGGTGCTGAGTTTTCTCCGATACCGGCGGTAAAAATTAAGGCTTGGGCACCACCGACGGCAACGTGGTAGGCCCCCACATATTTGGCGAGACGATAGGCAGCCATGGTCAGCACCAGCTCTGCGCGGGGATCGCCCGAAGTCGCTGCGTCGGCTACTTCACGCATATCCGAATGCCCGGCAACGCCCTGAAGACCGGAGTGCTTGTTCATCATGTCGTCTACCTGCTGCGCGGTGAGCTCGGGGTTATCGCGCAGCATGGCGGTGATGATCGAAGGATCAAAGTCTCCACTGCGGGTGCCCATGATCAATCCCGCCAATGGGGTGAACCCCATGGAGGTGTCATACGATGCACCATCTTTGATGGCGGTCACCGATGCCCCGTTCCCCAAATGCGCCACCACAGCATTGAACTCATGACGCGGGACGCCCAAGTAGTCAGCGGCTTGCCCAGTGACGAAGTCGTGTGATGTTCCGTGGAAGCCATAGCGGCGCACCCCGTGTTTTTCGTACAACTCCTCCGGCAAGGCGTAACGCCATGCGTGTTCCGGCATGGAACGGTGGAACGCGGTATCGAACACGCACACCTGGGGCATGCCCGGCCATTTTGCCTGGATAGCTCGCAGCCCCAGGGCGTGGGCGGGGTTGTGTAAGGGGGCTAGCGGGGATAACTCTTCCACAGCCTGGATGATGTCCTCGGTCACCATAACCGGTGCGGAAAAACGCTCACCACCGTGCACCACACGGTGCCCTGCAGCGTCAATGGTGCGCTCGCCAAGTTCTGTTTCCAATCGTTGGGCCAGGATGTCCAGCGCCTGAGTGTGATGGGCGACTTCTGACGTGCCGATGTTTTCAATCAAGCCCTTGGTGACCACTACTCCACCGTTGCCATCTGGGCTCTTGGGCATGTCACGAACTTGGTATTTGATGGACGACGAACCGCAATTGACAACCAAAATCAGCATGGATGACTCCTTCAGGCATTCCGGTGGGCTTGGATCGCAGTGATGGCCACGGTGTTCACAATGTCCTCTACGGTGCAGCCCCGCGAAAGGTCGTTCACCGGTTTGCGCAGACCCTGCAGCACCGGCCCCACGGCCACAGCGCCCGCCGATTGTTGAACCGCTTTGTAGGTGTTGTTGCCTGTGTTCAAATCCGGGAAAACAAACACCGTGGCTTGGCCTGCAACGGAAGAACCCGGCAGCTTAGATTTGGCGATGGAGGCATCCACGGCGGCGTCGTATTGAATGGGGCCTTCTACCGCAAAATCCGGGTGGGTGGATTTCACAATTTCTGTGGCTTCACGCACTCGCTCAACATCCTCCCCGGAACCGGATCCACCGGTGGAGTAAGACAACATGGCCACGCGGGGTTCTACACCAAAAGCTTGTGCGGTCGCGGCGGACGCCACGGCAATATCCGCGAGCTGTTCGGCTGTGGGGTTGGGATTCACTGCGCAGTCGCCGTACACCAGCACGCGATCCTCTAGACACATGAAAAACACGGAGGACACGATGTTGACGCCTTCGATGGTTTTCACGAATTCCAGTGCTGGGCGGATGGTGTTAGCGGTGGTGTGCGCCGCACCGGAAACCATGCCGTCCACATCGCCCAATTGCACCATCATGGTGCCAAAATACGATCCGTCCCGCATGCGGTCCACGGCAATGTCCTTGGTCACCCCCTTGTGTTGGCGGTATTCCACATAAGCATCCGTATATCGTTCAATTTTTTCTGTGTCATTCAGGTGATCCACAAGGTAAAGACCGTCGGACTCAAAATTCAGGGTGATTCCTTCAGCATCACAGAGACGCCGCACATCCTCCGGGTTGCCCAAAATTGTTAGATCGCAGAAATCGCGGCGGTGAATGATTTCGGCTGCGCGCAGAATGCGGGGGTCGTCACCTTCTGGCAAAACAATGTTTTGACGTTGGGAACGCGCGGTTTCTACCAAGTCGTGCAAAAAGCGTAGAGGAGTGCGGCGTACGGGGCGTTCCAAATCCAAACGGGAAATTAATTCCGCGCTGTCAATACGGCGTGACCATTCTCCTAAAGCAGCCGCTGCTTTACGTGGGCTGCGGTTACTTAAGCTTCCCCGGGCTCCGGCTACACGTTTGGCAGCCTGGTAAGTATCGGCTTCCGTGGTCAATACAGGGAAAGGGGCGTTGTGAAGGAACGACCGAACCAGTTGCCCCGGCAATAATCCACCGGTGAGCAGCATGCCAGCAGGCGTGGGGCGTCCGGGGGAAAGGGCTGCGGCCAGGCAAGACATCATGACGTCGGAACGGTCGCCAGGCACAATGATCAGCTCACCTTCCACGAGCTGATCTAAGAAATGCTCTACCGTCATGGCCGCGATTTTCACTCCAGAAATATCGCGGTCCAACGGAACGGAAGCTAATTGTGTTCCAAAACCTGCGGCATCCACTAATTCTTCGATCGTGGGGCTGGAAACAGCGGTGACTTCCGGGAGCACATATACCGGAAGATCATGTTGTCCGCGTGGTGCTTCCCGGGTGACATTTTCCACCCATTCCGCCGGGCAACGATTAACCATGATCG
The DNA here is from genome assembly GCA_030524035.1 of Kocuria sp. Taxonomy (GTDB): domain Bacteria; phylum Actinomycetota; class Actinomycetes; order Actinomycetales; family Micrococcaceae; genus Kocuria. Next base: position 32,069 of record JAUNHG010000006.1, on the reverse strand, counting down.
CAAAGATGTCACACTTCGCTTCACGCAATTCAGTGCGGGATACCTCAATAGCGTTCAGTACATCCTGGGGTTCTTCTACTTGGTTGGCACCAATCACGGCCAGTACAGAACAGCCCATGTTGTTAGCTAAGCGGGCATTGAGGTCAAATTCAGCAATTGCTGCGTTGTGCGCCAGCATGTCTGTGCCATCAACCACAATGACATCGCAGTGTGTGGCCATTTCTGTATAAATTGCCACTGCCTGGGAGTCGAGTTCATCGTAATCCCCGGAAGCCAAGATTTCCCGGGTTCGTTCCAAGGAAACAGCACCACGGCAACGTTGTGGTGGCAGTTCAAAGGCTTGGGCCATCAACTGCAACAGTGGATCTTCTTGTGGGGCTTGCCCCATGTGTACTGGCCGGAAAAATCCCACTCGGTCCGAATTTTTGAACAGGGTGTCCATCAGCCCCAGTGCCACCATAGATTTGCCGGATAGTGGCGTCATAGCGCTGAGGTAAATGCCGTCGGTCACGCGTGTGCTCCTCGTACGAGCGGGTTGCAGGTCAACGCCTCAGCCTATCCGGGTGGCGCTCAGTTGTTTCTGACATACGTCACAGCTCTGGTGCTATTTACATCACGGGCGGTGGGTAATGTTCCCAATCATTGATGTAGGGCTGGTTTGCCAGCTCCTGATCTTTGGCTTGTGCGCGAATATATTCACCCAGGTAAGGCAGCGAAAATTCCAAACGCCCATGACCCACGGAGCGAACGTATCCGGAATCAATCAGCCTTTTCTTATAGACCTGGACGTATTGGTCCTTAACCCCCATTCGTTGCACGATATCGGAAACTTTTGAGGCGCCTGTGTCCACGGCCATGGCCGACATGAATTCCCTGTCCTTGTCAGAAAGGTCGTCATAAACCTTGCTGATTACCCTATTTTGAGCTGCTCGTACCGCTTTGGCGCTGGCAACCTGGGCGTCTTCCAGTGAAATCTGCGGCGTGCTGGGGTGGTTACGCCATGCGTAATCACCGACGAGTTGCACCAAGTAGGGGTAGCCTTGCGAGGCTTTCACCATGTAAGTCAGGGCATCGGCGGATACGCTGCGGCCTCCGATTTTGGCGGTTTCTTCCAACGCATGGGCGGTTTCTGCGGGGCTGAGTCGGTGAAAATCCAAGGTTTTGGAGCGGCGCAGGAATGTCACGTGCTCCTGGTTCTGTAAAGCGTTGAGATCTACCTTGATCCCCGCAAAAACAACCATGATGTTCGCTCCACTTTGCAATGCATGCGCTACTTCTAGTGCAAACCGAGTGAGTTCACGCATGCGCGCCCGGCCTGATGACACTTCGTCAATGGTGATCAGAATCCCGGTGAAATCTGTTCCGTGAGAGAGGGCCAGGAGGTCATCACGCAGCAGGGGTTTGCCGGGGCGTGATTCCGGCAGCACGGTCATATTTGCCTCAAAGTGCCACACTTTCAGCCCGCTCAACACTCGTCGATGTTGAGGTTCCAGCGTGTTGATCAGTGCAGGGATGGTGGTGTCCATGACCCGCCCCATCAGGCCACGACTGGCGTCATCCCGGATAACAAGCCATTGACGAGCTGCAGCTTCGTCTTGTAACCGCCCCAACATGGACGTTTTCCCGGAGCCGCGTAAGCCGGAAATCAGCACCGAGTGATTGTCGCCGAAGTCGTAGGTATCAAAGACGTTGATCAGCTCTTCTAGCTCCGCCTGATGACCTGCAAAAATGTGCGGTTGCTTGCCGTAACCGGGGGTAAAAGGACTGTTGGCAGTACTGCGAATGGGGGAAGGCATAGGGGGTCCTGTCCAAATCTTTTTTATTTTATGTATTTCGCGTTTGTGAACTCTACCTGTGGTGAGAGGGGATGGTCATAGTCACGTCCTCGGTGTGGTGGGAAGATGGTGAGCATGATCGTCGCATTTTCTGTATCTCCCATGGGTGGCGATAACCCCGACGCTTCCGTTCACGAGGCTGTTGCTGCCGCTGTTCAGATTGTCCGGGATTCTGGGTTGCCGCACCAGACAGACTCCATGTTTACCACCATGGAAGGTGAGTGGGATGAGGTCATGACCGTCATCAAACAGGCGACCGAAGCCGTTGGTCGGTTTGGTCCCCGTGTTTCGCTTGTGCTCAAAGCGGATATTCGCCCCGGACGCACCGGAGAAATGTCCGGCAAAGTGCAGCGGCTGGAAGCGGCTTTGCAGCGTCAAGCGCTGGAGCCCGGCAGTGATCCTGTACCTATGGAATCGTGAATTCGTCAGTGACGGACATCGATGGGGCGTAAGCGACAGCGCAGTCAACCACACACCTCGCAACATGTTGTGGGGCCCACCCCCGGAGTCTGGGATATTCGCTCTGGCACCGTGGAACTCGTCGCTGACGATCTGAATCACGGGGCGTGGACGGTATTGGTCAATGGGGTGCCGTCTTCACACATTGACCCTTCGCGGCCTGACTATGTGGATTTTGAATACATGCGCTGGATGGCCGCCGCCTTACGCATGTATGTGCCCGCTTTTCTGGATCCCCATACCCTGCGGGTGCTGCATTTAGGGGGTGGGGCATGTTCCATGGCCCGGTGGGCAATCCATGAATGGCCTACATCCCGGCACGTGGTAGTGGAATTGGATGATCGCTTGGTGGATTTAGTGCGCCAATGGTTTGACCTGCCTCGAGCGCCCACGCTACGCATACGGGCCGGGGAGGCGCGTGGCGTTACAGAATCACTGACGGAATCCACGCGAGACGTGATTATTCGGGATGTCTTTGCTGGGTCTGTGACTCCTGCAGCCCTGCGTACTGTGGAGTTTTCGCGCGCCGTGGATCGAGTGTTGGCACCGTCCGGGGTGTACTTGCTGAACGTGGGGGATGATCCTCAACTCAACGGGGTACGCACAGAAATTGCTACCGTGCGGCAGGTTTTTGAGCACGTGGCAGCTATCGCGGACCCAGCTATGTTCAAAGGACGACGCCGCGGCAACGTGGTTCTGGTGGCGTCCCACCAACCCTTGCCCTCAACTGGGTCAGCGGAAGCTGCTGAAATGATCCGCAGCCTGATGGTGGACCCTGTTCCCGCGCAATACAAAGACTCCGCCTGGACTGCGACCTTCGCGGCGACTATTCCCCCAAACCGGGATTAGAGTGCAGCCTGCCACGGTTCGGTAGAAGCGATTTAGCCGGTCCAGCCTTCGATCACACCAGTGCTGAAGAAGAGGACAAAAGCGATGGCCACACCCCACATGAGTGGGTGAATGTCCTTCATGCGCCCCTGGACCACGCGGATAAACACGTAAGAAATGAAACCGGCCCCAATGCCATCGGCAATGGAGTAGGTGAAGGGCATAACCACAAACGTTAAGAAGGACGGTACTGCGATGCCCCAGTCCTCCCAATCAATGTGGGTGACGTTTTTGGCCATCAGGAAACCGACCACCACCATGGCGGGGGCCACTGCTTCAAATGGCACCACTTCCACGAGTGGAGTGATGAACGTAGCTAACAGGAACAGCACCCCGGTGACCACGTTGGCCAGACCGGTGCGGGCGCCTTCGGCAATACCCGTAGAAGATTCCACGTAAATCTGGTTGGAGGACACCGAACCCGCACCGCCGGCCACGGCACCTACGGCGTCCACGAGCAGCACGCGGTCCACGTTCTCAATTTTGCCGTCTTTCACCAGTCCCGCCTGGTCGGAAAGACCCACCATGGTGCCCATGGCGTCGAAGAAGATGGACAGTAGGATGGTGAAGATCAATAGCGCTGCGGTAAATGTGCTCAGTTGTGTGAGGGCCTGGATGGGTGCGGCAGCCCCTAACAAAGACAAGTCTGGAATGGACAACAACCCTGTGGGACTTTGGGGCACTACCAGGGACCATCCGGCGGGGTTATCCACGGACGACCCCGAGGGCACCAGCCATTCCAGTAGGTGAGCCAAGAGTGTGCCAAAGACCACGGCGATCAGGATGGCACCTTTCACCTGACGCACCATGAGGGCAACGGTCAGCAACAACGTTAGTACGAATACGAAGGTGGGCCAGCCCGCCAGATGCCCCCCAACACCGAGGCTGACGGGGACGGTGGTATTGGCGTCGTCTGGGATGCGGCGTACAAAGCCCGCGTTCACAAAACCAATGAGCGCGATAAACAGGCCGATCCCCACCACAATGGCGGTTTTTAAGGACTGCGGTACGGCGTTGAACACTGCGGTTCTGAAGCCAGTGAGCACCAACGCCAACATGATCACACCGGCCCATATCACTAACCCCATGATTTGGGGCCACGTCAATTCCGGGTGGGTGGCAATGGTGACGGCCAGGAAAGCGTTGACCCCCAGCCCGGTGGCTAGGGCAAAGGGAGCTTTAGCGATCAGGCCCATCGCAATGGTCAAGACGCCTGCGATTAGGGCGGTCATGGCAGCCACTCGGTCCACGCCCAGAGTGCTGCCGGTGCCGTCCGGGCCTAGTCCCAGAACTAGTGGATTGAGTACCACGATGTAGCTCATGGCGATGAACGTGGCAATCCCGCCACGGATTTCGCGGCTCAGGGTGGAGCCACGTTGGGTGATCAGGAAGTAGCGATCCAACGCCCCGCCGTCTGCGGGACGCGCGGAGTCTGTGGTGGATTCGGGAGCGGGGTGGGACACGGTGCGGCTCCGGTGTGACGTGCGGGTGGGGGATTGAGACCAACGCGCAGAATCTTACGCTCAGAGCGTTACGGAACGGTTATTTCCGTGGTCGGCGTCACAGGACACGGGGAGGGAGGGCGCGCTCTGTCTAACGTCTCCACCCTGGGGTAGCGCACTGACGGGGTAGGGTACAGCGTATGGAGCCACCACGGACACAGCGTTTGGTCGGTACCACAACCTGGTTGACAGACATGGACGGGGTGCTGGTACGGGAAGAGTCGATGATCCCGGGGGCTGACCGGCTTCTGGAGTTATGGCGGGAACGGGGCCAACGGTTTTTGGTCCTCACCAATAATTCGATGTACACGCCACGGGACCTTTCTGCTCGTCTGGCCCGTTCGGGGCTGGAAGTCCGCGAAGATGAAATTTGGACATCCGCTCTAGCCACTGCGGAGTTCCTGCGGGAACAGGCGGCGGGTAACCGTGCGTATGTGATTGGTGAAGCCGGGTTGACCACCGCCATGCATGAAGCTGGTTTTGTGCTCACAGATACTGACTGCGATTACGTGGTGTTGGGGGAAACCCGAACATACTCTTTTGAGGCCATCACTAAAGCGATCCGTGTGATTGACGACGGTGCGCGGTTTATTGCCACTAATCCAGATACCACGGGGCCTTCTCCGGAGGGTCCGCTGCCAGCTACGGGCGCTGTGGCTGCACTGATTTCGGCGGCCACGAAAGCTAATAATCAGCCGTATGTGGTGGGTAAACCGAATCCCATGATGTTCCGTTCTGCGTTGAACCAGATCAAGGCGCATTCGGAAACCACCGCCATGTTGGGGGACCGGATGGACACGGACGTGGTTGCCGGGATGGAAGCTGGTGTGGCAACGCTATTGGTTCTGAGCGGTGTGACCAGGCGGGATCAGGTGGAACGTTTTCCGTTCCGCCCCACCGCGGTCATGGAATCTGTGCAGGATTTGGTGAATCTGCTGGAACACCCCGCATCGGTCGATGCTTCGGCAGGTTGAGCGGCGCCCTGGTTGTGGGGTGTCAGGGGTCATCCGCTGGGATGACCCCTGACGGTCCAAGATCGCACTAGAGAGTGATGCGTCACTGCGCGGGGCGCTTTTAGCCTGGCGGCATGGTTCTTGCCTCTATTGTGTTGGCTGTGATGGCCGCGATCAGTTTGGCGGTCGGTACGCACCTGCAACACCACGCCGTACGTGCGGATTCTGCTGTCGCAGCTTCGGAGGGGTCTAAGCCCCTGGTGTTGCGCCCGGTGTGGTTGTTGGGGTTGTTTCTTGTGGGCTTGGAGACCGCGGTGAATATTGCGGCTTTGACGCTGGGGCCGGTGGCGTTAGTGCAGCCGATAGGCGCTGTGTCTCTGGTGGTGGCTGTTTTGATCAGTGTGAAAGTGTTGGGCCGCCGGATTTCTCTGCCTTTGGTGGGCAGTATGGCGTTGACGTTGGTTGGTGTTGCGGGGTTTGTTGCGGTGTCCGCCGCTCACGCTCAATCTGTACCGGTGGTGCCGGGCACTGTGACGTGGCTGAATGGGCTGTTGATCCTGTTCAGTGTAGTGGGGGTGGTCATGGCTGTCAGGGGTGCCGGACACCTGGTGTTGGTGGTTGCGGCCGGGGTGACCTTCGGGACTGTGGCTGCATCCGCCCATGTGGTAGCTACCTCTGTGGCGAATATGGTGCGTGATGGCGCAGGGTGGCTGGGGGCGTTGGAGTTGTTGACGCACGGCATGGCGGTCACGGTGGTGGGTGTGTTTCTTGCCTCTGCGGTGGGCGTGTGGGTGGTTCAGGTGGCTTACGCGTCAGGTCCACCAGAAACGGTGTTGGCGGGGCTGACGGTGGTGGACCCCATGATGGCCGTGTTGATTGGTGCGGCCGTACTGGGGGAGTACTCGGATCTCAGCGCAACAGCGCTGATGGCCCTCGGCGCTACCGGTGGCATTGGCATTGCGGGGGTGGTTCTGCTGGCTCGGTTCCATCCGGATGCGGGCCAACGGGAGGCACGGGAAGCCGTAGATTACGATGTGTTTCACTGTAAATATGTTACTTCTGAGTACAATTTGACCGTCCCTTCGGCACTTCAACCCAACCAGGATGATCATGTACGACGAATTCGGGCGGCCAGCACCGCAGAGTAGCGAAAATAACGTTACAAAAGATTCAGTTCTTAAATATTTCGGTAATGGCAGAAAATCAAAGCAGATTGACGCCATGGCTGAAGAAATTGTTTTTCTCAATTCTCAACTTTCCCAAGTTCAAGTGGAAGCTATTCAGTATAAAAGATACCTAGACCATCATGGGGGAATGGAGATTTGGGATCGAGATGAAATTTTAGGCCGTCAGCAGCGAAAAATTGACGAGGCTATGGCAAAGCTTTCTCAGTTAGAGGGCGAATCGCGTGAAATTTTGGAGATTGCCCGCGTTCAGGCGGAATCTATAATCTCTGAGGCGAAAAATTCCGCTGAAACTATAAAGCAAGAAGCTTGTCTGGAGATTAAAGCTCAAGAACGGAATATTTTGCAGAATATAAATTCGCTAGAGACGAAGATCTCTGCTTTAAAGGCAGAAATCCCAAAATTGGAGGATCACGTTGCATTGACCTCAGCAGGGCTCGAAAATTTCACGCACCCTGCTGAATCCTACGTCGATCTACAGGGCGACCTCAGAGATTTGCGTAAAGAAATGAAAGCTTGGGTCTCGGGTGATGTTGCTGTCACTTCTTCTGAGTTTTTACCCATGACGCCTACAAAACTAAGAAACTTTTTAAAACGTATCAGGAAAATTGCTCTTAGGGCGTACAATTTTGAAGCGGAGGAGATTATAAAGTCCGCAACTGCGGTAAATGTTGAATCCAGTCTTAATAAGCTTTATCGTGCGGCAGATAAAATTCAAAGCTTGGGTATAGATGTTGAATTGGCTGTTAATTCTGATTATCAGAAACTGAAAGCTAGGGAGTTAGAACTTGCTGTTAAGGCAGAGTCAAAGCGTAAGCTAGCTCGTGAAAAAGAGCGTGAACATCGGGCAGAGTTGAAAGAGCAGGCTCGAATTGATGCAGAACTAGAAGCGCAGCGAGCTAGGCTTGAAAAAGAAAAATCTCATTACGAGCAAATTTTGGCGCGCGTGGAAGAGTTGGGTAACGAAGAGCGGGCTCTAGAAATTAAACACGAGCTGACTGAAATTGAATCAGGAATTGCCGACATTGAATATAGGCAAGCTAATCAGCGCGCTGGTTATGTATATGTGATATCAAATATAGGGTCATTTGGTGAAAATGTCGTGAAAATTGGTTTAACCAGGCGCCTCGATCCTATGGATCGTGTAAAGGAATTAGGTGATGCTTCAGTTCCATTCGGATTTGATGTCCACGCTCTTTTCTTCTCTGAAGATGCCGTTGGCGTTGAAGCTGAGCTGCACAGGAGGTTTGCGCGGGAGCGAGTCAATCGGGTCAACAATCGTCGTGAATTTTTCTATGTCACACCTAGTGAGGTTCGTGATGTGCTCATTGAGATTCAGGGTGACCTTCTTGAGTTTGTCGAGTCTCCTGCAGCTGAGCAGTTCAAGGAGAGTCAAGAAATCGCGCGGCATGAGCAGGCAGGTACGAGCTAACCGTGTTGACTTTGTGCGATCTCGGTCCCTGCGCCTCAGACGGAGGTTAGTGTTCCGTCCACGTAAAACCATGTGCCGTTTTGCCGGCGGAAGCGCGCGTTTTCGCGTTGCGCTCCCCGTGGAGCGTCGGTGTTGGGTGCGGGTTTATAGTGCGCCGTGAATTCCACCGTCCCCCAGTCTTCGAAGGGGCCGCCGCCCGTGGTGTGGTTGATGTCCAGGCGGTACCACCGCAGGTCGGGGTCTAAACCGATGTCTGAGGGGCGAGTGGAAGAGTCCCAAGTGCGCAACAGGTAGTGTTCGTCACCTACCGCAAAGGCGCAGAACCGCGAACGCATCAGTGCTTCTGCCGTCGGGGCGGATGCCCCCTGGTGAAAGGGGCGGCAGCACTGGCCGTAAATATCACCTGACCCGCATGGGCAACGTGCTTCAGAGTCCATGTGCCACTGTTCCCTACCTTGTGGTTTGGTTGTGCCAGTCATAGCACAGTACTACTGTGGCACAACTGTGCGTTGGTCTGCGGTGTTTTATACGGCGGGGTCCTCAGCGAGTGCGGCTTGGAGCGCGGCGTAGAGAACACCTGGCATGACGGGCACGGCCGCAGCGTTGTCCTCACCACGCACGACGGCAAACGGTGGTGCTGAGGTGGGTTGCATCCATTCCGCAGCAACATTGCTTTCGTGGTCTTGCCAAACCCACCAGTCACGTGGCCGCTGCAAGATGTCCGCAGCTGCTTGCCCTCCGGAAACAGCGTTCCACTGGGGCGACCCGGGGTCTGTGCCTACGTCAGCGTTAAAGACCACATCCCGTATCCAGTCTGTTCGCACGCCCAAATGTTCCAGCGCCAGGGGAACCGCTACGGTTGCGGGTACGGAGGCAACTCGGAGCGTGGATGGAAGGTTTTCGGCGGCTTCCTCAACCACAAGAACCACTGCGTTGCCTTCGGTGTCCAGGCAAATTTCGGCCCGGACGTTGCGACCGTTGCGTTGGCCGCGACCACTCAGCGCTGGGCCGCGTTGTTCAACTATTCGCCGTTGATCCTCGGTGAGCTTGCTGGTCCACGGGGTGCCGCCCCGGTGTTGTGCTTTGAACTGTTCGTACCCCAGCTGCAGGTTTTCCAGCTGGGGTGGGATCAGGTTTTGTTCTGTCACTACTGTTTCTGGGGCGGGGTCACGAATATCTGCGGGCACCGATGGCCATATCAAACCTTCCGGGTGGGTGGCGGTGTCCGTTACTGTGACCCTGCGCGCTACGTGGTCGCATTGTTCACCCAAAGCGGCTAGGTCGTCTCCTTCACCGACCGTCAGTGTCAGTTCGAGCACGTTCGTGCCCGTGCCCATATACCACCGGAGGCAGTGCCATAGTCGGGAGCCGTCCCAGGCAACCAGGTGGTGCCGCCGAGCAGGCAGCCCATGCCCGGTGAAGAAACTTTCATAGGACAGCAGCAAAAAACCGTCAACCACGGGGTCACCACCCAGGAATGCTTCCCGGAAAGCTGCGGAAGCCACGTTGCCGTCGGCTTCTTCAGGGAAGTGCCGGAGCACCAGGTTGGGGTGTATTTCCTCCAGACCTGAATGGGCGGTTTCAGGCCGCACATCCACCACAAGCACGTTGTGGTGGACCCCTTCTACTTCCACAGGTTGCCAGTGTGGTGGCAACGTGATGTGGAATGTGCCGATCGTCAGGGTCACGCGGTACTCCTATTGATCGTGTGGTTTGGTTCCTGGGTATTGGTCATAGTCTGGTTGTTCTTCGCGTGCTGTGCTGCGGAGGTATTCGAATAGCAGGAGGGCGGATTGGATGGGTGGGTCTGTTGCGAATTGTGTTTGGACGATGTGGGCTCTGGCTTTCATGCCGCCCAGACCTAGTGGGTTGCCGGAGTCCCAGCGGTTTCCTTTGCGGAGTTCCTCGGTCCAGGCGTGGTCTTCCACTATGAAGCCCACTTGGGTTTTTCGGTCGGGTGCTTCGCCGTGGGAGGGGTTTAGCCAAATGGATTCAACGTCAGTCCATCGCAGTTGCCAGGAGTGTGTTCGGATGCCTTCTTTATCCACGGTGAGGTGCCGTGGGACACGCCATGCCATCCACGCGTACGCTAGGTAGAAACACATAGGAATAAAAGCTAAAGCCCCGAGTGTGCTGTACACCCCTCCGATGGGGGTGTTGGTTTGGGCTATTCCCAAGATGTTTGCGAGCAGTATGCTCCAAAAAACTGCTGCGACTACGAATGCCGCCGCCCATGGCTTAGTGCGTATTCGTATTTGTAGTGGTAGTTGGACTTTTTCTGGGACTAAATACTGTATATCAACCATCATTAATTTCCCGCATATTCTTCATACTCAGGAATACTCCTATTGATCGTGTGGTTTGGTTCCTGGGTATTGGTCATAGTCTGGTTGTTCTTCGCGTGCTGTGCTGCGGAGGTATTCGAATAGCAGGAGGGCGGATTGGATGGGTGGGTCTGTTGCGAATTGTGTTTGGACGATGTGGGCTCTGGCTTTCATGCCGCCCAGACCTAGTGGGTTGCCGGAGTCCCAGCGGTTTCCTTTGCGGAGTTCCTCGGTCCAGGCGTGGTCTTCCACTATGAAGCCCACTTGGGTTTTTCGGTCGGGTGCTTCGCCGTGGGAGGGGTTTAGCCAAATGGATTCAACGTCAGTCCATCGCAGTTGCCAGGAGTGTGTTCGGATGCCTTCTTTATCCACGGTGAGGTGCCGTGGGACACGCCATGCCATCCACGCGTACGCTAGGTAGAAACACATAGGAATAAAAGCTAAAGCCCCGAGTGTGCTGTACACCCCTCCGATGGGGGTGTTGGTTTGGGCTATTCCCAAGATGTTTGCGAGCAGTATGCTCCAAAAAACTGCTGCGACTACGAATGCCGCCGCCCATGGCTTAGTGCGTATTCGTATTTGTAGTGGTAGTTGGACTTTTTCTGGGACTAAATACTGTATATCAACCATCATTATTTCCCGCGAACAAAATCCCACAACTTTTCCGCACCATCGCCCGTCATCTCGGCGAGGCTGTCGCGTTGCCCATCACTATCCGTATCGGCTACAGGGAAACTCATAGCGATGCCTACGCCTACGCCAACACCGAAACCGATAACATTACCTGGTCCTGGTAAAATAGATCCCGCTGCTGCACCTGCACCTGCTGACATTAAAACTGTGCTGCCCACATTGCCGGCGGTCTGTGCCCCAGCATCATGTCGAGATTCCTTTTCTATCTCCTCGCGGGATGCCTTTGGGTTTTCTGCGCGATTTTCCTGAAGTTTTTTATCATATTCGCTACGATAGGTAGTTACTGCAGAATAAGTAGTCCCTATCGCACCCAGCCCCTTGGCGGTGGCATTGAGTTTTAAGGCACCCCGACTTTCCATTCTATGCGCTGATTTCGGTGCAGGTTTCCCTTTGCCGACGGTTGCGGGAGTTCGCTTGATTTTAAGTTCCCGCACGGAGCGAACAAAGCCCGTGATCGGTAATTCATCAAGGAAGAGTTTCATAAATTTATTCCATGTAGGTTTGCGAAAACCCTTGGAGTCATTGTAAGTCATGGCTGTATGGGTTTTGGCATTTGAATGATTCCGATAGGTCATCCTCATGGCTAATGGCATGCTTCGTATGGGTGACCAACTGCGGGTCTGAATCGCCCGCAGGATCGAAGAGGTGCCTTGTGTGGCAGAGGCGCCCAATGGCCCAACATTAAACCACAGAAATCGTGCTTGCCAGGTTTCAGGAATCACATCGTTATACCGTAACCACGGTTCCCGGACGCGGGTAATATCCAGACCCCTCCCAGCGGTTGCCATCAAACTGAAAGGGTTATCCAACGGTAATGCGGAGTTGGCGGCGGCGTTTAACACATCACGAACTTCACTGCCCGGACGCCCCGACGAAATCCCTTCAACTTCAAGATTTTCAAGGGTGATTGCATTTAAGGCTGTGGAGCACTTGTCGGTAGCCGTGGTGTATTTTTCCTGGAGTTTTTGCGGGGTTTCGATCAGCTGTTGTCGCCACAACGTTGCGTGGTGTGGAAGGTCCGCAAGTAGATCTGCACCGTATGAGGCGTTAAATGTTTTAACGTCTTCCGAAAATCTTTGACGCTCTTGCTCCAATTCACGCAACTCATCGGCAAAATCCACTAATGCTTTGTCGGCTGCAGCCACAGCTAACACCACACGGGTGGCATTTTCCGCGGGAACATAAAAGCCGTTTACCAGCTCAGTTTTCTGATCCCCTTCGTAATACTCGCCCAGGGATTGCCAGGCTACATCCTGCCCTTGGACTGTTTCCGCCAGCACGGCAGCCGCCGTGGCCACAGAATGCGACAACGTATCAATATCCCCGGATGACTCCCATTCGGTCATCCCGCTTTCGTATACCATCGCGGTCATCGTGCTTGGCCCTCCAGCTTTGCCGTGGACGCTTTAGCTGCGGCTTCAGCGTCAAAATCCTCATATTCTGTGGCCGTCGCATGGCCTGCGGTAATAACACTTTCGCTCGATGCGCTTAAGGCACTCAAAGCACGCCCAATAACATCATCCTGCAGGGTCGAAACAGCACTGGACAGATTGGCATCCTTGCATGCTGCGTGTAAGTCACTGAGTGCGGTATCTACTGCGCGGGCGTTGGTGTCTGCAGTTTCTGTCTCCGCATCCACGCTGTTAATCACGCTCCGGAACGCGGGCTCGTCGATCATAAAAGTCATGCTCTGCTCCTTATGTCATGCGCGTGGTGTGTGCCGGGGTGACGGACGCGTAACCCTAAACAGGCTGCAGGGCACGCAGGTGGCCCATGCACGCTGCCATAAGCTCACATGCAGGCCCACCTGCGTGGGTCAGTGAATGCGCTGGTTGTTCTCAGGCGCGCATGGAGGCAATGTGCTGGTTGGCGCGCTGGTGCGCACCCGCAGCAATATCGTCGTTTTCCTCCATTAAAGTGCGGGCACGATCAACCAATTCCTTGACGGTCTGGCCAGCATCCAACCAAGTCTGCTCAATGACGTCGTAGTCGGCATCGTTATCCGTGGACTGGTAGTTATCCGCCACAAACGCCTTCTGCTGTTCACGGTCACCGAGAATTGTTTCAATGCGGTTTGCAATACGCAGAACCTCATCCTCGTAATTCGCGGCAGCGGCGGAGTCGTACTTGATAGTGGACATAAAACTCTCCTGACTCATGGCCGCTCATAGGCGGCACAGATACGGAACGGGGTCTGGTGAATCAGCGTGGGAATGAAAAAGACTCGGCATCGGCAACAGCTGGTTCGGCCGCACTCACCTGCTCATCTTCCTGGACCACGTAGGACTGATACACATCAGCCTGGCCTACGTTGATCTTGCTCAGCGCCTCAGACAACTTGTTCTGGGCGTCGTTGACCGCAACCATGAAGTTGTTGTACGACGTCGCACCCTGGCCCTTAAAGGTCTCCTTAAGCGCTTCAACTCCGGCGCGCAGATTTTCAACTTCCTGCAGCAGCTCCTCGCCGGACACGGCGCTGTCCGAATTCGCCTTCTGGAAGACGTTGATGTCGGTCATCTCAAGTGAGAAACCCATAGTTCGCTCCTCCTGTCTGTGTTTGCATCATCCCAACGTGATGCGCGGGACACACCGTACATGCCCCTACCAGGCGCTATGACCTCTCAGTAGGGGACAACATGAGTGGTTGCAAACACCGGTTTGAATATCGCCACATGTGGAGACCTTCACAGCGTCCCCTCAAATGTTTCAATGCGACACGATCCCCGAATCCACAGGAGATTTGGGCACTGCGAGGAGGCGGCTACGGTGCCGTGAAGCCGCTACTGTGGTGCCCTAATTCCGCGACAGGAAAGGGGGAGTGCGCGGGTGAGTCTTGACCACGATGCACAACTGATTGAAGCCATCACCGTTCGCCGTCGCCGCCTTCTCACCTCCCTGAGCTATGGCGCTAATCCCACGGAACAACGATGGCGTGGACGCGGTCGGCTCGTTCTGCTGGGCACCGCACTTGCCGCTGTGATCTGCGCATTTTGTGTGCTGGTATCCCTGGTGATTTCCATTCTCACCACCTGGCTGGATAACCGTGAGGAACTCGAACAGCAACGCGAGCAGCAACGCATCGAACAACAACAGCGGCAAGACGAGCGCGAACGTGCCCAATCCGAACGTGACCAGCAGAGGCAGGTTGCTCCCTGATGCCTACTCGGTACTCACGAGTCACCTTGATGGGGACCAGTCGCCACGCTGACGTTTTGCTGCCCTCACAGACACCAGTCGGCACCCTTCTTCCGCAAGTACTTTCGCTGCTTGCCGAAGAACCTTCCAGAACTCCCAAGATGCGTGGTTTGTACCGCAGTTCTGGTCAACAACTTGAACCCACCGCAACATTAGAAAGTGCCGGGGTTCTGGACGGCGAAACCCTGCGGGTAGCTACGCCCATCACCGCACCGGACGCACCAGTGGTCTACGACCTCCATGACACAGTTGCGGCTGAAACTGAAGCCCGGGGGCGTTGGGGCGAACGTTCACGCCACCTGGTGCAAGGCAGCGTCGCCGCAGCCCTCGGCTGGTGGGCTACGGTTCAACTCACCACCGGGGTACCCGACGATCAGTCTGCATTGATGCGTTTAGGCATCGCAGCTTTCTTGCTCCTGGCTAGCTTCGGGCTTAACGCGTGGTTGCACCACCGGGCTGCAGCGCTCACGGTGCTTGCCGTTGGTGCGGCAGTTGCCCTTGATGGTCACTGGGAGCTGATGTCTGCGCGGGGAATAGCGCTGTCCACGGCCCTGCTTATTGCGCTGTGTGCTGGTGTTCCTCTCCTGGTGCTCACGGGAGTGGTGAGTGGGCATCGGCGTGTGCTGCTTCTGGGTGCAGCTGTGATTGCCGGGTTGACCGCAGCGTGGGCAGTTGGTCCTTCTGTTGCAGATTGGCTGATTGGGGACCGCATAGCGACCCCATCCGTAGCGGTCGGTGCCCTCACCGGGGTTATTGCCTTGCTTGTGCTTGCGGTATTGGCTCAAGCCGCCGCCATACAGGCAGGCCTGACGAGCCTGGATGATCAAGAATCAGCGGGAGCTCGGCTGTTGCGTGCCGACGTCACGGCAGCTGTTGCTGAAGCACACCGTGGCATGATCCTGGGCGCCGGACTATGTGGACTGTCCCTGGGGGTATCGTTCTGGTTGGTATCCGAGGACACTGTGCGGCCCGCCTTTTCCGTTCCCTTCATCGTGGCTCTTACCTTGGGCACATGGTTGCGGGCTCGGGCGTTTCCGCTGACTTTGCAGCGCGGATTCCTGCACATCGTGACCGCATGGGGCCTATGGTGCACCGTCCGTTTAGCGTCAACTGCGTGGCCAACCCTTGCCGTCCCTCTCATGATCGTGATTGCCGGCGTAGCACTGGCCCTACTTGCTTTGCAGATCGTAGTTCTACCCGCCCATCTTGAAGCCCGCGCGCGACGTGTGGGTCACGTGGCGGAAACACTTTCCGTCGTCGCACTTGTGCCCCTGCTTATTGGCTACGTCGGTCTGTATTCGGCCATGCTGGAGACTTTCTCGTGACCTCCACAACACACAACACATTGCAATCCATCCCCCTGGCTTTCTGGCATGCCTTTCACCGGAGCACTGATCTGCAGCGGGTTGAGGACGCAGCCGCACGAATACAGGCACCGATTGGTACAGGTCGTCGCATCCTTGTCACGTCCGCTCGTGAAAAAACAGGGCGCACCACACTAACTGCAGCCTTGGCCCAGACGTACAGTCGCTTCCGCCCCGAACCCATTGGTGCTGTGGATTTGGATCTTCACCACGGTTCCCTGGGTGCCCGCCTTGGCTCTTCCGCAACCCCCAGGGGCCACCACGTCGGCGTCACAGCCGATCATGTTGCACAACATGTGCGTGAAAACGGCACCGGCAGCGCCGAAAGTTTCCTGGCACTGCTTCACTTGGCACCTCATCGTGTGCATCACACAGCAGCCCGCTCCACCCCACAGTCCCTCAGCGCTGCGGATACCCGGGACCTCCTGGCAGGGTTCTCCCGGTTCTTCCCCGTTACCCTCACCGACTGCACCCCCGGTTACGAGTCCAGTGAAACTCGTGCTGCCCTCCGGTCTGCCCACGCAGTGCTCCACACACTCCCCGCAGATGCTCTGGCGGTGGATGAAACCCTACATTTTCTGCTGGCCACCGGTCAGCATCAGCGCCGTTTACCGGAGCCATCCCTTGTTGTTGCTGTTGTTGAAACCACACCGCACGTCACCGTAGAAGCCAAACGAGTCGCCACGACGCTGCGGGATCGTGGTTTCTCGGTACATCACGTTCCATTCGACCGCCACCTCAACGTCAATGCCTCCGTGGCTCCACGTTTGATTCACCCCAAAACTCACCGTGTTATAGCCGAACTTGCCGCCGAGTTACTAGAACGGGCTAACTCCCTGCCCCGGGGCATACCTGCCGTTGTTCGTGAACGGGGAGTCAAAGAACGGAGAGGCTGGAATGACACGTAATGTGGTGCACCGCCCCGGCCGCACAAACCCGCCGGAACGCCCCCTACCGGATGACACCATCACCGGCCCTCAGCCGGTTGACCCGGCGATGGATCAGGGGTCTGGCCCCAACCTGCTGATGATCGTGCCCATGGTCGCAGCAGCCGCATCCATGCTTACCATGATGGCTTTCCGTCAGTCTCCGTTCGCGGCAGTTGGTGCGCTAACTATGGTCGTAACCCTGACCGCCATGCTGTTCCTGTACGCCTCCCAATCTGGCAAAGAGCGCCGCCGTCGCACCACCCTGCAAGACACCTACACCCGATACCTGGACCGTACACGTCGACGACTTATTGAAGAAGACGACCACGCCCGCCACCTTGCGCACTCCGCTTCACCCCCGCCGAGCGCACTGATTGATGTGGTCCGGAGTGCAGATAGGTTGTGGGAACGACGCCGAACTGACGAAGATTTCCTCTGGGCTCGAATTGGTGTGGGTGCCCGTTCGATCCGTTCTCTACGGGTTGCCGTGCAGGACAGCGCTACACAGGTGCAAAACGAATTCATGCTGCATCAAGCCGAAGCATTAGTCCAACGGTTTGGTACCACCGATGGAATGCCCGTGACGATTCCTTTGGATTCGCTCGGCAATATAGCGGTTGTTGGCTCCCGCGACTTCGGGCTCACTGTTGCGCGGTCGCTCCTGTTGAGCGCCTGCACTCAGCAGGCCCCGGAAGATCTGGTGGTGGCCCTTATTGTTCCCCGCGAGCACCGAGCAGACTGGGACTGGTTCGATCGGTTACCTCATGCGCGCGTCATGGATCCGTCGTCGCCAACTCATGACCGCGTGCTCGTCGCTGAAGACGTAGATGGTCTCATGCGCATGCTGCGCCCGGATCTGAACCGACGTTCAAGCATTGCGGCAGAAACTCTTCGCAGTGCTGCACGCTCTGGCCGCGCAGCACTGGAACTTTCACGCCTGGTGATTGTGGTGGATTCTTGTGGTTCCCGTGCCCCGGGCCTGCCCCTTGAAGACAGCTACCTACCGCTCACTGCACGGGGAATCACGTTGGTGACGTTAGTTGATGACCGGCTCAATGAACCGTCGGATGTTCGTCTGCGCATCATCGAAACTGGCGAGAAAGACGTTGCTGGGCGGGCGGGTTTCCGTCTTGACGACGCTCGTGCGGATACCGGGCGGCCAGATGTTTCCCACGGCCATCTGGACGCTTTTGATGCTCCAACGGCCCTGGGCCTTGCGACGGTGCTTTCCCCGTTGCGGTTGAGCGTGGATTCGCTGGAGCATGCTGAGGACAGACGAACGTCAACACAAACTTTTTTGCAGATGTTAGGGCTTTCCCCAGAACTTACCCTGGAAGAGCTGCGGTACCAATGGCGCCCCAGAGAACAACACGAATTCCTGCGGGTCCCGATTGGTGAGGACGACCGTGGCGACCCTGTCCATCTGGATCTTAAAGAGGCAGCTCAGCTGGGTATGGGACCGCATGGTTTGTGTGTTGGTGCCACCGGTTCCGGCAAATCAGAGCTACTGCGCGCTTTCGTGTTCGCCCTGTTGGCTTCCCACGCCCCCGAACGTATGTCAATGCTGCTTATCGACTTCAAAGGCGGTGCAACTTTCGCCCCATTTCATGGAGCGCCCCACGTGGTCGGCATCATCACTAACCTGTCGGACGATTTATCTTTGGTGGAACGTGTCTATGCCTCACTCAGTGGGGAAATTCTGCGCCGTCAGGAAGTCTTGAAATCCGCCGGCAACCTTGCCAATATCACGGATTATCAGGCGTATCGGGAACGGGAAACCGCCCAGGGGCGCAGCGTGGAACCCTTACCGCATTTGATTGTGATCATTGATGAGTTTGGTGAGTTGCTCACAGCACGGCCCGACTTTATTAACCTTTTCCTCTCAATTGGTCGTATTGGCCGTTCTATTGGTGTGCACCTACTGCTTTCTTCCCAGCGGATTGAATCAGGAAAACTTCGTGGACTAGAGACCTACTTGTCCTACCGTTTGGGTCTGCGGACATTATCAGAGTCGGAATCGCGCACCGTCTTGGATACACCGGATGCTTTTCATCTGCCCCCACTACCTGGGTTCGGTTACCTCAAAGTGGACACCTCTGTGTATTCCAGATTCCGATCCGGCTATGTTTCTTCACCCTTGGAGGACGAAGTAGAAGAACGGGAGCGCCAAGAACGGAGTCACACCGTGGTTCAGGAGGTGGCCCCGGTGCTGCCTATGCCTGCGTATGGGCCGGAGTTGTCTGAACCGGTTGAAGAGGAAGTACCTGAGTTAACGATTGGTGTGCAGACCGCCCCGGAGCGGAGTGACGGCCCTCCTCCACCAACCATCATGGAGTCCCTCATGCACCGGCTTAGGGAGGTACCTTCCCCGGTGGAACCATTGTGGTTACCACCGCTGCCGGAGGTTCTCACCCTGGACCAAACGGTTGGTGAAGTTACCGAAACAGATCATGGGCTCCGTTTGGCCACCTCAGCACCACTCCAGGTCCCGATTGGTTTGACTGATGATCCTGAGCGCCAATGGCAAGGCTTATGGACCCTGGATTTTACGGCCGGGTCAGGTCATCTAATTGTGCAAGGTGGTCCGCGCACCGGTAAAACAACCCTATTGCAGACCATCGTCTCCTCACTTGCTTTGACGCACACGCCGCAGCAAGTGGGGGTGTACTGCGTGGATGTATTAGGCGCCGGGTTGTTGCCCCTGCAGGGGTTACCCCACGTGGGTGGAGTGGCTATCCGTACAAATAAGGAGATGGTGATCCGCACCCTGCGTGAACTGTCGGGCATGCTCACCCTGCGGGAACGATTATTTGAGGCCGAAGGCATCGATTCCATGACCACGCTGCGCCGCCGTCATGCGGATGGTTCTTTACCGTCATTGGCCAGTGCAGATATTTTCCTGGTCCTGGATGGGTACGGTCTAATCAATGAAGAGTTTTCCGAACTCACTCCTGTGCTGAATGGGCTTATTGGTCGCGGTGCGGGTTATGGAATCCATGTGGTTACGACTGTGTCGCGGCAGAACGAGATCCGCGCGGCTCAGCAGTCCTACTTTTCGCACCGGGTGGAACTGCATCTGCCAACACCGAGTGACTCCGCGATTGACCGGAAAGTGGCAGAGAAGGTCCGTGGAAATACCCCTGGCCGGGGTATTTCCACGGCTGGACTTCATGGACAGGTTGCGCTTCCCCGGATTGATGGGGTTGCTGATGCCACAACGGCGGCGGAAGGGTTGACTGCTCTGGCATATCGAGTGGCAGCTTCAGTGCGGGGTAGGGCAATGGCTGTTCGTGTGCTTCCGGCTGAGGCGCTCAGGCCGCCACTAGAAACACTTGAGCACCCTGAGCGCCTTCCGTTGGGCCTGCTTGAGGACGACCTATCCGTTCGCTCCCTGGCTATTGATGGAAGAGAACGGCATCTGCTTGCATTTGGCGATGCTCAGACGGGCCGTAGTTCGATGCTTCGCCAGTTGGCACAGCATTTGTGCCAAACACACACAGACACCGAAATGATGGCTGTTGTGTTTGACCCACGTGGTGAGCTCAAAGGTGCTATTCCTGATAACTATGTGGCCGGTTACGCAGGTAACGCCACTATCGCGGTGAATCTTGCACGTGCGCTCGTTGCAGAGCTTGAAAAACGGCAGTCCCCGGATTCCGCCGATAATTCACCCATGCGTAAGGCGCGGATCGCAGTGTTTATTGATGATTACGATGTATTGACCGTGGGTGGGGATTCCCCGCTAACACCTCTACTGCCTTTTTGCCAATGTCTGCGGAGTTGAATCTCAATATATTCGTCAGCCGCCGGATGAAAGGCGCTTCACGTGCGCTCTACGAACGATTCATTGCCTCATTGCTCGCTAGCGAGGCTGTCACTCTCATGCTCAGCGGCGACCGTGGCGAAGGTGTGTTAGTGGATGGTTTGCGACCACGCAGGTTGCCGCCGGGGCGTGGCTTGCTGATTGGCAGTTCGGGGCGTCATGAGACGGTACAGACGTTTATGGGCCAACGGGAATGAACAGCCTGAAGTGGAGCTACCTGATTCCTTACCGTGTGCAATAGGCTATGTGTGACTGAATGTTACGTTGCGCGTGACGCTGAGCAAGTTGGAGGCGTTCACTGGAGCGATGACAACTTCTGTGCCTGCGCACCCCCCCACAGCGCGTCAACCCAAGCCCGAAGGTCAGTGGAAAATAGATGGCCGGACACCCCTAAACCACAATGAGGAATTCAAAGCTGAAGACGACGGTTTCCACGTTCGCGCCCGCATTGAACAGAAGTACTCCAAAGAAGGTTTCGCCTCCATTGACAGCGACGACCTCCACGGGCGTTTCCGCTGGTGGGGTCTTTATACTCAGCGTAAGCCAGGCATTGACGGTGGCAAGACTGGTTCCCTCAGCGACGCTGAGATCGAAGACGAATACTTCATGATGCGCGTGCGTTTGGACGGTGGCACGCTCACACTCGCGCAGTTGGCAACACTGGCCCAGATCTCCACCGAATTTGCCCGTGGCACCGCGGACATTACGGACCGGCAAAACATCCAGTACCACTGGATTCGGATTGAGGATGTTCCAGAAATTTGGCGCCGGTTGGAAGCAGCTGGCCTGGATACCGTCTCCGCCTGTGGAGATGTTCCCCGCGTGATTCTGGGATCACCCGTAGCGGGCGTGGCACAGGATGAAATCATTGACCCCACACCGGTGCTCGAGGCCCTCAAGGCTGAAGTTCGTAAGCTGGAATTCTCTAACCTTCCGCGTAAATACAAGACTGCGATCACCGGCCACCCCGCGTTGGATGTGGTGCACGAAATCAACGATTGCTCTTTTGTGGGTGTGGTGCACCCCGAACACGGTCCGGGGTATGACTTGTGGGTGGGTGGTGCGCTGTCGGTGCAGCCGTTCCTGGGCAAACGATTGGGTGCGTTTGTGCGTGAGGACCAAGTGGTGGACGTGTGGCGTGGAGTCACCGGAATCTTCCGGGATTACGGTTACCGCCGCTTGCGTAATCGCGCCCGCTTGAAGTTCCTGGTGCGTGACTGGGGTGTGGAAAAATTCCGCCAGGTTCTGCAAGACGAATACCTGGGATACGCCCTGCCAGATGGGCCTGCCCCTACCGCTCCCACCCAACCCGGCGACCACATGGGAGTCCACAAACAAAAAGACGGACGCAATTTCATCGGCGTGGCCCCGCGCGCAGGCCGTGTGCCAGGGGAATTGCTGCATGAACTGGCTGCGGTGATGAAGCGGTTTGGGTCGGATAGGCTCCGCACCACCCCGCACCAGAAACTGCTGATTTTGGACATCGCGGACGCTGATGTTGATGCGGCAGTGAAGGCGCTGGACGACATTGATCTGCCCTCCACACCCGGTGCTTTCCGACGCAGCACCATGGCGTGCACCGGCATTGAATTCTGCAAGTTAGCGATTGTGGAAACCAAAGGCGTGGCTTCTGAGGTGATGGATGAACTCGATCGCCGCCTGCATAATGTTCAGCTGCCTTCACCAATTTCAGTGCATATCAACGGCTGCCCCAATTCGTGTGCCCGCATTCAAACAGCAGATATTGGGCTGAAAGGACAGCTGCTTCCCACCGTCGATGGCGGGCAGAAACCCGGGTATCAAGTCCACTTGGGCGGCGGCATGACCACGTATGAACGTGGCATGGAAGCCGGGTTAGGGCGCACGGTTCGGGGGCTCAAAGTCTTCCAAGACGACCTAGCGGACTACATCGAAAGACTCACCAGGCGCTTTTTGGAACAGCGCGAACCACACGAAAGTTTTGCCGCGTGGAGTATCCGCGCGCACGAGGACGATCTGACATGACTACCCAAACACAGCATGCACCACACCTGAGCGAAGCGCATTTGCGTGAACTCGCAGCTTCCGGTGCTCGTGAACTAGGAGCTGAGCTCAGTCCCCAAGGCACTGTTCCCAGCAGTGGGGAAGCTGACCACAACGCTGCGATCCGCTGGGTCGCCCACCATTTTCCTGCGGCGCGGATTGCCGTGGCCTGCTCAATGGCCGATGCCGTTCTACCGGCGCTGGTCGCGGATCAGGTGCCTGGCGTTGATGTGCTGTTCTTGGAAACCGGCTACCACTTTCCGGAAACCGAAGGCACGAAAGAAGCCGTGAAACTCATGCTGGACGTCAACGTGGTGGACGTGATGCCCACACTCACGGTGCCTGAGCAGAACGCACACTACGGACCGAACCTTTTTTCCATCGATCCCACCGCGTGTTGCCGGATGCGCAAAGTGGAACCGTTGGCCAACGCCCTGAAGGACTACGACGTCTGGTTCACCGGGGTGCGGCGGGACGAATCTCCCACCCGCACCAACGCCCCCATGGTGGCTTTTGATGAAACCCACAAGATGATCAAAGTTAATCCCATGGTCCGGTGGTCCCTGGATGAGTTGACCGAGTACAGCACCACTAACGGGCTGCCCGTGAATCCTTTATTAGCGGATGGGTACCTGTCTATTGGGTGCGCCCCGTGCACTCGCCGCGTGGCCCCGGGGGAGGACCCCCGCGCTGGCCGATGGTCCGGCACTGACAAGGTTGAATGCGGGATCCATCTGTGACCCCGTCGTAGCGTCAAGACCCCCATTTTCAGGAGAAAACCATGCCGCAGACCCCGCACCCGGTGGCATCCACAGGCCAAGCAGCCGGTGAGCAATCAGCACTTGATGCGTTGGAGTTCGAATCTATTCACATCATCCGTGAAGTAGTTGCCGAATCCGACCGGCCCGCCATGTTGTTTTCCGGCGGTAAAGATTCTGTGGTGATGCTGCACCTGGCAGCCAAAGCCTTCTGGCCGGCAGCTATTCCTTTCCCCGTATTGCATGTGGATACAGGCCATAACTTTCCGGAGGTCCTGAAATTCCGGGACCATACGGTCCAACGCTTGGGGTTGTCAATGGTGGTGGCTTCCGTCCAGGACTACATTGACGACGGCCGTTTAACTGAACGCTCTGATGGCACCCGTAACCCCCTCCAGACCGTGCCTTTGCTGGATGCAATCACTCAAAACAGATTCGATGCCGTATTTGGTGGCGGTCGCCGGGATGAAGACAAAGCCCGGGCTAAAGAGCGAATTATTTCTTTGCGGGATGAATTCGGTCAGTGGGATCCCCGTAATCAGCGCCCCGAACTGTGGAATCTTTACAACGGGCGGCACGCCCCAGGTCAGCATGTGCGCGCTTTTCCATTATCTAACTGGACTGAGCTGGATATTTGGCGCTACATAGAGCGCGAAAAGATTGAGATTCCCCCTATTTACTTTGCTCATTCACGCCAGGTTTTTCAGCGTGATGGTATGTGGTTGGCCGTCACTCCGGTATCTCAGCCCCGGGGCACGGAATCGGTGGAGTTCCGCACTGTTCGGTATCGGACGGTGGGGGATATGTCCTGCACGGGCGCGGTGCTTTCCGACGCTGAAACCGTGGCAGACGTGGTGGCTGAGGTAGCTGTTTCCACGCTGACCGAACGCGGTGCCACACGTGCTGACGACCGTTTGTCAGAGGCCGCCATGGAGGACCGCAAGAAAGATGGGTATTTCTGATGGCGTTCACGAGTCACGAAAGGCACACACCGGTGACGGAAAACCCCACGATGCCCCCCGGGTCCCTGCTTCGATTCGCAACTGCCGGTTCGGTGGACGACGGTAAATCCACTCTGGTGGGGCGCCTGCTGCACGACGCCAAGGTGATACTGGCCGACCAATTAGAGGCTGTTGCACGTACCTCCGCTGACCGGGGTTTTGGGGGAGGTGCCGGGCAGATTGATTTGGCCCTGCTGACTGATGGGTTGCGGGCAGAACGTGAACAGGGCATCACCATCGACGTCGCCTACCGGTACTTCAGCACCGACCGACGGTCGTTCGTGTTGGCGGATTGCCCCGGCCATGTGCAGTACACCAAAAACACGGTGACCGGCGCTTCCACAGCGGATGCCGTGGTGGTGTTGGTGGATGCACGTCACGGCGTGGTGGAACAAACACGTCGGCACATGGCGGTCGCGGCTTTGCTGCGGGTAATGCACGTGGTGGTGGTGGTCAACAAAATCGACTTAGTGGATTACTCTCAGGCCTGTTTTGATCAGATTAGCGCTGAAATTTCCGCAGTGGCCAAAGCTTTGGGCATCCAACGGTTAACACTGGTTCCGGTTAGTGCGTTAGAGGGCGACAACGTGGTTGAAGCATCAGCCCACACGCCCTGGTATGCGGGGGAGGGTTATGACGGTCGTCCGCTGTTGCGCATTTTGGAGGAACTACCGACGGTGGATGAATCTGGGCTGGGCGGAGATCGGGCTTTCCGTTTCCCTGTGCAGTGGGTGATCCGCCCACAGGGCGGCGTGGCTCCGGGAGTGGACGTCGCAGCCACCCGGGATTACCGCAGCTACGCCGGGCACATCGCCTCGGGAACCGTATCTGTGGGGGACCGCGTCACGGTATTACCTACCGGAAAAACCACCACGGTTGTGGGCATTGACGTCGCCGGCACCGCCCCGGTGGTGGGTGGAGCTTTCCCCGGTGAGCAACTGGAGACTGCCGCAGCACCACGTTCCGTGGCGTTGCGGTTAGCCGATGATCTGGATGTGGCCCGTGGTGACTTGATCGCCGGTGTCTTCCCGGACCCCCCGGAACCGGTGCAAACGTTCACGGCCCAGTTGATCTGGCTAGGGGCTCAACCGTTACGTACCGGTGCTCGTGTGCTGCTTAAGCACGGTACGGCCACCGTGCAGGCCATGGTTACGCAGATTCAGGGGCGAGTGGACCTAGGGACCATGAACCTTGCGGAAGCCGACACCGTGGAACTCAATGACATTAGTACCGTCACGGTTCGCACCGCGTCCCCGCTGCCCGTGGATACGTATTCCACTCTGCGCCGCACGGGCGCGTTCTTGCTGATGGATCCGCAGTCAGGCAACACTCTGGCGGCTGGATTGGTGGGGGAGCACGATGCCGCCTCCACGCCGGATAACAAGCGAATAGGGAGCGTCGAATGACATCGGAGCAGCAACCGCCTCACCCACAGCGCCCCACTGTTGAGACCGTCACTCGCACGGCTTCTGGCCCCGGGCAGAAGAAAAACACCGGGCGGCGCCGCAGGGCGGGGTGGCCTGCAGTTTTGGTGGGATTAGCCATTCTGTGTGTTGTCACCGTGACAGCCACCGTGCTGCGCTCCAACGGAACCTTGGAGGCGTGGGAGCAGACCACAGCGGATACATCGGAGGCCGAGCAGGTTACGCTGGGGTATTTCGGGAACCTCACGCACGGCCCGGCGCTGGCGGGTGTGGAACGTGAGTTTTTCCGCGACGCCCTGGGGGAAACCGAATTGAAAACCCAGGTGTTCACCACCGGTCCCACCACCATTGAGGCTATGAATTCCGGGGAGGTGGATATCGCGTTTATGGGTCCTAATCCCGCGATCAACTCGTTTGTGCAATCTGGTGGGCAATCCGTGACCGTGGTAGCTGGGGCGACGTCCGGTGGGGCCCAGTTCATCGTGTCTGACGACGTGAGCGGTGAGGATGACTTAGCCGGACGCACGTTTGCCACCCCGGACTTTGGTGGTACCCAGGACGTGGCGCTGCGTGTATGGCTGAAGGAGAACGGGTATGAGGTAGACACCGGAACCCCAGAGTCCGTATCCATCACTCCCATGTTATCAGGTCAGGCGCTGCAGACGTTCCGCCAAGGCTCCATTGACGGGTTCTGGGGCCCACAACCTTGGGTGACTCGAATGGTGCAGGAAGAAAATGGCCGGGTATTGGTGGATGAACGCGATCTGTGGCCGGAGGGCCGTTACCCCACCACGGTGGTTGCTGTGCGCACGGACTTTATGAAAGAACACCCGCAAACTGTGCAAAAAATGCTTTCTGGCCTGGAAGATTCAGTGGAATATCTCAACACTGCTGCATCTTCTGAGGTGACAAAAACCCTCAACGACGCTCTGAAAGCAGCCCGTACGGAACCTCTGGATCAGGACACTATTGAAGGTTCGTTGGAAGCGATGGAGTGGACCACGGACCCTATGGAATCCACGTACGACACCCTGTTGGCCAATGGGGTTGAAGCCGGTACCACGGAACAGGCTTCCTTGGACGGATTGGTGGACACCAGCCTGATCAACACAGTACGTGAGGATCATGGTTTGAATCCGGTAGGTGCTGCCCCTGCGGTGCCTGTTCCCGCCGGAGCCGGGCGGAAGGAGCCTGCATGAACATCACATCTTCCCTTGGTGCTGCCGCCCAAGCAGCACCAGCGCAGACTGTGATCCGGTTGGAAAACCTGGGGAAAACTTTTGCGGCTGAGGACGGCCCTGTGCTGCATGACCTGGATTTATCCATTGAGCGGGGTCAGTTCGTGGCGCTGCTAGGTGCTTCTGGGTCCGGTAAAACCACCCTGCTAAACGTGGTGGCTGGGTTGGAGGATCCCACGGAGGGTTCCGTGACGGCACCGGCTCAAGGGGCGGCCATGATGTTCCAGGAAGCCGGGTTGTTTCCGTGGCTGACTGCGGGCAAAAACGTGGAACTCGCCTTGGAACTTGCTGGGGTTCCCTCAGGGCAGCGCGCGGACAGGGTACAGGAATTACTGGAGTTAGTACGCCTTCCTCAGGTGGCAGATAAACGCCCCCATGAATTATCAGGTGGCATGCGGCAACGTGTGGGGTTGGCCCGTGCCTTGGCACAGGAACGGGAAGTTCTCTTGATGGACGAACCTTTTTCGGCCCTCGACGCCATTACCCGTGACCTTCTGCAGGATGAACTGCTGCGGATCTGGAAAGTTACTGGGCGCACCATCATGTTTATCACCCATAACGTGTCTGAAGCCGTGCACCTGGGTCAGCGGGTGCTGTTGTTGTCGTCCCGGCCCGGGAAGATTGTGCAGGAATGGGATACCGGACCATGGAAGGATCCACAGTCTTATGGATTTGAAGCCAGTGGTCAGTCCCAGCAGGAGACGCAGGATGAGTTGACCCGCACCATCACTCGTCGGCTCAGGGAGGAGATTGGACGCCATGCCCGCTGAACGTTCTCTACCTTCCTCAGTCTCTAAAGGCACCGCATCGGAAGGCAGGGCCACAACCGCCACCGACGATGCTTTGGCGGGGTTGGATGCTTTGCAACTACAGGGTGGCCGTAGGTGGTCTGCTGGTGAAATTTTCCGCACCCGGGTGGCACCGCCTGCGGTGGCCTTATTGGTGGCCCTCATGGTGTGGCAGTTACTGGTGGCGGTCATCGACCCCCGTCCGGACATCATGCCAGGCCCGTGGGAAGTCGCCCGCCGCATAGGGACTTCGACCGTGGATGGAACACTTCCGGGTGCGCTGGCCACCTCTCTATGGCGTGGTGTGAGTGGATTTGTGATTGCGGTGGTGGTGGCCACGCCGTTGGCTTTGCTTATTGCGCAGTGGGCTGGGTTGCGTCATGCGGTGGGCCCGCTGATTACGGGCCTGCAGGTCTTGCCATCCGTAGCGTGGGTTCCCGCAGCCATCGTGTGGTTCGGGTTGTCGGATGCCACAGTGTATTTTGTGGTGCTCATGGGGGCGATCCCCTCGATCGTCAACGGAATGTTGTCTGGGATTGACCAGATTCCACCGCAGCTACTCAAAGCCGGTCGCGTTTTGGGGGCAGACGGATGGAAACTCGCCACCAAGGTGGTTTTACCTGCGGCGATGCCTGGTTACGTGGCCGGGCTGAAGCAGGGGTGGGCCTTCTCGTGGCGCTCGCTGATGGGCGCGGAATTGATCGCGATCGGTGGGTCTATCGGTTTTGGGTTGGGGTCGTTGCTAGCGCAGGGGCGGACGGTGTCGGACATGGCGGTTGTGCTCAGCGCGGTGTTGACCATTCTGTTAGTGGGAATTGCGGTGGAGCTGCTGTTTTTCAACCCGTTAGAAAAACGTCTACTCCGGGGCCGGGGTTTGTTGATTCGGTAGTGTGGCCAGTGCCGTGACTCATGCGGCCGTGAAGGAAAGGAAATCAGTGGTAGAAACCACCCCGGGTAAGCGTCCGTTGCGAGTGGCTGTGATCGGTGCCGGTCCGGCCGGAATTTACACCGCTGACATGTTGACTAAGTCTGAGGCGGTCAGCAGCGGTGAATTGGATGTGTCCATTGATCTTTTTGACCGCTACCCCACCCCGTTCGGGTTAATTCGTTATGGGGTAGCCCCTGATCACCCGCGCATCAAAGGCATCGTGTCTGCTCTGCGTTCCATTTTGGGTCGTGGTGATATCCGATTCTTTGGCAACGTGGACTATGGGTCAGACCTCAGCCTGGGGGATCTGCGGGAACACTACGACGCTGTGGTGTTTTCCACTGGTGCCGTGCATGATGCCCCGTTGGAGGTTCCTGGTGTGGACCTGGACGGCGTGTATGGCGCGGCGGATTTTGTGGCCTGGTACGACGGTCACCCGGACTACCCCCGCACGTGGCCGTTAAAGGCGGAAAAAGTTGCGGTCATTGGTAACGGCAACGTTGCCCTAGATGTTGCCCGTGTGCTCGCTAAGCATGCAGATGACATGCTCACCACAGAAATCCCCAGCAATGTATACGAAGGTCTCAAGGCCAACCCGGTGACGGATGTACATGTTTTTGGCCGCCGTGGTCCGGCGCAGATGAAGTTCACGCCCCTGGAATTACGTGAATTAGCTAAGGTCAATGATGTGGACTTAGTGGTTCATGGTGAAGACATTGCTGACGAGCACGTCGCGGAGGAAGCTGCCGGCGACAATAACCAGGTCAAGGTGATGCTTAAGACGCTGCGGCAGTGGTTGAGCGATGACTCACCTAAAACCGCGTCCCGGCGTCTGCACTTACATTTCTTTCAACGGCCTGAAGAGGTTGTTGGTGAGGACGGTAAAGTGGTGGCGCTGCGAACGGAACGAACCCGATTGAATGAGGATGGTTCAGTGTCGCCCACCGGGGAGTACTTTGACCACGAAGTGGGGGCGGTTTACCACGCTATTGGGTATTTAGGGTCCGCTTTGCCGCAAATTCCGTTTGACCTGGAACGCGGTGTGATCCTGAATGACGAAGGGCGGGTGCTTGACCCGGATGGCACGGTTCAGCCCGGCTTATACGCTTCTGGTTGGATTAAGCGCGGACCAGTGGGCTTAATTGGTGCCACCAAGTCCGATGCCTTGGAAACCATTAACCATTTGCTGGAAGATGTACCGGGTTTGACGGGTGCTGCGCGCCCAGATTCTCAGGCGATTACGGACACTATGGATGCCAAGGGCATTGAATACACCACCTGGGACGGCTGGTTGCAGTTGGACGAGCATGAACAGGGATTAGGTGCCACGTCGCAGGACGCCACGGGTAGCCCACGTGAGCGAGTCAAGGTGGTTGACCGCACGGAAATAGTGCGAATTTCCCGGGCGTAAAGCTCTGTATTTATACACCTAGTAGGCGACGGACGGGGTCGGACAAAAACACCCCGTCCGGGTCCATGTGTTGGCGTATGCGCAGGAAGTCTTCCCAGTGTTGGTACCGGGGGGCTAGTTCTGCGGCTGTCAGGTTGTGCCTGCTGCCCCAATGTGGGCGGGCGTCGTGATTCATGAACACGTCGTGGAGGTCGTCTAACAGCTCATGGGTTGAGGCCCGCCAGAACTGCCGAATGCTGATCCACCCGGTGTATCGTGCGTTGCCCGGGGACATCCAAGCTTCCTCTGGTGCCGAGCAGCGCACGGTGACCGGCAGCCCCAGGTAAGACCCTCGATTTTCCAGGAGTTTTTGCACGTCGCGGAAGGTATCTGGGAGGTCTTCGAGCGGCACGGCCCATTCAGCTTGCACGTGTTTGACTGGTTTGGTGGAGGCAAAGACTTTGTAGGAAAGGTCCGTAAAGCGTCGGGAACTGACTGTGAGGGTGTCTAGGCGGTTCAGACCGGGGATGACTCTGGGTGCCCAGCCGGCCAGTCGGTTTAACCCGATGGGTAGCCCTCTGCGCAGAACGGTATCGTCCATACGTCGCACGGTTTGGGCGAGCTTGGAACCGGGTTTGGACCATTCATCCGGTAACCGGTGCAGACGGGTCATGATGCGTGAGTGGGTGGAGCCTGTGACCGGGTTCCACGAGAACTCAAAGTGGTCGGCGGAGGCCATGCGTTCACCCAGGGAATCAACTAGCTGGTCTACCGGTTCTTTGAATTCTGCGGAGTGCAGCCGGAAAGATGGTTCGCATTGGAAAGTCACCGCTGCCACTGCGCCAATCACTCCCAGGCCTGCGCGGGCTGCTTGGAAAACTTCACGGTTATGTGCTGCGGAACACTCCATGATCTGACCCTCAGCTGTCACCAGGGTTAGTGCCGTGACTTGCCCGGACATTGAGGGGTACCCGGTGCCGGTTCCGTGGGTGGCCGTGGAAATGGCGCCCCCTACAGTTTGTTGCAAAGCATCCGGAAGGTTGGAAAATGCCAGTCCTTCTTTTTCCAAGATTCTGGTGGCTTGGCTCAGGGTGGTTCCGGCCAGGAACTGTGCCTGGTTAGTGATCCGGTTAACGTGTAGAAGTCCGGTGAGTGCGGTGAGATCGAGGCGGATGTCGCGAGGCGCGGCGAGTTCGTTAAAGCTATGCCCTGTACCGGTGGGCCGCAGTCCGGCTCCTAATTCCTTGGCGGCGGTGACGGCGTCTGCGAGTTCCTCCACGGTGGTGGGTTGCAGTGTACGAACTGCTTCTATGTGATGCGTGTGGTCCCACGTGCGCCATGTGCTTGCGCTGACTTCTGTCGGCAAACTGAGTGGTTGATTCACCACCGATCTCCCTCCCTGTGATGCGTGCGACTGACGTCGGCACGTGGACATCCTTGCACCTTGTCTTGGGAGTTTGCTCAATACCGTTTCGTGCTGAAATCGCGTTCGGCTCGTGTTGCTGGTACAGTGGGCCATCGTCCGAACAGGACAAGGCCCCCATCGTCTAGCGGCCTAGGACACCGCCCTTTCACGGCGGCGGCACGGGTTCGAATCCCGTTGGGGGTACTGATTTAGTGACTGTTTAGTTCTAAATCACATTATCGAATGGCGCATGCTGTTTGATTTGCCTGGGGAGCCGGTGCTGGTGCTAGTATCACTCCTCAGTTAAGAGGTCGTAGATACGCGTCAGCACGCGGATCATGACTTCATTCCAGGCCCTGTAGCGCAGTTGGTTAGCGCGCCGCCCTGTCACGGCGGAGGTCGCGGGTTCAAGTCCCGTCAGGGTCGCACAGACGGCGTCAGTTCATCTGAACGCCGTCTTGGCATCCCATAGGATGTCCGGCTCTGTAGCTCAGTTGGTAGAGCGTGCGACTGAAAATCGTAAGGTCACCGGAT
>JAUNHG010000005.1 GCA_030524035.1 Kocuria sp. | reverse complement strand
ATTTGGTATCAACAAACATGAAACACTATTGAGTTCTCAAACAACAGACCAGCAATTACCCCTTAACAGGGTTACTCCTGGGTGATTTATCGCGCTACAGAACGCCTTCTTTGCGAAGGCGCCGTTCTTGGCGACGAATGACTACAGTACACAGGGTTTTCTGACACCGCAAGACGAGACCTTGTGACCCCGCCGACAAGAAGGAATGCTCCGCAACACGGTGGGCGAGAAAGTCAAGAAGCACTGCTGCTCTCATCCGCCAGCAACCGACCCAGTATCCGCTGTGAGGCGCCAGCACGATCAAGGTACGGAGTAATCCCACCCAAATAGAAAGGCCAGTTAGCTCCTAGCACCATACAGAGATCCACGTCCTCAACGCGTGCAACCACACCTTCATCGAGCATGATCCCGATTTCCTCAGCAAGGGCATCTTGTACCGCGCGGAGCAACCCGGCAGCATCAGGAACATCAGCACTGGAAACCACGGTAGCCACCCGATGGGCTTCTGCGCTTTCATTGACATACGCGGTACTTGATTCACCGCGGGGCGGCAGCACCTGAGTTAGCCCCGCCTGAACCATCGCAGTCATCCACGGCGACACATGAAACCGATCCGGGTAGGCCTCATGCATACGCTCACCCACATGCAGCAAGACAGCAGGCCCCACAAAGTCCAAGAGTTGAAGCGGGGTCATAGGCAAGCCCATCGGATCCAAAGCGTGATCAGCTTCCTGCGGATGCATTCCATGGTCTAGCGCCGTTAAAACAGGATCGAACATCCGCAGCAGAATGCGATTCACTACGAACCCAGGGGCATCTGCCACACGAACCGCTGTTCGCCGCATAGCAGCGGCAAGATCGCAGGCAGTTGCCAATGCAGTATCACCTGTCAATGAGGTAGTGATGATTTCTAGAAGAGGTGTGGAATCCACAGGATTGAATACATGGAAACCTACAAACCGTTCGGGATGAGTGACTGCCTCCGCCATCTCCGTGACAGACAAAGATGATGTATTAGTCGCGAGAATCGCGTCCTCAGCAACAATCTGAGTCCAATGAGCGAAAACATCCTTTTTGATCTTCAGATCCTCCGGTGTGGCTTCGATCAAGAAATCCACGTCCGCAAGATCAGCATCATCCTCAGCCCCCGTGACCAATGCCGCAAGAGCCTGCGCCTGCTCAGGACGCAACCGGCCGCGTTCTGCCTGCTTCGCGAACCGATCCGCCACCCATTGCACACCTTCGTTGAGTCGTTGCTGGTCAACATCGGTCAGCACTACAGGAACTTGAAGTGAACGAGCGAGCAAAGCAGCCAACTGACGGGCCATCAACCCCGCCCCCACAACGCCAGCCTTACGAATGGTTTTCCCAGGAACATCCGGACGGTCAGGAATTTTGCGTGACCGCGACGTCACCAAACGGAAAGTGCGCAAAGAATCCCGCGCTACCTGACCTGTCACCAAATCCGCAAACCTTGCGACAGCGTCCTGGCCGTTTTCAGCGCGAGTTTGCGTGGCAGCAGCCTCGATAAGATCCAGGGCAACCAACGGAGCCGGAGCAGCACCCCGCCACACACGGTCCGCTTTAGCCCGGGCAGCATCAACAGCTTTTTGCCACTGGACAAGTGATTCAGCGTCCTGCTGGCTACGGCCCGGAATGCGGTACTGACCGCCGGACGCGCTCTCAAGGATGTCAACAACAGCGCCTTGCCACGCATCAGTCCAACCATCTTGACCAGGAGCGTAATCCAGGAGGGAATCTAAGAGACCAGCCTCCAAGGCCTGCTCCGGACGCAGATGGCGACCCTTCAGGGAATCGAAGGTAATGATCTCGATCGCAGCCTGCGGCCCAATCAGATGCGGCAATAAATAGACTCCACCCCACCCCGGAAAGAAACCCAATTGACATTCCGGCAGCCCCATCGGACCACCCCGACGGTGGCCAATGCGGTATCCGGTATGCAATGCAAGTTCTAAACCGCCACCCAGCGCCTGACCCGTCACCACAGAGAACGTGGGGACTTGAGCATCTGCCAATATGCCAAAAACATCGTGACCCGCTTCAATATAAGCCTGTGCGTTCCCGAATTCTTGGCCGTATTGAATCTCATCCAAGTTGGCACCAGCGCCGAATGATCGTTCATTACCAATGACCACAATCGCTTCAACCGCAGTTTGGTCAATACCCCGCAACGCTCCTTCAAGCTCAGCAAGAGCCGCAGAGCTCCACAAAATCAAGCCACCTGAGTGGGTGGATCCAAGGTTCACAACAGCACTCGGACGCCCACGCCCCGGCAAAGTAACAGTTTCGACTGAGACAGAAACCGTAGAAGGAAACTGATGGTAATTCTGTGCGGACGGGGTAGACATGGTGTCATGCTCCTGGGTGAGATCAATGCTGTGCATTGTTAGTGGTTCCGTGAGTCCCACTAACTTCCAAGGTGTGACTCTACCCACAAGTTGATGTGCAGGTCGAGCGTCGCCTCAGAAGAACACTTTCTGTACGACAAGGAGCCCTTTAGGTGAGGATCGGAACCTGGAAGGGGTACTTGTAGGCCTCTCCACGACTAGCCGCGATAGCGCCGAAGACCCCAAAGAGGATTTGCACAATCAACAATGCTAGAACCACCAAACCGGTCAATGGCAACAACAAACCGAACGTGATGAACCCCAAAACCCACGCGGCAATACTGACCAGCGTGAGGGCGAAATTGAAATTGAACGATCCTGCAGCAGCCTGGCGAACTAGCGGATCCTTACCCTTAAAAATCAGCCACAGCACTAAGGGGGCTAGGAATCCAGCCCAGCCCAAGGACAGCACGTACAGTGCGGGCGCTGCCACGTGCGTCACAGTAGCCCACGTACGAGCATCAGCAGGTGGCATACCCGAGAACTGATAGGGGTCAGACACGCTTGGCCCACCACCCATCGAATAACTCTGCTGGTAATCCTGATACCCACCCTGACCGTACGTTGGCTGAGCATACGGAGCTTGGTACCGAGGTAGCTCATTCCCCTGCGACCATGATGGCGTCTGACCCGCCTGGCGACCGCCATCGTCAGGCTGAGGAGTGTTGTGATTAGGATCTTCGATGCTCATCAGAGCAGCTCTCCTTCGCATGGTGATACGAAATCTATGCAAGGTGGCGACCACACCGCCCGCCCCACCAGCGTAGATGGTCTTTGGCCGGGCAACGCAGGAAATCCCACACAGCAGAATCCCTATTAATTCTTCCCTAAACTGCACCCACGTCACACGGAGAAAGCGCGGTCTAAGTCCTCTAAATGATCTTCAAGGTCTTCGATACCCACGGACAAACGCACAAGATCCGTAGGCACAGCCAAGGCAGTGGTCGCCACGGAACCATGAGTCATTTCCGAGGGCCAGCACACTAAAGACTCTACCCCGCCCAGGGAGACCGAGAGCTTGTACATCCTGGTGGACTCCACAAATCGGCGAGCCGCCACCTCTCCAGCACAAAGCCTGAAAGACACCATGCCCCCAAAGCCATCCATCTGCCGGATTGCCACATCATGCCCGGGGTGGTCCTGCAACCCGGGATATAGAACCTGCTTGACTTCCGGACGATCCACTAACCAGTGGGCTACCCGGGCAGCATTAGCTTGGTGCCGCTCCATCCTCAAAGACAAGGTTTTCAAACCCCGGGCAGCCAAATAACAATCCTGTGGCCCGGCTACCGCGCCACCGGCAAACTGCTGAAAATTTAATAGTTCCGCCAAAGTTTCTCCCGGACTCACACCGCTAACAGCGTCAACTGCCCAGGGCCGATCTGCCACAACAACAGCCCCACCCAACACGTCGGAATGCCCACCCACATACTTTGTGGTCGAGTGCACCACCACATCCGCACCGAATTCCAACGGGCGCTGCAGGTACGGTGAAGCAAAAGTGTTATCCACAATCAGCAGAGCTGCGCGCTCATGCGCTAGTTCCGCCAACTGCGCCAAGTCAGCAATACCAAGCATGGGGTTCGTGGGAGTTTCTACCCACAACACTCTTGTATCCGATGTCCATGCCTGGCACACAGCATCGACATCCGTCACGTCTACAGCGGTATGACGGACACGCCAGGGAGCTAAAAGGCTCGTGATCAGCCGGTTCGTTCCTCCGTAGCCATCAGCCCCCATCACAATGTGATCACCGGGGCGCAATACAGCACGCAAAACGGCATCCTCGGCAGCAATTCCTGATGCGAACGCGAATCCTTGCTGGCCACCTTCCAACGCACAAAGTTGCTGCTCAAACCCATTGCGAGTCGGATTCGACCCGCGTGAGTACTCGTAACCATGGCGCAGCACGTTAATGCCGTCCTGAACAAACGTTGAGGTTTGATAGATCGGTGCGATCACAGCACCGGTCAGATGATCAGGTTCTTGACCAGCGTGGACAGCCGTGGTTGTGAAACCACTCATGCCAACACTCCTTTCTTCGCCGGGCGCGCGCCTGCGAAATCAGGGTCACACTCTCCGTCCATCGAATGCAGCAGGTCATCTAAAGCAGACCGCAGATCCGACACCAAATCATCAACAGCTTCCAAGCCCACAGATAACCGCAATGTTTGCCAAGTAATACCGCCAGCACGTCGCTGTTCCTCGGTCAGACGACAATGAGTCATGGCCGCAGGATGAGCAATGAGCGAGCGAACATCACCAATGTTTGCTACCAGCTTGAACACACTCAACGAATCCACAAACGCAGCCACGCGGTCATCCGCGCATGCCAGATCGAATGCGAAAACCGCACCCGTACCTTGTGGATAATCACGGGCCGCAATAGCGCGATCCGCAGAACCCTCAACGGCAGGGTGGTACACCCTGCGCACCGCTGGATGCGTGGCCAAAAACTGAGCCACCTGAGCCGCAGAGTCTGAATGACGCTGCATCCGCAGGTCTAAAGTCTCCAGGCCTTGCAGAATTTGTGAAGCGTTAAAGGGCGACAGCGTCAATCCAAGATCGTGTACAAACTTAGCGCGACACAGATGCAAGAACGCAGAGCCCCCTTGACATTTTTCGACCAAACTCATCTGCCCCCAACGTTCACGTGGCTGGGTGAACTGCGGCCAGCGATCCGGGGCGTCTTCCCACGCAAATTTTCCTGAGTCCACGATGATTCCAGCTAAGGCCGTCCCATGACCACCAAAAAATTTAGTGGCAGAGTGCACCACGATATCCGCACCATGATCGAATGGGCGATACAGCGCAGGAGTAGCAAGAGTGTTATCCACAATTACAGGAATCCCAAAATTATGTGCGATTTTAGTTATTTCATCCACATCCGCCAATGTGGATAGAGGGTTCGCAATAGATTCGAGAAAGAACCCACGAGTTTGTGGAGTGATTGCTCTCTCCCACTGCTCTGGGCAGGTAGGGTCCGCATAGGTAACAGTTACCCCCATATCTGCCAACGTGTCTCCCAGTAGATCTACAGTTCCGCCGTAAATCCTGTCCGCAACCACTAAGTGTTTACCGCCACCAGAGCTGACCAGCGCTAGCAGTGCTGCGGCGACGGCGGATTGCCCGGATCCTAACGCCAAGCCAGCAACTCCGCCCTCCAGCTCGGCAGCACGCCCCTCCAGAACAGCCACCGTAGGGTTTCCTGTTCTGGAATACGTAAAGCCTGGCATGGTTTGGGCAAACATGGCTGACGCAGCAGCGTGATCCGGAAATTCGAAAGCGGATGACTGATAAATAGGCACAGGAAGAGTTGCTTGACCAGGGACGCTATCAGGGGTGGAACGACCTGCATGAATCTGGCGCGTGGCGAAAGACCACGAGTCCTTGATGCTGGTTGAAGACGAGAACCTCATCGCGAAAATCTCCAGGGTGCATGTTCTGACCTGCACGGTCGCCCAGAGGTTGTTCATGCACTGCGGGCATAGCAGGCCGCTTCGTCATCCGAACCACCCGTGAACATGGGGTTGGTGCGCGTCCCAGTCGGAGCTTGGCGGACGCATCTCGTGAAGCTTTGAGCCAGGGTAATCCACCACCCACCCCACACGTCAACAATGTCCACCAACTCTGTCAACAATTCACATCAGAGCTCACAAAAACCGCCTGACCAGAGCTTTTATTACTTATAAGTAAGGAAAGGTGGCCGTACGTAAAAATTCACCCACTCATAAGCCTGTACGCCGCCCGACGCCTTGACCTAATCTTGGGGAAGCAGGGTTCCACAAATCGGCGTGGGATAGCCGACAAACACACCATTGCTCAATCTTCCCCCCAGGAGATGCACACATGATCACCCCATCAACCTCCCGAAGTGAACGACTGGGCTTACCGCCGCAGCACGACGATCGTATGCCGCATCTTCCCACGTGCCATCAGTGCACTACTGATTACTATTTAAAGTTCATGGTGATCGTGCCACATACAACGCTTGACCAGACGACAAAGCAACGTTCCACCACCGCAACTACATCATGGCGGAACACAGGTATTCGGCAAGCAGGTAAAACCGTCAACCGCCTAGTGAGGCTTGTCAAAAAGCTACGCCCTCACACCCAACAACAATCTGGGGGAAGAGTCGAATACTTTTGCCAGAAATGCGGTAGTTTACACCAACATGAATTTCCTGCGGGGTGGGAACCTACTCCCAGAGAGCTGACGATGAACGACCTTCAACACCTACCTGACTTTTACGTTGACCCGGGAGAACGCCGCTCAGCTGCTGAAATCACGGACCACTTATTCCGAGGATATCCCCAGAAATTCACCTCCGCCTAGGCCGCACACATCACCTGAGTTTCTGCCAGACTTGAACTCGGCAGCCCCTCGGCCATGCTCAACATGTCATTCGAGCAGTACAGCGCACTGCATTATGGTGCACCTGCGACAAAAACGGAGACCACGTGAAAATTATGATCCTCGGCGGCGACGGGTTCTGCGGTTGGCCCACCGCATTACATTTATCTCACCAAGGACACGACATCCTCATTGTGGATAATCTTTCGCGTCGCCGTATTGATGACGAACTTGAAACTCAATCTTTGACACCTATCCGCCCCCTGGAAGAACGCCTTCGCACATGGACAGAGGTCACGGGAAACCGTATTGAATACGCACACGTGGATGTAGCTCAAGATTACGATAGCCTATTGAACCTACTGCATTCCTATGCACCCAATACGGTGGTACATTTTGCCGAACAACGAGCGGCTCCGTATTCCATGAAGAATTCACAGGCTAAACGATACACGGTGGATAATAATATTAATGCCACCCACAACCTCTTGGCAGCAATTGTGGAATTGCGCCAAGATATTCATGTAGTACATTTGGGAACGATGGGTGTTTATGGGTATGGAACCGCAGGGGTAAAGATTCCTGAAGGGTATTTGGATATAGAAATTCCCCGAGGCGGAGGGCCAAGCGTGGAAACGCAAATTCTTTACCCCACCAACCCTGGATCAATTTACCACATGACCAAGTCACTAGATCAAATATTATTCTCTTTTTATGCAAAAAATGATCGCATAAGGATCACAGATCTTCACCAGGGAATCATTTGGGGCACGAACACCACAGAAACCTCACTCGATGAGCGACTCATTAACCGATTTGACTACGATGGCGACTACGGCACCGTTCTCAACCGTTTCTTAGTGCAAGCCGCGCTAGGTTATCCACTAACGGTGCATGGCACCGGCGGGCAAACCAGGGCATTCATTCATGTTCAAGATATGGTGCGGTGTATAGAAATTGCCGCAGAGAATCCGCCCCATCGTGGTGACCGGGTCATGATTTTGAACCAGATGACCGAAACGCACCGTATTAAAGATTTGGCAGAAATCATTGCTAAAATTTCCAAGGCTACCGTGGAAATGGTTCCTAATCCCCGCCAAGAATCAGCGGAAAATGATTTACACGTAACAAATGACACTTTTTTAGATTTGGGATTGAAGCCCACTTACCTCACAGAAGGCCTGCTCATGGAAGTTGAAGAAACCGCACGCCGTTACGCCGACCGCGCTGACCTGTCTAAAATCCCGGCCACTTCGCTGTGGAACCGCACAGCACGTGCTGGTATTCCCGCCTCGCTCACAACACATAGCAGAACCACCAGAGCCCACAGCTGACGTGCGGATCGCTCTCTATACAGAAGTTTTCCTCCCCAAAATCGA
The DNA here is from genome assembly GCA_030524035.1 of Kocuria sp. GTDB lineage: Bacteria > Actinomycetota > Actinomycetes > Actinomycetales > Micrococcaceae > Kocuria. The sequence goes on along the minus strand of JAUNHG010000005.1, from coordinate 73,967 downwards.
CGGTGTGGTCACCCGCGTTCTACGGACGCTGGAGCAACTAGCGACCATGGGGCATACCGTGCTGGTCTTTGCCCCCGGGAACCCACCTGCCAGCTATGCGGGCCACACCGTAGTTCCGGTCCGGTCCAAGCCATTCACCCCCTGGTATCCCGACATCAACGTGGCATTACCCACGAAGGGACTTGCCGCCACCATGAAGCAGTTCGCGCCAGACATCGTGCATGCGGTCAACCCCAGTTGGTTAAGCGCGTATGGTGTGCTTTCCGCAAAACACCACGGCCTTCCCCTACTGTCCTCTTTCCACACGGATATACCGCAATACACCACAGCATTGGGGTTGGGAGTGCTCCGCTACCCGGCAGAAAAGTGGTTGCGATGGTTACATAACCAGTCAGAAGTCAACTTATGCACCTCCGGTCCTATGCTGGAACGCACCCGCCGTTTAGGGGTGCGTGATGTAAGTCTGTGGCCCAAAGCCGTGGATACCCAGAGCTACCACCCGTCTCACGCCGACCCTAAGCTGCGTATCCAGCTCACCAATGGCAACCCCCAGGCTCCATTAATCCTTTACGTTGGACGGATCTCCAAGGAAAAGAACCTTGACCAGTTGGTCACGCCCATGCGCACCTTGGCTAACGCACACCTGGCAATCGTAGGATCAGGACCACACACAGAACACTTAAAAAAACGCTTTGCAGGAACCAACACCATATTCACCGGGCCGATGACTGGACAACAACTAGCAGCGGCTTACGCCACAGCGGATGTTTTTGCGTTCCCCTCCACCTCCGAGACCCTAGGGCTGGTTGTTCTGGAGGCCTTCGCATCAGGCGTGCCCGTGGTGGGCGCACGGGCCGGGGGAATCCCCTACGTGGTGGACGACGGCCACACCGGCTTCTTGACCGCACCTGGGGACGCACAAGACCTCACCGATAAACTCCATCGGCTGATCGCCAACCCCGACCTAAGAACCACCATGGGCGCGGCCGCACGGCGTGAAGCCATACATCATTCATGGAAAGCATCCACTGATGAACTTGTGCGCCAATACCGATTAGCCATCACGCGGCACACGGCACACTAAAAGTATTCCCATGACACCTCGTCCCACCTGGCGTTGACTGGTCAGGAGGTTCAAGAGGCAGAAGCATCGGCATGCGAAGCGGTCGTTGCATCGCGTACCTCACCGACCAGCTCCTCCAAAACATCCTCGAGAGCCACCAACATCGGTTGGCTGGTGCGGGCGCGTGGCCCATCAATCAAAGCCATATGTGCGTTGTTGACCTGCATGCGACGCATCACATTTTGTAATTTAGCGTCTTCAGGCACCCTGCCTAGGGGGTGAATGATGCTGTGGTCAAACGGCTGATCACGATGCTGGGGGCCCACCCCCAGAACATCTTTAGCGTGGATATAGCCTTCCAGACGTCCATCCGACCCAACAACAGGAAAGCGTGAAAACCCGGTGGTTGCCGTCATATCTTCAATGTGGGCATTCGTGGCCCCAAATTCAACAGTACGGACCTGCTCATAGGGAATTGCGACGTCCTCAGCGGTTAGGGCTTCAAACTGTAATGCCCCCGTGAGCAACCGGATCTCGTCGGAATCCAACAACCCCACACGCCCGGATTCCGCCACGAAACCAGCGACTTCATCTGAGGTGAAAGCGGACGCCACTTCGTCTTTGGGAGTAGCCCTCAAAATGTAGCGAACTATCAGGTTCGCCACAGTATTCATCAACCAGATCACCGGACGCAGCAGCATCACAAAAATCCGCAGGACCGGCCCCAGCAGCAAAGCTGAAGCAGCAGGCTGGGCAATAGCAATGTTTTTGGGCACCATTTCGCCAAGGACCATGTGCAGGAAGGTCACCAACAGCAGCGCGATCACCAAAGCAATCGGATGCACCAAAAACTCCGGAACCCCCACCACCACAAAAGCAGGCTCGATCAGGTGCGCAATTGCAGGTTCCCCCACGGAGCCGATCAGCAAAGAACACGCCGTGATGCCCAACTGAGTAGCCGCTAAGGACGTTGAAACGTCTTCAATCCCTTTTAGTGCAGAGCGAGCCGCACGGGAACCGTCAGCTGCCCGTGGTTCCAATTGATCCCGACGTGCCGAAACCATGGCGAACTCGGCCCCCACGAAAAACGCATTGCCGAGCAGCAGGAGCATCAACACCAGAATAGCCACCGCATCACTCACCGAAGGTCCCCTCCTAGGCCGTCAGGACTTTCCACAGTGTCGAATTGAACGGGAGGGTCTTCGGATTCGCTGTCCTCAGTCTGTTGGGGCAAACGGTCCACGATCACCCGCTCCACACGGTACTGGTCCATGGCTCCCACCCGCAGGGACAACCGCCCTTGAGTGGGAAAATCGTCTTCATCGCGGTGTTCGTGATCTGTTCCTTCGATCACCACTTCATCGCCAACTTCGGGCAAGCGATCAAGCATTTCACCGATCAAACCGCCCAAAGTATCTGTTTCTTCGCCTTCTGGAAGATCCAGTTTGACAATGTCCCCCAGTTCATCAGGACGCAACAAGCCAGAGACCACGATGGAACCATCACGGCGGCGCCGAAACTTGGACAACGTGGTGTCTTGCTCATCGTCAATTTCCCCCACGATTTCCTCAATGAGGTCTTCCAGCGTGACGATTCCTGCGGTACCCCCGTATTCGTCCACCACAATGGCAATTTGCAGACCAGGTTGACGTAACTGGCGCAATAACGGATCTAGCGTCATAGATTCGGAAACCACCGTCACCTCACGAGCAATGGCGCGCGCTGCGGTTGTGGTTCGTTCATTCACGGGCACTGCCAGGGCATCTTTGAAGTGAACCACCCCCACGATGTCGTCGACGCTCTCACCCATCACCGGATAGCGGGCATGACCCGTGCGGGCTGTCAGGTCTAAAACGTCTTGGACGGTTTCTTCTTCCACAAAAGTCACACGGGGACGCGGCATCATGACATCCGCCGCCGTGCGATCCCCGAATTCAATGGAACGGGCCACCAACTCCGCCGTTCCGGGGTCTAGTGTTCCTTCCTCGCCCGAACGGGAAACCACCGAGGCCAACTCCTGCGCTGTCCGAGCATTAGCTACCTCTTCCCTGGGATCAAACCCCAGCAACCGCAAAATCCAGTTGGCTGAAGAATTCAGCAGGTAAACCAGCCAGCCACACAAAAACATGAATAGGTTTTGTGGACGCACCACCAGACGAGAAACTTTGAAAGGTTCGGCGATGGCCCAGTTCTTTGGGACGAGTTCGCCAAAAACCATCTGCGCGAAAGTCACCAGAATAAAAGCGCCCGTGGTACCGAATGCTGTGGCGACACCCGTGGAAAGACCGGTCATACCGAAACCTTCGCGGAGCAATACCCCAACTGACGGGCCGGTCAGAAAACCGGCAACCAGGCTGGAAACCGTGATGCCAAGTTGCGCCCCGGACAGGTTCGTTGACGTACGGGCCAAAGCTTTATCCACAGCTTCTGCCAGTTTGTCACCCCCCGCAATACGTTCCCGAACCGTATTGCGGTTGACCGTGAGGTAGGCAAACTCAACGGCAACGAACATGGCATTGGCGGCAATGAGAAGCAGAACAACTACCGACAGCAGCAAAGCCGATCCGACGAGGCTCACCCGCTAACCACCGCCTGAGCGCGTCGGCTGTTATTACGAGCGTTGCGTGGAGTGCAACTTTCACACTCCGCATCGTCCAGCACAGCAAACCGACGAGGGCCGGTTACTGCCCGGGATATGTCATGAGGCATGGGGCTAAGTCTAAGGGGTAGCAGGGGTCAACGTCTGACGATATGCCAGAGGCGGCGGACCGATCCGATCCGCCGCCTCTGGGCAGGACAACTGAGAAGGGACTCAGTAGTCAGGCGCACGCCTGGCGCCGTATATATATGAGCTGTTGGGGCAGCTCAGTTGCGTTCTCTCCGTTCAGAGATCAGGAGAAGGTTGCGTAGTAGTCAACGCTCATGGCGGACACCGGGTGGACAATGGTGCCCTGGGACGGGTTCAAAGCGGAGATCATCTGACCGTTGCCCAGGTAGATACCGATGTGGTTCCCACCGTTCTGCACTACCAGGTCACCCGGCTTGGGGTTAGCAGTGGGGGTACCAGCAGCACCCTGAGCGGCAGCAACGCGGGGCAGCTGGATGCCGTGCTGGGCGTAGACCCACTGCACGAAGCCAGAGCAGTCCCAGGCGCCGTAGGAGGTGCCACCCCAAGCGTAGCCGCTGCCCTGGCCCTGCATAGCGGTAGCAGCAATGCCGGAAACGTTAGCCACAGACTGGGTGGAAACACCGGAGTAGTCAGCCTGAGTAGGAGCAGCGTAGGAGCTAGCGGAAGCGTAGGAGCTAGCGGAAGCGCCCGGTGCGGAGGAGGAGGTTGCACCGTTGCCGTAGGTGTAGTGGGTAACGCCGCTGGCATCGATCACCCAGGAGTAGCTCCAACCAGCAGCCTCAGCGGCGGCGTAGTCGAAACCAGTGGAGCTCGCGGGAGCAGCGCTAGTGGTAGGGGCACCGGAAAATTCAGCGTAAGCGGAAGCTGGAGCAATGGTGGCTGCGGTAGCAACACCGGCGACGGCGATACCCAGTCCAGCGCGGCGTGCGACAGTCTTAACGTTCTGCATTGGTTCTCCTCTAGATTGCCTGCGGGGTGAGCTGTCGGGTTCGGTATCGGAGTAAACCGGCCGAGGCTCAGCGGGTGGACAGCCTCGGCTTCACCCCAAGTCCATGCTCTGTGGTCACAGAACTTGGACGGGAAGTGGGTCCCTCGCTCCTGCCGTGTCCGTGTTTTGGATCGTCACCGGGGAGCGGCAGGATTCGGCATCTACCCCGGCGGCACCACCCATTCGAGTGGCACGACGAAAACCATAACGAATAGATCACGGATTGTCACGAACGAATAACGCCGGGCCCTCAATCCGTGACCCCATAAGGGCTACTTGACCCCCTGCGAAGCGATAGCGCCACGAAATATCCCCTTGTCAGAGCAGCTAAAGAGAGAGGTTGTAGACACATATGTGGAATCGCTTACATCTGTGACTTACGGCAGCACATGAGCAATATCCACACAACAAGACAGACCCAGACACCTATAGGCGCCCACGTGTCAGACAGAATCACTGCACCGGCAACATCCACGCCAACACGTTCGACTGCAGGAAGACCAAGGCGCACAGCAGAACCAACATGCCAACCGACCACGGCAGCACCTTCTTAAAGATGGTGGACTCCTGCCCCGGCATATTCACCGCTGTCGCAGCAATTGCCAACGACTGGGGCGAAATCATCTTGCCCACCACGCCACCAGTGGTATTCGCCGCCACCATAAGATTCGGATCCAACCCGGCGCCTTCAGCGGCGGTCTGCTGAAGGTTAGAGAACAAGGCGTTAGCGGAAGTATCAGAACCTGTCACAGCCGTGCCCAACCACCCCAGCACCGGAGAGAAAAAGGCAAATGCTGCGCCCAGTCCAGCCACGAAACTTCCGATCGCCAGAGTCTGCCCGGAGAAGTTCATGACATACGCAAGGGCCAGCACCAGCATGATCGTCACCGCAGACCACCGCATCTTGTACAGACAGACACCGATTTCCCGCAAGCCCTTGGCGATGGTCATGGGGAAACGTCCGTTGCCATTGAACATGGTGTAAATAACCGTGGTCAGCGAACCAGCAATCAACAACAGTGTGCCAGGGGACGACAACCACGTGAACGTGTAGACCGTGCCCGCGATGGGCTCCCCGGTGGACGCGCTTAACAAGCGACCATCCAATCCAGGCCAAGGAATTTTGATATCCGTACTCGCTAGCCACTGCGGAATATCCACACCCACAGTCCACAATTTCGCGATACCGAAAACCCCCACCACCAGGACGTACGGAACCATAGCCATCCATACACGCATGGGTGTTAGATCCGATACGTTCTTCACTTCCTCAATACCCAGCCGCTGTTTAGCCTCAGCAGCGCCAAGGGGCTTCCAGAAACGCAACAAGATCACGGCACCAACAACACCTGCAATGGCCGCCACAACATCCGTGAGCTCATACGCAAAGTAGGTAGAACACCACCACTGAGCCACCGCAAAGCACGTACCGATCACTAGCGCTGCAGGCCACGCCTGTCGAAGCCCTTTCACTCCATCGATTAACACCAGCAATAAAAACGGCACAACAAAAGCGAAGAATGGAGCCTGATGCCCCACCACGGCACCAATATGTGCGGGGTCCAGCCCCGTGAGCTTGCCCGCTGTCGTAATGGGAATGGCCACCGCACCAAAAGCCACCGGCGCAGTGTTAGCAATGAGCACCACGACTGCAGTTTTCAACGGTTTGAGGCCAATCGCCATGATCATGGTGGCGGTAATAGCAACCGGGGCACCAAACCCCGCGAGAGCCTCCAGAAGCCCACCGAAACAGAAAGCGATCAAGATAGCCTGAATGCGCACATCGCCGCCCCCGATGCTGTCGAAGATCGCGCGCATATCCTCGAACCGCCCCGCAACCACAGTGACCTGGTAAAACCACAGCGCCATGACCACAATCCACACGATGGGGAACAAGCCAAAGACCGCCCCCTGAGTTGCAGAAAGTAAGGCCAAATCTACGGGCATACCAAAGGCCAAGACCGCCACCAAGAGCGCCGTCCCCAGCGCAATCAGCCCAGACACCCAGGCACTGCGCTTCAGCCCAACCAGCGCGATGAAAAAAGCCATCAAGGGCGTAACACCTGCCAGTGCAGACAGCGCCAAGCTGCCAACAACCGCATCGACATGGGCAGTAAAAGTGTTCACGGGTCACTCCTGCAAAACAATCGTTGACGAGCCGAGGTGGGAGCACCGAGGGACAACTCGTGCAGTGGTAAGCCCAGCTGGGTATCGTCTGAACCTCTCAGGCTATGGAAAACTGTACATGAGCTGAGTCATATACCTTGCGGAGGATCCATGAAAATTGCATTATTCGCCACGTGCATTGTGGACGCTATGTACCCCAAGGTTGCACTCGCCACTGTCCGCATTCTGGAACGTCTGGGGCACGAAGTAGTTTTCCCGTCCGACCAAGGGTGTTGTTCACAGATGCACGTCAACAGCGGCTACATGGAAGAAGCACTACCCGTTGTCCGTAACCATGTGGACGCCTTTACCGCCGCCAACTACGACGTCGCCGTAGCGCCTTCTGGGTCCTGCGTGGCCTCACTTGGCCACCAACAACCCATGGTGGCCCGAGCCAACGGAGATGAACAGTTAGCCCAAGCCGCCGAAGACGTGGCAGCACGCACTTACGAACTATCCGAACTTCTAGTGGATGTACTGGGGGTGCAAAACGCCGCAGAACACTTAGGGTCCTACTTCCCTCACCGAGTGACTTATCACCCTTCGTGCCACGGCTTGCGCCTTCTCGGGCTGGGAGATCGCCCTACCCAACTGCTGAGCAGCGTGGAAGAACTAGAACTGGTGGAACTACCGGATGCCCATGAGTGTTGCGGATTTGGTGGAACGTTTTCCTTCAAAAACCCTGACGTATCCGCCGCCATGGTGGAAGCCAAGCTGCAAAACATTGAATCCACCGGAACAGGGCTGTGTGCCGGTGGCGATTCGTCCTGCCAGCTACACATGAGCGGCGCCGCACGACGCCGTAACAGCACAATACGCACCATCCACCTGGCGGAAATTCTGGCCTCCACACGCGCCAACCCCCTGCAACTGGAGGACATCGCGGAACTATCCATCCCGCGTGTTCATGCCACAATCACCCCGTCCGCTCCCGCTACTACAGAGATACCCCACAGCACCGCTGACAGCACGCATGACACAGGAGACACACCGTGACTTCCGTTAACTTGGGCATGCCCGGAACCCGCGTAGCTTACGGTTCCGGCAATCTTTACGAAGAAACGCCATTCCCCGAACATGCGCGAGCCGAACTACAAAACCAGCAGATGCGCGCGAATATCCGACACGCCACACATACGATCCGCGCTAAGCGGGCACGTGTGGTTCACGAACTGCCTGACTGGCAAGAACTTCGGGACACAGGTTCCGCCATCAAACAAGAAGTTGGAGCACGGCTGCCCGAGCTCCTAGAAGAGTTTGAAGCCAACGTCACCGCACGTGGCGGGATCGTGCACTGGGCACGGGACGCGGCAGAAGCCAACAGCATCGTCACGAAGCTGGTGCGCACCAAGGGCGTGGACGAAATCATCAAGGTCAAATCTATGGCCACCCAGGAAATCGGACTCAACGAACATCTGGAAGCACAGGGAATCACCGCCCACGAAACTGACTTAGCGGAATTGATTGTGCAGCTGGGTGACGACAAGCCCTCCCACATCCTTGTGCCCGCTATTCATAAAAATCGGGAAGAAATTCGCGAGATCTTCTCCCGGCGTATGCCTGGGGCAGGCGCAGAACTAACCGATGAACCCGCTGTTTTAGCGGAAGCAGCCCGCAAGTATCTGCGAGAGAAATTCCTGGAAACCACCGTCGCGGTGTCTGGGGCGAACTTCGGCATCGCCGACACCGGGACCCTGACCGTCGTGGAGTCCGAAGGTAACGGACGTATGTGCCTGACCTTACCCAAAACCCTGATTACGGTGATGGGCATCGAAAAACTACTGCCCCGATTCACTGACCTAGAAGTCTTCACCCAGCTGTTGCCCCGGTCCTCCACCGGCGAGCGCATGAACCCCTACACCTCTATGTGGACCGGTATCACCGAAGGCGACGGCCCGGAAGAATTCCACCTCATCCTCCTAGATAACGGGCGCTCAGCTGTTCTAGGAGATCCGGCAGGGCGTTCAGCGTTGCACTGCATCCGATGTTCAGCCTGTCTGAACGTGTGCCCTGTGTACGAACACACTGGTGGCCACGCTTATGGGTCCACGTACCCGGGACCGATTGGGGCAATCCTTTCCCCTCAGCTCACGGGAATCACCGCAGAGCACAACAATTCACTGCCCTATGCGTCTTCCCTATGTGGACGCTGTTATGAGGTGTGCCCGGTCAAGATCGATATCCCATCGATCCTGGTGCATCTGCGTGACGAAGACGTCCGCACCGCACACGGCCAACGGGACCAACCCGCGCAACGTCGTCTGCCGTCGGAAATGGACCTGATGATGAAAGCCGCAGGCCTGGTGATGTCTTCCGGCGCTCGTATGAGCGCGGCCGAGCGTAGCCTGCCCTTGGGTCGCGCAGCGCTCAAACCTTTAGGGGGAGCCACTTGGTTACCCGGAATGGTGGGCGGCTGGACCCAAGAACGTGACCTTCCCGTACCGCCGGCTCAGTCCTTCCGCCACTGGTGGAAGAAACACTCACGCGATACACAACACCGGGTGGCCCGTGACATAGAAGACCGTCGCCTGACCCCCGTTGAACCGGTGAAGGGCCCCGAGCCGTCCCTAGCCTCCCAAATTCACGAACGAGCTGCCCGGGGAGCTGAAATCCACGCCACCACTGACCCAGCAGCCAGCACAGGAGGCCTCGGCGCATGAAGACCTCAGAAGCTAAGACCGTCATCCTTTCCCGAATCAGCCACGCGCTCCGTGACCAGCCAGCGGTCCCATCAATACCGCGCGCTTACCGACGGCATTCCAGCACAGCACACCACGATGTTGTAAACATGCTGGAGGATCGGCTGGTGGACTATAAGGCTTCCGTGTACCGGGAGGACACAACCTCCTTACCCGAACGCCTCCGCAACCTTCTGAGAACCGAGCACACCATTGTTCCCGATGGCCTGGAACACTCCTGGTTGCCAGATGGCATCACCATAATCCGGGACCGCACACCCCAAGGGACAACACTAAGCACTCGCGAACTAGATGCGGTGGGGGCGGTGCTAACGTCATCCACCGTATCCTGCGCAGAAACCGGGACTATTTTCCTTAATGCCAACCCCGCCGAAGGGCGACGGGCTTTAAGCCTGGTCCCTGACCATCACGTCTGTGTGGTTCCCCTGGACACAGTGGTTGAGCTGATCCCGGAAGCCTTTGAACGAGTGAACCACCGCAAACCAATCACCATGATCTCCGGACCGTCAGCCACCTCAGACATCGAATTAGAACGGGTAGAAGGGGTACACGGCCCGCGGCGCTTGGACGTTGTGCTGCTGAAGCGAGTGTGAGGCATTGGAAGCCCACCAATGCCTCACACTCCGTGTGCCGGCCGCTCCACGTCCACGGAGTTCCGGCAGCATCTCTCCCGCACCTTCAGGTGCAAGGGTTTCAAGACCCTCGATACGTAGACCAGCTACCGAGGAAATCGTGACGGAAGATTGTGAAAGTTTTTGAAAAAATTTTCCGCCGCCAACTCAAAGCACTCGTGAGGCCCCTGAGCCCGGCAACACCGTAAAGATACGCGGCTCACGCCACCTGGCGTCCGCGAAAGCGTCCACCACCGCTGTTTGCACCCGGGGAAGATCCTCCCCCTTGACCAAACCAATCGCACAGCCACCAAACCCAGCGCCCGTCATCCGGGCACCCAAAGCTCCCGCTGCCATCATGGTGTCCACCGCAGTATCCAATTCTGGGCAGGACACCTGATAGTCGTCACGCAATGACACATGGGATCTGGTGAGCTCCTCCCCCAGAGCCTGCCAACACTCCGCCCGTACGTGCTCAACGGCGGCATTCACCCGGGCGCGTTCACTGAGCACATGCCGAGCCTTGGGCAGGACATCATCCGGAAGCGCGGATAGATCAGCATCCACCGGCAGCTCCCCTAACGATTCAACCCCCAACATGGCAGCAGCCTGTTCGCAAGCGGCGCGGCGTGCAGCATACCCGCCATCGTCATTGCTGTGGGTGACCCGGGTGTCGACCACCATCATGCGCAACCCCGCCTGCTCCACAGGCAAAGGAATCTGTTCCGCAAACAGCGTGCGGCAATCCAACAAAATCATGTGCCCGGTGGTACACAGCAACGAAGCGGACTGGTCCATGATGCCGGTGGGAGCACCCACAAAATCATTTTCTGCCCGTTGGGTAATCCGCGCTAAATCTCGCCGATTTACCGGGGCGTCCATAAGTTCCGCTACCGCTAAGGCAACCGCAACTTCCACAGCGTGTGACGACGACAACCCCGAACCTACCGGCACCGTAGAATCCACGAGAACATCACACGCAGGAACCGGCATACCTGTGGTTTCACGCAACGCCCACATCACACCGGCAATCCCCGCAGACCACCCAGTAGCCGATCCCGGCCGCAGCTGGTCCAGGTCCACTTGCGCCCGTGCCGATTGCCCGGTGGAGGGGTCAACCCACGTGGACACTAATCGACAACGCTGCCCTTGGCCCACGACGCGAACGGCGACCATAGCGGAGCGATCAATCGCAAAAGGCAGCACCAACCCGTTGTTGTAATCCAAGTGTTCACCAATCAAATTCACCCGACCTGGCGCACTCCACACACCATGAGGAGTGGCACCCATGGCGTCCTGAAACAACTCAACCAACCGGCCGGCGCGCTGCCGTTCCACCATGTTCACAGTGCGCTCCGTAACCGTGCAGCGGTTTCTTCCGGACTGACGTCCCCAATGAATGCGCCCATGGCTGCCTCCGATCCTGCCAAGTACTTCAGTTTGTGCTGTGCCCTGCGCGGGCTCATGATTTGCAAGTGCATGCGGGCTGCGGCACGCAAACCATCGACTAGTGGTGCTTGATGCCAAGCAGCTATATACGGTGTGGGTGTGGAGTACAACGCGTCCACACGGGTCAGAGCATCCTGAAGGACAGCAGCCAGATCGTCCAGCTCCGCATCCGTCAATGCCGCCAGATCCGGGACGTGACGGTGCGGCACCACATGGATTTCCACCGGCCAGCGGGCAGCCCAGGGGACATACGCACTTGCATGGTCACCCGAAAGAATCATGCGTTCCCCAGACTCTCGCTCCATATCTAGCAGGTCCTGGTGCAGCGTCCTTCCCGTGGTTTCCAGGTATTCAGCGGCCCGTTGTGCAGTTTTTAGCGCCGTGGGAGTCACGTAGGGGTAGGCGTAAATCTGCCCATGTGGGTGGTGCAACGTAGTGCCGATGTCCTCACCACGGTTTTCAAACGGGAAAACCTGTTTAATGCCGGGGAGTTGAGATAGCGCATGGGTGCGCTGCGCTAGCGCTCGCAGCACGAGCTGCACACGTTCCGGCGCTAACTCAGCCAAACTTCCGTGATGCTCGGGCGTGTACACCAACACTTCGCACCGCCCACCAGCCGGGTAGGTGGTGCCCGGCTGTGGAACTGTCAGCGGGGGCGGTAGTTCCACCGAGCCTGGGCCCAAAGCGGGAAAACGATTTTCAAAGGCGACCACGTCAAAGTCTGTGGGGATTTCCGTTTCCCGCCCGGGCTGCATAGGGCACAAGGGACACTGGTCAACCGGAGGTAAGTGGGTACGATTCTGCCGATGGGTTGCTAAAGCAATCCAGTCACCCGTTAATGGATCCTGACGCAGCTGACCACACCCAGGTCGCTCCATTCCCGGGCGGGGGTCATGAAGGCTCGCCGGTAAATCTGCAGAATCGCGGCTAAAAAATACAATGTGACGACCGTCAAACAACCGGTGAGTGATGTGCGGAACGGATGCAGCCCCTAGATCAGTCAATGCAGTGGACACGGGTGATCTTTTCCTCCAGCTCAGTGACAGCGTTACGCGGAAGCCGAGAGTCAGTCACCAAATCATCAACAGCTTCTAACGGTGCAAACCCGTACAACCCCACGGTTCCCCACTTGGTGGAATCAGCAACCACCACACCACGGTGGGACTGCTCCAAAAACATCTTGTTGACTTGGGCCTCCAACATATTGGGAGTGCTCAGGCCTGCATCAGAATCAAAGCCATGAACCCCCATGAAACACACGTCTGCGTGCAAAGTTTCCAAGCTCCGGACAGCCAACGGCCCCACCAAGGCATCCGACGGAGTCCGCACTCCCCCCAGCATGACTACCTGGCTCCCAGGAGCTGGACGATCATCAAAAACCTGTGCGATACGGGGCGAGTTTGTGACAACGGTGAGGTCCTCAACCGTACGGAGCTCCCTGGCCAGCGCGAATGTTGTGGTGCCCGAGTTCACAAAAACTGACATGCCCGGTGTCACAAAAGCTGCAGCAGCGCGGGCTACCGCACTCTTTTGCTCTTGATTCAACCGGGACTTCCGCAGAAATCCGGGCTCCTCCGATGCTGAACCGGGAGCCGCCAAACGTGCACCCCCGTGGACTTTGTGCAGTTCCCCTTGGCTAGCGAGGTAGTCCAGATCCCGCCGAACGGTCATTTCCGAAACGCTCAACGTGTGCGCAAGGTACGCCACCCGCACGGAACCGTGTGCACGAGCCTGCTCCACGATGCGTGCCCGACGTTCCGCCGGCAACAAATCGGTCACTGTCTCCCCCTCTCGCCCTCGCCCCATCATGCCACTTTTCACCAGGACCGCATGATTGTTTTAACAATATTGATGTTCGTTTCTGTTCACCTTACGATGACCTGAATCACATACCAAGTAGTGAGGGTTCCAGAAGGTGCATCACACTTCCCAGGACATTATTCATGTCAGCAGCGTCGCCGGTAAACAACAGCAGATTCATCTGCGCGCCGGTGGGGTATCTGTTCTGCTGTCACGCCCCGATGGTCGAATTCCCACAATCGCACATTGGGGGGCGGATCTGGGTGCGCTTACCGCACAGGATGCCGACGCCATTCAGCGCAGCCTGCAGGCAGACCGAGCGCCCAACGGCCCAGACGCCCCCATGCACGTAGGACTAATTCCCGAACCCCGGTGGGGATGGGCGGGGCGTCCGGGATTAGTTGGTCACCGCGACGGCCAGGCCTGGGCTCCTGATTTGCACACACACACCACCACGTTCTGCCCCGCAGCAACCGCTCAAGGGCCCCAATCCCCAATCACCGTGACAGAAACGTTCACGGAATTAGGGCCCGGATACCTCACGTTCGACATCACATCCCCACAAGGCCTGGACATACAGGTCACTGTCGAACTCACTCCGCACGGTGTACTGCGAGCGCAGGCAACCGTAACCAACACCGCTTCCGGTGATTACCGACTGGATGAACTAAACATAGTGTTCCCCGTACCATCACGGGCCACCGACCTACAGGACTTCGCCGGGCATTGGGGGCAGGAACGACGAGCACAACGGCACCCATTCGCCGTGGGGGCTCACGTTCGGGAAGGGCGCAAAGGCCGCACGGGCGCCGACGCCGTACACCTCATGATCGCTGGTGAATCAGGTTTTGGGTTCCGCAATGGTCAGGTGTGGGGGCTGCACACCGGATTTTCCGGCAACCATCGAACGTGGGCTGAGCGTGAATATTCCGGGCAGCGCGTTCTGGGTGGCGGCGAATTGCTTATGCCCGGTGAAATCGTTCTGGCACAGCAGGATTCCTACACCACCCCGTGGATTTACGGCATATTCGGCTGCGGGCTAGATGACCAAGCTAATCGCTTGCACACCTGGATTCGGTCCCGTCTGCAACACCCCCAACGGCCTCGTCCGGCAACCTTAAATGTGTGGGAAGCCGTGTATTTCGACCACAGGCTGGACAAGTTACAAAGGCTGGCTGATCTGGCAGCACAGATTGGCATAGAACGTTTTGTGCTCGACGATGGCTGGTTTGGTTCCCGTCGCAACGATTCATCAGGGCTCGGCGACTGGGTGGTTTCCCCCGATGTATGGCCGGATGGGCTGACTCCTTTGATCGAACATGTCACCAGCCTGGGTATGGAATTCGGGCTGTGGTTCGAACCGGAAATGATCAATATGGATTCCGACCTTGCCCGCGCTCACCCAGAATGGGTTCTTGCGCCGGAGGACCGTCTGCCCATCTCCAGTCGGTTCCAACAGGTCCTAGATATTGGCAACCCACAGGCCTACGCGCACGTCCGCGATCACATGGTGGCAATCCTTACGGACCACAACATCGCTTACATCAAATGGGATCACAACCGGGATCTCCTCGACGCCGGCTCCTCGGTGGACGGCACCCCGGGTGTGCACCGCCAAACCGCAGCGGCCTATCGCCTCATGGCTGAGCTCAAAGAACGTTTCCCGCAACTGGAGATTGAATCCTGCTCATCAGGTGGGGCACGGGTGGACCTGGGAGTGCTGGAACATGTGGACCGGTTCTGGACGTCCGACTGCGTCGACCCCGCTGAACGCCAAGAAATGCACCGGTGGACCCAACAGCTGATCCCGCCCGAGTTGATGGGAAGTCATGTGGCCGCAGGCCACTCCCATCAAACAGATCGCCTCCACACAGTGAATTTCCGTGCGGGCACCGCCCTATGGGGACACTTTGGAGTGGAATGGGACCTCACACAAGCCACAGAAGCCGAGCTAGCGGAGCTCCACGATTGGGTAGCGCTATACAAACACCACCGCGACCTCCTGCACCACGGGACTTTGGTCCGCCAGGATCCCATAGACCCTGAGTGGGACGTGCACGGCGTAGTCGCAGCCGATGGCCACGAAGCCCTCTTTGCCATCGTGTGCACGGGGGTATCTATGACGGATCCTGCAGGTCGCCTCACCTTGGCCGGGCTGGCCCCTGAGACGCACTACCTAGTCACAGATGTCACCCCACAAGCCGATGACGCCGGATTTGTACCTTCCCCAGGCTGGCCTGACGGTACCCCCATGAAAGGCAGCGTTCTTCAGGAAGTGGGATTGCACTGCCCAGATCTACGCCCCGACCGTATCCGTTTGCTGCATGTGAACGCAGTGCGCCCCTGAGCTGAGGAACCCATGACTACCCTAAGCCATCCCCCAAAACTCACCACCACACCAAACGCTGCGGCACAGAAATATGCCCCGCGCCGAAAGCGACGAGACGATACCCGGGTCGCCCTGGGTTTCATTGCCCCTGCCTCGCTAGGTCTGGGGGTATTCCTGATCTGGCCGTTAATCCGCGGGATTTGGTTAAGTTTTACGGATTACAACCTGCTCACACCAGCAGAGTTTGTGGGTCTGGCGAATTACCAACGGCTGATTGCAGACCCTATTTTCTGGGATTCCATGAAAACCACGGTGTACTACGTGCTGTTGAACATCAGCATCCAAACCATCGTGGCCATGGTGATCGCGTTACTGATGTATCGATTGACCCAGTCCACGCTGCTGCGTGGGCTGATACTCACCCCGTACTTGATCTCCAACGTGGTGGCTGGCCTGGTGTGGGTATGGATTTTGGACACCCAGTTTGGCGTTGGTAACCGCATCTTGGGGTGGTTCGGCATGGATCCCGTGGGATTCTTTACGGACAGTGTGTGGGCTATACCCACTATTGCTCTAGTTAACGTATGGCGGCATATGGGGTACACCGCTCTGTTGATCTTCGCCGGTCTCCAGACTCTGCCTACCAGCGTGTACGAAGCAGCACGTCTGGACGGCGCCGGAGAAGTGCGCACTTTTTTCTCCGTAACCCTGCCCCTGTTGCGGCCCATTATGGCGTTGGTGCTGATCATGACCATCATCGGGTCATTTCAAGTGTTTGACACCGTAGCCGTGACCACAGCGGGAGGGCCAGCCAACGCCACCAATGTGTTGCAGCTGTACATCTATGACATGGCTTTTGACCGGTTCCAGTTCGGTTATGCCTCTGCCATGTCCGTAGGGTTACTGGTTGTGCTAGGGATCATCACGGCCGTGCAATACCGGTTATCCCGGGCGGATAGTTCGGACGTGGCATGAGTCAGGAATCCAGGAAAAAGGCAGAAGCCATGAATACCACCGACCATGGAGCCCCCCATCCCCTAGGCACAGCTTCAACCGATAGATCACCAACCCGACGCCACATGCCGACCCTTGGCAAAGTGACGGCGTGGGTGGTCATGGTAGTGATTTTGATGATCACGCTGTTGCCGTTCTATTGGATTTTGCGCAGCGCGCTATCCACTAACCCGGGCTTGTTGTCTGATTCGGGGGCGCTAACCCCGCCTGAATTCACCACGGGGGCTTTTGAACGAGTACTCGGCATGCAGTCCACTGAACAGGCGCTGGCCGAAGGCGGCTCCGGCGCGGAACTGAATTTTTGGCGTTACCTACTCAACTCAGTCCTAGTAGCCACGCTGGTGACGGTGTGTCAGGTGTTGTTCTCCGCCATGGCAGCCTATGCCTTTTCTCGGCTGCACTGGCCAGGACGGGACAAAGTATTCGCCCTCTTCCTAGCCGGACTCATGGTGCCGACGGTTTTCACGTTGTTGCCTAATTTTGTGTTCATCAAACAGTTGGGGTTGATTGACACCGTGGTGGGCATTGCACTCCCGACCATGTTTATGACACCGTTTGCCGTATTTTTTCTCCGGCAGTTTTTCTTGGGAATTCCTGTGGAAATTGAGGAGGCCTCCCGGCTGGACGGAACTTCACGCATCGGGACTTTCTTCAAAGTTATCCTGCCGATGGCAGCCTCCCCTATGGCCACGTTATCGATTCTGACCTATATAACCGCGTGGAATGATTACCTGTGGCCGCTGATGGTCTCCTATACCGAATCCTCACAGGTACTCACGGTCGCCTTGGGAGTATTTCGAACACAGTCTCCACAATCCGGCACAGACTGGGCAGGGCTCATGGCCGCTTCGCTCATTGCAGCGCTTCCCATGTTCCTTCTGTTTCTTGCCTTCGCTAAACGCATTGTGAACTCCATTGGCTTTTCGGGAATTAAGTAGGGACCCACACCATGACCATAAAGAATTTTTTCGTTCCGGCTGCGATTTTTTCTGCCACGATTTTGGCACTCAGTGGCTGCGGAGCTGAACAGACCCGCAGCAATACCATCGACTATTGGATGTGGGATACACAGCAATTACCTGCCTATCAAAAGTGCGCCGATCTTTTTGAAGAGCAAAACCCGCAGTATAACGTCAATATCACTCAGACAGGGTGGGATGATTATTGGCAGCGATTAACCGCAGGATTTTTGGCGGACACTGGGCCGGATGTGTTCGTTAACCATGTGTCTCGGTACCCTCAGTACGCCGACTTGGAGGTTTTGCTGCCATTGGATGAGCAGAAAGCCACAGCGGGTCAGAAGGCCGCTGATTACCAAGACGGTTTAATGGAGATCTGGACCGGGGATGACGGACACAGATACGGCAGCCCTAAAGACTGGGACACCATTGCGTTGTTCTACAACAGTGACCTATTACAAGACGCCGGAGTAAGCCCCGAAGAATTAGGATCACTGGCGTGGAATCCTCATGACGGTGGAAGTTTTGAGGAGACAGTGGCGCATTTGACGGTGGATAAAAACGGGATCCGTGGGGATGAGCCCGGTTTTGATAAGAACAACGTTGCCGTGTATGGGTTTGGGCTGTCCGAAGCTGGTGGCGGAACCACCGGACAGGGGCAGTGGGCGTCATTTGCCAACGGGGCGGGGTGGCAGGCCACGAATCAACCACTGTGGGGCACTGAATATAACTACGACGACCCCGCACTACACGAAACCCTTGACTGGTATTTTGGACTTTCCGATAAGGGATATATGCCCAAATTTGGCCAGTTCAACCAGGACGACGGAACACTCAACCAACTGATGTCTGGCTCCGTGGCCGTGGTGGCGGATGGTTCTTGGATGATTCCCGCCTATTCGGTATCCGAGGATTTCCAGGTGGGAACCGCTCGCATGCCAGAAGGCCCTCATGGCACGGCACCGTCAGTAATTAATGGGTTAGCGGATTCGATTTCCGCCGATACTGACAACCCGGAAGCTGCAGCGCAGTGGGTCTCCTTTCTAGGATCACGCGAATGTCAGTCCGTGGTGGCGGAGGCCGCTGTGGTGTTCCCCGCCCGCAATGATTCGGTACAGCGCACTGAAGAAATTTGGACCGAGCGGGGGTTCGATACGTCCGCTTTCACTGACCCGGTGGAGGACGGCGAAACGTTCTACCTTCCAGTGACCCGTCACGGCGCGGATGTTGCGGCACTGACTACACCAGCATTTCAGGAAATCTGGGCTAAGCGTCCGCCGTCATCGCAGGTGCTAAATCGCACAAACCCCGCGATCAACGATCTTTTTCTGACAGAGGAGGACCAGTAACAGCCCGCTACGGGAAAGCATGCGGGATCACGCGACAGGCAGTCCCGGGAATTCTGCAGCAATCGCCGGGTGCTGGACGCGCCCACCCGCCACCACAACCCCACGCCTCAAGGCAGCATCCGCTGCACAGGCCTTGCGCCACCCCGCATCCGCCAAACGCGTCGCATAGGGCAACGTGGCGTTGGTCAACCCGTAGGTGGAGGTCACGGGCACAGCGCCGGGCATATTGGCCACACAGTAAAAAGTAGTGGGGCCAACCCTGAATGTCGGAGCGTCGTGAGAGGTTGCTCTGGTGTCTTCACAGCATCCTCCTTGGTCCACAGCAATATCCACGACCACGGAACCTTCCATCATGCGTTCCACCAGATCATGTGGCACCACCGTGGGGGCTTTACGTCCAGGAATCAGGACCGCACCAATCACCACATCCGAACGCAATACGCACTTTTCAATCTCGTACGGACTAGAAACCACGGTGCGCACCCGTCCACCGTATTTTTCATCCACACGACGCAGCGCGGGTATTGACAGATCCAATACCGTCACCTCCGCACCCAATCCCACCAATTGATCCAGCGCATGAGAACCGGCATTGCCCGCGCCAATCACGGTGGCTACCGCTGGACGAACCCCGGGGATCCCCGGCATCAGAATTCCACGTCCACCACTGGTGGACAGCAATAGGTGAGAACCCACCAGAGCAGCCATGCGACCCGCTACTTCCGACATTGGCGCCAATAAAGGCAACGCGCCGTCGTCGGTTTCCACATTTTCGTAGGCAAGGGCGGTAGTTCCAGCATCAACCAACGCCCGGGTCAGTTCTTCCGAAGCCGCCAAATGCAGGTACGTGAACAGCACCATGTCAGCACGTAAATATTGATATTCGGCGGGAGTCGGCTCCTTGACCTTGAGCACCATGTCAGCGCCCCACGCTTCTTCCACGGGCACCATCCGTGCGCCTGCCTGCTCATATTCTGCATCCGGGATGCGGGATCCCACACCGGCACCGTGTTCCAACACAACATCGTGGCCGTGTAACACCAGCTGGTGCACTCCAGGCGGGGTGATCGCCACGCGATCCTCTTGGTTTTTGGTCTCCCGGGGAATGCCGATGCGCATAACGAACCTTTCGTGACGAAATCCGTGTCATACCGAGCCACAAGCCCTCCACACCACAGTGTGGCCCAGCTCATACTGACGACTCAATGGGTCATTCATCGTCACATCAATCAACTTCTAACATTTTCGCACACGACGCGCATTTATCCTTGTAATCTCAGTCTTGTGGCACACGCCACACCATCTTTTCAACGGATCGTCCGGCACGTACCTGCCGGAAAAGAAAGCGAGAACCCCATGGCCACCGTCACTTACGACCACGTGACTTGTCAGTACCCTGGAGCGGAAAAGCCTTCCGTCTCAGATCTCAATCTGGAAATTGCCGATGGTGAATTTCTTGTCCTTGTCGGCCCCTCCGGTTGCGGCAAATCCACCACACTGCGCATGCTCGCCGGGCTAGAAGAGGTCACACAGGGCGCAATCCGCATTGGCGAGCGTGACGTCACAGATGTTGACCCACGCGACCGCGACATTGCCATGGTGTTCCAAAACTACGCGCTCTACCCTCACATGACTGTCGCGGAAAATATGGGCTTTGCCCTCAAGATCGCGAAAATCCCAGCGGCTGAACGGCGGCGTCAAGTAGAAGAAGCCGCCAAGATTCTGGACCTCACGGACTACCTGGACCGTAAACCCAAAGCCCTATCCGGCGGTCAACGTCAACGCGTGGCCATGGGACGAGCAATTGTGCGATCCCCACAGGTATTCCTCATGGATGAGCCGCTATCCAACCTGGATGCCAAGTTACGCGTACAGACCCGCACCCAGATCGCCTCACTTACCCGAAAGCTAGGGGTCACCACGGTGTATGTCACCCACGATCAGACTGAGGCTATGACCATGGGGGACCGCGTGGCGGTGCTCAAGGACGGCATTCTGATGCAGGTGGACACCCCGTCCGCACTCTATGACCACCCCAAGAACGAGTTTGTGGCAGGTTTTATCGGCTCTCCAGCCATGAACTTTTTCCGAACCACCCCGGACAGTCATGGTGTACTGCAGCTAGGTTCCACCGCAATTGAACTCACAGCACAACAGCAAAAGGCGCTGACCGGGCAAGACGTAACGGTGGGATTACGACCCGAGGACTTCACGGTAGGCCCTGACGGCCAGGGGATACCTATCACCGTGGATGTGGTGGAAGAACTGGGAGCGGACGCCTACTTATATGGCACATTGGCCCCGGTGACCGCCGCCAACCGGGTTGTCCCCACTCACTCCACTGCAGCTGAAGACGATTTTTCTGAGGACGAACCCCCTGCCATCAACACCATCGTGATCCGCACTGCCGGACGCAGCCATGTTCAACCCGGCCACACCGTCTGGGCGTCCCCCTCCCAGAGTCGAATCCATTTATTCGACACTGCATCTGGTCAGCGCCTGCCGAACAAGAGCTGAGTGGCGGGACCCGTTAGCGGCGGCGCGGAGTCCACACCCCCCCATACCGCCGCCGCTAACATTCCCGACGCCGGGTACGCGTAGGGCACAAGGCCGTGGGGAACATACATGATGCTGAATGAATCGGCCTAAAACCGTGAAACATTGCCTCGCTTGAGCGACAAGTACCGCAACATGGCCCACAATTTAATTGCGGTCGCATACATTTATGCCTGGGGAGACGTACGTCGCGACCACCGCCATGTCATCCGCTGTGGCGGGCAGTACTTTCAATATGGATCCACAGCGGTGAGTGGCGCGCGGTCAACAAGCTGACAGAGAGGCGCCATGCACACCAATCCGTCATCACTACAGTCATACGATACGCACAGCTCGCAACCCCCTGGGTCCACCACGGCAGCACTACGTCATCACGTGCTGATCATCACGGCGCAAACACTCTTAGGTCATGCGCTTGCATCCTGCATCACCCCGGAAGACAACACCTCACCTACATCTGACCATCATCGGGTTTTGGCCTTAGTGGGACAGGTTTCCAGTATTCAGGCGGCCGTGGACACTATGTTGACACGCAATGCTCCCGTTGATTTGGCCGTGTTAGACCTCGATTTGGTCACCAATCCGGCGTATCACGCCATTAAAGAACTCATGTCAGTCAATCCACAGCTACGCATCCTCACACTGTCCTCTGGTGACGATCTCGACCAGGTGATGGCAGCGCTACGCGCCGGAGCCTGTGGACATTTGAGTAAAGAGGCTCAGCGTCAGGACTTCGTGGAAGCCTCACTTGCCTGCCTAGAAGAAGACCTAGTGGTGGATCTTCCCGTGCTTCGAGCCCTAGCCGCGCGGGCCCTGGGGCGCACCGCGATTGCCCACAACACAGCGGCAGCAACGTCCTACGGCCTGCAACACCACGAACTAGAAGCCCTGGAACACCTGGCGCGCGGTTTAAGCAACCAAGAAATTGCCGATGCACTTTTTGTATCCGTGGGGTCGGTCAAGGCCTACCTCACCGGAGCCAGCAAAAAGCTGGGCGTTCGCGATCGCTTGCAACTGTTAATCCGAGCCATTGAGCTTGATCTTGTGGTTCCACGCTTGGGGTAGAAAACCGTTTGAGCTTTCCCTTAGCCCAGGTTTTTCTAACTTATGGCCAATGGCTCGCTGCACTTCTATGAATTTGAATGTTTTTCAGGCATTGTGGTGCACGTCACTCGAATGTCGAGTGACCGGTCTAATCTCCCGTTAGACCGCTCGGCGTGAAGCCCGCCCCAAAAAACATCGGGGCCTACACGAACAGGAACAGTACACCATGTCTCTGAACACAAATTTCCGCAGTCTGCTGGCTCGTGGCACCACCCTCCTGGGAGCGACTGCACTGGGCGCAACAGGCATTCTGGCTCTTGGCGCAGCTCCCGCACAGGCAACGCCAGAGGCCAGCGAATGGGTGTCGACCAGCACAGGATGCTACACAGGCGGAGTGGAGTCACACCCCAACATTCCTTCCATCGCGTGGACGCATTACGGCACCGACAGAGTGCACGTCATGAGTGATGAATTTGACGGCAAAACCCGTGCTGTCTTCAGCCACACCGGCTGGCGGAGCTATGAAGACTTTTCCCAGAGGACCATTGAGAACAAAGTCTTCCGGAATCCTGATTCGGTGACCGTCACAACATCTTGCTCCGGCATCGCGGGAAGCAGCCGAGTGATCAGTAACTACTACCGCTGACAGTCACAGCTGCGGTAGTCCACAACGTGGTGGCCGTGCGACCCCGCGCATAGCCACCACAACCTCGCATCAGGGTGTCAGAGTCTTTGTCAAGGAGTTTGGCACCCTGATGCAACTTGTTAAGCGGCCAGCTATCACCGACGTAGACACATTGGCCGAACCCGTCCCCAATAGCGCGTCAATACACGTCACATAGAATTTCCAGCGACTAGACATGATGGGGTGCCGACTTTGTCTTCGGCACCGGAGGCGCACTCACGCCACCGGCAATACACAGAACACCATGTCTGTCAGGGGGAAATTCAGTGAAATCACGTCACACACCAACGCCATCATTCGACCGCCGAGCCCTCTTGCGGGGCACCGCCATCCTGGGAGGCATCGCGGCTTTGGGCACCGCGACAGCCGCGCCAAGTTGGGGTGCAGGGCTAGCAGCGCCGTCATCGTTGGTGAGCACAGGATCCTGGGGAGCACAGACGCCACACGGCAATCTGGTCACCCACAACTACCGTCCTACGTACCTGGTGGTGGACCAGACGTGGACGGAAAACACAAATGCCTACTCACCAGAAGATTCCCGTAACACTGCACGTGCTGCACAGGAATCTGCCTTCGCACAGGGTCAGCCAGACTCCACCCATCACGCTTTGGTAACCCGTGGAGGGCATGTCATGGAGGGCCGCCACGGCACTATTGCGGCCGCTGCCAGCGGCAATTCCTTCGTGGAAGGTGCACTGATCAGTGGACACAACACACAAGTGGTGACAGTGCTCGTGGAGGGAAATTACAGCAGTGCGTGGCCCACACAGGCCATGTATTCCAACCTGGTGCATATCAGTGCTTATCTGTGCCAGCAGTACGGCATTGCTCCGGGGAACGTCCGCACTCCTTTGAACATCAATGGCGGTGCGGTTGCTGATGCCCACTGGAACCAACTGTTGGAAATGCTGCAGGTGGATATCACACGCAGCTTGACGGCTGGTGCCGTCCGAGTATCCCTGGTCAGCTCTCCGCCATCAGGTCCCGGCTCCGACTTCTACCCCACTTTGAGCTTGGGGTCCGAAGGCGACGCCGTAGGGCGGCTCCACGAGCTGTTACGTGCCCGTGGTTTTGACCCCGGCACCACGGACACCACCGTCATGGCATCCACGATCACCGCCGTCAGAGCATTCCAGAAAGACACCTCCGTAGCACAGTCATCCCGCGTGGATACCGCGACCTGGACCGCGCTGGAAGCCGGAGCCGCCAGCAACACCCAACTGCAGCGCGGCTCCTCCGGAGCTGATGTGGTAACGCTGCAGCGGGCACTGAATGCCCGAATGACTGCCGGCCTGCCCCCGTTTGGTTTCTATAACTCCGCTACTGAGTCTGCGGTGATCGCCTACCAACGCCGGATTGGCGTAGTCGACGACGGCGTGGTTTCCGCTGCCGTATGGGACGCGCTCAAGTCCGGGCGCTGAGGTAGTCGGCCTCTGCCGGACACCAGAACGGGGGGTGTCATCTCTGGCCAGAGGTGGCACCCCCTCACCCTGCCGTATTCACGTTTGGGCATCCGGTAGACGGCCATCCCACGTCATGAGCAAGTGCTCAACACCTTCTTCCAAAAAATTGGCGCCAACACGGTGAAACCCAAATTTTTCATACCAGTTTTCTAAGTACGCCTGAGCATGAATTTCCACAGGGCGGCCGGTGTTGTGGGCACGCTTCAACGCCATCCACATCAATCGTTCGGAATGCCCACGACGCCTGTGATCAGCGGCTGTTGCCACCCGGCCAATTCTGACCACAGGTCCGTCTAACAGCAGTCTGAGCACAGAAAGCACCTGATCGTTAACTTCACACCAGATGTGTTCCGTAGTGGAAGCACGGTCAGCTGCATCAACTTCCTGGCACACGATGCCTTGTTCCGCGACGAATACGCCCACCCGCAGTTGCAGGATTTTTTGCATCTGGACGGCGGTCATCTGCTGCGCCGTGAGGATGAAAGTCTGCACGTCACTCATAGCGTGATCCTACGGGTCTAATCCTGTTGAACTGCAGAAAATTTGAATTACGGACGCATCGATGTATCTTCATTCATGTTTCACATCATTTCCTAACATTTCTCAGCAGCACAGGGCCTTAACCCCTAGCATGCAACCAGATCTCATCTAGCTTTCATAATGATTGGTTTTACTCCCAGGCTATGATCAAGCGGATTTTGTTCCTCATAGCGATGATGGGCGTTCCTGTTTTAACGACGTTGAGCACACAGCAACTGGCCCGCACAACAGAACCTCCAGAGCTTCCTGCAAGTCCGGCCGTGTCACGGGTCGAAGTGGAAACAGTCACACCACAACAACCAGGGGAAGTAAATACCTCACCAAAGCCACAGCCGCTGCAAGAACCCCAAAAAGGGTCAACCGCTTCTGTAGCTCCAGAAAGAGTGAGCACAGACGACGAATTCATAGAATTCGAGGATGATGAATGAAAAATGAGAAGCATACAAAATCTCTAGAAGCACAGGCCTCAGCGAGGTGGCGGATAGTAGGATGGATAGTTTTGGCTACCGCAATTACAATGCTAGCCACTATTATTTCCGTCAGATCCATTCTCCTAGGGCAAGTCAATCAAGCTGCCAACGATGCCATAGTTCAGGAAATTGAAGAGTTCCAAATATTTGCAAACCAAGAGTTTGACCCAGGAACAGCATCCAACGCGTCAGAGATAGACTTAATAGAAACATATTTATCACGACAAACACCGACCACTAACGAAACCTTGATTGGGCATTTCGGTGATGAAGTAATTTTCTTGGACAATGCTTCTAACGACGCCGGCGAGTTGATTGCCCGTGATGAACAAAAACTCCAACAGCTACTGACCTCCTCAGATACATCAGGGATCGATGAGACTGAGCATGGGCCCATGCGGTGGGGTCGCTATACGTCAGATAACGGCGTAGCTCTTATTGTTTTGGAATTCACTGGTCCAGGGGAAGAAGAAGTCAATCAGCAGACATTTATATTGCTATCCGTTGCCGTGGGTGGCCTGATCCTCACAGCAGCCATCGCCTGGCTTGTTGCAGGCAAAATTTTAAGACCTATAAATAAAATAAAGAATTCAGTGGAAAAAATTCAGGGAGACGATCTTTCTAAACGCATACCCATAGAAGGTGACGATGACACCACGCGAGCCGCAGAGTCAATCAATTCGATGCTTGACAGAATCGAATACATACAGGGGACCGAGATTTATTTTCTCAAAGAATCCATCCCTGATGCCATGAGTTCTATAAGTAGCAGGCACAGTTTTTCTTCAAGCAACCCACCCAAAGGACAGCAAGAGGAAAAATCACCCTTGCTCATTTTGGATCAAACATCTAGACGCTTGTCTAAGTTACAAAAATACAGAACTTCCAGCAACTTAAAACTTGCGAATACCTCAATCGATAAATTACTCAGCGAATCCATTAACAAAATGTCAAAAGAGGGATTTTCGCATAAAATATCAATCAGAAGTACACCAGATATTTATGCGGAAATTGACCCTGAGGCCATTAGATTAGCGTTTGTACAACTCATCAAAATTCTCACCGATCATAGTAAACACCTCGATGAAATCGTAGTAGATGCTGAGATCCTTAATTCAAAGGACTCCGCTGGAGGGGGCACCTACACAGATAGCGCAGTTAAGCATGATGGAGGTTCAGTCATTCGTGGAAAAGTTCTTCGGATAGCCATAAATTATCAGGGGGAATTTATCCAAGAGTGGACGGTGGAGGAAATTATCAACTGCGCAACCCTGCCAGATAAAAACAACCATGGCAACAAATTACCTTTCAATCTTACTTTAGGGATTTCCACTATTGAGAGAATAGTTAATGCTCATCATGGCAGCCTTTGGGCCACGGAGAATCATACAGGAATAGCTGCCATTGGCTTAGACATCCCCTTCAAAGAAAGCAAAGATTCCTAAGGTTCGGACCGGTAGCACTTCCACACGCAATATCTAGCTAAAATTACGGGAGATTACTATGATGAAGGATGTTGATCCTACACCGCAGTCGCAGTGGTCAACTGTACCGTTAAGGCTACATGACAGGGAAGTAAAAAAAGGGTGGGTTTCTTACCAAAGGATTCCCTTTCTAATATCGCTTGCTCTGTTATCAATTTTCGCATTCTGGTGTTTTTGGGCTGTTTCAAACTCTGGATTAAATTCTTCCGGCGCTTTAACTCTGGTTGTATTTGCCTCTGCGGTGTTTCTATGGATATTTTCTCGATTAGATGACACATATATAGCCCTGGGGGCTGCGATCTTACTTATCGCGATGGGGGTGATCGATGATGTTGAACTTTTCTCTTCTCTCGGTGAAGATACCATCTGGCTCATACTATCGGCGTTTATCATAGCTGCAGGTGTCACCGCGTCGGGACTCGCCGCACGGATTGCTGGCTATGTCATGACAGGAGCAACATCTATCCACCAATTACTTCACTTGGTAACCCTATTTTTAGTAGTTACAGCATTTGCGGTTCCATCGACTTCCGGTAGAGCAGCTCTGACATTGCCAATATTTTTAGCTTTAGCTGCGGTTTTCCGCGAACAACAACGTGTCGTCCTGGCGTTCTCCTTACTGTTTCCTTCTGTAATTTTACTTTCTGCAGTAGGGTCTTACTTGGGGGCTGGGGCCCATCTCATCACATCACAAATTCTTTCATCAGCAGGGCAATCAAGTTTCGATGTAGCTTCTTGGCTAATATTAGGGCTACCACTTGCTTTAGTTTCGTCGCACATAAGCGCGGAGATAATTATAAGAATGTTTACAGCGAAAAACGATCGAAAATTACCTGTAAAAATTACTTTAGATGATCTACAAAGAAATATTTCTGTGCCAATTAGTGGTCCTTTAACTACCGCACAAACTCGCTCAGCACTA
This sequence comes from Kocuria sp., assembly GCA_030524035.1. Lineage (GTDB taxonomy): Bacteria > Actinomycetota > Actinomycetes > Actinomycetales > Micrococcaceae > Kocuria. The sequence goes on along the minus strand of JAUNHG010000005.1, from coordinate 45,747 downwards.
TTAGTTGCGGTCGTAGTTATCCTTTGGTGCTCTGAGTCACTACATGGATTAAACCCAGCAGTAGTTGGACTTATCGGCGCATTGCTCACTGCGAATCCACGTTGGGGCGCAGTAAATTTATCTAAAGCATTGAAGTCCGTTCCTTGGTCGCTTCTTGTATTCATGGCTTCGACTCTTACACTTGGTGCAGGTTTAGTAAATTCCGGGGCGGCTGACTGGTTAGCTCGCCAAATATTAAGTTCAGTTCTGATAGCAGGCGATGTGGCCCCTAAGTTATTTGTTGTTCTGGTAGTCATTATTTCGACTGCTGCGCATCTCGTCATCCAGTCACGCTCTGCAAGATCAGCTGTGCTTATCCCGATCATTATTGCGCTATCCCCAGGTGTCGGAGTTGACCCCACAGCCGCCGCCTTTGCTTCGACAGCCGCCGCCGGCTTTTGTCACACTTTAACCAGCTCCGCAAAACCAGTGGCGATATTCTCGGACATTAAGAATGTTTCGACTTTTCGCCAAAAAGACCTGCTCCGGCTCTCCATTGTTTTAGGCCCCACGAATGCAATTCTCGTTATACTATTTTCATTTTTGATCTGGCCGCTTCTTGGCATGCCCCTATTTTTGTAATTTCCACCACGACAGGAGTGACTACCGATGCCTAGCTTAAATTCCACTGCGTTTATTCGACGCGTCTTGATTGCACCTTCAGGATTCAAAGAGTCCTTAACAGCAGAAGAAGTAGCACGTGCTATTACTTCTGGTGTGCGTAGGGCTATCCCAGGGGTACGTGTCCGCAGCATTCCTATTGCTGACGGCGGTGAAGGTACTGCCCACACACTAGCGACAGCTACTGGGGGGCGTATCATCAAAACCACCGTCACCGGCCCAGTCGGTACACCCGTTGCTTCCCATTGGGCCTTGCTAGGTGGGGACGCCGAAGGTACTGCAGTCATAGAAATGGCGGCAGCTGCCGGACTTCGCCTAGTTCCAGAGGATCAACGCGACCCAACACTGACAACTACCCGCGGCGTGGGAGAGTTAATAGTCGAGGCTTTAGATAGTGGTGCCTCTAACGTACTTGTGGGGTGCGGAGATTCCGGAACTTCTGACGGAGGACTAGGCGCATTACAGGCACTGGGAGTAAAGGTTCTTGATGAAAAACGAACACCGATAGATAAGCAGGGTAATGTCGGGTTAATATCCGCAGAGCATTTAGATATGTCCAACCTGCACCCAGCAATATCTTCAGGCAAAGCTAAGATAACTCTTGCTTTAAATCCATACAACGTTTTGACGGGACCCAACGGAGTAGCCCATGTTTTTGGTCCGCAGAAAGGGGCGACTCAAAAACAAGTAAAACAAATGGCAAGTGGATTTGATAAGTGGGCGCAAATTCTAAGCCGTGACTGCCTCAGGTCTGCGCAACATACTGATTTTGCGCTGGGTCCGGGGACTGGCGCTTCTGGGGGCCTTGGTGCTGGACTAGCTGCCATAGGAGCAGAACTATCCCCAAGATTTGAAGCTCTACTAGACTCAGGTTTAGCAGGATTTAACTTGGATCAGTTGATCCGCGGAGCCGACCTAGTGATAACAGCTGAGGGAGCTATTGATTTCCAAACGCCCTATGGAAAGGTTCCTGCTGAAGTAGCCCGCCGAGCCTCTGTACAAGGCGTTCCGGTTATTGGGCTAGCCGGAACCCTGGGACAGGGCTCGGACGCTGTCCATAGAATCGGCATTGATGCAATTTCTTCGATTATACCCGTGCCCATGAGCCTTTCAGAGGCTGTACGTGATGGCGAAGACCTATTGACCGCCGCAACAGAACGCTTTATGCGCACTTTGCTGCTGGGAGCATCACTTGCAGAGGCTCGGATCATCGGTGATGACTGGTAATCCGGGGCGATGTTCCTGGTCACCATTGGGAATCCTGAAGTACCGTAGTCAGTGCTAACGCTGTGCACTGAACAAAGGTTCTGTGCGTGGGTCCGATGTCTGAGAAAGCAAACTGATGCCCAAAAATGGAACCGTGGTCGGAATCGACTCCTCCACACAGTCCTGCAAAGTGTTGGTGGTAGATGCTGCCAGCGGTGAAGTGATTTCACGTGGCAGTTCCCCACACCCCGACGGCACATCAGTGGACCCACGGGCCTGGATCGAAGCATTGAACATTGCCTGGGATTTCGCGGGGGTACGACAAAGAACAGATGTGATCGGCGTCGGAGTATCCGCTCAACAACACGGCATGGTGGCTCTTGATGCCTCCGGACAACCGGTATATGACGCCCTGTTGTGGAACGACGTCCGCAGTGCACCCCAGGCCCAAGCCATGGTGGAGAAACTGAGCGTTCAGGGCTGGGTTGACGCTGTGGGAACAGCGCCGGTCAGTTCCATCACCCTGACCAAACTGGCTTGGTTACGCCAACAGGAACCAGAGACCGCTGACAAACTGGTCAGTGTGGGACTGCCACATGACTGGATTCTGCGGCACCTGACGGGTGGCCAATGGGTCACGGACCGCTCAGATGCTTCCGGTACCGGATGGTTCGACCCCGCCACCAACACCGTTCGGGAGGACTTCTTAGAACAATGGTTCGGTCGAGTGCCGCACCTACCCACGGTTCTGGACCCTCACCACTGCGCAGGCAATGTCGCTGCGCAGTGGTTACCCCATTCACCAAAAGCCGTAGTGTCAGCCGGATGCGGTGATAACGCCGGCGCAGCATTGGGACTCGGTGTGGAACCCGGTGATGTTGTGGTTTCCGTCGGTACATCAGGAACAGTATTTGCCCGATCTGCACGCCCGGCACCGGACCCTACGGGAGTGACCTCCGGTTTTGCAGATGCCACCGGACAGTTCCTACCCCTACTGTGTACGCTCAACGCAGCCCGCGTTATGGCACGCACCGCAGCACTGTTGGGGTTGCCGGTGGACCATTTAGATGCCCTTGCAGCCGACGGCGCGGCAGACTGTGGCGGGCTAACGCTTTTGCCTTACCTCGACGGCGAACGCACCCCTAACCTCCCGGAAGCCACGGGGCGCTGGCATGGCATCACAGGAGAGTCGCTGACCAGGGAAAATATGGCCCGCAGCGCAATCATGGGAGTTGCCAACTCCTTGGCGGACTGTCTTGATGTGCTGCGTACTTTGAACGTGCCCGTCAATCGCGCCCTGTTAATCGGCGGCGGCGCACGGTCTTCCCAGCTACGCACCGCGTTATCCCACGTGCTGGGTGTGGACATTGATGTACCAGCGCCAGACGAATATGTGGCCCTGGGGGCTGCCCGGCAAGCGGCGTGGGCCGCCCTCGGCGAACTCCCGACGTGGCAAGCCGGGGCCGAAGGCAGCCAGCACATTCCACACACCCATGACGACGGCGCGACGGCGTATCGTCAGACCTACCGCACTATGCGCCGCCAGTTGGAATCAGAAACGAACTCATGACCCATCCGCCAGCGGTCTGCCAACTCTACTGAGCAGCTCCGTCAAGGTGGCCCGGGCTCCGACCCTCCGGAAGCTTTCCAGCGCCCACAAATACGGCTCCACAAAAGCTTCTTGGTCGGCCAAATCGCCAAAGAGCTCCCGGTTACGCACAAAAGCCAATGGGTCCTGATCCTGGTCGGCTGCTGCTTTCATGACCGTGTCCCGTCGTGGGTCCACAATCTCAATGTCAGCGCCAGCTTCATCCACTCCCTGCGCATATCTGGCCCAGGAGGCAACGATAGCGGCAGACAAATCAACGGCACGGCCCGCAGCCAGGTTGTCCTGAATCACCGGAACAACCCACTTAGGAATACGGTCTGAGGATTCTGCGCACAACCGCGCTAAGGTGTCGCGCACCTGTGGGTTAGCGAACCTTTCAATCAAAGTCCGACGGTAATCGTCCAAGTCAATGCCGGGGACATCCTGCAGTGTGGGGGTGGCCTCCTGCTCCATATAGGCCATCAGGTAAGCCACATACAGCGGATCCGTACACACTTCATGGGCGTATTGCAGTCCAGCCAAGCGTCCCGGATAACACAAGGCCTGGTGGGATGCGTTCAGCAGGCGTAGCTTCATGAGCTCGTACGGTTCGACGTCATCCACCATTTGCACACCAGCTTCCTCAAAAGCTGGGCGCTGGGAGGAACCATCAGCATCTGTCACAAAGCGATCTTCTAACACCCACTGAAAGAAGGGCTCGCAGACCACCGGCCATGCATCGACCCTGCCGGTTTCCTCCGCGACACGTGCGCGGTCTTCGTCACTCGTGACCGGGGTAATGCGATCCACCATAGAATTCGGGAACGGTACGTGATGGCGGATCCATTCAGCCAACTCGGGGTCAACATATTCCGCAAACGCGCCAAACTGCCGAGCAGCGGTATCCCCGTTACCTTGGATGTTGTCGCAGGACATCACCGTAAACGGAGCTAAGCCCCGCATCCACCGCAGTTTTAAGGCACCCACCACCAGTCCAAACACCGACTGCAGGTCACCTGCCCAAGCCGGGGTACGATCCAGTTCTGCCTGTGCGTCGCCTGCTGTCTCCACACTCATCGCCTCAATGTCGTGCGCCACAGCAGGCGTGGACGGATCAAATAAACCGGTGCTTTGATTGAAGTTATACCCGCCTTCGGTGATCGTCAGCGACACAATCCGAATCTGCGGGTCAGCCATAGCTTCAACCGCCGCACCGGGATTATCCGGGGCCAACAGGACGTCACGAATTGACCCGATAACGCGGTGATCACGGCGCCCATCCGGGTGCTTTTCCACCAATGTATACAATCCGCCCTGCTCCGTAAGCGCATCACGCATCCGGGCGTCAACGGGCATCACGCCCATGCCCGTGATCCCCCACGAACTGTGATCACCACGAGCCAGCAGGTTATCCATAACCAAAGCTTGGTGAGCTCGATGGAACCCACCTACCCCGATATGGATAATGCCGCTGGTCACCGCAGTACGGTCAAAAGTCGGGAGGTGAACACCGTTATCCGGCAGAGATTGTGGCCCTAGACGCGGTGCTGTGGAATGAGCTGTTGTGATCATGTTGGCTCCTTAAATAGGTGCGGTCTTTACGGTCATAGATCGTTGTGCTGCGTAGTGTTTTCGTACTCCGTCAGCACCGCAACTTTTTCCGCAGATGGGCTGGCCTCATCGAAAACGTACCCCAGCCATTCCTTGGCCAAGCGGCGTGCCAGTTCCAGCCCGATCACCCGCTCCCCCATGCACAGCACTTGAGCATTATTCGACAACACTGAACGTTCAACGGAGAACGAATCATGCGCGGTCACCGCCCGAATCCCGGGCACTTTATTCGCAGAAATCGCAACCCCCAGGCCGGTCCCGCAGATCAGCAGCGCACGGTCCGCTTCACCGGTGGCCACCCGACGCGCAGCTTCCACCGCCACATGCGGGTACGCGGTGTGTTCGTCTTCCCCAACGCCGACGTCGATCACCTCTGACACCCGATCATCGGCTTCAAGGTCTGCCTTGATGTGTGTTTTATAGCTGTACCCAGCGTCGTCCCCCCCGACGACTATTCGCATTCCGTGGCCTGACATAGTGGTACGTCCTTTCATTCTCAGTGTGCACGGGCAACGTGTTGAACATGTTCAGAAAGCACGCCCAGGATCAGCGCCATGGATGTGGCTCCGGCGTCTGGCGTGCCCACACTCTTTTCCGCCAAAGGACGAGCGCGACCCACTTGAGGTCGCAGGTCAGCTGTGGCTTCGGCTGCACGACGAGCAGTATCAGCTGCGGCAGCCCAAGCTTGTGGCAGCGGCGCGTCAGCATGCTCAGTGCATAGCGCATCAACAAACGGTAAGAGGGCGTCCAGTAACGTTTTATCCCCTCGGCTGGCCCCACCTAGCTGACTGATAGCATCCGCGAAGGCACGAACCGCGCCCCGGATGTCATCAGCGGTATAGGCCTCTGCGGCGTCATCGAGCTGCTGCCCGGCAGCTTCCAACGCTGCCCCCCACAAAACCCCAGAAGTGCCACCGGCATGCTCTGCCCATGCCTGACCACCTTGGCGCAGCTGCCAGCCGGGACCACCTTCCGCAGTAGCGGCTTCTATAGCTTTCCGCGCTGCGGTAATGCCTTTAACCATCCCTCGGCCGTGGTCGCCGTCACCTGCGACGGCATCAATCTGCCCCAACGCAGTTTCGTGCTCCACCAAAACCTTGTTGACCAGTTGCACGGCAGCCTCAACCACCTGCGCTGCCTGCGCCCCAGCCTGCGAGCGCTCGGGGGCATGGCGGTCTTCAACGGTTGTGTTCACGGTCGTGGCGTCAGGATCCATGCCTGCCAAGGGGGCTGCCTGTTTGCGGTAGGCCGGTGTGTAAGCATCCGAGCGCCACAAACGTTCCAGTTCATCATCAAGCCAGAACACCGTGAGTGAACACCCACCCATATCCAAGCTGGTCACCAACTCCCCCACTTCGGGGGCCACGATGGTCAAACCTGCGTCGCGGAGCCTGGGGGCCACGGCACCCCACAGCAGGAAAAGCTCTTCGTATTTGGTAGTACCGAGCCCGTTGAGGATCACACCCACTCTATGGTCCGCTGTTTCTGGGATATCGTCCAGCAGCGGACCCACCAGCATCTGCGCCAGCCCCTTGGCATCGGGCAATTCGACGTCACGAATGCCGGGTTCACCGTGAATTCCCAACCCCAAGCCCAGGTGACCTGCGGGAACATTAAACAACGGTTGGGAGGCGCCGGGCATCGTGCACCCGGAAAATGCCACACCCAGGGTGCGTGTGCGGGCATTGGCCAGGTTGCCTAATCGTTCGACGTCGTCAATATCCATGCCTTCCGCGGCGGCAGCACCCATAATGCGAAACACTGTGAAGTCCCCTGCAATGCCTCGGCGCTTTTCCACATCCTCGGCGGATGCGACATCGTCCGTGACCACCACAATCCGAGTATCAACGCCTTCGGCCTGAAGCCGTTGTGCGGCGATCCCGAAGTTCATGATGTCGCCCGCATAGTTACCGAACGTCAGGATCACGCCACGCCCTTGGTGTGCAGCCTTGGCTACGGAATACACCTGGGCAGCGGAGGGGGACGTAAAAATGTTCCCCACCACAGCACCGGCTGCAAACCCAGGCCCCACCAAACCAGCAAAGGCTGGGTAATGACCGGATCCGCCACCAACCACCACAGCAACTTCAGGTTCACCCTGTGGAAGTCGGACTACCCCTCCCGAGACTTTACGTAGACGGTCTGCATAAAGATCCACAAACCCTTCTAATTGGTCGTCGCAGAAGTCGTGGGGGTCGTTAAAAATCGTGGTCATGACGCGCGTCTCTCCTGATTCAGAATGAGTTCAACTGGTGTGGGTTTCGTTGTAGTTCTGTTCAACGTCCAGGAAACGCATCAGGAAGAATGCCACTCCATAGAGGGCAACAAACGCCCAAACCACCGTGACATCACCGCCCCACGGGCGGACGAGCGCCACCACGGCTGCACCGAGGAAGGCAGCGCCACCTGCTGCGGTGGTGTACATGGCCATGGCGGCCCCTTTGTGATCAGGAGTCAGCGTGGGCATGATCGCACCCATGGGCACGAATCCGGCCAACATGATTCCGAAGGTCACACCCGCCAACACGGTGAGCCAGTAGCCCCATTCAGAACCGCCGGGCACCCAGTGTGGGACGTACCACCAGGCCAGCAACCCCAGTGCTGAACCCATGACCCCAAACCACTGCACGGTGCGCCGCCAACCCCAGCGGTCGCCGATGTGGCCAAACACCGCGTTAAACGACACGTTGGAAGCGAAGACGATCACCGTTAACAGCAGCCAGTGGCTCTGGGTCCACCCCAGGTCTTCCATGACAAACGGCATGATCACGAACATGCCGAACTGGGGGGCGGTGTTAATCAACCGGACCGCGAACCCCATGGCTACTCGGGGTTCTTTAACCATCACACGGAGCCCACCGAAAATTACCGCCGATGTGCTTTCGTTCTGCGGAGCTAACCGTGCTCTCCCTTGGGGCTCTTTCACCCCAAACCACGCGATGAGGAAGCCAGCCAGCACCAGCGCACTGGAGACAATCATCGCCCCGGTTTCACCGCCATAACCACCACCAAAAGCAGGGATGGCCAACAACGCGACAGCTGAACCGAGGGTGGGCATGCCACCGGTGAACATCACATAGAACCACCCCACGGCGGTTCCGTTGCGTTTCTTGGGCACCACTGTGTTGATCCACACCAAGAAGGCAAAAGCGAACAATGGATACCCAAAGCCTCGGAAAAAGTAGGACAGGCCAATCAAAAAGGTCGATTCCATGGCGATCGACAGCAGAAATGCTGCTTCAAAAACCATCCATACCAAAAAGCCGAGCAACATTACCTTGCGCGGCCCCCACAGGTCCGCGAGTGCCCCGGATAGATAAGACCCCACCAATACGGATAACCCGTAGAAAGTGATAATGGTGGCTGCCATGTTTTCCGAGCCCACGGCGGCTGCCAAGTGTGGGGAAATGAAGTTAGATTCCACCCCGTTGCCGGTCATAAAAACCAACACCGACAAGAAACCCCATTTAATGGAGTCTGGAATGCCAACGCGGTCCAAAGCAGTTTCTTGAGCCGTGATTGTTTGAGTCATGGTGTTCTTTCGTGTTTGGCCACGCCCTACGCAGGGATGTCTGAGCGCTCCCGTGAAGCGTCTGGGCTAGTGGAGGGTAAAGCGGATGGCCGATATCAGTTCGGCAGAATGGAAACCTTGACAGAGGCTCCCGCGGAGTCGCCGACCATATCCAGGGCTTCTTGGAATTGGGCCAAAGGGAACTGATCTGTGCAGATACGGTCCATGGGTAAGCGCCCGGATTCGATCATGGAAATGGCCGCTGGCCAGCAATGGGGGCCCAGGTGAGCACCACGAACATCTAGTTCTTTGTCATCGGAGATGATGGACCAATCAACCGTGACATCCGAGCCAAAGACCGAGTACTCCACGTACGTGCCCAGCTTGCGCAGCAGGTTTAAACCTTGGCCCACAGCTGAAGGATGCCCGGTACATTCGATGTAAACATCCGCCCCGTATCCGTCAGTCAATTCTTTGATCCTGGCAACGGCGTCTTCACGGCCAATGTTGATGGTCATGTCCGCGCCACAAGCGGCAGCAAGATCTAGTTTGGCGTCGTCCATATCCAGGGCAATGACTTTCAGAGGACTCTTAGCGCTCGCCCCAGCAATCGCACCAAGTCCGATCGGACCGCAACCGGCGACCACCACAACGTCCTCAAAAGTGATCCCCGCCCGCTCTACGGCGTGGAGGGAACAGGACAGCGGTTCAGCAAATGCCGCTTGCTGCGGTGGTAGGTCTGCGGAAATAGTGTGTACTCGGGCATTGAACGGAACTTTCATGTATTCCGCCATGCCGCCATGGTAATTACGGAAACCAAACATGTCGTGAGGACCACACATCCAGTACTGCCCGCGCAAACAATAGCGGCACTGCTCACACGGCACAATCTGTTCAAGCACGATGCGATCACCAATTTGCACTTGGTGACGTTCTAACGCCTCAGCGCCACCGGCAATCACACGCCCCACGAGTTCGTGACCAGGCACAATTCCGATCTGCGCCCAAGCAGGTCGGTTGTCATCGCCCCAGAATTTGGCGGCACCGTGGTAACACTTCAGGTCGCTGGCACACACGCCAACAGCCTCCATGCGCAACAGCAGTTCCTGCTCCGTGGGCTCTGTGAGTTCGACCGTTTCGATCCTGTATTCCTCTGGCCCGTGACACACAACCGCCTGCATGGTGGTTGGAATTTCTTGAGTGGTTGCCTGTGCGACCATCACCACGCCTCACTTCCTTGTGATCCGAATAACACCCTTTAGAGTAGGCCCCACTGAACAGATGTCAAGAACAAATGTTCATGCAAACGCACAAGTGCACTAGAATAGCAACTTGACAAGGGTGAATAAACAGTCTCCATGGAAGAAAAAGGCGGAAATATGTGCCGATAGAATGAACAGATGTTCATGGAAGCTCGCGTCCATAGAAAGGGGACCCCGTGGCAGAACCCGCCGACCGACTTTCCTTGGCCTACGACGCCGCCGTGGCCTATTACGACCAAGGCCAGACTCAAGCGCAGATCGCTCAGCGACTAGGAATTTCACGTCCTACGGTCAGTCGCCTGCTGGACGAAGCGCGCGAAGCCGGGTTGGTCACCATCACCATCACACCCCCTGACGCACTACATCTAGGGGAGCTTGGTGGCAGACTGGCCACGGCCTTGGGGGTCCGATCCGTGGATATCGCCCCAGGGTCTCAGGCCCAGTCCCTCGGCACAGGATTGCTACCACCCACCAGCCGCCTGCTGGAGCAGCTCCCACTACGCGCGGGTGACGTTGTGGTGATTGCTTCGGGTCGAACGGTTTATGAACTGAGCTTGCAGGACCTTCCGGCATTGCCAGGTGTGGTGCTTGTGCCCTCCGTCGGCGGGCAGGCAGACCCCGAACCCTGGTTCCAAACCAACGAACTCGTGCGCACCATCGCCACCAAAATAGGAGCGCGGCCCACCTTTATCTTTGCGGAAGCAATGCCATCGGAAGCAATTTTTACCGCCATGCAGTCGGACCCCGGATTCCAACGTATTCAGGCATTGTGGGAACGAGCTACAGCCGTCTTGGTCGGCATTGGTGCCCCTCCACGGGTGCGGAACGCCATCACCAGCGGCGTTCCAGTGGAAGACTCATCCTTAAGCACAGCAGTCGGGGACGTCTCGTTGCACTTTTTTGACCACGACGGGGCCATACTTGACTACCCGGGAACGGAGCGGATGGTGCGTATCCCGTTGGAAACTTTTCAGCGAATACCGCACCGCGTCGCAGTCGCTGCAGGGGTGGATAAAACATCCAGCATCATCGCCGCCGCCAAACAAGAACTATTTCATTACCTGGTCACGGACGAACCCACCGCGCGGGCCTTAGCGACGGCATTAGAAATCGCCGAACCTCAATCCGCCTCGCTTTCAGCGTGACGCTGTCGTGCAGCTGACCGATGCATAAGCTCTCGGTTCAAGGCGTACAGCTGAGTGAAATCCGCAAAAATTTCTTCATAGAGGGCTTGATGTTCCTGCTGAGGTTCCACAACGCGCTCCACACGCGTCCAACGGCGAGTGTCCACACCACCCACCGTCTGCGCAACCATCATGGCGTCACCATAAGCTGCCCCAATGGTCTGCTCCGGGACCTCCTGGGTGCGCCCGGTGATATTACTCACCAACTGGACCCACAAATCAGAAGATGTTCCGCCGCCAACCGCCACCAAGCGCTCAGGACGCTCTGCGCCGTCTTCCAGCAGCTCCAAAATCTGACGAACCCCGCAAGCAATTCCTTCGTACGTCGCCCGAAACAGCTCCGGTGCACCGTGGGATAAGGTCAACCCAGTCACCGTACCGCGAGCATCGGGATCAAAAATCGGGGTGCGTTCCCCCGCGAAATACGGCAAAACCATAACCCCGCGTGACCCGGGAGGCACCTGGGCAGCCGCCGTCACGAGATCACTGAACTCCGGATCACCCCACAAGTGACGCCACCACGTGGTTAAGCTCCCGGACGTCGCGGTCCCGGCCGCTAAACACCGTGATTCGGGGGCAACACCGGCAGTGGACCACAACTGAGCATGGGTGGATGGCTCCTTCAGGTTCTGAATAACAAAGAAAGTAGAACCGTACTGGAGCATAGTGTCCCCGGGGTCCCGGACCCCCGCCCCCCAGGCTTCCGCCCACGCATCAATGGTTCCCGCACACACCGGGGTGCCAACTGCAATACCGGTACATTCAGCGGCCTCAGCAGTGATACGACCCACCACATCCGCTGGCCATACCAGGCGCGGAGGTTCCAAGTGCTCAGCAACCTGGGAGTACCAAGGAGACGACCACCCGGCTGCAACCAAGTCATAGAGGGGGTCGGACTGACTGGCCGTGTGGTGATCTACCGTATATTCGCCAGTTAATTTGGCCACGATGTAGTTATGTGCACTGAACCAGTAACGTGAACGTGCAAAATTCTGAGGCTCGTGATCCCGGACCCACCGCATCTTGGGTCCCACCGATTGACTGGATAGTGCATTGCCACACGATTCCACGATAGCCTCCGCACCCAGCGACCGAGTGAGCTGATCAATCTGCTCTTGTGCTCTGGTATCCACCCCATACAGGATGGCGGGCCGCACCGGAGTCAGGTTGGCGTCGGTCAGAACCAGGCAGGGCCCCATACCGCTGACACACACACCATCAAGAGGCTGATCGGTACAAGCAGTCGTCAGGTACTGACAAATTTCTTGGATCTCGGCCCACCATTGAGCTTCAGCATCAAACTCCGCCCACCCCGTCCGTGGAGTGGACATCATATGCTCCACCACCTTTTTGTGGTGAATCCGCCCATGCTCATCGACCAGCACCCCTTTGGTGCTTCCGGTTCCAATGTCAACTCCCAGATACATGGCCATCCCTCCGTTGCCGCGCCCGTGCCCTGTCGGGCACACCCTATCGGCTTATGGCACACGAGGGGGCTCTGGTCAGTTGATTTAGTAAATACCGTCGGGGCTAACCGCTGACTGGTTGATATCACGCACCACGCTGGAATCAATGGGCAAAGCGGAAGGCTGGGTGATAGTTCCGCCGGTCACACTGCGCACTACCACCTTATTAGTGATGCGCCCACCGCTCAAAGTAAATCCGGTGCCAAACGAAAATAGAATATCTGGCACATTCGTGGCGGTGCTCACAGTTGGGATACGCTGGCCCGCCGGTAAAGTCCACACGAAGGTAGTAGTACGGGTTTGGGCGTTATATTCACCCCGCTGAAGATTCCCGTAGGAACTCCCGGCGGTAAAAAGGCGTTCACGAGTGGCGTTTTCATTGATGCTGATCACATCCACGGTGACGACCAGAGGCTCAGAAAGCGTGAACGGCGCGGTGTAACCCTGCGCTACCCCTAGGTTCAAATAGACCGAGTTGGTGTATCCATTCGCACCACCGCCACCGTCAAAGTTCACACCAAAAACAGCCGTAGACGCAGCAAAAGCCGGGGCGGCAGTGCTCGTCGCGATCACAGGTGCCGCCCAGACAGCAGCCGTCACCACGCGGCGTCGAACAATCGTATGTTCCATATGTCGTCCTGTCCGCTCCACCATCAGAGCACATGCAGTATCATGTGACCACTAAAGAGCCCACAGAACATAGATTAATTGTAAATACATCTTTTACTCAAAACTCCTGACCAGCACGACGGGGCACGGAATTTTGTCGGCGGCCGCGTCACTCTCAGCACTCCACGATGTTGACCCCGACATTGACCGCCAAGCCGCCGCGCGCCGTCTCCTTGTATTTCTCGGACATATCAGCCCCCGTGGCGCGCATGGTCTGTACCACCTGATCCAAGCTCACATGTGTGGGGCCGTCCTCAAACAACGCCATACGAGCCGCATTAACAGCCGTGACCGCAGCAATCGCGTTGCGCTCGATGCACGGCACCTGCACTAATCCGCCCACGGGATCACAGGTCAGACCCAAATGATGCTCCATGGCAATTTCCGCCGCATTGGCCACCTGTTGAGCGGTACCACCCATCACCTGCGCCAAGCCGGCCGCTGCCATGGACGACGCCGAACCAACCTCGCCCTGACACCCCACTTCCGCACCGGAAATAGAGGCCTGTTCCTTGATCAACGCCCCCACAGCTCCCGCCGCCAACAAGTAATCCACCACAATCTGTTCCCGTGAGCGGGCCTCATGTCCACGGGCTGCCGGGGTGTAATGAGTGGCATAGAACATGACGGCGGGCACAATGCCAGCGGCACCGTTGGTTGGTGCCGTCACAATCCGGCCACCGGAAGCGTTTTCCTCATTCACGGTTAAGGCCACCAGATTGACCCACTCCACCCAGTACTGGGGATCAAACGTGGTATCCATTGCCTTTAAGCGTTCGTACCAGCCAGGCGCACGGCGTCGAACGGTTAGCCCCCCGGGCAAGCAGCCGGTACGGCGCAGGTTGGAGTTCTTGGATTCCTCCATGACGTCGGCAATCTTGGCCAGCCCATCACGCACTTCGGCTTCCGACCGGCGGGCGCATTCGTTGGCTAAGGCCAGCTGCGTAACCGTCAACTGGTGTTCGTGGCACAGAGCCAGTAGTTCTTCCGCCGTTCTATACGGATAGGGCAAGGCAACGTCGTCGTTTTCCACCATGGGGTCCTGACCTTCTGGAGGGTCAACGACCACAAAGCCACCCCCGCAGGAGTACGCAGTCCGCTCACTGAGCAGGTTGCCTTGATGATCAAAGGCGCGGAACCACATGCCATTGGGGTGATACGGCAACAAGGTCAGGGGCCTTTGAACAATATCGTCCTCATGGAAATCCAGTTCGACCGGCTGACCCACCCCGTCAACCACGTCCGCCAACCGTAGCGGGGCACCCGCACCCAAGGCCTCACGGCGTTGGTCAATGGTGTCCGGGTCCACCTGTTCCGGGCGGTGGCCTTCCAGCCCTAGAAGAACTGCGGTGAACGTCCCGTGGCCCTGGCCCGTGGAGGCGAGGGAACCGTACAAGTCCACTCCCACGGACCCCACACGTTCCAGTAATCCGGCTGCCACCAGATCGCTGACAAAATCGGCGGCCGCTCGCATGGGCCCCACGGTGTGGGAAGACGACGGCCCCACACCGATGCTGAACAGCTCAAAAACGCTGACTACCATAAGTTTTTCCTTACCCGTCGTCGTCCTGGGCTGCGGCATACTCTTCAGGGGAAAGTAATTCACCTTCAGATTCCACCTGAACGGTAAATAACCACGCCGCGCCGTATGGGTCTGAGTTGAGCAGGGCGGGGTCGTCGATCACGGCGTCGTTGACGCCAACTACCGTGCCAGTCACGGGAGAATAAATTTCGGACACGGACTTGGTGGACTCAACCTCTCCACAGACCTCCCCGGCGGTCACGGTACCGCCCGCCTCGGGAAGATCGATGTACACCACTTCCCCCAGCGCGTCCACGGCAATCTGGGACAACCCAATTTTGGCTGGGGACGCATTGTCGACCCATTCGTGTTCGGCGGAGTAACGGTATTCCTTGTTGACTTTATCGATGGCGCTCATGATCTTTTCCTTTCGCAGATGAGGGACTAAAAATTCAACGTTCGCGCTGATAAAACGGAAGTTTTACCACAGTGAATGGGGTGGGTTTACCCCGAAGATCCACATCCACCTCTGTGCCAATGTCAGCGAATTCAGGCGGCACGAAAGCCAACGCAATGGCATGCCCCAGCGTGGGGCTCGGTGCGCCGGAGGTGACTTCACCTATGACCTCACCGTTATGCAGCACAGGGTATCCAGGCCGGGCAGCGCGTTTGGTGGCGTGAGCCAGGCCCACCAGCGTGCGTTCCGGACCGTTGTTTTTGATCGCAGCCAAAGCATCACGGCCCACAAAATCTTCCTTGCTTTTCAGCGCCACTACGGGCCCCAGACCCGCACTATAAGGATCAATATCGGCGGACAATTCATGCCCGTGCAGTGGCATTCCGGCCTCTAACCGCAAGGAATCCCGGGCGGCCAACCCACAGGGCACCATGCCGTGGGCGGCACCGGTTTCCGTTAGCCGGTGCCATAGCTGTTCGGCAGCGGCAGTGTTGTGTTGCGTGTCCACGTAAATTTCAAATCCGTCTTCCCCGGTGTACCCGGTACGCGCCAGCTTCACCGGCAGGGAGCCATCGGGGGTGTTGATCACGACGTCAACAATCGCGTAATAACGCAGTTGTGTCACCGCATCGGCATACTCCGGGGCAACAACTTCCAGAAGAACGGTTTGTGATGCCGGGCCTTGAACTGCGATCAGTGCTGTTGTTGTTGTCTGGTCCTCAATGTTGACCTCAAATCTGTGCCCGTCAGCGGTAGTGGAGCGTTCCTGCAACGCAGCCAGCACCTCCGCCGTATTAGCAGCGTTGGGGACCACAAGAAAATCATCCTGCCCCAGCCGATAAGTGATCAGGTCGTCGACTACCCCCCCTGAGGTGTTACACAGTAACGAGTACTTGGCCTTACCCACCTCAATCGCGGATAACCGCCCCACCAAGGAATAGTCCAAAAAGGCGGCAGCGTCCGGGCCGGTGACGGATATTTCCCCCATGTGGGAAAGGTCAAAGATACCGACAGCCTGCCGCACAGCCTGATGCTCAGCGACGTCGGAACCGTAACGCAGCGGCATCCACCAGCCACCAAAGTCGGTGAAGGATGCACCCAAGCGTTCATGAATGTGGGTAAGGGGCGTAGGCTGAGAGTTTTGGGTGTTCATGAGGCGGTTTCCTCCTGCGATGTGGTTTCTGCGAAGGCTTCGGGCGGCGGGCAAGAGCACACCAGATTGCGATCCCCGTGAGCGCCGTCAATACGGCCCACCGGCGGGAAATATTTGTCCACCCGCAGTTCCGGCAGTGGGAAAGCAGCCTGTTCGCGACTGTAGGCGCGATCCCAGTTGTCGCTGGCCAGCACAGCGGCAGTATGTGGCGCATGGCGCAACACGGAATCATCCGCCGCCACCTGGCCAGTGGCGACTGCCTCGATTTCTTCCCGGATAGCAATCATCGTGTCCACAAACCGATCCAGTTCAGTGAGATCTTCGGATTCGGTGGGTTCCACCATGAGCGTGCCGTTCACCGGGAAGGATTCGGTAGGTGCGTGAAATCCGTAGTCGATCAAGCGTTTGGACACATCCGCCACCGTGATCCCGGAACGGGCCGTGAGCTTACGAAAATCTAAGATGCATTCGTGGGCCACCAACCCATGATCCCCGGTGTAAAGAATCGGGAAGTGCTCGTGCAGCCGTTGAGCTAAGTAGTTGGCGTTCAGCAGCGCCACGGATGACGCCTTGGTCAGCCCTTCCCCACCCATGAGAGCCAAGTACGCCCAGGAAATGGGCAACACACCAGTGGACCCCCAACGAGTACTGGACACCGGCAGACCCCTGCCGACCGCAGCGGCGTCATGAACCCCGCCGTCGTGTGCGTTGTCACCACCCACTGCGGGCCGCCCAGGGTCACCCGCCAACGGATCGCCGGGCAGAAAAGGCACCAGGTGCTCAGCCACCGCTACGGGGCCGACGCCGGGGCCACCGCCACCGTGCGGAATGCAGAAGGTTTTGTGTAGGTTCAGGTGAGAAACATCGCCGCCGAATCGCCCCGGCTGAGCCAGCCCCACCATGGCATTGAGGTTCGCCCCATCCACGTACACCTGGCCACCAGCTGCGTGCACAGTGTCACACACCCCGCGGACTTCAGACTCAAACACCCCGTGAGTGGATGGGTAGGTGATCATGATTGCGGCCACCCTGCCATCGTGTTCCGCAATGGCTGCCGCTAGGTCGTCGGAATCAATGGTGCCGTTAGGGGCAGTCTTGACCACACGCACCCGCAGCCCTGCCAGTACAGCGGAGGCCGCATTAGTGCCGTGGGCGGAAGCCGGAATCAGGCACACATCACGTTGTTCATCCCCCCGGGAAATGTGCCACCGACGGATGGCTAATAGCCCGGCGAGCTCCCCTTGTGAACCGGCGTTCGGTTGCACGGACACTTTGGCGTACCCCGTGATTTCCGCCAGCCGGTCTTCCAAGTCTGTTACCAATTCTTGCCAACCTTGCATGCGTTCAGCCGGTGAGTAGGGGTGGACGTCGGCAAATTCTGGCCAGGTAATCGCTGCCATTTCCACCGCCGCATTGAGCTTCATGGTGCATGAGCCCAAGGGGATCATGGTGCGGTCCAGGGCTAGGTCCCGATCCGCCAGACGCCGCAACCACCGCATCATGCGGGTTTCGGAACGGTAGGCGTGGAAGTTCTCATGCGTGAGGAAAGCACTGGTCCGGGCCAGCTCTGCGGGCAAGGGGACATCTTCAAAATCCAGCCCAACAGCATCCACCCCAAAGGCTTCCAGCACAGCGGTGATTTCTGCTGCCGTGGTCTTTTCATCCGTGGACACTCCCACGTGTTCATCGTCCACGCGGCGCAGGTCAATTCCCTGCTGGGCTGCGGCGGCCATGATCTGGTCCACCCGCCCCGGCACACGAGCCACCACGGTGTCAAAGATCTGGTCAGCCACTAGCTCAACACCGCCTGCACGCAGGGCATCGGCCAAAGTTTGGGCATAACCGTGGACACGCCGGGCTATGGCAGTTAAGCCTTCCGGCCCATGGTAGGCGGCGTAGCACGCGGCGGCTTCGGCCAGCAGCGCCTGGGCGGTGCAGATATTGGACGTGGCTTTTTCCCGACGAATGTGCTGCTCGCGGGTCTGGAGGGCCAGGCGGTAGGCGGGGCGTCCGGCGTCGTCGTGGCTGACACCCACCAGGCGCCCAGGCATGGAACGCTGTAAACCATCAGATACCGCCATGAAAGCGGCGTGCGGACCACCGGCGAACAGAGGCACCCCAAAACGCTGAGAGGTACCCACGGAGATGTCCGCACCCATGTCTCCAGGGGATTTCACCAGGGTGAGGGCCAGCAGATCAGCGACCACGGTGACCAGTGCGTTACGGTCATGCGCAGCTTGAATGAGTGGGGACCAGTCCCGCAGCCGTCCTGACGACCCGGACTGTTGCACAATCACTCCGGCAATCGCTTCCGAAATTTCCGGCAGACCCAGGGAAAGATCCATAATGCGCAGATCCATGCCGACCGCACGGGCGCGCCCCGGAAGTATGGCCAAGGACTGCGGGAAAAGATCCTGATCCACCAGGATCACACCGTTTTTGACGTTGCGATTGGCCCGTGCCATTAACAAAGCGGCTTCCACCACCGACGACGCTTCATCAAGCAGGGACGCGTTGGCGATGGGCAAGCCCGTTAAGTCCTGCACCATGGTTTGGAAGGTCAGCAGAAGTTCCAGCCGCCCTTGGGAGATTTCCGGCTGGTACGGCGTGTATGCGGTGTACCAGGCCGGGGACTCCAGCAGGTTGCGGGCCACCACGGGTGGGGTGATGGTTCCGTAGAAACCCTGCCCAATCATGGGGGTACCGGGGTCGTTACGTTGAGCGATTCGGCGCAGCTCAGCCAACACTTGCGCTTCGGTCAGCGCGGGGGGAAGGTTCAGCGCCTGTTCCTGACGAATGCTGGCTGGGATGGCCCGGTCCACTAACTCGCCGAGGGAGGACACCCCGACTGTTTGCAGTAAGTGCTCTGTCTGCTGTGATCCGGGACCAATATGCCGGTCCACAAACGCGTGGGTGTCAGCACCGAATGCTGCTGTTTCCGTGGCTGCTGGGGAACTCATGCGGGACTCCTGACTCACGGGGCGTGCACGACCCCTGGCGGTTCCTCCCCGCTCTGTCATGGGACCTGAGAGATTCCACAAACCGGCGTTTCACCAGCATGTTTGCCCCGTCGGCGACGTCCCACCCAGCGTACAAGTGAGCCGTACTTTCCAGAGTTGCCGAACGTCCCGGTGCAGGTGCCTGAGAGTTTCCCGGGGAGGGGTTGCTCCTACGGCGCCCTACGCAGCATCCGCAGAGTCTCTCCCGGGGCGCTCGTTGGCATATGTAGTTCTGCGAACAAACTTTAGCGTGACGCAGCTCTCGAAACCAAGGGAACCGCCGGTGTTGGTTTATTGCACAGAACCACGAAACATGGAATACGGTCTGACCCACAGGGCCCGCGCTTCCAACGGTCAGAGCCTTGTTTCCTAGTCACCGAACACCTACCGTCAAAGCATGTCTAAGAATCGTTACGCTTCCGTCGCCGCGTTGGCCTCCGCACTCACCGTCGCCCTGGCCAGCTGTGCTTCACCACCAGGCGCGGATGACGACGTCAACGGCGCTAGCAGTGGAACACCCGTCAGCAGCTCGGCCACCACAACCTCCGGGGCTGCGACTTCCGGTGGGGATGGAAACGCAGCACAGAACGCCATTGAAACCGCCCAAAGCGAGGTAGGGGGCACAGCCACCGATATCGACTTTAATGACGATAACCAATGGGACGTCACGGTAGTTGACAACAGCAAAGCCACAGAAGTCATACTCGATGCAAACGGCGGCAACATACTGCATCAGGAAGGTTCCGAGCCCCTAGATTCCGAGGACCAGAAAGAATTCGACTCCGCGCAAACGACCCTGGCCGATGCCCTGACCACCGCTACCGACGAACACCCCGGCAACATCAACGACGCCGAACTCACCACACACAACAACACCGCGATCTACGATATTGACCTCTACGCAGGTGCCAATAACTCACAAGTCACCGTCCGTGTAAATGCCACCAGCGGGGATATCGTCACAACCATCTGAGGAGCACGCCATGGCCTTCCTAACCCGCCAAGTGACCAACGAAAACGATGCCTTAGCTGCTTTCGCAGCACAACAGATCCGCCAAATTGCCTGCACCTTACAGGGACTGACGGACGAACAAATTCGACAAACACCCACCGCCAGTGCGATGAGCCTGGCGAGCATCGCCCGGCACTGCCTGTACGTGGGTAATTCAGGAATTCTCACGGTCTTTGACGCTTGCCGGGCGGAATCCCACGGCTTGCAGGACCATGAGTCCGGCATTCCTGCCGCGTCCGCCATCCGCGATGATGACACTGCGGAATCTCTGGCTGCGGAGCTGGAGGACATGGCGGCGTGGGTTGAACGCACCTTAGCCCTGGTGGACATGGACCAGCGGGTTCCCGTGCCGGATGTTCCGTGGGCTCCCAACATCGACACCTGGCCTGCCCGGTGGGTCGCGTTGCACGGCATCGAAGAATACGCACGTCATGCGGGTCACGCAGATATCCTGCGCGAAAGCCTTGACGGCAAGGGCGCCTACGAACTCAACGCCCTAGCCGACGGCGAACCATGGCCCCCACAAGAGTGAATAATGTGACTGATCTGCCTGCTTCTCTCGGTATGAGTCTGCCCATGGTGGCCGCACCCATGGCAGGCGGGCCGTCCACCCCTGAACTGGTCATCGCAGCCGCGGACGCTGGCGGGTTGGGGTTCTTAGCCGCCGGTTACAAAACACCTGGACAATTGGCCGACCAGATCGCTGCGGTGCGCGCCGCGACATCCCGTTTTGGTGTGAACCTATTCGTGCCCAACACCGTGGCTATGACGCATCGCGACTTCACCACATATCGTGCAACAATCAGCAGTTGCTCCCACCAATTTGACGTAAATCTTCCCACCGAACCCTTCGATGATGATGACGCGTGGGATGCCAAAGTGGATCTGCTAGCCAGTGACCCTGTTCCGGTAGTCAGCTTCACTTTCGGGTTCCCCTCCCCTGATGTGATCCGGCGATTCCAATCCGTTGGCTCGACCACAGTTCAGACCGTCACTTCCGTGGACGAAGCAACCCAGGCCCACGGCCTCGGCATGGACGCCCTGGTGGTTCAGGCCGCAGCGGCTGGCGGGCACAGCGCAACAACAACCCCCCACACACCGGTCCAGGACCTACCCCTACCGGACCTTGTACGCACCGTGGCGGCGGCAGTGGATCTGCCCATCTTTGCAGCCGGAGGCATCAGCAATTGCGAACAAATCCGCGAGGTGCGCGCCGCAGGGGCTGTGGCTGCCGTTGTGGGTACTGCGCTGTTACGCGCCACGGAAGCTGGAACCTCCGCACCGCACCGAGCCGCTTTAGCGGACCCTACACGCGTAGAAACCGTGGTGACCCGCGCGTTTTCTGGGCGTCCCGCGCGGGCCATTCGCAATGAATTCACGGATCGGTTTACCGGCTACGCGCCGTTGGGCTTTCCAGCAGTGCACCACCTCACCGCACCCCTGCGCAAGGCAGCCACAGCGGCGGGGAACCCGGAGTTTGTGAATCTGTGGGCCGGTACGGGGTTCCGGCATACGCCGGAACAACCCGCCGCCATGATTCTTCGTACCCTGGGCGACTTCTAACCCAAGGCCACCCGGCCGGTATCAGGCGGATACGGATGTGCCAGCCGAACCCAAGTTCTGGCAAGCTTCCACCACACGCGCCGCCATGCTGGTTTCGGCCTCCGCCCCCCACACACGGGGGTCGTAGTCTTTTTTATTGCCAATTTCGCCGTCAATCTTGAGCACACCGTTGTACTTGGCGAGCATGTGACCAGCCACGGGCCGGGTGAAGGCGTACTGGGTATCCGTATCCACGTTCATCTTGATCACACCGTAGGAAACAGCATCGACGATCTCCTGTTCCGTAGAACCGGAGCCGCCGTGGAATACCAAGTCAAAAGGACGCTCCTTGCCGTACTTGGCCCCGACTTCATCCTGAATTTGCTTGAGCAGTTCCGGGCGTAGCTTGACGTTACCCGGCTTGTACACGCCATGGACGTTTCCAAAAGTCAAAGCCGTGATGTACCGGCCTTTCTCCCCCAGTCCCAGGGCCTCCACGGTCTTAATGGCATCTTCGGTGGTGGTGTACAGGGTGTCGTTGATTTCTCCCACGACGCCGTCTTCTTCGCCACCCACGGCACCGATTTCGACCTCAAGCACAATCTTGGCCTTGCCTGTGCGCTCGATCAGTTCCGCACCAATCTTGAGGTTCTCATCCAGGTCAATCGCGGAACCATCCCACATATGGGACTGGAAGATGGGGTCCTCGCCACGGGCCACAGCAGCTTCAGACTCCGCCAACAGGGGCAACACAAAGCCTTCCAGCTTGTCCTGCGGGCAGTGATCCGTGTGCAGGGCAATGTTGACGTCGTAGTTCTTGGCAACCTCTCGGGCGAACGCAGCCATGGCCAGCGACCCCCGCACCATGTCCTTCACGGATGAACCGGACCAGTAGGCAGCCCCACCGGTAGAAGCCTGAATAATTCCGTCGGAACCGGCTTCCGCAAAGCCACGAATGGCAGCGTTGAGCGTCTGGGATGACGTCACGTTAATGGCCGGGTAGGCGAAACCCTTCTCCTTGGCCCGGTCAAGCATTTCGTTGTAGACCTCAGGGGTTGCGATGGGCATGCTGGCTCCTTCTTCGTCGAATGCCTTGGGCTGACCGCCGATTCCATGACAGGACAGCACTGCACACCAGTCTAGTGTCCGCGCCCGCCCCACGGCAGGGCTGGTTGGTGTTACTGCTATGAGGCCCCGTCGCGGCGCACCACAAGTCCCTGTTGTGGGTAAAGAACACACTTCCTGGGCGCAGGCTTGCCAGAGCCGTCCACCATGCCTCCCGGAATTTTGATGTGACAGCGGCTCGTGCGGTCCTGGCCAAAATTCACTGCGGCGAAACCATCCGTGAATTCACGCCACCAGGCTTGGCCGTGACGCACCGGAAGACCCACGGGCTCCCCTAACAGGAAGTCCAATTCGGGAATGTATTGCAGTTGGCCGTAATCGTCGTGACCGGTCGCGGAATATGCACCTTTCCCTTCACCAAAAACCCAAAAAGCCGCCAGACCGTACAAAAAATTGGGGTGTTCGTCCGTGCCGTCGGTTGGTACACGAAAAATACCAACCCCGGGGTGGTTCAGTTGCTGCAGCTGCATGGCAACTGTCCAGTGGTCGAACAGCCGATTGGGGTCCCACCCCAACCACACTTCCTCAAAACCACCTCCCCACTGGGAGTGTTCAGCCCACCTGCCTTCCGTGCGCCGTGACTCAGCAATATTTGGCACCAGGATTTTGTCGTGTTCTTGTAACCCCTGCCCTGCGGCGGCCACTAATTCGCCCAGTGCCGCACGCAGATCAGATAAGGAATCCAGATCAGATAACGGCAGGTTCAGCCCGTAGTAGTCGTCAAAAACGTCGTTATCGGCCATCACACCGTCAAACGGTGAATCCGCCAACTCGGCCACCACATTCTGTACCCATCGCTGCCGGTAGGTGGAGTCCCACACCTTCATCTGCCAGTGCTGGGCATACCGCTGCCATTGAATGCGGCTACCGTCCTGACGGGTGGCAAACCACCGCCCGCCTTCGGCTTCTGCCTCCGCAAAACTGACCCCAGAGGTATAAATTGGCCCCGGTTCATATGCGCGAGTGGACGATAAGCACTTGTAGCACAGCACCGTCATATCCGGTCGACGCTGCTTAAGTTCCGCTGCCACCTCCAGTTCCCACGGTTGCAGGATGGCGGCGCGATAATGCTCCACCGCAAAGTCAACCTCGTATGGCTCGATGGGATCCTTATACCGGATCCATGCCCCTACGCCCGTCATGAACGACGCCGCGTAGCGCCCACATGTGCCTGACGCGCCCCCGAATCCACAGGGCGTCCGTTGTTGTTTCCGCGATCGGACCCCGAATCTGACCCGGCGGGTTCAACCACCATGTTGGATTCGGTGATCGGGTCTACGCTGCGGTGGGCCACCTCAGAGGCACCTTCGTAGCGAACATTGCGTTCACCAGCGGTGTCACCGAGCACGCTGTAGAGCTGGTTGTAATTGGCCATCACCTCGTGCAACTGGAAAAAGTTCTGCACACGGTCGCGGGCGTTCACTGAGTAGGACTTGTAAAGATCCGGGTCGGAAACCACACGGTAGATACCTTCAGCCATCATCGCGACGTCGCCAGCGACCACCAACTCGCCGCAAGCCTGATAAACGCGGCGATCTGCCGTGGTGAGATCGTCATGAATCAGTTGCTTCATGCCACCTACGTCCGTGCCGACGGTCGGAATACCGGCCGCCATCGCCTCCAGTACCACGATGGGTTGGCCTTCGTTATAGGACGGCAGCACCAGAAGATCGTATTCGTGCAGGTGTTCCCGGACTTTCACGGTGCCTTGAATGCTGACCATCTCTTCCAGGCCGAGTTCCGCGATTTTATCCAAACACGCCTGGTGGTATTCGGGGTCATGTTCCGTGGGACCTAGCACGTTGAGGTGAACATTCGGGTAACCCCACTCACGCAGCATGGCCATAGACCCCAGCAAGTCCAGCAGCCCCTTGATGGGTACCAGACGGGCGATGTACACTAAGTTCCACTGGTACTCCTTGGGGTCAGCGAAGATGGATTCCATAGCCTCAGACCGCGCACGGTAAGGACGCTCGAACTCCTCAATGACCATACCGTTGGGCACCACCACAGCTTTATCAACATCCGTTCCCAACGCTGCCGCCTCCGCAATGGCCGACGGGTACAAGTAGGTGATGACCTGTGCTGATGGATAGCAGAAATGCCCCATTTCGATCCACCACGCCATCCAAGCACGCTGTTCAGCGGTGACGTCAAACGTCCTGTAATCCTCGGATGTCAGCGGCAGTGCCATATTGCGCTGCAAGAGGGTGTTGACCGTATCGCGCACATAGAGATTGTGTTCGGTCAGCAGGAATGCAGATCCGTGTTCACGAGCGGCAGCGGCTGACATGAGGGAGGCGTAACCGGTGGTGTGAGCGTGGTACACCTTCGCCTTCGGCATGGTTTCCCCCAGCACTGCGTACGCCAAGGAGAAGAAATTCCGTAGGGTCCAGAACGCTTCAGAAAGGGACAGCCCCAGCTCTGGCAGATGACGACTCACGCCCATCATGAATTCGCGGGATCCCAGCAACGCCCATAACGGATACTGACGGGTGGATTCCAACATGCCTTCATCCAGCAGTTCCCACAGGGGCTCCAGATTCCGTTCGGCTGCATCCTGCACGGCCAGGGACTTCAGAGCATAGAACAGGCGATCAGTCAGCTCACGACGCTCACGAGCATTCATGTTGAGATCGCTGACCCGCGCCCGCGCGAAATCGTGACGGTGTTCCTCCATGGAAAGGTAAACCATGCGCACCCATTTGACGTTATCCGGCAACCCGTAGATGTCCTCGCTGGGGGCATGAGAGTCCCAGGTGATATGGATGATGCCGAAATCCACGTCGGGGCTTTCCATCACAATGTCGTGAACAACTGCAGAAACACCCCCCTTCAAGTATGGGTAGGTGGACTCCATCACGATCGCAACATCGACGTCTTGGTATTGGCCGCGGTGGGCGATCTGCGCTGGGGTCAGCTCCTTGGTGTCATGGGTAGTAGTTGCGGACGAGGTGAATCTAGACAAAAAGTTCATGGTGGTGATCCGTTTCATGCTGTGAGGGTTTTATGCAGATTGGCGTTTGGCACACCGGTGGTGTAGATGCTGGACGGTGATGCGCAAGCTCACCAAGCGATGGCATGACGCCAGAAGAGGGTGTATTCGGGTTGAGCCCAGGCGCGCTTGTACAGCCACCAAGCCACCGCCACCAGAGCGATGTCCCCCACCACAATCATCATGTAGGCACTAGCGCTTGGCAGCAGGACAAACGCTGCGATCAAGATGACCAAGTGCACAGCCGCAAGCCGCTGGGACAAGTGACGTTCGCCGATATAGTCCAGTTCGTAGCTGAGCATGGTCAGCATCATGAAAGCCCAGGAAGCCACGGCAATGCCAACAGCCAACCCTGCCCGCTCCGGGAACAGGGCTTCCAGCACCAGGGAGCAAGCAAGGGTCAGTAGCATTCCCAAGGCACCCGTGCGCAGTACGGAGCGGTCAATCACCCGGGATAATTCAGCCGATGTGTTGACCAGGTCCTTCATAGGTTCACCCTGGATGGCGGTGTGCAGTCCCCGAATGTTGTTATCGACGGCCGGGGCAAGGTTCACAAAGTAGAAGTTGTAGGCCAGTACCGCCGGCAACATGGCCATGAAGACCACAACCACCTGAAAATGGCCGTCCGTCACCAGGAACAGGATGAATTTATCTCCCCAAAGCACGGAGCCCATGAGTAGCCCCCGGAGCAAATCCCGCGCAACATCCGCGTGCGGCAGGCGGATCAGTGACGTGACGTGGCGTAGATGACCACGGATAAAGAACAGCTGCGTCAGGGTAGCTGCCACGGGCGGTAACCACACCCATGTGGGGGCCACCACCAGGGAGGCTGCGTAAGCCAACCATGCCATGGCCCAGTGTCCACGACGTTCACCGATGTTGGCGATCACCAGAGACTGGACAAAAATTAGGTGCAGCACACACAGCACCACGTAAAGGGCCATCGCTTCCACGGGCCATCCACTGGCCAGCCACAGTGGCAACGCGAACAACAAGACCACCGGCAGAGCCTGGACCAGCATGGGGACCCAGCCCTGCACAAAGCGCGGAACGATCTGGGACATATCCTTGTCACCCATGAGCGTGGCCAACCCACGGTATGCGGGCATACATGCGGCCTGAGCCAACCACGGAGTGGTAATGGAGCTCGCCAAAATCACGTACGTCAAGCTGACTCCCCCCACCTCCTGGCTACTAATAGCGGGGGTGACAATGGGGAACACTAGGTTCAACAGCACCAAAGGGGAAAGGTAAAGCGCCAAGGCAATGGCTTGCCCCAGTGTTCCCTGGGTACCTTGTGACCCCGTGACGGCAGCGTTCAAACGTTTGTTTGGCATCAACGCAACAGTGATTGCCCCAATCACCACTCCGACGATGATCAGTAATCCCTGTTGAGTGCCAGGAATTACTGTGACGAGCGCAGGTACAGCCAAGGTGGCCACCAACGCAGCCACGATGATGATCGCTCTGCGGCGGCTATAGGTGTCCTGCATGAAGGCAGCAAAAGAGCCCATGAATGTTTCTCTCCCCAAGTGAAGGACTAGGGCGCTATCGCTGTTCCGACTCCGCTCCCCCCGGATGGAATTCGGCTGTGCTGCGGAGTTCGTCACCGCACACCCAGGCACGCCCTACGTGCTGACAGAAATCATGGACATGGAATTCACCCAAAAGCACTAGTCACAGAGTGTGATCCAGCTCTGACCTGGGGCGACCATCTTCCCCGGCCAGCATTTCCCCTTGTCAGACTTGATTTTCAAGCATTCCTGTGGCGAATGCCACAAAGTCATACAATGGAGTGAATGCGTAAGAATGTGAAACATGACGCATTGTGCTGCCAATTAGGAAACAAAATGCTGACGTTATGTCTTTGATTGATCAATTCATTAATTGACCGCATTCTTACACAGTTTGTCCGAATATGTGGCGACGAATCCAGGCATGCATCGCCACAGCAGCCGCAGCCCCAGCATTGATCGACCGCGTGGAACCAAACTGGGTAATCTCCAGCACAACCTCCGCCGCTTCCGTGATGTCTGCCGACAGCCCGGGGCCCTCCTGGCCAAACACCAGCACACACCGTTGCGGAAGGTCGTAGGTTTCAATCGGCACCGAGCCGTCCACATTGTCGATTGCCACAACCACCACGCCCTCCCGTTGGGCCCACTCCAAAAACTCGGGCACGCTCGCATGGTGGTGAACGTTCATATAGCGATCCGTCACCATCGCCCCCCGCCGGTTCCACCGCCGCCGTCCAATCACATGAACCGCAGCAGCGTTAAAGGCATTGGCGGTGCGCACCACAGATCCAATGTTGAAATCGTGTTCCCAATTTTCGATTGCCACGTGAAAGCTATGTCTGCGCTCTTCTAACGCGGCAACGATCGATTCCATCCGCCAGTACCTGAACTGATCATCGACATTGCGTCGGTCACCATCACGCAACAACTGTGGATCCCAGTAGTCGCCATCAGGCCACACGCCCTGCCACGGCCCTACACCGACGCTACCCTGCGGTTCGCCTACTGTTTGCTCAGAGTCATTCAAGACCGAGTTCATCCTTGCCATAGGCGTACAAACAGGGCACCCCAGCGGTTTCCTCAATCCGTTCTTTCGCACCAGTTGCACGATCCACAATGACCGCTACCGCCACCACATTCGCACCAGCCTTTTGCAGCGCTTCCACCGCAGTTAAAGCGGACCCGCCCGTGGTGGAAGTATCCTCCACCACCACCACGTCACGGCCCTCTACAGACGGGCCTTCCACCTGACGACCCATCCCATAAGACTTCTGCGCCTTACGCACCACAAAAGTGTCAATCGCACGGCCCTGATCCCCAGCGGTGCGCATCATCGCATGCCCTACGGGATCCGCACCCATCGTCAAACCACCGGCTGCCTCAAAAATAATTCCAGCCTCGTCCAACATGCCCAGCATGACCTGACCCACCAAGCGGGACGCTTCATGCTGCAAAGTCACCCGCCGTAAATCCACGTAGTAATCGGCTTCACGGCCGGAAGCTAACGTCACCTTGCCGCGCACCACGGCTAGATCCGTGATCATGTCGCGTAATCGCTCGCGGGCGGTCGCTAGGTCCGGGGCGTTGAACTCGGTGGTCATAGGCCCATCCTATGGGGCACACCTCACGCGAAGGCGCTGTGGCCGGTCAGGTCCCGTCCAACAATCAAGGCTTGGATGGATTCTGTGCCTTCGTAAGTGTGGATCGCTTCCACATCCAACAGGTGCCGCACCACGTGGTTTTCCAACAGAATGCCGTTGCCACCCATCAGATCACGGGCAATGGTTGCGATTCTTCTGGCGGCTCGGGTGTTGTGATACTTCACCATGGACGCCTGCTGTGGACGCATGCTTCCGGCGGCTTGCAACCGTGTGGCCTGCACACACTGCAACTGCATATTGGTCAGTTCTTCAAGCATCTGCACCAACCGTTCCTGCACCATCTGTTTTGTGGCCAGTGGTTTGCCAAACTGAGTGCGACGCTGCGCGTAGGTCAGCGCCGCTTCAAAAATGGCCACACCGTGGCCCAGCGCAGACCACCCGACGCTCAGGCGGGTTTCGGATAACACCCTGGAGACATCACGGAAGGACTGCACCCCGGGTAGTTGATGGAAAGCCGGAACACGCACGTTGTCCAAAGTGATGTCCGCTTGATAAATCGCACGAACAGCTCCTTTACCGGCAATCGGCACACCCGTGTAGCCCTCAGAATCCTGGTCAACCACAAACCCTTTAACCTGTTCATCTGCGGTATCACGCGCCCACACAATCGTGATTCCACCGGAAGCGCCGTTACCAATCCAACGTTTACGGCCATTGAGCACCCAATGGTCCCCGTCGCGTGTGGCGGTGGTTTCCAAGGACACCGAATCTGAACCGTGTTCGGGTTCCGTGAGCGCAAAGGAACCTAATAACTCACCTGTGGCTACGGGAAGCAACCACTTCTGCTTCTGTTCTTCACTGGCAAAGAACACCAGCGAGCGCAGCGCCAGGCCCCCCTGGACTGCTGCTGCCGCGCCCATGGAACCGTCAGCACGGGAAATTTCCATGGTCACCAGACCGGCAGCTAAGGGAGACATGGGATCCAGACCGGGAATCTCCAAGCCATCCGTGAACAGTTGCAATTGGCCCATACGCCTGACCAGCTCCAGCGGGTATTCGGCTTTATCCCAGAATTCGCCGATGACGGGAATGACTTCTTCCGCGTACTGCTGAGCGCGTTCCCAATGGGCTCGGTCCTGATCATTGACGTCCTGCAGAACCTGTAGGTAATCGGTCTCTAAGTATTCGGCAACCCCATAGTCACGTGGTGCATCCATCGGTTTTCCTCCTATGTCGTGCTTGTGGGGTCAACGTGGGGGCATTCTGAGCGCGCCGTCCATGCGAATGGTTTCGCCGTTGAGGTAGTCATGTTCCACGATCATTTCCACCAACCGGGCATATTCAGCTGGTTGGGCTAGGCGCTTGGGGAAGGGCACATGTGTCTCCAAGGTCTCCCGGAATTCTGGGGTGATGGTGGCCATCATGGGGGTATCCACAATCCCTGGGGCGATGGTGCATACCCGAATCCCCACGCTAGCCAGGTCCCGAGCCGCACAAATAGTCAACGCATGCACCCCACCCTTAGAGGCGGCGTACGCTGCCTGCCCCACCTGGCCCTCAAATGCCGCCACGGATGCCGTATTCACCACAACTCCACGCACACCGCTATCCAGGGGTTCTTGAGTAGTCATCGCGGCAGCAGCCCGGGTGAGCACGGTGAAGGTACCGATCAAGTTCACCTCAACCACCGTGCGGAATAACCCTAGGTCATGCGGCTGCTCTCGCCCCACAATGCGGGAGAAAGGGGCAATGCCCGCACAGTTAACCACCGTGCGCAAAGGCGCTAGTTCCTGGGCGCGGGTAACAGCGCTATCAACGGCATGCTCGTCAGTGACGTCGGCGGCCACAAGTTCCACACCATCAGGAACCGCCCCGGCATCTTGGGCTGTGGCAATACCCGCTTCAAGGTCAATTCCCACCACATGGACACCGCGTGCTGCAAGGGACGCCGCAACCGTGGCACCCAAGCCGGAAACAGCTCCGGTCACCACCGCACTTGAATTCGACACATCCATACCTGTCGCTACCTTCCCTTGTGTGTGGTCTTATACAAAAGCCGAGTGACCCGTTACCGCACGCCCCACAATCAGCGAGTTAATTTCATGGGTACCTTCGTAGGTGTAAAGAATTTCGACGTCGTTGAGGATTCTGGCAATCTCGTAATCGTGTAATACTCCGTTACCACCCAATAAATTGCGGGCCAGGGCCACGGATTCTCGCGCATGTGCCGTGGTCGTAGCTTTGGCTAGGGCCGCGTGCACCATGTCAAAGCCACCATCCTGTTGCAGGCCAGCCAGCCGTTGCATCAGCGCTAATGATGAACACAGATTTCCCATAATCTGTGTTAAATCACGTTGGATTAATTGGAATGTGGCTAACGGACGCTGAAATTGTTGTCGCTGAATGGCGTAGTCACGAGCAATCTCAAAAGCGGCTACTTGGGCTCCCACACTCTGCCACCCCACCCAGGCCCGGGAGTCACGCAGCTTGACATTGGCAGTGGCAAAACCTTCACCGCCAGGCATGAGATTTTCTCCAGGTATGCGGATCTGATTCAGCGTAATATCCGCATTCTGCATGATTCGCAGTCCCATTTTGCGCTCAATCTTGGTAGCTGACCAACCGGGGCGATCAGTTTCCACGATAAATGCTTTGGCTTGGTCATCTGCGATATCCCGCGCCCAGACAATCGCAAAGTCCGCGAATGTTCCTGCGCCAATCCATCGTTTCTGTCCGTCAATCACCCAACCATCGCCATCCCGTTCAGCGGTAGTTTGCATGCCTTTGGCGATGTCGGACCCATGGTCGGGTTCCGTTAACGCAAAACACCCCACCGATTCAAAGTTTTGAAGCCGCTGCAACCACCGATCTTTCTGCTCCGGTGAACCGAGTTCGTGCATTAGACCCACAATGAGTTCATTGTGAATCCCCACCAAAGCGCTCAGTGAAATATCGACGCGGGCAACTTCGGCATAGGCCAAACCAATAAACAAACGACTACGCCCGGATAACACTAAATTGCCCAGTCCAATCTCCGCTAACACGGGCAGGAGGTGGAAGGGAAAGTCTTCCCGGTCCCAAAATTGGCCGACTACGGGGCGCACATCACGTCGCAGAACGGTGCGGATGGTGTGCAAGTGCCTGCGTTCGTCGTCGCTGAGTAGGTGTTCAACGCGGAAAAGATCAACATCCGGGTGAGCTATGCCTGTTCGAGGTGGCGAGTCAGAGGTTTCTGTGCGTGTGTCCAGGGGCATGTGAACTCGCTTTCTTGCACTCTTGGCTGATGCGCCATGGGGCTGACCAGGGCGGACGGTGCATTGTGTTCCGATACAGTGATCTAACTCACCTGTACGATAACCATGTAGATCGTACTGCGCAATGGTGTCGACGCCCCACTA
The DNA here is from genome assembly GCA_030524035.1 of Kocuria sp. Classification (GTDB taxonomy): domain Bacteria; phylum Actinomycetota; class Actinomycetes; order Actinomycetales; family Micrococcaceae; genus Kocuria. The sequence goes on along the minus strand of JAUNHG010000005.1, from coordinate 13,269 downwards.
AAATCAGCACAGTGACACTCACACAGCGGCAGCAGGAAGTCTTTGGGCACCTCCGTGTCATGTTTCTGACAGAAGGATTTGCGCATTTCACGATCGACAGCGCAGCCGCACGTCTTCAGTGTTCAAAGTCCACGATCTACGCGTTGGGACGCACCCGCGAGGACCTTATTCGCGCGGTCTTAGTGGATTTCTTCAAAGACGTCGCCAACCGTACGGATGCTGCGCTGGCCACGCCAGGATCAGTGAGTCGCCGTCTGTTGTGTTACCTGGACGCCATGGCGCGCGCGTTACAACCAGCCTCAGCACAGTTCATGCGTGATGTGGCCACCTCGCCTGCAGCGTCACGGGTGTATGCCACTAATACCCGCGTGGCCACCGCCAAGTTACGCGCCCTACTGGATGACGGTGTCGCCTCCGGCGAACTCCGCCCCGCCCCAACAGCCCTGGTAGCTGAGGTGATCGCATCCGCTATGGATCAGATTCAACAACGCACCATACGCTACGGCGCGGGGGATGCGACGTCATACAGAGCCCTGGGAGAATTGATTGTCTACGGAGTTGCCGCGCGTGACCCCTTGTCAAGTGACGACCAATCCCCATAACCTTCCCGTGACTCCCATCACACGGCTGTGATTGCGGACGGTCGGCATCGACCGTCCATTCAGTCACCGACCACGGACGCGAGGGCCACTATGACTACGACTACTGAAACCGCCAGCAACCCCGTCACGGAACGGTTCCGCGCCGCGCGGGATCACCTGTTGCGCCTGCGCACTGATTTGGATGCGGCTCACCGTGAGTTTGAGTGGCCACGGTTTGACCATTTCAATTTCGCCTATGACTGGTTTGACCAGGTAGCAGCCGGGCCACGTGGCCACCAACACGCTTTGGTGTTGGTGGAGCAAGACGGCAGCTCCACCCGGCGCACGTACCAAGAACTTTCTGAACGGTCCACTCAGGTGGCTGCATGGTTAAGCAGCATCGGCGTTCGGCGTGGGGACCATGTGTTGCTGATGTTGGGTAACCAAGTGGAATTATGGGAAGCCATGCTGGCCTGCATCAAGGTGGCTGCGCGCATTATTCCCACCACGGTCATGCTGGGTCCTCAGGATCTTGCTGATCGTGTGGATCGCGGGCGGGCCACCTGGGTGATCGCTCATGCCAGTCAGGCACCTAAGTTCAACGCTGTGCCCGGTGATTTTGCGGTCATCACTATTGGTGAAGCCAGCGGGGAACAGGTTCCGGGGCATGACGGCAACCACCAGCACCCCCAGCATTCGTGGGCGGAATCCTTCACCGCCCCCACGGAGTTTAGTTTGACGGAACCTACCGCAGCAGATGAAACCTTGTTGTTGTATTTCACCTCTGGCACCACATCCAAAGCGAAATTAGTGGAACACACTCACACGTCTTATCCCGTGGGGCACTTATCCACTATGTATTGGATTGGGTTGGAGCCGGGTGATGTTCATTTGAACGTGGCCTCCCCTGGGTGGGCCAAGCATGCATGGTCTAATTTCTTTGCCCCGTTTATTGCTGAAGCCACTGTGTTTTTGTATAACTATGGGCGCTTTGACGCCAAAGCCTTGATGGAGCACATGGACAGGGAGTCCGTGACGAGTTTTTGTGCTCCACCCACCGTGTGGCGCATGTTAATTCAGGCCGATTTAACGCAGCTCAAGAATCCGCCGGTCAAGGTGGTGGCTGCCGGTGAGCCTTTGAACCCGGAAGTTATTGCCACGGTGCAGCGGGCGTGGGGCACACAGATTCGTGATGGTTTTGGGCAAACGGAGTCATCGCTACAGGTTGCTAATACTCCCGGGCAGCCGGTGATCCCGGGGGCAATGGGCCGCGCCCTGCCGGGGTATGACGTCGTGCTGATTGACCAGGCCACCGGCCAGGAATCTGCAACTGATGGTGAGTTGTGTTTGCGTTTGGACCCCCGCCCTGTTGGGCTGACACCAGGTTATTGGGGGGATGAGGTAAAGACCGCTGAGGCTTTCCGGGACGGGCTGTACCACACGGGTGACGTGGTGAATCGGGCACAGGATGGTGTGATCACATATGTGGGGCGCGCTGACGATGTATTCAAGGCTTCTGATTACCGGCTTTCTCCGTTCGAGCTGGAGTCCGTGGTGATTGAACATCCCGCTGTGGCGGAGGCTGCGGTGGTTCCGTCCCCGGATCCTATTCGCCTGGCAGTGCCCAAGGCTTATGTGGCTCTTGCCTCCGGCTGGGAAGCCGGTGAGGACACTGCACGCAGCATTTTGCAGCATTGCCGTGATGGCTTGGCTCCGTATAAGCGGATTCGGCGCATTGAATTTTTTGAGTTACCCAAGACTGTGTCCGGGAAAATCCGGCGCGTGGAATTGCGCCACCGGGAATCTGAAATTCACGACATTACCGGAGCAGCTACCGGCGGGCACGAGTATTCAGATACGGACCTTCTGCAAGACTTCAAAGAGTAAGGAGTTACCGCCGACTCCGCCGCTTATCGGTGGGTGAAATCTGCCGTTCGTTTCTCGGCAAAAGCCTTCATTCCTTCTTTCTGGTCTTTTGTGGCGAACGCAGCGTGGAAGGCTCTGCGTTCAAACAAAACCCCTTGCGCCAGGGTAGTTTCGAGGGCTGCGTTGACTGCTTCTTTCGCCGCGTAGGAGGCAACGAGGGAGCGGGTGGATACAGTGCGAGCGATATCAAGTGCCGTGTCCGCAAGCTCTTGGGCTGGAACAACCCGGGACACCAAGCCTGAACGTTCGGCTTCTTCTGCACCCATACGCCGCCCCGTGAGAATCATGTCCATGGCTTTCGCTTTGCCGACAGCGCGGGTCAATCGCTGAGAGCCTCCCATGCCCGGCAACACCCCCAGGTCAATTTCTGGTTGACCGAACTGGGCTGTGTCCGCTGCGATCAGGATGTCGCACATCATGGCCAATTCGCACCCACCGCCTAACGCATACCCGGAAACTGCGGCGATGGTGGGCGTGCGCACGTGTGTGAAGCGATCCCAGTGCGCAAACCAATCCGACAGGTAAACATCGGCATAGGTTTGGGGAGCCATTTCTTTAATATCTGCCCCGGCGGCAAAAGCTTTTTCTGACCCGCTGAGCAGGATGGCCCCAATTCCTGGGTCACGGTCGAAAGTTTCCGCTGCAGCAACGACTTCTTCCATGGTGCGGGCGTTGAGCGCGTTGAGCGCTTGGGGTCGGTTAAGGGTAATCATCCCTACCCGTTCCTGGGTTTCCACCAGAATGTTTTCGTACGTCTGATTCTGCGTGGATTGTTCTGCCATGGTTAGTCCTCCTTGGCGTTGTTGGGAGTGGGGTCCACCGCACCAGAGGATTCCCGGATGGTGTTGATAATTCCGGAAAAATCAGTGTGGGCGCCGCCGTGATCAGCGAAGTTTCGGTAAATCTCTGCGGCGAGTGGTCCCATGTGCGCTGCAGTGTCGGTTGCGGAAATTGCGTCAAGCGCCAGCCTTAGATCTTTGGCCATCAGCCCCGCCATGAACCCTGGCTGGTAGTCACGGTTAGCGGGGGATGTGGGCACAGGGCCCGGTACTGGGCAGTTGGTGGTGAGGGACCAGCACTGCGCCGAGGAGTGAGCTGCGACGTCATACAGTGCTTGGTGAGTCAGGCCCAACCGCTCTCCCAGCACGAAGGCTTCGGAGACTGCAATCATGGATACGCCCAGGATCATGTTGTTGCATACCTTGGCGGCTTGTCCCGCGCCGGAGGTACCACAGTGGACGAGGTTTTTGCCCATAGCTTCCAGTAGCGGCCAGGCTTCCGCGGCGTCGGCTTGTTCAGCGCCGACCATGAAGGTGAGGGTTCCGGCTTCCGCGCCTACCGTACCCCCGGAAACCGGGGCGTCAAGGGGACGGTGACCTGCAGCCCGAGCTAGTTCGGCGGCTTCGCGGGCCTGGTGAACATCAATGGTGGAGCAGTCAATGAACAAAGCACCGGGCTTGGCCGCCCCCAATAAACCCTGACCGGGTGTGGTTCCGTAGGCGTCAATCACATGTTGTCCGCTGGGCAGCATGGTGATCACGGCGTCCGCTTGGGCGACTGCAGCTTCCCCTGTTTCCGCCAATGTGACGCCGTTGGCAGCCGCCGCTTCCATCGCAGCTGGGGAAAGGTCGTACCCGATGACGGTATGTCCGGCAGACACTAGGTTGCCTGCCATGGGACTGCCCATATTGCCTAGACCGATGAATGCGATGGTTTTGATGGTGTGCGCGCTAGGGAAATTATGCGTGGATGCGTGGGTCATCAAAAACTCCTGAGTGCCTCAACGTGGCTCACATGCCAAACATACTCATCTTTGAGGGTGTGCCCTAGAGCACACTGTAGTGGGGTGGAGTACTCCTGGGAAGGCCGAGGGGCGCCCACCCCATCAGTGGGGCCAAGAGGTTGATGCTTTGCGGAAATATTGGGGCTTTAGATCGGTCTGCGCACAGGGGGGCGGCCTTGAGCTATCCGTCTGCGGTCCACACCAGCCTCAATGATTTTCTGAACATGATGCTGTTTCCGTAGACTCATCTGCAGTCCCACAAAATTTCCGCTGCCCAATAGGCCACCGAATCCACCGGGTGACCCTGAGTGCCAGCGGTTCGCCGGACGAATCCGGTCAGCATCCTCCCGGTACACCCGTAGATATAACCGCGCTTTCGTACCTGTGACACCCGTGATCCTGGACCAGGGAACAGACCAAGAACGCGTGGACACACCCTGATCGTCAATAGTCACATGCTCCGGGCGTGCCGCACCGTATACGTAGTACACCCCCACCACAGCGCAAAAAACCAAGACAAAAGGAACAAGCGGCCAAAATGCTCTGGTCATACCTCCCATTGAGTTATAACCAATCATAAAAGGCAGGAACAATACCCAAATCAGACCAGCGGCAGTGCCCAAGCATAAAACCGCGCTCACCCACCAGCGCACCACCTGCACCTTTGCTACATACGGCAATAGGTCATCCAGATCGTCCACCGTCACGGGGTTATCATCGGGCTCAGGTTCAACACCGATAACTTCCCCAGAATCGTCGAAAACTAGAGGTTGAGCAGTACGTACCGGATCCCCCGCCTTCAAACGAACACGAATCCAACGCGGCAGCAAAAAACGCGGCCACGGAAGAAAGATCCCCCAGAGCGCTGCAGGCAGAACCACCAACATCAGAGTTAAACTGATTAGAAATAAAATATCTAATACATGGAACCCACTACTTTCTTCCGAGAGCCGACCGAAAGCACCTGCCAGGTTAGCCATCGCCATCGCAGAGCCAAAAGTAGCCATTGCCAAATATTTAAGAATTGGCCACCCAAACCCACGCCCTTCAACCCAAGTCCTATCAATACCCCTCCAACCTGAGATAAATACTAAAATTGGGAAAATTGAGAGCGTGAAAAATATAGCAGCGCCCCACAAGTAACCCTCATTCACACAAACCACTTACTCCTCATAGAATGCTGTTCAGATCATTTTTTTATTAAGTCTCTAGTGCCATTAGCAAGATACTCCGCCCCATTGCCGCCGGCTGACACTATACTCTCTTTTTCACCGTCCCCATTTGTATCTGGGATAAATTTTATGTTCTCGGATAAGAGACCAAAACCAAAACCAACACCGATACCGATAAGACCACCTGTCAACGTTCCAGGCCCTGGTGCGATGAAAGTCCCAGCTAGCGCACCAAAAATCCCACCTATAAACATACTTGTACCCACTTGCCCTATGGTATTAGCCGTCGCATCAAAAGTGGCCTCTTTTTCAATTTCTTCCTTCGACATACCGGGGTTATTTTCTGCCAGCTCTTTCAAATTTTTCTCTCGCTCGCTTGAGAAAGTAAAACCCACCCCCAGAACACTGCCGGCAGCACCGAGATACTTACCCCCCTTCACTAAATACTTTGTGAGATCACTGGTTTTTTCACTCTTTTCAAAAGAGCTCTGGTCATATATTTTCTGGTCATTTGAATCTGAGAGGTCACTCTTGGAGTGGGATGAATAATTTTTATCTTTCAATTTTTTATTGGTATTAGAAAGTTCTACTAGCGAGAATTGCGCAGCAAAATTTTTCACAAACCTTCCGGCAACCCACCGCGTATACGCCCCTGGGCCCTGACGTTTTACGGCATTCTTCTCTAAATTAAAATTACGCCGTAATTCTTTGTAGCGCTCGATATCACTTTTGAAATACTCAAGAACCCCCGAGCCTTTCAGTGGGGTGCCAAACAGAGTTACTTCTTTCTTTTCAAGCTCAAAATTCGTGTATTTTTCTGTTATGCGGCCATTGCTTCCCGCACCATGCCGACCATCAGCAGTGACCTCCAGCCTACGGCTTGAACCACGATATGTTGTTGTCTTACTTTCATAAGAACCCATGGCTAAAATTCCGGCTTGAAATACTTCTTCAGCCACTGTGCCTGCTACCCCTCCGAACCACGCTTGATCCGGCATTTTCAACTTATCCACCAAGATATCCACTGCTTCTTGATAACGACGTTCTAAACTTGATATATTTGTGACATGATTTTCATAAATCATGCGTTCAACAAAATCTAAATCACCAATCAACTTCTGGCCGTGCTCAAGATTGAACGCATTGCTTGCTTCAACGGTATCATTGCGCTCAGCCCACAGCTGATCCAGGACATCACAAAAATCAACCACCGCAATGGACAGCTTTTTACCGGCATTCTTAATTTCTTCAGCCGTTTCAAATTGCTTATCAAGGCCGCTATACAACATATCCTGTGATGGACCCTTGTATATCGCCTCCAAACCTTTCCATTGATCACGGGCATCCTCCACCCGATCAAAGAAATTAGATGAGTGATCCTTGAGGTCATCCGCTAAAAGGCGAAAAGTTCCTGGCGTTTCCCATTCGCTGAAGGATTCAAAAGTAATGTATGGCATGGTTATCAGTTCACCGCCCCAGGCATATCAGGCGCGACTACACGCCCAGCGCTCATATTGGCCCGGGCCTCCATCTCTTCATCGCCCATCACCATGTGGTGAACAGCAGCATTCCCATGAAAAGTAGCGCTACTCATTTTGTTGATGACATCAACCATGAGGGGAATCATGCTGGTTTCCAGTAAGACGCCCAGTGCTTGCTGTATATCGACATGCTTGGCAGCAAGCTTCATATCACTCAAAGCAGTTTCTACCTTCAGGTGCTCTGCATTCGCCAACACCCGGTCAGCATCCACTTGCCGAAATAACGTCCGGCACGCTTCAGGGTTTACATCATGCGCAGACATAGTGTCCCCCATCACACTTATCGGCTTCAGTTACGCCAGGGGACACTACGCTAAGGTTGCAAAAGAGAACAAGCGGCGGCCCACGTTATTCGTCGGGGACTTCGACCACAACGTCCGTAGATTCAATTACCGCAGTTGCCAGGGCACCAGGAGCCAACCCCAACTCCTGAACAGCATCCGTGCTCATCAAAGACACCAAACGGTGCGGGCCACACTGGATTTCCACCTGAGACATCACCTTGTCTGAACGCACCTCAGTCACCAAACCCACCCACCGATTGCGTGCAGAACTGGCCACATTTGTGGGGTCATCGGGGTGTGTGGCCTGAGCCTTAATCAAGTGGGCCAGTTCCAGACCGTCAATCATGGTCTGACCGTTGCCTTTCTGTGAGCCACTAATCCTCCCAATAGCGATCCACCGGCGCACAGTGTCATCACTGACGCCAAGAAAATGGGCTGCTTGAACAACGGAAAGCGCGGTCATAACGGGCACGCTACCTGCACACCCGCGCGTTACGCAGCCTGTGGCAACCCAAGTTGCACAGATACCATGACGCACATGCGTGACATCCAGGAAAACATCATCCAAGAAATGGGGGTTGTTGCCACCATAAACCCCGCACAGGAGGTCGAACGCCGGGTTCAGTTTCTGGTCGATTACGCCATGGCAACCGGTGCCGCAGGTTTCGTGCTCGGAATTTCCGGTGGTGTGGACTCGTCCCTGGCAGGACGCCTAGCGCAACTAGCCGCCCATCAACTGCGTGATCAGGGGCAACCAGGCGTGTTTGTGGCTGTCCGGCTGCCGCACAAAGTCCAACAGGACGAATCAGACGCTCAAAAAGCCCTGGCTTTTGTTCAGGCGGACGAAGTGATCACCTTCAATATCGGACCGGCTGTTGACGGCTTCACACAAAGCTTCACTGCCGCCACCGGAACCCCTATAACCGACTACAACAAAGGCAACGTCAAAGCCCGCATGCGCATGGTCGCCCAGTACGCACTAGCCGGTGAACGCAAACTCCTGGTAATTGGAACAGACCATGGGGCGGAATCTGTCACCGGATTTTTCACCAAATTCGGTGACGGCGGCGCAGACGTCCTACCCCTCTATGGCCTCAACAAACGCCAGATCCGCACCATCACCGAATACTTAGGTGCACCGGAAACCGTATGGCAAAAGACCCCCACCGCCGACCTTCTAGAAGAGCGCCCCGGCCAAAGCGATGAAACTGAACTGGGCATCAGCTACGACCACATTGACGACTACTTAGAAGGCAAGGACATTCCCGAGGAGGCCGCCCAAGCCATCGAAGCCCGCTGGGCCACCAGCCGCCACAAACGCACCACCCCGGTCACCCTGCTGGACTCCTGGTGGAAAACCAACCCCACCGCATAAACACACGATTTCTGAGTGCTCTAGCACTCAGAAATCCCGCCGCAGCAAGATTCCTTGATGCGCAGAAAGCACCACCTGTTCCGGCGGCCGCGTGCCATCAGGTAGAAGGTAGCCGGTAGGCAGGCGCACATGCCGACGACGACGCCCGTCACTGGCCAAGTTCACCGCAACCCACCCTTTGGTGAAGGTCCGTGACCATAGGTTCACCACGGTTTCTGGATCCTGGATGGGATCGCCAAAATCCCACGCCATTTCCGGTATCCACAACCCCCGAGTGCCATCCGGCGAACTCGCCGCATAAACACCGTGGCCGCCCCCAAAAACCCAGTACGCCGCCAACCCGTAACGGACCAGCTCAATCTCTGCCTCCGTCACGGTGCCGCTACGAGATACGGCGCCGCTGCCTTCCGGAACTGGGGTCCGAACAATCGCCAACTGGTCACCCTGCACAGCCCCGTCTCCTTCACGGCTTAGCGTGTGGGTCTGCTGCCGCGCCGTACCAGGGTCCAGAACTCGCCCACCAACTGTGCTCATCCACCCCGGTTCAAATACCCCACCCCACTGGGATAAAAAAGACCACCGACGTGGAGAACGGCGGGCGTCCCCTACAGAAGCCACCAGCATCTTGCCCATGGCTTTGAGCGCTTCACCCGCTTCAGCAAAAAGATCGTTATTGGCCTCACGCTGCTGAGTCTGCGATCCCAGATCCGGCAAGGGGAGGTCCAGCCGTGAGGTTTCTTCCAAGTCACCAACAGCTAATACGCCGTCAAAGGGGGAATCCTCCAATTCCCGCACGATGTTCCCCACCCACGCCTTACGGTACTCAGGGTCCCACACCCGCATCTGCCAGTAGCGCGGTGGATCTCCCCAGGAAATCCGATCCCCTGAGCGATCCACCGCAAACCAAGAACCGTTACGTTGCGCCTGCTCATAGGACACCCCCGTAGAGAACAGAGGGCCGACCTCGTCCTGATCAACCATGGCGATGTGTTTACGGCACAACACTGTGGTGGATGGTGCCAATTTCTTGAAGTGAGCTGCCGCCTGGGACTCCCAGGGATCAAATATCGCCACCCGGCAACGTCCAGCCCACGCCTGAACCTCAGAAGACGGAATGGGTCCAGAACCGTCTGGCGTATAGCGCACCCACGCCATGGACGCCGGGCCGATGGCGGATGCCGAGTCCGACGGCACCGTACCGGCGCCGTACCGATTGACCTCTCCACTGCTGTCTACGTCTAGTGCGGACATGATCCCCCCTGCGGCGCATCGCATGCGCCTAAAATTTGCGTGACGTAATCGCTCCGAATATGTGCCATGGCACTCCTGCGCAACGGACGCGGACTCGACCTCCCACACCAGTGGTATCAGTCGGGCGCGCTCCCCAAATGCCGCATTACGCAGGCCCCCACTCCATAGGTACTGAACTTCACCATCAACACACAACGTGACCGGTGTCCCCGAAAAAGGGGCTGCCATTTTCGTTGAATCGCTGTCGAGCTCCTTGAACTCGGTGAGTTCGCACAGAAAAACTGCGATTTCGCATGTTCTGACCGGCCAAAATTCACCTTCGAATATTCCGCTTTGTTGCCGTCGTCAGACCCAGCCGCGGCATCCTGGTGACGAAAGTTACACCTTCTGTGCCGTCGTTTGACGTGCCGCTGTCTTGTCACGACTCTGGCCTAGGGTTGAGTGCATGAAGATCGCCACATGGAACGTTAACTCGATCCGAGCCCGCGCTGACCGCGTGGAATCCTGGCTGAATCGTTCTGAGGTGGATGTTTTGGCCATCCAGGAAACCAAGGCTCAGGACGACAACTTCCCTTGGGAGGTCTTTGAGTTTTCTGGGTACGAGGTCGCTCACTTTGGTCTGAGCCAATGGAATGGTGTTGCCATCGCCTCACGCGTAGGCCTTGACGAGGTTCAACGGACCTTCCCCGACCAACCCGCATTCGGCAAAGGGGATCAGGAACCCGTGCAGGAGGCACGCGCCATCGCCGCAACGTGCAATGGCGTGCGGGTGTGGTCCCTGTACGTACCCAACGGACGCGGGCTGGACGACCCGCACATGCCCTACAAGCTCGATTGGCTGGCCACGCTCAACCGCCATGCCGCCCAGTGGTTACAGGACGACCCGGAAGCTGCGATTGTACTGGCAGGCGACTGGAACGTCGCTCCCCGTGATGAGGATGTCTGGGATATGCAGTTTTTCCTGGATAACCACATGACTCACGTTTCCGAACCTGAGCGAGCCGCATTCAACGCCTTCTTACACACGGGGTTTGTGGATGTTGTACGTGAACATAACCCTGGCCCTGGCGTGTATACCTACTGGGACTACACGCAGCTACGTTTTCCGAAGAAGGAAGGAATGCGTATTGACTTTCAACTGTGTTCCCCCGCTTTGGCTGACCGAGTCACTAACGCCGTGATTGACCGCGAAGAACGCAAAGGAAAAGGCGCTTCTGATCACGCCCCGGTGGTCATAGACGTCATGTAAGTACCCGATTTAGTCGTTTGGGGTGCTGGAGCACCGCTGGCTGAGCCACGTGCGCACCGGCTGTAGGGTGTCACGCACTTCCGTGGCTGTCTGTGGGTCCAACCCGTGGTCGGTCTGCCTCGAAATTTCGGCGACATCTTGGAACGGCTGGCGCATGTCCTGCGGCAATTCCTGCACGCCTTGCTCAAGGGAGTCGGCGGTGTGGTCCAGTGGAACGGCAGAGGCGTCAGCCGTGGTTTCCAAGGGCAATAGGGTGAGCGCCACGTATACCTCCGTGACCGCAAAACATTCTTCCGCCGAGGCGGGCACCATTACGGGTGTTTCTGTGGGGCTGGCGTCGGAGGGAATGTTAGGGGCAGGAAGAAACTCATGATTGTGTTCAGCGCACCCCGCCGCACTGAGTGCAACACCAACAACTAGCCCAACCACACACACCGAACTCACGGCACGTCGGCGAAAGTCAGCGAACGTGAGTTCCTGCACGTCATCAAGGGTACGAAAGAAACCCCCGCGATGTAGAAGCTACGCGAGGGTTTCGTGGCTGCACTGGTACAGACCGGGTTGTACCAGTGACCCTGATACCATGCAAAACGACTCAGGGCAAATCTGCCCATTCCACTCTTGTTTTGATGTTTCCAGGAGCCGCCCGTGAGCCGTGTGCTGCTAGCGTCGACCCCCTTCGCCGGTCACATCTACCCCATGGTCGGGCTGGCGCGCGCCCTGGTCGCATGCGGGCACGAGGTAGCGTTTTACACCGGGGCCAAGTATCAAACTGTGGTGGAGGCTGCCGGGTGCCTGTTCATACCCTTCTCTGCAGCCACCGACTTTGATGACACCGACCCGGAAGCTTCTTTCCCGGCTATGAGAACCGGTGACGGGCCGGCTGCAATGTTCAGCAGCTTCCGTGAGATCTTCTTCGGCACCGCTCCAGGACAGGTCCATGACATCCTCGACGCCCACCAACGGGAACCCTTCGATGCCATGGTGGCCGAGATGACGAGCTTTGGGCCCATGCTGGTCCATGAGCTCACCGGTCTCCCCTGGGCAACGTTCTCATTGTCACCGCTAGGGTTATCCGGCCCATCGGGTTTGCCACTGGCCCCGGGCAAGGGGCTGGCCGGCAAGACCCGCGATGTTGCACTACGCACTGTCCTAGATCTGAGCATCAACCGCATGATCCGCTCTCTGCACAACAAGGCTCGCCGGGCCGTGGGGTTGCCTGAAACCACCGCCCTGGGCATGGATCCTGTGTACTCTTCACAGCTTGTGCTGTGCCAGGGGGTACCCGAGTTGGAACCGGCCCACCCAGACACACCCCGGAATGTGCACTACATCGGCGATGCAGCTGCCGGTGCTCGCACGGTTGAACCCGCTCCGGTGTGGTTAAAGCAGCTGGACGGGAGCCGCCCAGTTGTGCACGTGTCTGAAGGCACGCTCAGACGCGGCCACGGTTCGCTGGTCACCCGCGCGATTGAGGCCTTCGGCGACCAGGGCTGGCAGATCGTGGTCAGCAATCACCACGACCTTGAGAACCCGCCGGTGGAGGTGTTGGCTCCGGACTGGGTGCCACATGATCAGCTGTTTCCGCGCACGGATCTGTTCGTCACCAACGGCGGTTACGGAGGTGTACTGGCGGCCCTGAGCCACGGCGTACCACTGCTGATCGTGCCCGGCCAGCAAGATAAGCCGATGGTAGCCCGGAACCTGCGGGCCGCCGGGGTGGCTCGTGTGGTTCCCGCCAAGCAGGCAACGGTTGAGCGCTTGCGCGCCACCGCCAATGAGATCCTGACCGACCAGGCCACGGCCACTCGAATTCAGGACATCGCACTCCGCATGGAGCAAGTCGGTGGAGCAGACCACGCCGCGGCTCAGGTCGAAGATCTCCTACGCCGCCCCTGACCCACCCCCTCATGCCGGGGGCACCGACCGTCCAAGCGAGGCGTTCACGAGTACCGTTATAAAAACAGCTGACCGGGTTCATACGAAAGTGCAGGGTGGTCAACTGTAGAAATAAAAGAAACCCCCGCGATGTAGAAGCTACGCGAGGGTTTCGTGGCTCCGACCGGCGTCGATCCGGTGACCTTACGATTTTCAGTCGCACGCTCTA
>JAUNHG010000003.1 GCA_030524035.1 Kocuria sp. | reverse complement strand
TTTCGTGTGTGGTGGGGGTGTTGGGGGTGTGAGCCACACACACCCCCAACCCGATCGATAATCCGAAAACCAAATACGGCAGCACCATGCTGGTGTGCAAAGGACCGGAATAGAGAAAATCTGTGGCTTGTTACGGCCAGCATGGATATTTCAACGATCGTTGTCGTGGGTGGAAACGGAAAAATTGCTAGGCTCCTGACTGAGCAGACCTCACTCAAGGTAATCAGTATTGTCCGAGACCCCAAGCAGACCCTTGAGCTGGAACCTTTGGGGGCCCAAGTCCGAGTAATAGACGTTGAAAATGCTGGACTTGTAGAACTGGTACAGGCTTTCCGGGGGGCACAAGCTGTGGTGTTCGCAGCCGGTGGGGGTGCAGGATCAGGGATTTTCCGTAAGTACACCACTGACCTCGGAGGATCTATCCGTGCTCAGCAAGCAGCTCTCCGCGCTGGGATTGATCGCTTTGTGCAAATATCTTTCATAGGTGCCGCCAATAGCACACCAGAGGGTACAGATCCCGTGTTTGCTGCCTACTGGGACGCTAAACGGATAGCAGACGACTCCTTACGTGCTTCTGGCCTGACCTACACGATCGTGAAACCTGGAGTATTAACCGACGAAAATGGCACAGGAAACCTGACAGTCAGCGAACCGGGGCAGCGCACGGGCCGTAGTACTACTGCACGCGCTAACGTTGCCGCATTCATCCTGGCCATACTCGACGATCCCAGGACCTACCACAGGGACCTCGATATTGCTGATGGCGCGACAAATATGTTGACATCCCTTAGCGCGCTTGTTGATAAGTAAGAAACTCAGCAGCAAAAACTGATCGGGGCGCCTCTGTACTACAAATAACTTGTACTAGTCAGCTGTCGGGGGATTTTGTGTCTGCAAAGATTTCAGAAGAGTATCTGGTGCATCAAGAATCTTACCCGGATTAAAGTTTTCTCCGGGATCTGCCGCAGAAAATACCTCCCTCATAAGGGCCACACCAGGTTCAGAGACATCCTGTCCCATCCACGGGCTATGTTCAGCCCCTACCCCGTGATGGTGAGACAGCGTCCCGCCAGAATCCATAAATGCCTGCTGGATGCGTGTTTTTACTAAGGCGTATTCCCGATCCACAGTTGCGTCGGAAAACTCAAAAGCAAATGTGAAATACAAGCAAGCACCGGAACGATAGGAATGAGACATATGGCTCATGATCCATCCAGTTTTCCCCAACTCATCAAAAGCAGATTGGGCGGCATCGTAAACATTTTTATGAACCGTAGTCAGCTGCGACCACGGTGCCGCCGTCTCTGAAACATCTCCGATGATCCCCTGTTCCAACAAGAAATCCCGCAGATACGGAGTATCAAACTTTTTCTGGTCGTACAACGCGCCCGGCCCCGCCCCCAAAACTAGGGCACCCTGGGCTTTAGTAATTCCAGCCACGACCTTTTTTTGGCGTGAAACATCCCGCGAACTGCCTTCATAACATACGTAAGCAATGCACATAGCCTGGGTGTCCCACCCCCGCTTACGCATGACCGCCCACAAGGCATTCTGTCCTTTGGCGGAGAGTGTTTTGACAAAAGACGTCGGAGCTTTCTGGGTGGCTAGAGAAAACTCAGTTTCGTGAGCATCGGAAATTCGAGCGAACGTCGTGTGAACCTCAGCCTCGCGAATTTTACGCATAGCAGCTAAACCCTGCTGCCATGTGGGGAACATGTAGGCGATAACTTCCCGTGTTTCAGGGCGGCGGTGCACTTGAAGCCATAGTTCAGTGATAATGCCTAATCGGCCTTCCGATCCAATAAAGAGTTCGCGGAGAGACGGTCCTGTAGAGGTTGATGGCAACGGGCGTAACCGCACAACTCCGTCGGCTCGGACAACATTCATGCCACGGATAATTTCGGCAATATCTCCGTATTTATCCGACTGCATTCCCGACGAACGAGTGGCAGCCCACCCTCCCACTGTGGAGTGGTTAAAAGAGTCTGGAAAATGGCCCACAGTCCACCCACGTTTATTAAGCTGCTCCTCCAAATCTGGGCCCAAAGCGCCGGCTTGGACGCGGGCAAGACCAGAAGTTTCATCAAAATCTAAAACCTTATTCAGACGCCCCAGATCAACAGAAACCACAGTGCGTTGCTCACCCGGTCGAGGTTGCAGACTACGTGAAATACTGGACCCCCCACCGAAAGGAATGAGCACGAGGTCAAGTTCCACAGCAGACTGGACTAAGTCTTCAACTTCTGGCTCGGAACCAGGATAAACAACCACATCTGGAACGCGATCAAACCGATTCTGCAACGTTTTGATAATGTCAGTAACAGATTTACCTGCCCAATGCACCACACGGGTGTGGTCGTCGGTCAGAACGTTCTCATCCCCCACAATGCGGCGTAGCGCTGCAAGATGTTCGTCTGACGCTTGGGATTGAGGAACTGTGGCAGATGTGAAGTCCACAGTGTCACGTTGACGAGGGCGCAGGCTGACCCCAATGGCACGTTTCACCAAAGGGGCAAAAGCTGGCTTGTTCTCCCACGTGAAGAAAATATTTTCCTCACCCCATCCCCACCACTTCTGGTGTTTGACGCTTGGCATAATTACCTCATTTCTGTGGGAAGGAAGGGTCACTGGTCAATCAGCGGTCGGTACTCCCGATATAGGGAGCGCACCGTGGCCTGAATGCGTTCGTTAAAGGCCACAACAGACTCGTTATCCCGCACGTTCAGGGGCTCACCTAAAGCTACGACAACGGGGGGGCGGCCCCGCCTGGGCCAGGATGTATCACGAGGCATCGCTTCGTGCGCACCAATCAGGGCTACCGGCAATACCGGAACTTTCAGGCTTGAGGCCAAAGCAGCGGCACCGATTTTGAATTCACGCATGCGGCCGTCCTTGGACCGCGTTCCTTCAGGGAAGACCAAGACGGGGATCCCGGCGTTCAACAGCTTGCGTGACAACCCTCGATTTTCTCCAGAACCTTTACGGTCGATAGGGAAAGCATTAAAAATCAACTGCGCGAATAACTTCTTATACCAGGTGGTAAAAAAGTAATCCGCTGCTACCCCGGTGGCCACATTTTGGCGCAAATTGACCGGAAGGGAGCTCATAACCAATGGCGCATCCAAATGACTCGAATGATTAGCCACAATCACACACGCACCCGTGAGGTTCTCCGCCCCGGGCTTACGTTCCACCCGCCGTCGAATGGTGTGATCCACCATGCCATTAAAAAAGATTTTGCAGGCAATAGCCCTAGCCCGGCGGCGCCTTGGGTCCGTGAAATGTTCTAAACCGATTTGGGCGGACTCTGCCGGGGGTGCTACTGGGGTAGGGCCATGATCTTCAGGAGGAGCGCCATGGGCGTCGATACTGTCGAGCACATGAGGCATTTCGGGCTCGGAGGGCTCCCACGGGCGCCACTGGCTTATAACCTTTAGACGCTCTGTGGGGGTGCCATGTCCCTGCCCCGAGTCATGGACATGAGAGCTACTACGTTCTTGCCGATGACGGCTCTGATTAGTCATGAATCATGCTTTCTTTCCCGGGCGCGCGCGCCATTGAGTAGCCTGGACGCCGTGTGAATAGCTGGCCGTGGTGCGATTTTGACTACGCTCGTCAGAATTTTGTAGCGCCAGGTGGGCACAGACACAACTTTGCCCCGAATCATGTCTTGAAGAGCCTCTTCAACCATGCTGTTAGCATCCAGCCACAGCCAGTTGGGAATTGAAGAACCGCTAATACCAGCACGGGCATGGAATTCAGTGCGGACCCAGCCCGGTAACACCACAGTCACCTGCACGCCGGTGCCTTGAAGCTCCACAGCTAAGGATTCGGTGAATGTGGTCGCCCACGCCTTAATTGCTGAGTAAGGACCCATGCTTACTGTGCCAGCCACGGACGAAACGTTGAGGATCCAGCCTTCCCCACGCGCGGTCATGGCACGTGCAGCGGCGGAGGAGAGCACGAGAACAGCGCGGCACATGACGTCAAACCCAGCATCCTGAAGGGTGTGATCGTTGCTGGCGATGGCACCCTTCACGGAGAATCCTGCGTTATTGATCAGAACATCCACGGGTTTTTCGGTGCTTTCAAGTCGTTGAGCTACCAGATCTACATGGTGGCGGTCGCTGAGGTCAGCGGTCAGGGTTTCCACGTCAACGCGGTACCGAGACCGTATTTCCTGTGCGAAGTTTTCCAACCGACTCGTATCGCGTGCGACCAAGACCAAATTCAGCCCACGGCTGGCCAGAGAGGTAGCAAATGCGGCCCCGATGCCAGAGGTGCCGCCCGTGATCAATGCGGTGAACATAGAGCCCACGGTACACTACGGGGGGCGTAGCGTAAGAGGGTGTCACACAGGGTGCCCGGATGAGGAGAATCGTTGTCTGCGAACACCACTAAGCGAGTCCTGTTAACGGGAGCAACTGGTTTCTTAGGGCAGGCCGTGATGGAACGCCTGTTGTCTTCTGAAAACAACATCCACATTACGGCGGTGATCCGTTCCAAGGGTGAATTCACTGCCCAAGCGCGGTTGAATCAGCTTTTCCGCAAACCCGTTTTCAAATCATGGCGCGAACGCGTAGGAGACGACGAAGCCCAACGCATTTTTACGGAACGAACGACAGTCCTTGAAGGGGATCTTTCCGCGCTTCACGGCATCACTCAGAATTTCGACGCCGTGGTGCATTCGGCTTCTACGGTTTCTTTTGACCCTCCGATTGATGAGGCCTTTTCAACGAACGTAGGTGGCGCGCTGAATCTCTACGAAGCATTGCTAGCCTCCGGGCAAGATCCGCATGTGATCCATGTGTCCACATGCTATGTGGGAGGAATTGCTAAAGGGCTGCGTCCCGAAACGGCAATTGACCACAACGTGAATTGGCGGCGCGAATTTGACTACGCTTTAGCTGCTCGGGAAGAAGCGGAACTGGCATCCCGCACCCCGGAACAGCTGCACACCTTCATTAGCTCAGCCACCAAAACCACCAGCAAGCGTGGCCCGAAATCCGTTGCGGAATCTGCCGAGGCAGCAAGGGTTGGATGGATCACTCAGCGCCTGGTTGACTTAGGGCGTACACGAGCGCAGTCTCTGGGATGGACGGACATTTACACTTTCACCAAAGCCATGGGGGAACGGGTTGCCGAAGACTTATGGGCCGGAGATGGGCGCCGTCTGTCTGTGGTGCGTCCGTCAATCATTGAATCAGCATTGCGCCATCCACAACCAGGATGGATTGACGGTTATAAAGTAGCTGACCCGCTCATCATGGCTTATGCCAAGGGTGCATTGCCAGAATTTCCAGGGTTGCCGGATTCTGTGCTGGATGTGATCCCCGTGGATTTTGTGGTTAATGCGATTACGGCCCTGGTGGTGCACGGACACCGTGGTGAGGTCCAGGGAGAGCCCACACAAACTGGGTATTACCAAATTTGCTCAGGGGCTTCCAACCCTGAGCCCTTCCATGAAATGTATGGGTTTGTGCGGGAATATTTCCTGAAAAATCCGGTGGAGGGTTCGGATGGTAAACCAGTGGTGGTTCCAGAATGGAAATTTCCTGCGAATAACGCAGTCGTGCGATCCCTGGCAGGAAAAGAAAAAATAACGGAATGGGGTGGACGTTTAGGCGCGCTGCTGCCTTCCACCAAACGTACGCTGGAGTGGACTAATGCCCTTCACAAAATGCAGTCTGGTCTGGGGTCCTTACGCACTTACGTGGATCTATACCAGAACTACACGCGCACAGAGATGCTTTTTGATGACAGTAATGCCCGCGCCCTGAATGCATCTCTGCCCGAGGGTACTCCGGAGGACCAGACCTTTGATCCCCGTGACATTGATTGGCGGACTTACTGGCTGACGATTCACCTTCCAGCCCTGACCGAGATGACTCGGGCTTATTCCCGTGCATCTTCGGCGCGGGCTCGTCGCAGAGAACGTCCACGAAAAGAGCTGAAACCTGCCACGGATGTCTTGGCGATCTTTGACCTGGAAGGCACAGTGCTGGACTCCACGGTGGTAGGCCAATACTTAGCTGTGCAACGTCGTGTTTTGCCGCTTGCCAAACGCCCGGGCGATTTATTCGACGCCGCGCGCACCATGCCCACTTACCTCAAAGCGGAACGCCGTGATCGGGGAGAATTCGTGCGCGCATTTATGCGTCGTTACGAAGGCTTTAACGCCGACGCAATTCGCCAGGCGGTTGACGGCAAGCTGGGAGAAGACCTTCTGAAGGTCCTGAAACCAGGTGCCTTGGCAAGGATTGAAGAGCACCGGGCAGCCGGTCATCACACCGTATTAGTTACCGGGTCTCTGGATCTATTGGTCGCGCCTTTAGCGGATCTGTTTGACGAGGTGGTGGCCGGGTCTATGGTTGAGCGCAACGGAGTTTTGACCGGTTACTTAGCCGCTCCGCCTCTCGTGGATGAAGCCAGGGCGCAGTGGATCAAGAAGTACGCTCAGGACAACAACTATGACCTCACCCGCTCTTTCGGATACGGTGATTCCCTCGCGGACGCCTCCTGGTTGGGACTGGTGGGTCATCCTTACGTGATCAATCCAGATATCCCGCTCTATCGCCTCGCGCAGCGTAACCACTGGCCCATTGAGGACTGGAAAAAGAGCTAACTATGGCTGAAACAGCTTCCACCCCGGACCCTCGCACCGTCACGACGGACCGTAAAATTACAGCGGCCGTTCTGGGCATCCTGACAAGGGAAGGGCCAGACAAGCTCTCCGTGGAAGCGGTCGCAGCTGAATCAGGTGTCGCAAAGACTTCGATCTATCGTCGTTACGCCAATTCAGATGCCATGGTGGATGATGTGCTCACGCGTTCGCAAGAAAATTTGGCGCCACAACCGCTAGATCTGGACCCAGCGGATTGGACGCAGGATGACTGGGTGCACGCTCTGGACACGGCTTTGCGAGTTCTGATTCAGGATCTTGGTACGGGGGTGGCCGTCACACTGCTGACCCGTCCCCGCTCTGAAATTTCACAGATTTTGCGCCGTCACTTGGTGAGGCCACGCATGCAACAGTTAGTGGAACTGCTGCAACTGCAGATTGAAGTAGGCAAGATGAGCCCGGATGTTGACCTGGGAGTGGTTGTGGACTCACTGCTCGGTTCCGCTTATGCGCAAGTCGCTAGGGAAGGCCGTCTTCCCGAGGATTGGGCAACGAGGGTTCGTGACACCCTCATGCAATCGGTCGGCTGAGTGCCCGCACAATATGGTGCACGTTCGATGATCAGAGCATGAGTTGTTCATCGGGTCGGGTTCGTAACTGTGACTCCACGTAGTCCTCCACTGCTTGGGGGGTGGGGATGTCCTCAAGGAGGCGTTCGGAGAGAAACCATCGGTGTTCTAACACCTCATGCACAATTTCCGCAGGCTCACGTTTAGCGCGTAAATCAGACGGCACAGCGGCCATGATCTTGGCGTATACCTCCTGCATCCACAAAGCACCGGTGAGATCCTCCGGCACCCCCGGGTAAAGCGCGCGTCCGAATTGTGTGATGTCCGTGAGGATACGGCGGGCCTGGTTTTCTCGGGCCGTCATGCCAGTGATATTGCGTAGGTGCCGTGAGTGGTGCCCCGGTTCCACGACCCGGGGAATCAAATGAACGTACCCCTGTTCATCTGTATCTAAAGAAGCTTCTTCAACATCAAAGCCGAGGTCATTGAGGTGTTTGATACGTTCTGCGACGCGCCACTTTTGTTCATGTGGAAAGCGTTCTTCGCCGGTAAGTGCATCCCACAGCTTGGTGTAAGTTTCCACGATGCGTTCGGACGTGCTGAACGGATCAACGGGCACTGCAGGGCTAGAGGACGCGACGATTCGTGGCAGCGCAGTGGTCACGGCGGCGGGTTCGTAGTGAGCCTTTTCCCCCGTGGTCATGGAAGGGTCCAGTGGTGCACCGTCCTGGGAGTCATCGTCGAAACCAGCTAAGAGATCCATCAGTTCACCAGCCACATTGGTGCGGGCAAGTTCAAGATCGTAGCTGCGTTGCCCGGTGGTAAGACGTGGATGCAGCTCTCCGGTTTCTGCGTCAACAAGGCAGGCTGCGAAGCGACCAGCGTCACGTAAAAATAGGGTGTTGGATAAGGAGACGTCACCCCAGTAAAAGCCTGCTAGGTGCAGCTGCACGAGCAGCAGAGCCAGAGCATCGACGAGTTTGTTGGCAATTTCTCCATCGGGGTGTTCCGAGAACAGCACACGGTATGGCAATGAAAAATTCATGTGCTCCGTGAGTAGAACAGCTGGTAAGTGTTCACCAGCGGGGTTATGTCGTTCAGTGATGACGGCCACCGGGACCACGCAAGGGGCGCCCAGTTGTCGTAGGCGTCGAAGTAAATCGTATTCGCGGGAAGCATTGCGGGCGGTGGTTTCCTTAGCGGCAAGCACACGATCACCGACCTGCGCGAACCTTACGACGTGCCGGGATATTCCCCGGGGGTAGGCCACTAGAAGATCATCTGGCCATTCGGCAAGATGAATTGGCCACGGCAGATCTAATAGTTCGGGCTGCGGAAAACTCGTTTGGATCCGGACTCGGCGGGCAACTGCGTTGGGGAGGTGGTTCCCCCAGAACGGTTGGGGGGAGGAACCCGATGAGAAATTTTGCATGATTACGGAAGTTTACACCGGGGTGAGGGTGTGACTTTAGCTTGTCTGGGGCGGTTCACGGGATGAAGCGTGACCTGTGATTTTTTGGCACACGTGATGTTTTTAACATGATGTGGATCACAGAATATGACCGTAAGATGTGAGGATGACTAGTCATCACGTGATACCCACCTCGCCTCTGGGGATAGTAAATCGGCGTCGCCTGGTGAGTGGAGCGGTGGGTGTGGGTGTTGTGGTGGCGTTGAGTGCGTGCGGCTCGGCGGAGCGTGGGACTCTTGCTGCGGGGGCCGAGACCCTTCGGATTCAAGCTGGTGACGATGAAATTCCAGGGCTGCGGGCAATCGCTGATCAATATAATAAATCGACGGGGATTAAGGTCGAGCTTATTCAACGGGAAATTAACTCTCAATCTATATCTGACTTTATATCACAGGCGCCCATGGGGCAAGCTCCCGATATTTTAATATCTCCACATGACAATCTAGGCCAATTAGTTGCAAATGGCGTTATCGAAACTGTGGAGATGGGGGATAAAAGCACGGATTTTATCCCTAATTTCTTGAGTGCGATAGCCTACGAAGGAGCAAATTATGGAGTGCCCTATGCTGTGGAATGTGTGGCTGTAGTTCGCAACGACGACGTCACCCGCGAAAACCCTGAAAATTTTGATGACCTGCGTTCTATAGGGCGTCGGTTGATGGATGAGCGAGGGTTGCAGTATCCATTCACAATATCCCAGTCACCAACGAGTGGTGACCCTTACCATCTTTACGCATTACAAACCTCTTTTGGTGCGGAAGTTTTTAAGCGCGACACCGAAGGGCAGTATTTGCCGAAGATCGCCATGGGTGGTTCCGGTGGTTTAGAGTTTGCCCGTTATTTGGCGGAGCTGGGAGATTCGGGCGATTTGCGAACTTCCATGACTCCGGAAATCGCAAAAGAGAATTTTTTGAGCGGAAGATCAGCATTCCACGTGTGTGGTCCGTGGGATTTGGTGGATATTGAAGCAGCAGAAATGAACTGTACAGTACTTCCAATTCCTCCGGCAGGGCCAGAAAAATCTCTTCCTTTTGTTGGCGTTCAGGCTTTTTTCGTGAACGCCTATGGTCGGAACCCTGTGGC
Organism: Kocuria sp.; assembly: GCA_030524035.1. Lineage (GTDB taxonomy): Bacteria > Actinomycetota > Actinomycetes > Actinomycetales > Micrococcaceae > Kocuria. The sequence goes on along the minus strand of JAUNHG010000003.1, from coordinate 371,525 downwards.
TGCTCATGATTTTGTGACGAACTGGGTGACTCGCCCTGAAACCCAGCTGGCACTTTATGAGTCAACGGGACGCCCCCCTGCCTCGTCAGCTGCGGTGAAGGAAATGCAGGACGACCCTTGGCGCACTCGCTATGCAGAGATTGCGGAGAGTGCTCTGCCCATGCCCGCCATCCCTCAGATGGGCGTTGTCTGGAATTTTTGGGGAACGACTGAAAATTCAATTATTGAGGGGAAAGGTGATCCTGAAAAATTGTGGAATGACATGATTTTAAACATCGAGGGGCAGATCTGATGGAGACGACAGCCAAAATATCCCATGCTCATGGATTCAGCGGAGGTTTCTTAGTTAAACTGATCCTTATGGGGATGGTCAATGCCTTCGGTTTGTACGGAATTGTGGCGGCGTCTGGCGTAGGAAGTTGGGGCATCACCCTTTTCTTGGCATTAACACTTATTGCGGTAAATATTATATATTTCCTCCCCGGGCGACGAATTCTCCCGGCTAAATATATGTTCCCGGGTTTAATTTTTCTTTTAGTATTTCAAATATTCGTCATTTTATACACTGGGTATACGGCATTAACCAACTACGGGGATGGCCATAGTGGAACAAAAGAAGCTGCTATTGAACATCTGGAACGTGCCCATGAGCAGCGCGTTGAGGGATCACCGCAGTATGCTGTAACGGTTCTGCGGGATGGGGGTGGAGAACTAGCGTTGGCCATCGTGCAGGATGACCGTGTACTGGTTGGTGGTAACGATCAGCCTCTTAAAAGTGTTGATTCTGCAGAAATTTTCGATCGGTCTGTTCGAGCAGTGAATGGTTACGATGTGTTGGAGTACCCCCAAGTGGTGGCGGTTTCCGAGCAGCTGGCAGAATTGAGAGTTCCGAGGTCAGAAGATGCTCATGACGAGTTTTTGCGCACTACTGATGGCCGCAAAGCTTTTGTATATACACCCACAATTCATTATGACAAAAATCGAGATGCCATGGTGGAGGACGACGGCACCGCTTGGGTTGACCAGGGTAAAGGTGCTTTTGTTGGACCAAGCGGAGAAGAACTACGCCCAGGTTGGCAAGTTTTTGTAGGGTTTGAAAATTTCGGATCTGTTTTTGATCCAAAAGTGCTGGGCGGGTCATTTTTATCGGTCACGATATGGACTTTCGTGTTCGCTTTCATGTCTGTCGCGCTAAGTTTTTTCGTTGGCTTATTTTTGGCGATCATGTTTAATGATCGAAATCTTAAAGGGAGAAATATTTACAGAGCCATTATTTTCCTGCCCTACGCATTCCCGGTTTTTCTCTCTGCCTTGATTTGGGCAGGACTGCTTAATACAGATTATGGTTGGGTAAATCAAGTTTTACTCAACCAGAATTTGGTTCCATGGCTGGATGATCCATGGCTGGCTAGGCTGTCTGTCATTTTGGTCAACCTATGGCTGGGGTTCCCCTATATGTTTTTGATCACTACGGGGGCTCTTCAGTCTATACCGGATGAAATTTATGAATCAGCTGCCATGGACGGGGCGGGGCCCTTTCGGAGATTTCGTTCGATCACGTTGCCCATGCTGATGGTGGCGGTGGGTCCTTTATTGATTGCCTCCTTCGCTATGAACTTCAATAATTTCAATGTGATCTATTTGGTCACCAAGGGTGGTCCTCAAAATATTGAATCCACGACGGGGGTGGGGTCCACTGACATCCTTATTTCATTTGTTTACAAGATTGCATTTTCTGGAGGAGCAAATGATTACGGGTTGGCTGCGGCCCTGTCTATATTAATTTTTGTCATGATTGCTATTGTCTCTGTGTTGACTTTTCGTCGCTCCCGGGCGCTTGAGGAGATTGCGTGATGGTCAGTAAAACTACACATATGCCCCAGGAAAGCCCTAAATTGCCGCCTCGCAGGCGGCGCCGGTCTGCTGTGACGCGGGCGAATGCGTGGTGGCGACATGCGGTGGCTCTGATAACTTGTATTTTTGCTCTCTTTCCTTTGCTGTATGCGGTGTCATCGTCATTATCCGCTAGCGGATCTTTGATGAGTTCCAACCAGCTGTTTTCGACAATTAGTCTTATTAACTATCAAGATTTGTTTTCTAATCCACATACTCCTTTCTTGCGATGGTTTATGAACTCAATGGTGATCGCGATCTCGACAGCTATTGGAACCACCGTGATTGGAGCTGCTGCTGCTTATGCCTTTTCGCGCTTCCGGTTCGCGGGTCGTCGCAAAGCACTGATGTCTCTACTTGTCATCCAGATGTTCCCACAACTGCTTGCTTTCGTGGCAATTTTTTTGTTGCTATTCGCAATTTCCCAAGTTTACCCGGCGTTGGGGCTAAATTCTTGGATGGGTCTGATTGCTGTCTATCTGGGTGGTGCCTTGGGGGCTAATACTTTCTTAATGTACGGATTCTTCAACACGATCCCGCGAGACATTGACGAAGCAGCCACGATTGATGGGGCGTCCCATGCGCAGATTTACTGGACTATGATTCTGCCGTTGGTGAGACCCATCCTGGTAGTGGTGGGCATGCTGTCTTTTATCACAGCTTTCTCGGACTTTTTATTGGCGCGGATCGTGTTACAAGACCCTCACCAATACACTCTTGCCGTGGGGCTCTACGAGTTCGTGTCGGTTCAGTTTGGTGAAGATTGGGGCGTATTTAGCGCCGGCGCGGTAATTTCCGCACTCCCTGTGGTCCTGCTCTTTTTACTGCTGCAGCGTTACATCGTGGCAGGGTTAACCGGAGGCGCGGTTAAAGGCTGAGGGGATTATGAGCCTTACCTGGGCAGCAGCTGTGTCATCAAGACCGTTATTCTTGCGGTAGACCAGAAATTTGGTTCCGGTATCTGCTACGCGGTTTACCACGAAGCACCCGGTACCTTCCCCCACCGTCAGACGAAGAGGACCCATGGCCAGTAAGAGTAGTCAAGACTTCCGAGCCCAAGCTCGTCAGATCGCGGATAAACACGCTAAATCGGATGCCCGTCGCCGCAAATGGCTGATGGGCGGGATTGGTGCGCTGGTACTGGTGGTACTGGTGGTGATTGGTCTGGTGATCTGGCAAGTGCGTTCACAGCAGATTCCTGACGCAGGGCCCGTTCCTGGATCCTCTAACCAGTATGGCGGAATCGTCATGACCGCCGACGGGATTGAAAAAGACACCTCGGATACCACGGAAGTGAACGTTAAGGATGCCCCGCCGGCGCCAGAAACTCCGCCCAGTGAGCCTGATGCTGAAGGGATCGTCGACCCCGGGACCGCATCCGAAACAGGTGACCCGGTGCAAATCGTGATTTGGCAAGATTTTGACTGTGTTCACTGCGCTGACATGGAGAAAGAGTACGGCGACGAGATTGCTGAACTGGTCAAAAATGGTGATGCCACGGTGGAGTACCGGACCGTAAACTTCCTTGACAACGGAACCCAGTATTCCTCCCGGGCGGCTAACGCCTACTATGCGGTGGCTGAACAGGTGGGTACAGAACAGGCACTGGAATTCCAGAAAGAAATATTCACTCATCAAGGCAGCGGCGGTCTTGATGACCAAGAAATCATTGATATCGCCGCAAAGCACGGTGCGGACGTCACAGATGCTGTCAAAGATGGCCAGTGGCGCACCATGGTCAATTACACCTCAGCTTTGGCGCAAGGTAACGGCGTGGCTGGAACGCCCACAGTGATCATTGATGGGAAACAGTGGGATCAGAAACAAGGCATCAAGGAGACCGTGGAGGCTGCTCGAAACTGATCTGTTCTAGTGCCTACGTGTAACGCCCCGTCGCCGGTTGAGGCTGCGGGGCGTTACACGTATCTGATGACTATTGGGGCAGTGGGAGCTGCGGATGTGAAGCCAGGCCAAGCAACCGCTATGATGGGCGGGTTCCGTGATGGAACACGCCTCCTTAGCTCAGTTGGTAGAGCGACGCTCTTGTAAAGCGTAGGTCGTCGGTTCGAGTCCGACAGGGGGCTCTTATGATGCCTCCACGCGTAGCAGCAACTCCTTGCCTCCCCCGTGCGGGGTTATTCTTCGGTGATACTCACATCAGCGGATTCCCGGCGTCCGTAGGTCCACAGCAACAGCTCTGAAGGATAGCCACGGACCAAGCGAACACTGTGAGTTTTTCCTTTACCGGCCCGAATTGAGCCATGGCCGGAAGCCACCAACAGAACAGAGTCCTGTTCGCCCCGCAGTAGGTACTTAGCCATCAGCTGTAACGTTGCCCAAAGATCTTTTTCTTGGTCGTGCAGTAATTGACGCCGGTGCCATGTGTCCTGGGCGCGCCGGACGTCTTCGTGGTGTACAAAAAATTCGACGGTGTTGAGTCGCTTATCCATCGGGCCGAACCGGGCGGGGGAGAACAGTGAGGGTTTTTCGACTTTGGACACCAGATCACTCCACGGCATGCTGTGCAGTGCGGCGTCTCCAGCATGAGCCCGTTTGCCGAGTACCGGCAGCTTGGGTGCTGCCTTACCCACCGCAATGTCAGGACGAGAGTCACGCTCCACCAAGTGCACAGCAAGATCGCGGGTATTCCAGCCTTCGCACTGGGTGGGTGCATCTGGGCCCACACGGCGCAATAGGGCTGCCAGGTGGCGGCGTTCAACGAGGGCGAAATTAGTCATGATCGCTCCTTCCCTTCAACGAATTCACAACGGTTATGGCGAACTTACATTGTGCCCGGGGCGAATCGGCTACGTAACTGTTCCCTAGCCATCGAGCGGTCGGTGTATTGATGGACGAGGTGAAAGCACAACAACCCCGAAAATGTTTTGAAGGGCCATCAGTGGCAGGAGACAGCCCATTCCTGCGTACACATGGACAATGATGGGTATGGAAGGACAGGAACGGGGCTCGATGTTTGCTGAGGAACGCCAAGACGAGATTGCCCGACTGGTTTCGACGACCCGTCGTGTCAGCGGCGCGGACTTGGCAAGGCGATTTGCTGTCACGATGGAGACCATCCGCCGTGATCTGGCGGCACTTGAGTCAGTAGGGGTACTGCGCCGCGTGTACGGAGGTGCAGTTTCTCTTGATCGTGCCTCCTCCATGGAACAGTCGCTTAGCAGCCGAGAACCCCTGAAAACTCCGGCCAAACGGCGTATCGCCGCCGCTGCGGTTCAGTTGCTTGAAAAATCGGAAGCCACGAGTGTGGTGCTTGACGCCGGGTCCACCGTGGAGACCGTAGCTGATGCTCTGGCCACGAGTAGAGCTGGCTGTGGTGAGGACTCTTTGTTGGTTATGACTCACGCGCTACATGTGGCGGGTCGATTAGCAGATCAGCCAGAAATTTCGGTGGAACTTGTGGGCGGGCGGGTAAGAACCTTGACCTGGGCAGCTTCTGGGGCACTAACTGCTGAACAGTATTCCCGGTACCGGGCAGATATCGCGTTCTTGGGGTGTAACGGTGTGGCAGCTGGTTTTGGATTCTCCACTCCAGCCCTTCCAGAGGCCGCCGTCAAAACCGCAATCGTGAACTCGGCACGCACCGTGGTGGTGTTATGTGACGCGGAAAAGCACGACCATGAAAATCTGGCCAGATTTGCTGCTTTCAGCCAGGTAGACGTAATGATCACCGATGCTCACCCGCAAGGTCCGTTAGCTGATGCCTTATCAGCTAACGGAGTGGAGGTAGTGGTGGTCTAATTCTCTGGAGTGCGAGCCGCACTCCAGACGTGCTGGGCGTGCAAGGGCCTTCTGGAACCGGTACCGTTACGGGGTTGAAAAGCTGCCCTCCGATCAAGGTGATTGCTCTGATGCCTCTGCCCAAGATCCCACGCGTTCTGCCGGGAATGACCAGTCGCTTCCCATCCGATGCCACGCAGTATGCCTCCACTGAGAACACGGGGCATGCTCGTGTGGTGGAAGCTTCAGCGCAGGAATGGGTGCAGCGCCTTACCAGTAATCCGGACGGTGGCAATGTTTTCCAAGGACCTGCGTTCGCTGAACACAAAGGCGCATTTGGGTGGCGGCCACAATATGTCCTTGTGGGGCTACCCGGTGACGTTAATAGCGGTCGTCGTGACGTAGCTGTGACTGTGCTGGTGCGTCAGGTGCCGGGGTTGGGCGCCGTGTGGTACGTGCCCAAAGGCCCGGGCACGGTGACTGCGGTGCAGACTGTGGAGGTCGTTCACGCACTCGGTCGATTGGCCCGTGACCAAGGCGCTTTTTTGCTGAAAGTAGAGCCCGAGTTGCTGGATACCGTGGCTAACCGTGTCACCTTATCCCACGCAGGTTTGCAGAAGACGTGGAACGTACAGCCCAATGGCTCCACGATCATTGTGGATATCGCGCATGGCCTAGAGAGCATTGAGGCTAGCTTTAGCCGGGGAACCCGCTACAACATCCGTAAAGCGCGTAAAGACGGAGCCGTGGCCAAGGTGGTTCCTGTGACAGACGAGAACTGCGAGATCTTCCTGGACTTGTTCGCTGAAACCGCACAGGGGCGTTTCAGTATGCGTAACCGTGAGTACTACACCTCGATGTGGAAACGCCACGCCCAGGCAGGGCAGGGGTGTTTTGTGTTCGGTTACGTTCCAGACCCTGCGGCGGTCGAAACTTCCGGTGGTACCCCGTTGAAGGTGGTGTGCTGTGACTTCGTGATGCTTTTGGGGAATAAAGGATCGCGCAAGGATGCCGCATCCTTGCGCCGGCAGCCTGTCCGTGGGGTTCCTGCCCTTTCCGTGGTGGAGAGTATTCGGTGGCTTCAAGAGCACGGAGCCACCGAATATGACCTCTGTGCCTGCCCACCATCAGACAAAATCAAAGACACCGAACACTCCTTGTACGGAGTGGGACAGTTCAAAACGGGTTTCAACGACCACGTCACAGATTTTGTGGGATGTTGGGACTTACCGCTGAACACCATCAAATACCGTGCATGGACGGCAGGCGGCGAAGGTGCCTTATTGCGCGTACATCTGAAGAGAACCGGCGAAAATTGGTACTAGTACTACTGCCGAAACCTACACAAGGTCGTTACGGCCGTACGATTCTGAGTCTTTGACATCACGGGGGAGAAATAGTTGAGAGAGTTTGCAGCGCGTTATGCCACAACCACGGAAGTAGCCCAGTGGGACGACCACGTGATTGCCAACCCGCATGGTGGGGACATGCTTCAGTCTGCTTCTTTCGCGGACGTTAAAAAGGAATATGGGTGGAAACCCGTCTATCTAGTCCATGAACCTCACGATGGTTCCCAGGCCATCTACACCTTGGTGTTGGAAAAGACTTTTCCGGTGCTTGGCCGTTTGTGGTACATGGTCAAAGGCCCAGCCGTCGAAACCGTGGAAGATATTGCGGGGTTTTCCGATGCCACCCGCAGATTTGTGCAAACCCAGGCCCAAGACGTATTCCTGGTCAAGATGGAGCCCGTGATCCCAGATTCACAACAGGCTCGTGAGGCTATGAATAATGCTGGCCTCATGCAGTCTCTGATCATTCAACCTAATGATCACACCGCCGTCGTGAACACCGAGCGCGACCCGGAAGACATTATGAAAGGCATGCAATCTAACGGACGCAATAAGCTGCGGCGCGCGATCCGTGAAGAAGCCCGAGTGGAGAGGGTGGAGGTCAATGAGCAGAACATGCGGGCCATGTATTCCCTGATGCAGACTGCACGTCAGGGGCAACTTAACGTCACGCTGCGTCCCTTTTCGTATTACAGCCGGTTCTGGAGCAACTTTGCGAATAACGGGCAAGGGCGGTTGTACTTTGCCTACGAGGACGGCGAGCCTTCCGTAGGAGCTTTTGTGGTTAACTACGGCCCTCATGCCACGTACAAGGACGGCGGATCCAAACCGCGCCGTAAACAGCGTGGGGATGCGCATTTGGTGCAGTGGACCGCTATGAACGACTTAATGGCCGAACACGCCATCAAGGACTACGACCTCTGTGGCACACCCCCTTCTGACCAGCTTAAGAACGAAGATCATCAGTTTCACGGCATGGGGATGTTCAAAACGTCTTTCACAAAAGGCGAAGTTGTCGACTACGTAGGCGTATGGGACCAAGAAATCCACCCCACCAAAGTGGCCGTGTGGAACCGGATAGGTGAAAAAGTCGCACGTCAATTATGGGTTCGTTTCCATGACGGACCGTTCTACTGAGCCGTTATCCGCCGATATCGGTCGGCTGTCCCTGACACTGGATGGCGGCGGGTATCCGGTGTCAGGGTGGGTTGATTCTCAGTCAGATTCCGAGCCTTTTGGACCGGACACCCACCTCAATCTGGATCACAGGTATACCGGCGGTATTTTTGTACGCGCGGCAGCCACTGAAGCACAGGCTGAGCGCGCACGGGCACGTGAAGCGGGCGCAAAAACAGAGGTACTCACGGCTGCTGTTGCCCCCATCCCGGTCCTGACCCCCGAGGATGTTGCACAGGACTGGAAGAAGCGACACGCGTTACTGGGTGAGCCTCCCGGGAGTACCGGAGGCCGAAAGGGACAGACCGCAGAGACTGCCGCTGTGGTGCGGCCAGATACCACCATGCTCGACGCGGCACCCGCTGTGACGGGGCCGACAACAGCGATTCTGCCAGCCGCTTATCCGTCGTCGGAATCCACGGCTACCCAGCCACGGTCCAGGCGGGTGCTGCATTCATTGTTGAAACGTGACACCGGCATGACCGCCCCCATGGGACTGGTGGATCGTTTGGCTGTCAGCCCGTTTGCTCATTTGCGCCGCCACACCGGCGCCGATGAAAAAGAAGCCCGACGAACCCTGAACTTTGCCCTTCGGCTAGCGGAAACAATGTTCCACTACGGGGCAGACGCATTGGAAGTGGAAAATGCGATTGTGGCAGTCTGCGCCACGTATGGGGTGGAAAACCTGGAGGTAGACATCACCAACCAGGCGGTGATGATCAACTACGTGCCGGATACCGCAGCCACCGCCACTATGACTCGCGAAGACGTTTTTAAAGACAACAATATGACCAGCCACACGGTGATGCGTGTGGTGCGCTCCTGGACAGACAATTACGCGGGGCTGGCGGATACACACCACCTAGTGGCTGAAATCATTGAAGGGGACATGCCCCGAGCCGAAGCCAGTGCCAGGCTAGAAGCCATCAACTCCCGACCCAAAACTTTCCCAAACTGGGTGGTCACTGCAGCCATGATTGCTGCGGCATTCAGTATCACCCTGGGAATCGGTGGGGGAGTGGTAGGTGCGGGAATCTCTGGGCTGTCTGCGTTGATTGTGTCCCGGATTGGCCAGTGGATGGGAAGGCGCAGATACCCAGAGTTTTTCACCATGACGGTTTCCGGGTTTGTTCTAACCGGATTGGCCATGATGTTTTCGCAAACGGATCTGGAGATATCTCCGCCGCGGGTCATCGCGGCTGGACTGATTATGCTCATGCCCACCACGCGGTTTATGTCCACTATGCACGACGCCATCAGTGGGTTCCCCGTGACAGCCGCTGGGCGCATTGTGTCCACCGGAATGGCTTTCGCGGGGATCGTGGCAGGAATTTATGCGGGCATCGTGGTGGCTGGTTTATTCGAAATCACCGCCGTGGACCCAGCGCAGAGCCATTTTGAACCTCCCGGAGTGGTGATGAACACAGTGTTCATGACCATAGCGGCCGTGTTCATTGCCGTCACGCTGCAGGCCTCTGCCCGCTTTCTTGTACCCGTTCTATGCGCTGCGTTCTGTGGTTTGGTTTTTTACCACGGGGTGGGATACCTCGGTGTGGATGTGCGATTGCAGGCAGTCGCCGGTGCTGTAGCGGTGGGTTGCGTTGCCGCACTGGTCGCAGGACGTATGCGGATACCGTCTTTGGTGATTGCTGTCCCGGCGATGACATTCCTGTTGCCGGGGTTGTCAATCTTCCGAGGGATGTATGCCGTGTTTATTCAGGGGCAAACCACTGGCGATGGTGTTGTGTCATTGGTGACCGCTATGACCACAATCGTGACCATGGCTGCGGGTTTGGTGCTGGGGCAATACCTGATGCGTCCCTTTGACCATCAGCAGTACAGCTTGGGCACTGGGCGGAACCGGCGTCGGTGATGGGCCGAATGCCGCATCTACTGCACACGCCAATCGACGGGGGCCGCTCCCTGGTTCTCCAGCAGCTGATTAACGCGGGAAAATGGGCGCGATCCGAAAAACCCACGAGAGGCTGACAGGGGAGAAGGGTGAGCGGACTCCACTCGGGGCGTTTCCCCTAACCAAGCCGCTGTTGAGCGGGCGGGACGCCCCCAGAGTACAGCAACTAACGGTCCCCCACGGGCGGCTAAGGCCTTGATCGCACATTCGGTCACGGTTTCCCACCCTTTGCCATGATGCGATGCCGGCGCGCCTTCTCGTACGGTGAGACACCTGTTGAGCAACATGACCCCCTGTTGGGTCCACGCGCTGAGATCTCCGTGAGTGGCTGGTGGAATGCCGAGATCATCCTGGAGTTCCGTATAGATGTTCTGTAGTGAACGTGGTATCGGACGAACATCCGGGCGTACAGAGAATGACAGTCCCATAGCATGCCCAGGGGTTGGATATGGATCCTGTCCCACCACCAGGACTTTCACCGCAGTCATGGGCTCCTGAAACGCGCGGAAAATATCGGAGCCTGGTGGGTAAGTGCGGAATCCTTGGCGGTGTTCAGCGCGCAGAAAATCACCGAGTTCACGGATCACGCCTTCCACGGGGCGCAGGGCTTCTGCCCAGTCAGAAGCCATAATTTCCGAAAGCTCTGCTTTGGTCATGGCACCCACTCTACGGTGGATGTGCCGCCAGAACGTCCTGGATCGTAGAGTGGGTATATGACGACTCCGCAGTCACCTTCTTCTGCCTCTTCCGCACCCACGGAGTCTCGGCTGAGCGATATGGATGTGGCGATCCTGGAGATGGAATCGCGGCGGTTTAAGTACCGAGGGGCTAAAGAACGGACAATACGCCAGGAACTGCAGATTTCTGTGACCAGCTACTATCAGCAGCTGAATGCCTTGATCGATGCTTCTGCTGCGTGGGCTGCGTACCCGGCCTTGATGCGTCGACTGCGTGATTATCGTGACGGCGGGGTGATGTGACGGCATACAAGACGTGGGTCGCGACGAACAGAAAGCGGCATAGTGGGTCCAGTGGAATGATGAGGCTATGACATCGACCAGCCAGTCAGAGCACCGTAACTCCTCGACGGCGTCCCTTCGTGGTGCCATAGGGCTGAACCAGATCCCCCGCGATGTCTTTGATGATGTTCCCGAAGATGGCAGGCGGGCTGGAACTCACCGGGCGTTGGACGCCCCCACTCCCCGGGCGACCGCAGGGATTCTGTTGCTGATTGCAGCGGGTGCGGTGTCGCTTCTCGTGGGTGCGGCTGCCTACTTGTTGGGCGTGGACCCAGACTATGGGGCTTCCGATGTGAGTGCTGCCACCAGCCCGAGCGCTCACAGTACCGCCGCAGGTTCTGGGGCAGTGGCGGAACCAGACAGCTCTGTGCAAGTAGGGGTGTACAACGCAGCATCGGTGAACGGAGCCGCAGGTACCGCAGCCCAGCAGCTCACTGACGCTGGTTGGAGTGTGGCCTCAATAGATAACTGGGGTGTGGCCTCTGATACCAGCGTGGTTTATTACGCGGACGATGAGCAGCAACAGGCTCAAGCCCTGGCGGAGGAATTGGGCATTGACGAGGTGGTTGAAGACGATGCGGTGTCTTACCCCATTGTGGTGGTGATTGGTACGGATATTGCCGGTGAGGCCACTGCTATTCCGACGCCGGCAGGGGCGACAAATCAAACGACTGCGCCGCAAAGGCCTGTTGAGCAAACATCGGAGGAGCAGGTCCCGGCTGAACAGGCGCCGGTGGAACAACCCCCTGAGCAAGTGCCCGCGGATTCAGCGCCGGTCAGCGAGCCCGTTGTTGAACCGTATGTGCCGCCCGTCCCGGACCCATACGGTGCAGTCCAATGATGCTGCCCGTGTGCTGAAGGCGAACACGCCGGGGCAAACCTCTGAAAGGTTTGCACTCATCATGCCCGAGTGCCAATAATGGCTCTAGCACTCAGTTGAGTGGACTGCTAGGGAGCCTGTGCTGCGGTTGCCCGGTGCACTCAAGACGGTGAGTGAATTTCAGCTGCATCCGGTGAGGAACAATGTTGCACGGGCCATCTCGTGAGCGTGTTTCGTCCGTCGCGGGCATCGGGTGCGGCCGCACAGTCTGTTGACCGTCCAGGAGGGACGAAACACATGGCAAAGTTGATTGCATTTGACGAAGAGGCCCGTAGGGGCCTTGAACGCGGCCTGAACACCCTGGCCGACGCCGTTAAGGTCACCCTGGGTCCGCGTGGTCGCAACGTGGTGCTCGAAAAGTCGTGGGGCGCCCCCACCATCACCAATGATGGTGTGTCGATCGCTAAGGAGATCGATTTAGAAGATCCCTACGAAAAGATCGGCGCAGAGCTAGTCAAGGAAGTCGCCAAAAAAACGGACGATGTTGCTGGTGACGGCACCACAACGGCAACCGTTCTGGCCCAGGCTCTGGTCCGTGAAGGCCTGCGTAACGTAGCCGCAGGCGCTGACCCCCTTTCCCTCAAACGTGGCATTGAAAAAGCTGTCTCAGCAGTGACCGAAGAACTGCTCTCATCCGCTAAAGAGGTTGAGACCGAGGATGAAATCGCTGCCACTGCCTCGATTTCTGCTGCTGACCCGGAAATTGGGCGTTTGATTGCCGAAGCTATGGAAAAGGTGGGCAAGGAAGGCGTCATCACGGTAGAAGAGTCCAATACTTTTGGCCTGGACTTGGAACTGACCGAAGGTATGCGCTTCGACAAGGGTTACCTTTCCGGATATTTCGTCACGGATACGGATCGTCAGGAAGCTGTCCTGGAAGACCCGTACATCTTGATTGTTAACTCCAAGATTTCCGCAGTGAAAGACCTGGTTCCGGTGCTGGAAAAGGTGATGCAAAGTAGCAAGCCGCTGCTGATCATCGCGGAGGATGTCGAGGGCGAGGCATTGGCCATGCTGGTGCTGAACAAGATTCGTGGCGCCGTGAAGTCTGTGGCTGTTAAGGCTCCGGGCTTTGGTGACCGCCGCAAGGCTCAGCTGGCTGACATCGCCATCCTCACCGGTGGCCAGGTCATTACGGAGGAGGTGGGGCTTTCCTTGGAGAGCGCCACCCTGGAGGAACTGGGTTCTGCCCGCAAGGTGGTTGTCACGAAGGACGAAACCACGATCGTTGATGGCGCAGGTACTCAGGAGGAAATCGAAGGCCGCGTGGCTCAGATCCGCGCGGAGATTGAAAACTCCGACTCCGATTACGACCGTGAGAAGCTCCAGGAACGTCTGGCTAAGCTGGCTGGCGGTGTGGCCGTGCTCAAGGCGGGTGCTGCCACCGAAGTTGAGCTCAAAGAACGCAAGCACCGTATTGAGGACGCCGTGCGTAACGCAAAGGCAGCCGTGGAAGAAGGCATCGTTGCAGGTGGCGGCGTTGCTTTGATCCAGGCAGGTAAGACTGCCTTTGAGAAACTCCAGTTGGATGGGGATGAGGCAACCGGTGCGAATATCGTCAAGGTTGCAGTTGATGCTCCGCTGAAGCAGATTGCACTCAACGCTGGTCTGGAGCCGGGCGTCGTGGTGGATAAGGTACGTGGTCTGGAATCTGGTCACGGCCTCAACGCAGCAACTGGCGAGTACGAAGATCTGATGGCTGCCGGAATCAACGATCCGGTGAAGGTGACTCGTTCGGCACTGCAGAACGCTGGTTCTATTGCTGGTTTGTTCTTGACCACCGAGGCTGTGGTAGCTGACAAGCCTGAACCCGCTGCAGCAGGTGGTGGCGAAGACCCCATGGGCGGCATGGGTGGCATGATGTGATCAAGTCCTATGACTGATCCCAGGGGCCGTTCGTCCGAATCAGGGCGGGCGGCCCTTGGTCTTTTCCCACTCTCCACCGAAGTCATGCTCTATGTACGTTTTGGGTGGGGAAATTGGATACACACCATGCTCTCGAACCCCAGGGAGCTGTGTCATGGTTGTTGTCATGACGATCATCGCAGCTGCTGATGGCTCCGCGCTCGGAAATCCGGGGCCGGCAGGATGGGCCTGGTACATCGACGACAGCAGATGGCGTGCTGGTGGGTGGGAACATGGCACGAACAATATGGGGGAACTCAAAGCGGTTTTAGATCTGCTGGAGTCCACCGCTCACGTCGATGAGCCGTTACAGATACTGTGCGATAGCCAGTACGTGATCAACTCCATCACCACGTGGATGCCGGGGTGGAAGAAGAGGGGGTGGAAGAAAAAGGACGGCAAACCAGTCCTCAACATTGAGCTCATGCAGGCTCTGGACGCAGCACTCACCGACCGAGATGTCACCTTTGAATGGGTGAAAGGTCACGCCGGGCATCCTTTAAACGAAGCCGCTGACGCCCGTGCCAATGCAGCCGCCAAGGCTTTCCAAGCAGGACAAAAACCTGACCAAGGACCAGGCCTTGAGCACCGTGATGAGTCGTTAACTTCGTTAAAAACCCCGGAGCAGGAAGCGTTGGAGTGCGAGCTGCGGCGCCTACATCACGGGGTGTCATCCAGCGCTATTGACCCACAGGCTCTGTTGATTGGGATCGACGGGCGCCCAATTGAGCCAGAATCTATGGGAGTGGGAGATCCTGATGCCGACGTCCATGTGGTGCAGACCTTAACCATGGGGTCGCAGGCGGTGCTGATTTCCACACACGTGGTGGGCAGAGATCCACGGACACAGCCCACTGTCCAGGCTTCTCTATGGACCCTGGAAAAATCAGGCGCCTGGCTGCTATCCCACTACCAGGCCACAGCAGAAACATGAGTTCAGAAGGGCTCCCCAAAATCTTCTTGGGATTCTGGTGGTGGTTCAGGGGCTGCTGCGCTGGGTAAAGACACCACAAAAGTTGCCCCGCCCCCTGGTGTGTCTTCCAAAGTGACTGTTCCCCCGTGTTGGGTGATCACTGCGGAAACGATGGACAGCCCAAGCCCCGTACCACCGGTTTCGCGGGTGCGTGAAGTATCGGCGCGGTAAAAACGCTCAAACACTTTGGTGCGGTCCTTGCCTTTGATGCCTGGGCCGTGGTCACGGATCTTGATTTGTGCTAGCGACCCCGATGCGGAGTACGTGCCCGGTTCGGGGGGGCGTTGATCGCTGGGCACCCCCGTCACAGGAACGGTCCCGGTGAGGATCTGTAAGGCGCTGCCTTGTGGTGTGTACCGCACTGCATTGGTCATGAGGTTGGCCACCACCTGGCGTAGTTTGGCTTCTTCTCCACGCGTCCACACGGGGGTGGCCGGGCCGTCATCCAGGTTTGTCACCGTGATCTTCCGGTCAGGACTAGAAGCTGCAAAATCAGCTGCGGCGTCATGGGCCAGCACCAAAAGATCGACGTCAGAGGTCACGAGTTCTCGTTTGCTGTCTAAACGAGCCAGGGACAGTAAGTCTTCGACCAACTGGGTCATGCGGGTGGATTCCGCTTCGATCCTGCCCATCGCTTGTGCGGTCTGTTCGGGGTCCTTGAGTGCTCCGTGGCGGTAGAGCTCCGAGTATCCCCGGATAGAGACCAAGGGGGTGCGCAGTTCGTGGGAAGCATCGGCCACAAACTGCCGCAATCTCGCTTCTGAGTTCTTACGAGCATCAAAGGCGTCCTCGATATGGCCAAGCATCCTGTTTAAGGACGTTGATAGCTGCCCGAGCTCCGTTTGGGAGTTATAGCCAACCATTCGGCGGGAGAGGTCACCTTCAGCGATCTTGGCTGCGGTTTGTTCAACCTCTTTCAACGGTCGGAAAGCTCTGGTGATGAGTAGCCATCCCACCACCAGGGCGGCCAGTAGGGTGGCAGCGCCGAAACTGAGCGTCAACAGGGTGATTGCTGATACCAAACCGTTGGTATCTCCCAGGGGCTCAGCCACCACCACCGTGTAACTGGTTCTGGCTTGAGGGGCTGCGACCACCCGCCATGAACTCTCAGAGCCATCGGCCGAGGAGACAGTGACCCCCACCTGTCCAGAGTGTGCGGCCATATCCCGGGTGAATTTAGAAAGGTCCGGTTGTGAGGTGGGCAGCGTGGCGTTCCGCCCCGTGGAGTCAACGTGTGCGATGACTTCGGCGTCCTCTGACAGCAAATACCCTTGGTGGGGCACGGTTTCTGAAGGACTGCCGGTCATTTCCGACATCAAGGCCGTAGACACCGGGTGCAGGGAAGCCTGGAGACTTTCGTCGATAGTCCTGATCAAGGAATCACGGAGTACCGAAATGGCCACAAAACTGGTGACTGCGATACTGACGGCGAGCAGCATGCCGGTCAGCGCCATCAACTGCGTTCGCAGTGATGACGCTTGCCAGCGAGTTACCAAGGTTTCCACTGTGGTTCATGGTCCTTCAGGAGCCACGTCCGGTCAAAGACAGACAGCCGTCGTCAGTGTTTATTTGCGGTGCGCAGTAGGTATCCCACGCCGCGCTTGGTGTGGATGAGGGCCGGTAAGTCAGGGTCGTTGTCGATCTTGCGGCGAAGGTAAGAGATATAGGACTCCACAATGGACGCATCACCGTTGAAGTCGTACTCCCACACATAATCCAGAATCTGGGCTTTAGATAACACCCGATTTGGGTTGAGCATCAGGTAGCGCAGCAGTTTGAACTCGGTGGGGGAGAGGTCGATTTCTCGGTCTCCGCGAAAGACCTCGTGGGCGTCATCGTCGAGAACAAGATCATCGACTCGCAGGCGGGAGTCATCGTCCTCGGCGGGCTGCGTGCGACGTAGCACAGCCCGGATGCGGGCTACTACTTCATCCAGACTGAAGGGTTTGGTGACGTAGTCATCCCCCCCCACCGTGAGGCCCTGAACCTTGTCTTCGGTGTCGTCCTTGGCGGTCAAGAACACGATTGGGAAGGTGCGGCCTTCTGTGCGGAGTTTACGAGTCACTGCGAAGCCATCCAGGTCTGGCAGCATGACATCGAGCACCGCTAAATCTGGGTTCTCCTGCTCAGCCTTGGTGATGGCGTCACGGCCGTTGGTGGCCGTCACGACGTCGAACCCGGCGAAGCGCAGGGAAGTAGCCAGCAACTCAAGGATGTTGGGTTCGTCGTCAACGACCAACAGTTTCGCTTCAGGAGTTTTGATATTCACGGAAATGATTGTCTCCACGTTTTCTGTGAGGCAACTGTGACGGGTAGATGTTCTGCCTGTGTGATTCAGGGGGTCTCGCAAGGTGGCGTTTGCCTGTCTCAGATCACCCCAAGAGGCCACCCGAAAACTGCAAGTAGCAGGTTGCACACAGTGATTCATATTGTGCGTCCCCGTCAATGGCCACTTGATCGCCGGTGAACACAAATGTTCCGTTGATGCGGCGTGGATTGAAGATGGCTTTGCGCCCGCAACGACAGATGGTTTTGAGTTCCTCTAAGGAGTGGGCCAGCTCCAATAACCGTGCTGATCCAGGGAAGGAGCGGGTGCGAAAGTCTGTGCGGATTCCGTAGGCGAGGACGGGGACGTCATCGAGGACCGCAATACGTAACAAGTCTTCCACCTGTTCTGGGGTGAGAAATTGGGCTTCGTCCACTAACAGACACGCCACCGGGGGTAGGGAAAGATTATCCACAAGCGCTTCGGGCTCCACCCCTGCTGCCAGGGCGCGGAATCTGGCGCGGAGGTTGTCTGCCGGTTCCACTAGCAGATCCACCGTGCGGGAAATGCCGAGACGGGATATGACTTGGGTGTCTCCCTTAGTATCTACCTGAGCTTTGGCCAGCAGGACGCGTTGTCCACGTTCTTCATAGTTGAAGGCTGCTTGCAGCAGGGCCGTGGACTTACCGGAATTCATGGCGCCATGGCGGAAATACAGTTTTGCCACGGTATTCGTGTTCTCCTCACGCGCGCAGGGATCTTTTGGTGAGTTTCAGCGGAGGCGCTGGAGCAGGTTTTGCAGTAAAGCCAGCAGAAGGCATAGGAAAGCTGCTGGGAAGGCGAAATACGCGTACCGTGTGAACCAAGGCCACACCGGTTCCCCTCCAGAAATCCATGTGAAAATCAGCATGATGCTGAGGGCAATCCCGGAGGTGATAAATAACGCCACCGCAAGCCACCCCCACAAGTTCATACCAGAGGGTGTTCCGGCCCTCGACTCCAGACGTCCGTCAGTAGGTTCATGGCGTGGGTCCGGGGTAGGGCGTGCGGCGGAATGGTTGCTGGCGGACATATTCACCAGAATACTGCTGGGTGGCCGCGTTAATTGTCCTGACGTCACGGGTGGGCCGTGCTTAGCCGTGACACACAACTGAACTAGGCTGGTGTGTAACAGGTCCTGGGCTCGTCGCGGTCCGAGTTGATCTGCTGCAACACATGGATCACCACAAGAACTGAGGTCGAAAAAAGTGCCCACTGGCAAGGTCAAGTGGTTCGATGCTGACAAAGGATTTGGATTCCTGGCAAGTGACGACGGCGCGGAAGTATTTCTGCATGCCAGCGCATTACCGGCCGGTGTGAATACGGTTGCGCCGGGAACGCGGATGGAGTTCGGAATAGCCGACGGTCGTCGTGGCCCCTCTGCGCTGTCTGCCACGGTGATTGAACGGACCCCGTCCGTGGCAAAGAACACCCGTATGCCTGCGCAACGAATGGCCGTGATCAACGAGGACTTGATCAAATTATTGGATGACATTTCCGGTGGTTTGCAGCGTGGCAAGTACCCAGACCGAGCGCACAGCAAGAAGATTGCGACCATTCTGCGCACCGTCGCTGACAACCTGGATGTTTGAGGGGTTTTATGCCTAAACGCGTTGTGTCTGACGATGCGCCTTCGGATTCGGATGCTGTGGAGGGTGTTTCCGGCGGAGTTCGTATCCGACGTAAACCACCCTTAGATCAGAAGCTTGCCCAGGCCAAGGAGTTTGCCGTGAGTGCACTTCAGGAATTGGTGCCGGCGGAACACATTGGCGATGGGCATCGTGTGGTGGCTGACGGCGAACGCCTGGTGACTCACTACTTCACTTCCACCAAGCGGGGCTACCGTGACTGGGAGTGGTACGTCACGATTGCTCGGGCGGCGCGCCAATCTGTGCCGACGGTCTGCGAGACTGGACTTTTGCCGTCGGAACGAGCGCTTTTGGCCCCACAATGGGTTCCGTGGTCTGAGCGCCTCAGTGATGAAGAACGTGCAGCGGAAGAAGACGTTGACGAAGAGGATGTTGACGCTGAGCCGGGTTGGTCAACACCTTGATCAACACAGCAACTCCGTTTCACCCTGACGAATCATCAGTTAGTGGAGGCTGGGCACTAGGTTTTCTCCCCAGACGTCGTACCCAAGTTTGACGATTAAGACGGTAACCACCACCAGAAACGCAGCGCGGATGAACCGGTTGCCTTTGGCCACTGCCATGCGCGATCCCGCGTAGCCCCCCACCATATTGGCCACCCCCATGGCCAGCCCCAGAGCCCATAACACATGCCCTTGGGGGATAAAAAACGCTAGGGCACCAATGTTGGTAGCTACATTAACCATCTTGGCGGTGGAACTTGCCGTCAAAAAATCATGACCAATGATGGTGATCAGGGCCATGATCAAAAACGTCCCCGTGCCCGGTCCCATCACGCCATCATAGACGCCGATACCGATGCCAATCAGGCCGGATAGTGCGTAGTGCTTACGGGAGGGTCCTGTGTATTTCAAGGTTTCGCCCAAGGCGGGTTTG
This sequence comes from Kocuria sp., assembly GCA_030524035.1. Lineage (GTDB taxonomy): Bacteria > Actinomycetota > Actinomycetes > Actinomycetales > Micrococcaceae > Kocuria. The sequence continues at coordinate 351,850 of JAUNHG010000003.1, read as the reverse complement.
GCGAGTGTCACCGTAGCCACCACGGCCAGTGCTACCACAATAGTGGGCTTGAAGATAGAAGCAGGTAAGAGGGCGGCGACATTGGCACCACCGTAACTGCCCACCAATGCAATGAGGGCCATGGGCAGGGTGGTTTTTAGGTCGGGTGTCACCCGCCGGAACCAGGTGATTGCGCTGGTGGTGGTGCCGAAGACAGAAGCCATTTTGTTGGTGGCCAATGCCTGAACGGGGGAGATGCCGGGTACCAAGATCAGGGCGGGTAGCTGCAATAACCCGCCGCCGCCCACCACGGCGTCAATCCACCCAGCCGCTAACGCTGCCAGGATCACCAGCGCGATGACCGTGAGGGGCGTTTCTCCCCAAAGAGTTGTCAGGTTCATGGTTTTTGTGTTGTTTAAGGGGTTGCCTTGTGGCTCATAGTTGGTTAACCACCAGGTCAATGCAGTCCAGCAGCGCGGATACGTCATCAGGGTCCACGGCAGTGAAGGTGGCGATCCTTAGTTGATTACGGCCTAACTTCCGGTAGGGTTCGACGTCCACCACCCCATGGGTGCGCAGCACCGAGCTGATCGCTGTTGCATCGACGTCCTCATGGAAGTCCACGGTGGTTACGACGGTGGAGCGGTACTGCGGGTCCGCTACGAATGGGGTGGCAAAATCGCGGGACTCAGCCCATGTGTACACGCGGTTGGAGGACTCCCGGGCACGGGCGGCAGCCCAGGACATGCCGCCATGGTCGTTGAGCCAACGGACTTGGTTTTCCAGCATGATGAGACCGGCTAAACCTGGGGTGTTGAGGGTTTGGTTTTTCCTGGAGTTTTCCAGTGCGGCGTGCAGGGACAGAGACTCGGGAATCCAACGATCAGAAGCATTGATGCGTTGAATTCGTTCAATGGCTGCCGGTGAGAACGTCCCGAACCATAGGCCGCCATCGGATGCAAAATTCTTTTGGGGGGAAAAGTAGTAGACGTCCGTTTCCGCTATGTCTACTGTGGTGCCGCCCGCTGCGGATGTGGCATCTACCAGGATCAGGGGGGAGTCGTCGCCTGCAACGGCGCGGCGTACACCATGGGGGCGTGCGACCGGAGCCATGACGCCGGTGGAGGTTTCGTTATGGGGCCAGGCATAAACATCCACACCGTCCTCAGCGATCACCTCAATGCAGCTTCCTGCCGGTGCGGAGCGGATGGTTGAGGGTTCTAAGAAAGGGGCATTGTTCGTGACGGTGGCGAATTTGTTGCCAAATTCGCCAAAGGCTGCATGCTGGGCGCGGTGCTGCACTAATCCGTAGGCGGCGGCGTCCCAGAAGGTGGTAGCACCACCCATTCCGCACAGTACGTCGTAACCATCCGGCAGGCGGAAAAATTCTTTGAGTCCTTCGCGGATTCTTCCCACCATGTCCTTGACCGGTGCCTGACGGTGGGAGGTGCCCAGCACATTATGAGCGGCCGAAGTTAACGCTTCCACCTGTTCGCGGCGGACCTTGGATGGACCGGAACCGAAACGCCCGTCAGATGGCAGGAGATGCTGGGGAATTGCGATGGAGTGTGGCAACTGTGGCCTCCGTGCGGGCGGTTGTACGGTGTGCGGATACAATCATTGCGCCCAGGCCTTGCTGGGCAACGTGGCCAGATTAGTCTTTGGGTCCCCGTTTGTGGTTGAGCGCAGGTTGATGAATGTGCCATTGGTGCTGTGAGAGGCCCAAGTTTTCCGTGCAGGAGTGTTTTCCGTGACTGATTTGATCGACACAACGGAGATGTATTTGCGCACCGTGCTTGAGCTGGAGGAGGAAGGCATTCCCCCCATGCGGGCGCGTATTGTGGAGCGCCTGGATCATTCCGGTCCCACGGTTTCTCAGACAGTGTCCCGAATGGAACGTGATGGTTTGCTCACTGTCATGCCTGACCGTCGAATCGCTCTGACCGATGCCGGACGGGAAACAGCGGTGAAGGTTATGCGCAAGCATCGGTTGGCGGAGCGCTTACTGGCTGATGTGATCGGCTTGGAACTATCCCAGGTGCACGACGAAGCATGCCGATGGGAGCATGTGATGAGCGAGGATGTCGAACGCCGCCTCATGGTGTTGTTGGATGCCCCAGATTCTTCTCCGTATGGCATGCCAATCCCGGGATTGGACGGTTTGAAGGCGCAGGATCATCAGGCTGCTGTCGAGGCTCTTTTAGCTGTTCCGACGGGAGCCTTGGCTGATACACCCAGGCTGCTGACGTTATTGAAGGAAGGAGCTGTGGGGCCCTTTGTTCTGTATGGGGTTCCGGAAGTGGTTCAGGCAGATGGCGTTTCGCTGGACACCCTGTCGGAGGCTGGGGTGATGATCGGCACGGTTTTCCACGCGGAATTTGCTGACGATGGCGATGACTGGGTGCTGATTCGTCGTGTTGCTGATGACCATGCTGCCTCGGCTGTGGAAGTCCAGATATCTCCACAAGTGGCGCAGGCGTTGTGTGTGGCTTCTTTGTGAACTCAAGGAGCTTAGCGTAGTTTTCCACAGATTTTCCACAGCGCGCCCTCTCTGGGTCATCGATTCTGAAATATTGATGGCTTCGTGACAACACGTTGAGAGGAACCCACCATGGCTCGTTGTTTGCCCGCTGCCGTAACCGACACAGGGTGGTGCTTTACCGCACCCACAGTTGATGTGCGCTGTGTTGGAGAGCGTGAACGTCTGAAACATCCGTGGATGGTTGGTAGCGCCATTGGCCTGGGTGCAGCGGCCCTCAGTGCCGCACCGGCGCAGGCCGCTCCTGTGGAGTTTCCTGGATGGGCTACGGTCACGGGAACGGTGCCTGACGACGCCGGGTTTGACCGAGCGGCTGCGGACGCTAACAACTGGACGTTTTCCTGGTCCACTGATGCGCAAGGCGTCGTGACTTTTGTGTATGCCGACGGCGCCACCAGCAGCTCTGCCGATGTCCCTGAATCACCACAGATCATCCCCACCGCGTTGTGGAGCGCGGCGCCTTCCGGCGAGGACATCGTCACTGCGACACCGGATGTGGGTATGGCAGACCTTGCAGCTGTGGCTGCTGCCCCCTTCAGCGCTGAGGTAAATCATCAGGCAACACAACCCATAAGCCTTCCGGCGTCCGGGGTATCAGATCAAGAAATCCTGGAAACTGCTTATCAGGGGCTGGGCGGCGCTTATGTGTGGGGTGGCACTGACTTTATGGCCTGGGATTGCTCCGGTTATGTGCAGTGGGTGTATGCCCGCCATGGTCTGGAGATTCCTCGTGTCACGTGGGACCAATTTGCGGCAGCTACCCCCACGGCATCGCCACGTCCGGGGGATTTGGTGTCGCAGAATAACGGGGCACATGTGGGAATTTTCTTAGGTGGTGACCGCATGATTTCAGCATTAAACCCGGAGGAAGGCACCGTTGTTCATTCCATTCATGCCATGCCACTTGACGGGTTCTACACCTATCGGTAGCACAAGCGATCTGTCCGGTGGCTGGGTAGGCTGTTGGTATGGAATCTCATGGTCGTCCACCTGCACAACCTCCCCGGGATTACAGCGCTTCGTCGCGTACTAGCGCGGATCAGGAATACACCTATTTGGCGATTGGCATGGTCGCGGGCGCTGTGCCGGGCGTGATTATTGGGCTGTTGATGGCTATTCCCTTGGGGCATGCTGCCATGTGGGTGTCTGTTGCCGGGGGTGTGGGTATTGTGATCGGGCTAGTGGTCGCTGCTGCGGTGTATCGGCGGAAGAAGAACAAGGGACGCCCGTGAATTCTTCACGTTACCGCTGTACCTCGTAAGGGCCAAGCGGCCCGCAGTACGCGGACCAGAATCGCCGGTCGCGTCTGCGCAGCAAGGGCAGCACCTGTCTGCGTAGCAAGGGGGCGAGGTTTTCCTCGACTTCGCGCACGGTGTGTGGGTGCAGGTCCAGTTCGTGCAGTTCGTCGATCTCCGCCAAAGCTGTGGGATGGCGTTGCGCTTCGGAGTCCTGGTGGTCGCCGTCAAGTACGTCGGTCAGGAACACCGTGGAGTCGATCCACGTGTCGGGCTCGTTGGCCGCTGGCGAATGGAATCGGCCTAAAAGACGGACGTCGCCGGGGCCTAGCTCCAGTCCGACTTCCTCTTGTGCTTCGCGTAACACTGCATTGAGTGGGCTTTCCTCGCTCTCACATTTGCCTCCGACGAGCATGAACATGCTGGTGCCCTGTTTGCGTACGGTCAGCAGTTTTCCGTTGGTTATGTAGCACAGGCCCGCTATGGGTAACACCGTGTGTTGCTCGGGTACGTGCAGGTTGTTCAGGGCGGCCAGTTGCAGCTCATCAATTTCCACCGCCAGGTTTTCCTGGGCCTGCTCTTGCCACAGGGTACGGCCACGCTCAGTATGGAACAGCTCCTGAGGATCCAGGCTTTTGAGAATCGTTAGACGAGCATGGGCAAAATCGTGTTTGGGTATCTGCGCGTATTCCGCACGGACCTGGCGTACGTATTCTGCGTAACGCTCAGGGGGTGCGCCCAAAATCGCAAGGTCAGCATCCGATAACAACGCCCCATGAACATCCTCCGGTTCCGGGCGATGGTGCACGGTTAAACGCACTAACCGTGCCACTTCCTCCGCGACGGATGGTTCCACACCAGCATCCGGCAGGGTGTCCAATGCCAGCTGTGCGGATTCTTCTTCGTCCTTGCCCGTCTGGCCTGTGTGAATGGCGTCGTGAAACCACGCCGCTAGGACGATTTCTAGCGGTACGTGTTTGTCCGTGAGGGCATCAAGGGCGGTGAGTACCGCCAGCAGGTGGGTACGGTCATGGTATGTCCGGTGCGGTTGCCCCCAAGCGGCTAGTAAGGTTTCGCGCACTTGTTGCAGGGGTTCGCTGTGCCCTACGGCGTGATCCCAACGGTGGCGTAGGGCGGAGAGCACTTTCTCGTTACGTCGCGCTGCAGGGATGCGGAGGCCGGAAGCTACCAGCAGGCGCACCAACTTTTTGCCGTCCACCTCACGGGCTCCCGCAGCCACAGCGTCGTCGTAGCGCTCCTTGGGGACATCGTAGTGGTCACGGTCAAAAGCCCGTGAGGAAAGACCAATGCGTTGGGCGGCATCATGCAGTTCTGCCAGGGAAGTATCCGAAATCAAATGGGAGAATTCGGTTCCGTGGGCAGGCCAACGGGGTGGGTCGATGTAGACGGACATGACTGTCAATCTAACCGCCCCACATGCCCGGAGGCTCGGACCACGCGGTGTAGCCGTATGATGGTCCGTGTTGCCCCCGTAGCTCAGGGGATAGAGCACGGCTCTCCTAAAGCCGGTGTCGGTGGTTCGAATCCACTCGGGGGCACCCCATATTGACCTTTCTTACCTTCGACAGCGAGCGGATCACCACAGTTTTTTGCGGAAGCTGAACCCCTTGCCTAGTCGCACCGACGCGTTTCCTCGCGAAGAAAGGCTGAATGGCCCAAACCTGCGAGAAAAAGAGACGCCTGATCGCGACACACTCATGCTGCTTCGCTTCCCGAGTTTCTTGCGTTTCCTAAAAAACAACCCCATGCAAATCACCTTTCGTGTGGTCGGGTCATTGAACGTGCGACAAGACTACGTGCGGCTTAACGGAAACCACCATGTGTGTTGTCCGTGTGCCCACGTACACTGCGTTCATCATGGATTTCCTGTCGGATAACCCCCTGCTTTCCGTGGCCGCTGCTTCCCCACGCATGGAACAACCTGACCCATCACCTGTGTCTGCGGCCCCAGCGGACCTGGTGGAAGGGCTCAACGACGCTCAACGCCAAGCTGTAGAACACGCGGGTTCACCCCTGCTGATCGTGGCTGGTGCAGGTTCCGGTAAAACCCGAGTGCTCACTCATCGCATCGGCTACCTCTTGGCTACCGGCAGGGCTCGCCCCGGGGAGATCCTAGCTATCACGTTTACCAACAAAGCTGCGGCTGAAATGCGGGAGCGTGTCGTGGATTTGGTGGGCGTCTCCGCCAAGACCATGACTATCTCCACCTTCCACTCCTTCTGTGTGCGCGTGCTCCGTCGGGAAGCGACTTCTATCGGCCTCAAATCCACGTTCTCCATTTACGACTCCGCTGACTCCTTGCGTGTTGTCACAGCGGTGGCCAGGGAACACGACCTAGATCCCAAACGCTTTGCGCCCAAAGCCATACAGCGAGCCATTTCTGACCTCAAAAACGAACTGGTGGACGACGATGCCTACGCGCAACGCATGACGGATACGGACGCCTGGGAATCTGCCGTGGCACAGGTGTATCGCGGATACACACAGCGGTTACGTGCCGCCAATGCCTTGGACTTTGACGACCTGATCACCCAAACCGTTTATATGCTTCGGGCATTTCCCGCCATCGCCGACTACTACCGACGTAAGTACCGACACGTGCTGATTGATGAATACCAGGACACTAACCATGCCCAATACGCTCTGGTGCGTGAGATCGTGGGTGCTGACTCCGCTGATGACGGGGCCCAAAGCGCCGTGTCGCCGGCAGAACTCACCGTGGTGGGGGATTCAGATCAGTCCATCTACGCGTTCCGGGGTGCGGATATCCGCAATATCGTGGACTTTGAACAGGATTACCTCAACGCACGCACGGTTTTGTTGGAACAGAATTACCGATCCACCCAAACCATCCTGTCCGCCGCAAATGCAGTGATCGGCAAAAACCCAGGGCGTCGGGACAAACGGTTGTGGACTGCTGCCGGGGACGGCGCTGAAATTGTGGGGTACGTTGCGGAATCCGCCCACGAAGAGGCCCGGTGGATCGTCGAAGAAATCGATCGGCTCCAAGATCAGGAAAATATTCGCCCCGCGGATGTGGCGATCTTCTACCGCACCAACGCGCAGTCGCGTTCCCTGGAAGAAATCCTGATGCGCGTGGGGCTGCCCTACCGGGTGGTAGGTGGCACCCGGTTTTATGAACGCAAAGAAATCAAGGACGTCCTGGCGTACCTGCGCACCCTGATTAACCCGGACGACGAAGTCACAGTCCGTCGCATTCTGAACGAACCCAAACGCGGTATTGGGGATCGTGCACAGGCTGCAGTCAGCGCACTGGCGCAGCGTGAACAGGTGCCGTTCATGCAAGCGTTGCGGAGCGCTGATGAGGCCCCCGGTATGGCGACGCGCTCGCTGAAAGCGGTTCGGGCCTTTGTCCAACTGATAGATGACCTATCCACCGTGGCGGAAGGCAATGGTCCGTCTGCCGTTCTGGAAGCTGTGTTAGAGCAAACGGGTTATCTAGAAGCTCTGCGTACTTCCGATGATCCTCAAGATGAATCACGGGTGGAAAACCTGGCGGAACTGGTTGCGGTGGTCCGCGAATACGAACGCGAAAACCCCGAGGTGGGCCTGCCGGATTTCCTGGAGCACGTGGCTCTGGTGGCTGATGCCGATCAACTCCCGGATAGTTCCCAGACTCATGATGATGCCGGGATGGTCACACTGATGACCTTGCATACCGCTAAAGGGCTGGAGTTCCCCGTGGTGTTCCTCACTGGTATGGAACACGGGATTTTCCCGCATCAACGATCCATGACCGATGACAACCAGATGCAGGAGGAACGGCGGCTGGCTTATGTGGGGATCACCCGGGCACGGCGTCGTTTGTATCTGACCCGCGCGGAAAGTCGCCAGCAGTGGGGCCAGGCTCAGTACAACCCACCCAGCCCATTTTTAGAAGACGTACCGTCTGAATTGGTGCGATGGGAACGAGAGGGGTCTGGTGTGTCTACGGGGTTGGGTGCGACCCCAGGGGCGGTGGACTCCTGGGGTGAGTCTTCAGTTGGTGGCATGGGTAGGAGTCGTGGTCACACCGGGTCCTGGTGGGGAGCTGGTGCTGGCAGTTCCCAGGGGTTTCAACGAATGGGTGCAGCGGCTCGGGTGCCACAAAATCGGGAGGTATTGCACCTGTCAGTTGGGGAACAGGTGGATCACAAAACTTTTGGGCGAGGCACTGTGATTCAACTTGAAGGGACTGGCGACAAACTCATCGCCAAAGTTCGGTTTGGACGTGGCGTAGCGGCGGAAGAAAAACGGTTGCTGGTCCGCTCCGCCCCGTTATCGCGAATCTCTCAGGAACCCGACGCACCATAGCGCGATGTGTCCCTGCATGGGTTAGTAGAGGAAAACCAGTGTCATGGCGGTGGCCGGTACGGTCCACCGCAGGCGCCGTCCGGTGAGTAGGTGTACGGCACCTAGCAGAGTGAATGCTACGAGTGTGGTGACGAACATTGCCCAACCGCCTGTTGCGCTCTGATATGTGGCAGCTGCCAGGCCTACTACCACTCCGCCCATCGGGACTTTGCTGAACCATGCAGTGCGCCCCACGGTATCGGCCAGGGCCTGGACGATAGCTAGAGCCAATGCGGTAACCGCACCAAAACCCCCGTGGTACAGCAGTAGTCCGACTGCAGCCACAAGCCCCGCCATCCCATAAGTCCCGTAGAGTCCTTGCCACGTGAGCACCGGTTGCAACGTCCACTGACCCACCAACATGGGCGGTAAGATCACCGTGCACAAAACAGCTGAAACCCCTAGCCATAAGGCTGCAGTGACGTGTCGATGATCTTCGAAGAATGGCGGCGGGGGTGGCACACTTTCAAAGACTTCCGCCTGATGGGTGACGTTCTGGAGTTTGCGGTAGATCATGTGAACCCCCAGGAACCATATGCCACTTATCCCTGCCCACAGCAGAGATTGCGGCCATAGCTCCAATAGTCGTCCTGGGGGATTGACAACATCCGTCACGGACGCCACCGGTATCTGCAGTGTGGCCAGCAGAATGCACCCGATCAACGCGGCGCTCAGGCGCAACCGGGAGGGTTGGTGGCGTCGTGGATCTGTGGCTTCCATGAGAGACAGTCAACCAACTTTTGCTGAAGGCAATCGACAAGCAAAGGTGTGGTGTCCGCTGTGTTCCGGTCACACGGCAGTAGCTGGTCTCACGTATCGCGGTGCTGTCCGTTAACCTTGGATCTTAGAGAATGTTGTGGTGCATCAGCTGATGAGGCCGTGCGGTCCGCCGCGATGCTTCGCAGCACTCTTGAAGAACACGGCTTAACCAGCGGACTGCTGGGGCCAACGAACTTCGACGGAGAAGGACTCTCACCCGTGGACCTGTTTGAATACCAGGCGCGTGACCTGTTTGAGAAGCACGAAGTTCCTGTGCTTCAGGGCTATGTTGCCACCACCGCAGAAGAAGCCAAAGCAGCCGCAGAAAAAATTGGCGGCGTGACAGTCGTTAAGGCTCAGGTTAAGGTGGGCGGCCGCGGCAAGGCGGGCGGCGTGAAGGTCGCCAAAACCCCTGATGAGGCTTACGAGTATGCCCAACAGATCTTGGGCATGGATATTAAAGGCCACACCGTGCACCGCGTGATGATTGCTCAGGGAGCGGACATTGCCGAGGAGTACTACTTCTCGTTGCTGCTGGACCGTTCCAACCGCTCTTACCTGGCCATGTGCTCGGTGGAAGGTGGCATGGAAATCGAGCAGCTGGCGGTGGAGCGCCCAGAAGCTTTGGCGCGTGTGGACGTTGACCCCAATGAGGGCATCACCGAAGACAAAGCACGGCAGATTGTGGCGGAGGCCAAGTTTGATGCCGGCACTGCTGAGAAAGTCGTTCCTGTACTGGTGAAGTTGGGCGACGTATACGCAAAAGAAGACGCCACCTTGGTGGAAGTCAACCCGTTGGTGAAGACCGGTGACGGACAGATTCTGGCCCTGGACGGCAAGGTGTCGCTCGACGATAACGCCGACTTCCGTCAGCCTGAACACGCCGATCTGGTGGACAAGGCCGCAGAAAACCCCTTGGAAGCCAAAGCGAAAGAAAAAGACCTTAACTACGTCAAGCTTGACGGCCAGGTGGGGATCATCGGTAATGGTGCTGGCTTGGTGATGTCCACCCTGGACGTTGTGGCATACGCCGGTGAAGCCCACGGTGGTGTGAAACCCGCTAACTTCCTGGATATTGGCGGTGGGGCTTCCGCCGAAGTCATGGCTGACGGCCTGGACGTGATTTTAGGGGATCCGGATGTGCGCTCCGTATTCGTCAACGTGTTCGGCGGCATCACTGCATGTGACGCTGTAGCGAATGGCATTGTGAAGGCTCTGGAAATCTTGGGCGATGCCGCCACCAAACCGCTCGTAGTGCGTCTTGATGGCAACAACGTCGAGGAAGGCCGTCGGATCCTGGCGGAAGCCAACCATCCGCTCGTTACTTCCGTGGACACCATGGACGGCGGTGCGGATAAAGCCGCTGAACTGGCTGCCGCCAACTGATTTCCGCCACACATACGAAATAGAGGAAACACTTATGTCCATCTTTTTGAACAAGGACTCCAAGGTCATCGTTCAGGGCATCACCGGCGGGGAAGGCACCAAACACACCGCCCGGATGCTCGCCGCCGGAACCAACATACTTGGTGGCGTTAACGCCCGGAAAGCTGGCACCACGGTGTCGCATCGGGACCACAATGGCAACGACGTTGAATTGCCGGTGTTCGGTTCAGTAGCTGAAGCCGTTGAACAGACCGGTGCGAATGCGTCGATCGTGTTTGTCCCGCCGAAGTTCTGCAAGGACGCCGTGATTGAAGCCATTGACGCGCAGGTTCCGTTGGTTGTGGTGATTACCGAGGGTATTCCGGTGCAGGACTCCGCTGAATTCTGGTCGTACTCCAAAGGTAAGACTGGAGCGGACGGCAAACCCACCACCCGGATCATTGGACCAAACTGCCCCGGGATCATTTCCCCAGAAGAATCCTTGTTAGGCATTACCCCCGCCAACATCACGGGTAAGGGCAAACTGGGTTTGGTCTCTAAATCTGGCACTTTGACTTACCAAATGATGTACGAACTGCGCGATCTGGGGTTCACGACCGCGATTGGAATTGGTGGGGACCCCGTCATTGGTACAACCCACATTGATGCTCTGGAGGCTTTTGAAGCCGACCCGGAAACTGAGGGCATTGTGATGATTGGTGAAATCGGTGGTGATGCCGAGGAGCGCGCCGCTGAGTACATTAAAAACAACGTCACCAAGCCCGTGGTGGGGTACGTTGCGGGCTTTACCGCACCGGAAGGTAAAACCATGGGACACGCGGGCGCGATTGTCTCAGGGTCTTCCGGTACAGCGCAGGCCAAGAAGGAGGCTTTGGAAGCCGCCGGTGTGAAGGTGGGCAAGACCCCAACTGAAACTGCTCAGCTTATGCGTGATGTGATGTCCAAGTAACCTGTACTTTTTGGCAACACAGTGGCGGCGGCCCCACCGGTATTAGGTGGGGCCGCCGCTGTGCGTGGGCTGTAGAACAACTATTGGCTGCGCAAGACCGATGGTCGCGGGAACGGATGCTTGAATGCACCCAGCGCGGGGAGAGATGCGCTTCCAAGTGATGGAAGAGGACCCGCAACCATCGGCGGGCGAGTAAACGCCCTATCAGGAGAGGACCGCGGGCTGGTCGGTCGGATCCACAGCAGGCGACGACTCGGTGGCACCCCCCAGTGCCGTCCGATCGGTCAGACTCTGTTGTGTTCTCCTGAATGCTGTGTGGCAATAAGCCACACATACTCCATGCTACCGACTTGACCGCGATACTCGACGAACTTGGTGCGTACTGAACTGTGGTGGCGAACCAATCTTTACGAAATGTGTCATGTCAACATCTTGAGCGAGATTTCGTTGAGTAAAAATTCGGTGTGCGTTCCTCACACAGCCGTGGTGTGAAACAACAATCCCAGTGCGTATGTAGCTAATGCTGCACCATAACCGATAGCTAGTTGTCGTAAGCCACGCGTCAAAGGGGAGGCGCCGGACAGCAACCCCACCATGCTGCCGGTAATCAACAGGGCAATCCCCACCAACGCCATGGCGATCACCATGGCCCACAGTCCGCTCATGCCTATCAGGTAGGGGAGTATAGGGATCACGGCCCCTGAAGCAAAGAAACAGAAACTTGATGCGGCAGCTCCCAGGTCCGTTCCTAGGGCCACATGCGAATCGTGGGAGTCCTGATCCTCGGGATCCGGTTGTCGGAAAGACAGCGAAGGATCACAGTCACAGTCCAGGTATCCCAACCTTTCCTGGACACGGTGTGCGGCAGCTTCTGGGTTCATGCCACGGGCACGGTAGATCAGTTCTAACTCGTTGGCGTCCAAGTCCAGGTTCGGGGCTGCTGTCAGGGTTATTTGGGTGGGGGAGGACGCCTCTAAGAGCTCCCGTTGAGAACGCACTGACACGAATTCACCAGCACCCATGGATAACGCACCGGCCAGCAGCCCCGCGATACCGGTGAAAAGCACCATGGTGGAGGACATGCCCGTGGCGCCAGCACCCATTACCAGTGCCAGGTTTGAAACCAGACCGTCGTTAGCCCCAAAGACGGCGGCGCGGAAATTTCCCGATAGCCGTTGGCGCCCGTCCTGGGCTAAGGCGCGCACGATTTCGCCGTGAATTGCTTCGTCAGCAGCCATGGCGGGGGAGGCATCCTGATCTTCCCGGTAGGGGGAACGGGACTCGGCTCGTTGTAGCAACGCCAGTACAAAGACGGAACCGAAGTGTTCTGCCAGAAACATCAACATTCGGGAGCCCACTGATGGGCGTACGGTCTTGTGCGCGTGGGAGCCTAACTTACGTTCCCAGTGGCCTGCGTGCCGCCCTTCTGCCGTAGCGACTTGCAGCAGAATCTCCTGTTGCCTCCCGGTGCTGGATTTACCGAGCCGCCGGTAAATTTCGGCCTCTGCGCGCTCTTCCGCTAGATACCGACGCCACCGTCGAATCTGGGTGGTGGTGGGTTCCTGCATCGCCTTCGGATGTTCGATGTTTGGCTCATTCATTGCTGGAACTTACCCTCCCTGTGACCAGCACAGTGTACTGCTCCACCCCCGGCGGTTACTGTGAGAACTATTACCCTTTGTGCTTCTGCTGCTGAAGGGGAATTACATCGCCGTCGCTGTGTTGGTCACTGTCCAGATCTGTCGGTGAGGTGGCACCCCACCGAAAGTTATAGGGATCTGAACATAAACGCCCAAATCGAAGACCATCTACCATCCGTTCAGCTGCCGTGACCGGGTCCAGGGGCCCAGCGGTCCAGGGGCGGTCCCAGGACGTGGGCTCTTCCCAGTGACCTTCATCGAAATATGCGATGTCCAGTGGCCAGTGAGACACCGGAACAGTCACAGCGGTGGCCATGGCACAAGAAATGCCGTCAGGTCCGGCGCTTGCCCACGCGGAGGGCGCGTTGCCGATACCGCCGGTCAAGTACTTCACAACCATCTGGCTGCGCCAGGGGAGTGCGGTTAAGTCTTCGGCCAAAAGATCGCGGAGATCGTCCCAGACCGACTCGGGGATTTGGTCAGCAGGAATACGAGGGGGGATTAGCCCAATTCCTGGGTCGTGTAAGTCACGAATTTCCACTGCCACCTGCCCATACGCCACCGTGCTATGGGTGCCGGAAGAGGAATCCAGGCCCATAGAGCGGACAGCGTGCTGCCACAAACCGTTGCCCATGCGGCAGGCCACTTCTGTCGAGGGAACGGGCCAAGCTGGGGTGTCCTCCAGACCGACAACGCCCCCCAATTGTTGGCGTACCTGTTCGTAGACTTCCGGATCCAGGCGGAATTTTTGTCCATCGGCAACTGCTTGACGCACTGCAGCAATAGCGCCTAACAGGCGGCGAGCGGACTCTCCAGAAGGGTCATAGGCAGAGGTGAGCCGGTCCACCGCAATGAACGTTGATTCATCAAGGAAGTGTGCGGCGTCGAAATTATGGGTCAAGTCGGAGATCTTGAAGACGGCTAACTCCACACCCACTTGGACCTGGGCATCCGTGTAGTACGTTGCCATGTCCGTGGCTTCCTGCAAGGAGTAAGGCGGAGCCATACGAGCCAGAAGCTGGTTAAGCATGGCAGGGGACTCCTCCGGGTGGAGCAGGTGAAAACGACGGCGGATTTGATCCGGGCGCAACCCGCGTTCGAAGAGAAGGGCAATGAGAGGACCATGCCGGTCTACGAACAGCGGGAGGCCGGATGTTGACGTGGGCACTTCCGGGCACCTCCTGGGGGGATGTGGATCATCAGCGTCATTGCACGTGTGTGGGAACACATAAGTAGGGGGGTGTGGTGAGGAACCACTTCACGGCAATAGTTGACGTGACATCTTCGCTTTCAAGTTACCGTCACGTCAAGGGTTTCACGGATCGAGCAGTGTCATGACGTCATTCGCCGTCATGACAGAAGAAAAAGTACCGTCGTCATCCATGACGGAGTCAAAGAGGTGAGCTTTACGCTCCTTCAGTTCCATGACTTTTTCTTCAATAGTGCCGCTCGCCACCAGCCGATACACCATCACCTTGTGTTCCTGGCCGATTCGATGGGCGCGGTCTACTGCCTGGTTTTCCACCATGGGATTCCACCAGGGGTCCAAGAGAAAGCAGTAATCAGCTTCCGTGAGATTTAGCCCAGTGCCTCCTGCTTTTAACGAAATCAGAAACACACGAGTTTGACCGTGACGGAATCGATCAATGACCGTCGGACGATCACGGGTTGATCCATCGAGGTAGGAATAAGGAATGCCCAACCGGTCTAAGCGTGCCGCCGCCACTTTCAGGAAACCAGTGAACTGAGAAAATACCAACGGTTGGTGGCCTTCGGCCACAATCTCTGGGAGGTGCTCAAATAACGCTTCCAGCTTGGAAGAATTGGTATCGATTTCGGGGTCAACCAACGATGGATCCAATGCCATGAGGCGCAGTTTGGTCAAGGAACTGAAAATTGTGAACCGATTACGGTCAAGCTCCGGCAGTAACTTGAGCACCTTGGAACGTTCGCGTTGCAGGTGCAGCTGATACAGCTTGTTGTGTTCCTCGGTCAGCGGAATGCGGACGGTGTGTTCCACTTTGGGTGGCAGTTGGAGGTCCACCGAATCCTTGGTGCGTCGCAGCATAAACGGGGCAATTCTGCGACGCATACGGGCCAGAGCGGCGCGGTCGGAGGACACCTCGATGGGACGTTGGTAATCCTCCACAAACTTGCGCCGTGATGGGAATAGGCCAGGTGCGGTCAGACTCAACAGCGCCCATAGGTCCGTTAGGCCATTTTCCAGCGGAGTGCCGGTCACTGCAATGGTGGTAGAGGTCTTCATGTTACGCGCTACCCGATGGGCCTGGGTCCGGGGGTTTTTCACAAACTGGGCTTCATCCAACACCACAATTTCCCAATCGGGCAGGCTCCACAGTTGCTCGTCCATGCGCAACAAGGTGTAAGAGGTCACGACAACATCGTGATCTGCAGCCAGCGCCGTGGGTGTTTGACCTGTGCCAGCGGCGGTACCTGTCGCCAACCCTACCTGCAGGTGAGGTGCGAATTTTTTCAGTTCGGACACCCAGTTAGAAGCCACGGAGGTGGGGGCTACCACTAGGAAAGGATAGGGTGAGGGGGACCCTTCTGTCGCGCGGGCCTGGGCCTGTTCCACCACGTAGGTGATCATCGCGATCACCTGAACAGTTTTTCCCAGGCCCATATCGTCAGCCAAGATTCCGCCTAGCCCCAACGTGTGGAGGGCAGCCAACCATTGGTAGCCCTCCACTTGGTATGGGCGTAACTCGGCATGCAGAGACGCCGGCACTGGAACTGGGTTTTGGTGGTCACGGTGGGCTAGTCGATGAACAGCCTCGCGCCATCTTGTGACTGGTTCACTGTGATCAGCAAGTTCTTCAAGGTCTTGCCACAGTCCTATCTGGTGGGCGGAAATACGCAGTTGGTCTGTTGGGCCGTCCTGCACAGAGCGTGCTTCACGCAGTAGTTCGCGTAACTGTTCGAACCGGGGGGTATCCAAGGAGAACCATGAGCCGTTGGGCAGCATCATGATGTCCTGACCCTGAGCTAGAGCGCGGAAAATTTCTGCGAACGGAACATAGGAATCCCCTACCCGTATCGTGACCCCTAAATCAAACCAATCACGGTGATCGCTGGGCAGTGTGGAGACTGTGACCTGGGGTAGTTCACCGGATGGTTTATATGCAGGTTCTGTTCCGGTGATCCGAATGCGCAGGTCAGGAACTTTTTCCAGTTCTGGCAGCCAGTCTCGTAGAAGCACGATGGCCTCATGCCCCACGTAGGCTGATCGCCGAAATTCCAGTTGAGGTATACGGCGCTCGACTGCTTTGGTCATGGCGGTTTCCCACGTGGATTCACGTTTGACCGGCTCAGTGCCCAGAGGGTCTGTGGGGCGGAATGGTAACCGGATCCGTTGCCCGCTGTGGCTGTATTCCCACTCCCATTCCAAGCGGATCGTGAGGTCGTCGTGGTGGACTGTGAGCACCATCTCCGGTGGGGCAACCTCTGGGAGCTCGATGGATCCATCACCACTGGTCAGGCTAACCCGCTGGTGCAGCCGGGGAAACCAGTGGTCCACAAATTCCTGGATTTCATCATGCGGAACCGTGACGTTACTGGCTGTATCTAAGAACTGCCGTTGATCGCGAGTCAGGCGGGTTCCCAGTGGCACTAAGCGCAGCGGGAACCGGTTGAGGTCCTCGGAGTTCTCTGCAGCCTGGTGCGCTTCAACGGGGTCTGCGGTGATCGGAAAAAATACGCCGTGACCTGGTGCTCCAACAATTCCTACGGTGTCTAAGGACACCGCGTCTGTATCTGATGCGCTCTGCGCGTTGGGGACAAGGATTTCCGGGCAGAGCGCGAGATCGTGGTTGTGATCGTGAATCAGGTCAATCTGGAAACGCCCCGGCGCACTGAGCTCCACAGGCTGTTCATGATCCTTAGTCATCAGCTGCACCCCCAGATGCTGCGCTCGACTCAGCAGAGACCACAGCATCGGAGATTCATAATGCTCCACATACACCCAGTGACGGTCATGAATCGTTTGGCGTGAGCGTACGGTGGCTAACGCTCGGATTTCATCCAACCAGTCCGCTTGTTCAGCGGATAACGTCCCGGTGACACCGGCGTCGGAGACTTTTTCCCAGTCAAGCCCCCCACGAATCCATCCACCGCGCTGACCTCTGCGCACCGGGCGCATGCCGAGTGAGTAGGCGGCTCCTGCTGTGCTCCGATCCTGACGGACGCGACGGAAGGTCAGGGGGCGTAGATCAAATTCCAAGCCGATAACGGGAGGTGGGTGCTCGGCGTCGGCGACCGCTTGAGCGGCTGTGGTGTCGTCGAGCATGGATGCCAAAGCTCTCTGCCATGTGGGGAGAGAGCGGGTTGGTGCGGGCTCAGCGGCACGTGAGGTCATTCTGACCATTCTAAGAGTCCACCAGGGTGGCGTGTGGGCACATGATGCGGCAAGGGATAACACCAGTCCGCCCTACAATTAGAGCGGAATCGGTGGAAAAACATACAAAGATTCAGTCGTGGTTACACGGCAGATGGAGGGAGCACGTGTCAGAGGCCAATTCGCTCGCGCTAGGGCAGCACCATATAGCGCGTGACGAAGCTGAGGTGGAGTACCTCGGCTGGAACGATGCCGTGTGTGCAGCGTTCTTTGGAAGCCATCGGGCAGGGCAGCTGGTCCCGTTGGATTTAGACGACAAAACGTTGACGCTTATTGGCCAACGGTATGGGTTGGATGGTCCATCGACCCTACGGGCTATCGCCGATTCCGTGACTCCACTGCTGGTGCTTGATGGTTCTCGTACCTCAGTCTTCGATAGATTCACCCGACTGATGACTTTGTGGTATCGCGATTCTCGGCGTCACGTGGATGCTCTGCCGCAGCTTGCCCCACCGCCGGTAGTGGCCTTATTGGCATTATGTGCTGTGGCTGCCCGGCACACATCTCGCTTGGTTGCCCGGACGGGGAATACGTCGGCATCTGCGTTTTATACGCCATTGGCGGTCTTGTTGCAGTCCGGACAAGACACTAAGACGTTGGAGGCTTCTGTGAAAAAAGACACAGAAGCCTATTGGGATGCTTTGCGGTACTGGTTGGAGTTGCACGATGGGGAGATTGGGCTCCCCGTGGGAGACGCCTTAAATCAACGCCCCATGGGTTTGGCGTTATCCCAGACCGTCTTGGGGGAATCCGAGCGTGAACAGCTACACCAGATGTTTGCGGACATGGAACTGACGACGGCTCAGGGGCTGTCCGTTGCTGAGCTGGGCGTGTACCTGGATTTTTGGTTGGACGTGGTGGACACAGACATCACCCCAGCAATGCGCCAGATTTGGTCCACTCCTATCACCCGGCAACCGGCGCTTGAAGTGGCGCGGGAGGAACTTACTCGGTGGGAACGCTCTCGTGCAGAAGCCGGTGGTCCTACTCCTGTGACTCGGGTGGTTTCGAGCCAACCTGGCAGGCGTTCGGCATCTTTGACGTTGGTTGAAGCCATCGACTACATCGGTAATACGGTGTTCGAATGTGGGTTTGTGGTGCCTAAACGCTTTATGGTTGATCGTGAAGTGGAATTAGAAACTACGGCAGGTCCTCGCACATTGTTTTTGTCCTATATCGGGGACGCTTATGTGGGAATTTCGGCATTAGCTGCCCGAATTGAGCCATTGTCCCTTTTAGAAGGAGATCTCAAGCTGTCTGCTGGGTCGCATACGTTTGAGCGGGTAGCCCGCCCGGTGGTGGTTTTTGCAAAGGATGCTTTTTCCGATACGTTTATTTCCGTAGACCATATTCCGGCAGCGTGGCCGTGTAGGATTTTGGTGCGCGATCATGATTCCACGGTTTCTCAGGTGCGCGCTATTCTTGATGATTCGGCGTCCCCTGATTACACGTTCATTCCAGCGGGTACCGCAGGGATTCCTGAAGGCTGGGTGATGTTTAATGACGTTCAAGTATTGCGTACGGGTAATCCTGAACTCACCATTCATGACAATTTTTCTGGGTTAGTGCCGCGTTTAACGCCGACGGTGCGGCTGTCGGGTGGATTGAGGATTCCAGGTGATGTGGTGCGGTGGTCTGCCCAACTCCCACCACAGATTACGGTGGTTTCCGATGCTGCGGACCCGGTGAGTGTGGAAGTGGAGTGGCGTAACCCGGAAACGTTCCGACTGCAGCGGCACAAACTTGCCGATAATTTGGTGGCACCGTTCCAAATTTCCCCGGAGAATACGCCCATGGCTGCCCCCGGCGGGGGACTAAAACCTCACGATTACGTTGTAGTGCTTAAATCCGGTCGGACTGTGAAGCAACGGGTGCGGCTTTCAGTCCGAGATTCTTCCTTCTATATGACTCAACGAACTCTGGGGTATGAAGGGGAGCTGGTACATGTAGGCCATGACCCGTTGTGGCCGGTGACCGCTGCGACCTTGGCGGAGCTACCCGAGGAATATGTTCAAGGCGCCTTCAATAATCTGGATGCCGTGGAGCTGCCTGTGGCTGAACTGGGGGCGGTGACTATACCTCGGGTTCCGGGGTGGCATTCCGCTGAAGGTCAGTTGATGGTGCGCAGGGAAAATGTTCTGCCTGATCATGTGGGACCGTCCTGTTTGGCCACTGGTAAGCACCGTGTTGTGGTGCCGCCGTTAGCTCCGACATCTACGGCGCCGTGGGTTTTTGGGCGGTGTCAAGATTGCGGCCTGGAAAAGCGATACCCGGGGCGGTTAACCAAACTTTCTGCTGTGGCGGAAGTTGGCACCGTGGAATCGTTGAAGTTCATTGGTCCGGATGAATCGAATACTTCAACCTCGTGGGCGCCGTTCCGTGATTCCTTGACGTTTTTGGGTGGTGGTAAACGGTCCACGCTGTCTATTGTGGCGCGGCAACTGGTGGACACTGAACGTTTTGAAGAATGGTTTGTGGGACATCTTCAGGCGTTGGGTTTTTTGGAGGTTGTGCGGGATGAAAATTGGGTGGTGCGTCGGTGGCAGGTGTGCTCGCCTGCGTTAACTCAGCTGGTGGATGGTTCCATTTTGTTGACCGGCGGCTGGACTCCGGACCGTGAGGCTGTGGTGGCGGCAGTTGCTGAGGAACTGGGCGGTGTGATGGTGACGCTCTCCCCGGAGGACCATGCGTCGTCTCTGGTGCAGGGTGTGGGGCTGGAAGATGTCGCCGATCGTGTGCCGGAGGGTCTGTGTGATGTGGTGTACGAGGCGGGCCCGGTCATGTTGGATACTCTGACGCCATTATCGACCGTGGAACAGGGGCTACCGCAAGCGGAGATGCAGTACAACGGGGTGGCTGAATTATTCGTGCCGGCTGATGCCACGTGGCAGGCCACTGTGGATCGTGAACAGCCCGGTTTGTACCGTATTCATCATCACCACCGCACCCGATATGTGTTCCGCACCGCATCGGATGTGGAGTCCGGGCACGGGCGGCTGGTGAGTTCCGGGTTGGGTAAACATTTGGCTGCACGGCATGCAGGCACCCCGCTTATTTCTTGGGACGAGCAGCTGCAATTGCTCTCCGTGCCTATCGGTGCTGAATTACCTGGGCTTTATGCACGAGCTACGGTGCTGTGCTCAGGGTTACTCCCCACACGGGTGGATGATGATTTTTCCCTCAATTACGGGGATATTTCCGAAGATTTCGCTCGTGTCCTCACCGCCAAACTTATGGGGTGAGGACACGAGCAGCTGACCGGATGCTTCTGGTGAGATTCAACAGGGTTTATAGAACTTCCCGCCAGGGGCATAACAACGGGGCCCGGTATAACCGGGAATTTCTCGGAAATAACCAGGGGGTGCTTCGTCCGCTACGTTGGGTTGTGCATGTTGTTGTGCTTCGGTGTTGGGAGCCGGTTTGGGGGCCTCTGGTTGTTGAGGTGCAGGAATAACTGATTCGGGTCTGGGCTCTAACTGTTCCAGAGGTGGAGTTATTTGGTCAGGGAGTGACGAGGGTGGTTGAGTCAGTCCCGGGTTTTCTCGTGGTTCGGGAACTGATTCCTTGGTCGGGTTTGAGGGCACTCTTTCTGTCTCTGTGGGAGAATCAGGTGATGTTGATTCAAATCGTGATTTCGATGGATCTTGTAATCCATTTTCTGAATTACTTATTCGCTCACGAATGTCACGAATATCTTTTTTAAATTCCGGCATTTGAGTGATAATGGTGATAAATTTTTTATCAAAAGTCGCGGGGTCGCTTAAAGATTCGATCAGAGAAGTAGCTTTCTCAGAAATTCCTCCGTCTGGTACATCGGCGAGTTGCTCCTGTGCGGTTTCTATGTGGGAAGGAATCGTGCACTCCACTGAGGGGTCAAGTAATCCATTTCCTTGCTCTGTTGCCTCCAAAAATGCTTCCTGAACCGGAGGGAGGAAGCGCTGATTGGGTGGGGTATATGTGGGGACCCCGAAGCCCTGGCGGGCGACTTCCGCATTAACAAGTCGCTCATCTGGTAGGTAGACGCCAGCTAGAGTTCTGCCATGTTTATCTTTACGTTCCTGGTCGTATTCTAATCCGACCAGTGTTCCCTCAGGCAAAAGTCTTTCTAAGAAGTTAGTGGCTTCGGGTCCTAGGCATTCAATAATTTTATTTGGATGCTTTGTTTCGGGTGTATCGACGTTTAGTAAGCGCATGCGAATGCGCTCTCCATTGAGGGAGGCATCAAGGGTGTTGCCATCAATAACTCTGAGTACTTTTGCTTCTTCGCCTCGGAGTGCTTGTGTTGTTTCGGTCGGCTGGTTTGTGTTGGGCGGTGTGGTGTTTTCTGTGGTACTACACGATGCTGCGAGTAACACGGTGACTGTGATTGCGGTGAGTTGGAGTGCTTTTTGAGATATGGACATCGGATTCTTTCCTGTGTAAGCGGACTCTGTCATGTTACTGCAAAGTAGTTACATATTCATATATGACGAAAAATGAAGGAGTGGTTGGGCTCGAATTTGAAGTGAAAGTAAATGGTGGATTTGAAGACCACAAGACATTACTAATTTTGTAAAAATCAAAATTTACCTATTTCCCAACTTTGGGTAAAAGGTTTTTGCAATTTCCCTAGGACGCTTGGCGATAATCTGCACCAGAGCAGGAGGTTCATTCCGTGAACCCACACCCAATCGTGCGACCATAGACCTGATGCCCAAGACCGCAACCACCTCCCCTTCGAAGAAGTCACGAACCGGAGCGTCCGGTTCTAAGGCCCGGCGACAGCGCTCACGCACCCATGTGCCATCAGTCCCGTGGGTGCGTGGTGTGCTGCCTGGCCTCGGTATTGCCCTAACCACCTTGGTGGTGGTCGAAGCCGTGGTTCTGCTGGGGGTGCTTGCCGGTGGTTCCGCTGACCTGTCCTGGGGGCCAGGGCTGGCGCTGGGAACCCAGTTATGGCTGTTATCTCTTGGGGTTCCTTTGGAAGTCTCTGTGGCTCCCGTATCCGGTGCGCAACCGCAGTCCGGCGTGGTGAGTCTCGCCCCACTCGGCTTAAGCCTGTTGACGGCGGCCTTGGCTTTCACCGTCGGGAGCCGTTTAGCACGGCGTGCACCGCAGGGCGCGGGTTTGGCCGGTGTGGTGCTGACCATCGCGGTTTGTCACGCTGCCGTGGCAGGTATTATCGCCCGCTTTGTCACGGCAGGTGTGGCTCAAACGCACCCCCTGTACGCACTGGCCATGGGCGGAGTGATCGTCATATTGGCCACGGCCGCAGGCACACTGATCGGGGGCGGCACCCCGGCAGCGTTAGTGGGAGCCCCCCTGGTGGACCGCGCTCGAAAAACAGGCCAAGACATGCGGTGGGCAGGCTCCTACTTCTGGGCCATTTTGCGTGCAGCCGCAGTTGCTGTGGTGGCAGGACTTGGCGTGGGTGCCCTACTCCTTGCGGCGACGCTAGTGGTGGGTTGGCAGCGAGTGATCGCGGTCCAACAACAACTGGGGTCCGACGTCGCCGGGGACAGCGTATTTTTTGTCCTTCAACTGGCGCTGTTACCCAATTTTGTGGTGTGGACGCTGGCGTGGGCTTCTGGTGCCGGGTTCTACCTAGGCCAGGGGGCTCTGGTCTCCCCGGCAGGTAGTTCCGTCGAGACTTTGCCACTGGTGCCCGTTTTTGGCGCATTGCCATCACATGACGCCCCAACCGTTCTGGCGGTTGCTCCTGGGCTTGTGGTGCTGTGTGGGATGTTGGCCGGATGGTGGTTTGTACGTGAAGGTGAAAACCACCTGGGGGAATGGATCGCGATCCGTATCCCGTGGCGGATCTTTTCGTCCCCCATCAGCATCGTGGTCACAGGAATCCTGATAGGAGCCGTGGCTGCCCTGGTGGTGGCGGGTCTAGTGGCTATGGCCGCAGGGTCGCTCGGGGTGGGGCGGATGACTATTGTTGGCCCTGCAGTATGGCAAGCGGCAGGAGCAATTGGGGCGGAGATAGCCGTTGGCGCTGCACTGGGGGCTGCACTGAGTCCGTGGATCGAGCAGGGTGCTGCCGTGCGTGCCCCAGCCCCTGCCAAAAGGCGCTCTCCTTCAGGCAAGAAAAACACACAAAAAGCTAAACCCTCACGGGGTGCACTGGAGCGTGATCGCGAAGCCCAGCGACGCGCGGCTATTGAACAGAAGCGCCGTGCCCGACGTCAGAAAGCTAAACGCAAAGCGGCACAGCGCCAGGCAGCGGCCGAAAAACGTCGACAACGACGCAAAGCAGCCCGGTATCGCTGATTCAGCGCACGCCAGGCAGCAAAACTCCGCGAAGATTTTCTTCCATCTGTTCCTGACAAGCTGCTTCGCCGGAGATTGTGACTGAGCTGGACATGCATTGTTCATAACCGGACACGGTGTCCCAAAACAGCAACCGTACAGATCCGGTCAGTACAGCAAATCCCGCAAGGATCACCGCCACGAGCGTACTCAAGACAATCAGCATGCGCCGCTGCGACTGCCGTAACCCCAACAGGGCCATCCCCGTACACACTAACGATGCCACTCCACTGACCATCCCGATGATGGTCATCCATAGGGGGCCGGAGGTCATAAACATGGCTAAACCAGCCGTCCCCAGCGCTGAAAGAGCCATACCCAGCGGAGTGCGCATGGGTGCGTTATGACGGCGAACAACGTTGCCATTGCGAGGGGTTTTGCGTTCGGACTGCGGGGAGTCGCCAGAATCACGCAGCGGGCTGCGTGGTGGCGACGGGGGCCTGGAGGCGGAACTCATGGTTCCACTGTATTCGCTCCAGCGGCACCCCAGGTCCGGCTAAACTTACGGCATGCGCATTGTTGCTCTTGTGTCAGGTTCTGGCACAACATTGCAGGCTGTTCTGAATGCCGTGGCTCAAGGGCGGATCGTTGCACAGATTGTGGCGGTTGGGGCGGACCAACCCTGCGGGGGAGTGGAACGCGCTAAGGCAGCTGGGGTGCCCACCTTTGTAGTCACTCCCCAGGCGCACCCAGACCGCCCAGCTTGGAATCGTGCCCTGCAACACGAGGTGCGCAAACACAACCCCGACCTGGTGTTATTGGCCGGGTTTATGCGCATCCTGGACGCCGAATTTGTGCACGCATTTGCCCCCAACTTGATTAACACCCACCCGGCCTTGCTGCCGTCTTTCCCCGGTGCCCACGGCGTCCGTGACGCCCTCACATACGGGGTGAAGATCACCGGCGCCACTGTCCACCGGGTGGTTCCGGAAGTTGATGCTGGTCAGATTCTTGCCCAGGTGTCTGTGCCTGTTCTCACCGGTGATGACGAATTGACCCTGCATGAACGCATCAAAATTGCAGAACGCGAACTTGTGGTGCAAACGCTTGCAGAGCTGGTGAGCGCCGTAAACTGAGCTGGTCGCCGACTTTCCGGTGTCACTAGGTCGTCTAACGGCCTGCCCCGAACCAGTGAATTGTGGGAGCTGACTTTTCGTGACCAAACCTTTGGACCGCGTGCCCATCAAACGTGCTCTGATTTCTGTGTACGACAAAACCGGATTGGAGCAGCTGGCAGTGGGACTGCACCAGGCCGGGGTGGAGATCGTGTCCACCGGGTCCACCGCTGAACATATCGCAGCATCCGGTGTTCCCGTTACGCAGGTGGCGGATGTAACGGGCTTCCCGGAATGTTTGGATGGCCGGGTGAAAACTCTGCACCCCCGTGTGCACGCTGGTATCTTGGCCGACCGCCGCAAAGAAGACCACGTCACACAACTCGGTCAATTGGGCGTTGATCCTTTTGACCTAGTAGTTGTGAACCTCTATCCTTTCGTGGAAACCGTCAGGTCTGGTGCCGACCAAGATGCCGTGGTCGAACAAATTGATATTGGCGGCCCCTCCATGGTGCGGGCGGCCGCTAAGAATCATCCTTCTGTGGCCGTAGTGGTGGAACCCCAGCGCTACAAAGAAGTGTTGGATGCCCTCGCCAAGAACGGGTTTGACCTTGCTGCGCGTCGCCGGTTGGCGGCAGCGGCCTTTGCGCACACGGCCGCCTATGACACCGCTGTGGCGACCTGGTACCACCAACAATTCCCCATGGACGACGCCGCTGAACCCGCAGCCATCACTTTCCCGCCATATGCGGGGGTGACCTTTGAACGTGCTGAAACCCTGCGCTACGGGGAAAATCCGCATCAAGAAGCTGCCCTGTACGTGGATCAGGCAGCGTCCCCGGGGATCGCTCAAGCCGAACAGCTCCACGGTAAATCAATGTCCTACAACAACTACGTCGATGCTGACGCTGCTTTGCGTGCTGTCTATGACTTCAGTGAACCGGCTGTCGCGGTGGTGAAGCACAACAACCCGTGTGGCCTGGCCGTGGCGGACTCTGGTGCCGCTGACCCGGTGGCCAGTGCTCATGCCAAGGCTCACGCGTGTGATCCTTTATCTGCCTATGGCGGTGTGATCGCGGTGAATAGCCCGGTGACGGCAGCAGCTGCTGAAAGCATCACCCCGATTTTCACAGAGGTGGTGGTCGCTCCGTCGTTCACCCCGCAGGCCTTGGAGATTTTGCGAAGCAAAAAGAACCTTCGGTTGTTGCAATTGCCCGAGGGGTTTGACCGCGACTCCCTGGAATACCGCCAAATTTCAGGGGGTGCGCTCATGCAAATCACCGACCGTGTACAAGCGCCGGGCGATGAGCCTGCCGCGTGGCAACTTGTGGCGGGTGAGGCCGTGGATGCGGCAACACTGGCTGATTTATCTTTTGCCTGGACGGCACTGCGGCCCGTGAAATCCAATGCCATCCTGTTAGCCAAGGATGGTGCCACGGTGGGAATTGGTATGGGGCAGGTCAATCGCCTGGATTCTTGCCGATTGGCGATTGAACGGGCTAACTCACTGTCCGGCAACGATGTGCACCGTGCCCAGGGCGCGGTGGCGGCGTCGGATGCCTTCTTCCCGTTTGCTGATGGTCTGCGTGTGCTAGCGGAAGCCGGTATCACGGCAGTCGTCCAGCCGGGGGGCTCAATTCGTGATGATGAGGTGATCGAAGCTGCACAATCAGCCGGAGTGAGCATGTACTTCACAGGGGCGCGGCACTTCTTCCACTGATGCCTCACAGGTCGGAGGGTGCACGGTCAGTTTTGTGCAGCAGGGGTTTCTTCGGCAGGTTCGCGTGAGTCTTTGGCGGATAGGGCCTCCACAAAAGCCGATTGGAGTTCTTCGGGCGTCGTGGCTGGGTGGTAGCTGCCGCCTGTCGATTCCGAAATCGCGGTGAGGGCTTCGGCGTCTGCTTCTTCCGCTATCCCCAAAGACACAATCACCACTGGATGGTTCGGATCCTGTTCCTCCTGCAGTGCCGAGGTGACTTCTTCCAATGTCATGGAGTCATCCGTGTAGTTTTCCTGTGCTCCATCGGAAATCAGCAGAACGATGTTTAGCTGTCCCTCCTGATAGTTTTTTTGTTGTTCCCGGAAAGCAGCTAATGCGGTTTCGTACAGGTCAGTCTGACCCCCTTTTTTGTACTCAGACCCCGCTAAGGCTTCTTGCAAAAGTTCACGCTGCGTACGACCATCTGTGGTTTCTTCCATACCACGGATGGGCACGATCTCCCGGTAGGGGGTCTCGTCTCCTAAGTCGTCCGAGAACAACCAAATTCCCATGGAGTCCCGGGCAGGGAAAAGCTGAGTGCCCAACATGAGGGTTTGAACGGTGGACTTCCAACGGGTTTGCCCGCTAGCTTCCACGGTCCCCATGGACCCCGACGCATCGAGGGCAACCAGCGCATTCATGGGAGCGGCCTGGTTGCGGTAGCTTTCAAGAATTGTGGTCGCTACATCCTCGCTGGGAGCGGGTAAGCGGGCGGGGTTGTCTACGGCAGCCTGATCCAGCTGGCCATCGACAGTCCGCAAATGATGTCGAGCTAAGGCTTGTTTGCCGTCGTCCGTGCCCAACCACGTGCTGATTTCATCGGCAGCAGCGCGGACAGCGTCGTTCTTTTCGAGCGAGTCTCCGGACGCTAGTAAAGGAAAGTTCAGGAAAGACGTACCATCCGCTGGTACCCCGGCGGCTAGACCAGCATTTGCATTTTGTGCGGTGTACTCCATGTAGTCACGTTCGGTAACGATTGCTTGCCCGCCGTCATCGTTCACCGCCCCCAACATTTCTTCCGCAGACAAGATGGGCCCATTGATGCCTTGGGTCTGAGCCCGGGTGGTGAGTTCCTCTGCGGCGTCGGATTGTTCCACGGTGCCTTCGCTAACCTCTGAAGCTACGCTCAGTAGGGTTAATTGTGCTCCGCTGTCGCGGTCGGGGCTTCCCATGCGGGTTGTGTCTTCGCGCAGCGCTTCAGTCCAGGTTGCTCCGACATCAACCTTGTTCTGCCCTACCACTACTGCGGGGGAGGATGCCAAAGAGTCGGTGTGAACGGATACGGATTCGCCCATGAGATCAGCGGGAACACGGGTGGTGGAATCCGGGATCCATAGAGGTTCTTGTAGTTCGCCGGAAGCGACGCGTGAGGCCGTCTGGGCGCTGGACTCGGTGGTGACCTCCAGTTGGATACAGGAATCACCATCCACCGGTTTATCGGCGAGAACGTCGGCCATGGCCTGCTCCGTCACCACAGAAACTCGCCGTGTGGAGTCGCAGCTAGTGGGAACGGGGTCGGAAGGTGAATCGTTCTGGGTGACCAACAGAAGGCCACCACCGCCCACCAGAATGAATGCAGCGGCCCCGAGCGCTGCCCATCGCAGACCGCTCTTTTTCTTCTCTGCTTCTCGCCAGGCACGGCGGCTCGGGGCAGAAGTCAAGGCAGTTTTCCTTCAATAACTTGGGATTATGAATCACATGCCCACACAACGGGTGAATGTTCAGCCGTTTGGCAGTGGCGATCGTGGACTGTTTCGGACAGTCTTCCACCGCATTCTGTATCCTGCCGCATCGACTACGTCCCCATTGTTGTAGTAAACACCACAGTTTTCTGATGAATTGGTCATGAAAATGGTGGAATAGGAGGGCATTCGTCAACAGTTCTGTGGACTTTTGGCAATGTGGTCGGCGTGTGGTGTCGCTCGTTATGACGTTGGGTTGCGCTGGCTGTGGGGCTGGGTGTTGTCATGGCGTTTCGTAAGGAGGTTTACGGCTTGGTCATGTTGGCTCACCTGCGGGAAACTGAGAAGGTGAACCAGGATCACAGCGTGAATGAGTCGCAGCCAGCTGACCAACAATCGCCGTCCGCACCATTGCGTCGACGATCGCGGGGTGGTGCCCCCACGATTTACGACGTCGCGAAATTGGCGGGCGTGGCGCCTTCCACTGTTTCACGCGCTTTTGCCCGCCCGGGCCGGGTTTCGTACGAAACAGCTGAGCGGATCCGTGAAGCCGCACATGAATTGGGGTATCGGGCACGCACGATCTCGCGTCATGCCGAAGATCAGGGTGGCACTCACATGATTGCTCTGGTCGTCACAGATATTTCTAACCCGGTGTTCTTTGAGGTGATCCGGGGGGTTGAAGAGGCGGCTGCTGAGGCTGGATACACCCTGCTGCTGGCGAACTCGCAAGAATCGGACCGGCGGGAACGTGAAGCGTTGGAGCGAGTCCTTCCGCTGGTTGATGGAGTGCTGCTGGCGTCATCGCGCATGTCAGATTCCGCAGTGCGGGCGGTCGCCAAACAGAAACCAACCATCATCATGAACCGGGCGGTTGCCGGGGTGGTTTCTGTGGTGACCGATAACCCCACGGGAACCCGCCGGGCTGTCGAGCACTTGGCGCGTCAAGGCTGTAAGGACGTCACCTATGTGGCTGGTCCGGAAACATCCTGGGCAGATGGCATGAGATGGCGCGCCGTGCGGGAAGCCGGTATGGAACACCATTTGCGGATTCACCGGATTGGACCTGCCGCGCCGAACGCCGCCGGTGGCCGTGCGGCGGCATTGGCGTGGGCAGATAACAGGACACCCGGGGTGATCTGTTACAACGATCTTGTGGCCATGGGCTTTGTGCGTACCGTTCATGAAATGGGCCTGCGAATTCCGGAGGATGTTGCCGTCATCGGTTACGACAACATCATGTCTGCCTCGTTCCTAACCCCCGGTCTATCAACAATCGCTGCCCCGATGCACGCGGTTGGCGCGACAGGCGCGAAGAACTTGGTGGCCATGATCAAAGGAGCATCGCCCACATCCAATCGCCCGCTAGTGCTGGCCACCAAACTGGTGATTCGCTCGTCCAGCGACATCTTGGGGCGTTTGAAGGCTCCCGGTGAATCTGCATCGGTGTGATGCTTTCTGCTGTTTATAACCCGATTTCGGAACGGATCGTGTCGAATAAGCGCGCACGAGATAACGACAATGCCCACGGGACGTATGGTGATTCAGCGAGACCGTGGCGGATGCACCGTGTAGCTTCGCGCATTTGTGGAACGTACCCGGCGCCTATGGTGGAGATTGTTTCCACAACAGGATCCATACCGTCGGCCTGTCGTTGGGTGTTCGTCCATTCCAGTTGTGGCGGGTTGTGTAGGCGACCATCAACGCGCAACCACCCTTCCGTCCCGGACAATGTGACGCCAGTGGCCGGGACGCGTCGCAGCGTGGCAGAAAGCTGAGCCCACCCGTGTTCGCGTTTCACCTGTATAGCAACATCGTCATCCACTCCGGTGGGGCCGACACTCCCAATCACGTTAATAGCGTGGATCTCGCCTTGAAGGGCGTCCGACCATAACAACGGATAGACCAACATATCCAGGGTGGCTCCACCGCCGTCAGCGGGGGAGAACAATCGATGTTCGGGGTCCGGTGTGGCATGAAATCCGATAGCGCCGGTGACGCTGTGAACTGTTCCGATGACTCCGTGGTCCACCAGCTGCATGGCACGACGAAAGCCGGGTGTCATGGCGGTCCACACGGCTTCCATCAGCAAGACGCCGTGTGCTGCGGCTAGATTCACAAGATCCCGGACTTCAGCTTCTGTGGTGGCTAGTGCCTTTTCGCACACCACGTGCTTGCCGGCACGCAATAGGTGGGACACATGATCATGGTGGTAACCGTGAGGGGAGGCCACATACACTACGTCCACCTCGGGATCCGTAGCCAATGCTTCCACGCCGGTCAGCGAGCCAGACGACGTCGAAACACCCTGTGAAGAACCTAAAGACCCATCCGCATACCAGCGAACAAAACCGTGACGTTGGGCAAACTCCTGGGCTCGTTGATGGTCGCGGGAAGAGACGGCCACCAAGTGGGCATCAGAGAGCATTGCGATATCTGGAACCACACGATGGGCGATGACCCCCGGACCCACAACGCCCCACCCTACGGGTGGTTGTGTGGGATCCGTGGGCTCTAAGGGGTGGTCTGTCTGGGTTGTTGAACTGAGCCCAACTTTGGCAAAATCCGCCAGATGGTTCCGCGCAGCGTTAGCGGGTGTACGTAGTGTCACGGCGCGCACATCATTTTCTGGCGCGGATGGACACTGCGATCTTCTGACCGCCCTTCAACACGTACTCTGCCCCCTGGACGTGGACCGTCACAGGGTTGGCGCGCTGAGAGCTTCCTTCCAGCTCTAAGACATCGTGGTCGATTGCCACCCGGATCACCTGGCCCCGGTACAGAACGGTGAATTTCACGCCCTTTAACTGTGCAGGTAAGTGGGGACTGAATTCCAACCAATCACCGCGTACACGCATACCGGCGTAAGCGCGGGTGACTACGTCAATCGAACCAGCCATAGCGCCCATGTGGATACCTTCACCGGTGGTGCCACCTTGTGTGTCGTCCATGTCCACGACCAAGGCATCTTGGAACGATGCCCAAGAGCGGTCCGGGGCTAACCATGCCAACACCGCTGCGTTCACTACTTTGGAGAGGGAAGAACCGTGTGAAGAGCGCGCAATGTAGAAATCCACGGTGCGTTCAACCACGTCATGGTCGATGTCGTACCCCATGCGTCCCAGCTCTTCAATGAGGCCTTCTGGGCCCAGCAGATAGACCAACATGATGGTGTCGGCTTGCTTGGATAGCTTGTAGTTGTTGGTCATATCGCCTTCGTTCTCCAGCAGGAGATCCAGGCGGCCGATATTGCGGTATTTCTTCTTGTAGTAGTCCCAGTCCAACTCGTCGAGGTCGTCGTAGCCGTCGTACTGGGAAATAGTTCCGTCCGAGTTAAACGCGATGGCCATTTTCTGAGACATGTCCAGCCACCGGGCGGGCTCATCCTCTGTCACACCAAAATGCGCCATAAGTTCTTCACGCTGGTGGTCCACCATGTCATGGAAGATGTACGCGGAGTGCCGGAACAGCCAGGCCGCCAACACATTGGTGTACGCGTTATCTTTCACGCCACCACCATGTTGATCCCGGGGGCCATCGTGGTACTCATCGGGGCCCATGACCCCGCTGATGTGGTAGCGACCATCTGCTTCATCAAATTCCGTTAAGGACGCAAACAAACGGGTGATGCCGATGATTAACTCGGCTCCTTGCCCCGAGAGCCAATCAATATCCCCGGTGGCTTCGTAGTAGTGCCAGGCGTTATAAGCAATAGCCAACCCCACGTGGAACTGCCGCCAAGAGTTATCTGGCATCCACCGCTGGGAATGATGGTTGTAGAGTTCCGGCGGTGTTTCCTCGCGTCCATCGGAGCCGGACTGCCACGGGAACGCGGCACCTTTCAAACCAAAGCCTTGGGCACGGTAGTAGGCCATGG
This sequence comes from Kocuria sp., assembly GCA_030524035.1. Taxonomy (GTDB): domain Bacteria; phylum Actinomycetota; class Actinomycetes; order Actinomycetales; family Micrococcaceae; genus Kocuria. The sequence goes on along the minus strand of JAUNHG010000003.1, from coordinate 319,908 downwards.
GGAGGCGCCGCCACCGGTAGGACAAGAGCGAACGGGTCACGTGGGGTTCGTGCAGGGAAACCAACGGGAGGATATACACGTCATCCCAGAAGATATGACCCCGGTACCCTTCACCGTGCAAACCACGCGCAGGCACCCCGGCGTCGCGTGTAGAAAGGTGCGGCGCTAAAGTTTGGGCAGTATGGAAAGCGTGTGTCCGCAGGGATAGTTGGGTGAGTAATTCCTCCGGTGCCTGGTCCGGCTTCAAATGAACGTCGTACCGATCCCACAGGCGTTGCCACGCTAACTCATGGCCCGGCAAGAGGCCCTGAAAGCCGCTAGGGCTGCGGTCTAACTGGGATAACGCGCCGTCACGCGGAGAGCCGATGGCAGCGTCCCGGCTGGTAACCACAGCGGTGGTGGTGTCTACAACAATCGGTTCGCCCTGGCGGACGCTGATTTGATGCCGACGGAATTCGGTGCCACCGGGGCGAATTTCACGCCGGGCTTGCGTGGCAACGGCACCGTGCACTTCCGTGCGCTGAGCGGTGGCGATTTGGATGTGTGACTGGTTGGTGGTCACTACGCTCAGCAGTGTTTCTTTGTCGTCAGGCAGCGTGGTGGATTCAATGGTGGTGAGGTGGTGGGAATTGAGCTCACGGTATTCCTTGACGCCATCGTTGGTCACGGCGGGGTCAATGCCGGTGCGTACGTGCACACGGCCCGTAAAGTTCAGCGCAGTGATGGTGGTTTCCTGTGCTGCCAAGTGCCGCAATCGTAAAGAAACCAGACGGCGCTGCACTATAGACAGTTGGGGCCGTTCACCGGAGCTTGTGGAATCACCGGAGAGGTCTGTGAGGGTCATGCTGCGCGTCAGCACACCGGTTCGCAGATCCAATTCAGTGCGTTCATCGGAAAATTCCAACCCACCTTCGGATAACCAAGAGCCGCCGGAAACCCGTAGGTCCATATGCGTCCAGTCAGGTGCGTTCACCATGGATTCATGTTCGATATCGCGGCCATTGATATGGCTGACCACACGGTTGAATACACCGGACAGGTAATTGCCCGGGTAGTGCACACCGTCAGCGGAACGTTCTGCATATGCGCCACGAACCCCCATATATCCGTTGGATAGGGTCAGCAATGATTCGCGGCGGGCTTGCACAGCAGGATCAAACCCGGTGAAAACCAGTTTCCAGGGGTCTTCACGCACAGCGCCTAGGTCCAGTTCACCAACATCATTGAGCACCACATGCGCGCCACCGTTATAGAGGGCGTGGCGGTCACCGTGACGGGCGATGCCCACGACCAACCCGAAACCGCCAGCCACCCCGGCCTCCACACCGGCGACGGCGTCCTCCACCACCACGGTGTTAGCGGGATCTACCCCTAATTCTTGGGCGCACAGCAGGAACGTATCCGGGGCAGGCTTTCCCGGAAGCCCTAGATTGGCTGCGGTGGCTCCATCCACAATATGATCAAACAGGTGTCCTAGTTCAGCGCGTTCTAGCACGTTCTCGGAATTACGGGAGGCGGTCACGAGTCCTACGGGTACTTTGGCATCGCGTAGTCGTTCGATGAGCTTGACCGTGCCGTCAAATACCCGTACGCCTTGGTCCTCTAAGGCTTCAGCGAAATAAGTGTTTTTGAGTGCTGCTTGCCCTTGAACCGTCCAGTCTCCGGCGGAGTCATGATCCGTACCTTCCGGCAGAGCAGCTCCACGTGCGGCCAGCAGAGAGCGGATGCCGTCTTCCCGGCGTCGTCCGTCCACAAAATCGCGGTAATCTGTGGCGATATCGAATTCGCTGCGGTCGATCTGTTCGCTGCCTGAAGCCTCCAGCCGGTCGTCACGCAAAACGGAGTCGAACAGCATCTTCCAAGCCAAGGCATGAACAGCGGCGGTATCTGTGACTACGCCATCCATGTCAAAAATCACGGCGGAGTAAGTGGTACGCAAACCGTCCGAAGGCTTTTCTGGTGCTTCGTTCCCACGGATTTGCGGAATAGAAGCAGTGAATGGTGCGGTGGGTAGTGCGATCAACAGGTGCTCCTGTACTAACGAGCCCCTACCCTGTCCGGTGGAATGCGGCCTGCCACCGCCTGGACCTGAAGGGATCGGGCGCGGCTGTGCGTCGGACGACTGAGGAAGGCCATGGTGGATGAACACACCCCTCCCCATAATCAGGTGTCGACCAAGATTAAAGCACGCACACGTGTAGGTCTTAAACGTGTTGTGTGAATCACCGTCAAGGCCATGGCAGATTGTCATAGTCGTGTCATGACTGGTGGTTCTACAATGAGCTACGACTGAGCCAGTTGATCATTTGTCGCCGCATTTGCCCCAATTGTTCACACCGTCACGCTGTGAGTCCAGGAGGAAACATATGAGCACCACACCACGGGTTGATGTCACTGATCGTCCCCTTGCGGAAGTTGATCCAGAAGTTGCTGCTGCTATCCAGGCTGAAGTCGGTCGGCAGCGTGGCACCCTGGAAATGATCGCTTCCGAAAACTTTGCCCCGCGGGCTGTCTTAGAAGCCCAAGGATCGGTGCTGACCAATAAGTACGCGGAAGGTTACCCGGGTCGCCGGTACTACGGGGGCTGTGAACATGTGGATGTTGTGGAAAACCTGGCGCGTGATCGGGCCACGACATTATTCGGTGCTTTCCACGCTAATGTTCAGCCGCATTCTGGGGCGCAAGCCAACAGCGCGATCATGACCGCTTTGATGGAACCTGGCGATACCCTCATGGGACTTTCTTTGGCGCATGGTGGGCATTTGACCCATGGCATGAAGCTGAATATTTCCGGCAAGCTTTACAACATAGCTGCCTATGAGGTTGACCCGCAGACCCACCAACTGGACATGGAACAGGTGCGTCAGGTGGCCAAGGAAAATAATCCCCAGGTGATTGTGGCCGGTTGGTCTGCATATTCCCGACACCTGGACTTTGAAGCATTCCGTTCCATTGCTGATGAGGTAGGCGCCAAGCTGTGGGTGGATATGGCCCACTTTGCGGGGTTGGTGGCTGCGGGGTTGCACCCTAATCCAGTTGCTCACGCCGATGTCGTGAGCTCCACAGTGCATAAAACCTTGGCGGGTCCGCGTTCCGGGGTCATCCTGTGCACAGAGGAATGGAAAAAGAAAATCGATTCCAACGTGTTCCCGGGGCACCAGGGCGGTCCGCTCATGCATGCTATTGCGGGCAAAGCCGTGGCTTTCAAAATCGCTGCTACGGAAGAATTTGCGCAACGTCAGCAACGCACCATTGAGGGTGCCAAAATCATTGCTGACCGTTTGACTGCACCGGATGTTACGGAGGCTGGAATTTCCGTACTAACCGGCGGGACGGATGTGCATCTGGTACTGGTGGATCTACGCAACTCGCAATTAGACGGCAAGCAAGGGGAAGATCTCTTGCACGAGGTGGGCATTACGGTTAATCGCAACGCTGTTCCGTTTGACCCTCGCCCGCCCATGGTCACCTCTGGTTTACGTATTGGTACTCCTGCGTTGGCCACTCGCGGTTTTGGTGCCACAGAGTTTCAAGAAGTGGCAGACATCATCGCCACGGCACTGAAGCCCCAGCCCAACGTCGAAACCTTGCGCACACGCGTGGACAAGTTGGCGAAGGACTTTCCGCTGTACAACGACCTTGAACAGTGGCGATGAGTGCGGAAATTTTAGATGGCACTGCCACAGCGGCTGCGATCAAAAGTGAGTTGGCGTCGCGCGTAGCCGCTGTGGCTCAGCATGGGCAGGTGCCCGGGTTGGGAACGGTTCTGGTGGGTGACGATCCGGCGTCCCATTCATATGTAGGTGGTAAGCACCGGGATTGCACGGAGGTGGGCATTCACTCCATTCGCTGTGATTTGCCCGCTGATAGCACGCAAGAAGATGTGGAAGCGCAGATTAAAGCGTTGAATGCAGATCCGGCGTGTACTGGGTACATCGTGCAGCTGCCGTTACCTGCTCATCTCGATACCAATCGCATTCTGAGTTTGATTGACCCGGCTAAGGATGCTGATGGTCTACACCCAACCAACTTGGGCAAGTTGGTGCTCAACGTCAACGATCCTATGGATTCTCCGCTGCCATGTACCCCGCATGGCATCGTGGAATTGCTCGTGCGCCACGGTATTGACCTTCAAGGTAAGAACGTGTTGGTGATCGGGCGTGGTGTGACGGTGGGGCGCCCTATGGGGTTGTTGCTGACACGCAAGCAGATCAATGCCACCGTGACGTTGGCGCATACGGGTACGCGCAATCTGGATGCGTTGTTAGCCTCTGCGGATGTGGTGGTGGCCGCTGCCGGGCAGCCGCATATGGTGACGGGTGATCAGATTCGTGAGGGTGCCATTTTGTTGGATGTTGGGGTTTCTCGGATAGAGGACCCTGTTACGGGCAAGCGACGACTAACCGGAGACATTGATCCGGCCGCCGCTCAGCGGGCGTCGTGGATGTCACCGAATCCCGGTGGGGTAGGTCCCATGACACGCGCCATGCTGCTGGTTAACGTGGTGGAGGCTGCCGAAAGGTCTGTCGGCTTACGGTAGAGGATTTCTTCACGGCGGACGTGGTGCGGGACAATAGAGCCTATGCAGCCCATCGGTTCTTCACGCGCCACGTCCACCGCTCGTCCATCATCTCGTGCTTCCTTGTGGGTCACGGTGATCGGCATGAGCGCACTGTTGGTTATTTTTATGGTGGCTGTATTGCAAGCGGCCAACGAACATTCTGTGCTCGGCTGGATCCTGGCAGCCATTGCCTTGGGATGGTTGTTGGTCGCCATCTTTGTGCTGTGGATGGTGCGTAAAGCTGCCTTGTTTGGGGCGCGTCAGATTCAACAGGCCCAAGCTGAGGCTGACCTTCGGTTTGGCAGGGCGCCCATGGCATCGGCGTCAACTGCTCCGGCACCGCAGCGGTCCATCTTGGATCAGAAGTTGGAGCATTCTTTTCAGATCATCATGGTCCAGGCCCGAGTGATTGCTGCCAACCTTCCGGCGGCGGATGGGTCTTCCGTTGGGGACCGTGATCAGGTGGATCGCGCCCTGGACACCATTGCTGTGACCGCATCCAACGGTATGGGCATGATCAAAGATGCTGATAATCCTTTGACCGGCGAGGTTGTGGACGACGCTTCCCGTTGAAAAAGCTCTGAAACACCACAGAGAGGACCCTAGAAGTGAGTGAACAATCCCCCCAAGTTCCCCGTGACCACGTGGTGCGTATTGCCACGGTCAATGTCAATGGGATTCGGGCTGCCTACAAACGCGGGATGGCTGATTGGTTGGCTGATCGGGACGTTGACATCCTGTGTTTGCAAGAAGTGCGCGCCCCGGATGCTATTGCTCGCGAATTGCTGGGGGAGGATACGTGGGAGATCCACCATCAGGCGGCGGAAGCGAAAGGCCGAGCAGGAGTATTGACCGCAGTGCGGCGTGATGCTCGTCAGGGCAGTCTGTTGCTCACACAGCGCCATGTTGGTTTGGCGGATGGCACGAACGATTCCGGGCGATGGATTGAGGACACCATCATTCTGCCGGATCAGACCACACTCACTCTGGTATGTACCTATGTTCACTCTGGTGAAGTGGATACCCCACGTCAGGTAGATAAATACGCTTTTCTTGAGGCGATGACGCAGCGGTTACCTGAATTGGCAGCTCAAACAGATCATGTTCTGGTGGTGGGTGACCTTAACGTGGGGCATACCGAATTGGACATTAAAAACTGGAAAGGTAACGTCAAGAACTCTGGGTTTCTGCCGGAGGAGCGTGCCTATTTTGACCGGTATTTTGGTGAGCTTGGCTATGTAGATGTTGCCAGGAGCTTGGCGGGGCAGGTACCGGGACCCTACACCTGGTGGTCTTATAGGGGACAGGCCTTCGATAATGACGCTGGTTGGCGGATTGACTATCACATGGCTACTCCCGCTTTGGCGGTCAAGGCCGCAACGGCGGTGGTGGATCGAGCTGCCACATACGACACTCGTTTTTCTGATCACGCACCCTTAGTTGTGGACTACCGTTTCTGAACAACACCGCTGAACTGAGCATCATGTCGAGGAAGAAGTTTTTACCGTGACCGTTCCATCTCAGCCTGCCACCGTGCCCGTCCGCAAGCCGCGGGCACTTTCCGGAGTGCAACCCTCCGCCGACTCATTGCACTTGGGCAATTATGTGGGTGCGTTGCGCAATTGGGTGGGAATGCAGGAAGACAACGAGTGCATTTTCTTTATCGCGGATTTGCATGCGATCACTGTGGCGCAAGATCCCCAGGAATTGGTTCACCGCACCAGAGTGACGGCAGCCCAGTACATAGCGGCGGGTATTGATCCAGATAAATCCATCATGCTGGTGCAGTCCCACGTGCCAGAACACGCGCAGCTGGCGTGGGTGCTGAACTGTTTGACCGGCTACGGTGAAGCCGCGCGGATGACTCAGTTCAAGGATAAATCTGCGAAACAGGGTGCAGAGGCTGCAACAGTGGGTTTGTTTACTTACCCGGTGTTGATGGCTGCCGATATTCTGGCTTACCGCAGTGATGTGGTGCCCGTGGGGGAGGACCAACGGCAGCATTTGGAGCTGACTCGGAATTTAGCGCAACGGTTCAACGCGCGATTCGGGGAAACACTGACTGTGCCCGAGCCCAAGATCCTCAAGGACACCGCTAAGATTTATGATCTTCAGAATCCTACTGTCAAAATGTCTAAGTCCGCAGAGTCGGATGCTGGATTGTTGCGGATTTTGGATTCTGCAAAACGTAACGCTAAGAAAATTAAATCTGCTGTGACTGACGATGGCACGCAGATTCGATTTGATCGTGATCAACAGCCGGGAATAGCGAACCTTCTCACGATTTATTCCGCGTTAACAGGGCGGCCTATTGAGAAAATTGTTGACGAATATCAGGGAAAAATGTATGGCCATCTCAAAGTAGACTTGGCGGAGGTTGTGAATAATACCTTCAGCCCAATTCATACGAGGGCGCAGGAATTGCTGGATGACCCTGCTGAGTTGGACCGTATTCTGGCGCGCGGGGCCCAAAAGGGTCGGGAGATCGCCACAGAAACTTTGGCTGAAGTGCACCGTAAAGTGGGCTTTTTGCCACCGCGCCATGTCTGAGTTGTTGGAGCCGCCCCGGGTGATGCCGTCAGCTGTCGATAAAGAAGGTCTGCAGCGGGAATTTCGCCGCCAGGTTGCTATTTTTACGTATCGTCGAAATAGTGGCGCGGGATTTTTCCGCTTGGTGTTCCAGGTATTTAACCTGGCCTTAAGTTATGTGTGGACGTTGTTACCTGGTCGGCTCATTATGCATTATTTCTTCCACGGTGGTCCTTTGATGGCAGCCGGGTTGAGTTACAATATGCTTTTTGCTTCGACGGCGCTTTTAGCGATCGGCGCTTCCGTGGCGGGGCGTATTTTGGGTGCTGATTCTGAACTGCGCCGGTTGGTGGTGGATGCCATCGTGGACACCGTACCTGGCCTGATTAATACAGGTGACGGTGGTGTGATCCCCGAATCAGTATTAGCCAATCCACAGCCCTTCACCGTCACCACGATTGTGGCTACGGCTGTTCTGTGTTTTGTGGCCTGGCGGTGGGCGGCGGGAATCAGGTTATCGTGTCGGCGTATGTTTGAGGTGCCCCCGGCGCGTGGAGTCCCAGTGGCAGCGATTCCACGCGATGTTTTCAGTCTCCTCTTGTTGGTGGGTGTTTTAGCAGTATCTCTGGTGTTGAATGCTGAAGCAGCTGGTGCTTTGCGTTTTTTAGAAGAGGCGCTTTCTGGGATTGGCTGGTTTGGGGGGATTATAGATTTTCTGGGTGGTGAATTCTTTTACGGTGCCGCTACGGTCGTGGGGGTGTTGGCAGACGCCGTCATGTTGTACTTGATGATTCGCGTCTTGGCGCAGCTGAAACCCAGTCCGTGGCCCATGTTTTGCATTGTGGCGTTGGGTGTGCTCGGTAACGTAGCTTTACGGCAGGTGGGTGGGGCATTAATTCAAAACATGGCCGCTAATCCGTACTTGCTATCCGTGGGAATCATTGTTGGCGTGTTGTTTTGGTTCTATTTCTTCAGCCAGATAATCCTGATTTCCACGGCATTTGGTGCTTTGTTGCAAGCTGACTTTAATGGAGGTCACGCACAACCGCCAGGGGAGGAGCGGGCGGTGACGCCCATCGATGTTCAGCTGTTAGACAGCATTCGCACCCACAAACGGAACCTCTAAACCCCATTGCAGTGGTATTTGCTGTCCCACACATGAAAATCACCGAGCGAGTCGGTATGGGGTTTACCTGCCCCAGACCGATAGCTCGCCCGGCGATTCTCAGCACTTCCTGGTTGCTAAGGAATCAGCGGCACTGCTCGCTTAGCAGTAGACCCAGCTCCATCCGCTGGACTTCGGGACGTAGACCTTGCTCCAGGTCACGCCATGTGAGCCTTTGGAGTGGTGCTTCTTCCCGTGGTCGGATCCTTTGTCATGGGAGTGATCACCGTGGTCACCGCCGCCCTTGTGTGAACCAGAGTCGTGTGATTCACCTTTGGAGCCGGAATCGCCGTGTGATTGACCGCCGGTAGAGCCGCTGTCATGTGATTTCTCGCCCTGGGAGCCGCTGTTGTATGAGCCGCCAGACTTGGTGGACCAACCACCGACGGTTTCGTACGACCCGCTGATCTGCCAGGTACCAGACTTCTTGTACCAGCCGCTGGAGTCGGTGCCGTATTTCACTGTGGTGGAGTGCGAGCCGCCGGAAGGAGCGGAGTGGTTGGCAGTGGCGTTGGCTGCCGGAACGGTGACGGCCGTCAGAGCGGCAGCCAGCGTGATGGCAGCGGGAATGGTCTTCTTCTTCATCGGTTCACGTCCTTGAATCGGTCGATCACTTGTCAGTCAAAGGGCCCGTTGACAAGGAAAAACTATCAACCACCATGAGGTGTTTTTGTCCCCTAAAGTGTGCAGGAGGGGTCCACAGAGAGGTCTGCGGACCCCTCGTGATCCACGGTGGTTTGTTGATGTCCCATATTTGAATGACCCTTCATGGTTGGCATGGGTTGCTGCGCGATCATTTTCATCACCACGCATGGAATTGGCCGCAAGATCATGAATTTTGCATCATGGAAGAAGTGGTGACGTCGTCGTTGAAACATATGAGTCAGGTGCACAAAAAACGTTTCCCGTCGTTGCTACAGATGCAACGACGGGAAACGTTTTGTGAAAAAACCCTCTATTGGGTGTAGTGCTACATGGAGCGAGCCAGGGCTGCTTTTTTGACCTCGGCAATGGCTTTGGTGATTTGGATACCGCGCGGGCAGGCCTCGGTGCAGTTGAACGTGGTGCGGCAGCGCCACACCCCTTCTTTGTCGTTGAGGATTTCCAGGCGCATATCCCCGGCCTGATCACGAGAATCAAAGATGAACCGGTGAGCATTCACAATTGCTGCTGGGCCAAAGTACTGTCCGTCTGTCCAGAACACAGGACAGGAGGAAGTGCATGCAGCGCACAAAATACATTTTGTGGTGTCGTCAAAGCGGGCGCGGTCCTCCACGGACTGATAACGCTCGCGTTCCGGTTCGTTATCCACGTTGACCAAGAACGGCATGATTTCACGGTAGGACTGGAAGAAGGGTTCCATGTCCACGATGAGGTCTTTTTCGCACGGCAGACCCTTAATGGGCTCGATTGTCAGAGGCTTGGAAAGGTCCAAATCCTTCAACAGCACCTTGCAAGCTAACCGGTTCTGACCATTGATGCGCATTGCATCCGAACCGCACACACCGTGGGCGCAAGACCGGCGGAAGGACAACGATCCGTCAATCTCCCATTTGATTTTGTGCAAGCAGTCTAATACGCGGTCCGTGCCGTACATCGTCAACCGGAATTCGTCCCAGTGGGCTTCTTCGGAAACTTCCGGGTTGTATCGGCGGACCTTAACCGTGACATCGAACGACGGAATGGCTCCAGCCTGGGTCTTTTCTTGCTTCTCAGCAGTGGCGGTCGACATCAGTACTTACGCTCCATGGGTTCGTAGCGGGTGAAGATGACGGGCTTAGTTTCCTGGCGGATCCCGGCAGTGTCAGAGGATGGGTCGAGGTACACCATCGAATGAACCATGAAGTTTTTGTCATCACGGTCCGGGAAGTCTTCGCGTGCATGCCCGCCGCGGGATTCCTGACGATGCAGTGCAGCCACGGACATCACCTTGGCTAGTTGCAACAGGAAGCCAAGTTCCACCGCCTCCAGGAGATCCAAGTTATAACGTTTGCCGTGGTCCTGAATGGCGATACGCGCGTACCGTTCCTCCAATGCAGCAATGTCTTCCAACGCTTTGTTAATGGATTCTTCTGTGCGGAATACCTGCATATTGAGGTCCATGGTGTCTTGCAGATCCTTGCGGATCGCTCCGACTTTTTCGGAGCCCTCTGCAGACAGAGCATTGTTCAGCAGGGCTTCTGTGGCTTCCATGGCATCGTCAGGGATAGGGAGGAATTCTGCCTGCTGCGCGTACTCGGCAGCGTAAATTCCGGCACGCTTGCCAAAAACGTTGATGTCCAGCAATGAGTTAGTGCCCAAACGGTTGGAACCGTGCACGGACACACACGCCACCTCACCTGCGGCGTAGAGACCGGGAATGGTCTTCTCAGAATTCTCGAATACCTCACCCTTGATATCGGTGGGGATACCACCCATGGTGTAGTGCGCGGTGGGGAATACCGGCACTGGCTCGGTATACGGTTCCACGCCCAGGTAGGTGCGGGCGAACTCGGTGATATCTGGCAGTTTGGCATCAATATGCGCAGGTTCCAGGTGCGTCAGATCCAGCAGAACGTAGTCCTTGTTGGGTCCACAACCGCGACCTTCACGAACCTCATTGGCCATGGAGCGCGCCACGATGTCACGGGGGGCCAAGTCCTTGATGGTGGGTGCATAGCGTTCCATAAAGCGTTCGCCGTCGGCATTACGCAGAATGCCACCTTCGCCACGGGCTGCTTCCGATACCAAAATGCCCAAGCCCGCCAGGCCAGTGGGATGGAACTGGACGAATTCCATGTCCTCCAAAGGCAGTCCGTTGCGGAATGCAATCGCCATGCCGTCACCAGTTAATGTGTGGGCGTTGGACGTGGTTTTGAAGACCTTACCGTTGCCGCCTGTGGCAAACACTACGGACTTGGCTTGGAAAACATGCAGTTCACCCGTGGCGAGTTCGTAGGCCACCACACCGGCTGGGCGACGGCCCTCCGGGGTATCTACCAAAATCAGGTCAAAGACGTAGAACTCGTTATAGAACTCCACATTGTGTTTAATGCAGGCCTGATACAGGGTCTGCAGAATCATGTGACCGGTGCGGTCTGCGGCATAACATGCACGACGTACAGGGGCCTTCCCATGGTCACGGGTGTGCCCACCAAAACGGCGCTGATCAATTTTGCCTTCAGGGGTTCTGTTGAATGGAAGCCCCATCTTTTCCAGATCCAAAACTGCTTCAATGGCCTCTTTGGCCATTACCTCCGCAGCGTCTTGGTCAACCAGGTAGTCTCCGCCCTTAATGGTGTCAAATGTGTGCCATTCCCAACTGTCTTCTTCGACATTAGCCAGTGCCGCACACATGCCGCCCTGGGCAGCCCCCGTGTGGGAACGCGTGGGGTAGAGCTTGGTTAATACAGCGGTTTTAGCGCGCTGCCCGGACTCGATGGCGGCGCGCATACCTGCACCGCCAGCTCCCACGATGACCACATCGTATTTGTGAACCTGCATTCTTCACGTGTTCTTTCTTCTAGAGAGTGCGAAGGGGACTTTAGGCGCCTGGGCAGAAGGATGCCAGCAGGTCGGGGTCCGCTCCGGCCGGGCATGGTTCGAAGGTGAAGATGACCAAGGTGCCCAGCAGAATGACAAAACCGGTGGCCAGGAAAAGAGCCAGCTTGAGCCAAAAGCGTGCGCCGTCACGTTCGGCGTAGTCATCAATGATGGTGCGCATGCCGTTGGCCCCATGCAGCATGGCCAACCAGAGCATGGCGAGATCCCATACTTGCCAGAAAGGGTTAGCCCATTTGCCGCCAACAAACCCGAAATCAATGGCATGGACGCCGCCGTCGGGCACCATCAAGTTGGCAAACAAGTGGCCAAAAACCAATACCAGCAACAACACGCCAGACATACGCATAAACAGCCAAGCCAACATTTCAAACTTGCTGCGCCCTGAGCTGGAACGGTTGTACTTCACACCCCCGACCACGCGGTCGTTACTGCGCGGAACGGCAATTTGTGGCTTTAACGGAGTACTCATGCTTGTTATTCCTCGACGACTCAGTGGAAGAAGACGTTAGAAAGGTGGCGGATCAGGAACGGCACCATGACGACAACCCATGCCGCAAGCACAACCCAGAACAGTTTCTTCTGATGCTTAGCCCCCGAGGACCAAAAGTCGATCAAGATGATACGAATCCCGTTGAATGCGTGATAAACGATTCCGGCCACTAAGCCGGCTTCACCCAAGCCCATGATGGGATTCTTGTATGTCTCCATGATGGCGTTGTAGGCCTCTGGGTCAACACGCACCAGGGCGGTATCTGCCACATGCACTAAAAGGAAAAAGAAAATGCCCACGCCGCTGATACGGTGCGCGACCCAGGACCACATTCCATACTCGCCCCGGTAGAGCGTGCCGGATTTCGGCCCGGTCGGGGCGGGCGTGGTTGTTGCTGCCACGTTCTGATACCTCCCTGATATCACCTACGGGTGCCCTAACTCACTTTGCGTCATGTACGACGAGATGGTGAGGGGTCGGAGCACCTCAAGGTTCCCAGTGAACTCGGGGTCACTGTACCAGCCAGACACGTTCAAAAGCGCCACTTGGAGACAAGGTGTCAGTCTTTTGGGTTCGTTATATTGCCGTGTGGGGTAACAGCACATAGGCGCCACCAGGTGATCTGGACTCCAGCGGGTTAAGATCGCGTGCGTGACCCAACCTCTTGAGCATTTTTATCCGTTCATTCCAGCTGGCGGCGTTGGTTCCCGCCTGTGGCCGTTGTCCCGTGCGGATGCACCGAAGTTCTTACTGGACCTCACTGGCTCTGGCTCTTCGTTATTGCGCGCCACGTACGAGCGCCTGGCCCCTTTGACCACAGATCCCGTCATGGTGGTAACTGGTCGCGCTCACGCTGGGGCAGTGAGCCAACAGCTGCCGGAGTTATCCGCTAAGGATTTGGTGTTGGAACCATCCCCGCGTGATTCAGCCGCTGCAATTGGGTTGGCTTGTATGTTGCTGGAGCGGCGCGATCCGGGGTGTGTGGTGGGTTCTTTTGCCGCAGACCACGTGATTGAACCGGCCGATGTGTTTCAAAACGCCGTGGTGGAAGCCGTGACTGCGGCGCGTACGGGCAAAATTGTGACTATCGGTATTCAGCCAGCTTCGCCGTCCACCGGGTTTGGGTACATCAAAGCAGGTGATGACCTTGGTATTAACGGTGCCCCGTCGGTCCGTGGTGTCGAGCAGTTTGTGGAAAAACCGGATGAGAATACTGCCCGTGCTTATGTAGCCAGCGGCGACTATCTATGGAATGCGGGCATGTTTGTGGCCCCAGCCGCTTTGATGCTGGACCATTTACAGGCCAACGAACCTGAATTATTTGAAGGACTCCAAGCGATCGCCTCGGCATGGGGGACCGTTCGTCAGGATCAGGTGATGTCCAGAACCTGGGAAACACTACCCAAGACCGCCATTGACTACGCTGTGGCTGAACCCGCGGCTGCAGCCGGGGACGTGGCTGTGGTGCCTGGAACTTTCAATTGGGATGATGTCGGTGACTTTGCCGCGATGTCGCGGTTGAATCACGTGGGCGAATCCGACGACGTCGCGGTATTGGGCCATAACAACCGGGTATTGGTGGATAACTCGTCGGGAATTGTGGTCTCTGATACCGGGCGTGTGGTGGCGCTCATTGGTGTGGAAGACATCGTGGTTGTGGATACCCCCGATGCTCTGTTGGTGACCACCCGTGAGCATGCTCAGAGCGTGAAAGATACCGTCAATTCGCTCAAAGCAGCCGGGGACACTGACGTCCTCTGATGATTGATGTCCCAGCCCATGGAACCCTCAACCGCTGGCTCTAGTGCATTTACGGATGTGTTCTTGAGTCGAGGCCTGCCGGAGTTGATCGCCTTTAGGCGTGATTTACACCAGCATCCGGAGTTATCGCACCAAGAGTTCCGCACCACCGGCCGCATCATGGAGATGCTTGAAGCTGCTGGGTTGAAACCGGTTCGTCTGCAAGGCACCGGATGTTACGTGGATATCGGAGATGGCCCGCTTGCCGCAGCGTTGAGGGCAGACATTGATGCCCTTCCCATTCAAGAAGCTACCGGACTTCCGTTTTCTTCCGTGAACGACGGTGTGGCCCATTGTTGTGGGCACGATGTTCACACCACGGTCATGGTGGGTGTGGCCACTGTTTTGGCGGATCGTCACCGTTCTGTTCCTCTCACAGGACGGGTGCGCGTTTTTTTCCAACCGGCTGAAGAACAATTGCCCGGTGGCGCGTTGAAGCTGATTGAGCAGGGCGTATTGGATGGAGTGCCACGTGTGTTTGCTCTGCATTGTGAACCCAAGGTGGATGTGGGGCAGGTGGGCACCCGGATCGGCGCCATCACTTCTGCCTCCGATACCGTTCGCGTTCATGTATCTGGCCGAGGAGGGCATACATCCCGACCTCACCTGACACAGGACTTGGTTTTTGCCATGGCCCAGATTGCGATCAATGTTCCGGCGGTGATGTCCAGACGAGTGGATGTGCGTTCCGGGGTTTCTGTGGTGTGGGGAGAAATCAACGCGGGGATTGCTCCGAATGCGATCCCATCCCGGGGCACTCTGGCCGGAACTATGCGCTGCTTGGACGTCGATGCATGGCACCGAGCTGGTGCTCTGCTGGATGAGGTTGTGGGGCAGGTGGCTTCGCCTTACGAGGTCACCGTGGAGGTCGAACATATTCGTGGGGTACCACCTGTGGTGAACGGAGAAGAAGAAACCACCCTGCTGGAAAACGCGGCGCGGGAAGAATTGGGGGACGATGCCGTTCTATTGGTGGAACAGTCCATGGGCGGGGAGGACTTCGCGTGGTACCTCCAGGAGGTTCCCGGTTCCATGATGCGTCTAGGCACCAGGACCCCCGGCGGACGTACTTACGACCTTCACCAAGCCGACTACATTGCCGATGAAAAAGCGATCAGTTGCGGAGTGCGAGTGATGACCAATACCGCGTTGTGTGCCCTGACCTTGCCTGCGGTGCAGTCGTGACTGCTCATGATGCGCCGGAGGCTACCCAATATCCTTGGCCTGATTTGCTGGTTGAAGCTCGCGCTGCCATGCGTCACGCCTATGTCCCGTATTCGACGTATCCGGTGGGGGCCGCTGCTTTATTGGACAACGGGCGCGTGGTTACTGGGTGCAACGTGGAAAACGCCAGTTACGGATTGACCCTCTGTGCTGAATGTGGCCTGGTCAGTGCTTTACATGCGACAGGTGGTGGCAAAATCACGCACTTTGTGTGCGTTGACGGGCAAGGCCAGATCTTGATGCCGTGCGGGCGATGCCGACAATTGCTTTACGAGCACCGATCCGCGCAGATGCTGCTGTTGACGATCTCTGGGGTGAAAACCATGGATCAGGTTTTGCCGGACGCTTTCGGTCCGCAGAATCTTGAAGAATAAGGATTTCCCGTGGCCGCGCTTTCTGCCCCGCGATTCACTGCCGTGGAAATTATTGCCACTAAACGAGACGCAGGTGTACTCACGGCCGACCGTATTGACTGGGTGCTCGACGCCTACGTCCGTGGGGACGTCGCGGATGAACAGATGGCTGCATTAGCCATGGCGATTGTGCTCAATGGCATGACCCGCGAGGAAATATCCGCCTGGACGCGAGCCATGATCAATTCTGGGTCGCGACTGGATTTTTCTTCCCTACGCCGGGACGGACGTCCCATCCGTACAGTCGATAAACATTCCACCGGGGGAGTGGGGGACAAAATCACCCTAGTCCTAGCGCCCTTGGTGGCAGCGTACGGAGTTAGTGTCCCGCAAGTATCCGGGCGGGGCTTAGGCCATACCGGTGGAACGCTGGACAAGTTGGAAAGCATCCCCGGTTGGCGTGCACACCTGACTCACCAGCAACTCACCCGGCAGCTTGAGACTGTGGGTGCTGTGATATGCGCGGCACACGACGACCTCGTCCCGGCAGATCGTAAGCTCTATGCCTTACGAGACGTAACCGCCACGGTGGAATCGACCGCTCTGATTGCCTCATCCATCATGTCGAAGAAAATTGCATCAGGTACACAGGCTCTGGTCCTGGACGTCAAAGTGGGTTCTGGGGCTTTCCTGCCTACGTATCAGGCGGCGCGAGAACTGGCGGAAGTTATGGTGCAGCTGGGCCACGATGCCAATGTGCATACTGTGGCGCTGCTCACGGATATGTCTACTCCACTGGGGTTGGCGGTGGGCAATGCGTGTGAGGTTCAGGAAGCGCTGGAGGTTCTGGCCGGTGGTGGACCAAAGGACGTCGTAGATCTCACGCTGGCTTTAGCGCGGGAAATGTTACAAACAGCCGGTATCGATGCTGACCCCGGCGAAGCCTTGAGAGATGGGCGGGCGATGGACACCTGGCGCGCCATGATTCGTGCCCAAGGTGGTGATTCAGATGCTGCCTTGCCCACTGCGCGACACTCCCACACGATCACAGCGCCATACCGTGGTGTATTGACCAGGGTGGACGCCCGTGGAGTAGGACAGGCTGCGTGGGCGCTGGGTGCAGGGAGAATGTGCCAGGGGGACACAGTGCAACCCTCAGCCGGGGTGGTGCTCCATGCTACGCACGGTGACAGAGTGACCCCCGGGCAGTCGTTGGCCACTCTGTACACGGACACGCCGGAAACCTTAGAGACAGCTGCCGACACAGTGCGTTCCGCCATGGTTCTGAGCGCTGATTGTGCGGGGGATAGTCAGGGCAGAATGTTGCTGCTTGATCGTGTTGAGCTCAACGACTTGTAGGGTGGATCCTGACACAGCGTGACCACATCGAAGCCGTGACCACACGAGTATTGGGAGGACAAAACGTGGGACTTTTTGGGAAAAAAATGACCCCGGATTCGCAGGATGAACAAGATGGCCAGCAGGCCGGACAGGCTACCTTGCCTAGTGAAGGCGCATTGCGCAATCTGGTTCGCCGGTTGCAGGCCGGAAATTCACAAGGCGGCAAGTTGACGCTGATCCAGCGTGGAAACGCTATGAACCATCAGACCGAACGTAACGTCAACGGTTCTGTGGAAACTGATTCCGGTGTCGTGGACCAAAACCACCCTCTGTTTAAGGACGTAGCTGAGCTCTACACCACGTCCATGTCTCAAGACATTGATGCTTGGCAGACTTTGGTGATCACAGCTGATGAGCACACCGTTCAGGTGGATTACGACTACGCTTCAGCGCCTCATAAGACCGAAACATACCGGTTGGATGACGCTCAGCCAGCTGAGCGCCAGATTGCTGCGGATGCCCACGCATCCCAAACCAACGCGGCTCATGCCACCACAACCCAAAATCCTGTTTCCCATGACAGCAGCAACACCACTTCACATGGTGTTGCTGCTCAAGGCCAGGAGGAAACGCCGGTGGCACCGCGCAGCTCCGATGCTGTCGCCACAGCTGCAGGCGCAGGTGTGGGCAGTGGGGCCGTGGCCGCTGCTGCGGCTCAAGGGCGTAGGGAAGAAGGACAACCGGTTCACAATCCCAACCCGGTCACAACCGAAAACCAATCCAACGCAGAAACTCCGGTGGCGACACCGGACACACAGCAACAGCCCGTTGCCCAAGAGCACACTTCTGTTGCTCAGGAACGTCCCGAGCCGCCTCGTGTGGAGCAGCGCCGCTCTGAGCTGCGCCGTAGCGTTGCACCCGGGGAACCCACAAGTGCGGAAACCTCCACTGATGTTCCCGATAGCGTTACC
The DNA here is from genome assembly GCA_030524035.1 of Kocuria sp. Lineage (GTDB taxonomy): Bacteria > Actinomycetota > Actinomycetes > Actinomycetales > Micrococcaceae > Kocuria. The sequence goes on along the minus strand of JAUNHG010000003.1, from coordinate 301,931 downwards.
ACCGCTCCGGCCGAACACATGAACAGCCAAGAGCTCCCTGACCACGTGGATCACGACGAATGGCGCGAAGATACTGCAGCCCGTTCCGGTGTTCGTGCTACGGGTCCAGCCGCCGCAGCGGCAGCTGCCGGAGCTGGGGCAGCCTCCCGCACCGGATCCGGTGTGGGGAACGATTTCACGGCTCCTTCCGTTGCGCGCGGAGCCGATGTGGCGCCGTCGTATAAGGGCGAAGAAACCGCTGTGCCTTCTGCAGACCGGTTGGCTGAGGGCAACAAAGTGCTGACGGAAGCTGATGTGGTCAATCGGTTGGCCAGCGCTCAGAAGCGCCTGTTTGGTGCGGGTGGAACTGCTCTGGATGTTTCTACCGTGCTGATCCGCATCAGGACTTTAGGGTCTTATTACGATGCCCTGACCCATGTACGGCAGGGTGGATTTTGGGATCAGCGTGGAACGTTCGACCTGGTCCCGGAAGAAGATCTGAAGGTTCAGGAGCTGAAGGAAGAGTCCTACGTTGAAGGTGAGGGCGCGCCGGTAGCGATCATGTTCCGCTTCCGTCCAGGAATTCCCCCGGAGGTCTCCTTCGACTACACGGACGAGGAAGCTTTTGTGCGTTATGAAGAACGCCTGCCTTCCCAGAATTATGTGGAAGAGCTGCGGATGTATCCACGTACGGGTGCCAATATTTCCCAGCACATGAATGACGCCCTGCAAGACTGGAACTACTGATCCGGTGTGGTCGGCGCCGCCTTCGTGCTTTGTCATGGGGCGGCGCCTTGTCATATCCGCCCCCTGTCAATTGCTGATGAAGGAACGCTGACATGCCTGATTTTTCGTCAAGACCCCAGGAAGCTTCCGGTCGTGTGAACGATGTGATGCGCACATTGCCGAAGATCAGCCTGCATGACCACCTGGATGGGGGACTGCGGCCATCCACCATGGTGGAGTTAGCGCGCGATGCGGGTTATGACCTACCTGCTGCAACATCCGAGCAGGTAGGTCATTGGATGGTGCAGGCCGGTGATTCAGGGTCTCTGGAATCCTATTTACGTGCTTTTGAGCACACGCTAGCCCTGTTGCAAACGCCCGATGCGTTACGTCGTGTAGCCAAAGAAGCAGTGGAAGATCAAGCCGCAGACGGCGTAATTTATGCCGAAATCCGGTGGGCACCTGAACAACATCAGCGTCAGGGAATGGCTCTGGGTGACGCCGTTCGTGCGGTGCAGGACGGTGTGGTGGAAGGCATGGAAAGTGTGGCTGGTCGCGGTGATGAGATCACCGCGAACCAGGTGCTGTGCGCCATGCGTCAGCGGGATGAATCCGCAGATATCGCCCGACTGGTGGTGGACTGCTACGACCCCGCAACCCCTGGAGGGGTGGTCGGGTTTGATCTTGCGGGACCGGAAGATGGTTTTTTACCCCGGAAGCATCAAGAAGCCTTTACTTTGTTGGCCCATCACCTTATTCCGGTCACGGTGCACGCGGGCGAAGCTGCCGGAATAGAGTCGATCCATAGCGCCGTAGTGGATGCTCGGGCGTTGCGCCTGGGCCACGGTGTGCGGATTGTGGAAGACATCACGCTTACGGATGCTGCCGACGGCGATGTGTCCATTGAATTGGGTTCTGTGGCCACCTGGGTGCGTGACCGTGGCATTGCTCTGGAAATATGCCCGGAATCCAACCGGCAGACCCATGCCACGGACACATGGAAACCGCCGCATCATTTGGTCAGGGTGCTCGGCCCCGGTGCCGCAATGCACCCGGTGGGGTTTTTGCACCGAGCAGGTTTCCGGGTAGTCATTGGCGCCGACAACCGCTTGATCTCAGGAACCGGCATCTCCGGGGAACTACATCGACTGGTGAATCTGCACGGGTTCACCCTGGACGACGTCGAAACCCTTCAACACAACGCAGCGCAAACGGCTTTTGCGCCCCTGGAGCACCGCGTGATGTTGGAGGCCAGGGTCACGGAGGGGTATGCGGCAGCCCGTGAATCTGGTGTGCAGTTGGGCCTAGGGGATGTGATGAATGACGAAGGGCGGGGACAGTGATGGCTTCTATGGTTCAGGGGCCTGGGTGCCAGCCGGATGATCAGCGTGTTCCGGATACCACCGTTCGTCACGAGGTGAAGCCGGGTGAAGCTGCACGGGCTTTTGAGAATTTAGTGCGCACCATGGATCGGTTGCGCTCCCCGGGTGGTTGTGTGTGGGATGCCCGGCAAACTCATGAATCCTTGGTGAAGTACTTGGTGGAAGAAACCTATGAGGTCATCGAGGTGATTGAATCCCCCGGTGGGGTTCGGCAAAGCCCGGAGGAATTTGTGGAAGAACTGGGGGACGTTCTGTTGCAGGTTCTTTTCCATTCCCGGATCGCACAGGAACGTTTCCCCGATCGCGGTGGTTTCACCGTGGCGGACGTTGTGGAGGCCACGACGAACAAACTGGTCCGCCGTCACCCACAGGTGTTTGCTGAGCCTGCCCAGGACACGCTGGATCATGCGGTTTCCGATTCCGTCCTGCATTCGCGGTGGGAGGAGGTGAAAAAACAGGAAAAACCAGAACGCACCGGTGTATTTGACGGTGTTCCGCCGGGTCTACCTGCTCTGCAATATGCCGACAAGATTTTGTCGAAGGCTCGACGTCATGGTCTGGAGCCAGCGGATCCTCCAACATCCGAGAGCGTTGCGGGCCCTGCAACTGAGCAAGAGCTGGGCCAGCAATTGTTTGATCTCGTGCGACAGGGGTCAGCGTTGGGGCTGGATGCGGAGCGTGCGTTGCGCACAGCAGCCCGTGAGTACGCCCACACTCAACGGAACTAAACCGTTTTATCAGCAGTAATGTCCATTTCAGCCTGCGCCGCACCAGCAACAATGCTGTGGGTAGCTCGTCGGGTGATTAGGCTGGGGTCAGGCTGCCCCCGTGTGCGTTGATCTGAACGGCTATTCGTGATGCCGTATCCGCCGACAAACGCAGTAGACGGCATCGGGGCGGGAGAAATTTGGAGCTGACGTAGCAGTAGAGGAGCACGTCCCATGGCAATGATCATCGATGTCCACGCCCGCCAGATCCTGGATTCCCGTGGTAATCCGACCGTGGAATGCGAGGTGCGCTTGGAGGATGGCTCCTATGGTCGTGCCGCTGTTCCGTCTGGCGCTTCCACCGGTGAGCACGAAGCGGTTGAGCGCCGTGACGGCGATAAATCTGTGTATCTAGGCAAGGGTGTCCTGGGTGCGGTTGAGGCCGTGAACGAAGAAATTTCTGAAGCGATCATTGGCTTGGAATCCACTGATCAGCGTCTGATTGATCGCACTATGTTGGAACTGGATGGCACCGCTAACAAAGGAAAATTGGGTGCCAATGCCATTCTGGGTGTGTCCTTAGCCGTGGCCCGTGCCTCTGCTGATGAGGCTGAATTACCGTTGTATAAGTATTTGGGTGGGCCGAATGCGCATGTTTTGCCGGTTCCCATGATGAACATTCTTAACGGTGGTTCGCATGCGGATTCCAATGTGGATATCCAGGAGTTCATGATTGCCCCCATCGGTGCGGCGACGTTCTCTGAAGCGCTCCGTTCAGGTACTGAGGTTTACCACGCGCTGAAGTCGGTTTTGAAAGATCGTGGCTTGAACACCGGGCTGGGTGACGAAGGTGGATTCGCCCCAAACTTAGAGTCTAATCGTGCTGCGTTGGACCTCATCCTGGAAGCGATCCAGAAAGCCGGTTACACCCCGGGTAAGGACATCGCCCTGGCGTTAGATGTTGCTTCCTCTGAGTTCTTTGACAATGGGTCCTACACCTTTGAGGGCGAGCAGCGTTCCGCTGAGCAGATGGCTGCGTACTACGAGCAGTTGTTGCGTGACTACCCGTTGGTGTCGATTGAGGATCCCCTGGACGAAAACGACTGGGACGGATGGGCTGCGCTCACTGCCTCTGTTGGTCAGAAAGTGCAGTTGGTGGGGGATGACCTCTTTGTGACCAACCCAGAGTTTTTGGCCCGGGGAATCCGGGAAAACGTCGCGAATGCGTTGTTGGTGAAGGTCAATCAGATTGGTTCCCTGACAGAGACTTTCGATGCGATGACTCTGGCTCAAACCAGCAGCTTCCGTTGTATGGTTTCCCACCGTTCCGGCGAAACCGAAGACACGACGATCGCCGACATTGCGGTGGCTACTAACGCCGGCCAGATCAAGACCGGCGCACCGGCCCGCTCAGAGCGTGTTGCCAAATACAACCAGCTACTGCGGATTGAAGAGGCACTTGGCGAGTCCGCTGTGTATGCGGGAGCCGCGGCTTTTCCGCGATTTACGGCGTGATCTGTGATCACAGGACCCGTGTGATGATCCTGTGATCGCAGGCTGTCAAACACCGTGACCGTTCGGGTGCGCCGGGCGGTCACGGTGTTTTTGATCTATGACTTGAGCGTTAGGGCGTTAGACTTTCGGGCGTCAGCTGACCCAACCCGCAGGAGAAATGTCGTGCCTCGCAGACGCTTGCTGTTAGCAGCGGCGACGGTGCTGCTCATTGTGTTTTTGGCTGCTCCGACTACCAAGATTTACTTGGATCAGCGCGCGGAAATCAGCGCCTTGGAGCGCAGCATTCAGCAGAATCAGGCCTCTCGCGATGCCCTTGAACATAAGGTCAGTTTGTGGGAAGACCCTGAATATGTGCGTCAGCAAGCCAGAGAACGTTTGATGATGGTGGAGCCGGGACAGCGTTCCTATCTGGTGGTGGGAGCTGAGTCCAAGGGCGACCAGGCACCCCGATCTTCCGCTGTGCAGGAAGAAACCGCGCAGGCCGCGTGGGCGGACGCTCTGTGGGATTCAGTATTGGATTCAGGGTGGCCGGAAGAGCGTGATGGCTCTGAGCAAGCGGAACATTTCCCGCAGCTTGGTGACCAAGCTACGGCGGAAACCACCGAGCCGCCGGCTGATCCTGCTGCTCCGGGGACCGGAAACCAGAACCCTGACCAGCAACAGAACTGAGGCCTGAAGGTGACCGATCATCCAAAACGCGGAACCGGACGCGGTGTGCACGTAAACTCTGAAACCTTGGCCCCCACACAGGTGGATCTGCAGGTGTTTTCCCGGCAGTTAGGGCGCCCCGTCCGCGATGTCGTGGAGGTCCCCGCTCGGTGCGTGTGTGGTAATCCTTTGGTAGCCGCCACCGCCCCCCGATTATCCAGCGGTACCCCGTTTCCTACGGTGTTTTACCTGACGCACCCTGTTATTACGGCTGCGGTGTCCCGATTGGAGGCTGAGGGTGCCATGTACACGATGACAAACCGGTTGGCTGAAGATCCTGAACTAGCGGCTTCCTATCAGGCATCGCATGAAGATTTTTTGGCGGAACGTGAACGAATCCGTGTGTTGTCAGGCACGGGACACGTGCCGGAAATCGACGGTATCTCCGCAGGTGGCATGCCCACACGGGTGAAATGCCTTCATGTTTTGGTGGGGCACGCATTGGCGGGGGGTCCCGGGGTCAACCGTTTGGGGGATGAAACCTTGCAGATGATCTCTGGCACCTGGGATATCCATACGTGCCAGTGCGACCCTGCGTGGCGACTACCCGCATAAGCCGTGCGTTCTTACATCGGTTGGTCGAGCAGCTTTGATGGTGCCTGTGCGCACCCAGGAAGGACAACAGTATGACGCTCGTTGGCGCTATTGATTGCGGGACGAATTCGATTCGTCTCCTCATAGCGAATGTATCGACGGAGGGGGTTTCTCCGAAACTTTCGGACCTTCATCGGAGAAACACGATCGTGCGTCTGGGACAAGGTGTGGATGCCACTGGGTGGCTGGCGCAGGAAGCGTTGAATCGCACTTTCGCTGCTGTGGAGGACTATGCACGCCTGCTGGAGCGTTCCGCGGTGGAAGCCGTACGCTTTGTGGCTACCTCTGCGACTCGTGACGCCGGAAATCGACAGGTGTTTGTGGACGGTGTCCGCAGCAGGTTGGGTATTGAACCTGAAGTGATCACCGGTGATGAGGAAGCTATGCTGACTTTTCGGGGAGCCTCCTTAGTGACGCCCCCGACCAGCGTTGATGACCGTGTGCTGGTCGTGGATGTAGGCGGTGGATCCACTGAATTTGTCCTGGGTTCGGCTGAGGGAATCCTGGCTTCTCGCAGCGTGGATATTGGCTGTGTGCGCATGACGGAGCGGCATTTGGGCTCTGATCCCCCCACGCCATCCCAGCAACAGGCGGTTCTTGACGACGTTGATCGCGCCCTGGATCACGTGATGGAGACCGTGCCCTTGGGTGAAGCCCGCACTGTGGTGGGGGTAGCTGGCACCGTGACCACCGTTGCCGCTCAAGCGATGGGGTTGTCTGGGTACGATCCCGAACGCCTCAATGCATCGGTGATAGACGTCGAATATATCGACCAGGCATGCCGTGAACTGACGCGGATGACCCGGGAACAACGGTCTCTACTGCCGTTCATGCACCCCCGGCGTGTGGATGTTATCGGTGGTGGCGCTCTGGTATGGCGACGCATTGTGGAACGTGTCACTCAGGAAACTGCCGGGCGAATAAAGTCCGTGACGACTAGCGAGCACGATATTTTGGACGGGATTGCATTGTCTGTGAACGAAATCTGACTGAATCGGAAGCTCCATGGATCTGACCTGGACCGAAACAGCATCCGGCGCCGTGCGTAAAGTGCTGGTTGGCGTCGTCATTGTCATCGGGGTGGTGGTTGGCTTCCCGGATGGCAGGGAGCCAACGGGTTTGGTGACTCACGTGCAGGCTGCCCCGCAACAACCACACCAGACGCACGGTCCTTTGCCGGATGGGCCGGTGCCGTCGGTTCCAGAGACGGATCCCAGTGATATCCCCACCTTCGACTCGGTGCGTACGTTGACTGCGCAGCAGGCCCGTGACGCTGAGTACTGGCTGGATGATTACGACCTACGGCAGGTGTGGGAGGAATCCACCGGCGAGGGGGTGAAGATCGCGGTGATTGACACCGGTGTGGACGGTAGCCACCCGGACCTGCAGGGGGCGCTGGGCCAGGGCACGGATGTTTCCGGCGTGGGTGCTGCCAACGGCCAAGACGGTTTGGGAGCGGAACCCCAGCACGGGACTATGGTCGCTTCGGTGGCCGCTGGGCGTGGCCATGGATCCTCCAGGGATGGTGAACCCGGTGGCGGCACCGGGGTCATTGGCGTAGCTCCAGGGGCAGAGATTCTGCCGGTATCCACGTGGTTGGGTTCTGAGCGCGCCGGGGTGCGCTCCACAGATGAACAAATACCGGATGCTGTGCGGTGGGCCGTAGATAACGGTGCGGACATTATCAATATGTCTGTTGGTTCCCCGCAGCAGGACTGGCCTGAGTCATGGGATTCCGCGTTCGAGTACGCGGAAGAAGAGGACGTTTTGATTGTGGCTGCAGCCGGTAACCGGGGTAGTGGGATCACTCAGGTGGGGGCACCGGCCACCATCCCCAATGTGTTCACGGTCAGTGGTGTGGATCGTCAGGGAAACGCCGGTCAGGATTCTTCTTCCCAGGGGTCGTCTATTGCGGTGGCTGCTCCAGCGGAGGATCTTGTGGGTGCGATTCCAGGGGGGCGCTACCGGGAGTGGACGGGGACGTCGGCCGCGGCCCCCATTGTGTCGGGAACTGCCGCGTTGATCATGCAGAAACACCCGGACCTCGGTGCCCAGGAGGTGGCACATCGCATCACCGCCTCAGCCCGGGACGCCGGGGAGGAGGGCCGTGATCCGTTGTACGGCTACGGTGTCTTGGATATTGATGTTGCCGTCAACGGGGATATTGCTCCTATGGAGGGCGACGGGCCGCTAGGGTCAATGTCTGAATGGATTCAGGTCCACCGGAAGCAGGAGTCCACAGCAACCCAGGCGCAGCCTCAAGCCAGTGTCACCTCTTCTGCGGAAGAAACTACTGCCTCCGCTACGGCTCCAACTGCTACACGAGCCTTGGGCGGTGTTGGCGCGTTACCGGTGGTGTTGGTGGTGGGCTTTGGAGTGTTGATTGCGATACTCACGGTGGCAGTCGCGTGGCATATTCGCTGGTTGCATCGGAACGGACATGGTCGGCAATAAACGTATGTGTCTTCTCGCGCCGTGGGCACTTGTGTACCTGCGCTACGGCAACGTGGGCTGTGTGTCAACCGCAACAACCACGGAACTGTGACTTGCTGGGGGCACGTGTGGTGCTCGTCTGCGTTTAGACTCGTGGGCATGGTTGAGAACTTCTTGGTAAAGGACCGTCAACGGATCCTTGTCGTCGGTGGTGGTTATGTTGGGTTTACCGTGGCCCAGCAACTGCAGAAGCGCATTAAAGCTTCCGGTGGTGTGGTAACGGTGGTAGATCCTAATCCGTACATGATGTACTTGCCGTTCCTTCCGGAAGTGGCTGGGGGCAGCATTGAGGCTCGCTCCGTGGTGGTTGCCCATCATCAGTACTTGCGGGATTGTGAGCTGGTTTCCGGGCGTGTGACAGGGATTAATCACGCCCAACGTGTGGCGACTGTGCAAACCATTGCGGACGGTCCCGTGGTGGAGATCCCGTATGACGAAGTTGTCGTGGCTGGCGGTTCCGTGACTCGTGCTTTTCCCATTGAAGGTTTGGGGGAGTCAGCGATCGGCATGAAGACCGTCGAAGAAGCTGTTGCCGTGCGTAACTGGGTTTTGGAACGCATCAATATTGCTTCCCAGACTGACGATGACGCCACCCGTCGTCGGGCGTTGTCCTTTGCCGTGGTGGGTGGTGGTTTCGCGGGTGTGGAAACCATTGCTGAGCTGGAGGATATGGCGCGTGCCGCTGTGGAACGTGACCCCCGGTTGAAGGTGTCCGATCTACGGTTTGTGATGATTGAGGCCATGGACCGGATCATGCCGGAAGTTTCCAAGAGCCGCGCGGAAAAAGTTGTGGCGCACTTGCGCTCGCGGGGTATTGAGGTTCTGTTGAACACTTCCCTGGAATCTGCGGTGGATAACCACCTCAAGCTCATCAACATGAAAGACAAGACTCCGGCTGGGGAAATTGACGTCGACACCCTGATCTGGACGGCCGGTGTTGCCGCTAACCCGCTGTCCAAAAATTCTGATTTCCCGTTGGATGAACGTGGCCGTGTGCGTGTGGGTGCGGACTTACGGATCACCGGGGATGACGGCCCTGTGGAAAAGGCGTGGTCTGCCGGGGATACCGCTGCGGTACCGGATCTTTCTGGCGGCGGTGTTGGTGGTTTCTGTGTGCCGAACGCACAGCATGCGGTACGGCAAGCGCAGGTGCTGGCCAAAAACATTTTGGCTGCCCGTGAGGGTCGTGAGCTGCAGGATTACTATCACGAGAACATTGGCGCCGTTGCCGGGTTTGGCCTCAACAAGGGTGTGGCCAACATCAAAGGTGTTGAGTTCCAGGGCTTCCCGGCGTGGGCGATGCACCGGCTGTACCACGGTGCGGCAATCCCCACACTGGAGCACAAGGTGCGGGTGTTTGCGGAGTGGGGCATCAACGCGATTTTTGGACGCAACACGGCGCCTATCCGCCATACGCGTGATCCCCGGCTAAACTTTGAATCCGCTACCGGACAGGAAGTGGTGCGAACCAAGATTAAACTCTGATCTGTTCGGACAACCGTTCAGTTTCCCGTCCCGACGTGGTGGCGCGCTGCGGTGCGCCACCACAGGCGGGAACTGACCGTCACGCCCCCATAGCCCAATTGGCAGAGGCAGCGGACTTAAAATCCGTCCAGTGTGGGTTCGAGTCCCACTGGGGGCACCGTGGTGAGGTCTACCGTCACTGCACCACCGGGTGCAGCTCAGAACATTGGTAACGCTCGGGGCATCTGGTCTCTCACTTTCCATACGGCTTAGGGTTGCCCTATGCGCTGTGAAGTGGATGCCCTTTTATGTGACATCGATGGCACATTGGTGGATTCGACCGCCGCCGTCAACCGTTCCTGGACTCTCTGGGCGAATCGTCACGGATACGACCCTGCGCGAATCCTGGCGGTTTGTCACGGACGTCGGTCTGCGGACACTCTGGCGGATTTTCTCCCCGCAGATCAGGTTGCTGCCGCAGCAGCGGAGCTGCACGCATTGGAAATGGCTGATCTGGAGTCCGTGATCGCGTTGCCCGGTGCCCGTGAGCTACTGCAATCATTGCCCATGGACCGCTGGGCTGCTGTGACATCCGGAGACCGGGAGCTGATGCCAGCACGATTGGCGGCTGCTCACGTACCGGTACCCCAGATCATGGTCACCGCAGAAGACGTGGAGCAGGGCAAGCCTGACCCGCAGGGGTATATACGTGCCGCGCAACTGCTCGGTGTTGATCCCGAACGTTGCTTGGTAATAGAAGATGCCCCTGCGGGACTCAAGGCTGGTATTGCGGCGGGTGCGCGCGTCGTTGCCGTGGCAACCTCTCACCCTGCGGCAGAACTTTTCCCCATCGCTCATGCCGTGATCACTGATCTTTCGCAGTGTGCGGTCACAATCAGCGATAGTGGCACCATGACGGTCACCCTAGGGGATGACGCAGAGGTAACCGTTAAGACCTGACCAGCCGAGCAATGGCGGCGGAAGCTTCTGTCACAGAGCTGTTGCCTCCCGTATAACGGCCAGCCAGCATGCCCAAAAGCCAGGGCGAGGGGGACGAATCCCTAGTGGTTGAATTGAAGCGCCGGAATCATGGCCATGATTATCACGGGGTCGATAACACTGCCGCAACGATCATTCGCAACCGCAGGGAGTTTAGACGTTCTCTGCCGTGGTGGGTTCGGGGGAAGAAGGCAGGGGCTGTGTAGCCAAGTTTGTTGACAGTATCTACTCAGGATCTGGGGATCCAGATGCGCTGGCAGTGCCACGGAAGCTTTTTCCGTGGCGTTAGTTCAGGCAGATCCCCAAAGACTGCGCAGAAGCTGTGAATGGAGCATTGGTTGTGGGGTTCATGGACGACCTTGTGGGGGAGTGGAGCTCTCGGGTGTGTTCGCCGGTAGGTGAGGGGCCCAATCTTGCAGTCCTAGCTGATACCTTGTTGGTACGGACATTCCTGTACGCCTACCGCCCTGCCTCGAGCTGATCCGTTGGATTACGGATCTTCCTCATTGAGCAGCACGAAAGGACGACGCCCCATGAGCAACCCTTTGCTCCGTGACTTTAACTCCAAGCACCCCGCTGCTTCGGCGCCGCAATACGGACAAGCGCCGCAATACGGCCAGGCACCGTCGGCTGAACAGATGAACAGCTGGTACAACAGCCCGGCTGCCTCTGCGGAACAAACCGGCCGCATGACCCTGGACGACGTCATCATGCGCACCAGCCTGACGCTGGGTACCGTGATTGTCACCGCCGTTGCGGGGTGGATGTTCCCTGCCGTGGCTCTGCCGGCCATGTTGGTGGGCTTAGTGTTGGGCCTGGTTAACGCTTTCAAGCGTGAACCGTCCCCGGCGTTAATCATGCTCTACGCCGTGGCCCAGGGCTTGTTCATGGGTGGCATCTCCGCTGTTTTCCAGCAGATTTACCCGGGTGTGGTGTTACAGGCAGTCATTGGCACCGTTGGTGTGTTCGCTGCCGTGCTGACGCTGTACCGCTTGCGCATTTTGCGTACCAGCCCCCGTCTGACCAAGATCGTGGTGGTGGCCATGATCGGCTACCTGGTGTTCTCACTGGTTAACTTGGGGTTGTCGATGTTCACCGGGTTTAACGTACGGTCGGACATCGAACTTTTTGGTATCCCGCTGGGTGTGTTCATTGGTGGTATCGCCATTTTGCTGGCTGCTTACTCGCTGGTCATGGACTTTGAAAACATTGAACAGGGCATTGGGCGGTCACCGCGTAAATACGCATGGTCTGCAGCGTTTGGTTTGACTGCAACCTTGATCTGGCTCTATGTGGAAATCCTGCGGGTCTTGGCGCTCTTCCAGCAAGACTGATACCGGGTATGAGTTCGTAGCGTGTCGACAACGGTGGCGCACCCTTGATGTGGGTGCGCCACCGTTGTTATGTGACCACAGCGAAATCTGTATGCGGTATGTGGTGCAGGTACCTTGCCTTTAGCGCATGCGCAACGGGATAGGGCGGGGCGGAAAGGTGCTGGTGGCAGCGGCATCATCGGCGAGTGGACGTCCCACAAAAAGCCACCCTAAGACTTCCTCGCCCGTTTGCAGGTCGTAGAATGCCGCTAACTGTTCTGGGTCGGGGCTTTGCCTCGGAGACCACTGTGTGGCCCACCCGGCCCCAAAAAACGCAGCTTCTAAGAGGTGGCGAGCCCCTAGTGCTTCTCCGCGTTGTATGCGTTTGGGTAATCCGGAATCCGGCGTCGGACAGAAAATCAACGCGAAGGCCGCGCCGCCTCGGGATGTGAAGGCTAAAGAACCACGCAATGCCGCCAGCCGTCGCATCTTTTTACCTTTAAGGCGTGGGGTGTTCTGACCTGCCGCCGGAATGGTTTTTAACCCAGACAATGCCGCTGCAAGCTCCGGTGCCTGTGAACGTGTGGTGCCGACCAGACGCCACGTTGGCGAGGTAGCGCCCGAATGCCCCATTGCTGCTCCCACGATTGTGTCGAGTTCCGTGCGCGATGGTGCGTCTGCCGTCAAAGTAGTTGCTTGTCGGCGTTGAGCGAGGATGCGCAGGAAATGCGTGGACATGATCCCATCATGGCATTTGATGAACGTCGTGACGGTTTTCACGATGTCCACCAACTGGGTGGTAACGGTGTCAAGATGGACTCCATGTCGTCCTCCGTGCCCGAAACCCATGCCGTCGACACCGCTGCGCCGGTGAGCCAACCTGAGCTGCCACCTGGCGCGGAATCCGACGCTGGGGCTGTTTCCGTGTCTGTGCGCGTGGCCGCCGCATGGTCGTGGCGGATCATCCTGATCTTGGCTGGCGTGATGGTTACCGGATGGTTGCTGAGCTTTTTCACCAAGGTCTGGATTCCGGTTCTGCTGGCTGCGTTGCTGGCCGGGTTGCTGTCACCGATCGTCACATGGTTGCGCAGTAAACACGTTCCGGCCTTTGCCGCCGCCGCTGTGGTGTTGCTCGGGCTTGTTGTGGGAGTCATTGGGCTGTTGACCCTAGCTGGTCAACAAATTGTTGTGGGTTTCAATCAGCTCAGTGAATCCGCTATGCGGGGCGTTAACACGCTATTAGGCATGATCGAAGACCTTCCGGTTGATATTTCCACAGAGAACCTGAACCAGTGGACGGATCAGGCAATTTCCACCCTAGAAAGTAACTCCTCCACGATTGTCTCCGGCGCAATCTCCTTTGGTTCCACCGCAGGCACGATTGTGACCGGCGGGCTGATCATGCTTTTCACCCTGCTGTTTTTCCTGGCTGACGGTGAAAAGATGTGGTTGTTCCTGGTCAACCTCTTTCCGCGTCCGGCTCGCTCGGCTATTAACGGGGCTGGCCGCCGTGGCTGGTTGTCGCTGGTCCAGTACGTCCGTGTCCAGGGTTTCGTGGCTTTCATCGACGCCGTGGGAATCGCCCTGGGCGCCTTCCTATTGGGAGTCCCGTTGGCCGTGCCGCTCGGCATTTTGGTGTTCTTGGGTTCGTTCATCCCGTTGGTGGGTGCCATTGCCACCGGCGCCATTGCGGTGTTGGTGGCGCTGATGGCCAATGGCCCGTGGATTGCTCTGGCTATGCTGGGGGTAGTGCTGTTGGTTCAGCAAGTGGAATCCAATGTATTGCAGCCGTTGATCATGGGCAAAGCCGTAGCTTTACACCCTCTTGCCGTGTTCCTGGCTGTGGCTACTGGATCTGTGACAGCGGGAATCTTGGGCGCCCTGTTCTCTGTCCCTCTGCTGGCCGTGGTGAATTCCGTGGTTCGTTATCTGGCATCCCAGCAGTGGCGTCATGACCCGGAAATTGCTTGGCAACCGAATTACTTTCCGTGGGAAATCCGCAAACTCGCCAAAAAAGAGGAACTAACGCGCGAACAGGTCCTCCAGCAGTTCCGTCGGTTTGCGCGCTCTCGGCACAACCAGCAGGCTAGTGAACGGAACAAAGCAGTGGAGAAAGCTACTGCTGAACGAGAGAAAGAGCTGGCCGTGACTGCTGCACAGAAAGCTGAAGACTCTCATGAACGGCAGCCAAAGCGCCCCGAACCTACACAAGAATTTCCGCAGACCATAGACAAGAAGACGACCCCCCGGGATGCGGTTGATGGCTGAGCATAACCTCACCGCCGCCCTGGAGCGCCTACCCGTTAGGTTCAGTGACATTGACCGCGCTGCTGGTTTACTGCAGGGAGTTATTGAAACCACGCCGGTTTCTCATTCCCGAGCGCTATCGCGCATGATCGGCTCAGAGGTGTGGGTTAAGGCGGAAAACCTACAACGCAGCGGTTCGTTTAAAGTACGTGGTTCCTACAACCGTATGGCCCAGCTGACTCATGACGAAAAAGCCCGTGGAGTGGTGGCGGCCTCAGCGGGAAATCATGCGCAGGGCGTGGCGCTTGCTGCCCGGCGCCTTGGCATTCACGCGACTATTTACATGCCTTGGGGTGCCGCCCTGCCCAAGGTGGCAGCTACCCAAGATCATGGCGCTGAGGTTGTGCTTCACGGAGCTACCGTGGATCAGGCATTAGCGGAAGCTCGACGTGTGGCGGATGAAACCGGCAAGGTGATCATCCACCCCTTTGACCACCCTGACATCATTGCCGGGCAAGGCACGCTGGGGTTGGAAATCCTGGAGCAGGTTCCAACCGTGGACACTGTGTTAGCAGGGGTGGGTGGAGGAGGCCTATTGGCTGGCCTGGCGGTGGCTCTCAAAGCACGACAGGCCCAAGGATGTCGCCCGGTGCGTGTGATCGGCGTGCAAGCCGAAAACGCGGCAGCTTACCCGCCATCGTTGGCTGGGGATGCGCTGGTTTCTTTGGAAAAAATTTCGACCATTGCAGACGGTATTGCAGTGGGACAGCCTGGGCAACTACCTTTTCAGATCATCAAAGAATTAACCGATGATGTTGTAACCGTGTCTGAAGACCGCCTTGCTGAATCCTTGATTTTTATGCTGGAGCGCAACAAATTGGTGGTTGAACCCGCTGGAGCAGTGGGTGTTGCAGCGTTATTAGACGGCAAACTGCAAGAAACCTATGGTGACCTTGGCACCACGGTAGTGGTGCTTTCTGGCGGAAATATTGATCCCATGTTGATGCTCAAAGTGATTCAGCGGGGGTTGGCGGCTGCTGGTCGTTATATGACGATCAAAATGATGTTGGTGGATCGCCCGGGTGAACTGAGCCGGATTGCCCATGTGATTTCACAGTTAGACGCCAACGTTACCGGTGTGGATCACACCCGAATTGGTGGCTCTTTAGCCATGGGGGATGTTTCCATCACGATCGACATGGAAACTAAAGGTCATGAACATTCGCGTCAGGTGCTTGATGCTCTCAAAACCGAGGGCTACAACCCGGTGGTTGTGCATTAACCGGGTTGTAGCCCATGGCATGGGAATCCTTATCAGCCGTCGAAAGGCTTGGCCTCTAGAATCTCAACAGAGATTTCTTTGCCATTCGGGGCCTGGTAGCTCACGGTTTCTCCGGCTTTGTGCCCCTTAATCGCGGCACCGATAGGGGAATGGTCTGAGAAGACTTCCATATTGGAATCCCCCACTAAATCTTCGGCGACTTCCCGGGAACCTAACAGGAAAGTCATATTCTGACCAGCGACTTTGGCAGTGATGACCATACCGGACTCCACCACGCCGTCATCGGCGGCTTTTTCGCCCACCACTGCGGTCTCTAGTAACGCAGTCAGATGAGCGATGCGCCCTTCGTTCTTCCCCTGTTCCTCCCGCGCAGCGTGATATCCGCCGTTTTCTTTGAGGTCGCCTTCTTCGCGCGCGGATTCAATACGATCCACGATCTCCTGACGGTACGGCCCGGAGATGTAATCGAGCTCTTTCTTGAGGCGGTCATAGGCCTCCTGGGTCAGCCACGCGCCCTGGTTTTCGGGGGTCTCAGACACAGTTGTCTTCTCTCGTAGTCTTTAGGTGGTTTTTCCGACTTCGGCTCCCATGACCGTGTGGTCGGACACAACAGTCTAACGGATGAGCGGTCAACACCGATATCGCATGACATCAAATATCGTCGAAATGTGGTGTCTCACCAGTATTTTTACTCTTCTGGATCAATCAACCAACACTGTGTGACTCGGGCTGAATTAGCTTGATTAGTGGTCTTGATCTCCACCCGATGCGCACTAGTGCGCCCAACCAAAAGATCAGGATCCACCTGGCCGATCGTTGTTTCCGTGTATCCCACCACGGCATAATTTTCATTCAATGCTTCTATTCCGCAACGGACGACGTCATCAGGATCCTTTGTGAGCTCAAAATCCGCAGTGATTCTGGCGGATGAGATCAGTTCAAAACCCACATCTTTAGTGGGGGGGCGGTTGGCGCCAGCCACTAGAGTCCAGATGATAAAACCACTAGTCATTAGTATTGCTGCACCTAAAGCCCAGAGCATCGTTCTGGAGGAAATACTGCGAGAAGTTGAGCGGGCGTAGCGCTGTTGCAGGCGCAGCGTGACATCGTCCGGGGTGGGAGAAGCATCTGCGGTGGGCACAAGACCAGTTTAGGCGTGGTGGTCAGGGAGCAAGAGCAACTATGGCCTCTCTCGTGTGGGGAGAGCATGGTGCCCCCGGCGCGTAGTATGGGGCCTGCGTCCCGCGTCCGGGTCCGCCGATATACGTTTCTTCCGTTTTGATCCGCTACGGAAGCACCAAGGAGACAAAGCATCGTGCCTTCTTATGCTGACTTGCGCCTGTTGGCCGTCCACGCTCACCCTGATGATGAATCTTCTAAAGGGGCTGGAACCATGATTCATTACCGTCGTTTGGGGGTAGAGGTCATGGTGGCCACAAACACCGGTGGCGAACGTGGCGACATCCTTAATAAGGCCCTAGAGGACGCTCCCCATCCACAGCGTGACCTTGCCGGATACCGGCGATCCGAGATGAAAGATGCTGCCCAAGCCCTGGGAATCCAGCACCGCTGGATGGGCTTTATAGATTCCGGATTGCCCGAGGGCGATCCTTTGCCACCCTTACCGTGGGGGTGCTTTGCCTTGCAGCCCGTCCATAGGGCTGCAGCGCCACTGGTGAAACTGATCCGTGAATTCAAACCACACGTGATCGTGACCTATGACGAAAACGGTGGATATCCACACCCGGACCATATCCAGACGCACAACGTGGCGATGCACGCATGGAATACGGCGGGCGACCCAGAGGCTTATCCGGACCTAGGCGAGGTCTGGGAACCTCTGAAAATTTATTACGACAAGGCATTCAGTCCGGAACGATTTGTGTCGCTGCATGAAGCCATGATGGAACGCGGGTTGGAGTCCCCGTTTGCCGAACGGATCGCACGCATGCTTGAAGCCCAAGACACCGAAGGCAACACTGCATGGTTGGGTAAACACCCGACCACCACCAAAGTGTTCTGCCCGGAAGCGTTTACTGCGCGTGAAGACGCTCTCCGTTGCCACGAAACTCAGGTGGCTCCGGATTCCATATTTTTTGCGGTGTCGGCCGAGTTCCAGGCTGCTGCGTGGCCTTGGGAAGACTACGTCCTGGCGCAGTCACGGGTAGAGACCGCGGCGCAGGAGATGTGCCTATTCCAAGGGATCGTGGACCACATTTCCCCGGTGCCTGACGACGCCCCTCAGCCCACCTGGCAGATTGCTGAAAGCTGAGCTGCTGGAGATCATGATGACTCTTTTTTTGGCGACCACACCCCCCGCTGACCCAAACCAGCTGATGCCTGGGCTCGAAGCGGAGCAGGTCAGCCCCGGTGTGATCGGATTCTTCGCAACGTTCTTCTTGGTGGTGGTTTTGGTGCTGCTGTTGGTGGATTTCACCCGCCGACAGCGTCGCCTGCGGTATCGGATGGCTTATGCGGCTGAGCAGGAACAACTGGAGGCCCAGCACGCGCAGAAATTGCCAGAGGCTGCTGCTACCGCAGAGGGGGACCGGCGTGCAGAACCCGCTGTGCGGGAACCCACCGATGACTCCTGAGTCAGGCAGGAGCGGGGACTTATGCCGCTACATCGCAAGCATGATCGCAATGTAATGGCATACAAATCCGATAACAGTCCATGTATGGAAGACTTCGTGAAACCCAAAAGTCCTGGGAGTTAGAACAGGCCATTTCAGGGCATAGGTCACAGCCCCCGCAATATAGGCCACCCCGCCCACAGCGATCATGGAGGTCGCCGCTGCGTGCACAGGCCAGAACTGTGGCAGGTAGGCCACCGCAATGCATCCCATCACCACGTAGAGCGGTGTGTAGAGCCAACGCGGGGCGTCCATCCATACCAGGCGAAATACCGCAAGCCCTATGGCGGTGGCCCAGATAATGCACAGCAGCACGGTAGGGTCTGGCATCAGAGCGATGGCCACCGGTGTGTAGGTTCCCGCGATCAGCAGAGCAATATTCACGTGATCCATTCGACGTAGCAGCGCGGTGACATTCGGCGACCAGTAGCTACGGTGATAAATTCCGGAAACACCAAAAAGTAGCAGACCCGTCACGCCAAAAATTGCACAAGCTATTCGGAGCTCAAGTGTGGGAGCCAGAAGCACGGCAATCAGTACCATCACAAAAGCTACGGGGGTGAATCCGGCGTGTATCCAGCCCCGCCATCTGGGCTTTCGAGGCACGGGAGGGTGGGCCAGCGTGGACCCAAGCTGATGCAGGAACGGAGAACGGGCCACCGTTTCCACAACATCAGGTATGGAGTGGGTCATGTGTTGACGCTGGTGTGTGGAGATGCGGTGAGTCATGGGAGACCTCCTCAAGGGGAATTAAGAAATACCACGGGAGTCACAAAAATTCTTGGGAACACGGCGTACCTCGTGGCTTGCCCACTGCCGCCCACGGACGACTGTTCACCAGCTAGATTTGTAGTGTTTGTCTGCCACAACACGACGGAATAGGGGGAGGCATGGTCAAGCCGCGGCCAATCTACCGGTTGTATGAGCAGCGCCTCGCCGCTGATCTGGATCAGGAGCGCTTACCGCACCATGTGGGTGTCCTGGTCGACGGTAACCGACGGTGGGCTAAACAGTCCGGTGGTTCCCCGGAGGACGGGCACCGTGCTGGGGCGGAGAAAATCATTGAGTTTCTGGGCTGGTGCCGCGACCTGAACATTCCGGTGGTCACGCTGTACCTATTGTCGACGGAGAACCTCAAACGTCCGGCGGCGGAGCTGGAACCGCTGTTAGAGATCATCACGGGACTGACGCAGCGTTTACAGGAAGAAGGCCTGTGCCGGGCACAACCGGTGGGTGCGTTGGAGCTGCTTCCGCCTTTGTTGCGGCAACGGTTGGAGACATTACGCACGGTCACCACGGATAACCCGGGTCCCCACCTCAATATTGCCGTGGGTTATGGCGGTCGCCAGGAGATCGTTGACGCGGTCAAAGAGATTTTTACGGATGCTTTAGACGCCGGTGATGACCTTCGCACTCTTGTGTGTGAATTATCGGCAGAACATATTTCCCGGCACCTTTACACCCGTGGGCAGCCTGATCCTGATTTGTTGATCCGAACCTCAGGCGAACAAAGACTGTCTGGTTTTTTGATGTGGCAGTCGGCTTACTCTGAGTACTACTTCTGTGAGGCGCTGTGGCCGGATTTTCGCTACGTGGATTTTTTGCGGGCTTTACGTGATTATGCCTCCCGCAAACGACGTTTTGGTGGTTGAGCTTTGGGCCCTGTGGAGGAGCCGGAGTGTTGTGAGGTCTTTATGAACAGGGTGGTATTTCACCGCGCGTAGGGTTGCTGCGCTGAACTACGGTGGAGCCATGGGGGATTACTTAACCCACCATGCAACGGCGGCGCATATGGGAAGTCTGGTAGCCACTTTTTGTGTGCTCCTGACTCTGACTGGGCTTGCCGTGATGGGGGCATGGCTGGTGTATGTGGATATGCGTGATCATCGGCTTCCGGGAGCTGTGGTGCGTCCTATGTGGGTTGGCACCGCAGTGTTGCTGAGTGCAGCTGCTTTTCTTTCCGGGGAACCCGGTCGGTTATTCGGCATGTTGTGCGGTTCCCTGGGGTTATGGGGGCTTTACCGCAGTTTGCGTGCTGTATCACGCGGGGCGTTGGGTTTGGGTGACGTACGCTTGGCCGGTTTACTGGGCACAGCTTTAGGATTTTTCTCCCTGTGGATTGTGGTGTGGGCTGCTGTGCTCGGTTTTGTCGTGGGTGGCCTGTATGCCCTGGTGTTGCTCATGGTGCGGCGTGTGGGGCTGCATGACCGCGTGCCATTCGGTCCGGCGATGCTGACGGGAACAGCGTTGGTTCTGATCTTTGGGTAAGGCGTGTGTGAAAGGATCGAGGCATGGCCACACCGGATTTCATCCTTGAATTACGTCAGAAGATCGGTCACGACAACTTGTGGTTAACCGGGGCTACCGCCGTGGTGTTGCGCGACGACCAAGTCCTGCTGGGGCGTCGTTCCGACAATGGTCAGTGGACACCCATCACAGGCATCGTGGATCCCGGCGAGGACCCCGCAGTGACCGCTGTTCGCGAATGTGAAGAAGAAGCCGGGGTGATCTGTGAGGTCGAAGGCCTCGCCTGGGTGAAAGCCGGACAAGAAAAAGTGTTCCCCAACGGGGACCGTTGCACTTTCCTGGATCACACCTTCCGTTGCCGGTGGGTCAGCGGTGAGCCCGTGGTCAATGACGACGAATCCACCGCTGTGGGCTGGTTTCCCGTGGAGGATTTGCCACCAATGCGCGATGAACTACGGCAACGTATTGAGATGGCTGTGTCCTTTGACGGTCGCACGCGTTTTGTGACCGCCTCCCCGATCCGCTAGCGCACAGACCCCTAACTGTGATGACTTTCGTGATCTGGGCGGTGTTTTCCGGGTCACGGTGGTGGTGAGGGCGGAGGGCAGCACGGTCATACCGCATCCACCACCGTGACCTAGCGCTCAGGAATTCGGGCCGGTCATGGTGGTGACGTCCAGCGCGGCATCAAGTTGTTCTTCGGTGAGTTTCTCTCCGTCCACGTAGCCCAGTTCAAGGGTGGCTTCGCGCACGGTGACTTTGTGGGTGACAGCGTGCTTGGCGATCTTGGCGGCGGCTTCGTAGCCAATGGTTTTATTCAGTGGCGTTACGATGGACGGCGATGCTTCGGCCAGGAACCGGCAGCGTTCTTCGTTAGCGGTCAATCCGTCGATCATTTTTTCGGCCATCACGGTCGAAGTATTGGCCAACAGGCGGATGGATTCTAGTAAGTTCGCGGCCATTACCGGGATGCCGACGTTGAGTTCAAAAGCACCATTGGTGGACGATAGCGCCACGGTAGCGTCGTTACCGATCACCTGCGCAGCCACCTGAATAGCGGCCTCGCAGATCACAGGGTTGACTTTGCCCGGCATGATGGAAGACCCGGGTTGCAGGTCAGGGATTGCCACTTCGCCTAACCCGGTGTTGGGCCCGGAGCCCATCCACCGCAGATCGTTGTTGATCTTCATGTAGGAGTACGCAATGGTGCGTAGCTGCCCGGAAGCTTCTACCAGGCCGTCACGGTTGGCTTGAGCTTCGAAGTGATTGCGGGCTTCCGTAATGGGTAACCCGGTTTCTGCGGCTAGTAGCTCAATGACCCTGGCAGAGAAACCAGCGGGGGTGTTAATCCCCGTCCCAACCGCTGTACCGCCCAGCGGAACTTCCGCCACTCGTGGCAGGGAAGCATGAATACGTTCGATGCCATAACGCACTTGTGCGGCATATCCACCAAACTCCTGCCCCAGGGTCACTGGAGTGGCATCCATCAAGTGTGTGCGGCCGGACTTGACGACGTCCTTGAATTCCTCAGCTTTCTTCTCCAACGATGCCGCCAAGGTGTCCATGGCCGGAATCAGTTCCTGGGACAGAGCTGCCGTGACCGCAACATGCACTGAAGTGGGGAAAACATCATTGGAGGACTGGGACGCGTTGACGTGATCGTTGGGGTGGACCTCCGTCCCGGATGCTTCCAGGGATCGTGTAGCCAACGTCGCCAAAACCTCATTGGTGTTCATATTCGACGACGTTCCCGAGCCGGTCTGGAAAACATCAATCGGGAAGTGATTGTCGTGTTCACCGGAGGCCACCAGATCCGCAGCGTCTTGGATGGCCTGGGCGCGCTCAGCGTCGAGCACGCCCAGTTCCAGGTTCGCTTGAGCTGCAGCTTTTTTGACCTGCGCTAATGCCTTGATGTGCTGCCGCTCCAAAGTTTTGCCGGAGATCGGAAAATTTTCCACGGCGCGCTGTGTTTGGGCGCGGTATAGGGCGTTGATCGGAACCTTGACCTCACCCATGGTGTCGTGTTCTATGCGGAATTCAGCATTGTTCTCAGCCATAGTCCCCAGTCTATGGTCCGCACCACACCCGTGGCGATCTCAACTGAGCTTCCGGCCCGTGGACTCAGCTATTGGTGGATGCGGCCTCTAACCATGGTTCTTGGCCGTAGACCACGTCAGCTTTACCGTCTGCCAGGTGGTAGAACAACCCCACTAAGGCGACGTCCCCACGTTCAACTGCTTCGGCGATTGAACGGGACTGATCCACGATGCGTTCCGCCACGAGCCTGACGTTTTCCACGACGACGTCGTTGACCGCGTCCTTGCCATGACGTTGGGCGTCGAGCACAGCGGGAGTAATGCGCTCAATTAAAGAGCGCTGGAAGCCGGATGGCAGTTGTCCGCTCAGCACTGACTGTTGCGTTGCCCCCACAGCACCGCAGGAATCGTGCCCCAGGATCACAATCAAGGGGACCTTCAGGACTTCCACGGAGTATTCCAGGGTGCCGAGCACAGCGTCGGAGACCACCTGTCCAGCGGTACGGACCACAAAGGTGTCCCCTAAGCCCATGTCAAAAATAATTTCTGCGGCCAAACGGGAATCTGAGCACCCAAAGATAGTGGCGAACGGGTGCTGTGATTGTGTGAGGGACTCACGGCGACTGGAATTTTGGTTGGGGTGCTCAACCACACCGCCCACGAACCGTTTGTTACCCGCCTGCAATTTTTCCCAGGCTTCCTGTGGCGTTAACTGCTGCGGTGTGTCGGTTACAGCAGTCTGCGTGGCAGGGGCGGGCTGGCTGTTCGCGGTGTTGTGGGCAAGGCTCATGATGTTCTCCTGGGAGTTGGTGTATTGGTCGTGATGGGCTCAGCCTGATGGTTGGTCACTGCTGTGGCAAAGTGCTCAAACTCCTCCTCAGCGGCGCTACCCGTGAGTACAACCGTACTGCCATGAACTTCCCCTACCCAGGAACGGGTGAGTTGACCTTGGTCGTTTTCCTTCTGATAGGTCTTCCACTGGATACCGTGGATGTCCCGTGTTCCGGTGGATGGAGCCTGCTCCACGGCGTCGGCAAGCCAGGTGGGGTTAGCTTGATCAGTCTGAACCAATTCAATAAACCGTGACGACGGGGTCATCCATCCTGTTTCCCACCGATCGACTCCATCGGCCGTGCTTCCTTGCCACCGGGCGAAGTTTGGGCTGTAACCCTCACCGAGGGTTGGGGCAAGGGGGGTGAAATTGGCAACGTCAGCGGCGTAGGAGGCTTCTGCTGCGACGTCAACATCCGGACGGTAGGTTTGACCGTCCGGGCGCGGTTGGAGCAAGAAAAACGGTAATGACAACAGGACTAACACCGCCATGGAGATGATCATCCCGCGTGCCGGAGCGTTAATACGTTGGGCCTGCTTAGCCGTGATTTGTGGCGTGAACTCAGGTTCTGAGCGCTCAGGGGAGTCGGGGCTTTGTGGTGGTGACGTCACGGACTCTATTGTGCCCGTTACTGGGGAGGTCGTGGAGTTAAAAGACCGAGGTCTTCGCCCACGCTGTATCCGCGACTACCCTGGAACGCAAGGTCAACGATGATGTTGACGCCCGCGCATCGAAGGTGAGGAAAGCTGTGCCCCAGCACACAAAAACAACCAATACGCCTGATCGTAACTTGGCTATGGAGCTGGTCCGGGTGACCGAAGCGGCCGCTATTGCGGCAGGTCACTGGGTGGGGGCGGGTGACAAAAATAGCGCGGACGGCGCCGCGGTGGATGCCATGCGTTCCTTCCTTGCCACGGTTGATTTCAATGGCACTGTGGTGATCGGCGAAGGCGAAAAGGATGAAGCCCCCATGTTGTTCAACGGAGAACACGTGGGGGAAGGGTCCGGTGCGGCATCAGATATTGCCGTAGATCCTATTGACGGCACCCGTTTAACGGCTTTGGGAATGAACAACGCATTATCCGTGATTGCTGTTGCGGATGGCGGTGCCATGTTTGACCCTTCGGCAGTGTTTTATATGGAGAAATTAGTGGTTGGGCCAGAAGCTGCGGACTTTGTAGATTTACGTCTGCCGGTCAAGCAAAACCTGCATTTGGTGGCCCGTGCTAAAGGTGTCCCGGTCAATCAGTTGACCGTGTGCGTCCTGGATCGTCCCCGTCACACAGATTTGGTTGAACAAATTCGGGCTACCGGTGCCAGGACCCGCATGATTTTGGACGGCGACGTCGCTGGGGCTATTGCAGCTTGCCGTGAAGGCACCGGTGTGGACGTGATGATGGGTACCGGAGGAACCCCAGAAGGCATTGTGACCGCCTGTGCCGTGAAAGCCACGGGTGGGGTGATTCAAGGACGGTTGGCTCCCGTGGATGATCAGGAACGGGAAAAAGCTGCTGCGGCAGGACTGGACGTGGACCAAGTACTGACCACGGGGGATTTGGTGACCTCGGAAAATTGTTTCTTTGCGGCCACCGGAATTACTGACGGTGATCTGTTACGTGGCGTGCGATATCAAGGTCAGCGGATCACGACCCAGTCTTTGGTTATGCGTTCGCGTTCTGGCACTGTCCGTGTGGTGGAAGCTGAACATGTAGCCGCAAAATGGGATAAATACGCCCGCCATTGAGTGGGGCGATGCGCAGAAGATGTGATGATTTTAGGACTCAAAACCATCACATATCATTCGAACCATGTGGTGGTGACGCAGAATCTATTCGTGCCACCACCGCATCAGAGCAGACAGATGCATACACTGGTGCCGCAAGAGTTTTTTCCTCCGGCTGCCCCCGGCTGTGAGGCCGATTTACTGTTTAAAGGAATGCGCACACCGTGGCATTAACTGTCAGTTCTAGCCTGAATCAGAAAACGTGGGATGCCACGGTCCGCGTGACCGGGGGGCACCCTAATCAGCTGTGGGGTATCGGTGCGGTTCAGCAATCGGCTGAAGGTAAGAGGCTGTCGGTGGATCGTGTGCTGATTCGTGACACGGATGAGCGCATGGTGGGTTATGCCCAATTACTGATTCGTGATGAGAATGGCAGCATTCACGTAGAAGGCCATCAGGTTCACGTCAATCGTCCTGCTGCTGTCCCCGCTTTCATGCAAACTGTCGCTGGTTACGTCCGCGATCGCTATGGTGCGTATTCTGTGACCCTTAGTGTGGATATACCCGGTATTGAGCCGCTGAATGAAGCCTTGGCTCAACGGGGATGGACTCGACAAGAATCTGTGGCAGCGCAGGCCGCCGGGCCACGCCGCCTGCGGGTGTCATTAGGGGCTACTGCCGGGGCGTTGTCGTCGAGGTTGTCCGGGGCCACATTGGACCGTTGTCGCGCGGGGTTGAAAGTTTCCGACGTTGCGGTGCGTGAAATTACCGCCCACCAAGACGGTGTTGAGACGTCCGGCCTGAAGACCACCCAGATTAATCACCTGCTCAAGGATTTAGGGCAGGATTCTTTACTGCTAGTTGCCGCCCAAGAGCGCCCGGGTAAGGAACCCGAAACCTTGGGGTACCTGTGGTTTGTGCACACGGTGGGGCTTGCCATGCTCTACCGCGTGGGGTTCACGCGGAAAGCCCGGGAGCTAGGAATTGATGATGCTCTGTTGCTGACCGGTGCGGTTGAACTGCAAAAACGCGGGGTGCAGCGCATGGACGGCGGCGATTCGTCTGATAAGGACGTTCCCACTGTGGTTCGTGAGCTGGCGGACCGGGAGCGCACGGTATTGGGCACATGGCGTAAAGAACTGGTGGACACCGCAGATTCTGTGCCCGATGAGGCGGTTGAACCAAAGAAACGCGGTCTGTTCGGGCGTCGGAAGAAAGCTGAGGTTGTGGAAGCGGCTCCTACACCACAACCGCAGCCCGAACGTGTTGATGAGGTGAAGCAGCAAGTCAGCGCTGGTTTGGGGATTGAGACCACCGGGATGATTCCGATCCAGCCTAGATTGTCGGAAGACCAGCCACAGCCCACTTCAGAAGATGCTGTTGTGCATGCTCCGGTCACCGAGGGGTCGAGCGAGGCACCGGTTGACGAAACAGTTGACGAAATACAGGCCGATCACAGCACGCCGATGGAGCACGCTGGTTCCTACGGGATCACACCGTGGCACACCGATACCCGTCCCGCATCCGCTGAAGAGTCAACGGCCTCACACGATGATGCTCCCCACGGGGATCCCCGTACAGAAGACACTGAGGATCACGGGCCAGAAGCCACACCGGAGCGACGGCAGGGCCGACTGGCGCGGCTTGGCCGACGGATGTTTTCAGAAGGCCTGCAGGCTTTTAAAGACGCCGCCGGTCGCTAAGCCGCGCTCTTCATAGTATTCAGGATTCTGTTTTCCGCCGGGAATCCATCACACTGCGGGCTTTGTCCTTGACCCCGGCAAGCACACCGGGTGCCTTTTGTGTGACCGTGGTGGCAGCTTCCCGGGCGGTACGCACTCCGGTGTACGCGGCGTATTTGGTTGCGGATACGGGCAGATCCCACGTGCCAGGGAAAGCGACAGGGTTCCCGCCATACCCCTGTTTGAACTTCGTGAATCCGTACCATTCGTGATCTGGACCAGCACCTTCGGGCGCTGTGCCGAATAGGTCAAAATACTTGAGGCCTTTTTCCCGGGCATCCATGATCATCTGAACCACCATGGGGCTTCCAGCGGCCAGCTTGCGGTGCTGAGCATCCATGGCGGCATGGGCGTAAGTGCGGGTGTCGTCGGAGTCGTAGACCAGTGCAGCCCCAATGGGCTCATCGTGTAACCGTGCGACGTACAGTACGGCGGCGTCCCGGGCCATCAGCACCCGCGCTGCGGTGTGTAGGTAGCTGTCCTGCTGTCGATTGAAATTCTTACGCTCAGCGGTTTGCTCCAGGTACTTCAACAGGATGGATACCGCTTCCGGGTCTGTGGTGGAAGTGAAGGTGACGCCTTTCTTGTGGATATTGCGGAACAGATTGCGTTTATCAGCGTTCATGCCCTTCAACAGGGCATCTGGTTCTGCGGACAGATCGACGATTTGTGTGTGGCCGGGCTGAACCTGCCGGGGTGAAAATTTGAGACCACGACGCCGTAGCGCTGCTTCCGGGGTTTCCAGACCGTCCTGGATGGCAGCGAAAGCCGGTTCTACGCGAATGAACCAGCACCTGTGTTTCTTTGCCGCGCGGGTGAGGGATTCTAAAGCAGAGTCAAAAGCTTGGGGGGTGTCTGCTAGCGGGCCATACGGGGCGTAAAGGTACCGCCCGGTCGCGCCGCCTTCTACGGTGGCTTGCCAGGAGTACCCGGAGCCTTCATCACGAACCACGGTATGCCCGAGTTCAGTTTGGAAATCCGCCCATGCTTTGCTCTGCAGAATATTCGTCACGCTTCTGTACTGTACCGGCGTGTGGGGGTGCGGTTAATGCATCGCGAATGTGGTTCACGGCACCGAGCACGTCCCATTGGGGGACAGCTGGGTGGATGGGTCTTCAGCGTCCTGCGCGGTCAAGGAGCCCATTTCCCCTGATTCTTCAGCGGGTAACAAGGGGACGTGTGCGCTGAGCCTTGCCCCCATGACCGCGGCCGGTGCGTGTTGTGTTGACCCTTGGGCGGAGGAGCCATCAGCATCAGCCAGTAGATCACGGACGTCCGCGTGGAGTTGGTTGTAATCCGGGTAGGTGGGGAAAGACGCGTCGTAATACGGGGGACCTGCGGCGTAACCGACCAATTCGTGATTTTTCGCCTCCAACGCCAAGTCCATGAAAGATCCGATGGATGACTGCGGAATATCTGTGACCACCACTTGTGTGCCGGCCGCTGCAAGATCCTCAAATTTAGCGACGACATTGACGGGATTCATCTGTTTGAGCATGGCGGTCTGCACACAGCGTTGCCGGGCCTGACGGTCGTAGTCGGAAGCGCCTTCACGGGAACGTGCGTACCAGAGCGCATGAAAACCATCTAGGTGCTGGACGCCGGGTTCGATGTAGCCATCAATGGGATTCGGCTCACCCGTGCTTTCATTCGTTCCGCCGCCTATAGGAACTTCCCCACCGACGTCAATGGTGATCCCACCCAGAGCATCAACCAGTTGTTCAAACCCGGCCATATCGATCATGGCGTATCCCTGGACCTCAATGTCTAATACCCCGGAAGCGGCATCCATCATGGCTTCTGCTCCTGGGTCAGCGGCATCACCGTAAACCTCCGAGTGGTTTTCGGTGACATCCGTATAGATGGCGTTCAGCAAGCATTCATCGCCGCAGTTATACCCCTCTGGGTACACATCGTGCATGGGGGAGTCTTCGGGAAACGGCGCATTTTGGAGGTTCCGGGGCAGGGAAATAGTGACAGTTTGCCCGCTTTTAGCGTCGATGCTGATCACGGTCATGGAATCCGGGCGCAACCCTACGCGGTCCTCACCGGCGTCAGCGCCCATCAGCAGTAGGTTGTATCGCCCATCTACGGGTCGAAACGGTAGGCCTCCACCGAAGATATCGCCAACCGCAGAGCGCGTGACATTGACCAGATGCGCGGTGTATCCCAGTCCACCGGAGGTCACAACGATGGCCACAACCGTGGCGATGATTGCGATCACGCGAGCTTTGGCCGATAACAAACCGGGCTTGGCAAGCCGTAGCGCGTCAATGAATAGCAGTCCCCACCCCACCGCCAGTCCGGCAAGCACCAGAGAGATCGCCGGGGCGGTGAGCCCGTTGGTCAGCACAAAAATGAGGGGGGTACGCCAGAACACAATGGACAGTACGGCCAAAAGCGCAAGACCCCAGCAGATCACCGTGACCATAAGCCCCATCCGCCCGATCCGCCGGCTACCCGCCACAATCTGCGCAGAACCCGGAACCAAGAGCGTTGCAGCCAATAACAATCCGGTGCGTTTATTCAAGGCGTGTGGTGATAAGTACCGGGGATCACCCAGGGCAGATGACCACGATCCCTTCCGGGCGCGTGAGCTAGTGGAGCCATCCGCTGACATTTCACCTACGACGTCATCCGGGTAGTTGTCGTACACCGGGGCATCGTGAGCATCAAACCACTCGTCGGAGTGCCGGTGATCATCATGACCGAGGGGGGTGCCTGAGCGGCGGCGGGGAAAGTCTTGGGGTCCTGTCACGGGGTGAATGCCTGTAGGTCGGGAAGTGCGGAAAGCGCATCGAGAGCGCGGGGTTCTTCAGAGGAAAAGGGCAGCAGAATCAGCCGGTGAGTTGGTTCCGTAGTGCGGCACCTTTGGTGTGAGCGCTTTCCTTGAGCTGGTCAGCGAACTGCGCCAGTCTACGCCGTAAAGCCAAGGCTTGGTCATCGGTTCCCGTGGCCAGCATGCGGGCGGCTAATAAACCTGCGTTGCGTGCTCCGCCGATGGCCACCGTGGCCACGGGTACCCCTGCGGGCATCTGCACCATCGACAACAGAGAATCCAACCCGTCCAGGGTTTTGAGGGGAACGGGCACACCGATGACCGGCAGCACCGTGGTGGATGCCAACATACCTGGCAAGTGCGCGGCACCACCCGCGCCCGCGATGATCACCCGCAAGCCCCTCTGTTCTGCTTCCGCGCCATAACGGATCATTTCGTGGGGCATGCGGTGGGCGGATACCACGTTGACGTCACAGGAAAGACCGAGCTCATTGAGGGCATCGACGGCAGCCTCCATGACCGGCCAATCAGAATCCGATCCCATCACCACGCCCACGACGGGCCGGGAGTTATCCATCCTTCTCTCCTTCAGCTTGCTGGTGACATCACGCTACTGCGCTCACCTGAACGGATCATGTCAGCAGCACGTTGAGCCTGTGTCCTCAAGGTTGTGATCTCGTGCAGGCTTTCCCCTGTCACGTTCACGTGACCTACTTTGCGTCCGGGGCGCACTGACTTGCCATACAGGTGAATTTTGGCGGCTGGAACGGTTGTCATGGCAGCGGCAAACCCCTGAAAGAGATCGTCACAGGAGCCACCCAGAATGTTTTTCATCACGGTGGCCTCACACATCGGCTGTGGATCGCCCAACGGTAGATCAAGGACGGCACGCAGATGCTGTTCAAATTGTCCGGTGATGGAACCGTTCATGGTCCAATGCCCCGAGTTATGGGGGCGCATGGCAAGTTCATTAATGAGGAAATGACCACCGGGAACTTCAAATAGTTCAACAGCCATCACGCCGGTGACGCCTAGTTCGGTCGCCAGAGTACGTGCTGCGGCAGCAGCCGCCTGTGCTACCTGTGGGTCTAGGTCAGGGGCGGGAGCCAAGACTTCGTCACACACACCGTTGACTTGGATGGATTCAACCACCGGCCAGGAACGTACGTCCCCAGATGGAGAACGCGCCACAAGTGCAGAAAGCTCACGAGTGAAAGGTACGGCTTCCTCAGCCAATAATGCTGGGAAAGTGTGGTCAGCCAACCATTGCGCTGCCAGGCCTTCCCGGACTTCTTGGGCGGAATGGACTAACAGGACTCCTTTGCCGTCATATCCACCACGAGGGGTCTTGAGCACCACAGGCCAGTGATGCGCCGCAAAGGCTATGAGTTCTTCTGGCGTGCTGACCTGTGCCCATCGTGGATTCGGTAGCCCCAAAGCTTCTACGGCTTTGCGCATCACAATTTTGTCTTGCGCATGCACCAGGGCTGATGGCTGTGGGTGCACGCGTACTCCGGCATCGCCCAATGCCTTGAGATGTTCAGTCGGGACGTGTTCATGATCAAAAGTGACGACATCTACCCCTTGGGCAAAGGTCAGCAAGGTCTCCCAATCCCGATAATCGCCGACTTGGTGATGGGCCACGGCGGCAACGGCGCAACTATCCGCTGATTCAGTCAGTACGCGTAGCTCAATACCGAGCTCTGTGGCGGCTGGTCCCATCATGCGGGCTAATTGTCCTCCACCCACAACACCCACTACAGGGCCGGTGATAGCGGTGGGGGAGTGAAAACCGTCACGGGGGAAGGCGGGTGGAGTGGAGTGGGTAGCGTTGCTCACCCCTTCAGGGTAATGCGAGGTGGAGCCCTTATGATGGGCCACGCGCTGCCCCTGGTACAGCTGGCGTCGTGGTATGAGGCATGGCACAGGACAACAGGCGCATTGGACGAAAAATACTCGGAGCCTGTTTCATATGATCAACCGTTTCAAAGCGGCCTGGCACCTGTTCGTGGCGGAGCTGATGAAGTTCGGCACAGTAGGCGGTTTGGCTTTTCTGGTCAACGCCGGTGTGGTCTGGATTTTGATGCACACCGTCTTTCAGGAAGACGGTCACGTTAAAGCTAAGGCAATTGCAACGGTGGTGGCCACACTGTTCTCGTGGCTGGCCAACCGGTACTGGACGTTCCGGGATAAACGACAGTCAGATACCAAAAAAGAGCTATTCCAGTTTTTGATTGCCAACGCCATCGGCATGGGCATTGAGCTGGCCTGCGTGATGGTTAGCTACTACCTGTTGGGGCTCACTACCCCTACGGCGTCGTTCATTTCCGGAACTATTGTGGGGACTGCGCTGGGAACAATCTTCCGGTACTTCGCCTACCGGTTTTGGGTGTATGCGGTTGAACTGGATGATGAACCCGGTTTTGCGCCATCCACTACCTCTGAGATGGCTGCGCTAACGGGGCGAATTCCCAAAGTTAAACCGCGCGGTGCATCATCTGCTGCTCCTTCAACGTCACAGAACAATGACAACCCCCTAGCGTCGTCATAAGTGCATTCAACCCCAAGTCAGTCCGACTTTTTCGGTAGATAACAGGGGGGCTACTTGGTCAATGGGTTGGTCTGTGAGCACCACAGTCACGCCGGCTGACCACGCCCCTAGCACTTGAGGAAGGGTGTTGGGGTCGAAGGTGGTGACATCAAGGTGCACCGCCTTGATCTGTGGCTGCATACGCCTCACCTGATTAGCACATTCGGTGATGCGATGAAGCATCTCGCCGTAACTGAGCTGATATGTGGACTCAAGTGCTGTTTGTTGGTCAGGTGGCGTTGCTGCAAGCGGGGAAAAATGATCACCGTGAGCGCGTACTTGGGCGCAGAAGTCGATAGCCCCGGCCGGTAACTGGGTGGGGTCCAGATTCATGGGCAGGGCTGGGTAAGCCACAACGATGAGCTCATCAGCCGATGTGTGGGCAATGTGCGGATAGCGACTTTTTTCTGGCGTCATGGTGACGGCCACTTCCACCGGCGTTTGATCAGCGGTCGTCGGCAGCACCGCAGTAGCACCCACCCACCATGTTGCTGAGATGATCACAGCGTTTCGCCAATGTGCGGTGGGGTCCACCAGGACTCGATCCCCTGGAGTAAGACCGCAGTCATCCGTGAAAAGATTGGCGGTCTTGGCTACCCAGTTTTCTAACACTCTGCCGGAAAGTTCAACGCGCTCGCCGGCATCTCCGTAGAACACCATGGCTGGTGTGGGTTGGTGGGCAAGACGGGTAAACAGGTGGTGGATCGTTTCAGGTGCGGGACTCATGGATCAGGATGACCTCGCGGAAAATCAAGGGGATGGACTACGCCACTTCTGATGACGACACGCGGTGTTAAATCCGCTTGGGAAAGGCTGCGTGACGTGGTGCTTGAAGTGCGGGCTTGACGTTCAAGGGCTTACAAGCGTGTAATTAAACGCAGTGGCAAGGTGCCTCAAGGCTCTTATGACCGCCGTTCGGAAACCCCCGAGCTTAGGACTGCGTAATTCTACGGCAGTGGCTCTCCGAGTGGAAATGGTGCAGCCCTCCTTGCCCGGAGCTTTGTCAGACTCCATACCTTACAAACTGACCGGAAGGAACGACATGGGAGAGCCCGCCTATTACCGCACCGAGGTTGCACAAACCGCACGGCGGCGGCGGGGAAGCCGTTCTGTTCCGCAGGACTGGTTTGTGGACCCGGTGAATCCGAACGCTGCACAGCGTTATTCGGATTCCACACATTCCACGCAGCGCGGCCCCCTCGGCCCCCCCGATCCCGCAGAACAGCACCCCGCTGATGCATCCTCTATGCCCGGCTCTATATGGCAGGCCGTGGCCGGTGCCTATGGCACCGATGGCGACGAAGGCGAACTCGCCTGGCAGACCGATGCGCTATGTGCCCAAACTGACCCGGAAGCTTTTTTCCCAGAAAAAGGCGGTTCCACTCGCGATGCTAAGCGTGTGTGTGAAGCCTGCCCGGTGCGTTCTGAATGCTTGGATTACGCCATGGCACATGACGAAAAATTCGGTATCTGGGGTGGTTTGTCCGAACGCGAGCGGCGTCGCCTACGCCGTGCCGGACGCTGAGCACCCCAGGGCTGTTTTCCGTGTCCTCCACTGCACCGGATGCACCGTTAGCTCGCCTGTGTTCTCGTCAAGGGTGCCGGCGGGATGCCTTGTTCACCCTCACGTACGTGTACGCGGATTCCACGGCGGTGATCGGGCCACTGTCTGTGCATAACGAACCCCATGCATACGACTTGTGCGCGGAACATGCTCAGCGGTTAACCGCTCCCCGTGGGTGGGAGATTCTGCGGCTTGATGCGCAAGAAACACCCCAGCACCGCGATGCTGCTCTGCACGCCTCCGTGACACGCCTGCCCACGGAGCGTGCTCCGCAAAGCCCAGATATTGATCATGACGCCCCCTTACCTCCCAATATTCTGACTGGGGATACAGCGGATACAGTGGGCGCTGAAACCCAAGACACCACCGCAGACCAACCCCGAGGTATGCGGGTGCCGCACTTGCGGCGTCGTGCCAAGCGGCACATGTGAGAGAACATGTGAAGTTCTCTGACCCCCTTGATAAAAGAATCCCTGCGGGCTTTGGAAAGAATCCACGGATGACGTCATCTCCCCCCATCCCCTCATCGTCAGACCCCCACCCCGGTGTTACTCAGATTTCACTGGAGCAGGTCAGCGTGCCTGCGGCGCGTATGTCACGCGGCGGCGGAGTTTCATCCTTGTCACATGCGTTGCGTGCCGTTCTCAGGTGTCCCATGACCCGTGCCAAACTTGTGGCAGTGGACGAACATCACCTCATGAGCGAACAGCCCTTCCGTGAAGGCGTCCACCCTGTGTTTGCCGTCAAAGACGGGATTCCGAACTTTCTGCCCCTGGCCCAGGCATCTGACACTCCGTGAGGGGTGCCGGGGTCATATGTAAAGGAGTAGCCCTGTGAGCTCTCGCCATGCTCGTCATCAAGCGTCCGCTGATTCGGACCCCAGAAAGCGACCAGGAGCTGACGGGGCTGATTTCTTGGCGGAAGACGCAGAAAAATGGGGGCGATTGGACGCAGCGGTCACCCCCACAGGGTCAACGGATCTGCTCAGCAGTATTCCCACCGAAACCGGTTCCATACGTGCGATCGCTCCTGGGGATCGCACCGCCGCTGACGGCGGACCAACCGCACAGTGGATCTACGATGAAGTGGAAGACGACACTGTTGATGCTGATCGGCGCAGCTATACCGATCAAGTGGACGATGAACCCAGTGGCCCCGTAGCTTCTGCTCAAGACGGCCACGGGGCGTGGAACCGATTGATCTCCCCGAGCACTCAACCTGACAATCAAGCCGGGTCCGGGTCTGTGGTGCTGCGTGTGCTGAGCCGAGTTCTGGTTGCGGTTGCGGTGCCCGCGTTGTTGGTGGGTGTTGCTGTCCGTCTGGTAGCTTCCCCTGCCTTCCTGTGGATCGAGTACCACCGTCCCGGATTCCCTGCTGATTCCTACGGTTTTGACACGCAACAGAGAATGAGCCTGGGCTCCCAGGGGGTGGACTACATCCTGAACTGGGCACCATCAAGCTTCTTGGGCGATATTCGGGCATCCAACGGCCTGGCATGGTTCAGCGAAGAAGAAATCTCCCACATGACCGACGTGAAACTGGTGATGCAAGTCGGCTTATGGGCGGCAGCAGTTGTGGTGCTGTTGGCGGTACTCACGGTGGTGTTGCGGCGTCGTCATGATGCAACGGGGTTGATCCGTGCGGCGGTTGGTGGTGCGTGGGTGAGCATCGCAGCCATGGTGGTGCTTGCTGTGGTGGCTTTGGTGTCTTGGCAGTGGTTCTTTGCCGCATTCCACGGTCTGTTTTTCACCGAAGGCAGCTGGACTTTTAACCAGTCGGACACCTTGATTCGACTTTACCCCACACAGTTCTGGGTGGATGCGGCTGCCACAGTGGCTGTGATCACCGTGGCGGGGTGTGCTGCGGTGATTTTGGGGGGCCGCCGGGCTTTGCGCGCCGCGTAAAGAACATGGCCGACCAGAAGGCTAGATCCAGTTAGGGAACCACATGCGGTGTCGCCAGTGTTCGTAAGGAATGACCTCGGCCGTCCAGATGGGCCAAAAATATGCTGCTACTGCCAATATGAGCAGCATCCACGCTCCTACGATGCACCAGCGCACAATCCGTTGGACTCTGCCGGTTTCCGAGGTGGGAAGCAGCATGCTCACCCCGGCCGCTAGTAGTAACACCATAAAGGGCAGATAGGGCAGGGTATAAAAGAAGAACTGGGTGCGTTCTGGATACGCAAACCATGGCAGCCAGCCCACCGCCACCATCGCTAAGAGCGATAGCAACCGCCAGTCCATGCGCCACCGCCGCCATGCCACAACCAAAATCACCATGAGGGCCATGACCGGTAAGGCGGGCCACCAAATCGCGGGGTTTCCCAGATTCAAAATTGCTTGCGAACACGTGGCGGTTGCACACCCAGACTGACCTTGCTCAAGAGATTCGTAGAAATATGAGGTGGGTCTGCCCAACACAGGCCACTGGGCTGGGCCGGCCATGTAGGTGTGTTCAGCATCCAGCCCTACGTGGAAGGAATATGCAGCTTTGTGGTACTCCCACAGGGAGCGTAAAGATTCGGGCAGCCATTGCGGGCCGACGCCCGGGTTGGTGGCAGCCCACTGGCGGTGGTACCCGCCGGATGTGGTGAGCCACCCGGTCCATGTGGCTAAGTACGTCAGTAACGCCACCGGGATCATGGACATGAACGCAAAAACGCCGTCTTTGAATACGCCGGCGGGTAACCAGAGTTTGATGCCAGCTGTGCGCCGAGCCCCTATGTCCCAGAGCACGGTCATGATGCCTAACGCTGCGATGTAGTACAGGGCATTCCACTTCACCCCCGCCGCTAGGCCACACGAAACACCTGCTGCGATACGCCACCACCGGATTCCTAACCAGGGGCCGAACAGGTAGGGATCCCGGGAAGCGTTTCGGGACCGTTCTGTGAGTCGTTTGATCAGTCGGCGCCGTCCGTCCGCTCGGTCAATGAGCAACAGGACAAAGGCCAAGAGCACAAAAAATGCCAAGAAAATGTCGAGCAGTGCCAATCGGGAATGCGTGATGTGCAGCCCGTCTACCGCCAACACGGTGCCTGCTATGGCGGCGACTACGGGGGAGCGGAACATGAGTAACGCGGCGATCACCACGAGCGCGATCATGGCGGTTCCGGTTACCGCAGAAAAGAAACGCCATCCTAGGGCTTCGCCGGGGCCAAAGAGCACCATGCCCAGGCCGATCAACCATTTGCCCACTGGCGGATGAACCACAAAGGACGCTTCACCGGTGGGGTTGGGGACATTGCCATGGGAAAAACCGTCGTCCGCGCCTTCTGGCCATTGTTGTTCGTAACCGGAGAGAATTAGCGCCCAGCCGTCCTTGACGTAATAGGTTTCGTCGAAGGCGATGTCTTGGGGGCGGCCTAAATGCCAGAACCGCAACACAGCCCCCAACAGCACCGGAAGTATGGGCAGAACCCACGTCCATCCTGCCGTGGGAGGCCACGGCGGTAAAAGGCGATGACGCAAGTCAGTCCGGGTTTGTGGCGCCTGACGGGCGGGCGTCCACGCCGTGGCGATAACGCCACCGGAGGTTGTGGTATCCCGGTTTTCTGCGGATGTACGGAGTGAGGGCGAGGAAGTCACGGCCGTCATGGTAGGTGAATCGGTTGGGAACTTCCCGGTTGCCATGGGGATGTCCGGCCTAGAGTTAGATCTGTGATTGTTCACAAGACCTCCGGCTTATCGCCTTCCCACTCCGTCTCTGAGACCACCACCGCACCACTACCCGCCGGGGCTGTGGTGTTGGCTGCTACACCCATCGGCAACTTGGGGGATGCTTCACCGCGATTACGGGACGCCCTGGCCACGGCTGATGTAATCGCGGCGGAAGATACCCGCCGTACCCGCGCATTAGCTAACAGTTTGGGTGTGACGCTGCGGGGGCGGCTCGTAGCCCACCATGAACATAACGAAGCTGCTTCAGCTGCTGTTCTATTGGACGAGGTACGGGCCGGGCGGACGGTTCTGGTGGTTTCTGATGCCGGGATGCCCACGATCTCAGACCCCGGATATCGAGTAGCTGCCGCAGCCGCAGCGGCGTCGTTGCCTGTGAGTGTGCTCCCGGGGCCGTCGGCGGTGTTGAGTGCGCTGGCTGTTTCCGGGCTGCCCAGCGACCGTTTTGTGTTTGAAGGCTTTCTGCCTCGCAAGGCAGGACAACGTTCGGCCCGGCTCACGGAGTTGTCCAAGGAAGTGCGCACGATGGTTTTTTATGAAGCTCCACATCGGTTGGCCTCCACCCTGGAGGCATTAGGCGCTGCTTTTGGAGCGGATCGCCCAGCTGTTGTGGCCCGGGAACTGACCAAACTGCATGAAGAAGTGATCCGCGGCGACCTGGGTGCATTACACCGTTCGGTGACTGATAACGGGGCGCGGGGCGAAATCGTGCTGGTAGTTCAAGGAGTCACCCAAGCCTCCGGTGCGCCCGAAGACTTAGTGGGTGATGTCGAACTGTTGATCGCGGATGGTTCAGGTCTCAAGGATGCGGTATCCGCTGTGGCCTCAAACCATGGGGTATCCAAACGTGAACTCTACGCATCCGTGGTGGCAGCACGACAGGAGCGTGAATAACACCGAAGCGGGGTGAGCCGAACGGGTGGCTAGGCTGAGGTTATGACTTTTTGCCGTAGCGCCAGCGTGTGGCCCACTCCCGAGCAACGTCCGGTTGTGGTGCCCGGGACGGTTCCTGATGCTTACCGCCCGGAAAACTACTCATCCGGTGCCCCAGCGCCATCGGCGCATCGGCGCGATGAAAAATCTGAATCTGGTGGCTCCCGTAATCTCCGGTTCCCGGAAGCTCCCGAACCACTACCCGTGCCGATTGTCGATAACCACACGCACATGGATATTCAGGACGGCCACGTGCACGTCGGTATCACGGATGCGCTGGATACCGCCCAGGATTTGGGGGTGCGAGGTGTGGTTCAGGTGGGCTGTGACGTTGCGTCGTCGCGATGGGCAGTGCAGGCCGCTGAAACTGATGAAAGGGTGCTAGCTGCTGTGGCTCTGCATCCCAATGACGTTCCGGCGTTGGCGGAAGCTGGAGCGTTGGAGGATGCTCTGCACGAGATCACGCAGTTGGCGGCTCATGAACGGGTCCGGGCCATCGGTGAAACCGGACTGGACTACTTCCGTACCCCAGAGGACCAGCGCCACCACCAACATCAGGCATTCCGCGAACACATCAGGTTGGCTACGTCCCTGGGGCAAGCTGTGCAGATTCACGACCGGGACGCACACGAAGATGTTGTGCGGATTCTTCTGGAAGAATCCGCCCCGGAGCGCACGGTGTTCCATTGTTTTTCTGGGGATGCAGAACTGGCTCGGATCTGTAACCAACACGGTTGGTACATGTCTTTTTCCGGGACGGTTACGTTCAAGAACGCCACCAACCTTCACGAGGCTTTGCGGGTGGCTCGCCCAGATTTGATCATGGTGGAAACAGACGCGCCGTTTTTGACCCCTCACCCTTACCGTGGGCGCCCAAACGCGCCATACATGGTGGTGCAAACCGTGCGGTGGATGGCGAACCATATCGGTGTTGCTGTGGAAGATCTCTGCACCCAGATTGACTCCACTGTTCGGGCGGTATACGGGCAACATTGAACACGTCCGGCGTGGTGTGAGTCCCGCTACCATAAGCAAGTGACTGATTCCCACCCCGCCGTATCCACTGCGCTGCTTGGCCCCACCGACGTGCGTGAATTGGCGCGGGCTTTAGGGATTCGCCCCACCAAAACGCTTGGCCAAAATTTTGTGATTGACCCCAACACCATCCGGCGCATCGTGACCTTGGCTCAGTTGGAACCGGGGCGTGACACGGTATTGGAAGTTGGGCCAGGATTAGGGTCGTTGACTCTTGGGTTGTTAGACGTTGCGTCCCATGTGGTTGCTGTGGAAATTGACCCCCCGTTGGCGCAGCAACTACCGCACACTGTGGCCACTTTCCGCCCTCAACGGGTGGATGCGCTCGATGTGGTGCAGGCCGATGCTCTTACGGTCATGCAGCTGCCATGTACCCCCGATGCCTTGGTAGCTAACCTGCCGTACAACGTGGCTGTTCCGGTGTTGTTGCACCTGCTTGGTGCATTCCCTAATATCCGGCAGGCACTGGTGATGGTGCAGGAAGAAGTCGCGGATCGACTGGCTGCGCAACCTGGGTCTAAAACGTACGGTGTCCCCTCCGTCAAAGCCGCGTGGTATGCAGAAGTCACGAAAGCCGGGGTCATAGGAACCCAGGTTTTCTGGCCCGCTCCTCGTATTAAGTCGGGTTTGGTGCGTTTGGTGCGGCGTCCCCATCCCGTGGCGCAGATTGGGGCGGGGGCAGCCCAGGGTCTGACCGGTGATCGCGCTGTTGCGGCGGATCGCGATGCGGTGTTTGCCGTTGTGGATGCGGCGTTCGCTCAACGTCGTAAGACCTTACGCGTCGCCCTGAGCGCCTGGGCGGGTTCGGTTGAGGCCGCACAGCAGATTCTGACCACTGCCGGGGTGTCGCCAGCTGAACGTGGTGAAAACCTGGATGTTGAACAGTTTGCGCGTATTGCTGCAGCCGGTGTGCACCACGATGTGTACCCGAGCGAAGGGCGATACCGAATATGACGGGCCCATCTATTCGGAGGCAAGCCCCGGGGAAAGTGAATTTGTTCTTTGCTGTGGGCCCGCGTCGTGCGGATGGGTACCACGCCGTGGCCAGTTTGTACGTTGCCACTGATGTGTGCGAGGCCGTGACGGTGACCTTCATCCCTGAGCTGCCGCCGGGCCAGGTGGAATGCACAGTGGAAGTGATGCCGGGTTCTTTAGTCGCCCAGCAGCAGCAACATGGAAGCTTTAGCCTGGCGCAGATCCCGCGTGACACCACAAACTTGGCGGTTCGTGCGGTTGGCTCTGTGATAGACAACGCCGGGGGATTGCCCGGGGGAGTGCACGTCCATCTTGAAAAGGCGGTGCCCGTTGCTGGCGGAATGGGTGGTGGTTCAGCTGACGCTGCGGCGGCGCTGCAAGCTACCGTCGAGCTGGTTTCCGCCGTCACCGGACACGACATGTTGGCGTGCGATGCCTTGGATATTGCCCGTGGCTTGGGTGCGGATGTCCCGTTTGCTATGACTGGTGGGGCGGCAATTGGGACGGGTACGGGCACTGAGCTGGTTTCCGTGCCAGTGGCAGAACCATGGGCCGCGGTGCTGATTGCCGACGACGGAGCGTTATCCACCCCGGCCGTGTTTTCCCGCCTAGATGACCTGCGCGGCCGCGGGGAATTGCTGACTCCCGATGAGCAGTCCTTGACGGTCCCGGAACAGCTGTTGGATGCCTTGGCGGGCTATCCGCCCACTCTGGATCGTGTGGTGGGTTGTTTACGTAATGATTTGCAAAATGCAGCCATAGATTTAGCCCCACACTTGGCTTCTCGCCTGCGCGAACTCCAGGAGGCTGGGACGATACCCATGGTTTCTGGGTCCGGACCTACCCTGATTGCGCTCACACCCAACCAGGTTGTTGCGCGTCGTTTGGCCCATGAACTGCGTAAAACCGGGGCGCACGCCGTCCCCACCATGCTGGGCTGAGCTCTCACCTTTCCCCATACATGTATACGAATGTATATCGTGGCTGGTCAGAGCCATATTTTCGTGGGAAATCTCATAGTACCTAGGGGTCGTTCATCTTCTGGATCACCGCTACGTTGGACAAACGGCTGTGCCTCTCACTTGGGCGTTTGTTCTTGACCTTCTGACGGGTGCGCAGCATGTCGTTACAGCAGCGCGGCCGACGGCGGAGGCCGGAAACCAAGAGGGGACACACCGTGGTTCAGCAACAGATTGCCGTGAAGGCTTCCGCGAAACCCATGCGTGAACAGTGGATGGACACCGTCAAAGGTGTCGCGATCACGTTGGTGGTCTTTGGGCACAGCATTAAGATTTTGCGCCAATATGACTGGGAGACCCACGGTGTATGGCAGCAGCTCAACATTGTGATCGGCGAATGGCGTATGCCGGTATTCATGCTGGTAGCAGGCTTTTTTGTGACCCGATCCATCACAAAATACGGCAACCGTTTTTGGCGGATGCGCCCGATCAACATGTTGTGGTTGTTCCTGCTCTGGAGCGCGGTGTATTGGGTGGCTTACCCGGTGATTGGCCTGGTGAATCGCCATAGCACAGCCGGTGCTGGGTTTGCGGAGATCGTACTGTCCACCGTGACGTTCCACTCCTACCTGTGGTTCCTTCTGGCGCTTGCTCTGTATTACGCCGCGCAGGGTCTTTTGGGTGTCACCCCCAAAAAATGGGCTGTGGTTCTTGCCGCAGTGTTGTTCCTGATTTTTGTTCCCGGGCTAGTAGATGAAGTCACGTGGGGCACAAATGAACTATTCACCAACTGGCTGTTTTTCCTGGTGGGGGCATGGTGGTCGCAAAACATTCGTGATTGGGTCGCCAAAGTGCCCACCTGGCAGGGGGTGCTGTGGTGTGTTGCCTTTGTGGCCTCCCTAGGGGCGTGGATACTTACCCGGGATATCCCGGTCATTGAAAACTTTGGTGCGGCATTACCGCCCCTGTGCGCTATCCCGGCTGGACTGTTCCTGCTGTCCCGACTGGACGGTAAACCCGGTATAACCTGGGCACGTTCCGTGGGCCCCAAGAGTCTGGCGGTGTATGTGGTTCACCCCATTCTGATGCAGCTGATCGCAGCCTTGGGGACTTGGGTAGCGCCGGATCCATCTAGCAGTGCTCTGAGCACTGCGGTCTATTGGGTGGGGCCCCCGGTGTTCACCGTGATTGCGCTGCTCCTCTGCCTAGTGATTCAACGGGCTACCGCTCAGGTTCCCTTCTTGTGGGGGTTGCCCGCGCCTCAGAGCGCAGGTGCGCATCGTGCCTGAACCGCAACCGGCGGACGGGTTATCTCAGGCGCTGTGACTGGTCCATGCAATCTTCGGCCATTGTCAAGCGCGCTATGGCGGCACGCTTTCCGTGACGACGTTCAGCCCCTGCGATGAGCGAAAGCAAGACTCCCGCTGTGCGGGTGCGTAAGTCGGCGGGGTCCACCAATTCGTCGAAGGTATTTATGGAGGGCTGGATGTATGTGTCTGCGTCCTGTGGGGCTAGATCAGCTGCGAGTGCCCAGAGATGCGCTAGGTAGCACCCTAGATCGTCGCTGAGCTGCCCGGGCCCCACGGAATCAACGTCGAGGAGCCCGGTGATTGGGCCCAGTGTGGGATCAATCGCGTGAGGGCCCAGCAAAATATTGCCCGGGTGGAAATCACCATGAGTGGCTACCACGGGTTCATCTGCTGTGTGATAAGCCTCATGTATCCGCTGGGCTAGAGAGTTGATGCGTTCACGTTCGTGAGGAAGGGCGTCCGCAGCGGCCCGTGCGTGGTCTTGGGCGCGTTCACT
This sequence comes from Kocuria sp., assembly GCA_030524035.1. Taxonomy (GTDB): domain Bacteria; phylum Actinomycetota; class Actinomycetes; order Actinomycetales; family Micrococcaceae; genus Kocuria. The sequence goes on along the minus strand of JAUNHG010000003.1, from coordinate 258,988 downwards.
CCAGGAGGGGCGGCGGGGTAGGGCTATGGCATCCTCTGGTAAGCGGTCCAGGAGAGCGATGAGATGTTCGGGGGATACTGCGTGGTTGGGGTTGCGGGAAAACACTTGTGCTGCAGTAAGACCGTCGCAGTGGGTGAGGGCCACCGCCCCATGGCCGGAGGACCCAATAACGCGTGGAACCGGCATGTGAGCATCTGCCAGAAGGTGGTGCCGGTGCAGTAATCGGGTTTCTTGTGTGGGTCTGACGACTTTGATGTAAGCGACCGGTCGGGTATCACGTTGCGCATGGTGGTGCCTGCTGCGGCGTGGAATAACGCGGAAAACAGCGCGACGGGTGGGGCGGTACCCTACGCGAATGGAGCGAACATCTGTGTGCCCTACCAGCTCTGGTGTGGGGTGGCAAGCGTGGTGTAGTCCTGGCAACCAAGGGTCATCAGGCCATACCCATCCCGCGAATTTTTGTCCCTCCCAGTCAATGGTTATCACGGGAACATGCGGCGGCATGGACGCGGTGCTGACACACACCATTGTTTCTGTGCGGGGTGGTGTGTGAGTGGGCGACTGCCCGTTGTGGACGTTGGAGGTCGTCACACTGAAAACCCCCGTGACTCCCGCGCCGGGCCGGTGATTGAGTTGGATGAGCTGCCATGAGCCTTTCGGTAGCTGCGATGCCGCGCTGCCGGGGAGCAGCGGCCCTACGGCGTGGATCATCGCTGCTAAAAGTTGACCGGCGTGCTGGCTGGTCAACAGAGTGACGGCGTGTGTCTCCTGTATCGCGGACTGTGGGGGCATGGCAACATCATGACACCACACACAATGTGTATTGTGCGACACAGCAAAAATCGCAGACCACAACTGACGGAAAGGGGCTGATCCATGGTCAAGCTCGACACTACGGCCGTTGCCACCATTGAAGGCGCACATACGGATGGTGAACTTAAAAGGGTCATTGGCCCCAAATTATTGCTGTTGCTCATTATGGGAGACATCATTGGTGCCGGGATTTTTGCCATTACCGGGCGGGTTGCTGGCCAGGTGGGTGGAATGGCCTGGTTGCCGTTCCTCTTGGCTTTTGTGATTGCATCACTGACCGCGTTGTCTTATTTGGAGTTGGTGACCAAATATCCCTATGCGGCAGGGGCGGCTCTGTATGCACATAAAGCTTTTGGGGTGCATTTCATCACCTTTATCGTGGCTTTTGCGGTGGCATGTTCCGGCATTACCAGTGCGGCAACATCCTCCACACTGGTGGGTAAGAATTTATTAATCGGTATGGGGCAGTTTTGGGAATCTGTACCTTCTGGCCCCACTGCTTCCATGGTGACGGCCATGGTGATTGTCGTGATTTTGGCGCTGATCAACTTGCGCGGTGTGGGGGAAAGCGTCAAGTTTAATGTGGTGCTCACTGTGGTCACCTTGGGTGTGATGGTCGTGATCATCGCTATCGGTGCTGTGGCAATTGCTCAGGGCGAAGGTGACGCCAGCCGTTTAGTGGTTTTTGAAACCCCGGAAGATCGTAGTGTTTTTACTGCGGTGACTATGGCAACTGCTATTGCGTTCTTTGCCATGGTGGGTTTTGAAGATTCGGTGAACTTGGTGGAGGAAACTAAGAATCCCCAACGAATTTTCCCTAAGATAATGCTTACTGGTTTGGGGTTATGCGCCATTATTTACATGTTGGTGGCGGCCACAGTCATCATGGTAGTCCCGGCCGGGGACATCACCGACCCCAAAAACCCGGATGCTGGAATTCTGTTGGATGTTGTGCGTATTGGTGCTCCCGGGGTGCCGGTGGATGCCATCTTTCCGTTCATCACGGTGTTTGCTGTAGTTAATACAGCGCTGATCAATATGCTCATGGCCAGCCGTTTGCTCTATGGCATGGCAAAGCAAGGTGTCCTGCCCAGGGCGTTAGGGTACGTGATGCCTAAGCGTCGTTCACCATGGATGGCCATTGTGTTCAGCACATTGTTGGCGATCGCGTTGATTGCCTATGTCAACCAGAACTCCGAAAGTGGTGTGGTATCGGCATTGGGCTCCACCACGGCTTTGCTGCTGTTGTGTGTGTTCGCCGTGGTTAACGTGTCCGTACTGGTGTTGCGCCGGGATCCCACTCCGGATGGTGGTTTCCGCACGCCGACAGTGTTGCCCATCTTGGGGGCAGTGTTTTCCCTGTTTCTGGTGGGGCCTTGGGCTAGATCTCGCGAGGAGTGGTTGCAGTATGAAATCGCGGGGGCTTTGTTGGCGATTGGTGTGCTGTTGTGGGTGATCGCCTGGGTGGCGAACATGCTGCGCAGACCGCAGAAAGAAGACGTGCAGGAAATTTCCCGGTTCTAGGTTCCGTGCCTGTGTGGTTGGCCTTGATGTAGGTCGATCACACAGGCGGAGCCGTCCTGTGCTTGACTCGGCGCGCTTTAGCCCCAAAACTGTACCGTCGCGACGGTTTATTTTTGAAGGAGAGATCACGTGTCACAGACCATGACCCCACGGCGGCAATGGGTGTCGCTAGCAGTATTAGTGGGGGCGCTGCTGCTGTTAGCGATTGACGGTACTGTGCTTCACCTGGCCGTGCCGTCCTTAACCGAGCAGCTTTCCCCGACAGCCACGCAGATTTTGTGGATTGGGGATATTTACTCCCTGGCTTTAGCGGGCCTATTAGTCACCATGGGCAATTTGGCGGATAGGATCGGCCGAAAGAGGCTCTTGCTCATAGGGTCTACAGCCTTTGGTTTGGCGTCATTGTTAGCGGCCTTTGCTCCAACCCCCGGGGCCCTGATCGCTGCGCGGCTTGTGTTGGGCATCGCCGGGGCCACCATCATGCCGTCCACACTGTCTTTGATTCGCAATATCTTCACGGATCCGGTGCAGCGGACTAAGGCCATCTCCCTATGGTCGGCTGCTGCCGCTAGCGGCGTTGCCCTAGGGCCGCTGGTGGCTGGCGTGTTGCTTGAACACTTTTGGTGGGGGTCAGTGTTTTTGATCAATATTCCGGTGATGTTTGCGGTTGTGGCGGTTGGTTTATGGGTGCTCCCGGAATCGAGAGATCCCAAGCCGGGGCGGTTTGATGTGTTCTCCAGTGTTTTGTCCATGGTTGCAATCATTCCGGTCGTATACGTGATTAAGCAGCTATCTGGTGGGGGGTTTGACCTCAGCACCGTGGCGTTAATTCTGATCAGTGCTGTGGGGATGCTGCTGTTCATCCGACGTCAGCGTCGTAGCCAGGAACCGATGATTGACGTTGACCTGTTCCGGGTGCCGGCTTTTACCGGTGCAGTACTGGTGAATTTCATTTCCGTTTTTGCCTTGAGTGGTGTGTTGTTTTTCTTTGCGCAATATCTGCAGCTGGCTCGCGGGCTCAGTCCTCTTCAAGCAGGGTTGGCTCAGCTGCCCATCGCGATTGCTGCGATGGCTGCCGCAACGGTTGTGGGATTCTTGCTGACCAAATTAGGGCGCGGGCGTGCCATTGCGGTGGGGCTGGCCGCAGGTGCCGTGGGAATGGGTTTTTTAGCGTTCACCGAAAACAGTGAGCAGCTTGTGTGGGTGTTGGTGGCTACCGCTCCGTTGGGGTTGGGCATCGGGATTGCGGAAGCGCTGAGCGTGGACGCGGTGGTATCGGCCGTTAGACCCAGTGAGGCCGGGGCCGCAGCCTCCGTTTCAGAAACCGCGTACGAGCTAGGTGTTGCTATGGGGATCGCTATCTTGGGGTCGGTCATCACGGTGTTGTACCGCCTTAACCTGGATTTGCCGCATGGAATAGAGCAGGCTGATGCTGTTCGTGCCCAAGATTCGTTGGCGGCTGCTAGTACGGTGTTAGACCACGACAGCGCGGCATGGGAAACGGCGCAGCATGCCTTTGTTACAGCCATGCAGTCGACCACATTGATTGCCGGCGGGGTGATGGTGGTCGCCGCAATTGTTGCGTTTGTGGTGATCCCGAATCATAAAAACGCTGTACCTGCCCAGCACTGAGCAAACGTGGTTGGACGGAACGGGGAGCTATGGGACGTCAAGCGGGCAGAACAGCCGAGCAAACCAAACAGGAGATTCTGCAGGCGGCATCGCGTGTGATTGCGCGGCGTGGCAGCAATGTTGCGGTGTCGGACATTTGTCAGGTGGCGGGGGTGTCCAAAGGTGGGCTGCTGTATCACTTCCCCAATAAAGAAAAACTCTTGGCGGGAGTGGCAGCTTACTCGGTGGAACAGTTCCGGGGTGAAGTGGAACGTTATGCCGCCGCTGAAGCAGAGGGGACTCCGGGGCGGTTATGCCGGGCTTATGTTCGGGCTAGTTTTGCTGTGATCAGGGATTCGGACGGTCTGCGGGATTCCATCGCGCTGGCTGCACAACTGATGTACGAACCAGGGTTGGCTGGTCTTGTTCAGCAGGATGCCGACTCATGGCGTGAGGTCCTGATGGGTGATGGGCTGGAGCCTGCCGTGGTGCGCATGATCATCGCCGCTGCTGACGGCAGTAACATCGCCCCACTGTGGGGTGCGGTCCTCAATGAGGCTGATGTGGCGGCGTTGGAAACCGAATTACTGGAGATGACGTATGCCGCAGGGGAGTAAGGTCCTGAGTCTGAATACCTGGACGCCCGCAGGATCACCCAGTCGCGCTGAGTCCCAGCTTCCGCAGTAGGCACTAGCATGGCGCTCATGAGCAAGAGCGTTACGCTGAATAACGGTGTTGAGATGCCCACCCTTGGGTTCGGTGTTTTTCAAACGCCTCCGGAGGAGACCGTCGTTTCCGTCGCGGAGGTTCACGTGGGCATCCCAGAAGCGTAAGGGTTACTCGAGGGGACGGTGCAGGTCGAGGTGAGGGCGGGATTCATCAGCAGCCCGATCCCGACCATCGACAACAACGGCGCCGCCAGCACCAGCGCCAGCAGCACGATCGCGAGCTTCTTCACCACAACAACCCCTCCTTCGTCCGGGTCAGCGCAGGGGGTTGTCGAGCTCGGACAGCCGCAGCAGATGACAGGTGTCGTAGGCGGGCTCGCAGATCACGAACACGGTGAACGCCACCTCGTGCTCGGACGCGACCGGCTCGTGGTTCCACACCCCGGCGCGGTGGCGGACGCCCTCGATCGTGATCGCTGTCGTGCCCTCGGTGATCTGCCCGGGCTGGGCCTGCGCCTCGGCGGTCGCCCACGCCTCGGGCACGAACGCATCGGTGATCTCCAGGTGCTGGGTGGTGGCGTACTGGCGCAGATCGACCCACGCCTCGCGGACAGGCAGGTAGGCGGAGAGGTCATTGGCGAGGCCGGCCTGCTCGGTGCCGGTGGGGTCGGCGACCTCCATCACCACCGCCGTGTAGTCCAGCGGCATGAACCCGGCCCCGGTATCCCACGCGAACACCGCCGTCGCGACATTCCGGGCGAACGTCTCCGGGTCACTGCTGCGCTCCACCGGGACGATCCGGCCCGGCATCGGCGTGCCGTCCTCAGACGGGGCACTCGTCGCAGCCGGGTCGTCATCGGTGGGTGGGCCGGTGCGCGGGCCCTGGATGAGTCCGTAGACGCCGATCCCGGCCAGCAGCAGAACGGACAGGCCCGCGGCGATCAGCACGATCACGCGCTTGCGGGGCGGAATGTCAGCAGCAGAAGTCTTCATGCCGTCCAGGTGCACGGCCTCCACCCCGTACCCGGCGCGGGCCGGGGTGGCGAGGCTAGAGGGCGCGCAGGTGCCGGGGCGGCACCGCACCCTCTTCGGCGGCGCCGTGCTGCGCGGGCTCCTCGCCGGCGGCATCATCGCCGGCCTCGCCGACCTCGGCGGGGTCGATGGTGAGCAGGGGGCGCAGCCGGTCGGCGAAGGCGACCGTGCCGTCGACCACGGTCAGGAACACGCGCGCTTGGTCGTCGGTGAGCTCGGCGGCCAGCTCGTCCGGAGCGTAGTGGGTCCACCAGCCGGCCAGCGACGTCCAGGTCTGCACGAACGCCGCCACCGGCCACCGGCCCGGCGCCCGCACCGTCTCGGTGGCGGGCGTCTTACGTTTCGTACCGCGACCCGGGCCGGTGACGCGGGCTACGGCTTCTTCAGCCAGGGCGTGCAGCTCGGCCTGGCGTGCCTGCTCGACCTCGGCGGCCGCGGCGCGGATGCGCTGGTAGGCCGGGTCGACCGGCCCGCCTGCCTCGATCCGGGCCAGCTCGGTTGTGGCCAGCTCACGTAACGCCTCCGGGGCGTCGGGGTCATCGGCGACGTGCTGGACGTGGCCGATTTTCTCCATCGTCTTGTAGGACGTACCGCCGGGGATCATCGCGGCCGCCTGCTCGCGGGCCTTTCCGACCGGCCCCGACGGTGGTGGAAAATTTCCACCACCGTCGGTACTCGGCTGATGATCGGCGCTGAACCGGGAGGCCACCTGCCGGCGTTCGGCGTCTTCGGCCATGAGCTGCTTCAGCTCCCGGTACAAGGCGGCGGCTTCGAGCTGGGTGAGCGGCTTGCGGTGCAGGTTCTCGTCCTGCTCGGCCAGCAGATGCCCCAGCCGGTCGGAGATGCCGCTGCGCACCCAGACGCTGACGGTGCGCCAGCCGAGCTGCCGGATCGCGGCCAGACGCCGCCTGCCGCACACCAGCACCCCGTCGATGGTGACGGTGATCGGCTGCAACAGGCCGTGCTCGCGGATCGACGCCGCGAGGGCGTCGATGTCGCCCAGGTCGGTGCGGTGGCGCGTGCCGACCTGGATCGAGTCGACCGTGCGCTCCAGCTCGATCCCCATCACCACTCACCCCTCTCCCGACCTGTCGGTTCTCTGTGTGCGGTCTCGGTTATCGGCGGCGCCGGGTCGGGGCAGCCAGGCACAGGGTGAGCACGAGATCGTCATCGCGCAGCAGCACCGGCAGCGTCTCGCCGATCAGCAACCGCAGCAGCACACCCCGCCCGGCCGGTGCCGCCGCCAACGCCGGGTGCGGGCTGCCCAGCAGCGCCTTCAGCAACGCTGTCCAGGACCGGCCCGGCAGGTCCAGCAGCGCCCGGGCGTGCTGGTCGCGGCGCAACGTCTCATACGCGGTGTGCCGCGCCCCGGCCTTGGCCAGTGCCCCGCAGACGTGCTCCACCGACGCCCGCGCCGTCGCCGGCTCCCAGCCGAGCATCGTCAACAGCGCGATCGTGTCCTCCATCGCCGACGACGCCGACATTCCCGCCCGCACCCCACCACAGGCGTCGCCGTCGCCGTTGTCGGCGCTGCCGCCGGCGGGGTCGGTCTCGGGTTCGGGGTCGGTGACCTGGAACGCCGGGTGATACTCCCACAGCGGCGTCTCCCGGTCGGAGATGCGCTCGGCGTCGTGGAACGCCGAGATATGCGGCCGGCGGGCCTGATGGGTCGAGCAGAGCAGGCCCTGGGCGCGTTCCTCGGCAATGCAGGTGATCCGCACCGCGTGCGTGACCACGCCCCACGGGTCATGCGCCTCCCTGGCCGACCTGGTACGCATCACATCGAACGCCGCGCTGGCGGCCTCCCACGGGTCCAACGAGTGCTTGCGGGCCAACGCGCCGTACTTCTCCGCGCAGAACCGCATCAGCTCCGCGGCGACCGGATCATCGGCCCACGCCCGATCCCCGGCCGCGTGCAGTCGCCGCAACAGAGCGCGCAGCCCGGCACCGGACACGTACTCCGGGCCGGCAGTATTCGTGGTGTTCGTCGTCATGGTCTCGGCACCTCCTGGCAAGCAGGTGCACGCACCCGCCCCGGCATCCGGTGCATCGGTGATCGTGGTCATCGCCGATCACCTCAGCTCATCCCGACCGGGCCACGCCCAGCGCCGTCGTGGCCGGTGCTGCGGCCGAACGCCGAGACCGGCGGCAGCTCCCGCGTCCGCTGGGCCAGCCGCTTGGCCCCGCGGGCCAGGGGGTCATGGGCCTTGTGCGCCAGGTTCGCCTCGAAGTCGATCGCCAGGCGCGAGGCGACCCCGCTGCCGCGGGCGAGCAGGTCCGAGGAACGCACCCAGTCCACCCCGCGCGCCTTCCGCAACGCCGGATCGGGATCAGCGCGCTCCGCGTCCGGGCTGGTCGTGCGGTCGACATCGGCGGCGGCGATCGCATCCGGCGCCATCGCCCGTTCCGCAGGCTCGGGGCGTGTCGCCTGCGGCGTCTCACGCCGTGCCGCGTGCTCGTGGTCATGCTCGTTCGGGTTCATGATCCTTCTCCTTGTCTTCCTTCATTGGGGTTTCTGACTCGCCGCTGCTGCCGGTGGGGCGCGGAAACCAGCGGCCCACGGTCGAGGCGTGCACTCCGAGCTCGCGGGCGATCTGCTTGTTCGACCAGCCCGCCTCCCGCAGCGCCGCAGCTCGCGCACGTCGATCCGGGACCGAACCGGCGGCCCTTGAGACGGGTGCGGGGCGTGCATCCTGTGCAGGTGCGGGGCGGGTGCTGGCTTCATCCGAGGTATCCGGCTCCGGTGGGGCCGGTGGCTCTGTGGTGGGCTCGTGCGCCGGCTCCGGTTCGGGTCCGGTCGGCACCGCGGGGATCGAATCGGTGGCAGGCCTGGGCGGCCGGCCTGTCGGAGCCTCGGGCTCAGCGTCGACCGCGGGCGCAGACCGCTCCGGCAGCGCCAGCCGTTGAGCGTCGCCGGTCTGCGCACTCGGGTCGGCGCTCAGCACAGCGGCTTCCTGCACCGGGGCCTGCTCGGTGGGTGTGGCCGGGCGGGTGAGGACGACGGTCAGGTGGGTGCTGGCCAGCAGCACCAGCGGTGGAACGGCCGCGACCGTAGCCGCGAGCACCCCCGGCACGGACGCCTCGGCGGTCACCAGTGCGTGGGCGGCGTTCGCGGTCACCGACATGCCCGCGCCGGCGATCAGCAGCGTCCACGGATACCAGGCCGCCCGATGCCCGTCGAGGGCGACGACGGCGACGGTGGCGACCACGATCAGCCCGTCCACCAGCAGCGGCCATATCCACGCCTGCCCGGCGACGATGCCCGAGCGCACCGCCAGATCGGCCAGCGCGACGAAGCTGAGCCAGAATGCGCCGGCGCCGATCAGCACCGTGCCCGACGCGGCCGCGACCACCGCCCACCGACGCCCGGCCCACGTGCTCATCCCAGCCCCCTGGCCGGCGCCGCCCGCACGACGGGACGCGAGGCCCCGAACCGCGACCCGGCACCTGTGGCCGTGGGCGGTGCGGTGCCGACGGCGCGGTAGGCGGAGCGGACGGTCGTGGTGATCTCTCGCTCGCCCAGCCCGGCGTGCGCGGCGGCGGCCTGCAGCACGTCGAGGGCGTCGTCTCGGGGCAGGCCGTTCTCGGCGAGCTTGCACGCCGCCCAGAACAAGCCGGCGTTGCGCTCGCCCTCCTGTCGGCGCGCCACCCACGCCGCCAACCGGTCCGCCATCGCCTCCGGCGCCGCCGTCGGCCCTGTCCGGCGTGGGCGGGGCGGCGGCTTCGGATCGAGGAAGTCCCGTAGCCGGCCGGCCTCCAGTGTCCGGCTGTCGGTCGGGGCGAAGGCCGTCGGGTTGTAGAGCACGTGCTGGCCGTCGATGCGGCGTCGCGAGGGCGGCACGATGATGTAGCCGCGATCGCCGCGGAAGTCGATCCCCGCTTTCCCGGCCTGCCACGACGGTTGCTCACCGCCGGGGGCGGCCGGGTAGTAGATGTGTAGGCCGCCGGTCGGTGAGCGCACCAGCGTCTCCCACCCGTCCACCAGCCCGGCCCGGCGCGCGCGGGTGAAGGCGTCGTAACCGTTGACGCCGTGCACATCGACGTCCACGACAACCACGCCGGAGGCGGCGCCGGTGGGCATCCCGATGTTCGCCGCCGGGAACCGCGCCCACCACGCCTCCACCTGCGCCACATCCGTGGTCGCGTCATGGAAGCCGCGGCGGGTGATCGGCTGCTTCCCGCCCGGCGCGCACGGGAACACCGGCACCCCGGCGCGGGCGAACAGCACCGCCGCCTCCGGCAGCGGCCAGGAGGCATCCATCTGCCGCAGCGCGGCGGTGAACCGGTTCCGGCCGCTCATCACAGCCCCCGCCCTTCGATCCCGCGCCGCCCACGGTCAGGCTCCGGTGCCGCCCGTCGCGCCGGCGACGGCTCGGCAGCGCGGGCCGGGGCGTCCTGCGCCGGGCTCTGCCGGGTCGCAGCGTCGCGGCTCAGGCCCGGCGGGGTGCCATCGGGCACCTGGGTCGTGTCGAGCTGATCGAGGATGCCGGCGGCGGTCTTACGTACCCTCTCCCCGGTGGCCTGCACCACCTCGACCGGCTCCTTGCCGTCGACGTTCGCGGCCCATCCGGCGACGTACGGGATCGTGTACTCGGTGGTGTCCATTCCGTGGGCAGCACCGACCATCAACGCCACGGACTCGGCCTCGACCTCGGCGATCCCGCGATGCTGACGGGCATCCTCGGAATCCGGGTCGTGCATCAGCACATGGGCGAGCTCGTGCGCGAGAGTCTTCACCTGCGCGGCGGGGTCCATGTTCTCCCGCACCGCAACCGTCTTCGCCTCGAAGTCGGTCCTGCCGTTCGCGCCATCGATCATGCCCTCGTGCGGCACCCGCATCAGCGTCGGCCCCGCCGCCTCGACCTGCCCGGCCAGCCCCTCCCACAACCCCTCCGGCGCCTCACCCACGAGCAGCACCGGCGATGGCGTCTCAGGGAGCGGATCGCCCGTGGTCTGCGAGACATCCCATACATAGGCCGGCTTCGCCCCGACCATCCGCGAGCGCACCACCTCGCCCGGTTTCGGCTTCTCACCCCGACCGAGGCGATACCAGGAGTTCGGGTCCGACGGGTTCGCCGACGCGAACCGCCCGGTGACGGGGGCGAGAATCTGGTAGCCGGGCTGACCTTTGTCCACCTGCCGGCCGAGCTGCTGCCACTGCCGGTAGCCGGCGACGTAGGTCGGGAACGGCTCGGGCACCCGGCCGGCCTCGAAGTTCGCCGCGTGCTGTTCCCAGATCAGCAGAACGTTGTTGAACGAGCGGGACCGGAACTTCGCGGCGAACCGGAGCATCTCGGCCCAGTCCTCACCCGTAACGAGCTGTTCGACCGCGCCGGTCAGGCGCTCGTGGAGCTCGTCGAGCTTCGCTTCCCGCTTCTTGCGGGCTTCCTCTTGCCTCGTCGCCATCGTTCGGCCTCCTCCCGGTAGACCCAGCCACCTGGGGTGTGGGCGGCTGGTCCTGCACCTGCGAGGTGAGCCAGGTGTATCCGGAGAGTCGAGACGGTCAGCAAACAGAAGAGCGGTAAGTTGGCCGTCAGGAACGCGGAGGCACCTGACGTAAGACAACGGCCTACCAGCCCTGCCAGCACCGCGGACGTGACGACCCGGGATGGCGTCGTTTAGGTGGGCAGCGACGTCTCAAACGTGGGCATACTGCTGTCTGCGGACCTCATGTCGCGGTATCGGCTCGGAGTGATTCCGACGCACTCGCGGAACGCCGCTGAGGCGCGATTGCGGGAGCGCCACCCGACTCGCCGACCCGTCTGTTCGATCGTCAGGTCGGTCTCCCGCAGCAGGCGGGCCATCTCCTCGACCCGCAGCATCGTCAGATACGTCAATGGGGTCTTGCCGTAGGCGTCCGTGAACACGCGGCTGAGTTGCTTCGTGGACAGATGCACCATGCCCGCCAGCTCCGGCAATGTCCAACCCCGAGCGATATCGCTTTGCAGGGCATCGCGCACCTGTCGCGCTTCAGCCCGAAGCGGTGTGAATCGGCGGTCCCTGGGCAGCGTGGGTCGGAGCCGTGCCCGCTGGTGCGGCGATGTCCGGTAGGGGGTGATACGGATGAACGGCGAGATCTGGTCGATGACCGCGTGCCAGAGCGCCTGCATCCGATGGAAACGCTCCCGGTAGACGCCATCGACGCTGAGCGCGACGAGTTCATCCAACCAGGGCATCAACATCCCCGCCCGATCCTCGCCGAGGCGAAGTACCTGCGCCGGTTCGGTGTAGATCGTGTCAGCGAACCCCTGCGCATCGAGACGGTCCCGGAGCACATCGGCGTGCTGCCAGAACAGCTGATCGAGCAGGAAGTCGGTGTCGGCGTAGATCGTCGTGACCGTGACGTGGCCTTCCGGCTCCGACCCGCACAGCACGTTCGCGCCCAGCAGCACCACGTCACCGGGCCTGATTGGTCGTTCCCCAAATTCGCTGAACAAGATCGCCGACCCCGACCGGACGACAATGATCTTCACACAGTCGTAGGCGACTGGACCAATCGGACGATGGATGGTGCGTGTCCGAGCAATCAAGGCGTCGTAACATGTCATGTCGGCCCAGCGCTCTCGTGATGCCGGGGAACGAAGACAAGGCCGACCGCTATCGGCGGCTCTTGCTCTTCCTCGTGGTCGCGATGATGACCCATCTCACGGCGTTGCAGCAGCGACTCACGGACACGCTGATCTCGCTGGTGTCGAGTGTGGATCGCAGCGCGCGTCCAATCATGCTCATGACGTTCCCCTCATGACTTGACGAGTCTGGCTATGGCGTCGGACGCTTCCTTGAGCTTCACCTCGGCCTCAGTGCCGTCGTGCTGGATGGCTCCGGCGACGCAGTGTTTGAGGTGGTCATCAAGCAGTCCGAGAGCGACGTTCTCCAGCGCGGAAGTGATCGCGCTGATCTGGGTGAGGATGTCGATGCAGTAGGTGTCCTCCTCGATCATCCGGTGGATGCCACGGGCCTGACCCTCGATGCGTCTGAGCCGGGCGAGATAGCGCTCCTTCTCCGTGATGTAGCCGTGAGCTACTGGGGCGGTGGCGATGCTCGGGGTGTGCATATCGATGGCCTCCTAACGGGTGCGCTTCGGTCGACGCATGGTCATGCGGAACGGTCGAGGATTCTGGTGGTGCTGGCTTGCGGAGTGAGGTCGAGCCTGCGTAGCAACTGGGCGTTGAGGGCGACGACCACGGTGGAGACGGACATGAGGATCGCGCCGATGCTCATCGGCAGCACGAACCCGATCGGTGCGAGGACACCCGCGGCCAGCGGGACGGAGAGGAGGTTGTAACCGGCTGCCCACCACAGGTTCTGCTTCATCTTCCGGAACGTCGCCCGGGAGAGCTCGATGACCGACAGCACCGATCGCGGATCGGAGGAGGCGAGGATGACGCCGGCTGATCCGATCGCCACGTCCGTGCCCGCACCGATCGCGATGCCGACGTCGGCCTGGGCGAGTGCGGGCGCGTCGTTCACGCCGTCGCCGACCATGGCGACCTTGCGGCCCTCGTCCTGGAGTTCGGCGACCTTGGCGGCCTTGTCCTCCGGCCGCACGCCCGCGAAGACCCTGTCGATGCCGAGATCCTTCGCGACTGTGTCGGCGACGGCCTGGGCGTCGCCGGTGATCATCACGACCTGCACCCCGGCTGCGTGGAGTGCGTCGACGGCTTCGCGGGACTCGGGCCGGATCTCGTCGGCCAGCCGCAGGGCTCCGATGACCTCGCCGTCGGCGAGCACGTGCAGGATGATCGCGCCTTCCTCGCGCCAGGCGTCGGCGACGGGGAGCTCGTCCGCCTCGTGCTGGTCGAGCAGGTACGGTCCGCCGACCTCGATGACGGTTTCATCGACGGTGGCCTTGACGCCGACTGCCGGGGAGGAGGAGAAGTCCGAGGCCGCGGGCACGTCGAGTTTCCGGGTGCGGGCGGCGCCGACGATGGCCCGGGCGAGCGGGTGCTCGCTGTCGGCCTCCGCGGCGGCGGCCAGCGCCAGCACCTCGTCCTCGGTCCGGGTGCCGGCGGGATCGATGTCGGTCACCGTCGGCTCGCCCTTGGTGAGGGTGCCGGTCTTGTCGAACAGCACTGCGTCCACGGTGCGCATGGACTCCAGCGCGAGACGGTCCTTGATGAGCACTCCGCCGCGGGCGGCGCGTTCGGTCGCGATGGACACCACCAGCGGGATCGCCAGGCCGAGGGCGTGCGGGCAGGCGATGACCAGCACGGTGATCGTGCGAACCACGGCGGTGTCGGGCAGGCCGACGAGCGACCAGATGGCGGCGGTGATTGCCGCCGCGCCCAGGGCGAACCAGAACAGCCATGCGGCCGCGGTGTCGGCGATCCGCTGCGCGCGGGAAGAGGACGCCTGGGCGTCGGAGACGAGCTTCTGAATGCCGGCGAGGGCGGTGTCGTCGCCGGTGGCGGTGACCTCGACGCGCAGGCCGGAGTCGGTGGCCACGGTGCCGGCGACCACCTGATCGCCGGTCTCCCGGCGCACCGTCTTCGACTCCCCGGTGACCATCGACTCGTCCATCGATGCCGACCCGTCGACGATCTTTCCATCGGCGGGTACCGAGGAACCGGGACGGACGATGACCACATCGCCGACGGCCAGTTCAGCAGGAGCGACCTTTACTACGTCGTCGCCGTCGATTTTCTCGGCTTCGTCGGGCAGTAGCGCGGCCAGGGAGTCCAGCGCGGAGGTGGTCTGGGCGAGCGAGCGCATCTCGATCCAGTGGCCCAGCAGCATGATGACCACCAGCAGCGCCAGCTCCCACCAGAAGTTCAGTTCGTGGTGCAGGATGCCCAGGCTCGCACCCCAGGACGCGAGGAACGCGACAGTGATCGCCAGCGCGATCAGCAGCATCATCCCCGGTTTGCGGGAGCGGATCTCGCTCAGCCCGCCCGTCAGGAAGGGCCAGCCGCCCCAGAAGTAGACGACCGTGCCCAGCACAGGCGACACCCACGAAACCCACGCGGCTTCGGGCAGGTTGTAGCCGATGAGGTGGGCGAACATGTCGTTGAACGCCACGACTGGGACGGCGAGAATGAGCATGATCCAGAACAAGCGCCGGAACTGCCCCACGTGATCTCCGTGTCCGGCATGCCCATGATCATGTCCGCCGTGACCCTCGTGGTGGGCGTGGGCATCGTCGTGGTGGCGGCCGGAAGCCTCGCCGTGACCCTGGTGGTGGTCGTGCGAGAGGTGACCGGCGTGGGTGCTCGGCTCGTCGTGGTGCGCGTGCTGAACGTCCACGTGCTCAGGGTGGGCGTGCGATCGTGTCGAGGGATCGTTGCTCATGGTCTCGTCTCCTTTGTTCGTCACCCCAGCCCAGATGCGAGACCGGGGCGAAGGTTCCGCGCTCCCGTGCACGTCCGCTCGTCGGGAGCGCGGAACCAGATGCCGTCAGGCGGCGTTCGCGTAGCGGTCGGGGTCAGCGTCGAACAGGGGTCCGCAGGCGGCGCAGCAGAACCAGTACCGCTGGCCCTGGTAGTCGCGGTAGAGACCGGCTTCCTCCGCCTGCGCCTTGACGACGGGGGTGCCGGCCATCACCTTGCATTCGGTCATCTCATCGGCCGGAGTCTGAGCGATGGCCTCCGCACTGGGTGTGTGTCCGCAGCAGCTCCCACCGCTGGAGGACGTGTCGGTCAGGTTCAGGTTCTCGTGTGCAGTCATCGTGCTTCCTTTCGTGTTGTGTCGATGTCGGATGGGTCAGGCGTTCTCCGGCTCGCGGGCCGGTGCCGGTCCGGCGGGTGCCGGAGCGCTGGTGTCGTCCGCGCGGGCCTTGAAGGTCCGCAGCCGCAGGCTGTTGGACACGACGAACACGGACGACAGGGCCATCGCGGCGCCGGCGAGCATGGGGTTGAGCAGCCCGAAGGCGGCGAGCGGGATCGCGGCGGTGTTGTAGGCGAAGGCCCAGAACAGGTTCGTCTTGATCGTTCGTAGGGTGCGCCGGGCGAGCCGGATCGCGTCGGCCGCGGCGCGCAGGTCGCCGCGTACCAGGGTGATGTCGGCGGCCTCGATCGCGACGTCCGTGCCGGTGCCCATGGCCAGACCGAGGTCGGCCTGCGCGAGGGCGGGGGCGTCGTTGACGCCATCGCCGACCATCGCTACGACCTTGCCCTCACCCTGCAATCGGGCGACGACATCGACCTTGTCCTTGGGCAGCACCTCGGCGATCACCTGGTCGATGCCGACCTCGGCGGCAACTTGCTCGGCCACCGCCTGGTTGTCGCCGGTCAGCAGCACCGGGGTCAGGCCGAGCTCCTTGAACTGGGCGATCGCCTGCGAGCTGGTGGGCTTGATCTGATCGGAGACCACCAGCACACCTCGAGCCTGTCCGTCCCAGCCGACCGCGATTGCGGTCTTGCCCTCGGACTCGGCCGCCTGCTTCGCGGTCCGGAGGCGGTCATCGAGGTGGATCGACCAGTCCGCCAGCAGGGACACACGTCCGGCGACGACGGCGTGGCCGCCGATGACGCCCTGCACGCCCTTGCCCTCGATGTTCTCGAACGATTCGGGGGCGGGCAGGTCTCCGACCTCGGACGTGGCGCCGGCGGCGATGGCCTGTGCGATGGGGTGCTCGGAGTAGTCCTCCAGTCCGCCCGCGATGCGCAGCAGCTCGGCCCTGTCCACGCCGTCGGCGGTGATCACGTCAGTCAGCGTCATCTTGCCGGTGGTGACCGTGCCGGTCTTGTCCAGCACGATCGTGTCGACCTTGCGGGTCGATTCCAGGGTTTCGGGGCCCTTGATGAGCACACCCATCTGCGCACCTCGTCCGGTGCCCACCAGCAGCGCCGTCGGCGTCGCGAGCCCGAGCGCGCAGGGGCAGGCGATGATCAGCACCGCGACGGCGGCCGTGAAGCCGGCCGACAGCGGGAACCCGGCCCCGATCCACGCGCCAAGGGCGGCAACAGCAACCGCAATGGCGATGGGAACAAAGACACCGGAAACGCGGTCAGCCAGGCGCTGAATCTCTGCCTTACCCGACTGGGCATCCTCGACCATCTTCGCCATCTGCGCCAACTGGGTGTCCGAACCGACGCGGGTTGCCTTCACGACCAGTCGTCCTCCGGCGTTGACGGTCGCGCCGGTGACGGCATCGCCCTCACCCACTTCCACGGGCACGGATTCGCCGGTGAGCATGGAAGCGTCGATCGCAGAGCTGCCCGAGGTGATCGTGCCGTCAGTAGCGATTTTCTCGCCCGGCCGGACCACGAACTCATCCCCGACCGTCAGCTCCTCGATGGAGACGCGCTGCTCCTGCCCGTCGCGAAGGAGGGAGACTTCCTTCGCGCCGAGTTCTAGTAAGGCACGCAGGGCGGCTCCGGCGCGCCGCTTGGAGCGCTTCTCGAAGTAGCGGCCGAGCAGGATGAACGTGATCACCCCGGCGGCGACTTCGAGATAGATGTGCCCGAGCCCGTCGGAACGGGAGATGGTGAACTCAAAGGGGTGAACCACGCCGCGGTCACCGGCCGTGCCGAAGAACAGCGCGACGATCGACCAGATCATCGCCGCCGTGGTGCCCACGGAGATGAGGGTGTCCATCGTCGCCGCCCCGTGACGGAGGTTCATCCAGGCCGCCTTGTGGAACGGCCAGCCCGCCCACACCACCACGGGGGCGGCGAGGGCGAGGGAGGCGAAGCCCCAGTAGTCGAACTGCAGCGCCGGGATCATCGCCATCGCGATGACCGGCACCGCCAGCACCGCGGAGCCGATCAGCCGCTGCCGCAGGGTGCGCAGCTCGGCGTCTTCAACGGATTCGCCCTCCTCGCCCTCATCGGAGGTCGAGCCCTTCGCAGGCTTTGGGAGCGCGGCGGTGTAGCCGGTCTTCTCGACCTCGGCGATCAGGGCGTCGGCGTCGAGGTCGGTGCCGGTGACGCTGGCCTTCTCGGTCGCGTAGTTCACGCTCGCGGTCACGCCGTCGAGCTTGTTGAGCTTCTTCTCGATTCGGTTCGCGCACGAAGCGCAGGTCATGCCACCGATCTGCAACTCGATCCCGGCGACACCGGTGCCAGTGGTCTGGTCAGTGGCCATGGCCTGCTCCTTCCTCATGCTCTTCCCCTGTGCTCGATTCGGTATCGAAGTGTTCGCCTCCGGAATGTCCGGTGCCGTTGTCGCCCACACCGGTGGTCGTGTCAATCACCAGCGGTGCAGTGCGAACTTCGCCGTCGATTTGGAAGTCCAGGAACAGCAGGTACCGACCGGGCGTCGGAGCGGTCGCCTCGAACACGATCTCCGGACCCGAGGTATCGCCGACCTCGGGCGCGTCGCCGTGCGGGTGGACGTGCAGGTAGGCGAGATCGCCATCGCGGAGGGCGACCAGGTGCCCGAACGCGCCCAGGTACGGCTCCAGCGCGGTGACCGGCTCGCCATCACGGGTGACGGTGATCGTCAGCTCCGACGCGGAGCCGGCGATGAGATCCCCCTTCACTGCAACGTCGAAACCGTCGACGGTGGTCTCGGTGACCGGCCCGGTCGCCGGTGCAGGCTCGTAGTCGCCAGCCACCTGCACCGAGGTCGAGAGCGTGATGCCCTCCCCGGTGTCGGCCGGAACAAAGTCCGCGAAGACTCGGTACGAGCCCGCGGCCTCCCACTGCCAGGGGATCGTCCAAGTGCCATCGTCGTCCATCTCGGGGTGGACGTGTCGGAAGTGCTGCCCGTCAGCCCGGACGGCGATCAGGTGCAACTCCTTCTCGTGCTCCAGCTCGAAGTCGGTGACCGGGTTGCCATCGGATCCGGTGATAGTCAGCGCCAGCTCGCCCTCAGTTCCTGTGGCGGTCGGTGCCGTTACCGCGGTGAGCTGGTAGCCATCCTGAGCGAGGCCCAAGCCCAGCGACGATGCGCCGGCATTGTGTCCTTCATGCTCGTCGCCGTTCATGGCGTCTCCTTCCTCGTGGTGCGTGGTGTCTGCGGTGTCTTCTGCCCAGCTCTGCACGGTCTCCTCGGGGACGACCGCGTTCGCCGTGAATCCAGCCACGGCGAACACGGCCACGAGGACCAGCCCGTACAGGCCCAGCCGTGCAGGTGCCTTCATCTCAGCTCCTGACGGCTGCGTAGCCGGCCTCATCGACCGCCGCGATCACCGCGGCGTCGTCCACCGGCTGATCGCTGGTCACAGCCAGCCGCCCGGTCTGGGCGCTGACCTCGATGCCGGTCACACCGGGGATCTCGGACACCTCGCTGCGGATCGCGGTCTCGCAGTGCCCGCAGCTCATCCCGGTCACCTGGTACTCGGTCGTCGTGGTCATGATTCCAACTCCTTCACTCGGGTATGACTTCTCCAACACAATACCCCCTAGGGGTATTCCTAGTTGGTGTGAACTTCTTCGGTGAACTGCTGCGCCTCGCCGGTAGGGCGGATGTGGCGCAGGCGGGTCGCGGCGATGATCGCGGCCACGCCGGCGATGACGGCCGCGGCGACGGCCGCCATGTTCATTCCGCCCGTGAAGGCTGCCTGCGCGGCGCTCACCAGTTGCTCGCCCAGCGCGCCCGGGAGATTGGCCGCGGCCGCGAGCGCGCCGTCGATGCTGTCCGAGGCGGCGGCCGTAGCCTCCGGGGAGAGGCCCTCAGGCAGATTTCCGTCGATGCGACCCCGGTAGGTGGCGATTCCGACGCTGCCAATGACGGCGACACCGAGCGAGATGCCCAGGTCGTTCGCGGTGGTCGCGAGCCCCGAGGCGCCGCCCGTCTTCTCCGGTGGCACCGAACTCACCACGAGGTCGGTCGTCAGTGCCATCGAGGGCGCGACGCCGGGGTAGGTGATGACGAAACTCGCGATCACTAGCGCGAGGCCGGTTCCAGCGTCGAGCTGGGCGAACAGGATGTAGCCGACGACCTGGGTGAGCAGGCCGATCGCGATCACGTTTCCCGGGCGGAACCTCCGCGCGAGCACCGGGGAGAGCGTGGAGACGACGATCAGTACCGCCGCGGCGGGCAGGATCGCCAACCCGGCCTGGAGCGGCGAGAGGCCCTGCACATGCTGGAGATACTGGGTGAACAGCGAGTACACGCCACCCAGCGCCGCCGCCGACAGCAGGAACACCGCCAACGCCCCGGAGACGGTGCGGTTGGCGAACAGGCGCACATCCAGCAGGGGCTTCTCGGCTCGCAGCTGCCGGATCACGAACCACAGCCCGATCAACGCGCCCCCGAGGAGCAGGCCGATCGAGGGCAGTGCAGGTTCCTGGGCGGCGAAGCGCTTGATGCCGTAGATGATCGCGAGCAGCCCGCCGACCAGCAACAAGGCGCTGAACAGGTCGATCTTCGCCGACGGATCGCGGTGCTCGGGCACGAGGATTGGGGCGCCGATGGCGACGAGGGCCATGATCGGCACCGCCACCAGGAAGGTTGCCTGCCAGCCGAAGCTCTCCAAGAGCAGGCCGCTGAGCAGCGGGCCGAGGGCCACGCCCGCGGAGATGCCACCGGCCCAGACGCCGATCGCGACTCCGCGCTGCTTCGCGTCGGCGAAGAGCACGAAGATCAGGCCGATCGTTGCGGGCACCATCATCGCCGCTGCCAGTCCGAGGACGGCTCGCCAGACGATCATCAGCTCGGGGATCGTGGTCAGTGAGGCGGCGACGGAGACCGCGGCGAACAGAATCGCACCGATGACCATCAGCAGCCGCTTGCCCACTCGGTCGCCGAGTACGCCCATCGCGACCAGGAAGCCGGCCATGACGAAGCCGTAGATGTCGAGAATCCACAGCAGCTGCGTGCTCGTCGGGTTCAAGTCCGCGGCGAGGTTCGGGGCGGCCAGGAACAGGATGGTCAGCATCATGAACAGCAGAGTTGAGGGGATCACCAGGATCGCCAGGCCCCACCACTGCTTTGCCCCTGCCTTGGGGGCAGGTGTGCTCGCATCGCTCATGTCACGCCCCCTGTGATCGTGCGTGTCGTGTTCATCGCCGTGTCTCCTCTCCTTAGTCCCGCCGCCGGATCGGGCGACGACACCGTAACTCGGTCATTGGTGTACAGGTTGTAACAGCTACACTATCTCATACATTCCAGTACGAGTTGAGAGGTGGAGCATGCCGACGAAGAAGGCCAAGCCGGCCGGCGGTGCTCGGAGCGCCCCGGCGACAGCGAACCGCGCGGCCAACCAGCGCGCCGACGCGCAGCGCAACCGGGCGAAGATTCTGGCCGCGACAGTGACCGCGATCCGCAAGAACCCCGACGCTTCTGTCGCCGACATCGCCGCTGAAGCCGGAGTGGGCCGGGTGACGCTCTACGGGCACTTCCAGACTCGCGCCGAGCTCATCGAGGCCGCACTGGTGGACAGCCTGGAACGTGCCGAGGACGTGCTCAGTCAGATACCTCTTGATGGCGACCCGCGTGCGGCCTTCCAGCGCTTGGTTGCATCCAGCTGGATGTTCGTCGACCAGTCCCGTGCCCTGCTCGCCACAGCGCAGAAGGAACTCTCCGCCGCCCGCATTCGCGAACTGCACGAGAAGGCCGAGGCGCGCATGCGCGGGCTGCTGCTGCGTGGACAGCGCGAAGGCGCCTTCCGCGCCGACCTGCCGGTGTCCTGGCTGCTGACCACCACGCACGTCGTTCTCAACGGCGCGGCCGAGGAGGTGCGCACGGGCCGGATCGACCCCGACGATGCGCCATGGTTCATCGACGCGATCCTGCTGCCGGCTTTCACCGAGGTCGCCCCCGAGGGAGGAACGCGATGAAAGTCGGGATCATCGGCGCTGGCGCGGCGGGAACATCCGCCGCGAAGACCTTGCACGCTTCAGGTGCCGGCATCGACGTCGATCTCTTCGCCCGCAGCGGCGAACAGCCGTCCAATCGGACGCTCGTGAACAAGGGCGTGGCCATCGGCCTGCTCGAACCCCACCAGACCGCTCTGCCACCCACAGGCGTGGAGACCATCGGCGATACAGTGCGCGCCATCGACCCCCGGAGCCGAGAAGTTCACCTCGACTCCGGGCAGACGCACACTTATGACGCCCTCATCATCGCCAGCGGTAGCCGCCCCCGCGCCCTCGGCGAGACCATCCTTGGACGAGACCACTCCCGCAGGACAGGGCAACTCAGCACGCTGCACTCGATCGCCGATGCCATCCGGGTCCGCGACCTGCTCGCGTCCACGCACCCTGCCCGTGTGCTGATCCTCGGTGGCGGCCTCGTCGCTTCGGAGACCGCCTCCCTCCTCACCGACTCCGGCCACGATGTCGCATTGATCACGCGAGCACTGCTGCCCGGTGCCCGCGCCCTCGGCGAGGAGACGGCCAGAAGGCTGCTCGACCTGCATCTGCCTCAGCATGCCGCCTACCTCGGACGCACGCTGACCGCGATTCGTAGCCACGCCGACCGCATCACCGTCGTCCTCAATGACGGCCCGCGAGTCGACGGAGACCTGGCGATCGTCGCCCACGGCACCATGCCGGCGGCCCCTGCGCCCTGGACGGGACCGGACGGCATCCCCGTCGATGACCATCTGCGCTCCTTGCACGCCCCACGCCAGCGGATTTACGCCGCCGGCGGCGTCGCCGTGCACCACTATCCCGGCCACAGCTCGTACCGGATCGATCACTGGGACGATTCGGTCGCCCAGGGCGCCCATGCGGCCAGGACCCTGCTGCACGACCTCGGGCTTGGCGATGATCCCGGCATCTACCTGCCGTCTTCGCCGTTCTCCGCACGCGTCCACGGACACACACTCGTCGGAGCGGGGCATCCCGCTTTGGGGACCAGCACGCGAGTCGTCTCCACCGACTCGCTGCTCACTGTCCACTATCTCGGAGATATCCCCGTCGCACTCACGGGGATCGACGCCGCCAGCCTCGTCCGCGAGTGGATGCCTCGGCTGCACCAGCCGGCGCCGCCTCGCTCCTGATCGACAGGCTGGATCGCCGGGCGCCTCGGCGAACACGACGCGCCGGCGAGCGGAACCATTCGTTCCACCCGCCGCCTGCGCGCTCATGCGGTGCGTATGCAGGAGCACTGGGATGCCGCGAGGGTGCCTTCGGCGGCTTCGGTCTCCTCACGGAGCGCCAGACCGCCCGTCGCCGTTTCTGCGTCCGTGCCGGCGACGATGGTCTCGGTTCTCTTCTCGCGGGGCCAGAGCATCTGCGCCGCGATGGCGCCGAAGACGGCGAGAGCGGCAAGAATCGACCAGGCGAGAGTGAACCCGGACGCGGTGCCGACCCATCCGGCAATCGGGTAGGTGACGAGCCAGGCCAGGTGAGACAGCGAGAACTGTGCCGCGAAGGCCGCCGGGAGCTCGCTCTTCGCGACCGAACCGCGAATGACACGTCCGGTGGGAGTGACGATCAAGGCCATCCCGCCGCCGATGACCACCCAGATCGAGGCCGTGATCATCCATGAGGCCGCCTGGATGGCGGTCATCGCGACGGCCGCCAGCACGCCGGCAAGCAGAACTGCGGCACCCGTCATCATCACGACCCGCTCGGTGACCCGATCGAGCACGCGTGGCAGGAGCAGAGCGACCAGCAGTGTGCCGCCGCCGGAGGCTGCGAGCATCCAAGCAACATCGGCCTGCGTGCCGTCCAGTTGATCGCGGACGTAGTTGACCGTATTGACCACCACGATCGATCCGGCTGCGGCGACCACCACGTTCAGCGCCATGACGCCGCGCAGGCGAGGAGTCGCGAAGAAGACTTTCACGCCCGACGTGACCCGGTTCCACGCACCCGTCTGCCCGCTCGGTGCCGCGTTGGGGATGCGAGTGGAGAGCACCAGGACGGCGGAGATCACGAAGCCCACCGACGTGCCGACGAACAACCAGTTGAACGTCATGAACGTCAGAGCGACCGCCGCGAGCACCGGGCTGAGCAGGCTCTCCATCGTGTAAGCCACCTGCGACGCGGACAGCGCCCGTGTGTAATCGGACTCCTCTGACACGATATCGGGGATGACCGCCTGGAACGTCGGCGTGAATGCCGCAGAAGCCGCCTGCAGCACCCCGATGAGAACGTAGATCTGCCAGATTTCCGTAACGAACGGCAGCGCGAGCACCACGGCCGCGCGCACCACGTCGAGCAGGGTCAGAAACATCCGCCTTGGGAGCCGGTCGGCATAGGCGGCCGCCAGCGGCGCGATCACGACGTACATGACCATCTTGATCGTCAGCGCCGTCGCAAGCACGGCCCCCGCGCTCGGGCCCGCGAGCTCGTAAGCGAGCAGACCGAGCGCGACGGTCGCCAACCCCGTCCCGAACAGGGCGATGATCTGCGCACTGAACAGGTAACGGAAGTCGCGGATCGCGAACAAACGCATGGGGCTCTCCTGACCTTCGTGGAAACTCTCCACCATCAACCTAATACCCCCTAGGGGTATTCCCGTCAGTCTGCGTCTGGCAGAGCAAAGAGCTGCTCGGAGGGACACGGAGTCAGTCGCCCTCGGCCGAGCTGATCACTCCCGCCGTCGGCGGACGCACATCGGGGGCCGGTAAACTGCGGCGTATGGCGGTGACGGCGGCAAGGCGATCCAGGAAAGGTCTTCAGGGCTTCCTCCGGCGCGTCGTGCTCGGAGGGCTGCTGGTGGCAGCGGTCGTCATCGGGCTGCTGGCCATGCATACGTTGAACCTGCATGGCACCGCGGCAGCCCACGCGCCCGCCGTGATCTCGGTCTCCACAAGCGACGCCGTGGGCGCTCATCACGGCGCGGCAGGCACGCATGAGTCCGGCGGAACGGCCAGTGACCTCGGTGGTACGTGTGCGGACTGCGGGGCCGGCACCCATCTGGGCATGGCGATGGCGTGCGTGCTCGCACTACTGCTCGTCCTTCTCATCCTGGTGCCGCCTCGACTTCTGCCCGGATGGATGCACACCGCACCCCGGCCGTTGCTCGTGGCGCGTTCCATCGACCGGCTGCTGCCTCGGGCGCCGTCGCTGCACGTTCTCTGCATCAGTCGCACGTGATGGGGCGGCGAACCTGACGCGCACCAGCGCCGACGGTTCCCCCTCTCTCATTCACGCGGTGCCCTCTCGGATGCCGCGCCACCGAAGCGACCGTTGATATTGGAGAACACCTATGAAGTTTCGTACCGCGGCGACCGCCGCACTCGCCCTCACCGCTGCGCTGACCCTGGCTGGATGCTCGGCCGGAAGCGACGACGAGGACTCGATGCCGGGCATGGACCACGGCTCCACCGAACAGGCAGCCGACGTCAACGACGCGGACGTGATGTTCGCCTCGATGATGATCGTCCACCACGAACAGGCCATCGAGATGAGCGACATCGTCCTCGCCAAGGAGGATGTCAACCCCGAGGTGGTCGAACTGGCCGAGGCGATCAAGGCCGCCCAGGGACCTGAGATCGAACAGCTCCAGGGCTGGCTGGACGACTGGGGCGTCGACCCCGAGGAGCAGCAGATGGACGGCATGGACCACGGCGACGGCATGATGACCGAGGACGACCTGGCCGCCCTCGAATCGGCCGACGGCCCCGAGGCATCGCGCCTGTTCCTGGAGCAGATGATCGCCCACCACGAGGGAGCGGTCGAGATGGCCCAGACGCAGGTCGATGACGGCAGCAACCCCGATGCCATCGAGCTCGCGCAGACCATCATCGACGCGCAGACCACCGAGATCCAACAGATGCAGGACCTCCTGGCCACCCTCTGATCGACCATCCGGGTCGGTGCCGCGGCGAGATCGTCCGGCACCGACCCATCCGACACTCTTGAAGGATCACACCATTGTCTCACCCCACCACGCCCCGGCGGGGGAAGGTGATCGTCGCCGCCACCGCGACGCTCGCCGCCACCCTCGTTCTCGCCGGATGTGCCGCCGCGTCCTCGCCCGAACCCGCGTCGCCCTCGACCAACAGTCATGCCGTCGACAGCGACTTCCTGGCAGCTCACGATCTGGCAGGTCTCGATACCCCGGCGGTCATCGAACGGCTCGACACGATGCCCGTCGCCGACCGACCCGCTGATCTGATCGCATCCGTGCAGCCTGATGCGCTCGTGCTCACCGACGACCAGGAGCGCGAGACACAGCTGCCGATGCCCGAAGACGAGGTGTACATCTCAGTTGCTCCCTACCGGGAACAGACCCATGACTGCTACTTCCACAGCCTGACCACCTGCCTCGGCGAACTCGCCAACACGAAAGTCCAGGTCACCCTCACCAGCGAAGACGGAGACGTGCTCCTCGACGAAGTGCGGCAGACCTACGACAACGGGTTCGTCGGCATCTGGGCGCCCCGCGGCATCGAGGCAACGCTGACGATCGAGCACGAGGGTCAGACGGGCAGCGCGACCATTTCAACGATGACCGAAGATGATGCGACCTGCATCACCACGCTGCAACTGACCTGAAAATATGCCAGGCAAGTGAGCGGGTTCGGTGGAGATCGTGTGGTTGCCTATCACCCGCAGGCATGCGCTGGCGGCCGCACGAGCACCGATCCCGTGATCTTGGCGGTACGGCTCGACACCGCGACGCCCCGGGTCGTCACGACATTGCGTCCATCGCGAGGAATGCCTGGAGCAGGAGGACACCGTTGCCAAGGGCCGTGTTCTGCTGATTCGCGGTCAGCCCGTGGGCGGGGTCGGTAACCCAGCCCGCGGGCAGGCCGATGAGCCATTCCACGAACTCGGGCGCCGGTCGCGGCCCCTTGTCCTCGTTCAGGATCGCGGGCGCAGGGGCTGGGCGTGCGGTGATGTGTTCCCATCGGGCGATCGCGTCGGCGTATCGCCCCCAGCGATGAAGATGTTCTCCACGAGCGCGAACAGCGTCTCCGACTCGCCGGGCCTGTCCGGTGAGCCAGCTGGTCCGTGCAAGGCCAGGTCGATGACCTGGTGACTCAGCGCGATGGTTCCCCGACGCGCCCGCACCTGATCCAGCGTCTCGCCACCGCGCGAGGAGTCCGAGGCCAGAGGCGTCCGGAACAGAATCTTGGCGATAGGCGGTGATGAAGATGCGGAACCGGTGATGCGGTGCACCGGCCAGTGATGCCGGTAGGCCGATCCAGCGCGCATCCATCCCGAGCTCGGCCAGATCGCCCAGTACCGCTCCGAGCGCCCGAAGAGGTCGAGCTGCGTCGTCTCCCAGCATCCACGGTTCGGGTTCCAGGTTGCGTACGGCACTCGCGGGGTCGGAGGTTGCGTCGTCGGGGTTGCGGTCGTCATCACGTTGGCCTTTCGTTGCGGGGCGGGTAGCGGTTGCAGACAGCAACCCGCGGACGTTCTCGATCACCACGAGCCGGGGTTGCAACGCCTCGATCGCGGTCGCCATGTACGACTAGAGCCCGGAACGGGTGCCGGGTGCGAGGCCGGCGCCTTTGCCGACGGTCGAGATGTCCTGGCACGGGAAGCCGCCGCAGAGGACGTCTACCGGCGGCACTGTGGCCCAGTCGATGGTAAGAGATATCGCCGAGGTTCGGGGCAGTCGGCCAGTGGTGGGAGAACACGCCCGTGACGGCGGTGTTGAGCTCAGAGAACCAGACCGTCTGCCTACCAGTGGCGTGTTCGACGGTCAGATCGAGACCGCCGTATCCGGAGAACAGCGAACCGATCCGAGGGCTCGGCATCGGGGGCGAGGAAGTGGCGTGCATAAGGCTCCGGCAGGGTCGGTGGAACCCTGGAACCAGACCCGATCAGAGCCCGACACCAGGGAGAACACCTGCCAGGTGCACCACCCCGTGACCATCTGCCCCGGCCTCCGCAGAGCTCCCATCAGAAGTCCCGCGAGCACGCCAATCAGCGCCTGAGGTCGCACCTCACGGCTGTGGTCTCCCGAGTCCGATCCCAGCCCCCTCCTGAGCCATCACACCTCTTGCAGATCGTGGTCAACCCAGGTTGACAAGGTTTCGCGGCTGCGGGATCGCACGGTCACCTGGAGATCGACAGGCACAGCGGCGGGCCGAGCGAACGGATAGGAGACAGGTCATGGCGGAACGGGTGGAGCTCGCGATCTCGGAGGCTGAGCGAGGCAAGATTGCTGACGATCTACGTCGCTACGGCGCCTACCGCGAGCGCACGGGAATCGACCTCTGGAACACGTTCACGGAGCAGAAGCCGCACGAGCTGGAGCCCCCGAACCTCACGCAGGAGATCAAGGACAGAACTGCCTCGCACCACGCTGTTGCTAAGAACTGCGTGGCGCTGGCTTCCGCCATCGAGAGCGAGAACCCGGTGCTTCTCACTCCGGAGACGATCCAACTCATCCAGGAAGCCTTCGGAGACATCTACGGTGGAGAGCTCCCGCCTTGGGCCGCACGCACGGCGATGTTCTCCCGCATGGCATCCCGTCGCATGAGCGAGGCCGCCGCGGACGGATCGCTCGCTCCCGCTGAGTTCGTTGCGGTGAACGCGGAGCTGCAACCCTCTGACCCCGAGCGATACGAGGCCGCGATCATGCACTATCTGACCGAGGCCAACGCGAAGATTAGCGAGCAGCTCACCGAGTTGCGCACGAGGCAGGAAGCCCTCCACACGCAGCTCCGGGCGCAACAGCGCGAGATCGACCAGTTGCGCAACCCCGGCACAACACGCCGGCAACTCCCGAACCCCTTCCGCTCGACCTCCGAGCCCACTGTGCAGGCTTCCCGGCGGCGCGGCCCGTCCGACGACGGGCCGGCCCTGTAGCGAATCGTCGCTGCCAGTTTTCGAGCTCACGCCGGCGGTCGTGGTGAGTCTGTCCACCTGGTCTGCATGACGGTCTCGATGCGGGTGATGAGCGCGGGCGACGGGTACAAGTACCTGCTGCGCACGATCGCTGCCGCCGATGGCGACCGCTCCCTCTCGACCCCGCTGACGAGGTATTACACGGAGGAGGGAACACCACCGGGCACTTGGATGGGGTCGGCTCTGCACGGTTTCGGCGACGGGCAGATCGTCCTCGGTGATGAGGTCTCGGAGTCGCAGTTGCAGTTGCTGATCGGGATGGGCCGCGACCCCGTCAGCGGCGACCCGCTCGGGCGGGCCTTCCCAAGGTACGTCTCGGTCGCGGACCGGATCGAGAAGCGCGTCGCCGACCTCGACCCCGGCCTGGGGATGGGTGAGCGTGCCGAGCAGATCGGCCAGATCGAGGCCGAGGAGATCGAGCGGGGCAACCGCCGTGCGGTCGCGGGGTTCGACTACACGTTCTCGGTGCCGAAGTCCGTCTCGGTGTTGTGGGGAGTGGCCGACGCCGGCACGCAGGCCCTGATCGCCCAGTCGCATCACGACGCGATCGCCGAGGTCGTGGACTTCATGGAGCGCGAGATCGCCGCGACCCGCACCGGCTACACCGCCGCCGATGGCGCGGTCGCACAGGTCGACGTGACCGGGCTGATCGCCACGGCCTTCGATCACTACGACAGCCGCTCCGGGGACCCCCAGTTGCACACCCACGTCGTGATCTCCAACAAGGTCCAGACCGCGTTGGACGGACGCTGGCGGTCGCTGGACGGCCGCCCGATGCACGCGGCGGTCGTCGCGCTCTCGGAGCATTACAACGCGGTACTGGCCGACCGCCTCACCGGCACGCTCGGCGTGGAGTGGGAGGCGCGGGATCGGGGCCGGGACCGCAATCCGGCGTGGGAGATCACCGGAGTCAGCGAGGAACTGATCGAGGAGTTCTCCTCCCGCGCCCGCGATATCGACGCCGAGACCGACCGGCTCATCGCCGCCTACACGGCCGAGCACGGCCGCCGGCCCTCGGCGCGGACGATCGTGCGCCTGCGTGCCCAGGCCACCCTCGCCACCCGGTCCGAGAAGCAGGTCCACTCCCTGGCCGACCTGACCGCCGGCTGGCGCGAACGGGCCGGCCGTCTGCTGGATGAGGACGCGACCGGCTGGGCCGGCAATGTCCTCGCGGAGGCGCAGCAGGTGCGGCCGTTGCGGGCTGATGATGTGCCGTTGGAGGTGATCTCCGAGATCGGGCAGGCCGTGGTCGAGGTCGTCGGCGAGAAACGCTCAACCTGGCGGCGATGGAACCTGCACTCCGAGGCAAGCCGGCAGTCAATGGCATGGCGATTCGCGACCGCCAGTGATCGGGAAGCGATCGTGGGGATGATCGCCGATGCCGCCGAGCAAGCCTCGCTGCGGCTGACCCCGCCCGAACTCGCCACCAGCCCGGCTGCGTTCCGCCGCCCAGACGGCACCAGCGTGTTCCGGCCCCGCCACTCGACCGTGTTCTCCTCCACGGTGCTGCTGGATGCCGAAGACCGTCTCCTGGAACGCTCCCGCACCCTGACCGGCCCGATGGTCGAAGTCGAGACGGTCGAGAAGATCACCGCGAAGCCCGACCGAGAAGGACGCCTGCTCGGCGATGACCAGGCCGCAGCGCTCACCCAGATCGCAGTCTCCGGCCGGGTCCTCGACGTGCTGGTCGGCCCGGCCGGTGCCGGGAAGACCACCGCCATGTCGGCATTGCGTCGGGCATGGGAGAAGCAGCACGGCCACGGGTCCGTGGTCGGCCTGGCTCCCTCTGCCGTGGCCGCGGAGGTCCTCGGCGAGGATCTCGGAATCGCGACAGAGAACACGGCGAAGTGGTGGCAGAACCATCTCCTCCACGGGGAAACGTTCCAGGCCGGGCAGCTCGTCATCATCGACGAGGCTTCCCTTGCCGGCACCCTGTCGCTGGATCGCATCACCGCCCTCGCAGCCGAAGCGGGCGCGAAGGTGCTGCTGGTCGGCGACTACGGGCAGCTCCAATCCGTTGACGCGGGCGGGAGCTTCGGGATGCTCGTGGCCGACCGCGACGACGCCCCCGAGCTCGTGGACGTGCACCGCTTCGTCCACGAGTGGGAGAAGACCGCCTCCCTCGATCTGCGCCACGGCCGCACCCGCGTGATCGACACCTACGCAGGTCACGGCCGCGTCAGCGACGGTGATGCCGAGGACATGATCGACGCCGCCTACACCGCCTGGCGTGCCGACCGCGACGCCGGACGAGCCTCGGTACTGATCGCCGAGACCCGCGAAGACGTAACCGCACTGAACGCCCGCGCCCGCGCCGACCTGATCCTGGACGGCACGATCCGCCCCACCAGAGAGGTCGCGCTGACCGAAGGCACGTCCGCAGGGGTCGGGGACACGATCATCACCCGCCGCAACGACCGGCGCCTGCGCACCGGCACAGGCCGGGGCTGGGTGCGCAACGGCGAACGGTGGCAGATCACCGACGTGCGCGATGACGGGTCGATCACGATCCGCAAGCCCGGACGCCGCACCGGGTCGATCGTGCTGCCGGCCGACTACGTGGCCGAGCACGTCGATCTGGGATACGCGGTCACCGCGCACCGGGCGCAGGGCATCACCGTCGACACCGCCCACGTTCTGATCGAGCCGTCCTCGACACGTGAGAACTTCTATGTCGCAATGACCCGCGGCAAGGAATCTAATCGCGCCTACGTCGTCCTCGACCGACCCGACGACCACGCCGCACCACACCCCTCGGACAACGAGGAAGCCACCGGGCGGAGCGTGTTGTTCGGGGTGCTGCAGCATTCGGGGGCCGAGGTCTCCGCGCACGAGACGATCACCGCCGAGCAGGACCATTGGGGCTCGATCGCCCAGCTCGCCGCCGAGTACGAGACCATCGCCGCAGCCGCCCAACACGACCGCTGGGCCGCCCTCATCCGCGAATCGGGCCTGACCGAGGAGCAGGCCGACGCCGCGATCGGGTCGGTCGCGTTCGGAGCGCTGACCGCCGAGCTGCGACGCGCCGAGGCCAACCACCACGACGTCGGCGCGCTGTTCCCGCGCCTGGTGGCCGCTCGCGGGTTCGATGACGCCGACGACATCGCCAAGGTCATGCACTACCGCCTCGCCCGCGCCACCACCCAGCCAGCCGGATCGGGGCGCACGAGAAAGACCCCGCGGCTGATCGCCGGCCTCATCCCGCACGCGCAAGGCCCGATCGCCGCAGACATGCGCGAAGCGCTGACCGAGCGCCGCGAGCTGATCGAGACCCGCGCCGACGCGATCCTCGACACCGCCCGCCAGACCGGCGAGCCCTGGACCCAGCCGCTCGGCGACCCGCCGTCCGGTGACCGGGAGCAGGCACGCTGGCGGCGTGATGCCCGGACCATCGCGGCCTACCGCGATCGCTACCAGATCAGCGACGACACTCCGCTCGGGCCGGCACCGCAAGGCTCGGCGCAGAAGATCGACCGCGCCCGCGCGCACGCTGCTTTCAACCGGGCGCAGAAGCTCGCCGAAGCCGAGCAGCCCGAGCAGGAACGCGCCCGACGCAGTGAGTCGCAGCGTCTCGGGCCGACGCTGTAGTAGCGGCGGCATGCGAACCTTGCATCTACGCGGAGTTTCAGGAACGGGCGGTTCCGTTGCCGTGAGCTGGAAAATCGCGTCCCATGAAACGGTCAACACTTGAGGTCCGAGGGCTGCTTGCGCTTGTCCACGACGGCGGCTCAGGTTCGGGGGCCGCCATCGCTGGAAAAAGCCCCGCTTCTCTGCGGCGATCTGATTCGTCAGCGAAGGTGCTCGTTACAGTGCTACGGGCGGCAGGAGCTCCTGTGCAATCGTAGTCGTAGATATCGATCTCGGCGTTGACGAAGACCATCAGCATCTTCACGCGCTCCGAGAAGCGGATGCTCTTCCAGAAGTCAGATGCGCCCCACTCGGCAATTTCTGGGTCGATACCAACGCGAGGATTATACGAGACCTCATCTGCGGAATCAGCGTCGGGAAACGTCACCCGAGCAAGATCGCAGCGTCCTCCTGGAACACCCACTGGCCCCACTCCAAAGCCGGGGCGACGCCACTCGGGATTTGAAAGACAGGCTCTGCTTCGGCGACTCTGGCAGTCCACATCGCTAGACGCCGATGGCGGTCAATCCGCGCGAGCCGATTGATCCACCCAAGAAAGTTTGCATCCAGGTCGGAGTTGAACGGCTGCATCGTGTGCAGCATCTCCACCTGGTGCTCCGGAAGTGGTCGGAGCCGCCAGAGATTGCGTTTCCACGCTTTCTCCGTGTCGTAGATTGGGTACTGAAGACCATCTTCGCCCGCCGGAGGGATCGATCCCGACGCATGTGCCGCTGAAGCCCACACAACGTGATCAAGAGCCGAACGTAAGTTGTAGAGCCATTCTCCGAACAATGCGGGAAGTTCAAGCGGCACCGGTTCGATCTGCTCAAGGCGAACCAGATACTGCGTAGGGGAAGTGCGGAGCAAGAGGAACTCGAACGGGTGGGGCGCAAGATAGTCGTTCCAGGCTTCAGACATCTCTCGCGCACGGATCTGCGCGCGCGATGCGCAGCCGGGCTGATTCGAAGAGATCCATAGTGCGAGCCTAGAGGCTGTGGGGCGTCGGGTCCGAGACGACTCGGCACTGAGATCGGGCCGAGCATGCGAAGGGGGCCGTGAGGTCGCGGGCAACGTCGCCGACACGTCGGCGTACCCGGCGGACCACATGTTGCGGTCCTCTCGCCATACGCGCCAAGGGTTCGTCACGCTGCGTCGGCTCGTCCTGTCCGCTACTCATGGGAGGATGGGTACTGGGGTCGCCGACCCCGAACAATAGACGGTCCACCGACTCACGCTCATCGTCCCGCTGTAAGCCCAACAGCCAGCGTGCGTCGTGGAGCATGCAAGGAGTAAGCCAATGAGGGTCGCGCGCATCCGTATCGAACGCTTCCGCGGCTATCACTATGCAGAACTAGTAGTGCCAGAGAACATGGTGCTTGCAGGTGAGCCGCAGGCCGGCCGCACTGACACAGTCGAGGCGCTACGCCGCGTCCTCGATCCCCGCAGCACGCGTTCCCGCGTGAACCCGCTCGATATCTACCGACCTGCTGACGACGATGACGAGTCCCTGACAGAGGTCGAGGTAACTCTGCTCGACCTCGGAAATGACCTCGAAACCCTTCTCAGCGAAAACTTGGAAACATTCGACCAAGAAACCGGAGAGATCGCCACTTCACGCAACGCAGGCAACGCAGCTCTGGGCGTACGCCTTTGCTACCGCGCACGATATGAACTCGATACAGACACCGGTGAGCACTGGGTTGATTACCCGGCACGGAGTGACCCCGCTGCCGGAGTATTCAAGAGAGCAAGCCGTATCGAGCGCGAAGCTCTGCCAGTTCAGTTCATCGACAGCTCGCCGACCCTCCAACTACGGGCAGAGGGGGTTCTGAGAGCGCTCCTTGCGAACACTGACCCTTCGGGACTGGACAGCGCCCTTACCGATTTAGACACGGCTGTCCATGCCGCTACCGGGTCGTTCTCCGAGACGGACGTGGTCACCGACGCACTCGATAAGGTCATCGATTCTGGTCCGCAGACTCTCTTCGGTATCCAAGACTCCGCCGACATAAGCTTCCTGGCCGATGACGGTTCCATGTCTGCCCTCCTCAGAGCGCTTCAGCCAGCGATATCGATCGGGGCAGCCGGGGCTCTTCCAGTCCGTTCCCAGGGCTCTACGCTCGAAAGCGTACTCTCGGCAGCTGAAGCCATCGCCGCCGCGCGAGATGCGCAATCTGGTGTCGTCATCGTCGGTGATGACTTCGGAGACCGCCTCGACGCGACGTCTTCCGAACACATGGCACGGCTCCTCCATGTAACGGCAGGGCAAGCGATCCTCACAACGCGCCGTCCCGAAGTAGTACGAGCATTCGACCCTGGCGAGCTCGTCCGACTTACGGTCAGCCACGGCGAAAGACGACAGCATCAGCTCCCGGCGGTTACGGACAAGGCCGGCCGTGTCAATCGGAGACTGGTCCTTGAGCAACTTCTCGCGGCGCTGAGCGCGAGAACCGTTGTCCTCCTAGAAGGACCGCTCGACGTTGAAGGGTACGGCGCGCTTGCCTCGCGGCTTTTCCTAAAGACGAATGAACCGCACCACAGCCTGCCCGCTAACGGCATCCGCCTCGTCGCTCCGCCAGGGTCGGATGGAGGCGCCACGCGACTCCCTGCCATCGCCGAGATTTCCCTCAAGCTCGGATTCCACGTCCGAGCGATCGTCGACAACGATAAACCAGGACAAGAAGACCCAGCAGTCGGAATCCTTGCAGGAATGGTCGAACAACTCGTCGTGCTTCCCACACGCACCGCCGTGGAGGCCGCGCTTATCCGCGGCGTACCCGGAGAGCGGCTTCGAGAGACGGTCGAGACCCTAGAAGACTTCGGCATGCCCGCCCTGCCATCCAGTCTCGGTGACGATGACATCGCGGATCACCTCCTCACGACGAAAGTGATCAAGAAGCAGGGATTGGGGGCGGTCTGGGCGCACGCGCTGACGCGACAGCCACCAATAGCGCGATCTGTCATCGAAGCAATCTGTAGCGATACACGCGGCCGCATCGACATCCCAGATGTGTCATGACCGTCGCCCCAAGAAACCCGGAACAGGAGCAAGTCGTCTCGACGCAGGCCGAGCTCAGTGTCGTGCTCGGCGGTGCGGGAGTCGGAAAGACGACGAGCGCGCTCGCCGCAGCGCATGCTCATCTCGAACGGGTAGCGGACAGCAAACCCCACGACCGAGTCCTGTTCCTCTCATTCTCGCGCTCCTCAGTGGCGCGCATAGCCTCGCGCGCAGGAGAAATTCTCGGCCGACGCGGACCCCAGGTGGACATCATGACGTTCCACTCGCTTGCGTTCTCCGTAGTTCGGAGATTCGGGAGTCTCGTCGGACACGGCGACGCCGTTCTCGTCAGTCCCGCTCGCGAGAAGCTCGGAGTGGCTCAGCACGAGATCGGATATAGCAAACTCATCCCACTCGCGCTTGAGATCGCTGAGGCCGCACCCGCCGTCGCAGAGCACCTGCGCACACGATGGGGGCTCGTGATCGTTGACGAGTTTCAGGACACAGGCGACGCGCAGCAAGATCTCCTTCAGCTAATAGCACGAGACAGTAGGTTGATACTGCTCGGTGACCCGAATCAGTGCATCTATACATTCCTTGCCGAAGATGGCGTCAGAGTGGAGCGCATCCACGAAGCCTGCTCGGCCGCAGGGGCAGATAACACCATCGTGCTTCCAGAAACCTCCTTCCGAGATCCCTCTGGGATCATCCCGGCCGTCGCCAACGCCATTCGCCAGCGCCTGTTCGACTCAGAAGCCATCACAAACGCAATCCAAGACGAGAGGCTGGTAATCCGAAACGGGATACCTCTCTCCGACGAGACCAGCCAAGTCTCACGGATCGTTAGCGACCTAACCTCCGAAGAGATGGGCGTGGCAGTGTTCACGCACCACAACGATATGCTCGCGGCTCTCTCAGACGCGCTTGAAGCCGACGGCATCGAGCATGAAGTCGCTGGTCTCAGCGACGCACTCGCCGCCGCCCTCGATGCCCAGACCGCGATGGTGCAATTCCATACCGGAGATGTCGCCTGGGAGAACGTTCTCGAAGCGGTAGCCGTGTTCCTGACGAGCGCGCAACGTGGACGGCAGGCGCCTCCCATCGCGCACCAGGTGATAAACGGTTCAGGTCCTACGACCTTGCAAGATCGCTTGAGCGCCCTTCGAGAGCGTCTTTCCAATGTCGCGTCCGCTGGGGAGGCAATCGAGGTAGCCGCTACTGCGCATGATGCGCTCGGGCTACCGCAGAAGTCCGGTGCCTGGCAACAAGCGGCGACCTTGCTCTCGGTAATGCATGCACGAGCCATACGAACGAGCAGCGCCCGCGATGACCGTCAGATGGTTGCAGCGATCTGCGCGGAAGCTCGTGAAGCGAGCTATGCGGCTCTCACGGATTCGGTGCTCAATCCGCGCGAGGTCCAGCTGATGAACCTCTACCAGACTAAGGGACGTGAGGCCGACGCAACCGTCGTCGTACTGCGGGAGGGAGACTTCATGGGCTATGAGTCGGAACCGTTTCCCACGACAAGTCGACTTCTCTACGTGGTGTTTTCCAGAGCTAGAAAGAAAATTGTCGTTCTACTCGTCGGCAACCGGTTCCACGCGGCCGTAGCCCCTCTCGACGCTCTCGCTGCGAACTGAAACACCCAGAAACATGCCGCCAATGCGTCAGATGAAAAACGCTGGAGTGCGCTCTCCCTCAGCTCATGGGCCGAGTACCTCTCCTTGATGAGTGTGGTGAGCTCTCCGCCTGCTTCGTGAGGCGGACTACAGGCGAGGCCCCGGCCGTGCTGGCGGACCGGAAGCCGGGGCGGCGAGCTGGTGGCCCGGCGTCTCCCGATTCAGGAGCCGCGCCGGATCGCCGAGCGAGTCGAGCATCGCAGTCACATCTGCCGTATCGGAGACGACCTGGGCGACTCCGCGCTTGATGAGCTCGTGCGGCCCCACGCTGGTCACTGACGTGACAGGGCCGGGCACCGCACCGACAGCACGGCTATGCCGGTGCGCCTCGGTCGGCACGAGCAAGGAACCCGAGCGGAAGCTCGCTTCCGGCACCACCGTGACTCCCGAGAGCGTGCCGAGAAGACGGGCGCGGGCCATGAACCGCCACCGCGTCGGCGCCTCCCCAGGAGGAGCCTCGCTGACCAGCGCCCCGACATCCCCGATCCGATCCAGCAGGTCCGCGTTCCCGCGCGGGTAGGGCCGATCGACACCGCCGGCCAGCACCGCGATGGTGCCCCCGCCGGTGGCGAGTGCCGCCCGGTGGGCTGCGGCGTCGATGCCATAGGCCCCGCCGGCGACGATGGTGCGCTCCTGTTGGGCGAGGTCGCCGGCGAGGTGCGCGGCGACATTCGTGCCGTACTCGCTGGCGGCTCTGGCGCCGGTGATCGTGACGCGATCAGCAAGTGCGCCGGAAAGGAACGAGGTCGCCCCGCGTATCCACAGCAGGTACGGGGCACGGGGGCCGAGGTCGTTGAACGCGTGCGGCCAGTCCGCGTCGGTCGGGATGAGCGTGGACATGCCGGCTCGTTCCGCGTCCGCGACACGGGCGGGGATGCCGTCCTCGATCCTTGGAGCGACGCGGTTGCGCCAGGCGATCGCGTCAGCCCGGTTCATCTCCGGCACCGCAGCCTGCTCGTCTTCGAGCAGCCGCAACGTCTCGACCCCGCCAACCCGGTGCAGGATACGGCCGGTGATCGCGTCGTCGGGCTCGGCGATCATCGACAGCATCATCCGCGCCTGCCGCTCGCCGCTTACCTGTTCTGCCAGCCTGCCCATGATCTGTGCACCTTCCCGGACGGTCACCGGCAAGGTGCGCCGCCGGCGACCAAGCACGGCCCGCGGGGCTACCGCGTGTCGTACGTGCGGCGTAGAGTGAGAAGCACAGAGGCAGCTTCACCCCTCACCATGTAGGCCCCTTTCGGGCCGTCCTTCGGGACACTCCACACGTACTGCCTCACCACAGTTACGTGCTTGGAGGCATCATGTTCCGACTCATCTGGTTCGCCAGCATCCATATCCGCTCCTTCATGCGCCGATGGATGCCGACCAATATCGTGCTCGACAAGGTCCGCACCCGTCGCGGCCTCAAGTGGGGCATCCCGGCAATGCTGCTCGCGATCCCATACCTCTACACCGCGAGCCTGCTAACCGTCATCATCCGAGACGGCGGGCCGGGCTGGCTCAACATCATCGTGCTCATCGCGATCTGGTCAGCGCTCAAGATGCTCTGGATCGGCCCCGTCAGCCTGATCCTGCTCGCCCGCGTGCGGTGGCACGAGCACACCGAGCGTAACTCTCGGGCGCGCGCCATCGCCGAACCGACGGTCTCGACGTAGGAGTGCACGATGGGCAAGTACGTGAAGAAGACCTCGCGGCGTCGGTACGACGAACGACATTTCTCTATCAGGGCGGTGCATCGCGAACCACCCGATCTGCACAAGCTGTCGGAGATGCTGATCCGTCTCACCTTGCAGGAGATCGGAGAATCACGAGCCAGTCGCCGCGCCGACGAGGTTCCCGAGACCTACCGAGAACCCACCCCCGTCGAAACAAGAAACGAGTACGGACCGCCGCAGGCCTGAGCATCCCGGCCCCCAACCATCGTCATCAGCATTCGCGCCTGCCGCTCACGAAGCGGCAGGCGCGAACTCATGCGGCAGGCTCGACGGCAGGGAGCCATCAGGTGATCGACTCGGATAGCTCCAGCCACCGCTCTTCGAGTTCGGCGACCTCATCCTCCGCTTGGCGAAGCTCATCAGTATGGCCTTGCAGGCCCTCGTAGTCGCTCTGATCGTGATCGGCGAGACGCTGATGGATGCGGTCGATAATTCCCGACAGCTTCTCCAACCGACGCTCGACCGCGCCGATCTCCTTCTGCACCGCCCGGCGCTCCGCACCCGACAACTCCGAAGACGAAGACGACGACGTCTTCTGTTCGGCGGCCTGGGCGCTCATCGGCGACGGTGTCACGGCCTGCTGCTCCTGCGCGGCTCGCAGCCGCAGGTACTCATCCACCCCGCCCGGCACATGCCGCAGCCCGCCATCGAGGATCGCGTACTGCTGATCCGTGACCCGCTCCAGCAGGTAGCGGTCGTGCGAGACCACTATCAACGTGCCCGGCCAGGAGTCCAGCAGGTCCTCCAGCGCCGCGAGCATGTCCGCATCAACATCGTTCGTCGGCTCATCGAGAAGCAGCAGGTTCGGCTCGCTGAGCAACAGCATCAGCAGCTGCAGCCGCCGCTTCTGACCGCCGGAGAGGTCATCGACCCGTGCCGAGAGGTGTTCGCGGGCGAAGCCGAGCCGTTCCAGCAGCTGCGCCGGGGTGAGGTCCTTGCCGTCGATCTGGAACGTGGTCTTGGTGCGGGCCAGGACCTCGCGCACCCGGTCACCGCCGATATCAGCGAGCTGGGAGAACTGCTGATCGAGGATACCGACCTGCACCGTCTTACCCCGCTTGACCCGGCCCTCGGTCGGCTCCAGCGTGCCGCAGATCAGCCCGAGCAGCGTGGACTTGCCCGCACCGTTCGCGCCGAGGACGCCGGTTCGCTCACCTGGAGCGATCCGCCAGGTCACGTCATCGAGAACCTTCCGATCCCCGAAGGTCACGCTCACGTCTTCCAGATCCACGACCTGCTTGCCCAACCGGGCCACCGCGACGCGCTGCAGCTCGATGGGGTTGCGCACCGGCGGCACGTCAGCGATCAGCTCGTTGGCCGCGTCGATCCGGAACTTCGGCTTCGACGTCCGCGCCGGAGCACCCCGCCGCAGCCAGGCCAGCTCCTTGCGCATGAGGTTCTGCCGCTTGCTCTCGGCCGCCGCCGCCATCCGGTCCCGCTCGACCCGCTGGAGCACGTACGCGGCATAGCCGCCCTCGAACGGCTCGACCGTGCCGTCGTGCACCTCCCAGGTCTCGGTGCAGACCTCATCGAGGAACCAGCGATCGTGCGTGATGACCAGCAGCCCGCCGCTGTTCTTGGGCCAGCGTCGCTTCATGTGCTCAGCCAGCCAAGCGATGCCCTCCACATCAAGATGGTTCGTAGGCTCATCTAGCGCGATGAGCTCGTAGTCACCCACCAGCAAGGCGGCGAGGGCTACGCGGCGCCGCTGACCTCCGCTGAGCCGGCCGATCACCGCATCCCAGGAGATGTCCGAGACCAGCCCGCCGATCACGTCGCGGATGCGGGCATCGCTGGCCCACTCATGCTCCGGAGCGTCGCCGACGATCGAGTACCCGACCGTGGCCTCCGGATCGAGGTCGTCACTCTGACCGAGCACGCCGAACCGCACGCCGCCGCGCCGGGTGACCCGGCCGGCCTGCGGCTCGATCTGCCCCGAGAGCATCCCCAGCAGGCTCGATTTGCCGTCGCCGTTGCGACCGACGATCCCGATCCGGTCGCCCTCCTCGATCCCGACCGAGAGCGAGTCGAAGACCACCCGCGTCGGGTACTCCAAGTGCAGCCCTTCGGCCCCCAGCAGCGGTGTAGCCATCAGCGACCACCTCTCCCGACCGGCACGGTGCGACACGGCACGACAGACCGCCTCCCACGGGCCCGACGTCGAGTATCAGGGCGTGACGTCGCCCTGCCACGACGGTAGAATCGAGGTGTCCGGAACGAACAACCCATCGAATTGTTGGGTTCATCCAAAAACAGAACATCCCAGTCCTGGGTCAGCAGTGCGGCCAAGGCCACACGACGCCGTTGCCCGCCGGATAAATCACCCACCGGGGTGTCCCAGGCAAGATCCGCCACTAAACCACTGATGACGTCGCGGATCTTGGGGTTCCCGGCCCATTCATGTTCTGGGCGGTAGCCGACCACCGCCTGCCCCACTGTGGTCGTCGCTTCTAAAGCATCGGTTTGGTCTAGTACACCGATGCTTACCCCGGACCGGGTAGTCACGCGGCCGGTATCGGGTTCCAGCGCACCCGCCAGTATTTTCATCAGCGTGGATTTGCCATCCCCGTTACGGCCAACAATCCCAATTCGGTCACCGCCGTTAAGCCCCACTGTGACACCGTTGATGACGGTGCGGGTGGGGAAAGAGAGGGACAGATTCTCGCCGTTCAACAAATGAGCCACAGCACAAGCCTACGAATAACCGCCACAGCGTATGACCGAGGTGGGGCCAACGGGGTTTGGGGACAGTACGCAAATGATAGGGTTACTGACCGTGCACGTGCTGCACAACCATCGGCATGGCAGTGTCTTGGCAAGTCATTGTTATGACCGTGGTCAGCGGCGCTCCGCCTTGGTGTAACGGCAGCACCCCGGCCTTTGGAGCCGTGGAGTCTAGGTTCGAATCCTAGAGGCGGAACTCATCGACATCAGTCGATGCCCTTCGATGTTTCACCGCGAGTGGGTGCTGTTCCTAGGGGTTACGGTGCCGTTGAGCGGTGATTGTGCTGATCGAGGGTCTGCCGAAAATCACGGGGAGCAGCCACATCGTGAGCACCACTGACGCCCAGCAGCCCATCGCCCCGCCCGCAGCCGTCATTGTGTTGGCTGCCGGGCAAGGTACTCGGATGAAGTCCAAACTGCCGAAGATCATGCACGAAATCGGTGGGCGTTCCATGGTGGGGCACAGTTTGGTGGCCGCCAGGACCTTACAACCCCAGCGGTTAGCTGTGGTGGTGCGGCATGATCGGGATCGCGTTGCCCAGCATGTGCTGGATATGGACCCCCAGGCCCTCATCGCAGATCAATCAGAAATCCCTGGAACTGGTTCTGCCGTTTTGGCCGGGCTGCAAAAACTGGATGAACAACAGCCGCTGGAAGGCACCGTGGTGGTCACTTACGGTGACGTTCCCTTGTTAACGGCGGACACACTGCACGATCTTGTTGCCCATCACGATTCCCGTGGCAACGCGGTAACTGTGTTGACCGCGCACCACCCGGACCCCGCCAAATACGGTCGGATTTTGCGTGATGTGGACGGGAACTTTGCTGATATCCGGGAGTTCAAGGACGCCACGGAGCAAGAGCGTGCTGTCACAGAAATTAACTCCGGAATTTTTGCGTTTAACGCAGCTGTCCTGAGGGACAGTCTGGCCCAGGTGGACACTAATAATGCTCAAGGGGAAATGTACTTAACCGACGTTCCCAAACTGGCGCGTGCCGCCGGGGGAACCGTGGATGCCCTGGTCATGGACGACTACATGGAGCTTGAGGGCGCTAACGATCGCGTCCAGCTCGCTGAACTGGGCGCTTATCTTCGGCAACGGGTTGCCGAAGCGCACATGCGCAACGGGGTCACGATCATTGATCCATCTACCACGTGGATTGGAGCGGATGTGGCCATTGCCCCGGATGCCGTGATTCACCCCAACACCCAATTGCACGGGACCACCTCCATCGGCGAAGACGCCGTGATTGGCCCGGATACCACTTTGACTAACGTGAGGGTGGGCCGCGGCGCCACCGTGGTCCGCACACACGGTTCAGATTCCCGTATTGGCGATTCCGCCACCGTTGGTCCGTTTTCTTACCTGCGGCCCGGCACTGATTTGGGCCATGAAGGCAAAATCGGCGCATTCGTGGAAACCAAGAATGCCGAAATCGGCACAGGGTCCAAAGTTCCCCACTTGTCCTATGTGGGTGATGCCACCATTGGTGAGCATTCCAATATTGGGGCCGCCAGCGTGTTTGTGAACTACGACGGCGTCAACAAACACCGGACCACAATCGGCAACCATGTGCGCATGGGTTCTGACAATATGTATGTGGCTCCCGTCACTGTAGGAGACGGTGCCTACTCGGGGGCGTCCACCACGGTCCGTAAGGACATTCCAGCGGGTGCTTTGGCTCTCACGGAAGGTCGGCAAGTGATCGTGGAAAACTGGGTGGTGGAGC
The DNA here is from genome assembly GCA_030524035.1 of Kocuria sp. Lineage (GTDB taxonomy): Bacteria > Actinomycetota > Actinomycetes > Actinomycetales > Micrococcaceae > Kocuria. The sequence goes on along the minus strand of JAUNHG010000003.1, from coordinate 216,271 downwards.
ACCGCGCGGGCACCGCCGCTGCGCAGGCTGCTCAAGCCGCCGGATCAGCACAGACTGCAACGGAGAGCGAAAGCGAGTCGTGATGACAGGGATCCTGAACTCAGGAGACAACCGCATGGTCCTGGTCTCTGGCAGAGCGCACCTGCAATTAGCTGAGGATGTTGCCCGTGAACTGGGCACAGAACTCGTTCCTACAGACGCTTACGACTTTGCTAATGGCGAAACCTACGTGCGTTTTGGTGAGTCCATTCGCGGTGCGGATGCTTTCTTGATCCAATCGCACCCAGCCCCGATTAACCAGTGGATCATGGAACAACTGATCATGCTGGATGCCCTCAAGCGGGCATCCGCGCGTTCGATCACCGTGGTGTCTCCGTTTTACCCCTATGCGCGGCAGGATAAAAAACACCGGGGTCGTGAACCGATCTCTGCGCGCCTAATGGCGGACCTTTACAAAACGGCGGGTGCTGATCGTCTGATGTCAGTGGATTTGCACACCGCCCAGATCCAAGGTTTTTTTGACGGTCCGGTGGACCACCTGATGGCCATCCCCATCCTGGCTGATCACGTCAAAGGTTTGGTAGGGGAGGACAACATCACCGTGGTTTCTCCAGATACCGGTCGTGTGCGTGTGGCGGAAATGTGGGCGGAGCTCCTAGGGCATTCCCCGTTGGCGTTTGTGCACAAAACCCGGGACATTAATCGACCCAACCAGGCGGAGTCTAAGGAAGTGGTGGGCCAGGTGGACGGTCGTACCTGTGTGTTGATTGACGACATGATTGACACCGCTGGAACCATTTCTGGAGCGGTGAACGTGTTGCGTGAACACGGTGCGAAGGACGTCATTATTGCTGCTACGCATGCTGTGTTCTCTGATCCTGCCGTTGAACGCTTAGCTCACTGTGGTGCCCGTGCTGTGGTGGTCACAGATACTTTGCCGGTTCCGCAAGAACATCGTTTTGATAACTTGCATGTTTTGTCTATCGCGCCATTACTGGCCCGCGCTATCCAGGAAGTCTTTGAGGATGGCTCTGTCACCAGCTTGTTTAATGGGCGTTCCTGAACATTCCACGACATAACACGTGGCCCTCCCCGCATGGTGGGCGGGGAGGGCCACGTGGTTGGGCGCAGTTTCCGCTAGTTGGAGTAACGATAGAGGAAGGCTGCCGTGGTTTCCCTGGTGGTGGTATTCAGGGGACGGTACGTGCCATCAGGCCACCCGGTGGTGATGCCTTGCGCGGCAAACCAATGGATCTCCCGGTAGAACTGCTGGCCGGGGCGAACGTCCGTGAAACGGGAAGTTGACGGTGCAGTGTATGAGGGGTTTCCTGCCATTCGCCAGAACATGGCTGCTGTGGCGTCGCGGGTGATGTTCTGCGTGGGCCGGAATGTGCCGTCGCTCCATCCCTGCAAGTATCCGCGGGAACGCGCCCAGGCGATTTCTTTGTACAAAGGATGCTGTGTCGTGACATCCCGGTACGGGGAGGTGGTAGGTGGGGTGTAGGTCGGTGAACCCGCCAAACGGTAAGCCACGGCAGCCATGGCGGCACGGTCGGTGTTCTGCGAAGGGCGGAACGTGTTATCTGGCCAGCCGTGAAGTAATTGGCGATCTTTCACCCATCGGATTTCTTGCGCAAATTGATGACTAGCGGAAACATCCTGGAAAGGGCCTGTCGTTGCTGTGGGTGTTCGTCCACCCAACGGTTTGTACTGGGTATTGCGAGCTAGATCTTGCAGCTGGGCCCATGAGCCGCCAAAAACATTGGAATCCCCGGAAAATGGCCCCGTTTCTGAGTACTGCCAGATGTCGTATGCGCTCCATCCATTCGGCATCTGGCCGGGTGATGTGGTCCAGCGAGCAATGTGCAGGGGGTGATCGTTAAACATGGTGGTATTTCCGGTGCACTGAATCCACCAATCCGTGGTGGTGTAAATCGCCGGTAGGCGTCCCGTGCGCTGCTTATAACGATCCGAGAAGTCCTTGATCCAGGTGCGCATCTGTTGCTGGGTCAGGTTGTAGCAGATATTGCCGTAAGCCGGGTACGGGTTGTACTCAATGTCCAACAAACCCGGCAAAGTCCTGCCGTCTGCCGACCACCCACCCCCGTTATTCACAAAGTAGTCCGCCTGCTGGGCCCCGGAAGAACTTAAGGACGGAATCGCAAAGTGGTACGCCCCACGGATCATGCCCACCTGATAGGAGCCGATGTACTGACTATTAAAGGTAGGGGAGCGGTAACTGGTGCCTTCGGTTGCTTTGATGTAAGCAAAGCGGGCGCCCATAGCGTATTCCCCGCTCCAGTTCACGGATGGTTGCCAGCCGGATACATCCATTCCTTGGATACCTGCTGGTTGCCACGTATTACTGGCCTGAGCCAAGGAGTCCTTTTCGCCAGAAGGGATGGGCGTAGTCGCGCCGTCATCATTGGATGCTTGCATGATTTGTTCCATGGAATGCGCGGAGGTTGGGGATAGGTGAGCTGCTTCCGCCAGGCTCTTGTGATACATACCCATGGTGGCGCCACCGGTGCTATCGCCCGTGCTGGGTGGCGCATCAGGTAGCCCGGGAGCATCATAGGATGCCACTGCGTCAGGGTCGTGCGAAATGACCTCACCGTTGGTGAGGGATAACTCGCCCCGTGGTGTGCTTTGTGCGGCATGGCTTTCGCTCACCGCGGCGGACGGGACGTCTTCGGTAGCGCCTGCGGGGGTAACAGCCATAAGGGCTGCGAGCGCTAAAGACGCTGATATAGACAGGGAGGACAGTGTTCTGGTAGCCACCACGTGGGGTTTGGGTGGCTTGACGTTGGACAGAGTCACGCTTTCACCTAGCTTCGGGGGGAGAGGATTATCCGGCCCCGGTAGGGGAGGGGGCCGAGCCGAAGCGAGTATAGCGTGTGGGCCAGAAAGTGGATGCTGCCTGGCCGCAGCCAGGTCAGTACGCCCCGGAGGGCGCAAACACGGCTTTGACGGTGCGCAGCAGAATCAGGATGTCCTCCAATACCGACCAGTTTTCGACGTAGTACAGATCTAGACGAACGGACTGATCCCAATCCAGGTCTGAACGGCCAGAAACCTGCCACAAACCGGTGATTCCGGGCTTTACGCGCAGTCTGCGGTGGACATAATCCTCGTACTTATCCACTTCAACCTCCAATGGAGGCCGTGGTCCCACTAGCGACATTTCTCCCTTGAGCACGTTCACGAACTGGGGTAGTTCGTCCAGGCTGTACCGCCGCAGAATCCTGCCGGGTTTGGTCACACGGGGGTCGTTTTTCATCTTGAACAGCACATCGCCCTGAGACTCGTTATCTGCCATCAAGGCAGCTTTACGTTCTTCGGCATCCGTGTACATGGAACGGAACTTGAGCATCTTGAACCGGCTGCCGTCCAGGCCTACGCGTTCCTGTCCAAAGAACACAGGTCCACGGTCATGGACTTTAATCATGATGGCAACCACCAGCATGATGGGCGAGAGCATGGTGAGAGCAGCAAGTGACCCCAGGATATCCATGCTGCGCTTGAGTATTCGGCGTGAGCGGGACATCCTCGGGGTAGAAACGTGAATGAGGGGCAACCCGGCCAGTTGCTGAGTGTGAATACGTGGTCCGGCAATGTCGGTCAGACCGGTATTGAGGATCAGACGAATTCTGGCGTCGGCCAAGTACCAGCTCAAATGCCGGATCTCTGCTGAGCTAAGTGGCGAGTTATTGGTGAGAACCAGAGTTTGAACACGGTTGTGGTGTGCTGCTTCGAGGATGCCTGCCACTGTGGGGCGTTCTCCCTGATGCAAGGCGTTGCGGATTTCCACACTGTGCAGCTTGGCAGGTATGGGTTGTTTGCCGGATGGGTAGTACGCCACCACGGGGGCCAGGCCGGCTTCCATATTTTCCTGGAGGGACTGGGTGGTTTCCAGCACACCCCGTTGACGTCCCACAATCATGGTGCGGGACATTCCGGACCTGTTACGCCTACGACGGTGCAGCAGACGGGTACGTAGGAGCCAGCGCCCCAGGATTAAGAGCACCAAACCCGTGGGTAAAGCGATCAAAACATAACCACGAGCGAAAGGCAGCGACAGCGCAAAGGAGAAAATGGCGACGGCACTAAAGAAGATCATGACCGCCGTGGAAACTTCCCGGGATTCTTCCATGCCGTAGCCGATGAGCCGCACAGCGCGGGTGCCGCGTAGTTCCAACCAGCTCCACCACAGCACACCGAGCACAATGCCCACAAACCAGTAACTAACGTTGACCCCACCCCAGGTGAGATCGCTACCTCCGGGAGTTCCGTCGGCACCAAAGCGGCCTAGTTGGGCTAGCAACAACGTGATGATGATTGCGATGGCGTCGCTAATTCGCATGGACCATACATATTGCAGGCGCCAGTCGTCCCTTGGGGAGGTGCTGACGGGGTGGGAGGTGGGGGTGTCCCCGGGAATGCTCTCACTGCTCAGGGGGGTGGCGGAGGCGTCCTCAGATGATTCGGAGGGTGAAGCTGCTGAGTCGCGGCGGATGACAGCCACGGGCCCAGTGCTCGGTTGCGCCGGGGAGCCATCGCCGTTGGCTGGCAACTGTGCCGGTGCGGGGCCGCGATTGCCGGTGTGAGCGTCACTGTGGTGACGGCGGCCCGGGTTCATGCCGTCCACCGATGAGTCGGTGATACTGGCCATACTCTTTCTTCCTCCCCCTCAAGAAGCCCCAACTAGTCATCAACGTTGATCAGGCAGTGCTACTGTGACGATCTGCGAAGCTTCGTGGTCACGGGCCGAGCGCCCTGTTTATATCAGCCCATATAGGCCGCACGGGGCACCGTAACCAAAATTCGGTACTTCTTCATATCGTCGTGACTGGCGCGCCCGCAGCGGTGGGGTTTATTGCGGCACATTTGGTGCGGCCCCCACCGCGTAGAACAAGGTTCAGCACCATCCAGCACGCTCATCCTAGAAGCTTGAATTCTTGGTGACCGTCCCCAGAAGTGCCAAACCATGAAAATTGTACTTTCATTCTGGAAGTCACACCACGTCAGAGCCATGCTACTGCATACATGTTACGATGTGAAGGTTGCCGAGGCGAGGGGACGTCGCGCGTGTGCTGTCCCGTTATCGACAAGGCTGGTTCGACATCACATGAACGGAAAAGAGCCGGTCGTCCGTGGCTGGCGCAACGTTGTCAGGAAGTTTTTTGAGTGTCTGTACACAAGGCACCATCGAGCACTCAAGGAGTCGAACCCTACATGGTTGATGTCATTCGTATCCCCGGTGAGATCCGTACCGATTTTGGTAAAGGTTACGCCCGTCGCATTCGAGCTAGCGGCAACATCCCGGCGGTGATTTACGGTCACGGTCATGATCCCATTCACGTCAGCCTTCCCGGCCACGACATGATGCTAATCGCTCGCAACTCCAACGCTGTTCTTGAAGTGCTCGCCGATGGCGAGCACTTGTGCATGCTCAAAGATATTCAGCGTCACCCGATCCGCCCTGAAATCCTGCACATCGACCTGCTGACCGTGAAGCGCGGTGAAAAGGTCGAGGTAGATGTTCCGTTAGTGGTTGAAGGAACTGTTGCTCCTACTGCCATGTACAACCAGGAAGAAACCTCTGTCACGGTGCTGGTCGATGCTCTGAAGGTGCCCGAACAGTTTGTGGTGTCGGTCGAAGGCCGCGAGCCGAACGAACACGTTCTTGCGTCGGATATTGATCTGCCTGCCGGATTAGAGCTGGTTACTGACCCTGAAACCTTGGTGGTTAACGTGGCAGAACCGATTGAGCAGGACTTGGGTGAAGACCCCGAAACTGCTGAATCTGACGACGCAGCGGATGATGCGGCTGAAACTTCTGACGAAGGATCATCTGACGACGAGTGATCCTCGTGTCCGTGGCGAATGTCACGGACAGGTCAAGGCGGCACCCCAGATTGATCTTGGGTGCCGCCTTGAGTATTGGTTACCGCAGTAGCACAGTCAGAAAGAAGCGCAATGGGTGAACGGTGGATAGTGGTGGGGTTGGGCAATCCCGGCGCGCAATATGGGCGCACTCGGCACAACGTGGGTCAGATGGTGCTTGATGAACTTGCTCGGCGTACAGGTGGCATGTTTGCGGTGTCGTCGAAAACGAGAACCCACCTTATCCAGACTCGACTCCGCCCTGGTGGGCCACCTGTAGCGCTGGTTAAACCGATGAGTTATATGAACCTCTCCGGTGGCCCGGTGCTGAACGTCATGAAGTTCTTTGGTCAGGACGAACAACGGTTGATTGTGGTTCACGATGAGCTCGATATTGATTTTGACACCATCAAACTTAAGCGTGGCGGCGGGGAAGGTGGCCACAACGGCCTGCGAGACATCACAAAGGCGTGTGGCAGCAAAGACTATGTGCGCGTGCGTGTGGGGGTCGGGCGACCACCGGGGCGTATGGATACAGCAGACTTTGTGCTCAAGCCTTTCACCCACCAGGAACAACAAGCCTTGCCGTCATTGCTGGATCGAGCAGCCGATGCTGTGGAGCAGATCATCGATGACGGACTCACGGCAGCTCAGAATACGATCCACGCGCGCTAGCTCATCCGGTATGTCATTGAAAAGGAGGTTCTGCTATGTCCGGTGACAACACCGCCAACACACCCCCATCTGCGGCGCGGAAGATGAACAACGCCCGGGCCAGAGAGTTAGCCGGTCGTTTCCCGCTACTGGGACGCTCTGTGGCGGACCAACCCCTGATTTATCTCGACTCTGGTGCAACGTCCCAACGCCCGGACTCTGTGCTGGCCGCCGAACAGGAATTCCTGCGTACGTCATACTCCGCTGTGCATCGGGGCGCTCATACCGTGGCCGTGGAATCTACTGAAGTCTTTGAACAAGCGCGGCATACCGTGGCCGACTTTGTGGGTGCCGGAGTGGAGGAAATTGTCTGGACCTCGAATGCCACGGAAGCCATTAATCTGCTCACCTACGCTTTCTCTAACGCCACAGCCGGAAGTAACGGTGCCGGTGAACAGTCTCACCGATTCAGAGTGGGAGCTGGGGATGAAATCCTGGTGACGGAATCCGAACACCACGCCAACCTGGTTCCTTGGCAGGAACTATGCGCCAGGACCGGGGCCACATTGCGCTGGATTCCTGCTGATGACAACGGCCTTCTGGACCTAACCGCATTGAGTGCAGTGCTCACCGAGCGCACTCGTGTGCTGGCGTTCACTCATGTGTCCAATGTTACGGGTGCGATCAACGACGTCCCCGCTCTTGTGGCAGCTGCCCACTCTGTAGGGGCTCTGACCGTGTTAGATGCTTGCCAGTCGGTCCCCCACCTGCCAGTGGATTTTCGGCAATTAGGGGTAGATTTTGCGGCGTTCTCCGGGCACAAAATGTTGGGGCCCACCGGGATTGGTGTTCTGTACGGGCGGCAAGAGTTGCTCAACGCGCTGCCCACGTTCCTGGCCGGAGGTTCCATGATCACCTCAGTGACCATGGAAAAAAGCCACTATTTACCAGCCCCGGCCCGATTTGAAGCCGGTACGCAACGCATTTCTCAAGCGGTTGCTTTGGCTCACGCTGTTAAATTCCTCTGCGACGTGGGAATGGATCACGTGGCGGCGTGGGAGGCAGAACTTGGTCAACGCCTAGCTGCGGGGATTGCCGACATGCCGGGAGTCCGGTTAATCGGCCCGCCATCAGGGGAAGAACGAGTTGGTTTAGCGTCCGTGGTGGTGGATGGAGTGCATGCTCACGACGTTGGTCAACTTCTGGACGCCGCCGGTATTGCGGTCAGAGTGGGGCACCACTGCGCACAGCCATTGCACCGGCGCCTTGGGGTGACAGCATCCACCAGGGCCAGTGCCTATTTATACAACACAACTGAGGACATCGACCGTTTCCTGGAGGAGTTATCCCACGTGAGGCGTTATTTTCGCCTAGCTACCCATAACTAAGGAGTCTTATAGAACATGAGTGCTTTGGATCAGATGTACCAGGAGGTGATCTTGGACCACTCCAAACGGCGGGTTGGTGAAGGGCTACTTGCCGCCGATGCCACACCCCTTGAGCAAGAATCGGCCGCAGGAACCCACCACGAGTACAACCCCACCTGCGGAGACGAAATTCTGGTCCGGGTCGGTGTGCAGGGGGATACGGTGACCTCCTTGACCTGGGCAGGCGACGGTTGTTCGATTTCGATGGCCGCAGCCTCCGTGCTGTCCGACATGGCTTCGGGAACCGACGTGCAAACTCTGAGAACTCAGATTGCTTCTTTTCGCCACATGCTGCGCTCGCGTGGGGCAGTGCACCCAGATGAACAGGTGCTTGGTGAGGCAGTGGTCTTTGCAGGGGTTTCCCAATTCGTAGCTCGCATCAAATGCGCGGCATTGGCCTGGGTGGCGGCTGAAGCGGCCCTGGCACAAGCACACTCGGTGCGCGGATGAAGATCCTCACAGAGGCCCTGCCTGTCAAACTCCCTAGCCGTAGCGCTTTCGTGCAGAATCTGGTGACTCCGTGGGAGTGGGACACCCTTGGACCCAGTACGTTGCTCACCGGTGCCCAAGGCGTGGGTAAGACTGTGCTCTTGGACGATATCTGCACCGCACTGGAGCCCATGGCCCAGGTGATCCGATGGTGGGAATATCCACTCATGGAAGGCCATCCGCACCCAGCCCCCGGTTTCGCTGCAGCGTTATGTGCCGGTGATGACGCACGGGGCTCCGGTGTGCTTCAGGCATTTCGCCGAGCACGCTCTTGGATCAAACAAAACAACACAGATTTTCCACTTTTGGTGGTCCTTGATGACGTCCACTTGGTGCCGGAAATTTACCGGCACGTTCTTGTGGAGCTGGCGCGTAGTCGTGAATTATCGCTCCTCGTGGCCTCTACTTCCGTGCGATTAACTGGCGCAGCTATGAGCCAACTGTGGCGTGACGGTGAATTGACGGAACACCGCATTCCTGAACTGACCGCAGGGGATGTGATGGAGATGGCGAGGTCCGTACTGGGGCGAGAACCTGATGCGAGTGAAATCGCTAAAGTTCTGCGGATTTCTCAGGCTGTTGTGGGGCACGCTGTGGTGGCGCTCAAAGATTTGGCGTCGTCGTCAACCGAAACCGGCGAAGGTGGAGGGCTGCAGCCGGGTACGGATCGCGCGATGTTGCTGCAACAGGCTTTACATACCAGGACATTGGACCCTGACCAATTGAGTATTTTGCAGGTGCTTGCTCGTCTGCGGGAGGTCCCTTCATCGATTTTGGTCAGCTTGTTTGACGCCCACAACCTGGATGTCTTGGTGGAAAACGGAGTCATTTGTCTGCACGGCAGAGGCGCTTCCCGCGGCGTTGTCATGACGAACTCTTGGATTGCCATCCTGGTCACCGACGTGACGCCGGCCGAGCGTGATCGTGAACTTTATGAACTGCTGGCTGATTACCGTCACGATCCCCGGATGCGTGCGGGAGCCAGCGCGGACTTGTTGCTCTGGCAGCACTCCCTGGGGCTGCCTTTGGACCCAGACCGGGTAGCCGAGTTAGCCGAATTGGCGGCACAGAATGCGGATTACGGAACGGTGCACCGTCTGATCCGCACCTTGGACGGTCAAGACGCCGCACGATTGCACGGGTTACACACACTGGCTTTAGCCAGCTTGGGGCAGGTTGATGCGGCTGTCGAGCTGGCTAAACCGTTGTTGGAACAGCAACCAGATCCGCAGAACCCCCTGGAAGCTAGGGACGTGGAAGCCCTCTATGTTTTGGCTGCCATGAGCACCCAGCAACGACGCAAAGTAGGGGATTTTGAGCACTTGCTGGGCATCGCTCGTGGTCACCATAACGCCATGTATGACCAGAGTTCCTACAACCTGGCACAGAGTATCGCGCTGGAGGAGGCCGCGCTTTCAGCCCAGTGGGTTCTTGAAAATTATCGTGGTGATTATCAGACGTTGTTGGATTCCATTGCGCGGGCTTCAGCGGCGCGGACTGTGGAGAGAACTACTCGCGCGCTGATGGTGGGGCTCACCGCCAAAGCCAACGCGGTCTGTGGGCGCTCAGTGGATGGGCAGGCGATTTTGTCTCGCACTGTCCGGGTGGATCGCACTGCCCGTAATGCCCGGCTAGCTCAACAACATACGCAGGATGCCGCCATGGTCGCCAGCTTATTTGCGGGAGAGTGGGCACGATTACTGGAGCGAGTTCTAAGTCAGGACGCTGGGATTCCAGACACACCAGGGTGGGTTCAGCACAATGTGTTGCTGGGTACTTTGCTGATGCTTACCGGGCGTCCGGGCAAAGCTGTGCGCTATTTAGAAACAGCCATGGCAGCAGCGGACAGCAGGACCATGTTCCATGTACCGCATCTGCTGATTGGTTTGACCTCTGCCGCTTACGCCTGGGTGGGCCGGCATGATGAAGCATGGAAGCTGCTTCAGACCGACCATGCCTCATCCACTCAAGGCTCCTATCTGTACAGGGTGGCGGGTGAGTACTTCTTGGGCCTCGCGGAGTTTTTATTAGGTGACGTGGCTGCGGGTATTCAGCGGTGGCGTTCCTGGGCGGATGATACCGCTGAGCGGGGTTGTGATGGTCTGTGCCTGTTGTTCCTTCAGGGTTTGGCCCGGGCGGGGTCGGAGTTTGCGGTGCAAGAGCTGAGGACAACAGCCTCTCGGTGCCAAGGAGCTTGGGCTGAAAGCTTGGGTCAACTGGCACAGGCTCTTGAACACCAAAAAATCACGGACTTGCGCGCTGCTTTGCGTAGCGCGGCAGCCATGGGTGATTTGAGTTTGGTGGGGTACCTGGAACGCACGATTGCGGCACGAGGCCATACCACGTCAGCGGGACCCGTCATCCCTTTCCCCGACGATGGTTCAGAAGATATGGACACCGGTGAAGTGGATGCCCGTGCGGTGAGTTTGGTGGCTGTTCTTACAGCACGCGAGCGTGAAATAGCTGATCTGGCCGCTGCGGGACTTACCAACCAGGCGATTGCAGAGGAAGTGGGATTGTCCCGCCGCACGGTGGAAGGCCATATGCGCCAGGTGTTGCGGAAACTGAACCTGACACGTCGTACGGAACTGGTTGATCTGTGGAAGGGAGTTCAGGCGTGACGGAAAGCTGCGTGTCATCCCCACGTACCGAGCAGATCCGGTTGGGGTCCGGATCGTTAGTGAGCAGTCGTGAGGCAACGGTACGGGCTGCTATCGCTGACTTGCGGGATAGTAATTGCCGGGGTGTGGTTATTCATGGTGCTTTTGGTGCCGGGACCTCCACGGTGGCCCGCGCAGTCGTGGGCCAGATGGTAGGCAATGTTGGGATTCTACGGGCGGAGCATAACGCGGCAGCCTCTATGGAGTCAGAGCTGGGTGGTCTGGCGTTCATGGTGGCTTCGGTGGCGCAAGAATTTGGGGTTGATCATGTTCCGGTGGACGATCCGGCCGGCGCTTTTGACCTGTTGGCTCATGCGTGTCGTCAGCTGCGCAGTTCCACAGGACCCATGCCTTTAATGGTTCTTCAGGAGCTCCACAAGATGCCTGCGGCAGCGCAGCGGCTGGTCTCCAGTTTGCTGAGCGCTGGTCTGATCAAGGTGGTTTTGGTGGGTTCCACTTCATCGGCATCACACGCTGCAGGTGACTTGCTCCCGTTGCTCCGACGCGGGCTGATTAGGGCGCACACTCTTCTTCCGCTTGATGGTAATGGTGTGACTGAGCTAATGGAACAAGAACTGGGCGGTACGGTTCCTCTCCTGGCTGCGCAGTGGACCACGATCCTTACCGGAGGTATTCCACGGCTGGTGGTTTCGTACCTTGACCGCGCTCGTGAAGACGGTTTGCTTCTTCTGGACGATGGTTTGTGGCATTTTGTTGGTCCGGTGGAGGGTGTCTCAGATGATTTGCGTGAGGTTGTTGCGGTTCATCTTGCGGAGCTGACAGAAGTCCAACGTCAAGTACTTTTTGTGGTGGTTCTGGCAGAGCGGGTTGAGATGACCCCGGCTATCAACGATGTTTTGGCAGAAGCTCTGCCAGCGCTCACTGAGTCCGGGTTGGTGCGCACTCGGTATGAAGATCAGCGGTGGGTGGTGGGTCCCACGTGTGAACACTTGGCCGAAGCGATTCGACAGCATCTTCCCCCCGGGCTGAGCGTCGCGCTGGGACCCTTCCAGGCTTTTGTGAGCGAGCACGGGATGAGTCCGGTGTCTCGGGCGGCGTGGGGCGTCAACACCGGAACGTTGGTTGATAGCGCGGACCTCGTGGCCTTGGCGGCTTCAGCCAACGACAGGTTATGGGCTGAATATGCGTTGCGTGCACTTGAAAGCCCCGTGGATCCTCAGTGGCAGGCGGCAGCGGATGTTGAGAAACTGCGCGCCAGACTCAAGCTGCGTCAGCATAACGAGGCCGGGGTGATCGCTGCGAATATCGACGTCGATCAGCTCACCCCGCATCAATTGCGTGTTGTGATGACCTGCGAAGGAATGTTGCGTGGTGTAGGGCACCTGGCGTATTCAGATGAAGCATGGCAGCAGCGGTGGCGTGAGCTGGGGGAGCGTTGTTTAAGACATCCTGATGTGTCTGCCGCAGAACGTGAGTTTTTTCAGAATTTGGAAACTCTGTTGCAGCTGTGGGCGGATTGGTCAGGCCCGCCAGGGGGACAAAAAGTCGAGCAATGGCGCAGGTTGCGTGAATCACCTGTTCCGGAGATCGCGGTACTTTCGTTGGCTACCTTGGGTCGGGCGCTGACACGTGCTGCTGATCTGGATGCTTCATCGGAGGCATGGTCGCGTGCGCTTCTTCTGGTGGAAACCAACCCTGGGCTGCTATCGGTTTTCACCGATGTGGCGAGGATTGGCCGTTTGTGGGCCACGACGCTAAGCGGAGCACCGATCGCTCCTCTAAGCGCACTGCCTAATACATGGGGGCCAGAGGATTCCAGCCCGTATCTAGCATTTGCCGGGCATTACTACGCGGCTTATGGGATGAGTTTGTTGCTCAAGGGTGCCTCTGCTCCCGCGCATCCCTATTTCCGCGCGGCGATGGCATGTAGTCGCGATGACACCGCGCCATTCCTCTTGGCGTTGTGCCGTAGCGCGATCGACCTGATTACCTTGCTGACAACCGGTCAATTTGTTGAACGGGCTCCGCTGGATGATCCTGGATCAGCGGAGTGGGTGGACGGCGATCTTTTACCGTTGCGGTGGCATCACATTTTGTTCGATGCCATGACAAGGACCCTCCAGAACAAATTTGAGGATATTAGCTTGATCGTCTCCGTGATTCAATCCGCGCTGGAGGCGGGGGAGGTGATCACCGCTCACTTTGGATTTGCTCAGGTATTGACTGCAGGACAAGACGTTTTTGTGCGTCAGCTTTTGGAGCTTTCGGAAGGTACCAGCGGACTGTACCAGCAGCTGGTCACACGGATTTGTCGTGCTGTTTTAACCGTGGATGTGGATGAATTGGTCTCTGTTGGGTTGCAGTGCCATGCGGTTGAGCTCTATGGGCTGGCGGGGGATACCTTAGAAAGGGCGCTCGTTTTGCTCAGCCCTTATGCGCCGTCCTCTGTGATCAGTACCGTGACTCAGGCGATGGACGAATCTTTTAAAGCCACAGGACGTTCCATGCGGCGTCGGTCGCACCAAGGAGGCAAGAGCTCACATCTGACAGAACGGGAACAGGAAGTTGCGGAGCTGGTGGCTAAAGGTATGACTAACGCTCAGGTGGCGCAGGAACTTGGTTTGCGGCGTCGCACGGTGGAAGGCCACGTCTACCGCCTATTCGACAAGCTTGACATTTCTGACCGTAGTGAGGTGCGCGACGCCCTGCAAAACTGATGCGCGGGCAGTTCCCACGCTAGGCAGGGGTGTCGTAGGAGTCCACTGGATGTCCCTGGGCCCGTAGCCTGGCGTAGTGCCGGTTACGTACTAACAGCAGTGCTCCTCCGAGCAGGGCGCATATCGCTGAGCCACAGAGCACACCAACTTTGGCGTGGTCATCGTGTGCTGAACCCAGTCCAAAGGACAGATCTGCCACCAGCAGCGAAACAGTGAATCCAATACCTGCCACAGCTGCCAAGCCGAATAAATCCACCCAGCCATAGTCAGCGTCTTTGCTAGCCGGAGTGAATTTGTCCACTACCCAAGCTGCAGAGAAAATGCCCAGGGATTTACCGAGTACGAGGCCTAGGACAATTCCGATGGCAACGGGGTCTTTGAAGGACTCCGTAAATCCTGTCCAACCGCCCACGGCCACACCGGCTGAAAAGAAAGCAAAAACAGGCACTGCTACCACATTGGATAGTGGACGGAAACGATGTTCTAGGTGTGGGGCTAACCCCTGAGCAGGCGCATCGTCGGTGAGCACTCGCGGGGCGGTCTGCATAACGGGTGTGGCAAACCCCAGCAGAACACCCGCTATAGTGGCGTGGACCCCACCGTTATACACAAATAACCACGTCATGAACCCCAGGGGCAGCAAAATCACCCATGCAGCCCACGCTTTCTCCATGAAAAAACCGCTGAAACGGTGAGTGAGAAACGCGTAGATAGCCAAGACCACTAAAGCCCCCAGCAAGGAGAACATGCTGATGCCGTGGCTGTAGAAGACTGCGATGATGATGATGGCAATTAAATCGTCCACCACAGCCAGGGTCAGCAGGAAGGTCCGCATGGCAAGGGGCAGTGCGGAGCCTACGACAGCGAGTATGGATACCACGAACGCAATATCCGTTGCGGTGGGAATAGCCCAGCCACGTATGGCGTCGGGATCGGAGTTATCACTGAGGTTAACCACCACGTAGATGACTGCGGGGATAACCACACCAGCTACAGCCGCCACAATCGGTAAAGCTGCTTTTTTGGGGTTGCGTAGCTCGCCGTCCACAAATTCAGCTTTAAGTTCCAGGCCTACCAGAAAGAAGAATACTGCCAACAGGCCGTCTGCAGCCCATTCACCCACGGTATGCATGAGACCAGGAATAGCTTCTGTGCCGATCTTGTAATCCCGCAGGCCGAAGTAGGTATCTGCTGCGGGGCTGTTGGCGAGTACTAACGCAGCGACCATGGCGACCAACAGTAGGCAGCCCCCTACGAGGTCTTTGCGGAGGAATGCTCCGAGCCCACTATGGTGGGCGGCGGTTTCGGTCTGTTCGGACACGATGGCCCTTCCTGATCGAGTATGGAGGCCTAAATATTAGTCTAAATGTCTGCTGACATTGACATGTTTACAGTGCACGTGGTTGCGGTCTCCGAACGAAGACAGTTTTCACGTGCACTGAGGGTATGTGTGCGGGTTAGTGGGAAGCGATCCACGCGTCGGCTTCGCGAGCTTGAAGAGACAGCGCCTTCCCCACATAAGGTTCGGCAGTTGCGGCCAGCTTGGAACCAATTAATGGAATCTTAACGTTGAGCACAAGTTCCACGGAAACGGACGTTTGGTCCCCTTTGGCTTGTAACCGTTGTTTGCCCTCACCGTTAGCGGGCATCCCGCTGACCGAGACTTGGGTGTGGATATTGCGGGACCCATCTGCCTCCGGAGCCTCCCAAGAATCCACCTGGGTGATGCTCAGGCCACTTTTGACGACTTTCTTAGCGATGTCTGGAAGTTTATCTGCGCTCATGGTGCGTGTGGTGGTTACCGTGAACTGGCCGCCCGGATCGCCGTCAACCTTCAAGGATTCCAACGTGGCACCACCGCGTTCAGCCACATGACTGTTGAACGATGTATCCAGGAAGGTTTCCACTACTTTTGCGACGGGTGCGTTGACAGTCTGTTCGGCGGAAACGGTCATGGGATCCTCCTTGTGAAAGGTAACGACGCGTTCGCCCTGCGAGTTGTGACACGTTCATGGTGGAGTCGGATACGCAGTTTGTGGTGCCGTTAGATGCTGATGGTTCAAACGGCTCAGGGCCGATTTCTCCTATCTTAATCGTCATTCTTATGCGGTTACTGGTCAGGGGAGAATCGGTAATGTGCGCAGTCTCACGACCCTAGAAGAGCGTATTCACGGGATGTA
The DNA here is from genome assembly GCA_030524035.1 of Kocuria sp. GTDB lineage: Bacteria > Actinomycetota > Actinomycetes > Actinomycetales > Micrococcaceae > Kocuria. Next base: position 200,297 of record JAUNHG010000003.1, on the reverse strand, counting down.
GGCCTAAATGGGGTCACGGGGACCCGATTCATTCAGTCGCGAAAACATACACTTACACGCAGGGCTTATGTAGGCAATTGTTCAAAAATGTGGCAGGCCTTCTTGTGATCTGCCGCGAAGGAACGCATCATTCAAGGCGCTTAATCGTGGGGACGATGTGGTGCCGCGCGGAGGAGAGAATATGACATCGACCACTGATAGCACGGACGACGTGCACCATGCGGGCGGGAATTACCGCAAACGCATTTTGCATGTTGTGGAGGCTTTTGGTGGAGGCGTCGCGGCTGCGGTCAGAGACTACGTTCGTGCTCTTCCGGAATGCGATCATCACCTCATTTGTCGTTTGCGTCCCGAAGCTGACACCTTAGAGCCAGAGTGGGTTGACGAGTTTGCCTCCATCCACCGCATTGATAGCAGCCATGTGGGGGCTACCAAATTGGTGCGCTCCCTGATTGCCACACTTGAGCCGGATGTGGTGCATGCTCATAGCAGTTACGCCGGGGTGTGGGCGCGGGCCGCGTTGCTCGGCAACAAGGCGGTGCGTTGTGTGTATACCCCGCATGCATGGGCCTTTGATCGTGAAGATAAATCAGTGTCCCAGCGTCGTATGTACCGCGCTATCGAGCGGGCGTTGAGTCACCGTACGGATGTTCTGGCTGGATGTTCCCGGGCGGAAAATCAGGAAGCTCGCAAATGGAGCCCCGATCTTAAGGCTGTGTATGTGCCTAACGTTGCCCCGGAAGCTCAGAGGCAGGTTCAGCAGGCCGCGATCACTGACTGGGGGGAGGCTAAGACACCGCTCGTAGTGGGTTCGGGGCGACTGACCATGCAGAAAGACCCCGAATGGTTTGCGCAGGTGATTTCTGGGTTGCGCGCCGCAGGTCACCCTGTGCGTGCATTGTGGATCGGTGGCGGTGATGATCAGATCCAGGCGCAGTTGGAGGCTCAGGGCATTGAGGTCACAGGGTGGATGGACCCTTCCACGGTGCTGGAACGCCTAGGCCAGGCTGACCTCTATGTTCACACGGCTCGATGGGAAGGATTTCCCATCACTGTTTTGGAGGCCGCTCGATTAGGGCGTCCCATGGGGGTGCGGGGCATTCGAGCCTTCGATGATATCGGGATGCCATTGGTGATTCATGAACCGGAAGACTTGGTGGAACACTGGGGGCGACTTCACGATTCTCAGGCGCGTGAAACCATTGTGGCGGAACAGAATGCTGCCCTATGGGAGAACACTCGGGCCATGCAGCGCGAGCGCTTGGCCGAAGCGTACGGGGTGGAGCTCCTGCCCACGGGTTCCATAGGTATTGACCTCAGCTCTGAGCGAGTCTGAGTTGGTACCGGTGGGGGTTTTCGGTGATGGGTGACGCAGATCAATGGCGGTGGAGTGAGGCTCACGCCGAGGTGTTGTTGATTGCTGACACTGCAGCTCGTGGGGCGGTTGCAGGTGTCGGATGTGACATCCAGTCTGTGTGTGATGTGCAGTCTGCTCTGAGGACGTATGGCAGCCGTTACGTGAACAGGCTCTTGGACCCGTCGGAACGGGGGGTGCGTGATGCGCAACCGATGGAGCTGACGCAGAGATTTGCAGTTAAGGAAGCGGTGGCTAAGGCGCTGGGGGTTCCTTCGGATGCCCCCCTGCCGTGGCCGTCAATTGTGGTTCACCCACATATGTGTGGACATAATGTGAGGCAGAGACAATGGACGGTTCGCGTTGTGGGATATGCAGGCCGTTATGCCGAACGGCATGGGATTCAAGAATGGAAAGCCTGGTCATGGCGGGAAAACCAGATCTTGGGGACTTTTGGGTGCGCGATTGCCATCGCGTTAAATGTGTAAAATCATAAAATTCAAGGCATGATGGTGCATGTACTTTGTGTCAGATGGATACATCTGACACGTGTTCTGGTCATCGGCTTTTGATGTGTTCGCCGGTAGGTGCACATGCGTTACGACAAGTAAAACGGTGTAACGCCGTTGACCAGGGGGTATCGCATGAGACATATCGAGAGTAAATGAGGATCAGGTGAAAAAAAGACATTCGGCTGTGGGGCCGAGCGTCGAGTGTCAGTTGTATCAAGCAGCTGACGTGAAATACCCGGATTTGGGGCCGGGGGAAATGGGGGAACCACAATGAGTCAGGACCGTTCAGAGATCGTGGAAAGCATTCGGGCCGTCGTGGCGCAACATGCACACCTCACGACAGATGCAGCAGCATTGGGGAGCTCGGACAGCTTGTATACGGCTGGAATGACCTCACACGCTTCCGTGAACGTGATGTTGGGTGTGGAAGATGTCTTTGATATCGAGTTCCCCGAAGAGATGCTGACCAAGGACACCTTCGAATCGCTCGATGCTATTGCCCAGGCCGTATCCCAGCTGCAGGACGAACAGTGATGGGCCTGCACAGCGAACTTGACGCTACGGACAAGGTTGTTGACCAGCACGAAATCCCCGCGGGAACCACCGTGGTGCGGCAGTTGCCTGAAGACACCACAAACACTTGGGAACAGCGGGTGGCCCGAGTGGTGGCAGTAGCCAAAGAACACGCAGGTGACGTCGATCGCCAGGGACGGTTCCCGCATGAAGCGATTGATGAATGTCGTCGGCAACGTATTTTTGGCAGCTGTCTCCCGCGGGCTCATGGTGGGCCGGAGGTAACGATCCTGCAGCTGTGCTTCCTGACTGAGGAATTAGGGCGGGTATGCGGGTCCACCGCAGCGATTGTGGCCATGCACTTTAGCCAGGAGCTATGCCTGACTCGGCACGTGGACCTTGAGGCATCGTCCGAATTGACCAATCTGACACAACGTGTGTGGGCGGAACAGTGGCTCTTGGCGTCGTCCACCACGGAGAAAAATATTGGTGGAGATACCCGCAGCTCGTCATGCGCGGTCGAGGATAACGCAGACGGGACCGTGACAGTGCGTAAGTCAGCACCCGTGATTTCTTACGCACGGTACGCAGACGCCATCCTGATCACTGCGCGGCAACATCCTGAAGCGCCAGCTTCCGAGCAGTCCCTGGTGGTAGCTCCCAAGGCGAACTTGCACATAGACCGTACTTCGGACTGGGACGCGTTGGGATTGCGCGGCACTATGTCTGAGGGGTTCGAGATAGAAGCTACGGTGCCCGCAGGTTATGTACTGCCCGTGGACTTCGCCACGATCTCAGCCCACACCATGCTTCCGGCCTCTCACACACTGTGGGCCTCGGCGTGGCTGGGGCTGGCCTCCAGCGCCAGCGATGTAGCACGGAAGTTTGTGCAGAAGAAAGCGCGGGCCACCCCGGGGCAATTGCCCCCCGGTGGGTTGCGCCTGGCTGAACTCGAAGTGGATTTGCAGCGAATGACTGACGTGGTGCGGTCTAACGTCCGACGCTTTCATGAGCATGTGAATGATCCGGAGGTGTTGGCTTCGATGTCCTTTGCCATTGCTATGAACACCCTGAAGGTGTCGGCCTCTGAACTGGTGCGTCAGATCGTGGGGGAAGCGATGGTGATTGTCGGAATCGCTTCGTATTCCAACACAGGGCCGTGGTCCCTAGCCCGGGCATTGCGCGACTCCATGGGGCCGTCTTTGCAAGTTAACAATGACCGCATTCTGAACAACACGGCCACGTTGCAAATGGTGTCGAGGGGACGACGATGAGCACAACAACGGATTTTGACGCCGTCGAACAAGCCTTTGAAGCCGAGCTGCTCGACGGTCAGTGGCTGCTGCCCACCCTGGGCTTGGGGGTCACGGGAACCGGCGTGGCGATGGAGGCCGTGATCCGGGGCGTGGAAAACCTGGCGCGTGATCGAGTTCAGCGGGATTTACCACGTCCGGGCGCGTTGAACACTGTGCGGTTCCCGCCCGTTAATGGCAGAACCATGTTGGAACGCACTGACTACGTTGCGAGCTTTCCCCAACTGTTAGGCACCATTGATGTCTTCGACGGCAACACCAAGGACCACCGCAAACTACTGGCCGATCGGGAAGCCGGGCAGCCGTGGGATGGTCACTTACACACCAGTGATTACGCCCTAGTACCCGCAGCCTGCCACCCGCTCTATGCATGGCTCGGTCAGACTGAGCACTCTCTGGTGGATGGCAGCGTGTGGGCGATCACGGGTGATTGTTTCCGTAACGAACCCTCCCAAGACCCCATGCGGTTGGTGAGTTTCCGCATGCTGGAATTTGTGCTCGTTGGCACACCCCAGCAGGCGTTGGATCACCGCGCTGCCATGTTGGACCTGGGTTCTGAGCTACTCAAAGAATTGGGGCTGGACGTCGCTGTTGAAGCAGCTAACGACCCCTTCTTTGGCCGCGCAGGAGTCATGCTGGCCCAAGGCCAACGTGCCGCTCAACTGAAATTTGAAATCACCACCCAGATTTACCCGGGTCGAGATACCGCGATTTCCTCCGGTAACTGCCATGAGGAGCACTTTGGTGCCGAATTTGGTTTGGTCACTGAAGACGGCGCGGTGGCCCATTCGGCTTGTTTTGGCTTTGGGTTGGAACGCATTGCCCTGGCATTAGCTCGGACGCACGGTACCGATCTGAGCATGTGGCCTGGACCCGTCCGGAATCTTTTGGGATTGGACCTCGGATGACCACCACTTACCCCGGGCTTAGTGTTGACGGTTTCCAGCAACACCCGCTGCATCAGCAAGATTCCTTGTGGTCAAACACCAACTGCTACTTGGATGTCTGGATTGAACTGTTGCACGGTATGGGCAGGCGCCCCGAACCGTTGTTTGCTGCTGCCGTGGCTGCGGAGACGCAGGTGGAGCAGTTCGAGTTCCTCAAAATTGATCACCGCGATTTGGAAGAGGTTCACGGAATCCGGGTGGGGGAGTACGACGTGTGGACTTCTCTGTTGGAACACGTCATCACGCAGATGCGTGCGGGCAACCTGATCATTGTGGAAGCTGACGCTCACTGGTTACCGGACACCCGCGGTATTTCGTATCGGATTGAACATACCAAAACCTCCATCGTGCCCCTCCACGTGGACCGCGAACACCAGCATCTGGTGTACCTCCATAATGAGGGACTCCATGAGCTACGCGGGAGCGACTTTGAATTCGTTCTGGGACCACGGCGAAGTGAAGGAATTGTGCCGTCGCCCTACGTGGAACTCGTGCGGATGGAACGGTTGACGGAAGCTAACGACGATGCCGCGCGTGAGCACACCATCCGACTCTTGCGGCATCACACCCACCGCGCGGGGACGCAGAACCCTGCGGCTGAGCTCATGGATGTTTTGCGCGCTCGCTATGAGTGGCTGACGACGGCTGGTATGGATGGTTACCACGCGTTGTGTTTTGAAACCACCCGTCAGTTAGGGGTGGTTTCCCTACTGGGGGCGGAGGCGGTGCGGTTTAGCGGTGTGGAGCAGCTGCAACCAGCCGCTGAGGCTTTTACTGCGGTGAGCAAAGAAGCCAAAGCGTTGCAGTTTCAATTGGCCAGGGTGGCTCGGGGACGTCAGTCCACGACGCTGGAAACCACGATGAACACGATTGTCGCCCAATGGGCACGGGCAGCATCCACCCTGAAGGAATGGGCCGTGCCGTGATACGCAGCTTGCAGTGGACCCTGAACCGTACAGTCCCCGGCGCGGTCGCCTGGGCCGGGGACTTAGTGTGGGACGGTTCAGCGGTGCCGCAGCAACACGACGCTGTTCAGGAATGTTCCCGCTGGGCTGATCAGGTATTAGCAGCTGCCGTTCCACCAGTGGATATCCCGGCAGTAGTTCCGGGAACAGCTGCCGGTGCGTTACTACAGATGGGGCCGATACAGGACATCCAGAACGCCCTTGAGCACATGGATAACGCCGACTGGTGGTGGTGCACTCAGGTGGCCCTAGCCGATCAGGTTGATGGAGTGCCGGTGCGTCACTGGCAGTTGCAACTGCGCGGAGTAGCCACCGTGTGTGAGGTGTTCTGGGGTGGGCAGAGGGTAGCCCACTCCATCAGTGGACTTCGGGACATCGTGGTGCAGTTACCGGCGGGTGGCGGTGTCCAAGAACTGGCGATTGTGTGCCGAGCGCCATCGTTGGTCCCTGTACCGCGCAAACCACGCCCACGCTGGCGTTCCACTTTGGTGGCAGATTCTTCCGTTCGGTGGCGGCGTACGCCCCTGATCGGGCGTATTCCCTGGGCTGGAACGTACCCGGTGGTGGGGCCGTGGGGTGATGTTGCGCTGGAGCCGGTGCCAGAACACGGCGTGGAAGTATCGGCGGTGCGTACGCAGCTCCACGGCATGGGCACGGTGTCGACCACGGGTACGGTGCACGTACAGATCACGGCACAACGCCAAGCCGCAGTGACCATCACCTGTGCTGGGGTAGCGGTGCAGCGTGTGTTGGAAGCGGGCGAGCACCATGTGGTGCTGGAGGTCAAGGACCCACAGTTGTGGTGGCCCGCCACGCACGGCCACCCGATGTTGCATCGATTGACCGTTACCGCCCGTCATGGGCAGCGGACAACGAATGACCCTGCCGCACAGACGGTGGTGGCTGATCACCACGTGGGTTTTCGGCAGGTGGAAGCGCTGCATGAAAACGGTGGATTTGCGTTGGTGGTCAATGGACGCAAAATCTTTGCCAGAGGTGCCGTGTGGACCCCGCTGGATCCGGTGACGCTGGGAGCGCAAACAGAGGACATTGAACGCACGGTGCGCGCCATGCGGGCAGCGGGGGCCAATATTCTGCGCATTAGTGGCACTCATGCATGGGAGCAGGAGGCGTTTTATCGCGCTTGCGATCGCTACGGCCTATTGGTGTGGCACGACGCCATGTTGGCTACTTTGGACCCGCCGTCGGATTCGTCGTGGCTGGCGTTAGTTGACGATGAATTACGGACGTGGCTGCCACGACTGGGTGCCCACCCGTGTGTAGCGGTGTTTTCCGGCGGTAACGAAGTACTGCAGCAGCCGGTGCTGTGGGGTCGGGATATGAGCAGCATAGAGATCCCGGTGATTGATGATCTTCTGCCGGATTTGTGTGACCAATTAATGCCACAGGTCGTGTACGTGCCGTCTAGTCCCAGTGGCGGTAACCCGCCCACCCGGGTGGACACGGGCGTTTCCCATTGGTTTGGTGTGGGGGCTTATCGGCGACCTTTGAGCGATACCCGCACTAGTGGTGTGCGGTTTGCTGCTGAGGCCTTAGCTTTTGGGGTGCCCCCAGCGCCATCTGTGATCACAGAGACTTTCGGTTCTCCCACGGCAGACCACAACGCCGCCGCGCAGGCAGCCTGGCGCAGTGCAGCCGCACAAGATCCCGGAGCATCGTGGGATTTTGAGGACACAACGGTGCATTACGCCCGACGCTGGCTGGAGCCGGGGTTGGAAGCAGATACAGGGGCAGTGGGCGGCGCCGTTGACTTGCACAGTCGGTGGGAGCATTTGCCGCGCGCTGACCAACTTCAGGCAGAACGCATTGCGGCAGCGCATGCGGTGGAACACACCATGACTGACTTACGCCGTAATGATTCCACATGTGACGGCGTGATCATTCTCTCTAGTCGGGACGTTTTACACGGGCCGGGGTGGGGCTTGTTAGACGCATCAGGCCGCCCCAAATCCACCTGGTATGCCATGCGGCGGGCCTGTGCAGACCTAGCGGTGCGAATCGTGGATGAAGGGCTGTCCGGGCTTCATATTCACGTCTTTCATGACCGTCCAGGCTCATTCGCGGGCATGATGCATGTAGATACCTGGACTTCCAATAATGCTGCTGGCCCCACAGCACAAGTTCGGGTTGACCTGGACGGACCTGGGGAAAAGGTCTGGAACCTGGAGCAACTCCTAGGAGGATTTTTGGATCTGGACCACGCGTGGGGGTTCGGGCAACGCCAGTGGGAAGCCGTGGCGGTGCAACTCGTTCCCGATACCGCTCCGACGGGCGTTCATTCCTTGCGCGATGTGCGTTTATTGGGCGCTGGCCACCGAGACCCCGTGGCTGATTTACGGGAGGGGCTGATGCTTAGCCAGCACAGCCCTCCAACAGAAGCACTGCGCTATGACGTGGGGCTCAGCACAGCGCATGCGGCTGTTGGAGTCAGTGTGGACGCTGGTGCCCATCTGGTTCCAGACGATGACGTTATGACCTTTGTTCCTGGGGAGCAGCGGATCCTCACCGTTGTTCCCGTGAACGATTGGCCTGCTGCGGTGGGTGTTTCTAGGAGAGGTGGGAATGATTAAGGGAGAACCGACTTGGGTCGGTGCTGGGTCAGCTGCTCTTCTGGCGTGGGTCCACACTCCATCGGATGCCACGAGCCGCGGCATTGTAGTGGTAGCGCCACCAGCTGGCCGTGAGTTGATGCTTTCTGCCCTGACCGTCCGCCGACTATGCATCATTTTGGCGCAGTCTGGCTATACGGCTGTGCGATTTGGGTGGAGGGGCAGCTTGGACTCGCAGCCATTGCCGCGTCACGAAAACGTCGTTGATGTATGGCAAGAGGACATTCGGGCGGTTGTACGGACCACTCGTGAGCTGTTGGACGCCCCCGATCTACCCACTTTCGGCGTGGGGTACCGCACCGGCGCGGCGGTGCTGGGCAGCATGCTGCAGGATTTTGACGCCGTGGTTTCCTGGGAACCGGTTTCCGGCAAGAATTTTGTGCGCCAATGGTCCCGCCTGCGGCAGACAGTGGCCACGCATGTGCCGGCCACCGATGGTTTGGTGGATCTGTTGGGTATGGCTGTGACTCCAGAGCAAGCTGATGACTTCAGGACGTTGACAGTGCCTACCCCGACCTCTGATGGTCAGGGAACCTTGGTAGTAGAAATTAAGGAGGCCGATAAGCGCCGGGCTAAAGCCATGTTCAGTGTGGAGCCTTTTGACGTTCGGTTACACGACGATGTTTTCCACCGGCTGTGTAATGCGCTACCCGCCTCTGCGCCACGTCAGGTTAGACGGCAGTTGCCCACTGTGGTGCAGAATTCGTGGGAGCAGGAAGGCCGCCTGCTGTATGAGCGTGTGGTGGAGGTCGGACCCGAGCGTCGCATTGGCATTGTGACTTGGGCAGAAGGTTCTGGTGCCCCCGGTGATTTCCAGGGCGCTCCTGGATTGTTCGTCTCAGGCGGTGGGCCGGACGGACGTTACGGCGGGGGAGAATGGCCGTTCATCGCTCGTGACCTTGCCGTCGGCGGTATGGTGACCCTGCGAGTCGATCGGCCTTTGGTGGGAGACGCCACCCCCGTGGATGCATTACGCGCCACCAACAGTTATACGCGCCGTAGTGCTGTCAGTTTCCAAGAATCCATTGCCTGGTTGAAAGCCAATGGCTGTGATTCCGTGCATGCGGCGTTGTTATGTTCATCGGCATGGGCGGCCTGCCTTGCGCAGGTTCAGGGAATTTCTTTGGGTGCTTCCACTATGGTGCTGATTGGGCATTCCGAATGGAAAATGTCTGAACAGCTGTGGGCGGAAGCTCGGGAAACATATAACGCTGATGCCCCCCGTGACGCCCCTGTATCCAATAACCGCGCGGCCCGTAGCGTGCAAGTGAAAGTGGCTGAGCAATGCGCCATCCGCCCAGGGGTGGTGGGGGTCATGGACCGTGTCAAGTGTATGCGGCAGGTGATGCTTGCCGGTGGCATGGGAGGGTTGAAAAACGCAGTTCGGGAACAGATCGTGTTGTGTGTCCGGACCCGGATGCCTTACTCCCTGTGGAAAATCGCCGGGCGTCGTTCGTGGATGGAAACCCCAGAACGGGTGCTGGAGCCGATGAGTCGGCAGGCTCGCGTGGTGGTGCTCAATGGGCCTGACGATTTACCGCGCTGGTATGAAACTCGCGCTGACCGCGCTGTAGAGCGTCTTGCCGAGGCAGGCCTGCCCATCTGCAGCGTGGAAAGTGACCGTCTGGATCATTCTGTGATTACCGCCACTGGATGCCGGACCGTGTTGGACACGCTGCGGGCGGAACTGTTAGTGGATCAGGAGCTGGGTAGCTCTGTGGTGCGGGTATGACAACGGCACGCACCACAGGCCCGATTCCCACCTGGATTCCTGTGCCAGCCACTGACACCACGGCACGGGCAGCGGTACACGGTGTGATGGAAGCTCCCGCCGAATCCCGCGCCCGCTGTGCAGTGCTGTTGGTCCCACCGGTGGGACGTGAGCAGGTGAGCAGCCTGCGTGCGTTGATAGCACTGAGCCATGAACTGGCCCAGCGGGGGGCCATGGTGCTGCGGATCGCTTTGCGAGGGACGGCAGATTCACACCCCGTGCAAGATGACATTCGACAAGCTTGGGCTGATGACATTGCTGCGGCTCTGGCAGAGCTTGCCCGCCGTGCCCCCGGAGTTCCCCAGCGGGCATTGGGTTTACGGATCGGTGCAGCGGTTTTGGGGGCGCAGTCCCAGCAGGTGGCTGAGTCGGTTGATCGCTGCATTCTGTGGGAACCGGTCGGTGGGCGCGCTTATCTGCGGAAGGCAGCTGCTCTGCGCCGTATGAGCATCAAAAATGATGTTGTGGACCCTGCCATGGGTACGGAAACCGCCGGTGAGCTTTATGTTCCGGCTCAGGCGACTGATCTCAAGGCTTTGAAGCTTCCTGGCGCGGACGCCTTGCCCGAGGGGTGGTCTGTGCGCAGTGAGGAGAACCCGGACGTTGCTGAACTGTTGTACGAAGCATCCTTCGAATTTGCGCGGGTGCCGCGTCGAGCAGTCAGAGAGATCGCACATGATCTGACCCGTTCGGGCAGTACCACGGATCAGCCCGTGGACCTCCAGCCACTCAAAACTATGGCGTTGGAATATCGCGGAAAAACCGTGACGGAGCATTTGATTCGTACAGAAGGTGGTAGTCCCGGCATTCTGGTCACCCCAGGGGATGCTGATGCGCCCGACGCTGTGCTGCAGGCGCGTGGGCCAGCGGTGTTCATGGTGTCGGCGGCTGCTGAGCCTATGGATGGACCCACCGGGCTGTGGACTACCGTCGGGCGTGATCTAGCGGCCGCCGGGCTCACCGTTTTACGCACCGACCGTCCCCGGTGCGGCATCCTGACCGATCCGCTTGATGACGCACCACCCATTCCTTACGAACAAGCCGCTATTGACGCTGTGGCCGCCGATGCCCGGTGGTTGCGTCGGGTCGCGGGTAGACCCGTCACGGGTGTGGGGATGTGCGTGGGTTCGTGGTTATTAATGCGCGCCGGGCGGGCGGGAAACTTATCCCGGGTGATCGCGTTTAACAACATTGCTTGGCGCACCGGTATTGCTTATTACCAGCGGATCTACGGCGCGATTGCGCTGTGGGAAGGGGCTCCAGCGGCATTATTGTCTGGATCATCTTCTGACTCGTTGCCCTTAACACAACCACGGGGGTCTATGAGACTGCGGACCGTGGCTACCACGGTGTTGTACGGAACACGGCGTCGTTTGAAATCTGCGTTGTCGGCTACGAAGGACATGCTGGAAGACAAGAGCCCGGCACCGGTGTGGCACGTACTGGGCCGCACCGGTTTAGTGGACGCCCCGTCAACGCTGTTGACACATCCAGACCTTCCTCCGGCGCTCGACCTGATCCAGGGGCGGGAGGATATGGAGCGATTCCAATATCTTCACGGGGACTGGGCAGTTCGTCATGCACAAAGCGCTCGTGGTCTGCGGCAACGTCGTCAGCGTGTCACACAGAGTGATACTGATGAGATTCTTCTCACCCCCGCTGATCAGAAATCCGCGTGGCCACGGGGTAAGAAGGTCATTGTGCGTTCTGTCCCCGAACTTGACCACGCACTCTTAAGTGCGTCGGGGCGGGTCATGGCGCGTAGTATCCTCCTCGAGCTCCTTGTAGGGGCGGATTCGGCCTTTGGGGTGGCCGCCCACTCGATCCACGAACAATCGTGGATCACCGGCAATGCCCCACCCCAGCCCGATACGGGCGAAGCAGGAGCAAGGACCACCATGATCTAGGAGGATCTGCCGCGTATGGCGAGATCGGATGCACGGACGCCCGCGCGCGGCAGCGGTCATCACAAGGACAAAAACTCCCCGGAGGAGCATTCCACGGGGGCTGACACTAGCGCTTCACGGCTGGGGCAGAACATCCTGTGGAACTACCTGTCAGGGTTTACTTCTATTTTTGGGTTGTTGCTGCTCTACCCACTGGCTGTGAGCATCGTGGGGGCCAGCTCCTATGGTTTATGGGTACTGGCCATTGGCGCCATCCAGATGTTGACCATGACGGATTTTGGTCTGGGGTCCGGCATTGTGCGAACCCTCACCGGCATTCCGGACAAACCGGAGTATGAGCGTGAACGGCGCATGTTCGTCACGGCGGCTTTTCTGGTCTTCCTGATTCTGGCCGTAGTGCTGACCGTGGTGTACACCGTCCTGTTCCCGGTATACCTGCAAACCGTCACGATCCCAGAGCAGGACCGCTCAATCCTGTGGCCCATGACCATAATGGCTGGTCTGACACTGTTTATTTCCCTGGCAGGACGCGGTATGAACTCGGTGCTGTGGGGTCTTAATCGTCCTGATATTGAGCGCAAAGCTGCTGTTATCGCCATTCTTGGGCGGGCTGCCGGGTACGGCATCGTGGTGGTCACTGATACAGGCCTGTTGGGCATTGTGATTGTTGAATGTCTGTCGTTGATGCTGCCTCCGTTGGTCTGTTTGATCGCGGTGGCTCGTCGTTTTGGTGCGCCTGTCTTTGCCCCTGGTTTATGGGCCGATCATGGCAAACCACTGATCAAGATTTCTTCCGTGATGTCCATCGGTGCGCTATCTCAGCTAGGTATTTATCAGCTTCCGTTGTTTCTGGTTGGCCCCACCCTCGGACTACATGCCACGACGGCTTTTGGTGCTTTGATGCGCGTATACCAATCCTGCCGTCTGGTGGTGTCCTGGATTGCCTTGCCATACGGGTATCCGCTGCGCATTGCTACAGCAGATAAAGCAGCACAGATCTTGAAAAACTGCTTGACACTAACGTTTGGTATCGGTGTGCTGATGGGCACAGCGCTGGCGGTCATTCCCACCGAACTGATGACCGCATGGATGGGCGATGAGTTTGCGTTCGCCGCGTGGGGTTTGGCTATGTTGACCTTCGGCATCATGGCAGAAGCCATTACACAGCCAGCCAACTTAGTGATGAACCTTCGTGGGTCTGCCATGCGGGCTTCTATCCTCAGCCTGATCGTCTTGGTGCTCACGCTTCCGTCGGTGTGGTTGGCGACGTCAACACAGAGCATCACCATCGTGGCTTTGGCGACGGTGCTCCCCAGTTTCCTCATGGCTGGGGTGCAGATGTACCTGGCCAACAAGGATGTTTCCTATGGCATCCGCTCCAGTGACGTCGTGCGGTGGGCGGGCATGGCCGGTGGAGCGGTGCTGTACGGCGGTATTGCGCTGTTGGTGGCTCACTGGCTGCCTTCCTGGCCCACCATTCTGATTGTTGCGGCAGGGCTGGCCGTTATGGCCCTGCGTATGCTCAAACTGGTTCGGGCTGACGGTGCCGTGGTGGCGGAAATGAGTGAAGAGAACTCGGAAGCTCTGGTGGCCCAGCGTGAGGCGCAAGCCCACGATACGGACGAACAACCGGGCCGCAGCTAGCTGGACAAACTAACTAGCGGGCAATAACGGGTGCCCCTGCCCGTACATGGTCAGGGGCACCCGTGCTGTGTACCGGCCACTGTTGTGTCAGGAATGCACTAAGTCCCGGTACAGCTCCATGTACCGTTCGGTGGCCCGGTCGATGTCGAAGTCACGGTGCGATAGTTCCCACGACGCCTGCCGCAGCGCGTCAACTTGTTCCGGGGTGCGGGTGAGGAACCAGTCTACGGCTGCAGCCAGTGCCTCAGGGTCACGGGGGGCAACCGCCAAGTGCTCATCGACGGTCATGAAGGCGGTGTCCCCGGCGCGGGTGGTGATCACCGGTAACCCTTCACTGATCGCTTCTAGCCCGGCCATAGGCAGGGCTTCGTTATAACTGGCAAAGATCAAGGCGGTTGCCGTCCGTAACCGTTGCCGGACGTCCGTGATAGTGCCCGCAAACTCCACCACACCGTCAAGGCCTAGCTCTTTCCGCCACGCGGTCAGTTGGGTGTTGGACTCATCTACGCCGTTGCCGGCGCACAACAAACGTGCTTGCGGGTGTTGCCTATGGATCCGCGACATTGCTTCTAATAGGTTGCGGTGATCTTTCGGCGGCGCAAATCGTGCCAAGTGCAATAGCTGCTGTCCACCGGGATTTGGGGCGGGCGCTTCGGTGACGGTCGTACCGTTAAAAATCACGGGCATTTTGTCGGCGGGGAACGTGTACCCAAATTCGGCGGTGATGTTGCGTGCGGACGGCGAACACGCCACCATCTGGTCCATGCGGAAAGCCATTTTCCCAGCCGCTTTCCACGCCACACGAGCCACGGATGACGACGATGCGTCCTCGCTGGCGTGCTGCGTGGAAATACGCGGACGGCCGTGCGGGGTGATGGCATTGACGAGATCAGACTGATGAAGGTGTGAATGCACCACGTCGATCTTGTGGCGCTGCACCAACCGCAGCAAATGTACCGCTGCGCGTGCCGGGATGACTTCTTTACGGCCCATACCCACGTAGTCCACGGAGGTCGCAGCGGCTTCTAACCGGTCGCTGAGCCCACCACGGCCTAACAACACCAGGATGCGCACCTCGTCCTGCGGCCCACGGCGCTGGGCCAGTGCCTCGATGAGTGTCTGGGCACCGCCTGTGTCGGCGTCGTTGACCACGTGCAGAATGCGCATGCTGCTCCTAGCGGTTTTGGTGTTTGGATGGTGGGGTGGTTGAGGACCCGGATGGATCAGCAACAGCCATTGCGAGTTTTCCAGTGTGTTTTTCCTCGTCAAGCTGATCTAGTTCTCGGTCTAGTGTGGCTTCAACTTGTTCCAGAGTGGGAATACGACGCCGCTCGGGAATGGGCTTGTCAGGCCAGTGGCGTGTGAGCCCCAATCCCAGGCTCACACCGGCACCGCCCCACAGCCAGAACGCGTTGTCGTAGGTGATGGTACCGCCGGAGATCACTACCCAGACGAACACGTGGAGGACACCGTAGAAAAAGGGAACTCTGCCGCCGGAGCGCAGCAAAATGAGGACCAACAAGAAGAAGCCTAGGCCACCTACCAGCATGCCGTTTTCGGCCACCATACGGCCACTTACGGAGAAAATGTCCTTGATGGGGTTGTAATAGGTGAAAGTTTGGGTGGGCATGTTGCCAGCCATGAATTCTTCATTGACGCGGCCACGCCCCAGCCCGCCCCAGAACATTCCGGGTTCCTCTAACAGGCGTTTGGCAACGGCCTGGATCGATGAACCACGATCAGCCCAGGACCAGTTGAAGGAACTTGACCGTTCCTCCAAAACACTGCTGCCCACCAGATATGCCCCGGCAGCGGCAGCGGGCACCCCCAGAACTGCGATCCATGCTCGACGCATAGCAACGGGCAGCACCATGGCCATGGCCACTGCACCCAACACAAACACGGCTGACCCAGAACCGCTGACCGCTGTAGCCCAGACAGCTAAGCCCACAGCAATCCAGTCCCGTGGGCTGGGGGTCATACCGTAGTGCCGGATGAGAACGATCAGCACCATGGCCATAAGCGTCACAGTACCCACCATGAACGAGGTCTCCGGGAAGAACCCAAAAGGCCTGCGAATGTAGGTCAGAAACGTTTCCTGAAAAGGTAGGAGGTTTGCATAGCCGGGCAGTTCGTACAGAGGAGCGAACGGCACAATGTTGAGCAAGTCAATAAAGATGTGCTTTTGGATGACCGCGTAACCTGCGGAACCGATGAGTGCCCACGATAACCACGGAATGGTGCGCCGCCGGAGGAAGATTACGGCAGCTGCGGCCCCTGGTAGAGCTAGAATCGCGGCAATCCAGGTGATCACAGGCACGATCTGCAACGGGGTGGGGTCGTAGAACATGCGGATGAAAGCTGAAAAGAACGGAATGGCTGTGAAAAGTAAAGCCAACGCCAGCAGCGGAATGTATTTGTAACACCGGATCACCAGGATGGCTGCCACGATGGAAGACACCGGAATGTTGGTGTTGTCACCCAGGGCAATTCCTGCATACGGAAAAGCTGAAAGAAGGATCAACAGAGCCGATAAGGCACGGTCAAAACCGTTCCCTGTTTCCGGATACTGACGCCCTTCAGGCAGCTGTGAGTGGCGTGGTGCATTAAGCCACTGAGGGCCGCGTTGAACGCGCGGTTCTGAGGTGTTCGACGGACCGAAAGACCCCGAGGATGAGGAGGACATGGTTTAGTGCCTCCGCCCGGTGCGTCGGGTACCGAGGATAGCCTGGACGGTGGAATCCCAGTCTGAGTGATCGGGGGCAGCGGATTCACTGTGGAGCTGGCGTCCCCTGCCAGCGGACACAGCGGCGTCGAAACCAGAGCGTAAGGCTGAGGCAAAGGCTTGTGTGTCATGCACGTTGGCGAATACAGCAGGCTGATGTTCACCGGCTTGTTCCTTGAGGGACGGCAAATCGGAGGCCACGATAGGTAGTTGCGCGGCGACTGCTTTGGCCAGGATGCCGGACTGGGCATCAAAGTGTGTGTACGGCAACACCACAACGGTGGCTGATTCCAACAAACGTGTGAATTCAGAGCGTTCCAGGAATCGATCCAGAATCTTCACGTTGCCTGCACGTGCCGCACGTTGCTTTAAGTCACGCCCCAGTTCAGGGCTTTCGGGGCGTCCCGCCACCAGCAAAGGCACACCGGCGTCTCCTGCGGCATCAATCGCTAATTCCACGCCCTTATTTGCCCGCAATTCACCGAGGACCAGTGCATACGGTTCACGGATGAGCTGATCCACATCATCGGTGGGTTGCTGGTTTTTGGTGGGTGTGTCATCTTCTGCTACCTGCACTGGCACGGACGGTGCAGTGGCCACTTCATCGATCCGGGTGGAGGTGGGTAGTGTGACCGCCACCAGATCGCCGGTTACCGTGGCTCGGGCGGTACGCTTCTGGTCCTCACCGTGCACGATCACCCGATCAACACCCCGTGTGGCCCCCAGCTCTAGGTATCGCAGCACTTGTTCCCGCAGGGAAGCTGATGCTTCATCGTGGTGGGGTTTGACGTTGTGTAAGAACAGGGCCAACCGCTGAGATTTTTGAGTGGTTAATAGTCGAGGCCATGGGTATTTGGAGGAGTCCAGGGCAAGTACCAGATGGTGTCCACCGGTGCGGCTCAATGCCCGGATTTGTGCATGCTCACGGACCAGATCCGCGACTTGGACTATACGACGCAGCGGACCAAAGCCCGAGGTGCGTCGCGGCGGTACTGTCTCCACGATGCTTAGCCCCTCAACCCGGGGCTGTCCCAGGTAAGCAGCGGCACCGGGCCGGGAAAGCAGTACGACCTGCTCAACTGCCGGATCTGCCGCTAATGCCATGGCAGTATCCGCAGCGTGTTCGATTTGGCCGCCATACTCGGTGGGGCAAACCACAATCACTCGGGTGCGTGGGTAGGTGCTCACCACAGACTCCTTGCCGTATGCAGGGTGTAAAAACCGGAACCGGACTGGTCAGAGTGCTGTGCTGAACCCTGACCGGAAACGTCTCAGCTGTTGCGTCGGGTGGTTCCGGCGCGAGCTAGGACCAACAGTAGGCCGATCACGAGGCCTACCACAGCGCCCACCATCGCGTTCATAGACACTGAGGGCGCGGAGGCAGAACTTGGTACCACCGCTTCTTGCACAATGCTGAGCTGCACGGGGGAGCTCTCGGCGTTATCGGCACCTTCCAGTTCAGCGGATGTATCCACGAGGGACTGAGCAGCAGCTTGGGTGATGTCTGCGGCTTTTTGTGGGTCGCCGTCGGTGCCGGTAACTGTCACCACGGCGGTATTCGGCGAGTTAGTCACGGTGACTTGGCCCTTGAGTGACGACGCCGTCGCGCCATCGCCGACTTTTTCGGCAGCTGGTTCCAGTACACGAGATGAGGTTCCGATGGCTGCGTAGGAGGCCGCACGGGCTTGGGCGAATTGTTCACCCATTTGGAGGTCCTGTACGGTGCCTGACTCAGAGACATTGACGAAGATTGTCGATTGAGCCTCGTACGACTTGGGCATGATCATGGCAGAGCCGAATCCTAGCCCGAGACCAATAACAGTCGTGATCAGGACGATCGGCCACATGCGGCGCAGTGCCTTGAGATAACGCGCAAGCGTCACGGTGTTCCCCTTCAAATTCAACCCGTTGAACACCCGAAGCTCTGGCTTCGGATGAAGACGATGGACGATGTTGGACCGCCGCCGTCGATGTGCGGGAAAGCTGTGCGCCATCGGGAGGACACCCGAGTGAGGGCATGCAACTACTCCTGCGTCTGGTGACGATACATGGGATTCACTCAAAACGGTGGGTGTGGGAGCAGGATGAGACCTATTACATGCACAGATGTGTGGACACGCCGCTGCACTCAGATGGAACGTGATCGGTAAAATCACGCTGATCAAAGCGGTTCCTGGGCGCAATATTGCGTTACGGTATCTGCTTCACAGAACGGAATACCTGCGCGACACGTTCGCGTCAGCTACCGGTCAACACCACGCTCTTCCACCAGTCGGATGCGTCTGACAATTGTCGAGATGTGGGAGCGAAGACATAAGAGCAGATGAGGAGCACTATGAAGTCTGACCAGCAAGACCATCTTGTGGACGTCCGCACTACAGTCGACACTACAGAACCTGAAACAGCTGTGGCTTCTGTCACGCAGGGTTCTGGTGTGACGGTGGACGATACGCAGCATCCCTTAGTGTCTGTGATCGTTCCGGTGTACAACAGCCGTCTGAGTGTGGGGGAGACAATATCGTCTTTGCTGCGACAAACTTGGCCGAACCTGGAAATCATTGTGGTGGATGATGAGTCGCCGGATAACGCGATGGATGTTGTCGCCGTGTACGCCGCCATGAATATTCCGGGTCGCACGTTCATCACCACCACCAAAAAAAATGGAGGGGTGGCCTCTGCGCGTAATGTGGGGTTGGATCTATCCACCGGCGAGTGGATTGTGTTCCTTGATTCCGATGATGCTTTTTTGCCTGGCGCTATCACACACATGATGGCGGAGCGGGAGAAGCTGGGCGAGGGTAACTGGCTAGTGTTGCCGCAGGCAGTAGAGGTCACGAGTGGGGGCCTGGATACTACTCGCCCCATGTACCGCGAACCCATGCCAGCTCCGATGAAGCAACGCGAAGTGATCCTGCAGTACAACTTTGGTGCGTTTACCACATTGTTCCCCCGCCGCTTTTTTGAAGAAGTAGGCACCTTTGACGAGACCATGGAGTTCGTGGAGGACTGGGAATTTTGGATTCGTGCGGTGTACTCCGGGTGGCGTTTTCATCGCACCTCCGAGGTGTTGTGCATGATCTGGTGGACGGCGGGTTCCATGATGTCCAACAGGGAAGCCATGGATGCGGGGGAGGATGAAGCCCTGCGGCGTAATCTCGAACGTTTTCGTGATCAGATGACCCCGGCCGAAATCGCATTTGTGCAGCGGCGTCTGCAAGTTGGTTCTCCTCAGGGGTTGCTCAAGGCCATGGCAGCCAATCTGCGTGCGGGGAATCTTGACGAGGCTAAGCAGCAGCTCAGCGCCGCGGCTAGTGTGATGCCTGCCCAAAAACGCGTGGTGATCAAACAGAAGATTTCGCAACTGCCCGGTGGTATGAAATGGCTGCAAAAGCGCCAGGGAAAGATCGACGAATACGTGGATTACGACCCCTCCCTGGGTCGGTAATCCCGACTCATTGCTATGCGTCCCGGGTGTGGTTGGCTGGTCGATCTTGTCGTAATGCGTGCTTTACGAAGGCCAGGAGGAGGCCGATGATTGCGCCGATGACCAGCCCTGCCCCTGCCCATAAAGTCCACGGCACCTGGGCGGGGTCTTGCGGGGTTTCCGCCTGACGGATTGACCGCAGTGTCACCACTGAACGGTTGTCGTACTCAGGAGCTAAATCTGCTACGGCTTCGCTGAGGCTGTCAGCCACTGCTTGTGCGGCATCGGCTGACAGTTTGGGGTCGGAGGCATTGGCATTGACCTCGATGACGTACGACTCCGAGGGGATAGTGACCGAGACCATCTGGGACAGTTCCTCATTGCTGACCGGTTGGTCCATCTTCTCCCGGGCGGAGTCCAAAACCACGGGGGTATCAGCCAGTTCGGAATACGTCACCATCTGTGAGCGCATGTATTCGCCCATCTGGAAGATGGAGCTAAGTTCGCCGTCGTCAGCAATGGAAACGTAGAGCTCCGATGTTGCGGTGTATTCGCGAGGCTGCATTGCGGCCAGGCCCCAGCCTGTCATGGCCCCCAAGACGCTGCAGACGATGATGGCTATCCACCCTTGCCTCAAGATCACAATGTAGTCGCGTAACGTCATCACTCATCTTCCCGTAGCCGAGTGTGGATCCTTCTGCGGATCGTACAGACCGATTCACTTGCATGCATTATCAGGTGTCAAATGTGACTTTTGGGCTGTGGCATGGTTGGGAGTTCTCTGCGTCATCTTTGTTGCTTTAGCATTGAATTTAGGTGTAGGCATTGGGGAGACCCAAAAACCGGTGCGGTAAAGGCGCGAGGGCGCAAAGTGTTCAGGGGGCTCCGATGCCGAAATTGACCGTGTTAATGCCTGCGTATAACGCAGAGAGAACGATTGACCGTGCCATCGCATCTACTTTGGTGGCATTGCCGCGCGGTGGCGCGGTGTTGGTATACGACGACGCCAGTACTGACCGGACCCCAGAGATCCTTGAGGGTTGGGCACGTCGTGACCTTCGTGTGCGTTGGCATCGCGCTTCCGACAACGGTGGGGTTGGTGTTGCCCTGGACTGGTTGGTTCACCACGCGAGTAGTCCATGGATTGCCCGCATGGATGCAGATGATGTCTGCTTGCCCTGGAGGTTTCAGCCTGCCTGGATGATTGCGAAGTCACTGGGCGTCGATTTTTGTTTCACGGGAGCGTTGAATGTTGACGATTGCCTCCGCCCTATTCGTCCCACAGTGCCCTGGCCTTTGGGGGCGGCGGCGGTGAAATATGACCTGGTTGTCGACAACAGTCTGTTTCACGGGGCGGTTCTTGCCCGTCGTGAAGCACTGTTTGAACTAGGTGGCTACCGTGATGTGGAAGCTGAGGATTATGACCTTTGGATGCGGGCAGTACTAGAGGGATGCACGATCGTGCGTGTCCCGTGGCAAGGGTATTTGTATCGGTCGCACCAGGATCAGGTCACACAGTCGGAACATCATCATGCGGCCCTGCGTGAATCTGAGTGGTTGGCGCAGTCGCATGCTCATCTGACGGAGGTTGCCACAGGCCGCCGGTTTGAGATTTTCCCCGCATTACAAACTGATCGAAATCAACTTTCGGCTCAGCAACGGGGGGAAATCGCGGCACTCGCGGATGTGCTGGAAGCCAGTCTGGCGGCTGATCCTGCGGTGCGGTGGTGGGACAGGGTGTTCCTCAAGACTCGTCGTATCGCGCGGTTACGCAGCATGGCTGAAGGTGCCGCTCATGCCTGAAATCGTCATAGTGATTGCCGTTGTGGCTGCAACGGGACTGGTCATGATTGCCCCGCTGGTTCCACTGTGGCAGATTTTTACGCTCCTGGTGCTGGTGCGTGCTCTTGGAGATTGGGGGCTGAGTACCGGACAGTCACCGTTGCCACCGGGGGTTCTGGGGGCAGTAGTTGCCATTGGCATGGTGACGTGCCTTCTGGTGCCCTGGTACAAGCCACTATCCCGGCGCGCTTTAACGTGGGCTCTGCTCGCTGGACTGTGGTGTGCATTTTTTGGATTAACCGCCTACGTGGGGGCCGGTTTGGGGGTCACTGCCCTGGGGGAAGCCCTGCGGTGGTTTTCGTTACCTGCCGCAGCCCTGGCAGCCACCCGTGTGCCCCCGGAGCATGGCAAAAGATTTGAATACGGCATTTTGTGGGCGATTGCGATTCCGGTTGTTTATCAGCTGGTTGCCACCATGGTTCAGATCCCGGGAACTTTTCAGGCGGATACCGGTCGGGTTATGGGTACGTTCTCCCACCCCAATCCTGCAGGTGCTTTTTATGCTCTAGGTGCTTTGTTTTGTTGGTATCTGGTATCTCGGCGGCGTTCTGCATTGGCCGTGCTTGTGGGGCTGTTGAGTGTGTGGGCGGCGTTGACCACACAGAACCTCAGTGCGCTGGTGGCGCTGTTCCTGGCGGGGATCCTGATGCGTGTGGCCGCCACCGGGGTGTCTGTGTTTCGGAAAGTACTGGAACTGGGGGCGATTGTGGTGGCGGGCATCGCGATGTTGTTTGTTCCGCAGATTAACGCGCGGATCGGCGAGTTTCAGAACATGAACCTAGATGCCACGGGGATAAGCGCTGATAGCGCCAATAGTTTGGAGTGGAGGTTGATTAACTGGAATCGATTGCTGGAAATCTGGGCGGAGAAACCGTGGTTGGGCCATGGTTTGTCCTCCACTGGGGAACGCATCATTCCATTGGGGAGCCCGCCACATAGTGGACCGATTCAATTACTGGTTGAAACGGGAATCGTGGGTTTGGCAACTGCCACAGGTGCCCTGATTGTGCTGGCGATGTTGGCCTGGAAACGCCGCGCAATTGCTGGCCGCGAATCCTCTGCGGTGCTCGGAACCATCGTGGTGATTTTCTGTGTGGGTTCCATGGACAACATCCTGAACTATGCGGCTGCGCTCTACCTTTCGGCCTTTGTGATCGGTCACGGGCTCACAGCCACTCATGACGATGAACCGCCACGGAGGGCTTGGGGTATCGACTCTTCTCTGAAAGGTGCGCACAGTACTGCAGCGGTGTCGTCAAGGACTTACACCGGATGAGCAGTGTATGGGCATTTGTGGAGCGAATGGTTCCCCGCGGTGGAACGGCTTTTGTCATGTTGCTGCTGGCAACAGTGGTGCCACCTGCAGAAGTCGGCGTGTATACGCTGAGCATGATGCTGGTCATGCTCGTGCAGACCATGACCGATGGGTCAGTGCGCGGCGTTGCTATTTCTGCCGTTCCCTCCCGCAAAGGACGCCGTTTTATTGCCAAGTATCAGTGGTGGGTTTCGTGGGCTGGGACAGCCATCATCGCATTGGGATTGGTGGGGATTTGGTTCTTTTTGAGTCCAGACCTCCGGCCTGTGATATGGGGTGTGACACCCCTCTTGTTCATGCCTGTTGCCACCGCCGTGAGGGTTCGCGCCATCGCAGATCTACAACTCCATGGGTCTTGGCAGTCCTTGGCCAGGCACCAGTCCATGGCAACTTTCGTGAGCTTGGCGGTGAGCATCCCCATGCTGTACCTCACACACAGCATTGTGGCATCGTCCATTCAAGCGGTGCTCACAGAAGTGTTTTTCACTTGGGCAGTGGTGCGCGCCGTCAAACGAGTCAAAGTGCAGGTGACGGATGAACAGTTGCAGGAATCCTTGCGACGCCGACCTAAGCCTGAACTGGC
The DNA here is from genome assembly GCA_030524035.1 of Kocuria sp. Lineage (GTDB taxonomy): Bacteria > Actinomycetota > Actinomycetes > Actinomycetales > Micrococcaceae > Kocuria. The sequence goes on along the minus strand of JAUNHG010000003.1, from coordinate 176,852 downwards.
CCACATGTCCGGGTATCAACTTTTGGGCTGGTTTCAGTCCCAAACAGACCGTTTCCTGGTCAGTATCTTCGCTGGACCTGCCGTGTTGGGCCAATGGTCTTTTGCGCAAAACATTGCCCGGTCGGCGGGGGATTCATTAGCGGTATCAACCACCAACGTCCTGCGGCCAGCGATTTTCTCCGGTGACGAATACACCCAGAGAGTCGTCGGGCAGAAACTCCTTGACCGTGCCCTGGTGATGACCCTCGTGATCGAAACTTGTGTGGTGGTGATTGCGTTGACTGTTTTGCCGCTGATGCTCAGTTCCGAATGGGATCCGGCTATTAACGCTGTGCCACTAATGGCTTTGAGCTGTGTGGTGACCACCCTGAACTGGCCGTTATCCGTCTACTTGCTCAAAGCAGATCGCATTGCGATGGCGTCGCCCCTCAAGGTGGTTGGGGTGATCTTGGCTCTACCGATTGCTCTAACAGCCGTCCACAACTTCCAGTTAGCTGCATGGCTGTTGGTGGTCAGAGAGCTCGTGGAATGTGTCTTGTTGCTGGCCCTCACTCGCAAAGTGGTCCCGTGGCCAGCCGTCTTGCGTTTCTTGGGTGCCGTGGCGGTGGGTGCCATAGCCATACTGATCTTCCAGCAGGTGAGGGTCTAAAACCTGTTCTTACCGGTGTATTAAAGACCTGACCGCCACCGGAAGGAACTTCGGGCCATCCAGAAAATATCGGCCCACCAAGCGGCGTGGTTCCTGTGCTACTCGCCATACCCATTCCAGGCTGGCCCGTTGAATGTATAGGGGCGCCCGCTTACGAGCCCCAGCCGCGAAATCAACCGCAGCCCCCGCACCGATGTACACGGCCATGGGAAGCTCATCACGCCATGTCAGAAACCAGTCTTCCTGTTTGGGGGAACCCAGGCAGAGAAAAACGATATCCGGGGAGATGCCCTGGAGGGCTTCTACAACCTCGGCGGAGCGGGGGTCATCGGAAGAGGTGAGAAATGGGAAGGGTACGGTACGGATATCAGACCCCGGGTTTGCCTTGCGCAGATTTTCTGCGGCGCGTTCCACCACGGCGTCGGCGCCACCGGTAATCACCAACCGCAGGCCGCGTTCAGCCGATAGCTTGGCGTAAGTCGGTAATAGGTCAGCGCCCGTGTGACGGTGCGCATGCCGATCCCCCAGTGCTTTGGCCACCCACACTAAGGGCATTCCGTCGATCAGCCGTAGCCCCGCGATGCTATAGGCCTGCCGTAGCGTGGTTGATTTTTTCAGATGAATGACCTGATCTACGTTGGCGGTCACCACAAGCTGTGGGGATTCTTGGAGACGTAACCGGTCGATGTGCTCGGTAACGGTCGGCAGCGGACCGGTCTGTAGAGGAAGTTCATTGAGCTTAACCCCAGAACGTGAGCGCCGCATGATCAGCCCATCGTTCCATAGAGCGCGCGCCGCTTTTTTGGTGTCTGTTTCCTCAGCGTTGGTGGGGTCATCGTGTTTCCCTACCGTGGCCATGATGGTGTTCACGATCCTGGGGGCACTGAGGTGTGACACGGTGGCGGGAATGTGTGATCTATCTAATGTGGTGGATTCGGCGATGCGTTCTGCGATGGTCCGTGCGTCCCTGTTGGTCACAAATCCGTTGACCCCGTCGCGAACCAGATGTCCAGGGTCGGCGCCGTCCGTGACCACAACGGGTAATCCTGTAGCCAAGGACTCCACAATGACCGTGGGGAAGCCTTCGTACCCGGGGAATGAGGTCATCAGGAAAACCCCGCTGCGGGCTTGTTGGCGGGTAATTTCCTCGGGTTCCACGCGCCCATGAACGTGAATCCGGTGGGCTACGGGGGAGTCTTGGGCCGCGATCACGGCCTTGAGGTGATCAGTTTGTGTGCCGGGTCCGTAGAAGTGAAGAGACCACGGTTTCTCTGGGTATTGGTGAACGAGTTCCCGGATGGCAGCGACGGCAAGGTCAGGATCTTTAAGTTTTTCAATGCGCCCAACCCACAAAATGCGGTAGGGATCAGGGGTTTCATGTGGCTGCTGGGCGGCTTTTAACTGTTCGGGATCCCACCAGGTTGGCGATAGCTCAGCAATGGGGTTCCACTGTTGAACCTGGGATATCCGTTCTGGGCTGAAGGCATAGACGCGTGATGAACCTTGGGTGATCGTCTTTTCTAAAGTGGGGTGTATTTTGCCCAAAAACCTCCAGAAGGAATCTGATGAGCTCCCAGTGGTACCCCCTACCTGGGTGTGGATGAAGTACATCAAGGGTGCCGGTAAGAGGAGGCGGGTTGCTAACGCAGTGTCCATCCGGTGGCACTGGACGGTGCGCGCCCGGGGAATACGTGCTCGATAGCGCACCAGCCCGGCTACCAGGCGCAGGGTATGCGGTATACGTCGGTTCTGATTCGCTGGATCAAATCGAGCAACGGGGAGGAAATAGATGGTCCGTTTTCCCAGGTGATGAATTTCCCAGGTTCCCAAGGATCGAGTGCCGTCATCGGCAGTGGTGTCTACGCCGACCACCGCAATACTGGTGGGTGGGTGGGTGTACTTCAGGATGCCGCGGATGACCGTGTCTATGCCACCGGGTGAAGTTTTGGCGGCATCAAATTGGTGAAAAATGAGGCAATCGACAGGCTGAGGAGGGTTGGTGTCATTTTTCGGCGTGAACATATGTGTCTCCCGTTGTATCCCCGGTGCTGCACGTTCTGCGTGACGTACGGGGCCTTCCTGTCCCCGGCGCAAGGTGTGCCTGATCGGGTACCTTGTGTGAAGGGGGTTCAGCATCCCTGTGGTCCCTAAGTATCCGAAAGAATCGGGTTATGTGCGAATGCATGAAGCCCATGTGACGAAGGATTGAGTTCATGACGTCACAGCACCGGTCATAAGGCGATTCCCCGGTGAACCCCTGACTTTTCTCGGGGTGTGGGCCATAAGCAGTACCCTTGGGGGCGCTACACACCCCCCTTACGGCATTCAGGAGTTCTTTCACCATGTCCTTGACCGGCCTGGCATCTGCGTTGACCCAGGAACCGTCCATCGCCACCGTGCGTTCTCACGCTGCCTTGCCAGCTGCTGAACGTTCCACGCAGACCGTCATCAGTGTCACGGACGGGCTACGACCAGCGGTGTTTGCCCAGATACTTCGCGGAATGCGGACAGCGCCAGGTGTCCCAGAAAGTGGGCAGCGTCCCGTGCTTTTTGTGGTCACGGCCACCGGGCGCGAAGCCGACGACGTTGTGGCGCAAGTACCGGCCTGGGCGCCGGAGGCCACGGTGATTGACTTTCCGGCCTGGGAGACCCTGCCGCACGAGCGCTTATCGCCTCGCTCAGATACCGTGGGGCGTCGTTTAGACGTGATGCGCAGATTGAAACACCCTGGTCAGGAAGCATTAGATGTGGTTGTAGCGCCAGTGCGCTCGTTACTACAACCGGTGGTGGCGGGGCTGGCTGACCTTGAGCCGGTGGTACTGGAGCAGGGGAGCGAACGTTCCTTTGATGATGTCGTTGCCTCTTTGGTTGCTGCCGCCTACGCCCGAGTGGACATGGTGACCAAACGGGGTGAATTCGCGGTGCGTGGCGGAATCCTGGATGTTTTCCCGCCAACAGTTGATCATCCGATTCGTGTGGAGTTCTTTGGCGATGAGATCGAACACCTGCGTTGGTTTGCTGTAGCTGATCAACGCACCCTGCGTTCCGGGGAGCACCCCCAACGAGTGGTCGCTCCGCCATGCCGTGAATTATTGATCACGCCACAGGTGCAGTCGCGTGCTGCCGGACTTCAGCAACACTTACCTGGAGCAGAAGCGCTGCTGGAAAAGATTGCCGGTGGAATCTATACCGAAGGTATGGAATCCCTGGCTCCATTGCTGGCCGATGACATGGTGCCAGTGACTTCCTTGCTCCCCCCCGGTTCCTTAGTGGTGATCATGGAGCCAGAGAAGGTTCGGATGCGTGCAACGGACCTGGTGGCCACCAATGAGGAATTTTTGGCCGCTGCCTGGGAATCAGCTGCGGATTCGAACAGTGCGCCACTGCCGGTTGCCAGTACGCAGATTGACGGTCGGAGTCTGGAAGCCGGTTCCTTTCAGACCCTGGAGCAAGCCCAACAGAATGTCGTCGATGCTGATTTGGGATGGTGGGCTACAACTGCCTTGCCCGTTGATAGGTCCTTAACCGAGGTGGACGCGGATACCAGTGGTGCAGTGATCCGCCTGCTGGATTCTGATGCGGATACCGTGACGGTCCGTGCCCGTGAGCCACTGTCTTTCCGGGGAAACGTGCAAGCCATGCTTGATCACCTGAGCGAATCGGTCCGTGACGGATGGCGTGTAGTGGTTGTGACGGAAGGCCCCGGGCCGCTGCAACGCCTGGGTGAATTGCTGCACGACGCACAGATTCCTGCTGCCCGCCATGAGTCTTTGACCGATGAGCCTCAGCCGGGGGTGGTGGAGCTAACCTGTGCCACCGCTGGAACGGGCTTTGTCGTGGAATCGCTTAAGGTCGCCTTCTTGACGGAGTCTGATGTTCTGGGTCGCTCCTCAGCACATACGGTCAAAAATGCACGTCAGTTGCCTCGACGCCGCAGTCGTGTTGTTGACCCGTTGGCATTACAGGCCGGGGATTATGTGGTGCACGAACAACACGGTATTGGCCAGTTTGTGGAACTAGTGGCTCGCCCCGTGGGGGGCGCTGGTGTCGCTCCAGGGCAACAACGGCCTATGCGGGAATACCTTGTTCTGGAGTATGCAGCGTCTAAACGCAACGGACCTAAAGATCGTCTTTTTGTGCCCACAGATCAGCTGGATCAGGTGTCTAGTTATGTGGGCGGGGAAACCCCCACACTGTCCAAGATGGGTGGGGCGGACTGGAATCAGAAAAAGAAAGCCGCCAAGCGAGCGGTGAAAGACATTGCCGGGGAACTCATCCGGCTGTACTCAGCTCGCATGAGCACCCGGGGGCATGCATTTGGCCCAGACACCGCATGGCAACGCGAGCTGGAGGAGGCTTTCCCGTACATCGAAACTCCTGATCAGTTAAGCACTATTGACGAAGTCAAGGCGGATATGCAGCGGGAAATCCCCATGGATCGCCTGATTTCTGGAGATGTGGGATACGGCAAAACTGAGGTGGCTGTTCGTGCTGCCTTTAAGGCTGTTCAGGATGGCAAACAGGTGGCTGTTTTGGTGCCCACCACATTGTTGGGTCAGCAACATACAGAAACCTTCAGCGAACGGTACTCGGGGTTTCCAGTCCGTGTGGCTTCGTTATCCCGTTTTCAGAGCCTTAAAGAAGCCAAAGAAGTGATGAAAGGTCTGGCTGATGGCAGCGTGGATGTGGTCATTGGAACCCACCGTTTGCTGGGTTCGGATATCACGTTCAAAGATTTGGGCTTGGTGATTATTGACGAAGAGCAGCGTTTTGGTGTGGAGCACAAGGAAAAGCTGAAGGCTATGCGCACTAACGTCGATGTTTTGGCGATGTCTGCCACCCCTATCCCTAGAACACTGGAAATGTCCTTAACCGGGATCCGGGAAACGTCCACGCTCGCCACACCGCCGGAAGAGCGTCACCCCGTGCTGACCTATGTGGGGGCTTATACCGATAAGCAAGTCACGGCCGCTGTGAGGCGCGAGTTGATGCGCGAAGGGCAGGTGTTTTTTGTGCACAACAGGGTGTCGAGTATTCAGCGGCGAGCAGCTGAGTTGCGGGAGTTGGTGCCGGAAGCGCGCGTTGCGGTAGCCCACGGACAGATGAGTGAAAACGAATTAGAGCGCATCATCGTGGATTTCTATGAAAAACGCTTTGATGTGCTGGTATCAACCACCATCGTGGAAACTGGCCTAGATATTGCCAATGCCAATACGTTGATTGTCGATGGTGCTGATAAGTACGGGTTGTCGCAGCTGCACCAGTTACGTGGTCGTGTGGGGCGTGGTCGTGAGCGGGCATATGCCTATTTCCTCTATGACGCCCAAAAGTCTTTGACGGAGACTGCACTGGAGCGCCTGAAAGCTGTGGCCGCGCACAATGAACTTGGTGCTGGCCTACAACTGGCGCAGAAGGATCTGGAAATCCGTGGAGCGGGCAACCTTCTGGGGGGTGAGCAGTCCGGTCATATTGCCGGGGTGGGCTTTGATATGTACCTGCGTTTGGTGGGGGAAGCGGTTGCTGAGTACCGGGGTGAGAAGGAAGAAGCTCCAGCTGAGATGAAAGTGGAGCTTCCGGTGAATGCCCACTTGCCGCATGACTACGTACCGGGGGAGCGGCTGCGCTTGGACGCTTACCGCACGTTAGCTGCTGCTACGGATGAAGCCGGCGTGGCTGCGGTGGCGGAAGAGTTGGAAGACCGTTACGGAAAACTGCCGCAGCCGGCTCAACTGTTATTGGAGGTGGCCCGGTTGCGGATCAAAGCCCGTGCTTGTGGCCTGGTGGATGTAGCTGTCCAAGGGCCGCATATCCGATTCGGACCCGTTGAGCTGCCAGAGTCACGTCAACTACGACTGCAGCGCATGTACCCCGGCTCCAAATACCTTGCCGTGCCGAATACTGAACATCATGTCGTACTGGTACCCAAACCTAAGACCACTCGGGTGGGTGGTAAGGACCTGGCGGATGACGCTGTTCTAGCGTGGGCGAGCGAAGTCATCACCCAGATCATTGAAACCCCTGTAGCAGTTGCTTAACAGACGTCACATTATGGGTGAAAACAGATGACTTTTAGTGGACATTCCTGACGTGATGAACCACTATTTATGGGGACACTGCTAGCCAGAACATGGATTTCGGATGACTTTTCCTGCCGGGTGGACGTATGTTTTTGGGTGGAACAGGGAGAACGCAGCCTCTTGATGTCGTCAGCTGGATCCAAGACACCGATGTAATTTTTTGGGGGTTCGGTGAGCTCGGCGGGCGGTATTCAGGCAGTGGCTGCCATGGTCCGCGGCTAGAGACCTGGGGATAAAGAGTCTCGCCGCGTAGACCAAGACCTCCGGTAACCCTTAAGCCCAGGGTTACCGTCGAGTAGGGCCCCGCGCTCACAACAGCGCGGGGCCCTACGTCATATTCAAGTGCTTCGGGGACTCTGAGCTGAGCTGCAGAGTCACCGGTTCGTTATCTTATCTGCTGGGGTGAGCCTTCGGAAGAATGCGGAACGTCGATGGTGAGCTCACGGCCCCAGGTTGAACGTGCAGCGGTCTTGCTAGAAATAATCCACGTGGGAATCAGCAACGCTGCACTGTACACCAGAATCCCCAGCACAAAGCCCCAATTCTCCGGCATAGTGAACAACCAAAAACTGGCCAAAATCGCAACAATCGGGACCAAGCACAGCGCAAGGCTGGAAACGAATTGGCCATCACCCGAATGACGGCGAACGGTGCGTCCATAGTTGTCGGTAGCCATACGATTCCTTTCCCAAGCTCCTGTGGTGCGGAGTGTGGCTGAAAAATGTTTGTCTGCGCACCAAGTGTAGTGGTTATTGACCACACTAAAGATCAATATGTGTTGTTACCGGGCCGATCACCGGCGTCCACTGCGGGCTGGGCTGAATCATCACGTAACAGCGCAGCTCCTGCCGAAGCACCAATGCGTGATGCTCCTGCCCGTAACATCTCGATGGCTGTGGCGCGTGTGCGCACTCCACCGGAGGCTTTGACCCCGATATCTTCACCCACGGTGCGGCGCATCAGGGCGACGTCGTCAGCTGTGGCACCACCCGTGGAAAAACCAGTGGAGGTTTTGACGTAATCCGCCCCGGCACTCACCGCCACCTGGCACGCCAAGACTTTTTGCTCGTCGGTGAGCAGGCAGGTTTCGATGATTACTTTTAGGAGTGCGCCATCGGCATGAACCACTCGTGCTACTGCCTGTACTTCATGTTCGATGGCCTTGCCATCACCCCGCTGAACCGCAGCGATATCCAGAACCATATCGATTTCTTGGGCGCCGCACTCTACGGCTTGCGCTGCTTCATAAGCTTTCACGTCCGTGCCAGAAGCCCCCAAGGGAAACCCCACCACAGTGCAGGTTGATACCTGGCTGCCGTCTAGTTCCTGGGCCACCAGGGAAGTCCATAGACCGTTGACGCACACGGCACCGAAACCTAAGTCCCTGGCTTCTTGACAGAGGGCCAACACCTGCTCCCGACTGGCGCTTGGTGTTAACAAAGTGTGGTCTACACGCGCAGCAATGGTGGTGGAGTCTATTGCTATATCGGCGGGCAGGCTGCGTCGTTCTTGCAGATCAGACATGGTGAAGGTGGTCTTTCTCTGTAGATGTTCTTGTGATGTTCAGGAGTGAGAGTGAGCGGTGCTGATACCCGTTACTCGTGGAGGACATCCACGAGCTGCTGAATCATCGCACCCATCCGAAAACGAGTCGGCACTAACGCGGGAATGCCGGCATCCTGTAAAGGGGAGGCGGTGATAGGACCAACGGTGGCCGCCACCACCCGATCCCAGGCTTTGCCAGAGTGAGGGTCGCTTGTTGAAGGTGGCGTGAAAGCAGCCACAAATTCCTCCGCCAGGCCCATGTCGGCAGCAGTGGATAACACTGCTTCTGAACCTGCTGCGGACGTAAACGTCACTGCGTTGATCTGCCGATCGCACACTGCCCGAATCATGTGCGGGACCATACCGGAGTCATCCGCGTCAGCCCACCGGTGGGGGACCACTTGGTGAACAGAAGCTCCGGCATTCGCTAAGCGTTGGCGCTGGTAACGGTCGTGATACCCGTTTTCTTGCCATCCGATGACCATTCCCGTGAGATCGTCGTGATGGGCTGTGAGGATCTCATCAATCAACGTGGCGATGGTTTCATCGGAGGAAACACCGACGTCGTGTAGCCCCAGTTTGCGTACCGCAGCGCGGCCTTTGGGGCCGCGCACCCAAATATCGGCGGCTGCCAGCATGGCATGAAGATCATCAGCACTTTCGGAAGCTTCCGCGACCTCCCACCATCGTGTCAATCCGTATCCCGTGGTGATCACCATGAGATCCGGTGCAGCAGCCACCATGTTGTGGGTTTCAGCCATCACTGTGTGGTCTTGATCCACGGGAACTAGCTTGAGGGCTGGGGCAGCAATGGTTTTTGCGCCTTTTCGTTCAAGGGCCTGGATCTGATCTGCCGCACGCCGGTGGGCTGTGACCGCTACGGTGCGCCCATGCAACGGACCGTGATGTCTGGTTCTTTGGGGGTGGGCAACTGCCCGGTGGGTGGTTAAATCACCCAAAATGTGTTCCCGATCTTCTGAAGCCAGAGCCGCCACGGGGCCGACGACAGTGACAGCCGGTGAATTGACCCGGGCTGCGTCAGAAACAGCGGATTCAAGGGTGGTGGTGTGGATGATTTGTTCGGGGCTGAACCCCTTTTCAACAACGGCAACAGGGGTATCGGTTGCTGCACCGTGGCGCATGAGACCACCGGTGAGCTGGGGGAGGGTTGCCACGCCCATGAGCACCACCACGGTGGCTCCGGTGGCGAGCAACGTACAGAAGCCGCGTAGTTCCTCATCACTGAAAGGAACATGACCTGATGTAACGGTGAACGTTCGTGCGACGTCACGAAAAGTCACCGGGATGCCGGCTATTGCCGGTACAGCAACGGCAGAACTGACTCCGGGGACCACATCCACCGGAACACCCCAGGACTCACAATCAGCGACTTGTTCACCACCACGCCCAAAGACATAGGGGTCACCGCCGTGAAATCGGACCACGTGGCGGCCTTGTGCTGCCGACTCCAACATGATGCGGTGGATTTCTTCTTGGGGTACAGGGTGATGGCCAGGCCATTTGCCTACGTGGATGATCTGGGCATGCGGGGCCTGGGTGCTGACGATCTCTTGCGGTGCCAGCCGGTCTAACAACACCACATCTGCGTCTGCCAATGCGTCTAACCCACGGGTAGTGACCAAATCATCAGGTCCCGGGCCACCGCCAATCAAGGTGACTCCTGTGCGCTCAGCCGGGGTCACGGCCACTGGGATGTGACCGTGATGTTCGATGACCTGAGCTACCAGCGTTTTCCACGGGGCAGGTTCGCCCACAATCAGGATGAGCCCAGGTGGTGTGGGGTGGTTGACGTCATCAACGACGATGGCACCTGCCGCCCGGAGCCGGCGAGCGCTGCGGGAGTGTTGATCCGCGCCGAGCAGGAGAACGGTTACGTGTTCAAGGTTGGTGTCCAGGAACATGGGCTCTACATTAGGTCTCCGAACACGATTGTGCGGAAGGCAATCGTCACCATGTGTCGCGTCGTGTCCCTTGTGCCAGTGGCGTGGGCATGCGAGCGTAACAACGGGGCGAAGGTTTAGGGGATCACGTTCTTCATCAGGGGAATTGAAGGACAACAAGAGAACGGTGGGAACATGCACTGTGCATTTGTGTACCCAGGCCAGGGAGCGCGCGGGGTAACCATGGCGGATGCTGTCCTGGAAGCCTTCCCGGAGATGGCGACCAAGGTCTTTGACCAGGCGCAGCACGCGATAGGTATTGATCTGCGCACCGTCAATGACGATGGCATCCCACCGGAGCTGCCGTGGGGTGGCAAACATGCGTGTGCTGTGAACCCGGTGGCGCAAGACATGCACGCGGTGGTGTACGCCGTGAGCGTGATCACCCACTTGGGGTTGTTGGATTCTGGGTGGCACCCGAATGTGGTAGCAGGCCACCAATTAGGAACATACGCGGCTTTAGCCGTTTCCGGGGCGCTGAGTTTTACGGATGGGCTCCTTTTGGTGCGTGAACATGCTGGTCTGTTGCCGCTGTCCTACTCCTGGGGTGACTCCCCAGAACCTCCTCCGTTACCGGAGGTTCCCGAGCAGGACCGTGCAGGGCTGCTCCGTGACCTTGAGGCTGTTGAATTTCGCCACCCGTATTTTGCGGTCATGGGATCAGGCACCGCCCGTCCTATTCGTACGGCAGCACAGGCGCGTCACGACGTGGAAGCACTGATCAAGGGACAAGATCTGTGGCGCGACACCATGTCCCTGTTGGTAGGCCGTGGACGAGACGTTGTGGTGGAAGTAGGCCCCGGGCGGCGTTTGACGTCGTGGTTTGCCCAAGCCCATCCCCAAGTCGTCACCCGGTCCACAGCTGATGTGCGGAGGATCCGGCGCCTGATAGACCGCCATGAAAACGGGACGGGGATCATCCGTGAGTAAACCGGGTGCCGTGATGTCCTGGTTGAATAGGGCAGGTGAGTTTCACGGTGGATCCCGTTCTGTTGTTATGCGCCCACGGTTCTACCGCCGCGGCAACACACACCGCCACTGAAGACGTCGCTGCGGCGGTGGCCCATGCATTACCTGCCACAGAGGTGATTCTTACATGGGTAGACGTTCAACAGCCCGGGGTGCGGGAACGCTGCGACCAGCTAGCGGAACGTCCTGTGGTGATTGTTCCACTTTTGGTGGCGGCGGGGTTCCACGTGTACACCGATTTAGCGGATGCGGTGGCGCAGCGTCCGCATCACGTCGTCACGGATGCCCTGGGACCGGACCCGGCGCTGTCCCACCTGTTGCGGCGGCGCATCCAGAACCTTGAGGCTGCTGATGACCTTGGAGATACACCGTCGCTGGTTCTGGTGGGAGCGGGGTCATCTGATCCTAGAGCGGTACGGGCTGTGCGTCAGCAGGCGAGTGATCTTGCGGAATTGGTGGGGCGTGACGTCACTACCGGGTTTGTCTCTGCGGCACATCCACGGGCTCAGGAGGCTCTGGCCGTTGTGTATGCACAGGGTGCGCGTCGCGTGACGGTGGTGTCGTTCCATATAGCGCAGGGATTTTTCCACCGGCAAGCGGCACGAGCTGTTGAAACAGCTGTATCCAGTGCACCACCGGAATATGCCGTCCATGGGCGGATAACACAACCCCTTTTAGTCGCCGGCGAGCAGGTTCCATCGGAGGTGGTGGACATTATCCTGGCGCGTTGGGAGACCGGTAAGGCGCTGCTCGAGCGGCGTCAGGTTATACAGACAGAAGATTCTGAAGGTCGCTGATGATGGTATGCAACCGTGCAGCACCAGTGGTGCGCGCCTCAGTGAGGTCTGCGGCATCACAGACATTCGTGACCGTTTCCACATAACACTTGATTTTGGGTTCCGTTCCGGATGGCCGCACGATCACTCGGGAATCATCTTGAGTGATCAGCAGTATGCCCTCCGTGGGTGGAAGAGGCGCATGGGCCGGTGGCTGGGCTAGGTCACGGACCTCAACCACCGCAGAGCCTGCCAGTTCAGTCGGGGTGTTTTCCCGCAGAACAGACATCATGCGGGTCATCAGGGTGAGGTCATCCACCCTGATGGATAGTTGATCTGTGGCAAATACCCCATGCTTCACCGCAAGCGCATCCAACTCATCGGGCAAAGATGCCCCTCGTGCTGCGGCCCGCCCAGCCAATTGAGCGATAGCTACCGCCGCTGATATGCCGTCTTTATCCCGTACAATCTGCGGGTTCACGCAGTACCCCAGGGCTTCCTCGTATCCGTAAGCCATATGAGGTACTCGGGCGATCCACTTAAAACCGGTGAGGGTCTGCTGGTGGTCAACACCTGCTGCTGCTGCCATACGCCCCAACATCCGGGACGACACCAAAGAATTAGCCACCACAGCTTGCGGGGTGTCACGGGAGAGTTTCTGTAACACCGCAGCACCCAGAAGCACCCCGACCTCATCCCCACGCAAAGTGCGCCAGCCATTGAGAGCACTTGGATGAGCAGGGTCAGGTACCGCGATCGCGCAGCGATCGGCATCGGGGTCATTGGCAATGACCAGATCAGCATTCACACGGTGCGCATGGGCCAACGCAAGGTCCAGGGCACCGGGTTCTTCTGGGTTGGGGAAGGTCACCGTGGGGAAAGTGGGGTCGGGTTCGTGCTGTTCGGTTACCGGGTGAAGGTCTGTGAACCCAGCCCGGGACAATGCAGCAAGCACCGTCGGTCCGCCCACACCATGCATGGCAGTCACCACAATGCGCAGGGGTGCGGGGGGCTCCAAGGGCTTCGGCAGGATTGCTGTGAGGTAGTCCTGTTCCACACTTCGGGGAAGCAGTGTCCACCCACAGTCGGCCTGTGGTATGTCGCGGACATCCGTGATGGTGGCAATGTGAGCCGCGATCTGTGAGTCATGCGGGGCAACAATCTGACAGCCTCGGCCGCACTCTTCTACGGCGCGGCTTCCCAGGTAGATCTTGTATCCGTTATCCGCAGCCGGATTGTGCGAGGCCGTGACCATCACACCCACATCGGCGTCGTATTTCCGAACAGCCCAGGCCAGAACAGGTGTGGGGAAGGGGCATGGCATCAGCAATGTGTCCAGGCCCGCTGCGGTGAAAATTGCGGCGGTATCGCGGGCGAAGACCTCAGAATTGTGCCGCGCGTCGTAGCCAATGACAGCCCGGGGGGCCGGTGAAGTATGGTCGCCCACGACATCCACTACGTGCGCTGCCACCCCGGCTGCGGCGCGCTGCACCACCACACGGTTCATGCGTAGGGGGCCGGCTCCGAGTGCCGCGCGCAGCCCAGCCGTCCCGAACTCCAATGTTCCGGAAAACCGCTGCGCAAGTTGCCCCACCGCAGCGGTAGCGGTCTTTTCTTCGCTGGTGGTGTCCAACGCCGTGGCCAACAAAGTTTCTAGCTCATGACGCGTTGCAGGGTCGGGGTCTTGCGCGATCCAATGACGCACTGCGTGCAGCAGATCAGTCCCGTTCGGAGGCATCATGGCAGTACTTCGACAATATCGGCCAGCAAACGAGCGATGCGTGGACCTGCTGCCCGCCCGGCCTCCACAACTTCCTCATGAGATAGAGGCGTGTGGTGAATTCCCGCTGCAAGGTTGGTCACCAGGGAAATTCCGAGGATTTCCAGCCCCGCTTGGCGTGCGGCAATTGCTTCCAGCGCGGTGGACATGCCGACGAGATCCGCCCCCAGGGTGCCGAGCATCCGAATTTCCGCTGGAGTTTCGTAATGTGGCCCCGGGACTTGTGCGTAGACGCCGTCGGGAAGGGAAGGGTCCACTGAACGTGCCACGTCACGCAGTCGTTGCGAATACAGGTCTGTGAGGTCCACAAATGTGGCGCCTTCCAACGGAGAGGTTGCGGTGAGGTTGATGTGATCTGAGATCAACACCGGTGTGCCTGGGGTCCACTCCGTGCGTAACCCTCCACAACCGTTGGTCAACACCATGGTTCTCGCGCCGGCGGCGGCAGCCGTCCGCACCCCGTGGACCACGGCCCGTACCCCGTGGTTTTCGTACAGGTGGGTACGGGCACCGATGACCAGTGCGTGGCGCGGCTGCGTGTCGGATGAACGGGCTTTCAGCCGGATGGAGCGCAAGGTCCCCACGTGGCCATCAAGTGCTGGTGGTCGAAACCCTGGAACCTGATCTGCTGGGATTTCAGCCACGGTGTCCCCCAACAAATCGGCGGCACCGCCCCACCCTGATCCTAGGGTGAGGGCAATGTCATGCTGGGCGATACGTGTGCGGTCTGCCAGCACCTGAGCCGCTTGGTGGGCCAGGTCAAACGGGTTCTGTTCATCAGCGGCTTGTGCCACGTGGGGTCTCCTTCACTCTGTAGGACGTTGCCGTGTGCGTTTGAGCTGCGGCAGGTGGAAACCAGGCTTAGTCCGGTTAATCCGGTAGTCAATACGCCGATCCACGTAGGATTCGATTTGTGGGAAGTCAGAAAGATTTTCCGTGATTTCCTCCGTCACCAACGTCCGCATGCGATTGATTTCCTCACGTTGTAAAGCACGGTCGCGCACTCGGGTTTCAGCAATCAAAGCACGCACCGTGGCCAGACACATTAACAACAGCACGACGCTGAACGGCAACGCTGTGATGAGAGAACCGGCTTGCAAAGCACCAAGGCCACCGGCCAGCAGTAGCCCGACGGCAAGGAAACCCTCCAACAAGGCCCACAACACCCGCGACCACACTGGGGGGTTCGGGTGTCCACCGGAGGCGAGCATGTCGACGACTAGAGAGCCGGAGTCGGCTGATGTGATGAAGAAGATGGCCACCAGGATGATAGCGATCACCGACAACACAGAGCCGAGAGGAAGACCGTCTAATACCTTGAACAGGGCGGATTCCACGGAGAGTTCGCCATCCACCACCAGGTCTGCCTGGCCGTAGAACTGGCGCCACAGCCCCATACCGCCCATGACCGAGAACCAGAAAAATCCCACGATGGTGGGCACCAACAGTACCCCAGCCACAAACTGGCGAATGGTGCGTCCTTTGGAAATTCGTGCGATGAAGACACCCACAAATGGTGACCATGCGATCCACCAACCCCAGTAGAAGATGGTCCATCCGGTGAACCAGCCTTGAGCTTCTTCGCTGCGCTGGTGCGCTCCAACGTCGAAGGTCATTTGCATGAGGTTGGCCAGGTACATACCCAGCGATTCCACAAAGTTCTGTAACAAGAACACGGTGGGACCAAGGAGTAAAACACTGATCAGCAATAACCCGGCCATCGACAGGTTGATGTTGGATAGCCACTTAATACCTGCACCCAGACCGCTGGCCACGGAAAGAATGGCCAGGAAAGTGATGATCACAATCAGGATTACCAACAGCGTGTTATCCACAGTGTCCACGACACCCATGGCCACCATGCCGGTTGAGATTTGTTGGACGCCAAGCCCCAGGGATGTGGCCACACCGAATACCGTGCCGAAGATGGCTAGGACGTCAATAGCGTCCCCCAGCGTGCCTTTAACACGCTCACCAAATAAGGGCTCTAACACCCAGCGGATTGATACCGGGCGACCGCGGCGGTGAATGGCGTAGGCCAAAGCCAAGCCAATGACCGCGTAGATCGACCATGGGTGCAGTCCCCAATGCACGAAGGTTTGAGCCATGGCTAGCCCCTGAAGGTGGGCTTGATCGCCATCCCAACCGGGTTTGGGGGAGACCGTCGCATACGTCAAAGGTTCGCCCACACCGTAGAACACCAGACCGATGCCCATACCCGCTGCAAAGAGCATGGAAAACCAGGACAACACACCAAATTCAGGGTCCTCATCGTCGCGCCCTAAGCGAATATCACCCAGGCGCGAAAAACCTAAGACTACGGTGAAAGCCACGAAACCACCGATGATCAGCATGTAATACCAGCCCAGGTTGGACACAATCCAGCTTTGAGTGGTTTCAAACACCTGCCCGGTGCCCTCTGGTGCCAGGATGCCGATCAGCCCGACGGCAAGAATGACGATCATTGCAGGCCAGAAAACACGCGGGGCGACGCCTAATGCGCCGATTTTGACACCCTGTTGGCGCAGTTTGTCGGTGATTTCCTCGTCGCTGTCTTCAGCCTGGATTTGGTCGGCTTCTGGAACGGTTAATTCCTCGTGCAGAGCGAAGGCGCCGTGCTCCTCGGTTTCGGCGGCATCGTGGATGTTGTTGGCTTCGCCAGCTGTTACTTCAGGGGCCTCAAGGGTTTCCGCTGAGGGATCGTTGGTGGTTACAGAATCGTTCTGTGCCGAACCCTCCGCTGAGGGTAATGATGAATCGGTAGAAGACATATATATCCTGTTCGGGAAAAATGGACTCCACTACTGTGTGCAGAGATCCCCTGACTTTCAAGTTCATTAGAGGAATATTCGTGGGAAATTTTCAGCTGTGGGGGTTGCGCATTGTGGGCCACGCCCCGTAGTGCAGCCTGGTCGGGCCGGATTCTTTGACACAATGCACCCGTGAGTTCAGTCACCGATAACCTCAAGAAAAAAATTATCATCATCGGCGCAGGGCCTGGAGGCTACGAAGCGGCATTGCACGCCCGTAGTTTGGGTGCCGATGTCACCGTCATTGAGCGTCAGGGTGTGGGGGGCGCTGCCGTGTTGACGGATGTGGTGCCGTCCAAGACCCTGATCGCCTCGGCAGATACCCTTCACCGCTTTCATGAAGTCCAAGACCTTGGTGTTCATCTGGTGGGCGGTCCACATGATGGCAGCAGGATCGAAGGGTTGGGCGCTGATTTACCCACGATCAATGCCCGTCTGCTGCGCCTAGCTGCCACGCAGTCTCGAGACATCCGCCGTGGGCTGGAGAAAGAAGGTGTGCAGGTTGTGGATGGGGTTGGTTCGATTACCGATCCCAACATGGTGCACGTCAAGGCTGAAGACGGGATGGAGTACGACCTCGCCGGCGACGCCATCCTGGTGGCCGTGGGTGCCCACCCCCGGACCCTGCCCAGTGCTGAGCCGGACGGGGAGCGCATCCTGACCTGGACGCAGGTTTACAGCATGCAGGAGATTCCCGAACACCTGGTGGTGGTGGGGTCGGGTGTGACCGGTGCCGAATTTGCCTCTGCCTATAACGGGTTGGGTGCCAAGGTCACCTTGGTTTCCTCCCGGGATCAGGTGTTGCCCGGTGAGGACTCGGATGCGGCTGAGGTTCTGGAGAACGTCTTTGAACGTCGTGGGTTGACCGTGGTCTCCCGTTCCCGGGCGGAAGCTGTGGAGCGTACCGATGACGGCGTGGTGGTCACCCTCTCCGGAGGCCGCAAGATTGCGGCCTCACACTGCCTGTTGGCCGTGGGCTCGATCCCGAACACGGAGGGTTTGGGTCTGGAGGAAGTGGGAGTCAAGCTGGAGGACTCCGGTCATATTGCCGTGGACCGGGTCTCACGCACTGCAGTCCCCAGCATCTACGCGGCCGGTGACTGCACCGGGGTGCTGCCATTGGCGTCGGTGGCTGCCATGCAGGGGCGCATTGCCATGGCTCACGTGCTGGGTGATGCCGTCAAGCCGCTGCGCACGGCGGTGGTGGCCTCCAACATCTTCACCTCGCCGGAGATTGCCTCCGTGGGCATTTCCGAGCAGGCCATCAAGGACGGAACCATCTCGGCCGATGTCATCAAGCTGGACTTGGCCACCAACGCACGGGCCAAGATGATGAAGGTGGAGGACGGTTTCGTGAAGTTGTTTGCCCGTAAGGGCCCGGGGACCATCATTGGCGGAGTTGTGGTGGGGCCCCGTGCCTCCGAGCTGATCTTCGCCATCTCCGTGGCGGTGTCCAAGGGACTGACGGTGGATGACTTCTCCGAAACCTTCACGGTGTACCCGTCCCTGTCCGGCTCAATCTCCGAGGCCGCGCGACGCCTGCACCACTTGCAGGGCTGAGTGCGGTTGCGAACCAGTGTTTGGATCTTTAGGCACGGGATGAGTCCTTCTGTCCAACGGGTCCTGTTGACTCTGGCGCTGTACGTGGTCGGCATGAGCCTTGTTGTGGCTGCCACATCTGGACTGACGGGGCGCGGGTTCTGGGAGACCGCAGGGAATCTCTGGATTCCTCTGGCAATCTTTTTGGTCGTGTCACTGTCGATTGCCTACAGAGGTGACGGCTTCGGCGAGAACTGACGTTCCGTTTGTGCTCCACGCGGGGGTCGTTCTGCTCGTTTGACATCAATGTTGAGCGAGCAGAACGACCCCTCGGCCTCGCGTGGTGGGGTGCCTACCTGGTGCCGACGTCGAGCATGCTGACGTGACGGGTTTCCGGTGACAACCACAGTGCCGCAAAGGTGATTACAGCAGCTGCGGACAGATACAGCCCGACTGCCGAAACACCGTAGGACGCATTAAGCCACACTGCGGCATACGGGGTTAATGCGGCCCCCAGAATCGAAGCCACGTTATACGCGATTCCCGAACCGGTGTAGCGCACGTTGGTGGGGAACAACTCCGGCAACACAGCGCTCATGGACCCAAAGGTGAGGCCCATGAGCGCCATGCCAATCGCTAAGAAAATCACCAGGCGTACCATGCTGAGGTCTGCGCCGGTGCCCAAATTCTCTGGGGCAATAAACCATCCGAACAACAGCCCGAAAACCACAATTCCTGCGGTGATTACCAGCAAGGAGGAACGGCGTCCGTAGACGTCTGCTAGCCAGCCAGAAACCGGGATCATAGCGGCAAACAACACCACGGCGATCAGCTGGATGACCAAGAAATTCCGGTAAGGGATGCCAAGCCCACCGGCAGCTGCGGATCCAATGCCATAGGACAATATCCAGGCAGTCATAAGATAAAACAGCACGTAGGTGGCCAGCATGATGAACGTGCCCTGGATGATCTGAACCCACGACGTCTTAAACACTTCTGTCAGCGGTGACTTGACCGGTTCGGAGCGTTCCACTGCGGTGCGGAATACCGGGGTTTCTTCCAGGGAAAACCTGACATACAGACCCACGAGGACCATCACAATCGAGGCCACGAAAGGAATACGCCAGCCCCACGCTAGGAAAGCGTGATCACTGCCGCTATCTGCCAGGGTGGTGAACCCCATGGCCACGGTGAGCAATAAGAAGAAACCGTTGGCCAAGATGAACCCGAAAGGAGCACCAAGCTGCGGCCACATGGCAGCCCGGGCACGTTTGCCTTCTTCCGCATACTCGGTGGCCAGCAGTGCAGCACCGGACCATTCACCGCCCAGTCCCAAACCTTGGCAGAAACGCAGGATGGTCAAGATGATGGGTGCCCACAAACCAATTGAATAGTACGTGGGTAATAGGCCAATCAGGATGGTGGCGATCCCCATGGTTAACAGGGCGCCAATCAGCGTTACTTTGCGTCCGATGCGGTCACCAAAATGCCCAAAGAGCACAGACCCGATCGGCCGTGCGATAAAAGCTGCACCAAAAGTTGCCATGGACGCCAACAATTTGGCGGTTTCATTTTCCCCGGTGAAGAACAAGGCGGGGAATACTGCGACGGCGGCCGTGGCATAGACGTAGAAGTCGTAGAACTCGATGGTGGTACCTACCAAAGAGGCCGCGCGGACACGGTTGCGCAGTGTTCGTGCGGTATCGCTGGATAGCGCAGAAGGTACAGACGGCGGGGGAGTGGGGCGTTCTGCGGCGGGGGGCATGAGGTTCCTTACGAAATGGTGGCTAAAACCGCTCCGGCGGATACGGTATCCCCGGGGGCGCAGGTTAAGCCCGATACCTTTCCGGCTTTGTGCGCTTTCAAGGGTTGTTCCATCTTCATGGCTTCGATCACCACTATGGTGTCGCCTTCTTCGACAGTGTCACCGTTTTCCACTGCGCGTTTCACGATGGTGCCCTGCATGGGCGACGTGAGGTCATCCCCGGTGGCTTTTGTGGCCCCACCGCGTCCGGAACGTTCCCGACGTGGTTTAGCGGTGGTTGTTGGCGTTTTGGTGCCTCCCAGCAGTGAGGACGGCAGCACAACTTCTAGGCGTTTGCCGCCCACTTCTACCACCATGCTGCGGCGTTCTTCCGGCTCCACGGAGGGCTCTGGTGCGCCGGTGAAAGGTTTAATGGTGTTGTCGAATTCGGTTTCAATCCACCGGGTGTGCACGGTAAAGGGTTGATCGCCGGCGGGTGCAAAGGCGGGGTCGTTGACCACGGCACGGTCAAAGGGCACCACCGTGGCCATACCTTCAATGGTGAGTTCGGCCAGTGCCCTGCGGGAACGCGCCAAAGCCTCCGAGCGGTCGCGGCCAGTGACAATCAGTTTGGCGATCATAGAGTCAAAGTTGCCGGATACGGTTTCACCGGCTTCAACCCCCGAATCCACACGAATGCCAGGTCCGGTGGGCAGACGCAAGGTGCTAAGAGTGCCGGGCGCAGGCATGAAACTACGGCCGGGATCCTCACCGTTAATGCGGAATTCCAGCGAATGCCCACGTACTTCCGGATCCGTATAACCCAGTTCCTCACCACGGGCCAACCGGAACTGTTCGCGGACTAAGTCAATTCCCGTGACTTCTTCGGACACCGGATGCTCCACCTGCAAACGGGTGTTGACTTCTAAGAAAGAGATCGTGCCGTCTTGGCCCACCAAAAATTCGCAGGTTCCGGCGCCTTGATAACCGGCTTCCCGCAAGATGGCTTTGGAGGACTCATACAGTCGCCGGTTTTGTTCTTCCGTAAGGAAGGGAGCGGGGGCCTCTTCCACGAGTTTTTGGTTACGCCGTTGTAGTGAACAATCGCGGGTGGAAATCACCACCACGTTGCCGTGGGCATCCGCCAAGCATTGCGTTTCCACGTGGCGGGGGGCGTCCAGGAAGCGTTCGACAAAGCATTCCCCACGTCCAAAGGCGGCGGTGGCTTCGCGAACCGCTGACTCATAGAGTTCGGTGATGGATTCGCGCTCGCGGACTACTTTGATGCCCCTGCCGCCACCGCCGAAAGCAGCTTTGATGGCAATGGGCAGCCCATGTTCATCCGCAAAAGCCATGACTTCTTCTGCTGATTTGACGGGTTCGGAGGTACCGGGAACCCGTGGGGCGTCAACTTTTTCTGCAATACGCCGGGCGGCCACCTTGTCTCCTAAGGAGGCAATGGCGTGGGGCGGGGGACCAATCCAGGTGAGGCCAGCGTTCACGACGGCGGCGGCAAAGTCTGCGTTTTCGGATAAGAACCCGTACCCCGGGTGTATGGCATCTGCACCGGAGCGTGCTGCCGCATCCAAAATTTTGTCAATAATTAAATAGGAGTCTGCGGCGGTGGTGCCCCCCAGTCCGTAGGCCTCATCAGCCATACGAACGTGCATGGCATCCCGGTCAGGATCAGCGTAAACAGCGACAGATTCGATGCCTTCATCGCGTGCGGCACGAATCACGCGCACAGCGATTTCGCCACGGTTGGCGATGAGGACTTTCGACAGCCGACGAAGCGCGGGGGCGCTGGTATTGGGTGCCTTGGGGGCTCCGGTCACGTGATCGATCTCCTCATTCGCTTCGCATGTGTGCCAGGCGTAACTGCTGCATTTTAGTGGGTGGCGGGACTCCCGCGCACGTCATCGCCTATTCGATCACATGCGCGCCCGTGCCTTGCTGTAGGACTCCCACAAACTCCGCGACCACTAGCGTGGCGGGCTCACCAGATCACGGCTCATAAAGTCCTTTCACCTGCGTTTTTACCGGGATAAAGACCAGAGGTCACGGATGTGCACACCGGCTCGACTCGTTAAGCGTCGTAATCCGTTCACCGATAATCCAATGACCGCGTGAAGGTCGCCATCCACGCGGTCAATGAACGCAGCCCCATATCCGTCCAGCGTGAACGCACCAGCAACCCAGAGGGGTTCTCCAGTGGACACATACGCAGCGATATCCTCGTCGGTCATATTCGTGAAAGTGACATCAGCACCAGCCTCCAGGCCTCCAGAAAATCCGGTGCCCCCGTGCGCCGGTGACCGAGTGTCGATTAACCAATGACCTGTGTGAAGATGCCCGGTACTGCCGCGCATGGCACGGATACGTTCCACGGCGCGCTCAGCGGTGAGTGGTTTGCCGTGGATGCCGCTGGGGTCAGCGAATACTGAGTCACATCCGATGACCAGATGTTCCCGGGCCTGCGGTAGGGCTGCTACCGCCTCGCATTTGGCTCGCGCCAACGTGAGCGCAATTTCCCCTGGGGTGGTGACCCCGGATTCCCGGATGACAGCATCTTCATCCACATGGGACCCCATTTGTATGAAGCGAATCCCCGAATCTGTCAATAGTTTGGCGCGGGACGGCGATTGGGAGGCTAAGAGCAGTAACGGGGTCTCAGACATGACCTCAGCCTAGAGGCCTGTATGCATCGCGTGGCGTGATACGTCGCTGCTGTCTGAAGGTTCCCTGGGTGGTGTGAGGCTGGGTGACTACTGTGAACTCGTGATTAATGTGATGCACTTCATGCTTGGGTCATGTGTAATGAGAGTCGGGATGTGACCGCATCCCAGCCTGGATCCCGGTCCCATATGGCAGACCGGGGAAGAAAGGACGTGATGAACATGACCGAATCCACCATGGCCGCAGCGGTCGTCAATTCGTTCGGCGAAGAACTCGATGTGGCGCAGTTGGAGGTCCCAGAACCTGGGCCGGGACAAGCGCTGGTCAAACTGGTGGCCTCCGGTGTCTGCCATACGGATCTGCACGCCGCACACGGTGACTGGCCGATCAAGCCCGAGCCCCCGTTCATCCCTGGCCACGAAGGAGTGGGCGAAGTGGTGAAAGTTGGCGAAGGTGTTACGCGTGTGGCCGTTGGTGACATGGTAGGCAACGCCTGGCTATGGAGTGCTTGTGGCGAGTGTGAGTATTGCGAAACCGGATGGGAAACCCTTTGTGAATCACAGGCCAATGGCGGTTACTCCGTGGACGGATCCTTTGGACAATACATGCTGGTGGATGCCCGTTATTGTGCCCTGATCCCTGACGGCGCAGACCCTTACGAGATTGCTCCGGTACTGTGCGCAGGTGTGACCGTTTATAAGGGCTTGAAACGCACTGAAGTAAAGCCCGGCCAATGGGTGGTGATTTCCGGCGTTGGGGGCTTGGGGCACATCGCGGTGCAGTACGCCGTGGCCATGGGAATGCGGGTAGCCGCTGTCGACGTGGCTGACGACAAGCTGGAATTGGCCAAACGTCATGGAGCGGAAGTAGTGGTTAATGCCTTTGCTGCTGACCCTGCTGAAGCTATCCAGGAAGCCACCGGAGGGGTCCATGGCGTTCTGGTGACGGCGGTGCACCCGGATGCCTTCGGACAAGCAATCGGTATGACACGCCGCGGTGGAACCATTGTGTTTAATGGGCTGCCCCCAGGGGAGTTCCCCGCCCCGATCTTTGAGATCGTGCTGAAAGGCCTTACGATCCGGGGGTCGATCGTGGGAACACGACGGGATATGGAAGAAGCCCTGGACTTCTATGCCCGGGGCCTGATCCATCCCACCTTCACCAAACGACCCCTTGATGACATCAACGCGGTGTTTGATGAAATGGTCCACGGCAAGATTGAAGGCCGCGTCGTGATCGAATACTGATCCCGAACCGATGGCACCGTCAGGCCGTGGAACACAAGGTACTGCGCACCAGGAACCTGTGGCCTGTGGGCGCTTCCAGGGAAAACCCGGAACCCCTCCCCGGCACAGCGTCAATGATCAGCGCGGTATGTTTCCAGACGCCAAACTGTTCCCGGGAGATATACAACTCCAAAGGGCCCAGGACGGTGCCATCGGAGTCGACCAGCTCGACGGCCCCTAACAGGACATCAGCATCCCCGATGCGGAATTCACCGGCTGGGAAACACATGGGTGCAGAGCCATCGCAGCAACCCCCTGACTGGTGGAACATTAACGGACCATGGCGTTGCCATAGCTGCCGCAGCAGATGAACAGCAGCGCTTGTGTACCCGACGTGTACAACGTCGTCCTCGGGGCTTGCCGCAGCCTCAAGGACGACGTCATACGCGGGCTCAGCCTGATGGAGCATCAGAACAGTCCCATCTCCTTTTCGGCGTAGGACACCAGCAGATTTTTGGTCTGTTGGTAGTGATCAAGCATCATCAGGTGGTTTTCGCGCCCGATTCCGGAGGATTTGTAACCTCCAAAGGCCGCGTGGGCAGGGTAGTTATGGTACTGGTTAACCCACACGCGCCCGGACTGAATTGCTCGGCCAGCACGGTACGCGGTGTTACCGCTGCGAGCCCATACACCGGCTCCCAGACCGTAGAGGGTGTCGTTGGCAATGGATATGGCCTCATCAAAATCGGCAAACGACGTCAACGACAGCACCGGCCCAAAGATTTCCTCTTGGAAGATCCGCATGGAGTTATTGCCTTCGAACACGGTGGGTTGGACGTAGTACCCATCGGCAAGGTCGCCGTCCAACATGAGTTGCTCACCGCCGGTGAGTACCTTGGCACCTTCTTGTTTGCCGATTTCCAGGTATGACAGGATTTTCTCTAGCTGATCTGTGGATGCCTGTGCGCCCACCATGGTGAAGGTATCCAGTGGGTTGCCCTGAACCATCTTGTTCACACGCTCGACCCCGGCGGACACAAAGTCGTCGTACATGCCCTTTTGCACCAGGGCCCGTGACGGGCAGGTGCAAACTTCGCCCTGGTTGAGCCCGAACATGGCGAAACCTTCCAAGGCTTTTTGGTAGAAATCGTCTTTTTCAAGGGCTATGTCGTCGAAGAACACGTTGGGAGACTTACCCCCCAATTCCAAGGTGACCGGAATGATGTTTTCCGCTGCGTATTGCATGATCAGGCGTCCCGTGGTGGTTTCACCGGTGAACGCAATTTTGCGGATGCGTTTGTTAGCGGCTAGAGGCTTACCAGCTTCCACACCGAATCCATTGACGACGTTGACTACGCCGTCGGGAATAAGGTCTTGGATGAGCTCTATCAACACCATGATGGAAGCTGGTGTTTGTTCAGCGGGTTTGAGCACCACACAGTTGCCTGCGGCCAATGCCGGTGCCAGTTTCCAAACCCCCATCAGGATGGGGAAATTCCAGGGAATGATTTGCCCCACCACCCCCAATGGCTCGTGGTAATGGTAGGCCACGGTGTCTTCGTCAATCTGGGAGAGTCGGCCTTCCTGGGCGCGGATGGCCCCGGCAAAATATCGAAAATGGTCGATAGCCAGGGGGATGTCAGCGGCAAGAGTTTCCCGAACCGGCTTGCCGTTATCCCAAGTTTCGGCCACGGCGAGGGTTTCCAGATTCTCTTCCATGCGATCAGCGATCTTGGTGAGTATCAGAGCGCGTTCGGCCGGGCTACTTGTGTTCCAGGAAGGTGCTGCTGCCCACGCAGCATCCAGTGCAGCCTCGATATCCTCAGCGGTGCCGCGCCCCACCTCCGTGAACGGTTTACCGTTCACGGGAGAGAGGTTTTCAAAGTATTCCCCTTGGATCGGAGCTACCCACTGTCCGCCAATGAAGTGGTCGTAACGAGACTTGAAAGTGACCGGTGAATCGGGCTGACCTGGTTGTGCGTAAACCGTCACGTTGATCTCCTCTTTCCGTCGTCATGTGGTGATGTGTAAGTACCCTGAACCATGACATGTGATGTGGGGCACTTGTGGGTTCACGCTACTGCATGGGATAGGGATCTGCAGTACTGCGAGGCTGTGTATTCGCCCCATCGCGACAGTGTGGTTCATGGCAGCGGCGCGCGTCATATAACTACCCAAATAGTCATGGCCATTGACCTTTTGGTCAGAGATTATCCTGGTCACTTTCGTTACCTCACCTAGAGTCCTACGTTCAATGAGGCCGATGACAGGCCGAAACAGCAAGTACCGATGGGTTCTCCAGGAGGAAGCTCGCATGAAAAACATCGACCGTTTTTCTATACCTGAACATCACAACAGCGCAGAGAATCCACAGTTTGCCGTCGTTGATCGCATCCAAGGTTTCTCCCGGCGCCGTGTTTTAGCGGGCACGGGAGGGGCCCTGGCGGCGGCTGTGTTGTTAGGAGGAACCGGGGCCTCTCTTGCGCATGCCGCACCGGCACGTACAGCGGATCGGTGGGACCAATTTTTAGTTGCCGGGGAGCATCACCTCAACGGTGGTGTCTTGACAATGGGTAAGCCTCAGTGGGCATCCGTCTCGAACCGATTCGACATGCTGTTGTCCTTGCGCTCCACCAGCTCAGGACCTGTGCAGCTGACGTGGTCGAGTACTGACGGCAGTAAGGAATCCCGGACACTGCAGCCCGGTGAAACGTGGGAATACCGCGCTCATTTTGATGGTGCGACTGGCTATGACGCCGTCCATACGCTGGAGTCCACGGAAGGTGGGGATCAACAACAGATTTGTGCGGTCGTTTTGGCTCCCTGGATGGCGGCCCGTGCCGTCCTGCCTTCGGGGGGCAATGCCACCATCACTGACGCAGCTGCCTGCGGCGACGATCTTTACAGAGTGCGTTGGGCGTTGAAGACCAATATCACGTTAGGTGATCCCCAATCCCTGGACGTCACCACATTCCACCCGTTCCGTCCTTTGCGTCGGGATGAAGCAGTGGATTACCTCTACAATTTGCGAGGCACGCCGTACGTATCCACCCAAGTTGGCAGCCGTTACCGGGATGTTGACACTCGTAACCGGTATAAGCGCGCCATCATCTGGGCCACCACGGCAGGTATTGCCACCGGGTGGGGAGGAGGTGCAAACGGGGCTGAGTTCCGGCCGCAGGCTGCGGTCACACGGGAAGCTATGGCGGCATTCCTGTACCGCTATGCAACGAATTTCTTGCCAGCGTCCCTGACCAGTATTAAGAAGTCCACGTACTCGGATGTTCCAGCAGGAAGTCAGTTTGCCGATGCTATCGGATGGGTTGGTGCCATGGGTGAGATCACGGGCTCCACTTTCCGTCCCCAGGATCCTGTTACTCGGCTTGAAGCCGTGCGGTTTGTGCATCAGTTGCACATGACCGTGATAGCAATGTGACCTGATACTGAGGTTTTTCCACAGTGGTTTTTTGGGGGCTGGCAGTCAGGACCGCAGGGTTCTGGCGGTCGGCCCCCAAAAATGTCAGCGGAAGGGCAGGGTCCTGCGCCATGCGCCTAGGCCTGGGCGTAGCCGTAGGCCGAGGCGTGCGCGCCGGTTCTGTGCGCGACGGGTACCAATATTCGTTTCACCGTTTTCTGCTTCTGCTGCCACGGTCATCACGATGGCGGTTACTGCCGCAATATCTTCCGGGGTGGGGTTGCCGTTGATGAACTCCAGACTGGCGGGTTCCTCCCTGAGGTGTTCCGCTGTCTGTGCTGTGGATGCAGTGGGCGTGCGGTTCACAGTGGAATGTTCCCATGCTTCTTAGCGGGCCTGGATGCGCGCTTCTCTCGCAGTCCGCGTAACGCTCGGATGATGTTTTCCCGAGTTTCAGATGGTGTGATGACGGCGTCCACGTATCCCAGCTGAGTGGCTTGGTAAGGGTTCAGAAGTTCTTCTTCGTACTGTTGTACCAGGCGATTGCGCTCAGCTTCGACATCGCCCCCGGCATCCGCAACGTTTTTGAGCTGTTTGCGATACAGGATTTCTACTGCTCCTTGGGCTCCCATCACCCCGATTTGTGCGGTAGGCCAGGCCAGGTTGATATCAGCACCGAGTTTTTTGGAGCCCATGACGATATAGGCGCCTCCATACGCTTTGCGGGTGATCAGGGTGATGAGGGGGACCGTGGCTTCGGCATAGGCATAAAGTAATTTGGCACCACGCCGAATAATCCCATTAAATTCCTGATCCGTCCCCGGTAAAAATCCGGGGACATCAACAAGTGTCACGATGGGAATATTAAAAGCGTCGCAATGCCGGACAAAACGAGCAGCTTTTTCTGATGCTGCAATATCTAAGGTGCCCGCCAGCTGCTGAGGTTGATTAGCGACAATGCCTACAGTGTGGCCTTCCACCCGGGCGTAGCCGATCATGACGTTAGGTGCATACAGTGCTTGCATTTCTAAAAAATGCCCGTCATCCACGACGGCTTCAATCACTTCACGCATATCGTACGGCTGATTCGCCGAATCGGGAATTAGGGTATCTAAATTTAGATCATCGGGGGTGATGTCAAATTCCTGATCGTGCTCCAGTAGAGGGGCTTCAGCTAAATTATTCGAGGGTAAAAATTCCAGCAGCTCACGCAAGAAATCAATGGCGTCGGATTCGTCGCTGGCCAAATAGGTGGCAGTGCCGGTGGTCTCGTTGTGCTGACGAGCACCCCCCAGAGTTTCCATATCCACGTCTTCGCCCGTGACAGTCTTAATCACATCTGGGCCAGTGATGAACATGTGGGAAGTTTCGTCAACCATGACGATGTAATCCGTCAACGCCGGTGAATATGCCGCTCCACCAGCACACGGCCCCATGATCAAAGAGATTTGGGGTACCACCCCGGAAGACCTGACATTCATGTTGAAGATGTCAGCGAACATGGCCAGGGACGCCACACCTTCCTGGATCCGAGCGCCACCACCGTCGTTAATCCCGATGACTGGGCATCCGTTCTTGAGCGCGAACTTTTGAACTTTCACGATCTTTTCCCCGTTGGCCTCGGACAGAGAACCACCCAGCACCGTGAAATCTTGGGAATAGACCGCTACGAGACGACCGTCAATCGTGCCGTACCCAGCAACTACGCCGTCGCCGGGCATTTTTTTGGATTTCATACCAAACGCGGTGCTCCGGTGAGTGCGCAAGGCATCAAGTTCAACAAAGGAATCTGGGTCAAGGAGCATGTCCACACGTTCCCGCGCTGTGTTCTTACCTCGGGCATGCTGACGCTCAACGGCAGCCTGGCCAGCGGGCGCCAGGGACTGTTCCCGACGCCGACGGAAATCGGCAATCTTTCCAGCGGTGGTGGACAAGTCGTGAGTCATGGCACCTCGTAACGAAACGGATCACGGAGCACCCCTCGCAATAACCAGGCGGGGTACATCACGTCAGTCTAGGGAAATCCCCCGGCCGGCGATCTTGTGCGACACCTACAAAAGTCATTCACCGAACCCGGCCTACTTTTACGTTCCAGGGACGAGCCTGACGTTGTGTAATCACGTGCTCTACTAAGAGGGGGTCTGATTCCAGCAGGTTTAAAGCTTCTTGTGGTGTTTCGGCAGACAAGATCAACAAGGCACCTGCTTGGTCATTGTCATCAAACGGACCTGCTGCGAGCAACACCCCAGCGGTTTCTAATTCGCGCAGGAACTGCCGGTGCGCCGGACGGTGCTCTGCTAAGGCGGCGGGTGAACCCCCGTAGACGTACGTTACGGCTTGCAAAGACATGTTTTCCTCAGGTGTCAGGTGGGTGGATGGTGTGAAGGCTAGAAATAGTGTGGTTGTCATCCCTGACACAACTCCTCGCCTGTCCAGGGTTTCCTAGGGTGGGGAGGCTATTACTGTGGGGGATGTAGTACATCCATGTGACGACGATAACCCCGTGTGCTGGGCAAGGGAATAGGAGAGCGGATGACCCCCGCAACCAGTGGCCTCACGTCCGGTGAGACTGAGTTCGTCCCACTGTCCGAAGATCGCAGGCTCCATCGGGAGCTCGAAGAGATTTTGAGCGCCCCGGTAACGATCCTGCCGGAGGTTCCTTCGACGAACGAGGAATTAATTCATCGTGCCCGGCGCAGTGCCACGGAGGAAGAGCCATTACCTGACCTCTATGTGATGGCCACAGATTTTCAATGTCAGGGCCGTGGGCGATTAGACCGCACCTGGGTGGTCGCCCCGGGGGAGGCCCTGACATTTTCGGTGCTGTTACGGCCGACTGACGCAGAAGGTTGCCCCGTTCCTCCCCAGACGTACGGATGGCTGACCCTGCTGCTGAGCAGCGCTGTCATACAAGCCCTCGTGGAACAAGGCATCGCTGCTGAGATCAAATGGCCCAATGACGTGTTAGTGGGCGGACGCAAAATGGTGGGTGTCTTGGCATCGTTGGTGATGTGTGACCATATGCCACCAGCGGTGGTGGTCGGCGCGGGAATCAATGTCAGTACCTCAGAGTTCCCCGTCGACACAGCCACGTCTGTGCAACGTGAAGGTGGGCATACTGACCGTGCAGCGTTACTGCGTCGCATTATGGAACTTTTTGTGCCGATTTATCGCCGTTACTGTGATGACCCTGCCCAAGTCACACATCCCGACGGCGCGTTGCGGCGTCACATTGAGGCGAATATGACAACGCTGGGGCGCCAAGTGCGTGCGGAACTACCCGGTTCCCACCCCCCGATCCTTGGCCGCGCAGTGGGTCTGGACGCCCACGGTGCGCTGATCATCCAGGACACATCCGGTATTGGGCACCATCTGAGCGCCGGGGATGTTGTCCATCTGCGTGGCGTTCAGGAGGGGGCATGAGTAAAGCACTGCGTCTGGAGCCGGGAGAGTACGTTGTGGTGTCCACTATGGCTCATTCTTCCAAACTGTTGAAACCTGCCATGGTGTTGATTGCGGCGGTGTTTGTGCACGGTCTATTGCAGCGGATGTTGCAGGTTCGCTGGCGGCCTGTGGACCAACCCTGGACCACAGTTCATTCCCTCCTGGGCACGGCGTTGGGGCTGTTGTTAGTGATTGTTGTGGTCTTTGCGGTGATTCGACCCCTCATCCGCTGGGCTTTGACACGTTTTGTGTTGACAAACCGCCGACTCATGCTGCTGGGGTCAGCAGCACCGCGCGGCGGGGTTCGTATTCCGTTGGCGTGGCTGGTGCATGTTGAGGCCAAACCTGGACGTGGGTTGCTAGGACGTAGTGGTATCGGTACGTTAAGCGCCGATTTCGGGCAAGCAGGCCTGTTGCGGTTAAGCCATGCCCCCCGGGCGGAGGATTTTGCTGCACTGATTGAGCACAAAGCTGCCGGACACCGCCATTTTGCTGGAACTGCACAACGCGGACACACCCCGGGAGGGTGGGGGGTGCAACGGTGAATCCTCGGTTGCCATTCCACCGCCAACGTGACAAGGAGAAAGACGCGCTGAATACAGGGGAGAGCAAGATGACAGCCTCGGAGGACGGGCATCCGTATAGCGATGTGGTGAGTAACCCTGAAGTGGGGCCGCAAACGGCGCAGATCAATCTCAATCTGCGTAATCCTGTGCAATCAAACGTGTACCGATCTGAGGAATCCCGGAAAGCTTTCCATGCCTTAGAGGATCTTCTTCTGGGGTCTGAGCGGGATATGACCCGGAATGAAGCTGCCGAGCGCGGCAATATTTCTTTGCTTGACGCACGCAAGGTGTGGCGGGCTATGGGGTTCCCGAATCTTTCGGACGAGGAAGTGTACTTCACACATCGTGATGCTGAAGCTTTGCGGCAGATCGCCGACGTTGTAGCCAACCAGGAAGTCACGGAAGAAGGGGCGTTATCCCTGGTGCGGTCCATGGCACAGATGACTGACCGTATGGCGGTGTGGCAGGTAGAAGCCCTTGTTGAAGACCTGGTGATCAATGGCCATCACACCGACGCCCAAGCACGTCGGGAACTCCTGAACGTCTTACCGCGTTTGATGCCCACCCTGGAAAGATTGTTGATCTATTCGTGGCGGCGGCAGCTCAATGCCGCTGTGCAGCGTCTTGCGATGCGTCAAGAGCGCACGGAGGACACGGCCATGGACGGTCTATCTGACGATGCCGTTAACCTGCCATTGGCGCGTGGGATCGGGTTTGCCGACCTCGTGTCGTATACGTCTTTGTCCCGACAAATGAATGAACGTACTTTGGCTGCGTTGGTGCAACGCTTTGAACAACGGTGTGCTGAAGTGATTGCCGTCGGATATGGACGTCTGATTAAAACCATTGGTGACGAAGTCATGTTTATGGCGGAAAGTCCTCAAGACGGTGCTTTGATGGCGCTTGCTTTGGCGCGAATCATTCGGGAAGATCCGGAACTCCCACAGTCACGTGTGGCCTTCGTCTGGGGTCGTGTGTTGCCACGATTGGGTGATTTATACGGTCCAACTGTTAATTTGGCTTCGCGTTTGGTTGCATTGACCCCGCCCGGCAGTGTGCTGGTGGACGCCTCCACGGCGTCGATTCTTAGCGGGGATGATCGATTTGTCTTAACGCCCAAGCAAACGCACAACGTGCGTGGGTTTGGGGATGTGCAGCCTGTTGAACTGTCGGAAGGCCCCGGCCAACAACTTGAGGTGGATTACGCGTGAGCGTTGAACTGGTGATTCGCGCAGGAGCGGCCACGGACCGTGGTCTGAGGCGCAAAACCAATGAGGACTCCCTGGTGGTCACCCGCACTATGTGCGCGGTGGCTGACGGTATGGGAGGGCACGAAGCAGGTGAGGTGGCATCGGCACTGGCGGTCCGGACCCTGGGTGCTTCGCCGCTATTTGCGTCACGGAATCCGTGGAGTGTGGAAGTTCCGGAAGAACCCGAACCAATGGACGACGTGCTGCGCTTCCGTGCCAGGGTGGAGCGTGAACTTAAACTCGACCCCGAAATACCGGACGCCACGCTGGTATTGTTGGCCAAACTCCGTGCGGTGTTAGCCGCTGCCGATACTGCTATTCAGGAAAACTTGGG
Source organism: Kocuria sp. (assembly GCA_030524035.1). Lineage (GTDB taxonomy): Bacteria > Actinomycetota > Actinomycetes > Actinomycetales > Micrococcaceae > Kocuria. The sequence continues at coordinate 144,091 of JAUNHG010000003.1, read as the reverse complement.
TGGTCGGGCGGGGACAACTATCACCGGCGCCTGGTTGGTTGATGTTGAAGGCACTCGCCTGTGGTTGGTTTTTAACGTGGGGGACTCACGAACGTACCGTTTGGTGCGCCCGCAGGGGGTAACCCCGCCACCTGACCATGCTTCCGTGGCGGACCACCCCACCGGCGAATTCAGTGCCTTGATGGCAGCGGATGAGCCGCCGGAACCAGCTGATGAAGCTGTAGCTGACCCGGATGCATTGGGGGTGGAGTCGGTGACTACTACGCCTTTGCCGGTGACTCCCATCGCTAAGGATGGCCCGCAGCCGGAGGTCCAACAGATCACGGTTGATCATTCAGAAGTTCAATATCTGGTGTCCATCGGGCAGATTACCCCGGCTGAAGCATTGGTTCATCCACGCCGGAACGTCATCACCCGTGCACTTGGCACGGGCCAAGTATGGGAACCGGATATTTGGGTGGTGCCCGCTGAGGCGGGCGACCGGCTGTTGTTGTGCTCCGACGGATTAACCGGAGAAGTCGCCACCGCACACATAGCGCGCGTGTTGCACGCGGTGCCCCACCCCAAAGAAGCCGCAGATGTTTTAGTTAATGCCGCGTTGCGGGCCGGCGGTCGCGACAACGTCACGGTGATTGTGGCGGATGCGGTGGCCTCGCGCCCGGCAGACGAGGACACCACAACCTTCGTACCCATTGATATGCGTCACGACCTTCGTGCGTGAACTTCCTCAACACACACCGGGCAAACGTCTTAGGTGAGTTTTTTGGCTTGGCGCGGCCAACGTCCGGCGGCGCGTTCTGTGGCTTCCCAGTCGGCGGCCTCCTGCTGGCGTTGTTCTTCCACACCAGTGGCGATTTCCGCGCGCAGGTGCTCAGGAGCGAAGTCAAAAGCTTTGACCACATCCATGATGTGTGGGCGCAGACGATTGATTAGCCGGTCCACATAGGACTCCACCATGCGGCCACGCATTAACGACAACCGACCGTGGGATAAGTACCAGTCCAAATCAGCTTCGATCACGCTCAACCCAAATAAGTCACGCAACCACAGCAACACTTGGTGGGTTCCGGGGTCCTGGACGTTGTCGAGTGCCCGGGTGAAGGCTTCCCACTGGAGCAGATGCGCGTGGGCTTTGGCTGCTTCAATTAAACGGTGTTGGTTACGATCAAAAGCTTCAGCAGAGGCTTCCGGTGAGCTTTTACCTGCTCCCCGCATGTTTTCTGCGACTTCCCCGATCATGGAGCGGACACGGTCGGTCAGCAAGGCTCGCTGGGTTGCGGGGTCACGTAGCGCGTTCACTGAACGCCTGGGGTCTGCAGAATCACGGAATACCTGGGACAACCCCCGCAGGCCGGAACGGTTCACCGCCGTTTCCGTGGCACGGTCCGTGACCCAGCGGGCAACAACTCCAACGTCTACATGTGCGAATTCCTTCGCGTGGTCGTTTAATAGTCGTTTGGCCACCAGCTGCAAGAGCACAGTGTTATCGCCTTCAAAAGTGGCGTATACATCCATGTCGTGCCGGAGGTCGGTGATGCGGTTGCTGGATAAGAAACCGGAACCACCGCAGGCTTCACGGCATTCCTGTAAAGAATCGAGGGCTAGCCGGGTGGAAGTGGCTTTCATGGCGGCAGCTAGGGTTTCTAGGTCTGTGCGGGCTTCGTCATTGTCAGTCCGCCCGGAAAAGACGTCGTCATAAGCTTCCAGTAGTTCTTCATGGGCGAATCCGGCAGCTAAAACTCGTGCCACCTGCGGGAACAGGCGACGCCGGTGGCGGGTGTAATCCAGCAGTACCTTTTCCGGTTGCCCGGTCACAGGAGCGAATTGGCGACGTTGGCTGGCATAGGTCAGTGCGATGGCCAGACCGGCGCGGGTGGCCACGACGGCGGAACCGTCTAGGGAAACTCGCCCTTGGACAAGTGTGCTGAGCATGGTGAAGAAGCGGCGGCCAGGGGAAGCGATGGGTGAGCTGTAGGTGCCGTCGGCATCTACGTGTCCGTAACGATCCAACAGATTTTCGCGGGGGACCCGCACCTGGGTAAAGCACAACCGCCCGTTATCCACACCGTTGAGCCCGCCTTTGTAACCGTCGTCCTCACCGGTGACCCCTGGCAGGAAATCCCCGTTATCGTCCCGAAGGGGAACATAGAGTGCGTGAACACCGTGGTTCACTCCGCCCGTAATCAGCTGGGCAAAGACCACTGCTGCGCGTCCGTGGACGGCAGCGTTACCGATGTAGTCCTTCCATGCCGCACGGAAAGGAGTGTGGATGACAAACTCTTGCGTGCTGGGATCGTAGGTGGCAGTTGTCGCAATCGATGCCACGTCAGAGCCATGACCAATTTCCGTCATGGCGAAAGACCCGGGAATTTTTAATGCCCAGATATCAGCAAGCCACTGATCGTGGTGAGTCTTCGTACCCAGGTTTAGGACGGCGGAACCAAAAAGTCCCCACTGGACCCCAGCTTTGATTTGCAGTGAGGCATCGGCCAAGACAAATTCTTCAAAGGATGCCACGTAAGCTCCGGGGCGTCCGCTACCGCCCTGGTTTGTGGGGAGGCCCGCCAGCACAGCGTTGCTACCCGCTAGATGTTGGAGCGCTGTATAAGTGCGTTCACGTTGTTCTTCCTTGGTGCGTCCCGGGACGTGATGGAACCGGGAGTCTTTGATTAATTCGCGAGAAACAAGCCGTTCTTGGGCGTAGCGCCCAAGAACGAGATTGCGCAGTAACTCAACGTCAACGGTGGCACGGTCGGCGGAATCGCCGGAAAATTCCTGGCTGACTTCGTTCTCCGGTGAATTTTTGGCGTTCGCGGAGCGGCGCCCCAGACGGTTCAGTGGGAAAATATGGGATGGTGACGTGCTCATGGTCTCCTCCATGGGGTCGTTGGGTAGGTGGTGCTTGTGGGCGGAGTTACAGGTTCTGTGACGGCTGGGGTCCGTTGAGGACCCATAGGGTTACCAGCTGCACAAATTCCTCCAAGCCGGGGCGCTCGGTGAGTTGTGTGTGGTGCGCCCTAGACGCTGCGCGTGGGAGCATCCAGGCTTCGCCAGCTCCTCTGACAAGCCCCACAACACCGGCTGCCCAGTACCTCGCGATAGATTCGGGGATGCGCTGTTCACCTGGAGAGTGGTTCTTGTGGGTGTTTGCGACGAGCTCTGTTACGGCCTGGCAAAAACGATCTACGGGACTGTCTTCTGATGATGTGCTTTCGGATACAACAAACAGGTAGACCTCCGGGGAGTTCTGGATCTGCCAGAAGTATTGCCTTACCAACGCCCGGATGCTTTCCTCAAAAGATCCGGCTTCAGCTACTGCCTCTGTCATACGCCGCTCCATGCGGGCCACAACGTAGTTACCAAGCTCCTGCCGTAGGCCGTCCTTATCCGTGAAATACCGGTAGAAGACTGATTTGGAGGTGTGGCAGTGAGCGGCAATTTCAGACATGGAAGCAGCAGCTCCACATTCTGCGATGGCATTGCGGGCAAGTTTAAGTAGCTCAGTTCGCCGCTTTTCACGATGGAGGCGCCAACGGCGTGAGCGACCGTCCGTGGTGTCTTTTGAGCCCTGGGTGGATCGGGTCAACATAGGGGCTGGCATGTTCACGGTACCGACAGTATCAGTTAACCTTGAGAAAACGTGATAGCTATCACCCGATCATCGCTGGGCTGATCCAGTGCGTTCGATAGGAGTTGCAACCATGACCACTGAGACTGCGTCTAACACCCCCACTCAGGCCCCACGCCCCCGTGAGCAAAAGACTGTATGGGTTGTCGCGGGTAACCGCACGCCTTTTGCTCGGGCAGGAGGCCCCTTGGCCAGTGCTTCAGTCCAGGAGCTGTTCACCGCAGCACTGGATGGCTTGGTAGCACGAACTGGAATTGCCGGTCAGAGACTTGGCGCAGTAGCTGGCGGCGCTGTGTTGAAACAGCCCAAGGACTTCAACTTGGTCCGGGAATCAATTTTGGGGTCAGCGTTGGACCCGCACACCCCAGGCATTGACGTTCAGCAAGCCTGTGCCACGGGCATGGAAACTACATCCGTGATTGCGAACAAGATTCGCTGTGGACAGATCGAGGTGGGCATTGCCGGTGGGGTGGATTCTGCATCAGATGCCCCCATGGTGGTTAGTGACGGACTGCGTAAAGTCTTGTTGCAGCTGAATCGGACCAAGTCCACTAAAGATAAATTGCGGCTCCTGTCCAAGCTGCGCCCGGCGGATTTGGCGCCGGTAGCACCGGGCGTTGTGGAGCCCCGTACGGGACTATCCATGGGTGAGCATCAGGCCATCACCACGGCGCGATGGGGCATTACCCGTCAGGCGCAGGATGAGATTGCGTTGAACAGCCATCACAACTTAGCGAAGGCTTGGGACTCCGGGTTCTTTGATGATTTGGTGACCCCGTGGAACGGGGCCACTCGTGACACTAACTTGCGGCCTGACACCTCCATGGAAAAGCTGGCTGGCCTATCCCCAGTTTTTGGCAAATCCTTGGACGTAGAGGCAACGATGACGGCTGGCAACTCCACAGCCCTGACAGATGGTGCATCTGCGGTTCTTCTGGCTGCTGAGCAGTGGGCGACTGAACACAACCTCCCGCGTCTAGCAGAGGTGGTGGATACCGAATCTGCTGCGGTGGATTTTGTGGATGGTGCCGAGGGGCTGCTGATGGCTCCGGCGTACGCTGCGCCGCGTCTATTGGCACGTCACGGCTTGACGTTGCAGGAACTGGACTTGGTGGAGATCCACGAGGCGTTTGCCTCTACCGTGCTGGCTATTTTGGCGGCATGGGAGGATGCCGATTTCTGCCGTGACCGTTTGGGCCTGTCTGCCCCCTTGGGGCCAGTGGATCGCAGCCGCCTGAACGTCCACGGTTCCTCTTTGGCCGCTGGCCACCCATTTGCTGCTACCGGCACGCGGATCGTTGCCTCGCTCGCGAAGGAACTGAAGGCCCGCGCTGTGGCGGAAAATCGGGTAACCACCGGTCTGATCTCTGTATGTGCCGCTGGTGGCCAGGGGGCTGTGGCGTTGTTGCGGGCTTATCCCGGAGCTTGAGTTGCTGATGTGTGATGTTGTGAAGTGCTCGAAAGGAATTTCTTGGTGAAGCCTGTATTACCTACATTTGGCTCTGTGTTACGTCCTGGTGCAACCGGCGAGGACGCTTATTTGGGGTTGGTCTCCGATGGCCCTGGGCGCAAAGTGGCAACCACTTTGGGGTTACCCGCTCCGGTGCAACTGCGCCGTCATCGTCCGGACCGTCCGCTGGTTGAAGGTCCTATGGTGGTGTTGTCCGCCATGGGCGATGGGCCGGAACCGGGTACCTCCAGCACTGATGATGCGGACCGTATCGCCCACCATTTGTTGGGGCGTGGCTTGGAAATTCACCGGAACGGTGACGATCTGCGCACTGTTGGCGCTGTGGTGGTGTGCCTTACGGAAGTGCGTACTCCGGCTGACCTGAATGCACCTGCGTTGGAGCTGGCTGGGTTATTACGCAAACTGGCCCCAGGCGGTCGGATTGTCACATTATCTAGGCCCGCATTAGCGGTGGCGGCGGGTGCCGCAGTCAATGTGCCGGCTTCTGGTGGCGCGACAACAGAGGGCAACTATTCGTCTGTTGTCGTGAACGCGGCACGTCAGGGGGTGGTGGGCTTCCTGCGGTCCGTTGCTCAAGAAATGCGTGGAGGTGCAACGGCCAACGGCATTGTGGTTGCTGATGGACTTAGTGTCTGTGCGCCGTCTGTGCTGGGTGGACTGGATTTCCTGTTATCCGGACGTAGCGCTTTCGTGGATGGCCAGTTCTTAGCAGTCAGTGACGACCGTGGGCCGGAATCCTTATCGGTCACCCCACAGGGGGAGCAACCCTTTAAAGACAGGGTGATTGTGGTCACCGGTGCGGCACGTGGCATTGGCGAGCAAATTGCGTATGTGCTCCATGAGCAGGGGGCTCGTGTGGTCCCGGTGGATGTCCCGGTGGCCGGGGACAAACTATCGGCACTGGCTAACCGTTTAGGGACGGCTTCCTTGACCCTCGATGTGACGGCAGATGATGCCGGTCGCCGGATCCTGGAGCATTGCCGTACACGGTACGGGCAGATCAACGGGATCGTACATAACGCCGGTATCACCCGGGACAAACTGTTGGCCAATATGGATGAGGCCAAATTCAGTTCTGTGGTGGCGGTTAATGCGGAAGCTCCGCTACGGATCACAGAGCAACTCCTGGCAGATCCCATGGCACACGGACTGCGTGTGGTGGGGCTGGCATCGACTTCTGGGATCGCGGGCAACCGTGGTCAGACCAATTACGCGGCGTCCAAGGCCGCAGTGGTTGGTATGACGGCGGGTTTGGCGCCCTTGATGGCTCAGCGCAGCGGTACCGCCAACGCTGTTGCCCCGGGGTTTATCGAAACGGAGATGACAGCCAAAATTCCTGCCGCTCGACGCCAAGTGGCTCGCCGTGTGAACTCGTTACAGCAAGGTGGGTTACCACGCGACGTGGCGGAGGCGGTTGCTTTTCTGTTATCAGATGCTGCGGCAGGGATTAATGGTCAGACCCTGCGTGTGTGCGGCCAAAATATGGTGGGAGCGTGACGTGACCTCTTCTGGATCGGAATCGACGCGTCAGACCGTCGTTTTGACAACCATGCCGCCTCTGGGTCAGCTGTACGCCAAGGTCGCCAGCGGGGCAGTGCTTTCCGGGCTTGAACACGTGGCGCGGGGGGTTCTAGCTGGTACGCCTGTACCGGGGCATTTTCTGAAAAACCGTGGCACAGATAGGTCCACTCCCACAACTATGCAGCTGCCACGGGTTCAAATCGTGGTGCCGGCGGTGGGGGTTGATGCGGCAAAGCATCGTGCTTTTTGTGATGTTCTCCAAGCCCCTCTGCGGGCTGACAGTGCCGGGAACACCATCGCGTTCAGCGGGTACCTCCACGCACTGGCTTTCCCCGCTGCTATGGCGTTGATGACTCGTCAGGATTTTCCTTTGCCTACTGTGGGTCTTGTGCATCTGTCCAACCACGTTGAACATCGTCAGCCGGTCACTGTGGGGGAGCGGTTGGATGTGACCGTGTGGGCGCAGAATCTCCAGGCACATCGAGCAGGAACGACTGTGGAGGTGGTGGCTGAACTGCGGCGTACTCCCGAAGGTGACGGTGCTGGGCAAGGACTTGCGCCCGTGTGGGTGGGGCGTTCGGTGTATTTGGCTCGTGGTGTTCAGCTCGGTTCTGAACATAGTGCCCATACGTCGGAATCAATGGATGCGCAGCGTCATGATCATCCACCGTTTCACGCGCCAGCGCCCACGGCTAGGTGGCGGTTGTCAGCAGATACTGGTCGGCGTTATGCCGCCGTGTCTGGCGACGTCAATCCGATTCACCTCAGTGCGCCGAGTGCGCGTGCGTTGGGCATGAAAGCCGCTATTGCTCACGGCATGTATACAGCGTCACGTGCTCTGGCAATGGTCCATGCTGCGCCTCCTATGACATGGGAGGTCGATTTTGCAGCTCCGCTGGTGTTGCCCAGCATGGTGTCTGTTGCCGTGGAACGTGATGGGCGGGGCCAGGACCTGAGCGCCGCGAAGGTCACTGTGTGGGATGGTGTCAAACGTCGACCCCACGCGACTCTGACGGTGCAGCGTTTGCCGTGGTCGTCCTAGGCTTAATGGGGTGTTTGTGATGCTGTGATCCGTGAGCGCGTGAGGTGCAAGGTAGCGCTGTCTGCGCCGTGGTTCACAATATGGGGGTGAGCACTGAGACAGAAGTACCGCAACCTGATCGGCCCTCCGACGCTTTGCGTGAAGAGTATGGGCAATTAGTGGAGGCTGTGCGAGAAGCGCGTACCGCCTACTACGTGCAGGATGCCCCCACAATCTCTGACTCCGATTACGACTCCCTCTATCGACGCCTTGAAGAGTTAGAGGGGCTACACCCTGAGCTGGTGGCCAATGATTCTCCCACGCAGGAAGTTGGTGGGGAGGCTTCGGCGGCGTTTAGTCCAGTAGAGCACCTAGAAAAAATGTATTCACTGGAAGATGTTTTTTCTGTGGGGGAGTTGGAAGCCTGGCTATCCCGTGCCCAGGCATCGGTGTCCACACTTCATGCCGCCCCGTCCGTCCAGTGGCTTACAGAGCTCAAAATTGATGGCGTGGCCGTGAATCTTTTGTATCGCCGGGGGCAGTTGGTGCGGGCGGCCACACGCGGGGATGGCACGACGGGGGAGGACGTCACACACAATGTGGAAACTATTGCTAACGTTCCTCGTCGCTTGACCGGTGATGACGTTCCGGAAGAAATTGAAATCCGCGGGGAGATTTTTATTTCCACGCGGGATTTTGAGCGGGTGAACGCTGAACGGGTGGCTGAAGGTAAGTCACCGTTTGCCAATCCTCGGAATTCAGCGGCTGGCTCTTTGCGGCAAAAAGACCCCGCTGAAACCGCTAAGCGTCCACTGTCTATGTACGTTCACGGGGTTGGTGCAGCAACGGGCCTAGGTATCGCGGAACAGTCCCAGGTGTATGAACGGATGGCGGCTTGGGGCTTGCCGGTGAGTCCGTATTCACGGGTTTTGGGGTCATCGGCTGATGTTTTGGAGTACATCACGCAATATGGGGATCAGCGTCATGGCTTAGCCCACGGTATTGATGGCATTGTGGTGAAAATTAATGACCGTGGCACACAGCGCCAGTTGGGGTATACCTCACGGACCCCCCGGTGGGCGGTCGCTTATAAATATCCGCCGGAAGAAGTCAACACCACGCTTCTTGATATTGCGGTGGGTGTTGGGCGAACCGGGAGAGTCACGCCTTTTGGCATGATGACGCCGGTGACGGTGGCCGGGTCCACAGTGTCGATGGCAACCCTGCACAACCAGGATGTGGTCAAGGCCAAAGGGGTCCTCATCGGCGATACCGTGGTGGTGCGTAAAGCGGGGGATGTCATTCCGGAAATTGTTGGGCCCGTGGTGGCTTTGCGTGATGGGTCGGAGCGCGAATTTGTGATGCCCACACAGTGTCCGTCCTGCGGTACTGAGCTTTCCCCTGCGAAGGATGGCGATGTAGATATACGGTGCCCCAATACACGTTCATGCCCCGAGCAGCTGCGTCAGCGTGTTTTTTATGCTGCCGGACGGGGGGCTTTCGATATTGAAGCCTTGGGATGGGAAGCAGCAAAAGCGCTCACAGCACCGGATGCAGGCCAGCCTCCGTTGACGTCAGAGGCCCAGTTGTTCGATCTGACTGCTGATGACCTGGCGGAGGTCATGATTGCCCGTCCCAAGCGCGGGAAAAACAGTGGGGAGGCAGTAACGGAGTTGGTGCCGTACTTCTGGACCAAGTCCACGCCCAAAAAACCGTCGGTTCCCACGGCGAACACATTGCGTCTGCTTGAGCAGTTGGAGAAAGCCAAGAAGCAGCCGTTGTGGCGGGTTTTGGTGGCGTTATCTATTCGTCATGTTGGGCCCACGGCAGCTCGTTCTTTGGCAACAGCGTTTGGCTCCATGGATCGTCTTCAATACGCCACGGAAGAGGAGCTGGCTGCAACCGATGGCGTGGGCTTGACTATTGCGCGTGCTGTGGTCGAGTGGTTTGCTGACCAGGCGCACCAGGAGACTGTGGGTTCTTGGGCGGCAGCGGGTGTTCGTATGGAGGATGAACATGACGAGTCTTTGCCAAAAGTTTTGGAAGGGATGACTGTGGTGGTGACGGGAACCTTGACCCATTTTTCACGGGACTCTGCCAAGGAAGCCATTTTGTTGCGTGGTGGCAAGGCGTCGGGTTCTGTTTCAAAGAAGACTGATTTTGTGGTGGCTGGTGCTTCTGCAGGGAGCAAACTGGATAAAGCGGAAGCTTTAGGGGTGACCGTGCTTGATGAAGCCGCGTTCCAACAGCTGTTGGAGGGTGGGCCAGATGCGGTGAATCGTTGAGATTCCCCCGACATGCCCGGAACATCACGTGATTTTAACCATTTTTGGGGACATGTCCGCAGCAATGACGTTCCCTGAGAGGGCGTGGGGTGTGACCATTCTGTGACCCTACTGTTATCTGCTTGTTACCTTATTTTCTAGGAGCGATAGTCGACTGGGAAGCGACGGGTGGGGTGGTCCACCACCCCAATAGGCATCTTGTTGGTTGATGCAAAGGTGTGGACAGCCCCTCACTTTGACCCTAATCACAGGCCTGTTGAGGTGACAGGTGCAAAATCGTTACGGTACCGTGATGTACGAACTTCCCATGGGGGAATCCTCCAGCAGGGGGATTTACTCCTGGTGGTTCGGTCTAGTGCCGAATCACCATCAACGAATCCCGGGTGTTGCTCAACCGTCATCGCTGTCTGCGAGTAGCACCTGAACTCCGATCCAAACGATTCGGGGAGACAGCGACGCAGCGACGCCGGGGACGGCACGAGCGTGGACGGGACCGCACAGGAGCTAGTTGTGAACAAAAACTTCCAGAAGACCATCATCGCCGGTACAGCCACTGTTATGGGCGGTATCGCTCTGGCTGGTACCACTGCGGCACCGGCCAATGCTGTGGACTGGGATGCCGTGGCAGAGTGCGAGTCCTCCGGTAACTGGTCCATCAACACGGGCAACGGCTACTACGGTGGCTTGCAGTTCTCCCCGAGCACCTGGGCTGCCTACGGTGGCTCCGGCATGGCCCACGAAGCATCACGTGAAGAGCAGATCCGCGTAGCAGAGAACGTTTTGGCTGGCCAGGGCATTGGCGCGTGGCCCCACTGTGGTCCTTTGGGTCTGGGTGGCACCACCTCTAATGTTTCTTCCTCTGCCCCTGCTGCTGAGCAGGCACCCGCTCAGCAGGCTCCGGCTCAGGAAGCACCGGCTCAGAAAACTTCCGCTCCGGAAGCTGCACCGGCTCCTGCCGCTCAGCAGGCTCCGGCTGCCGCTGAGGCTCCCGTTGCTGCAAAGCCGACCGTGGAATACACCGCTCCGGCAGCCCCTGTTGAAGCTCCGGCTGCTCCCGTCGCCGGTACCTACACCGTCGTGGCAGGTGACTCTCTGTCCGCCATTGCCCAGAACTTGGGCATTGAAAGCGGCTGGGAAGCCCTCTATGCCGCTAACGCGGACATCGTGGCTGATCCCAACCTGATCTTTGTCGGCCAGGTATTGAACATCCCCGCCTGATTTTCCTTCCATGAACGATCACGTGTGACCCATCGGTCACCGCGTGCTGTGGTGCTGAGGCCCCGCCATCCACTGTGGATGGCGGGGCCTCAGCACGTATGACAGCGATGCCGCCCAGAACACACCTGGACCTATAGGAGTGTTGTGGTGTCTCGTCTTTCCACGATGGCGTCTTCCAGATATGTCTTTTTTGCCCCATGGACACCTTTGATGCGATAAGGCTGGATCACGGTGAGTTGTACGCCGTCTATGTGCTCGATCTCTGCGACAACCGCTGCAGCCGCTGAACGGTCTGGCAATGTTGCGGGAAAAGCCAACACAGCCCCCAGTAGCTGTGTTGCCGTACCCTTCACCTGCTCTCTCAAGGTGTCGAGAACATCTTCGGGAGTCATGGTGACAATCTGATCAGGAGGCAGGCTTTCTAAGTCATAGTCACCATCACGATTAGTGGTGATCACGAACGGGGGGAACCCCCGGTGTTGCTCCAACTGATCCAGCACCACACGTTGCATATGGGTCGTTAAATGGTCCACGGTGGTAGCCGTGGTGGCGGAAATACCCTGACGCCATGCATGAGCTGCATCCCGTGAGGGTGTACTTGTTTGGTGATTGGGGGCCTGACGTGCCGTTGCCTTTTCACGGCGGGCAGCTCCCCGGTCCCTAGGCGTCTTACGTTTGACGTTTTTGTTTGAGCGGGAAGGCCTTGCTCCGGACACTGTGGGACTCCTCTTGACGTGTGGCAACCCGTATGGGTGGGCGAATACAACCATTGATCTGACCACCAGGGTATGTGCCCTTGGGTCCAGGCCGTGCACCGCTAGAATGGCTGAGATCCTTCACCCCCCTCACCGAACCTGGACAAAGGAGCGTGCATGTCCGAAATTACTCGTGACACCGTTGCCCACCTGGCGCAGTTGGCGCATATCGAGATGTCGGAACAGCAGCTACAGGATATGGCGGGTGAACTTAGACAGATCGTGACTGCCGTGGCTGATATCAGTGACGTTGTGGGGGAGGACATTCCTGCGACCAGCCACCCCTTGCCATTGCGTAATGTGATGCGTGAAGACGTGGTGGGGGAACCGCTGACGGTTGAGGATGCACTGTCTGGTGCCCCGGATGCGGAAGATGGGCAGTTTAAGGTTCCCGCGATCCTTGATGAAGACTGAATTATTCCTGGCTGGCCCGCACGTGAGACGGAAGAAACTTGGATGACTGAGAACTTGATCGAACTCTGCGCAGCAGAATTGGCACAGAAGCTTGCCGCCGGGGAGGTGACTTCCGTTGAGGTGGTTCAAGCGCATTTGGAACGGATCGCTGCCACGGATGGCACTGCTGTGGATCTTCGGGACCCTTCCGCAGGCAAAACTGGTCTTAATGCGTTTTTGCATGTTAATGCTGATGAAGCACTTGATGTTGCTGCGCAGGTTGATGCAGCACGTCGTCGTGGGCACACCCTCCATGAATTGGCGGGTGTGCCGGTTGCTGTGAAGGATCTGATCGTCACCACAGGTCAACCCACCACAGCTGCTTCCAAAATGCTGGAAGGCTGGATGAGTCCCTATGACGGTACGGTTACTCAGCGGCTACGGGCAGCGCAGATGCCGATCTTGGGCAAAACAAACTTGGATGAATTCGCGATGGGTTCCACGACGGAGCACTCTGCGTATGGAGTTACCCGCAATCCTTGGGACCTGACACGGATTCCCGGGGGCTCTGGGGGCGGGTCGGCAGCGGCGGTGACGGCATTCCAAGCTCCCCTGGCGTTAGGCACAGATACCGGTGGTTCTATTCGGCAGCCCGCTGCCGTCACCGGCTCTGTGGGGGTCAAACCGACGTATGGTTCAGTATCCCGGTATGGGGTGATCGCAATGGCTTCCTCCCTGGACCAAGTGGGGCCTTGTGCGCGTACCGTTTTGGACGCTGCGCTGCTGCATGAGGTGGTGGGCGGGCACGATCCCCGGGACTCAACATCTTTGACAGACCCTGCCACAGGATTTGCTGCGGCCGCCCGAGCGGGTGCTGCCGATGGAGGTCTGCGAGGCCTGCGGGTGGGGGTGGTCAAGCAACTTACCGGTGATGGCTTCCAGCCGGGTGTGCAGCAGCGCTTCCACGAAGCAGTGGAGTTGCTCCGGCAGGCGGGAGTGCAGGTGGTGGAGGTTGATACTCCGCACTTCACGTATGCTCTGGGTGCTTACTACGTGATTATGTCCTCAGAAGTTTCTTCCAACTTGGCTAGATATGATGGCGTTCGGTTTGGGCGCCGCACTCTTCCTGAGGATGGGAACCTCACTATTGAACGGGTCATGGCTGCCACCCGAGCCGCTGGATTTGGCGCCGAGGTCAAACGACGAATCATCTTGGGCACGTACGCGCTATCGGCGGGTTACTACGATGCGTATTACGGCTCCGCGCAGAAGGTACGTACCTTGGTTCAGCGCGATTTTGCTTCTGCCTTTGAACAATGTGATGTTTTGGTGTCCCCGACCGCACCAACCACAGCTTTCCCACTGGGGTCTGTGGATGAGCATGCCGACCCTATGCAGATGTATCTCAATGACATCGCCACTATTCCCACGAATTTGGCCGGAGTTCCCGCAATGTCTTTACCGGCTGGGCTGGCACCGGAGGACGGTTTACCTGTCGGCGTGCAGTTCATGGCCCCAGCCCGTGAAGACGCCCGTCTCTATCGAGTGGGTGCCGGTTTGGAAACCCTGTTGAATCACGCGAATGGCGGTCCGCTGTGGAAGGATCTTCCGGACGTCGCCGCTACTGTTCGCAACCTTACCGGTGTTGAAGCTACGTCCGAAGGAGCTGCTCAGTGAGTACAGAAATGATGCCCTTCGAAGAGGCCATGGAGCTTTTTGACCCCGTCTTGGGGTTTGAGGTGCATGTGGAGTTAAACACCAAAACCAAGATGTTTGACGCCGCCCCCAATGAATTTGGTGATGTTCCTAATGCGAATACCACGCCAGTGTCGTTGGGGTTACCCGGTGTGCTCCCAGTCGTGAATAAAAAAGCGGTGGAATCTGCTGTTCGTTTGGGGTTGGCCCTGAACTGCTCCATCGCTCCGATTTCTCATTTCGCGCGGAAGAATTACTTCTATCCGGATACACCCAAGAACTTCCAGACTTCCCAATACGATGAACCGATTGCTTTTGACGGTGAAATCACCGTGGAACTGGAAGACGGAACGCCTTTCACTATTGACATTGAACGAGCTCATATGGAGGAAGACGCCGGGAAACTGACTCACAAAGGGGGTGCGACCGGACGAATCCAAGGGGCAGAATTTTCTCTCGTGGATTACAACCGTGCAGGTGTTCCACTGATCGAAGTTGTGACCAAACCGATTACTGGTGCCGGTGAACGTGCTCCGGAACTTGCCCGAGCGTATGTCGCTGCTATTCGCGAGATCGTGAAAAACCTAGGCATTTCGGATGCCCGCATGGAGCGCGGCAATGTGCGTTGTGATGCCAATGTGTCACTCATGCCTAAAGGCACTACGACGTTCGGCACACGCTCGGAAACCAAGAACGTCAACTCGTTGCGTGCGGTTGAACGGGCTGTGCGCTACGAAATCCAACGGCATGCCACTGTGCTGAAGGGTGGCGGAACAATCACGCAAGAAACTCGTCATTGGCACGAAGACACTCGTTCTACTACGTCCGGTCGCCCCAAGTCGGATGCCGATGATTACCGCTATTTTCCGGAACCTGACCTGGTTCCGGTGGTCCCGGATCCTGCGTGGGTAGAACAATTACGTGCCGAGCTGCCGAAGCCACCCGCTGAACGTCGCAAAGAACTGAAAGCCGAGTGGGGTTACTCGGATCAAGAGTTCCGCGATGTTGTCAATGCTGGCGTATTAGACGACATTGAGGCCACCATTTCCGCCGGCGCGACCGCTGCCGCAGCGCGGAAGTGGTGGATGGGTGAAATCTCCCGTTTAGCTAATGTGCGTGGTGTGGAAGTCTCGGAACTGGGGGTAGCCCCGGAGCACGTGGTGCAGATTGAGGCTCTGATCGGGGACAAAACCATCAACGACAAAATTGCCAAGCAAGTTATTGGCCATGTGGCAGATGGTGAAGGAGCACCATCTGAGATTGTCCAGGCCCGCGGACTCGCTGTAGTTTCTGATGACAGCGTGTTAGCGGTTGCTATCGATGACGCTATGGCGCAAATGCCCGACGTCGTAGACAAGGTCAAAGGCGGTAAAGTCCAGGCTGTGGGCGCGCTGATTGGGCCGGTGATGAAAGCAACGCGTGGACAGGCGGATGCCGGACGAGTGCGTGAATTGATCCTGGAGAAGCTTGGGATCAGCTGAATGGTATGTCGCCTGCGGGGGTTTCCGCCTGGGTGGGGTACGAGATGAGGTTGAGGCGTTCCAGTATCCAGGCGTCTTCCCACGCAGTGTCGCGCCAGCTTTGGTAACGGCCAGAGGCTCCGCCGTGCCCACTGGTCATGTCGATGCGCATCAACACATGGTCTGCCTGCTCAGGGTAGGCGTGTCGTAAAGCGGCTACCCACTTGGCTGGTTCTACGTAAAGCACACGTGTGTCGTGCAAGGATGTCGTGACCAGAATCGGTGGATAAGGGCTGGACTCTGTTGCGTCGCCCGGGACGTCGTCGGTTGCGTGGACTCCGGTGGCGCGGATGTTGTCGTACGGAGAGTAAGCCTTTATCGAGGCGTAGGCTTCGGGGTCCTCCAAGGGATTGCCCCACTCCTCCCATTCGAGTGCGCTTAAGGGCAGTTCAGGCATTAACAGAGAAGTCAGGGGGTCTACGAATGGCACCACAGCTACGGCCCCGCAGTACAGTTCGGGAGCCATATTCAGCACCGCTCCCACCAGGAGCCCGCCAGCGGAGCCTCCGGTGAGTACCAAGCGGTTGGCGTCGATATCTGCTCGGGCTCCCACATGCTTGGTGACGGCAATGACATCTGTGAACGTCGTGACTTTTTGGAGTTTCTTGCCGGATTCATACCATAAACGGCCTCCTTCTCCACCACCGCGCACGTGGGCGATAACCCAGGTCACTCCCCGGTCAAGCAGTGAAACCCGTGAGTACGAAAAGGCCGGATCCATGCTGATTTCATAGGAACCGTAGGCGTAGATCACGGCTGGGGCAGGGGTGGGTGCGTCACGATGCCGGATCACCGTGACCGGTATGGGGGTGCCATCGGCGGCTGTGGCAGTGTCACGTTCCACCGTGTAATCGGAGGGATCGTACCCACCCAACACGGCTTCTTCCCGACGCAGATAGGGGGTCACTGGGATGTTAGGGGAGTCCAGGACGGCGTCATACATGCGGGCGGGATGAGTAAAAGACTCTGCACAGAAGCGCACTACGGGGGAACCATGTTCTGCCGCGACCAGTTCGATACTTTTCAGAGTGTCGCTACTCCACAGCGTGTGGGCGGTGGAGTGATGGGGCGGTGCGCGGTGTAGCCCGTGTTCGTTGAGTAACTGCATTGGTGATTGACGGGCAGTCCCAAGATTTTTGAGCGGCAGCACAGCCAGCGCTGGCAAGGTATTGCTGCGCATAGTCACCAAAACCCAGTCGCGGATCACGGTAAACCCCATCACCCGCTGCCCGGGGGTTGGCGGCAGCACGTCTCTGAAGGAGTTATCGGTGATGGGTTGCCCTAACTGAGTGACATCAAACAGTGATAGCCGACCATCGGGAGCCCGGTCATTATGGGATACCAAGACGGCTTCCTGGCCGTTGATCCACACAGGTTCTGCTTGGTAAAGCAGCCTAGAGCTGCGGGGAATGACCACCTGCGGCTGTGTGCCATCAGGTGCCTCTAGGCGCAACAGCGACACTTCTGCATATTCAGAGCAGCTCGATTCCACGATGACGTAGGAACGGTCTGCAGACAGGGTGGCGGAAAGCCATAACCCGGGGTCGTCTTCCTGCACCACGATACTGTCTTGGGAAATAGGTGTTCCGAGGCGATGTTTCCGTAGCCGCCATGGTCGCCATGTGTGGTCCGTTTCGATGTAGAACACGTGGCATGCGTCGGGGGTGATAAAAGCTCCGTCGGCAGTTCCGAAAATGCGATCCGATAGAACCTCTCCCGTCCTAAGGTTTTTGATGTTCACGGTGAATCGCTCATCCCCGGTGGTATCTGCGGACCAGAGCATCCATCGGCCGTCCGGAGTGACCTCAAAACTGCCGAGAGACCAGAAGTTGTGTTCTGCGGCCTCTAGGTTGCCGTCCAACAAGACTTCTTCGTCAGTTGCACCAGCCTCTGGGGCCAGGGCAGGTGGTTGCCAGGGATCCTCCTCCCTGCCGCGGGCGGTGGCGGGTGTTCGGCAGCGTATGCTGTGCTCGCGACCCTCCACTGTGCGCGTGTAATACCACCAGTCTCCGCGGCGATAGGGCACGGAGACATCTGTTTGCTGCACGCGGTGGGTGATCTCCTGGAAGATGCGTTCACGCACGGGATTTAGGTAAGCGGTGGCGGATTCTGCGTAGGTGGTTTCTGCTCTCAGGTGAGCCAGGACCTCTGGGGAGTCCTTATCCCGTAGCCATTCATAGTGGTCCGTGACGCGATCTCCGTGAAATTCCCGCACCATAGGGCGTCTAGCGGCAATCGGTGGCTGCGGGCGCTGGTGATGGCTGTGGGTCATGGAGGTCAACCTATCGTGCTGGCGCACAATAGGAACATGGCCGCAAAGCTTCAGGAACCAGACGATGACCATGTTCACCGCGCCCAGGGGTTTGGTGGTATGCGCGCTGATCTGTGGATTCAGATCCTGCTGGTGTTAGGGGTTTCCCTGGGAGCCAGTGCATTGTGGTCCATTCTAAGTTTGGGGGAGGCAGTAACCACCACAGGGATTGCCCAGTCCCAGGTGGATATGAATCAGCCCACCAGTTCCGTGCCGTTATGGGACGTCTTACGGAGAGTTGTGAGCATCGTGCTGGCGTTTGTCCCGGTGTTCTTAGCCCTCTATTTCTTAGCCGGTTCGGTGAGCCAACTTGGCACGGTGATACGCAGGATTGGGCTGGACTTTAAAGCCCCCGTACCGGATCTGATGCTGGGAATGTTGCTGTTTGTGGTGATGGGTCTGGGCACGGTGGGGCTCTATCAGGTAGGCCGATTCATGGGATTGACAGCGGAATTGACCACTAACGCGGGTGGCACCCAATGGTGGGAAATTGTGCTTTTGCTAGGGCAAGCGCTGCGGCATTCAGTGGTTGAAGAAGTGATTGTGGTGGCGTTTTTAGCGGATCGTCTATTTCGTGTGGGGTGGTCGTGGCCCATGGTGTTGGCCGGTACAGCGTTACTGCGGGGCAGTTATCACCTATATCAGGGGGTGGGACCCGCTTTGGGAAACGTAGTGATGGGACTGGTGTTTGTGTGGGTGTACCGTCGCACCGGTCGGGTGATGCCGTTAGTGATTGCACATTTCTTGATAGATGCCGTGGGTTTTGTGGCAGGAACCTACTTCTTAGGGTGATGGCCGCACGATGCATTCTGGGCAGGCTTGCGTCAGTTGCTGTTCACATCAGACAATAGGTGCGGTCATGAGCGCCAGCGTTAAGCCCCAGCTTGCTGGTCGGCAACCCTCCACCGCGGTGGGGTGCCCTGGGTGAAGACCAGGCCACCCACGATCGTGCCGTGGCAAGCGCGGGTCATAGATCCAAGATACGTACTGGCCAGGGCCGGGGTGATCTGATCTGTGGCCCCTGAACACGGGAGCCACAGATGGACTCACAGTCGCCTTCCTCGCAGTTGTTGGATCGGGGGCGAACACCCCCCACGCGGGCTGAAGGGGTGTTGACTGTTGTGGAGGTCGGCGATCACCTCTTGGAGTCCGGGGTGATGCTGCCAGAAGTCCGCCTGGCCTATGAGACCTGGGGTGTGCTCAACGCAGATGCTTCCAACGCTGTGTTAGTGGAACACGCTTTGACTGGTGATACTCACGTGACCAGGGGGCAAGCCCCGGAGGATGCGTCGGCCGCTCAACGTCTTCAGACGGAGTCCCCGGGCTGGTGCGAAGGTCTGGTGGGTCCGGGGAAAGTCATCGACACACACAAATATTTTGTGGTCGCTATCAACATGTTGGGTGGGTGTTACGGCTCAACTGGTCCAGCTTCTCCCGCACCGTCATGTGTGGATCCACAGAACCGGCCGTGGGGTTCTCGGTTCCCCGCAGTGACCATACGGGACGCGGTACTGGCTGAAAGCCTTGTGGCGGATGCGCTGGGGGTTGATCAGTGGCGGCTGGTGATTGGTGGGTCAATGGGTGGAGCCCGCGCACTGGAATGGGCGGTGACGTTACCGGACCGTGTGCATTCCTGCGCCGTGGTGGCCTCGTGTGCGGCTTCCAGTGCTGAGCAGCTTGCATGGGGGCAGGTGCAGAACCTTGCGATTCGTCAGGATCCAGCTTTCGCTGGTGGGGATTATTACGATCAAGAATTCCCTGCTGCTGGTCTGGGTTTAGCGCGACGTATCGCACATATCACCTACCGTTCTACCCAAGAACTGCAGATCAGATTTGGTCGTGCACCACAGCCTGGTGAATCTATTCTGGGAACCACCGCACAGCAGCGGGGGCGCTATGCGGTGGAAAGTTATTTGGACCATCAGGCCACTAAAATCGTGGAACGTTTTGATGCCAATGCTTACCTGACCTTGAACGAAGCCTTGATGAGCCACGATGTCGCACGTGGACGGGGCAGTTTGCGGGAGGCCTTGGCGCGGGCCACGTGTGACTGGTTGGTGGCAGCTGTGGATAGTGATCGTCTGTATACCCCACAGGAATCGGATGTGTTGTGTGAGGCGTTGCCTGTGCTCACTCAGCGGCAGACGATCCATTCGGACGCTGGCCATGACGGTTTTCTGATTGAAGATACTCAGTTAGGTGAACTCGTGCGAGCTACCGTGTTGCCGTGAGGATTCCACCCCTTCTGGTGCCGGAAGGCTTCATGAATGGATGCTGTGGCTTGTGTCGGTCATGACATCATGGGCACATGGCTGAGCAGATGACTGTCGCATGGAACCGTGACCCTGTCCAGGAACCTGACGCGCCACTCCTGGTGATGTTGCACGGGTTCGGGGCTGATGAGCGTGACCTCATAGGGCTGTTGGCTGGGTTGCCCGATGATTTTGTCGTGGCTTCCGTGCGTGCTCCACAAGCAGAAGGTAACGGATATCGCTGGTACCCGTTGTTTGGTGTTGATGCCTTTGACCTGGTTCAGGTTCAGGAGGCGGTGGAGTCGCTGATGCATTGGGTGCGTGATCAGGCTGTGGGGCGTCCTTCGGTGACCCTGCTGGGCTTTTCGCAAGGAATGTCCATGGCAACGTCCCTCGTTCGTTGCATGCCGGGCGAAATTGCGGCCGTGGTGGGGTTATCTGGATTCATTCTGCCGGAGCCCCTCGCCATATTCCAGGACCACGAACTGGAAAAAGAGCCTTTTAAATTTTTCTGGGGGCGCGATCCCCGGGACCCGGTGATTTCTGAACAACTGGTGGATATTTCAGCGCAGTGGCTGCTGACCCACGCAGATACCACTAAAGTACAGTATCAGAATATGGGTCATAGTATTTCTCTGCAAGAATTACGACATGTCAATGAATATCTCACCCACGAGGTTCTTGCGGACTGACTGGTTGCGCGGATGATAAATGTGATTAACGATAATCTTTTAATTGCGGTTTAATGCGATCATCAAATAATACGCGTTCTGGGTAGCGTAAGGATAAGCAGTGGATGATATCTCCCATGAGCTCTCCCCACCACACTGGATAACTATGTGGAAGGTGATAAGTGTCCTGGACGGGGGAGTCGGTGAGCGCTGGTGCGCAGTAGTCCATCCGGCGTAGTAATTCACGGTATGTGCATGCGGTGAATAAGCTGTATGGGCGCATAATGAATGCGCTAGGCGCTATAAGAAAGCGGTAAAATTTTTTAAGATCTTCTCCGAGCGTTCGAGGGTTTTCACTTGTGTAATTACTTGTAATTTCACGGTATCCTAAAACATCGCACTGAGGTGCCGATTGAAGTGCATCAAACATGGGGCCCCAGGGGTGGTATGGATTTTTAAGATCACTATAACCGCCGCCATGGAAATGCATCATATAGATTCTAAGGTAATCGGATTGATGCACAGAAGTGAGATTCCAGAATGCTGGGTGTAATGGATGTTCGGGCAGGATGTAATCATTGATGTTATTTTCGCCAATTAAGGTCACCGGAATTCCTGGATTCAGGGCACGCAGGGCTTCCAGGCTGTGTCGTCTACGCTGTGGCATGTGATCCCCGAACCACACGGTATGGATGACTCGGGGAATGGGTGTGCCGAGCTGATGGGGAGGTTCCGGGCGTTCCACAAAAGTCCGTGAGTAGCGTCCGGGGGTATATATCGGGCCGTGGCCTGCTTTTTCTAGCGCGCGTCCCGCATGATCTTGCTGACGCAGTGCGCGACGTTCTTGTGCTTGTCGGTGTCGTTTACGCGCCAGGAAGGCTTGGTGTTTGAACTGTTTGAGAGCGTGTGTTGCGTGGTTCATGACTCACTCCGGTGTGGAAGGAAGATTTGAGCTTGCCACGGTGTGGATGACGATTGAGGTGGCATTGAGGGTCACGATGTCTCCCGCGTGAAGCTGGCGACCTCTGCGCTCCTCAATGTCGCCATTGACTTTGACAAGCCCGGCCTCAATGACGTCACGTGCTTGAGCTCCGTCATGCACGAGCGACCCCAATTTGAGGGCCTGACCCAGGCGAATCATGGAGTCGCGGATCGCAAGTTCTGTTGGGGTTTCCTCGTGAGTCATGCCCCTATTGTGACCCACTGTTAGGGTGACGCACTCCTCCAGAAGCAATAGCAGTTTTGTCCACGCTTTAGGTTACAAACTGCTAGCCTTACCATGTGAATGCAAATGAATATGGTGCGGCCCCACTGGCCGTAGATCACATCACAATGATCGTGCGCGCGCAGGGGTGTGATGGAACATCACCAAAATCGCAATCCTGAGCCAAACGGATCACACCACCGCCCCATATGGCATTAACCACCTATCCGAGTTGGGTTTCACTGTGGCGGGAGCCCGGCCACATACGCATCCCTTGGTGTGCAAGGTGCGTGATGTGGTTGAGCATCGCACAGGCAAACTGTGGGATGTGCCGTTACGCACCATGGTGAGTGCTGCAACAGCGGATCTGGTGTTGGGTGTGTGGGAACCAGTGTCGCAGGCAGCACTAGATTTCAAAATGCGGGGGGTATGGCCATACGCCAACACTCCATTTATCTTGCTTTCCTGTTGGTTGGCGGAATGGATTCGTCACGCGGATGTGCACCAACGGCGGACTTTGGTTCAGCGATATGCATCAGCTGACCTCGTGCTGACACTTAGCAAAAACCAGATTCAGATCCTTGTGGACGCAGGATTTCGTGAGGATCAAGTGGCAGCTATTCCGTTCGGCTGTGAACCCTCCAATTTTGTATGGCGGCCCGGCCCTAGGGATCTTGATGTGGTTGCTGCTGGATTTGACCATGGTCGTGACTACGTCACATTAATGGATGGTGTCCGCAACCTGAAAGCTACCGTTCATGTTCTGTGCCAGCCGGATAACCTTCGCGGCGTTGATATTCCCCCGAACGTGGTGGTCCATGGGGTGTTGCCGTACCGCGAGTACTGTTCGATGCTTCTGCGTGCCAAGGTGGTGGCCGTTGCCACTCATGACCTGGCCTATCCCACAGGGCAGTCAGTGGGGTTGGATGCGTTGGCTGCCGGTGCTGCGCTGGCCTTCACTCAGACGCCAGCGCTGAGTGAATACTTTCCCGATGATATTGCCGCACCTGTGCCTGTGGCAGATGCCCATACCTGGCACCAGGTGTTGACTGACCTTCTGGAGCAGGACTACGCGCGGCAGGCACTGGCACGCGCGGGGCATCGGCACATGATGGAAAATTTCACTAACGCACACATGTGGTCTGCTTTTCGGGAGGTGCTCACTCGGCAGGGTTTGGTGCCTTAGCGGTAGTCGGGGTGGTCAAGTCGCAGTGAGTCGTTATCGTTAGCTACCCTTGAAAAGTTGGCGACATCAACGCTTGCAACCACCCCTCAGGCCGCAACGCGGTCACGGTAGATAATGGAAGTGAAACTTCATGGCTCCCAAATCCACACTGGAAAACGTCATTTCGTTGTGCAAACGGCGCGGCTTTGTGTTCCAGGCGGGTGAGATCTACGGAGGGTCACGTTCCGCGTGGGATTACGGTCCCTTGGGTGCTGAGCTGAAGGAAAATATTAAGCGTCAGTGGTGGCAGACCTTCGTGCGTGGACGCCAGGACATGGTGGGTTTGGACTCTTCTATCATCCTGCCTAGTGCAGTGTGGGAAGCCTCCGGGCACGTGGCAACGTTTACTGACCCTCTAGTGGAATGCTTGTCTTGCCATACCCGTCGTCGGCAAGATCATATGGAAGAGGCTTTTGAGGATAAAAAAGGTCGTGCTCCTGAGTCTATGGCGGAAGTGCCCTGCCCTCAGTGTGGGACAAAGGGGCAGTGGACGGATCCGCAACAGTTTTCTGGCTTGATGAAGACGTTTTTGGGGCCGGTGGATGACGAAAAAGGGAAGCATTACCTACGTCCAGAAACTGCTCAGGGAATTTTCGTGAACTTCCTAAATGTTGTGACGGCATCTCGCCAGCGCCCCCCCTTTGGGATCGGTCAGGTAGGTAAAGCATTCCGTAATGAAATCACCCCGGGAAACTTCATTTTCCGCACCCGTGAGTTTGAGCAGATGGAAATCGAATATTTTGTGCATCCGCGTGATGCTCAGAGGTGGTTTGATGACTGGGTGGAGTCATGCTGGAACTGGTTTGTGGATCTGGGGATCGACCCAGGTAACATGCGTCGATTTGATGTCCCAGATGGTGAGCGCGCGCATTATTCGGATGCCACGATTGATATTGAGTACCGATTTGGATTCCAGGGTTCTGAATGGGGTGAGCTGATGGGAATTGCCAATCGGACTGATTTTGACTTGGGTAACCATACTGAACATTCGGGTACCAAAATGCAGTATTTTGATCAGGCGGCAGACGAACGTTATACACCTTATGTCATTGAACCGTCGTTTGGTCTGACTCGTTCCATGATGGCTTTTCTGGTAGATGCTTATGTGGAAGATGAGGCCCCCAATACCAAGGGTGGTGTAGATACGCGTACTGTGCTCCAGCTTGATCCCCGGCTAGCGCCAGTTAAAGCGGCCGTGTTGCCTTTGTCTAAGAAAGATGACCTGAAACCTGTAGCTGAGAATCTCGCTGCAGAACTGCGCAAGCGTTGGAATGTCGAGTACGACGACGCTGGCGCTATTGGTCGCCGTTACCGCCGCCAAGATGAAATTGGCACGCCTTTATGCGTGACGGTCGATTTTGACACGTTAGAAGATCAAGCTGTGACTATTCGTTCCCGTGATGATATGGCCCAGGAACGAGTGTCCCTAGATAGGGTCTCTGGATACCTGGCTGAAAAACTGGGGTGCTGATTCGCGATGGCTTATGACTATCGCGAGTGGGTCGAAGGGGACGACTTGCGCCTTCTTGAGGTTTTCCCTGCGCCAGAAGCTGACCCTGTGATTGCATTGCGTGCGTTGATCGGACCGGACCAGCGGCCCCCTCACTGGTCTCGGACTGTGGTAGCGCAGGAAGGCGCTGTGCCGGTTGGTGCGGGAGCTGTGCAGCTGAATCCGTTGCATCCCGGTCGTTTGTGGTCTTTCGTGGAAGTTAGTACGTCCAACCGTGGTGAAGGCGTGGCCCGTGGGATAGTGCAGCGGCTGCGTGAGCTGGCGGCACAGGAGTATCCGGATACACCACTGCGGACCAAAGTGGGACCGGGCACGACGGGGCAGAGGTTTGCTGAAGCTCAGGGGATGGTGCCAGTGATGACTCACCGGCATGTGGTAATTGCTCCCGGTGCAATTCCGCCCCAGCCGATCGGCGGGAGCGAGTCGACGACAGAAGCTCTTGAGGACGCGGCAACGGGATCAGTGGAACTGACGCGGGCTGTGGGGGAGTTCTATCGTGGTGTCAATGCCTGGGACCCCCCGGCTGATCTGACGTTAGGCCAGGTCAACCGGCAGTTTTTGTCGGATGTCGCGCAGGCATACGGGGCAGTCATCCTGCGCCGTGGCCTGGACCGCGGTGCAGGTGTGCGGGGAAGCGTCGGTGCTTTTGCGATTAGCTACCGATCACTAGAACTGGATGTTGAGCGAGCGGAAGCCGACCCTCAACGGCGGGCTGAACTCGATGATGTGCCAACTGACGTACTGATTGGCTGGGATCCAGCACTGGACGATCAGGAGGCTGCCGTAGCTATTGCCAAACTCATGGGGTTACTGGTGGCACGTTATCCTATCCGGGTGGAAGTTACGGACGCGATGCACCCTTTGGCCATGGTATGTGCGCAGCTTGTAGCGGAAGGAACGGCAAAAGTTACCGACGAAGCCATTACGTACGCTGACCCTTCCTAGAAAGACCAAGGATCGATACCGAACTCGGCGGCGATGTCACGTCGGATGCGTTCATTAATGGTTTCAAGCTGCCGGGTCATTGTGACGCCGCCGTAGATCCACCAGATGAGCAGAGCCAGAAAAACACTATCGTTAATAAAAATCCCATCAACATTGCCGCAGTGCTGTGATAGCTCATGATGATGCAGCCAATAAAAAGAATAAATCCTAAGACAGCGAGCCCAATTTTGGCGAAACCTTTACCAATTGATTGGAGGTAAAAGTCATGTAGCGGTAACTCGACGATAAAAGGGCCACCGATCCAAAACAGCCACGCAGCGGTGTCGTTCTTGCGTCGGGCTGAATAGCGCCACATAGCTTGTCGCGCTGCGTAATCGTGCGGCATGCTCGGCATGGGAAAATTAGGTTGATACGAGTACGGCTGGTATGGGGAGAGGCCCGACGGGTGGGGCCGGATAGACATATAGCCTCCATCTTTGGGGGAGTCTTCAGAATAAATGCGATTGTAAACATTGAGGATACGCCGATAATGCAGGGCTGTGGGACAATTCCGTGATGACTATCGCCCAGCACATGGAAGTTTCAGCTCGTCCCCGGATACAGCAGCTGCCTACGCCTTTTGGCCCGGGGACGGTGGAGACCGCCCAGTCTGATCACGCTGTGGTATTGGACTTACCTCCGTTGACGCTGGGACACCTGACTATTGATGTGCCTGTGGTGCTGGCTCCCATGGCCGGGGTAACTAATAAAGCCTTTCGTCGTCTGTGCCGTGAGCACGGTGGTGGTCTCTATGTAACGGAGATGGTCACTGCACGGGCCTTGGTGGAACGCCGAGAAAAGTCATTGGCGATTGTTCATCACGACCCCGATGAAACCCCACGTTCAGTCCAGATCTACGGTGTGGACGCATCCACTGTAGGAGCAGCGGTGCGCATGGTGGTTGAGGAAGATATCGCCGACCATGTCGACCTCAATTTTGGTTGCCCTGTTCCAAAAGTGACCAAGCGAGGTGGGGGCTCAGCTCTGCCGTGGAAAACAAACCTATTTCAGGCCATCGTCTCAGCCGCAGTTCGCGAGGCGGATCGCGGCAAGATCCCTGTGACCGTGAAAACCCGTATGGGTATTGACCAAGACCACCTCACGTACCTGGATGCTGGGCGTATTGCTCGTGACTGTGGGGCGGCCGCAATCACTTTGCATGGGCGCACGCTCGAACAACATTACTCAGGGGCTGCGGACTGGTCCGCTATTGCTCGGTTGCGTGAGGCCTTACCGGATATCGCTGTGCTAGGTAACGGGGATATTTGGTCTGCGGAAGATGCGGTGCGCATGGTGGAGCGCACCGGCGTGGATGGCGTGGTGATTGGCCGTGGCTGTCAGGGGAGGCCGTGGCTTTTTGGTGATCTTCAGGCTGCGTTTGACGGCCGCAAGGATCGTGCCCGACCGGGGCTACGTGCGGTGGCGGCAACGATCTATCGTCACGCGCAACTGTTGGTTGAATCTCACGGTGACGAACTACATGGGTTGCGTGAAATTCGCAAACATGTGGCTTGGTATTTCAAGGGGTATCCGGTAGGTGGGCAATTACGTACTCAGCTGGCTACCGTGGAAACACTGGAGCAGTTAGAGCAACTGCTCCATAAACTGGATTTAGATCAGCCGTACCCCGGGAAGGCCGTGGAAGGTCCTCGAGGGCGGGCAGGTAACCCGAAAAAAGCGGCGTTGCCGGACCGATGGTTGGAGGACCGGCTGATCCATGATGATCAGCGTCTTGGCCTGTTGGACGCGGAATTGGACGTTTCCGGTGGCTGAGCGGGGCACAATGGTGGGGTGACCGATCCCGTGAGCTCCGCCGTCGGCCCCGAGCCTGACCTTGTTCCTGAACTGCCGATTGACGGTATCGCTGAGATGCTGGCGGCTGTGGACCGCACACAAACCCCGGCTGAAGGGTACGCCCTCCGAGATATCGAACGGTGGGTAGCGGAAAATCACCACAATAAATACCGTTCTCACTTTGAACGCGACCGCGCTCGAATCCTGCATTCTTCGGCCCTGCGCCGACTCGCTGCTAAAACCCAGGTGGTAGCGCCGTCGTCAGACGACTTTGTGCGCAACCGTCTGACGCACTCATTGGAGGTAGCCCAGATTGGTCGGGAACTGGGCCGTATGTTGGGTTGCGACCCTGATGTAGTGGATGCTGCCTGTTTGTCACACGACCTTGGCCATCCGCCGTTTGGGCATAACGGCGAAACTGAGCTCAACACAGTGGCTGCCACGATCGGGGGGTTTGAAGGCAACGCGCAAACGCTGCGATTGCTGGTGCGCTTGGAGCCCAAAGTATACGACGATAGTGATGACGGTGCTTCTGCTGGTCTCAACCTGACTCGCGCCACTTTAGATGCCACGTGTAAATATCCGTGGCGTGCTGACGAAGCCCCCACGCGGCCGGACGGTACCCGATCTCACAAGTTTGGGGTGTATGACGATGATGTGCCGGTATTTGAGTGGATGAGAGCCGGTGCCCCCGAACGCACGACGTGCCTCGAAGCACAGGTGATGGACCTGGCTGATGACATTTCTTATTCAGTGCATGATGTTGAAGATGCTGTAGCGGCCGGGATGTTGCGGTTGAGTCGGTTGGCTGATGCCCCGCAACGGGAGCGAGTTTTTGCCAATACGCGTGAGTGGTACTTGCCCGGTACCGAAGATTCTGTGCTGGATGCTGCGTTATCCAGGCTGGAGGCCGCCCCAGAGTGGGTGCGGGAGATGAATGGGTCGCGGCAATCTTTGGCGCACCTTAAGGATATGACTTCACAGCTGATTGGCAGATTTGTGATGTCTGCTGTTGCTGCCACTCGGCAGGTGACTGGACCGGGGGAGCTGACACGGTACGCTGCGTCGCTCATAGTGCCGCAGGAAACAGTGGAAGAGATCGCCATTCTGAAAGGATTGGCAGTGACGTACATGATGAATGTGCGCGACGCACAGCCGATCTATGACAACCAGCGTGAGATTCTGCGTGTTTTGGTTTCTGCCTTAATGGATTCAGATGGGCGTTTTTTGTCCCCGGCTTTTGCTGGTGATTGGCACGCCGTGGGGGATGGGCCTGGGGCGGAGGGGCAACGTTTGCGGATTGTGATTGATCAGGTGGCTTCCTTGACAGATACGTCCGCATTACGGCTGCACAACCGGATTGTGGGAACTAACTGGCGTGTGGGAGACAAACCGCTGTGGTGATCATTTCTGCTGCTCGAGCGCGTAGCTCAACGTAACGTTTGGGGCGCTACGGCCAAACCGCCGGAGTTGTGCATCTCTCCATGAAAAACTTGCTTATGCATGTTTTTGACCGGGAGTGGAGCCCCATGAAGCTCCAGATGAGTCGTCGGACCTTGCTGCGCACCTCCGGGGCAATTGGTCTTACTGGATTAGCTGCCGCTAACGCCACGGATGCGTATTCCGTACCCGTACCCCGTCAGCCGGCGATCAGCGCCGCTGCAGGTGCCGTGTTATGGGGTTCTTCATCAGCTGATTCTGTGGGGGCGGGGGAGCCGGGGACGGTTCGTGCAATCACTCTCCATGACGAACTGACAGCATTAGGGATCCCTACCGTTCGGCACGCTTTTGGTGGATGGAAATCGCCGGAAATCCTTGCTATTCGTAGTAAAAGCCACCCGTTCAAGCCCAATTATTTTTTTGGTGGGGCGAATGGTGAGTTGCCCGGCTCGGGCTCCATTGTTGTTCCAACCACAGATGGCATTGCACCACAGACAGTCACGGGCCCTCTGCCCGGTACTGTGGCGGGTGAGAGGGTGGACCTCCAGTTGGTGCAGCTGCGCTCCCGCAAGATTCGATTGATGCGGGTTAATCCTGGTTCTCCCATCAGGGTTGGTGCCTCAGATGAGGGGTACTGGCGTACAACATGGGAAGACCTTGAGCGCGGAAA
The DNA here is from genome assembly GCA_030524035.1 of Kocuria sp. GTDB lineage: Bacteria > Actinomycetota > Actinomycetes > Actinomycetales > Micrococcaceae > Kocuria. Next base: position 114,523 of record JAUNHG010000003.1, on the reverse strand, counting down.
AATCCATGTGTTATGGATGGGGAAAAATAACAGCTCGGATGTCCAGCGGGTTATTAACGACACCCGCGCTGCATACGATGTGGAGCCAGATCGAACAATCGTTATGGGGCATTGGTATACCTGGTTTGATCGTGTGGGAACTGAAAGCTACTCCAATGTAACCTCGATTAATGATTCATACAAAAGCGCATATGGGGAAAAATATTTTGACACGATGTCGGCGTTGTGGGATACACAATGGTGGGATTTGCCGGAAATTCAACTGTTAAACCTTCCGGAAAACGCAGATAACGCATCTCGGCGTGATTTGGGTTTACCGCCGCTTCCCTTTATAGCAGCGGATACTATTCATTTAAATTCCTATGGGTACTTAGTTATTGCTCATGCTTTGCATGCCATGATGCGCAGCCTGGGATGGGCCTGAAGGAGCGACAGTGACGATTTATCGTGATGTGAGTGAATCCAGCATGTTTTCCATGGAAATCATGTGGTGTTATCACGCTGGTTTGTTGCAGGGGTGGCCCGATGGTACTTTCCGCCCATTACAGCTGGTGAACCGGGATGCTGCGGCTGCTGTGATGCATCGGCTGGCTGGGCAGCCGCACATCCCGCCTGGCGCAGGAACTTTCACGGATGTGGCTTCCGGTCAGCAATTTGCGGCCGAAATCGAATGGGTGCATAGCCGCGGGCTGCTTACAGGATGGCCTGATGGTACGTTCCGTCCAGTGAGTCCGATGCTCCGGGAGGCGTGTTGCGTAATGTTTTATCGTGCAGCGGGTTCGCCCGCCTATACGGCACCCGCAACCTCCCCATTGAGTGATATCAATACCGACTACCAGTTCTACCGTGAAGTGTGCTGGGCGTGGTCACAGGGGATTATCACTGGATACCAGGATGGCACCGTGCAGCCCACCAGCGCTGTGAAACGAGATGCAATGGCGGCTTTTCTGTATCGTTTTGACCAGGTCACAGGTTGAGCGTGAGTGAGGGATAGCAGCACTAGACTGATGCCTGTGGCGGGGCTAATTCGGCGTGAGGATATAGACGAGGTGCGGTCGCGGACTGATATCCGTGAAGTCGTCGAAGAGTACGTAACCCTCAAGTCGGCGGGGATCGGCTCGTACAAAGGGCTATGCCCGTTCCATGATGAACGCACGCCTTCCTTTCATGTGCGCCCACAGTATGGGACGTACCACTGCTTTGGGTGTGATGAGTCAGGTGATGTGATTTCGTTTGTCATGGCAGTGGAGCACACAACATTTACGGAAACTGTAGAGCGTCTGGCGGCCCGTGTTGGGTATGAGCTGCATTATGAACAAGGGTCCGGCCCGGACCGTGAGCAAGTGGGGCGTCGGCAACGTTTGCTCGATGCCCATAAGGTCGCCGCTGAATTCTTTCAGGCACATTTGCGTACCCGCGGGGCTTACGAGGCGCAAAAATATTTGGGAGAGCGTGGTTTTACTCCCCAGGATGCCCAGGAATACGGGGTAGGTTACGCGCCACGTGGATGGGATCACTTACTGAAGCATGTACGATCGCGCGGATATAGTGATGATGAATTGGAAGCTACCGGTATGTTTTCTTCCGGTCATCGTGGTCTGTATGACCGTTTCCGTGGGCGTTTAATTTTCCCGATCCGTGGGATTGGTGGGGAAGTGATTGGTTTTGGCGCCCGCAAATTGTACGAGGACGACCAGGGGCCAAAATATCTCAACACCCCTGAAACGCAGATTTATCGCAAATCCCAGGTGCTTTACGGAATTGATAAAGCGAAGCGACAGATCGCCAAACAGCGCCAGGTGGTGGTGGTGGAAGGCTATACGGATGTGATGTCGATGCACCTGGCGGGTGTGCCTACTGCTGTGGCTACTTGTGGTACGGCTTTTGGTGTGGAGCACATTAAGATTGTGCGTCGGTTCTTATCCGATGATGGCTCCGGTGGAGAGGTAATTTTCACATTCGACGGCGACGCCGCCGGGCAGAAAGCTGCGCTACGGGCTTTTGACGAGGACCAAAAATTCATGGCTCAAACTTTTGTGGCTGTGGAACCTAACGGTATGGATCCCTGTGAGTTGCGGTTAGCGCGGGGGGACACCGCAGTGCGTTCATTGGTGGAGACCAGAGAGCCTTTATTTAAATTTGCCATCCATGCCACCTTGGCGCGGTATGACCTCAGCACCCTGGAAGGGCAAGTGCAGGCCATGCGCGCCACAGCACCGATTGTGGCTCACATTCGAGACGTGACCCTGCGTCCAGCCTATGCCCGTCAGCTGGCAGGGTGGTTGGGGCTCGAGGTGCCGGATGTTGTTAACGCGGTGGAAGTTGCCAGCCGCGCAAGGGTGCAGGGGCAGCGGCCTTCGGAAGCGCCGGCTGAATCTGTTCTCGAGCCATCGGCGCGCAACGAGACTCAGATTTCTGTGCCTGATCTGAACGACCCTATGACGCGTACGGAGCGGGAGGCTCTGGAGGTGGCGGTTCAGGTTCCGCATTTATTGGGACCTGTTGAATGGGAGCGGTTTATGGCTGTGGAGTGTGCCCATCCAGCGCATACGGCCGTTCATAACGCCATCTGTCGGGTATACAAAGCACATGGAGCGGACACTATTGACCAGGGCCGTACCTGGGTGGAACAGCTCAGTGCCGCGGTGCCCCGCGAACTGAAGGGGTATGTGGCTGGTTTGTCCATGCGACAGCTTCCGGCCTCTAACGATTCTCAGCTGACGCGTTACGCCGCAGGTCTCATCGCCCACCTGTATGATCGTCAGCTCACTCGACGGCAGGCTGACTTGCGGGCGCAGCTGGGGCGAACCGATGCCCGGGCACAGCCTGAGCAGGCCCAGGTGATCAGCCGGGAGCTTATGAGTCTGGAAGCGGAGCGTCGTAAGTTGCAGACCGGCTGAGGGGGCGGGTACTATCACCTTTTGTTGCACGCTGCGGCGGGCACATTCCCCCGTAGCTCAGTTGGCAGAGCATTCGACTGTTAATCGAAGTGTCACTGGTTCGAGCCCAGTCGGGGGAGCCCTAAGAGTGGGGGTTCCATATCCATCGTGGATCTGGAACCCCCACTCTCGTGTCAGGGTTGTTATGTCACCACGGCCCACAGCACCCCAGCGGGCGGCTGGCCACAGGGGTAGAGCCACGTGCCACCGTTGTGTAATACGCCACTATTTTCGGTCCCAGCGAGGACCGTCATGGGGTTCTTGGATGCATCCACCACGATTAGTGGAGGGGCGATTTCAGCAGTCAGGGCCCCGGCACCATAAGTGTGTGCAGGGGCCCTGACTCTTTCCGGGCTACTTGCGCTTCATGGCAGGTAGCCCAGGTATGGGGGGGACGTGTCCGCTCCGCCGGGACAGTCGTACTTCCGCTGACGTAGCGCAAAACTCTCCCAGCAGGAGGCTACTACAGGTAGGTGTAGAACCCGTCTACCTGCATGGCATCCACGGGGTGAACCATCGTGCCCTGCTGAGGGTTGAGCGCGGAAATCATCAAGCCGTCACCCAAATAAATGCCCACATGTGAGCCGTTGTTTTGGGATACCAGATCCCCGGGGCGGGGGGTGGCAGTTGGTGTGGCAGCAGCAAACTGGTCCCAAGTCACGCGGGGGATTTGGATGCCATGCTGCGCATAAACCCACTGGGTAAATCCAGAGCAGTCCCAGTTTTTGAACCCGGTGCCACCCCAAACGTAGTTTCCACCAAGCCCGAGCATGGCGGTCTCAACAATTGCTGCCCCGGAGGTGGTGGCGGCACCATCAACCACCGACTGAACGTCTATCGCAGTGCCGCTGCCGCCCGCCGCTGCGGCCTGCTGCTGGGCCTGTTCGGAAGTCTGGTAGACACCGCCAACGGTGGTTGGCGGTACTACTGGTACGTCGGTTTCTTGGTGAGTTGTCTCGGTATCCGGGGTGCTGTAGTTACCTACCACACCGGCTCCGGCTGCTGCGCGTAGCACGGTGAGGATCTCCGCGCGGGTGATGCCATCGCCCACCCCCAGATTGCCCGCGTTGTCCGGCAGGATGCCTTGTGCGTTCAACCAATCCAATTCGGTGTAACCCGGGTTGGCCCTGGAGACGTCCACGAAACGGGAGGTATCCGGGGCTTGATGAGCAGGTGTGCCCGCGCTGCGGTGCAAAACTTTGCCCAGTGCGGTGGGATCGACGTTGGCGTCGGGGCGGAAAGAGCCGTCCTCCCAACCCTGGAACAGGCCAACTTGTGTGGTCCAGGCAATTGCTTTGATGTACGCGTTGTCAGCAGGGATGTCCCAGTATCTGTTGGTGGCCACTGAGGTGTCCACGGCAGGAGAGCCGGCCAAACGATAAAGCATCAGTGCAAAGTCACGGCGTTTAAGGTTGTTATCCGGGCGGAACGTGCCGTCCGTGTAGGCGTGGATGACACCTTCTTCAGCGGCCCACTCAATGTCCGCTTTGGCGTCATGGCCCGTGGCAACATCTGAGAATTCGGTGGCACCGGCGGAAGCTTGGGTGGTTGGTGTGTACCAGGGGGTATCGATATCGTCCTGGGTGGTTATCGGGGTATGAAGGGTGCCAGCACCCATGGGGTTGGTAACAGGGTCTGCAGCGCTGTTCAGCCCCAGTGCGGAAGAGCAGGCAGGCCAAGCACCCCAGCCTTGGGTTGCTAAAACGTTTTCAGCTACTGCGATCTGTTGCTCACGGGTGGCATCTTGCGGCATTCCCGTGCCACCAAATGCTTCCCAGGTGGACAAACTGAACTGAAGGCCGCCGTAATAACCGTTGCCAGTGTTAATGCCCCAGTTTCCGCTGGATTCACACTGGGCTAAGGCGTCCCAGTCAGATTCTGGTGCCGCATGGGCGGGAGTCGTGCCGACCGCCGCCAAGGAGCCGCCGCCCACAGCCATGGTGACAGCAGCGCTTAGAAAACGAGAGTTCTTCATCCGTTGTTGCTTCCTTATTATGGGAGACAAGGGTCAGGGATCATTCGTATCCACGAACGCCTATACCGGGTCTGAGCATAGATAACCCAAGCTCAACGCAGCAAAGCGTGCGGATATGTGATCCGCAGGGAAGCGTGGGAACCAGATGGGAGGAAGGGACTATCACGGTTCCATAACGACGCAACGGTAATGGACTTGTCACCAAAAGTGCAAGGCTATTCCTGCAAAATCATGTGTTTTTTGGGGTGATGCCTATCACTGGCGCGGAGGTCCCGCCTGGATGGGCTTGTCAGAAACATTGGGCGTATTGTGGATGTGCGCATCACTAGCCAGCTTTTCGATCAGCCTGGTGATACTTTGGGGCGCAACAAGAAGCAGCCAGCAGGTTGCTGCTGATCGAGGACTCACACGGAGGCAGGTAATGTCCACGTCCGTTGATTCGCAGACGAGCTCCGGCTCGGTGCAATCCGACCCCGCTGTTCGCGATACCGCGACGCGTTCATCACCGGCCGGTGCAGCGTCACTGCCGGAAGTTGTCAAAGTATTTGGCAAACTCTTACCCCGCCAGATCCAAGACGAGTTGGCGCTCGCCAAACTGGAGCTTAAAGATAAAGGCATCAAGGTTGGTAAAGGCGCTGCTTTTGTTGTGGTAGGACTGGTTTTCCTGCTCCTGGCAACTATTGCATTTGTGGTGGCGGCGGTAGCTGGCTTGGCACAGGTGATGCCATTATGGCTCTCTGCGTTGATTGTGGCAGCCTTCTTCCTCCTCGTTCTGATCGTCTTGGCCGCTGTGGGTGGTTTGATGATCAAGAGCGCTATGCCGTTAAACCCGGTTCGGGCCGTGCGTGGTTTGAAATACGACCTCGGTGTGGTGAAGGAGGGGTCGGCGTATACGGAAGCTCGCGTGCGCCGCGAAGAAGCTGAAGCTAAAGAACGCAAGGCTCAGGAAAAGAAGGATCACAAGGCTCAGGCCTCTCAGAAACCGCCCGCTCCCACAGAGTCTCAGCTGCGCCAGCGCATCAATGTGCGGCGTGAAAAGCTCAAGGAATTGCGTGACGATGCCGGAGGCCGCAAGAGCCGCATCCAAAACTCGGCTGTCGGTTTTGTAGATCGCACCCGTAATACTGCTTCCGGTACGAACTTCAAGACTGCTAAGGGTGCTGGAGAAGCAGGAAAGCGTGCGGGCTTTTTGGTGATTGCCAGCTCCGCAGGCATTGCCTGTGTTGTGTTCCTGGTCAAGTTGATTCGTCGCGTGCGCTAAATCACGCCTCCATCCCTCAGCGACTGAGTACAGTCGTGAATGCACGAAGGTCCCCCAGAAAGTTCGATTGCTTTCTGGGGGACCTTCGTGTTGCGACGTATATTGCACGTTCGTCCCCTAGCATGGCCTCGGTTGGTCGAAATTCGGCCAGGCTGCGTTGCTGACCTGCGGCGTGACCTTCAAGTGAAGACTGATGACCCGTCGGGAGGCTGCTGCATGCTCTGGATCGCGATAGGTCTAGCCATGCTTTCAGCAGCTGGTCTGGCGTGGGGGACTTATGCCCAATCTGTCGCAGTTGCTAATCGCAGCGCAGGTGCGTTGTCGGTGCGCAATTTTCTGGAGGTTTTGCGCTCTCCCCGATGGACGCTGGGCTTGGTGTTCTTGGCCGTGGGAACCGTATGCAATGTGGTTGCTCTAAGCATGGCCCCTGTGACTGTGGTGCAACCCGTTGGGGTGTTGGGTTTGGTGATTACCACTGTGCTGCATTCGCATCACAAAGGGTGGTCTATTAACCAGGCCACCTGGCGTGCCATAGGCCTATGCGTGGGTGGCGCTACGGTGTTCGTGGTGACATCTGTATGGTCGACAGACCCAGCGTTGACCATCGCTGATCGCGCTGCTGACATGGTTAACTATTTGCTGGTGGCGGTGGTTGTTCTGGTCTGTCTCGGCATGGTTGTGCTGCAGGAACATCATCGGGCAGTTTTCTATTTATTTGCTGCTGGCACTTTATATGGGTTTGTGGCAGTTCAAGTGAGAGTGCTCTCCATGCACCTCCACACAACAACTGGCGCATGGTGGCAACGCATTGACTATGACAACCTGATTGGTCTGGTGCTCGCCGCGGCATTGGGCGGGTGGTTAGTGCAGAGCGCTTATGCTGTGGGACCGCCGGAACTGGTGATGGCTGGCTTGACCGTGGTGGACCCCATCGTGGGCGTTCTGTTGGGCTTGGGTGTGTTGGGTGAAGCTGGGCCGCAGTTCGGTACGGTGGCGGCGTTCACCCTGTTAACTAGTGGGGCGGTTTCCGTTGTAGGGGTGCGTCAGTTATCCAGGTATCACCCAGAAGTGCTTGCCAAATTGACGGTTGCCCAAGCCGCCAAAACCGGTGAGTTAGGCATCGTTCACGGAATCACTCACATTCGGCAGGTCGACTCTCAGGAGGACTAATCCCCGTGCCGCACCATGAACACGGCAATATTTCTACTCCGGACGATTCTCCGGATCCCCGTGGTCGCATCCGCGATGATTATCGGCTTCAGGCAGAAGACAGTGCCCTTGGTGTGACCCCAGTTGATGGTGCACTGACTGTTTTGGTGGTGGCAGAAACTTACCCTCCGGACATTAATGGGTCTGCGCAATTTTCGCGGCGATTAGCTCAGGCTATGGCTCAGCGGGGGCACAACGTTCATGTGGCAGCTCCTAGGCCGGGGCGTGGGCATTCGATCCGTCGGATGGATGGCCGGGTGACTGAGCACCGATTACGCTCGCATACCGCTTTCACCTACACCACTTTTAACTTGTGTTTGCCGTGGGAAGTGAGCGGGGAAATCAGGCAAATTTTGGATGAGGTTCAACCGGATGTTGTGCACATTGAATGCCACTACATTCTGGGCCGATTGTTTGCCCGGGAAGCTCATCAGCGTGGTATCAAGCTGATTGGCACAAACCACTTCATTCCGCAGAATATTGAACAACATCTGCCGTTGCCGGGTGTGATTCGTCGGATGTATCGCAGGGTCTCTTGGCGGGATATGGCCCGTGTCTTTCGGCTCTGTGACGTCGTGACCGCCCCTACTCCGTTGGCGGTGGAAGCCATGAAAGCTAACGGGTTCACGTATCCGGTGTATGCGCTGTCTAATGGGATTTCAGTGCAGGACTACCAGTTATGTCCGGGGGAGATCCCGCAGCACCGTGAGCATCCAACGATTTTGTTTGTGGGACGTCTGGATCCTGAAAAGAATGTGGATGTTCTGATTCGGGCGCTTGCTCGGATCAGAGATCGTACGGATGCTGTGATGGAAGTGGTCGGGCAGGGTGGCGAGTACCGGGCTTTGGCAGATTTAGCCGCATTGTTGGGTGTCGCGGATCGTGTGCATTTCCGGGGGTTCATTTCTGATGATGATCTGCGGAAGGCATATCTCAGTGCTGATATTTTTTCGCAGCCGGGCACTGCGGAGCTGCAGTCTTTGGTGACTTTGGAAGCCATGGCTGCTTCCCGGCCAGTGTTACTGGCTGATGCTCGCGCATTGCCGCACTTGGTGGATCCGGGCGTTAATGGGTGGTTATTTCCTCCGGGGGATGATGTTGCCGTTGCGGAAAGGCTTGTGCATTTCTTCGCCTTGTCGGACGACCGACGCCGTGCGATGGGGGAGGCGAGTAGGCGGTTAGTGGAGCAACACAGCTTTGATGCCACGGTGCGTGCTTTTGAGCGAATGTACCAGGGAGCGGAGCCACAGCGTTTGTTGGCGAATTGGCCCGTACTTGACGAGTCGTAGTCTCCGCTAGACTGGGCATGTCGTGCGACCGCGTGGATGGTTTTCATCCTTGTGTGCGCTCAGGCTAGGGGCGATAGCTCAGCTGGTCAGAGCAGAGGACTCATAATCCTTTGGTCGTGGGTTCAAGCCCCACTCGCCCTACCCCAGCCCCCGTCGGGACCACGTCCTGGCGGGGGCGGTTGCGATTGGCTAAGGGTTTTTGCACTGGATACCGTGGTGAACTCAGATTGTTTGCGTGCCTGATGTCTTTTTGGTCCAGGTATCTGGACCATCGGCGTCTTGGTATTTCATGGTGTAGGTGGTCTGGATTCTTCCAGACCCGGCGCGTGCTGATGTGAATGAAAAATTCACAAAGTATCCCGGTAGGTATGTTCCGCTTCTTGGGGTCGATGTGGAAATTGTGACCTCATATGGCTGAGTCCACGTCAGCGTAATGGTTGTGGCTGTTGCCGTGAGTGTCCACCCATTTAAGGTAGTTGGCGTGCTCCATTTCTCTTTTCCGGTGACATTGGCGTAGCTGCCCGGGTTCTGGTTAACCACCACCTGATTTGTGAATGTGTACTGCACGGTGACCGTTTGAATCAGAGCAGAATTCCCGGTTCCTTCAAGCCATATTCCAGTGGACGATGCAGGGTCCAGTAAACCATTGCCATTGGCGCCAATACCGCGCGTGTCTATGTATCCGCCGGCGAGTCCAGCGGTTGGTTGTACTGACTTGACAATGCTGAAACCTTGACCGGAGTTCACTTGTCCAAATTTGGCGATGCTGTTTGGGGATACTGCGTACGATGGTGCCGGTGTAGCGAGAGCAATGGTGGGAGCGCCCCAGGCGAGTTTTAACGTGTTGCGTCGGGTGAAGGTCATGGACCATTAGATTACTTGAAAAAGAATTAAAAATATCATGCCACGCGGCCTGTGCTGTGCTTTTGTGGTTTACATGAGGGCCGTTTGCTTCCAAGGTGCGCGTTTTTATGAAGATCACGGTGCCAATCAGTATGGATAGGGGTGTCAGTCTGGAAGCGGTAAAAGTACAGAAGGTAAAAAAGCTCCGATGAATTGCAAGGGATTCACGTACTCGTCGTCAAGCCGTACACCCCAGTGCACACAGGCGCGGAGAGAAAACATGCAGTGATCGCCGTTGGATAACACCCCGATCACTTGGCCCTTGCGTACGCGATCTCCACGCTTGAGGTTGCTATCTACCGGCTCAAAACTTGATCTCAAACCGTCCCCATGATCAATCGTGATGGTGTTACGGTCCACGACTTTCCCTACGTGAGTCACGGTGCCGTCAGCTGGTGCTCGCACCTGGCCGTTGAGCGAGACCGTCAGATCCACCCCGCGGTGACCGGAGAGCCACTTTTGGGCCGGTGGCTGAAAATCTTTCACCACCTTGGGCGCTGAACCGGTCGGCGACTCCCATTGGCCGCGGTGTTGTGCCAACTTCTCCTCATCGGCAGGTGAAGTTGGTGTCAAAGGCGTGGCGGCAATGCTGAACAGTGAGGGAGCCGCAGCGGCTGGTGCGGTGCCGGTGGGGAACACCAAGCTGTGAGGCAATAAAACCATCGTGACTAAGAGCATGGGCAGCGGGGTCCAACGTGATGTCGTTCTCATGGGCATACTCTGATCGGGTGGGCTGTCGTTGTGGGTGGCTGTCATCCCGCTATGGGTAGTTTTCCCGGAAAAGATCCCCGAACGTGCATGACTGTGGAGTCGTCAGGGCTAGAAGCTCAGGAAAAGGGGCTTCAGGGTGCCGTATGTAGTAGGATCGACGCCTGCAGTGTCTAGAGTCGGGGCTAGCTGTGTGATCGGGTTTGAAAATAACCAGTTCTGGAAATGCGTGCCCGACGCGCTCTGGGCATTGACTTCGCGCGCATAGCTGTCGTGTTTCACCGCCTCGTCAGTAGTTGCTGACGAGGGCTTGGTGACGCGACCCGCCTGCTGTGGTCCTGGACCTCCATCAGGAGTCCCGGTAGCGGGCGGAAACCGGGTCTTTCCTTGTGTAGTCCGGTGGACGTGATGCGCCAGGGGTCCTTCCACCGGAAGTGGCCGACAACCACCAACCGTGTTCCGTTTCCCGGACCAGGGGCGCGAGAGCACATCTTTCTCAAGGAGTAACGACATGTCAGTCGTCACCATGCGCCAGCTGCTGGACAGCGGCGTGCACTTCGGGCACCAGACCCGCCGCTGGAACCCGAAGATGAAGCGTTTCATCATGACTGAACGCAATGGCATCTACATCATCGACTTGCAGAATTCACTGTCCTACATCGACCGTGCATTCGAGGCCGTGAAGTCCACCGTGGCACACGGCGGCACCATCCTGTTCGTGGGCACCAAAAAGCAGGCACAGGAAGCTATCGCTGATCAGGCAACCCGTGTCAACATGCCGTACGTTAACCACCGCTGGTTGGGTGGCATGCTGACCAACTTCCAAACTGTTTCCAAGCGCATTGACCGCATGAAAGAACTCGAACAGATTGATTTCGAGGATGTGGCGGGCTCTCAGTACACCAAGAAAGAACTGTTGCTGCTGCGCCGGGAGAAGGAAAAACTGGAGCGAACCCTGGGCGGTATCCGCAACTTGTCCAAGACGCCTTCCATGGTGTGGATCGTGGACACTAAAAAAGAGCACTTGGCCATTGATGAAGCCCAGAAGCTGGGTATTCCGGTCGTCGCTATCCTGGACACCAACTGTGACCCTGACGAAGTGACATTCCCGATCCCGGGTAACGATGACGCTATCCGTTCCGTGAACCTGCTGACCCGTGTGGTTGCAGACGCCGTGGCCGAAGGTCTTTTGGCTCGTTCCGGGCGTGGAGGTTCCGGCAGTGCTGCCGAAGAGCCCATGGCTGAATGGGAGCGTGAGCTGTTGGAACAGCACAACGAGCAGAAGGCTGCTGCTGAGGCTCAGACCGCAGAAAGCACGGAGGCAGAAGCTGCTGAAACAGCAGAAGGTGCATCTGAGGCCGCCGCAGGCACGAACGAGAACTGAGGAGCTAACACTATGGCGAACTACACCGCCAAAGACATCAAAGAACTGCGTGAACGCACTGGTGCCGGCATGCTTGACGTCAAGAAAGCCCTGGATGAGGCCGATGGCGACCAGCAGAAAGCCCTGGAAATCATTCGGGTGAAGGGCCTGAAGGGCGTCACGAAGCGCGAAGGGCGCACCACCGCTGAGGGCATCATTGTGGGTCGTATCGAAGGCAACAAGGGTTACTTGGTTGAGGTCAACTCAGAAACCGACTTTGTGGCTAAGGCCGATCCTTTTGTCGCGTTTGGCGAAAAAGTCATGGACGCGGTCGTTGCTCATGACATCGCTGATCTGGACACCCTACTGGCCACTGAAGTTGACGGTCAGAAAGTGTCTGACGTGGTGACCGAAACCGGTGCGTTGCTGGGTGAAAAAGTTGTTGTCCGCCGTGTTGCGCGCGTGGAAGGTAACAATGTGGAGCTTTACCTCCACCGCACCTCCAAGGATCTTCCCGCTCAGGTGGGTGTGCTGTTGGCTGTTGACGGCCAGGATGTGACCGAAGCCGCGCACGACGTTGCAGTGCATATCGCGGCGATGTCCCCGGCCTTCCTGTCCCGTGACGAAGTTCCCGCAGACACCGTCGCCAATGAGCAGCGCGTGGCAGAAGAAACCGCACGTGCCGAAGGTAAACCGGAGCAGATCTTGCCGAAGATCGTTGAAGGTCGGATGAACGGTTTCTACAAGGAATCGGTGCTGGTGGATCAAGATTTCGCGAAAGACTCCAAGGTGTCGGTAGGCACTTTCCTGGAAAACGCCGGTGCCAAGGCTACGGGTTTCGCTCGATTCCGCGTGGGTTCCTGACCCTTCGTGAGACTCTGAAGCAAAGGTCACCGCGCCGTCCCGTGGCGGTGTAACTTCAGCGAATAATTCACGGCGCCCCGGCTGACTCTGTCTGTCAGCCGGGGCGCCGTGGTCTGTTCCAGTGCGCAATGTGCCTTGTTGGACAGCGGTGGTGCGGTATTGGCCCGTTATGCTGAATCAGGTTCGTGTGTGGGTACCGTAGCGTTGCGTTATATCCACAAGAACCGTTCATTAGTAGGACCACGTTGGGAGCACCCATGCCGATCTCCAGCCTTTCAGAAATCAAAGATGACGCCGTACGTGCCGGACGTGACGCCGATCAGGGCCGTCGCCGTCGTCGGGTTTTGCTCAAACTTTCCGGTGAAGTCTTCGGCGGGGGTGAGGTAGGTCTGGACACCTCGGTTGTTCGCGATATCGCTGAACAAATTGCAGCCACCGTAGGACAGGTGGAAACCTCTGTGGTGGTGGGCGGTGGCAACTTCTTTCGGGGGGCTGAGCTATCTAGTGCCGGGATGGACCGTTCCCGCGCCGACTACATGGGAATGCTAGGCACCGTGATGAACTGCTTGGCATTGCAAGATTTTTTGGAACAGTGTGGTGTGGACACCCGCGTTCAATCGGCAATCTCTATGGAACAGGTCGCGGAGGCTTACATTCCACGGCGGGCCATCCGGCACATGGAAAAGGATCGTGTAGTGATCTTTGGGGCAGGTGCAGGTCTTCCGTACTTTTCCACGGACACCGTAGCGGCCCAGCGTGCCTTGGAAGTCCACGCTGATGAAGTTTTAGTGGGAAAGAACGGTGTGGATGGTGTGTACACGGATGACCCTCGCACTAACCCGGCAGCTCAGAAGCTTGATGCTTTGACCTACGACGATGCTTTGAGGCAAAACATCCGTGTTATGGACCAGACGGCTTTTTCTCTCTGCCGTGACAACAACGTGACCATGCGAGTCTTTGGAATGCAGGAACCGGGCAATGTCAGTCGTGCCGTGTTGGGGGAAGATCTCGGTACGCTCATCACGGTCTGAGGTAGCTGCGGGGACCATCACCCATGATGCCCGCGTAAACTTGCATCCAGTCCCGCACCCGTACGTGTGTGATGTACTGCAGCTGGCCATGTAATTGTCATTGAATCCGCTCGGCAGCCGCGCCGAACGCCATCAGAAGGAGTTGACCGTGATCTCTGATATCCAGTCCGACGTCGTCACCCGTATGGGCAAGGCGGTGGACAACGCTTCTGAAGAGTTCGCCGCCGTGCGCACTGGACGCGCTAATCCCTCCTTGTTTTCCAATGTGCTGGTGGAGTACTACGGCGCGCCGACCCCATTGCAGCAGTTGGCCTCTTTCCAGAACCCGGAAGCCCGGACTCTGCTGATTACCCCATATGACCGAGCTGCACTAGGGGATATTGAGAAGGCTCTGCGTGAATCTGAACTCGGGGCTAACCCGGCAAATGACGGTAACGTGATTCGCGTGGTGATGCCTGAGCTGACTGAAGAGCGCCGAAAAGAATACGTGAAAGTTGTTCACACTAAGGCCGAGGATGCTCGTATTGCAGTGCGCAATGTGCGTCGCCAGGCTAAGGACGCCATCGAAAAGCTCGTGAAAGACGGGCAGATTGGCGAAGACGAAGGTAAGCGGGCCGAAAAAGACCTAGACGCTTCAACAAAAAAGCACATTGATCAGATTGATGCCATGCTCAAAAACAAGGAAGCCGAGCTGCTCCAGGTCTGATGCCTTCCGTTCCGAACACCACCCAACAACAACCTCCGCCAGCAACTCAACAGTCCCGCGCGGGTAGGGATTTGCCGGCGGCGGTCGGTGTTGCCGTTGTGCTTTTGACAATGTTGTTGACGGGACTGTTTTTGTATCCACCCGTGGTGGCCATGTTGGCCGGTGCCGCAGCGGCGCTGGGGGTGTACGAAGTCTGCCGGGCGTTGGAGCATGGTGGCATTAAAATTCCGATCACCCCTGCTGTTGTGGGTGCTGCTGTGATGCCACTGGCTGCTTTTTTGGGTGGTGCGGAGGCATTGTTGATTGCCACCGTGGTGGTTTCCCTTGTGGTGATCATGGTCAGGGTTTTTGGTCCAAAACAAGGCATGGTGCTCTCGGTCATGGGCGCTTTATTTGCGCTGACCTGGGTGGCTTTATGTCTGTCTCTTTTGGTGCTGCTCTTTAGAACAGAGCAAGGCGGCGCCAAAGTGTTGACCGTGATTCTGATGGCGGTTGGTAACGATACTTTTGGATACTTCGCCGGGGTGTTATTTGGTAAACACCCTATGGCGCCACGCATTAGCCCTAAGAAGACCTGGGAAGGATTCGCCGGGTCCATGTTCGGCTCCATGATCCTGGCCAGCATCCTGGTTGTTGTGATGTTGGATAGTCCGTGGTGGCACGGCCCCATCCTGGCATTTTGTTTGGTGTGGGTGGCTGCCCTGGGGGATTTCGCCGAATCCATGGTCAAGCGAGAAATCGGCGTGAAAGATATGGGGACGTTACTTCCAGGCCACGGTGGGGTCATGGATCGTATTGATTCCATCGTTTTTGTGGCTCCGGTCGGTTACGTCGTATTCGAATTACTCCAGATTTTCCAAGGCTGAGAGATGACTAACACGGATCCCTCAGATCAGGCAGGAGCGCGCGGCATGACTCACAGTTTTCGTCATCCCACCGCAACACCAGCATGGGGTAATACCGTGTTGGCGACCCCTTCTCCAGGAGAACGTTTTACCCGAGTGGGCAAACGCCAATGGGGGTACAAAACCCAGGACGTTGATGAGTACTTAGACCGGGCTGAAGCGGATCTGCATCGCTCCTCGGGCCGCAACAAACCATTAGTGAGCAGTAGTGATGTGCGAGAGGTTGTATTTGGTCGAGCCAAGGGTGGGTATGTTCCCGCCGATGTGGACGCGGCATTGGACCAGCTGGAAGATGCCGTAGCGCGTCAGGAAAATCGTGCCTACATCGCTACTCACGGCATTAAAGCCTGGGAAGAGGAAGTGGGGGCACTATCGGACCTGATTTTTGGGCGTTTAGAACGTCCGGACGGTCATCGTTTCCGCAGGCCTTCGGGGGCCAACACTCGGGGATATGCGGTGGTTGACGTAGACGCTCTATGCCACGCGATTGTGGAGGAGCTCAGTACGGCAGAGGCGGTGCACCCGGACCGAGTACGTACCGCCGTATTTGGCCCAGCCCTGCGGGAGCAGGCCTATGAAGAGCAGCAAGTAGACGCTTTTTTGGACGCGCTGGTCCAGATGTTGTTGGCTCTGCACTGAGCTATCCAAATGCAACACGCTACGGGGCATCGTCAGTGATAGTTGGTACTGAGCTCACATCCGGCTAGGGTAAGCATGTCCATATTGTGACGGCTGTCACTACAGGCTCTTACGAGAGGTTTCCCGTGTCAGAGCAGCACCCAGTGGCCGAACCTACGGCACAGGATTTTCAGGCGGCCCAGCGCTCGCCAGAGTTCCTTTCCCTACGTTCCACGCACCGCAGATTCGTGGTACCCATGACCATCTTTTTCTTGGTCTGGTTCATGCTGTACGTGCTCTTGTCCATCTACGCCACTGACTTCATGTCCATCAAGGTGATTGGCAATGTGAACTTAGGCATCATCCTTGGTCTGATGCAGTTTGTCACCACCTTTGGAATCACCGGCCTGTATGTTGCTTTCGCGAATAAAAGCCTGGATCCTCAGGCTGAAGAGCTTCGTACAGCGTTAGAAGCGGGCAATTACGCCGCGACTCACGGTGATCACAGCGGCGCTTCTACAAGCAAGGGGGCTTGATCCATGAACGTAATGCTTCCCGCTGCGGAGTCTGGCGAAACGGTCGGTACTCCATGGCTCAACATGCTGATCTTTGGTGCTTTCGTGGCGGTGACCATGGTGGTTGTGCTGCGTGCGTCAAAACACACATCGACAGCGGCTGATTACTACGCAGGTGGCCGTTCATTTTCCGGGACTCAAAACGGTTTGGCGATTGCAGGTGACTACCTTTCGGCAGCTTCCTTTTTGGGTATCGTGGGCGCTATTGCCCTGCAGGGATATGACGGATTTCTGTACTCCATCGGTTTCTTAGTTGCTTGGCTGGTTGCTTTGCTGCTCATTGCTGAGCCGTTGCGTAACACCGGCAAGTTCACGATGGCCGACGTTTTATCTTTTCGGCTGCGTCAGCGTCCCGTGCGGATTGCTGCCGCTACGTCGACGTTGTGTGTGACCCTCTTCTATTTGCTTGCCCAGATGGCCGGTGCCGGTGCCCTGGTGTCTTTGCTCATGGGCATTTCTTCTGGCTGGGGTCAGTCGCTGGTGATCATTGTGGTGGGAACCTTGATGATTGCTTACGTGCTAATCGGTGGCATGAAGGGCACCACGTGGGTGCAAATCATTAAAGCTGTCTTACTGATGGCAGGTGTTGGCGTTATGACGCTGTGGGCCCTGGGAACTTTTGGCTTCAATTTCTCTGCCATGCTGGGAGAAGCAGTCAATATGGTCAACAAGTCCGGTGCGGGTATGGATGGCCAAAAACTGCTGGAGCCTGGTTTGCGCTACGGCGTGGATGAATGGACCAAGGTGGACTTCATTTCTTTGGGTATCGCTATGGTCTTTGGCGCTGCTGGTCTGCCGCACGTGCTCATGCGTTTTTACACTGTGCCCACCGCTAAAGAAGCCCGACGATCCGTGGTGTGGGCGATTTCCCTGATCGGGTTGTTCTATCTGTTCACCTTGGTGCTTGGTTTTGCGGCGGCAGCGATGATCGGCAGCGATCGCATTTTGGCTGCCCCCGGTGGCGTGAATTCCGCAGCTCCATTGTTGGCCTTTGAGCTAGGTGGTTCCGTGCTGTTGGGCATTATTGCAGCGGTGGCTTTCGCGACGATCTTGGCTGTGGTCGCAGGCTTGGCGATCACAGCGTCGGCTTCGTTTGCGCATGACATCTACTCCAACGTGATTAAGAAAGGGAAGTCCAGCGGCCAGGAGGAATTGCGTGTTGCCAAGCTCACGGTGGTGCTCATTGGTTTGCTCTCCATCTTGGGAGGCATCGGTGCCCAAGGTCAGAACGTGGCTTTCCTGGTCGCACTGGCCTTTGCGGTTGCTGCTTCAGCTAATCTTCCGACGATCCTGTACTCGCTGTACTGGCGTGGATTTACCACGCGGGGTGCAGTGTGGTCTATGTACGGTGGTCTGATCATTTCGGTAGGGCTGATTCTGTTCTCTCCGGTGATGTCAGGGGCGGAGACGTCGATGATTCAGGGTGTAGATTTTGCGTGGTTCCCGATGTCTAACCCCGGATTGGTGTCCATCCCTGCTTCTTTCTTGCTCGGATACATTGGTTCAAAGACTGACCCGTATCCGGAAAGCGTAGAAAAGCAGGCGGAAATGGAAGTCCGGTCTATGACCGGTGTGGGTGCTGAGGCTCCGATCCAGCACTAAACATGAATGTTTCTGTTGGTTTTTGAAAACAGATACATGAGTCTGACGCCATCCGCGACCCAGTTTTATGAGTCGCGGATGGCGTTTTTCCAGGTGAGAGAGATTCGTGGTATGGATCATGAAAGAACTTTCATTCTGGTTCGCGGAAAATCGCGAATGGCTTGTTAGGGTTTTAGCGCCTGTTAGCAGTCAGTGTGCTGATGGGTTGTCCCCCCGCCTCAAAACACGAGGCATCTACGGAAAGAGAGACCCTCTCATGGCCATTATCGGTTGGATCGTTCTCGGCTTGATTGCTGGTGCGCTGGCCAAGCTCATCATGCCCGGACAGCAGGGCGGTGGCATCATTGTCACTATGCTTCTGGGCATTGTCGGCGCCGTCGTCGGCGGATTCCTGTTCTCCTGGATTAGCGGTACAGGAATCAACGAAAGCGGTTGGTTCATGTCCTTGATCATTGCCGTCATCGGCTCCCTGATTGTTTTGTTCCTCTGGGGCCTGATCGTCGGCCGCAAGGGCTCCGGTCGCTGATTCGCTGACCGCACTACACGCTTCAGCCCGGTACGTCTGTAGGAACCTGCACCACGGTTGTTCCTGCGGAACGTGCCGGGCGTTGCTGTACTCGACATTGCCGCATACTTGAGGTATGGCTGACTACTCCCCTGATTTTCCCCGTGCTTCACATTCTGCCTGGGAGGCTTTGGCTCGGATTGCCCCCCGTCGCATCAGCATCTTGGGCTCTACGGGATCTATCGGCACCCAAGCGCTGGATGTGGTGCGTCGCGCCCGGAGGAATGCTGGGCGGGACGTTTTTCAGGTGGTGGCTCTGGCGGCTGGTCGTTCCCATCTGGATGTCTTGGCCGAGCAAGCCGTGGAAACCGAGGCGGCTGTGGTGGCTACCAGCGGCGGGGAGGACGACGCTTCCCACCTCAGTGACCTCATTATTCGGTGTGCGCGTGACGGGGGGGTGGAAAACTACCGACCGTGTGTACTCCACGGCCCTGACGCCGCTGCGGAGGCTGCACAGGTGGATCAAGCCCACCTTGTACTCAATGGCATCACGGGATCAATCGGACTAGTTCCCACACTTGCTGCGTTGGAGGCAGGCAAGCTTTTGGCTTTAGCCAATAAAGAATCTCTGATTGCCGGTGGTGGTTTGATTCAGCGCGCGGTAGAAAATTCCCCCCACGAACATCCGTTAATTCCGGTGGACTCGGAACATTCTGCGGTGGCCCAATCCTTGCGTTCCGGTGTTCCGTCCGAGGTGGACCGCTTAGTGCTCACCGCATCTGGGGGGCCGTTCCGTGGGTGCCGTCGCGAAGAGCTGGAGGCGGTCAAACCTGCTGACGCTTTAGCGCATCCCACATGGGATATGGGGCTGATGGTGACCACTAACTCTGCCACTATGGTGAATAAAGCCTTGGAAGTGTTGGAAGCACATCTGCTTTTTGATATTGCCCTGGAGCAGATTGATGTGGTGGTCCACCCACAGTCTGTGGTGCACTCTATGGTGCAGTTCACGGATGGTTCAACGATCGCCCAGGCGTCCCCGCCAGATATGCGGTTGCCGATTGCCTTGGGATTGGCTTGGCCGCACCGTGTGCCGGGAGCAGCTATACCCTGTGATTGGTCTACGGCTACCACTTGGGAATTTGAGCCATTGGATTCCACTGCCTTCCCGGCCGTGGATATTCTCAAAAAAGCTGCGGCAAAAAGCTCAACAACCCCGGCCGTGTATAACGCTGCTAATGAACAGGCCGTCTTGGCCTTCCATGCTGGGAAGATTGGATTTTTGCAGATTGTGGACACCGTGGAGCGTGTAGTAGATGAACATGTCCCAGCAACCCATCTGACGGTGGACACCGTGTTAAATGCTGAACAGTGGGCACGGCAACGTGCCGATCACCTGTTGTTGGGGTAGATGTTCTCTCACGCGGCGCTAATGTTAGGATTCCGAACACTGGATGACGAGTCTCGGTGACAAGCTCTGGCTGGCCGAGCGGCAACCCTCATACGTGGTGGGGTGCCCCAGATGAACATCCGGCTCTGGTCAACGGACCTGCGGCAAGCACGGCATCAAATCCAGTGCATCACGGAAGTAGATGCGTCGTGTGTGCCTTGAGGACCAATGACCCACGCATCACGATTTGAAAGGCATCTCTTCCATGCGCGCTTACCGAGTTTCCGCACTGGCAGTTACCACCATGTTGGGCCTTACCCTGGCCGCATGCGGTGATTCTGACGCTAGTCAGGGCCCTTATGATGATGAAGTCATCACTCTTGGTGTTATTGGTTCTTCCCCAGTGAACCAAGCCATTGTGGATGCTGCCGCTGAAGAGGGCATTACCGTTGAGCTCCGTGAGTTTGGTGATTACAGCCAGGTCAACCCGGCTACTGTTAATGGCGATATTGATATTGCACGGTTCCAGCACATCGCGTACTTGGCTGATTACCGTAATAACTCCGGCGAAGACATTGTGCCGATCACATCAACATCTATTTATCCCATGGGGATTTATTCCAACCAATATGACTCGCTGGATCAGATCAGTGACGGGGATGAGATCGCGATTCCCAATGATTCCATCAACCAGACCCGCGCGCTGCTGTTGTTAGAGTCGCAGGGCTTGGTGCAGTTCAAAAATGAGACCACAGCCCCCAGTGAATCTGACATCGATACGGAAAAATCGAAGGTCAAGGTCACCTCGGTTTCAGCGGAACAAACGGTGCTGTCGATGGATTCTGTGGCTGCTTCCGTGGTCAACAATGATTTCCTCGAACGGGGGGACCTGGATCCGGATGATGCCTTGGCTGAGGATGGTGTAGGGGAGGAAAGCTCGTACCCTTACGTGAATCTATTCACTACCACGGCTGGGAACGCTGATGACGAAACCTTGAAGAAGGTTGCCGATCTATTCCATTCGGACTCTGTGCTTGCTGCAGAGGCGGAAGAGTCGCGTGACACGGCGGTTTCCCTGAATTTATCCCGGGAAGAACTGGATGAGATCTTGGCTGGTTACCAAGAGGACCTTCAGAAGTGAGCCACCCGGTACCCCAGGATACGGTGGAGAGTCCGGATGATCTTGCCCTGCCTATCGTGCGTTTTGAAAATGCCACCAAAGCTTTTGTGACTGGTCGTGGTGCAAATCGCCGAGAAGTTATTGCCGTTGACGCTGTTTCCTTGAGCATTCATCAGGGGGAAATTTACGGTGTTATTGGATATTCCGGTGCCGGTAAGTCCACCTTGGTGCGGATGATCAACGGATTGGAACCTGCCACCAGCGGCACAATCCACGTGGATGGTCATCGGGTTGATGGGCGCAGTGAAGACCAGCTGGCGGTAGTGCGCCGTGAAATTGGCATGATCTTCCAGCAGTTCAACCTGTTCACGTCCCGCACGGTGGCTGGCAACATCGAGTATCCGTTGATTCGTGCTGGATGGGATAAAGCCAAGCGCAAGGCACGAGTCGCCGAATTACTGGAGTTCGTGGGGCTTAGCGAACGCGCCGGCAACTACCCCGAGCAGCTATCTGGTGGGCAGAAGCAGCGAGTGGGTATTGCACGGGCGCTTGCCGCCCAACCCAAGATCCTGTTAGCCGATGAATCCACGTCTGCACTCGACCCCGGTACAACTCAGGAAGTGCTGGATTTGTTGCGGCGGGCCAATCAAGAGTTTGGGATTACGGTGGTGCTCATCACCCATGAAATGGACGTTGTTCGCGCCATCGCAGACCGCGTGGCTGTTATGGACAATGGCCGGGTTATTGAGGAAGGCACCACAGCCCAGATCTTTTCCGCACCGTTGACACAGACCGCACGGCGTTTTGTGTCAACGGTCAGCCATGACGCTCCCACGCAGGACGAATTGGCTTACCTTAGCCATCACAGTCAGGGACGCTTGGTCGTGGTTGATATCCGTGACGGTGTAGATATTGGGCCGGTGCTTTCCACTGCTGCGGGACGAGGAGTGAGTTTCCGGGTGGTGTTTGGTGGCGTTTCTGTGCTGCAGGAACAGTCTTTTGGCTCCTTGACTTTGGATCTCGCAGGTGATGCTCGGGCAGTGGAGCAGGCCATCGCCGATTTAGCGCAGCTGACCACCGTGAAGGAGGTGTCGGCATGAGTTGGTCTGTCTTGGCTCCTCAACTGTTGACGGCAGTGGGCGAAACCCTCTACATGGTTGCGGTAACCATGATTATCGCCGGACTGCTCGGATTATTCTTTGGTGTGGCGCTGTATGTTACGCGCCCGGGGAATTTATATGCCAGCAGGGTGGTGAATACGGCGATCAACCTGGTGGTTAACTTTGTGCGCCCCATCCCGTTCATCATTTTGTTAGCGGCTTTGGGTCCGCTGACTGATGCGGTGGTTGGTACGCGGCTGGGGCAGAATGCCGCCATCTTTGCGATGTCGATTGCTGCGGTGTTTGCCGTGGCGCGCATTGTGGAACAGAACCTGATGTCTGTGGATCCAGGGGTGGTGGAAGCTGCGCGTTCGATGGGTGTTTCTCGTCCTACCATTATTAGGACCGTTATTCTGCCGGAAGCCCTCGGTCCTTTGGTATTGGGATACACCTTTTTGGTGATTGGCGTCACGGATATGTCCGCTATGGCGGGGGCTATTGGTGCCGGTGGGTTGGGTGATTTTGCCTTGCGGCTGGGCTATCAGCGCTTTAATGACGAAGTCACATGGGCGGCTGTGGCCGTGATCATTGTGTTAGTGCAGTTGGTGCAGTTCGTCGGCAATGCGCTGGCCCGCAAGATTATGCGGCGGTAGGTTCGTCCAGAAGAATATGGTTGCATGTCCGGTGTGACTGTTTTGCTTTATACGCTTGGTGTTCTTCTGGCAGTTGTGGCTCTTATGCTCTCCATTGCGCTCCACGAGGTGGGTCATTTGGTGCCAGCCAAGTTGTGTAAAGTGCGGGTGCGGCAGTACATGGTGGGGTTCGGGCCAACGATCTTTTCCCGGCGTCGCGGCGAAACCGAATACGGCATTAAAGCGGTTCCTTTGGGTGGATATGTAGCTATGGTGGGGATGTATCCACCACCTACGGGGCACGCGCCGAGTGTGGACTCTACAGGCTTATTCCAGCAGGCCATCACAGAAACTCGCAGCCGGGAACTCCTGGACTATCGACCAGGGGATGAGAACCGTGCGTTTTATAAGTTGCCTGTGTACCAGCGTTTGATCATCATGCTGGGTGGACCATTGATGAATTTTTTGATCGCTGTGGTGTGCATAGCAGTGTTGGTCATGGTGTTTGGTCGGGAGGCACCCACAACCCAGATATCCATGGTGAATGAATGCGTAGTGCAGGTTCGTGCAACGGATGCACAAAACTCTGGGGAATCGAGGACAGAATGTCGGTCGGATGATCCAGAAGCCCCCGCGCATGCAGCGGGCCTGGAACCGGGAGATCGAATTCTGTCGATGAACGGTCAACAGGTGGCTTCCTGGGAGCAACTTACCGAGATTATTCGGCAGCAGGGTAACCGAGAAGTTTCTGTGGTGTATGACCGTGGAGGTCAGCAAAACACCACGACCATTACCCCGTTGTTGACGGAACGGCCTGTGCTAGCCAGTGATGGTGAACCGGTGCTCGATGACGGCGAATACGTGCTAGAAGAAGTTGGCTTTATTGGTGTCAGCCCGCGGTTCGACATGGTGCCGCAGCCCATTACGGAGGTGCCAGGTGCTGTGTGGGATGCCCTGAGTAACGTGGTGAGTGTGTTGTGGCGGTTACCCGTGAACGTGTGGAATACCGCTGTTTCCACTGCTACGAACGCTCCCAGAGATCCCGATGGGCCGATGTCTGTGGTTGGTGTCGGCAGGATTTCCGGGGAAGTAGCTACCACAGACCGTCTGGATCTTCGCGAAAAATCTGCCACGTTGGTGGGGCTGGTTGGTTCTGTGAACATGGCGTTGTTCATGTTCAATCTGTTGCCTTTGTTACCCCTGGATGGCGGGCATGTGGCCGGTGCGTTGTGGGAAAAAACACGGCGTGGCATCGCTCAGCTCATGGGCAGGCAGGACCCTGGTCCATTTGATCCCCTGAAACTGCTGCCTCTTACCTACGTGGTGGTGGGGGCTTTCCTGGTGATGACGGTGGTCTTGGTCCTCGCGGACATCATTGAACCAGTGAGATTGTTCTGACCCGTAAGTAAGTGGGCGGCCTGTACCTGGGGCACAATGGAAGACCGGTGGGCGTTATACCCAACGCAGTTCAGTTTCTCTGAATAGAAATAGTTGTTCTCAACCCGTCAGGAGTATTCGTGAGTCCGGTTAGCCTGGGTATGCCAGCAGCGCCTCAGCCCGTCCTCTCGCCACGTCGTAAAACTCGACAGATTCGGGTGGGTTCCGTGGGTGTGGGGTCCGATTCCCCGGTCAGCGTTCAGTCGATGACCACCACACCTACGACGGATATCAACGCGACTCTTCAACAGATTGCTGAACTTAACGCCGCGGGCTGTGACATCGTCCGAGTGGCGTGCCCATCGCAGGATGATGCGGATGCTTTACCGATTATTGCGATGAAGTCTCCTATCCCCGTGATCGCAGATATTCACTTTCAGCCTAAATACGTCTTTGCGGCCATTGATGCGGGATGTGCTGCGGTGCGGGTTAATCCGGGCAACATCCGTAAGTTTGATGATCAAGTGGCGGAGATTGCGAAAGCAGCCCAGGATGCCGGGGTGTCCATTCGGATCGGAGTGAATGCAGGGTCCTTGGACAAGCGTTTGATGGAGAAATACGGCAAGGCAACCCCGGAGGCGCTTATGGAATCCGCGAAGTGGGAGGCCTCCCTATTTGAGGAACATGGCTTCCACGACTTCAAGATTTCTGTGAAGCACAATGACCCCGTCACGATGGTGCGCGCCTATCAATTGCTGGCAGCGGAAGGGGACTGGCCACTACACCTGGGGGTTACGGAAGCTGGGCCGGCTTTCCAGGGCACTATCAAATCCGCTACAGCTTTTGGAGCTCTGCTCTCCCAGGGTATCGGGGACACTATCCGGGTATCCCTTTCTGCGCCCCCCGTGGAAGAAGTCAAGGTGGGGAGCCAAATTTTGCAGTCATTGGGTTTGCGTCCTAAGAAATTGGAGATTGTTTCCTGCCCATCCTGTGGGCGCGCCCAGGTGGATGTGTACAAGTTGGCGGATGAAGTCACGGAGGGGTTGAAAGACCTTACTGTGCCGTTGCGTGTGGCTGTGATGGGGTGTGTGGTGAATGGCCCAGGGGAGGCTCGTGAGGCGGACCTGGGGGTGGCATCTGGTAACGGTAAAGGTCAAATTTTCGTGAAGGGTGAAGTCATTCGGACGGTTCCAGAAGATCAAATCGTCGAAACGTTGATTGCAGAAGCTAACCGTATTGCGGAAGACATGGATACGGAAGGCGAGGAAGAAGCTGGGGTTCCCACCGTGACTGTGACCGGATGAAACTTTTTTCCGGTCCACGGTTACTACCAGCGCACGCTGTTCCTCCGGGAGCGCTGAATGAGTTGCTCTTAGCCAATCAAGTTGCTTCAGTGTTCGTTGCTGAACATGTGGCAAGATTTCGTGCGGTTTCTTTAGACCAGCCACCCCCGGTGGTGGGGATCACCCGCAGCTCGACCGCTGGTTCTGGGCGGCGCTCCCTGGGGGTTGAGCTGGACGGTGCTTGTTGGGTGGGTAACAATGTAGTGCCCGTTGCCCTGGGTCAGGAGGGCATAGCCCTGGTGGCTCACTATTTGGTGACTTCGCGCGCTACACGGACGTCTTTTTTTGGCCCACAGCGTGAGGTTTTGGGTCTATGGCACCGGTTGGAACATCAGTGGGCGGATCCGTTTGCTGTTCGTGAGGATCAGCCGTTGCTTACCGCAAAAGCTGAGAGCGAGTATGCGCCACACCCTGAAGTTCGGCTTGCCCGTTCTGAGGATTTCGCGGACGTGCTTCCGGCAAGTGCGCAGATGTTTGCCGAAGAAGTTGGATATGCCCCTGATCTGAGACAGGGTTCCAGCTATGTGCGTAGGGTGGCTCAGTTGATTGATCAGTGCCGCACATACGTGGTGGTCCGGGACAGTGCAGTGGTATTCAAAGCAGATATTGGTGCAGCCGCCGGCAAGGTCTGCCAGATTCAAGGCGTGTGGATTGCTCCTGAATTACGCGGGCAGCGCCTATCTAGTCCGTTTTTGGCGGCGGTGGTGGAGTCCGTGCGGCGTCGCTGGCCAATGGTCAGCCTTTATGTGAATTCTTATAACGTACCTGCTTTACGTTCCTATCATCGAGTAGGTTTTCGACAGGTAGGGACTTTTGCCACGGTCCTGTTCTGAGGACATATTTTCTGCATCATAGTAAAACCCCTAGTGAACTCAATGCTATTGGGGTTATTTGCACGTGTGCATTGTTATGGTTGTGTGAAAAGGGCGTCGCACCAATTTTCCTTGCTATTTCATGAGAATAACGGGGGTCGGTGCGACATGAGGAGAGATGATGACTGAGAAGACAAAGTTATTGATGGTAACCGGTGCTGTGTGTGTTTTAGCACTGACTGCTTGTGGTGATAGTGGTGAAAGTAATGGTGACCGTAGCAGTGAGTCGCCAGCCGCCACAGCCGCAGCTGCTCCCGGTGACTACACCTTGGACACCGCCGAAGCCACTCTCGCCTCCATTACTGTAGCCGGGGAAGAGATCGGTAATGTGGCTCAAGCCGCTGACGGGGTGGAAGTGGAAGGTGCCGAAGAGGTAAAGAAAGACCTGGAAAAACGGTTGGAAAATTTTGAGGCTGATCCCGCTGAGTGCTTCAAGCCTTTAATGGTGGTCAACTCGGCAGGAACTATTGATGACAAGAGCCTTTCTCCTGGCTTTTTCGATATGGCCGGGGGTAGTGACGGCAGAGGCATGACATACTCAGTGCGTGTCATGGACTCCCCTGAAGATGCCGATAAATTTGTGAAAGATCTTGAATCTGAACTGTCGGGTTGTGGTGATGTCAAAATTTCCGAACCTGAGGGAGATTTTTCCCTATCAACTTCAACATCGACACGTGATATTGAAGGGGCCGGTGCTGCTCTGACCTTAGCGGGGGATGTATCACAAACATCCTCTGGCTCCGAAAACATTAGCCCTGAAGCAAAAGAAGAGACACCGCTCAATAGCGGTGCCATGAGTGTGGGCAACGTGGTGATTATGGTGTCTCCGCCCGCTAGCTTAGCTGCGGTGGGTGGTGGCACACCTGACGGGGAAATTCCTGATGAACAGGAGCTGGAAGGCATCCTGGAGGAACTTGCTCAGGCGTACGTTGATGGCCCCGTTGAACCCACTGCCTCTGAAAGCCCAGAGCCTAGCTCGAGTGAATCCTGAGTTCCTCAGGGGATTCATGTTCACCACATGATCAGTATGGTTCTGATCAATCCTTGTGTACATCTGAGAAGAAAGAACAACGCAACATGGCAACTCAACGTCGTTTCACTCTCGTGACCGCCTCCTCCGTGGCGGCTCTCTTGGCGCTCTCTGGCTGCAGCATGATCGGTGGTGAAGACAACAACAGCGAGGAAACGTCATCAGCAAGCGCAAGCTCAAGCAGCCAGAGCACATCTAGCACTTCTGCCTCCTCTGCAGAAAGCTCCGCCAGCTCCTCCCCGAGTTCCTCAGAAACCGCAACCTCCTCCGCTTCTGAGGATCTTTCTGAAAACGATGTAATGGCGGCATTGAACGGCCAGAACATCGACGGGGTTGAGCTCTACGCCGCTACAGGTTCCGTTATGGAGGCTTCTGGAGTTGACATCACCGCAGAGTTGGAAAAAAGCATGGGCGATGTGGCCGTGAAGCCAGAGAAGTGTAGCGATCCCGCGAAGGGGTCGCTCTTGGGCGGCATCATGCAGCCCGACATGAAAGATGGTGTGGTTGCTGCGGATCAGGGCGGCAAGCTGATTCTGACGGTAAAAACCTTTGATTCTGTGGAGGATGCCGAAACTGGCCTGAAGGAGTTCCGTGACGCTGTCAAGGACTGCAAACAGGTGGAGATGACTCTGGATGGTGCCGCAGAAGAAGCTGAGCTGTCCGATGAAGAAATCACCGTTGATGGTGCTGAAGTCGCCATCCGCAATTCGCTGAATGTTCAGGACAGCGTGGACTCTCCCGAGGTTCATACGGCGCGCATGGTTTACGGGAACTCTTTGGTCACAGCGATCGCAAGCTCTGAATTTGAGGGTGAAGAGGCTGACTATGAGGCCCTCCTGGGGGAAGTTGTTGATGCGTTAGAGGAAGCCTGAACGTCATCGGGTAATACCCCCACGTAGTTGCAGCACGGCGGGCCGGAATCGCGGGCGTTAGAATGGCCCGTGTCTGGCCCGTCGTTGCTGTGATCGTAGCTGGGCGTGGAGGTGCGACGGTTGAGTTGTCCACGCTGGAAAATCTGAAACGGAGCGACCTTTGGCACTGCGAATGTCTACTTTGTTCCTGCGAACGTTGCGCGAAGATCCTGTGGACGCCGAGGTAGCTAGCCATCGTCTGTTGGTCCGGGGTGGATATATTCGTCGTGCTGCCGCTGGCGGATTCACATGGTTGCCGCTAGGCATGATTGTGCTGCGTAAGATCGAGCAGATTGTTCGGGAAGAAATGGCGGTGATCGGCGGGCAGGAGGTACTGTTCCCTGCCTTGCTGCCGCGTGAACCGTACGAGGCTACGGGCCGCTGGTCTGAGTATGGGGAAAACCTGTTCCGGCTTAAGGACCGCAAAGATGCCGATCACCTGCTAGCCCCCACGCACGAAGAAGTTTTCACGCTCCTGGTGAAAGACCTCTATTCGTCGTATAAAGACCTTCCGGTGATCCTGTATCAGATACAGACCAAATACCGGGATGAAGCACGGCCACGGGCCGGTTTAATCCGTAGCCGGGAGTTCATCATGAAGGATTCCTATTCCTTCGACAGTGACGACGATGGTTTGTCAGAGTCTTATCGTGCGCACCGTGAAGCGTACTTGCGGATTTTCCGTCGTTTGGGACTGGATGTTGTGGTGGTTTCCGCCGATTCCGGAGCCATGGGTGGTTCGCAGTCTGAGGAGTTCCTGTTCCCTACGGCCATTGGCGAAGACACATTTGTGCGCTCCGCTGGAGGATATGCGGCCAATGTGGAGGCCGTGACTACGGTGGCTCCTGAGCCCATGGCCTACGACGATGCTCCATTGCCGGTTGTTTTGCATACCCCGGAGTCTGCAACGATTGACACCCTGGTGGAGCGTTCCCAGTCACTGCATCCCCGCGAGGATCGTCCGTGGCAGGCCTCCGACACCTTAAAGAATGTGGTGGTGAAGCTTACGCGTCCGGATGGCCAGACTCAGCTGGTTGTTGTGGGTCTTCCGGGGGACCGGGCGGTGGATTTCAAACGTTTGGAAGTCAGTCTGGGATCCGTGATGGACATTGTCGGCGAAATTCAGGTGGAACAAGCTGATGACGACGACCTTAAAAACCACCCACTGATTGTGAAGGGCTACCTGGGGCCGGGGTTGACCCTGGATGAACCACTCCTGGGTGAAAATTCCGCCACGGGGCTTCCCTATTACGTGGATCCCCGTGTGGTGAAAGGCAGTCGGTGGGTAACTGGCGCCAACGTGGTGAACCAACATGTGTATGACCTGGTGGCGGGCCGGGACTTTGCCTGGGACGCGGTGGTTGAGTGTGCTCAGGTGTTACCGGGCGACCCCGCGCCGGATGGATCCGGGCCTCTGGAAGCTGCCCGTGGTATTGAAATGGGGCACGTGTTCGCGTTGGGGCGTAAATATGCCGACGTTTTGGGTTTGAAGGTTTTAGACCATAACGGCAAGCAGGTAGTAGTCACCATGGGGTCATACGGATTTGGTGTTACACGTGCGGTAGCGGCTTTGGCTGAAGCCAATCACGATGACAAAGGGTTGGTGTGGCCGCGTTCCGTGGCCCCTGCAGATATTCACGTGGTGGCCACGGGCAAGGGCCCTGAATTTATGGCTGAAGCTGAAAAAATTGTGCAGGAGCTGGAAGAACAGGGCCTGAGCGTTCTTTTTGACGATCGCCCCAAAGTGTCTCCCGGGGTGCGCTTCGGAGATTTTGAGCTGCTCGGTGTACCCACCATGTTGGTCGTGGGGCGGGGCTTGGCTGATGGGGTACTCGAACTCACAGATCGCGCGACGGGTAACACGGAGAACATTTCCCGTGACGGCGTGGGCCGGTTCGTTGCCGAAGCTATCGGAGCCACGACGTGAGCGTCCAGGAGATGGAACAGCAGCTGCGCGTTTTGCTGGAGCCGGTGGTTGAAAAGGCTGGAATGTATCTAGAGGGTGTCAGTATCCGCGCAATGGGAGCCTCTCGTGTGCTTCAGGTGCTTGTGGATCTTCCGGAAGACACCACGGAGCCGGTGGACTTGGATCACGTGGCCACCGTTTCCCGCGCGATTTCTGAGGTATTAGATCAGCATGACGCCGTTGCCGGCCCTGCGTATGAGCTTGAGGTTTCTTCCCCGGGGGCAGGGCGTGAGCTCACAGAAGTCCGTCATTGGAAACGTTCTCTAGGCCGCCGTGTTGCGCTGACCCCTTTGGACTTAGACGACGGCGAGAAGTTCGTAGCTCAGCTGCTGTCCGTAGAACCGGGGGAGGGGTTAGAGGACACCGTGGTGACGGTGCAGCGCAGTAAACAGGTGAAAAAGGGCATGCCGGTGAAGGTAATGGATCCCGAACGGTGGCAGTTGACCCGCATTCGTCGGGCTGCGGTGGTGGTTTAGGCCCAGGATGGGGCAATACCCCCGTGTAAGATTGACAACCTCATAGACCGGTGAGGATCAACAGCGTTCCGCCCCCTGGGGTGGTGCGCTGTTGTCCGTCGCGGGGTGCTGTTTACGACAGTGCACCAAAACCAGGAAGGCTCGTATGGACATCGACATGAGTGCTCTGCGGATGCTTGAGCGCGAACGCGAAATTCCCGTGGATCTTTTGGTCCCCACGATCGAGCAGGCGCTGGTGCTGGCATATTTGCGGTCCGCTGGGGCCATTAAAGACGCCCGCGCGGAAATTGACATCAAGACCGGTCACGTGACTATCTGGGCACCGGAGGTTGACGAAGACGGCAACAAAATCGGCGAATTTGATGACACCCCGGATGGTTTCGGTCGTATTGCGGCATCCACCGCGCGCCAAGTGATTTTGCAACGGCTGCGCGACGTGGAAGACGACAATGTTTTGGGGCACTTCAAGGGCCGTGAAGGTGAAGTGGTTTCCGGCCGGATTCAACAAGGCCGTAACCCTCACATGGTCCAAGTGGATTTGGGCACGGTAGAGGCAGTGTTGCCACCGCACGAGCAGGTCCCCGGGGAAAAGTACCCACATGGCAGCCGCATCAGGGCCTACATCGTGGAAGCTCGCCGGGGGCTGAAGGGGCCGTCCATCACGGTGTCGCGTTCTCACCCGGAGTTGGTGCGCAGACTCTTTGAATTTGAGGTGCCCGAAATTTCCGAAGGTGATGTGGAGATTATGGCTATCGCCCGTGAAGCTGGGCATCGCTCCAAGATTGCTGTGGCCGCTAACGCCCCCGGCGTTAATGCGAAAGGTGCGTGCATCGGGGAAATGGGTGCGCGGGTACGTGCCGTGATGAACGAACTTGGCGGGGAAAACATTGACATCGTGGATTGGTCTAATGATCCCGTTGTATTCATCGGTAATGCATTGTCCCCGGCAAAAACGGTGAGCGTCACGGTTTTGGACGAGCGTGCTCAGACAGCGCGAGCTGTAGTTGCCGATGAAAAATTATCCTTGGCTATCGGTAAGGAAGGCCAAAATGCTCGGTTGGCGGCTAAATTGACCGGGTGGAAGATCGACATTGTTCCTGAATCCAGTGCCTGATGGGGCTGAGGATTCCACGTGTTGTGCTGGCGGGCAGGGCGTGACGTACGGCATGACCGTCGTCAGGGTTGTGGTGAGTTAGACTAGTCAGCGGTCAAAAAGTCAGAGGTTCGTGTCTTTGTCCGTGAGGGTAAAGGATTTTCCGAAGCACGAGGTGCGTTTATTCCGTGGGACACGTCGTACAGCGCACCTGCCTTGGATGCCGAACCCCTGACGGTCCTGATCACCTTGTGCGTTTGACTGTGCGTGCCGAAGCGCCCGGAGTTGTTGTGGTGGACTATCACAGAACGTTGGGAGGCCGAGGTGCCTGGCTGCATCCTGCATCTGAGTGTGTGGAGAAAGCCGTGCGACGTCGTGCATTTTGCCGGGCCTTTAGGTCTTCCGTGGATGCTCAAGACGCAGTGAACAAGGTATTGCAACAGAACACGCAGCTAGTCCCGACGAGTGGTTATCTGCGCGAGTGAGCCGACCGATGCCGTCTGATGGCGGTTATGTCCGGACCGCATGCTCACCACCGTGGTGAGCATAAAACTTCCGGGACGGGCAGTGATGGAAAGCGAGTCAGAAACTGATGGAAACCCGATGAGTGCCGAACGATGAGTGCTTTGAAGTGCTCTGTACATGGCGCTCCCATGCGCCGCACTAGCGCGCTGGGAAGCTCCCACGGCAAGTAGTCGGTCCGCCTCCTGTCACGGATGCGGACCGGGACAGGAGAGAAGTGGCTAAGCAACGAGTACACGAGCTGGCCAAAGAACTTGGCATGACTTCTAAGGAAGCCATTGCCAAGCTTCAAGATCTGGGCGAATTCGTTCGTGGAGCATCGTCCACGGTCGAACCCCCGGTGGCCAAAAAACTGAAGGACGCGGTCGGGGCCAATGCGGCACCTGCTGAGACTCAAGCTCCGCCGAAGAAGACCACAGCTGGTACATCAACCGCGAAGAAATCCGCTCCCGCCAAGGAGGACAAGGCTCCTCAGAAGACTGCTGATCCGGTCACGGAACAGACCACTGAAGTTGAGCAAAAACCGGAGCCACTTCGTGCGCCCGTTCCGAAGCCGGGTGTTAAGCCCGGTCCTGTTCCAACCCCCAAGCCCCTTGAGGTTTCGAGCAAGGGCAAGGAAGACTCTCCCGCGCCTGAAGTTCACGGTAAAGGCAATGATCAAGAGACCGCTGTGGACACGGATACCGTGGCGGCCAAGTCCGCTCCGAAACCGACCGCTGGCCCCAAACCTGGTGGCCAGGCGGGTCCGCGTCCGGGGAATAATCCGTTTGCTTCTCAGCAGGGGATGTCGCGTTCTGGTTCGCGTGGGCAGGGCGGTGGTCAGGCTGGACCGCGTCCTGCCGGTCCGCGTCCGGGGAATAATCCGTTTGCTTCTCAGCAGGGGATGTCGCGTTCTGGTTCGCGTGGGCAGGGCGGTGGTCAGGCTGGACCGCGTCCTGCCGGTCCGCGTCCGGGGCAAACACCCCGTGGGTCGCGTCCTGCGGGTCCGCGTCCCAGCCCGAACATGATGCCCGGTCACACCTCCAACGTCGCGCCGGTGGGTGCACGCCCCGGCGGTCGTGGAGGAGCTGGTGGTCAGGGTGGTCAGCGCCGCGGTGGCGGCGGAGGTGGTGGTGCAGCCCCCGGTGCGGGCGGCGGTTTCCGTCCCGGTGGTGGGCCAGGCCGTGGCGGTAGGGGAGCCACCCAGGGCGCTTTTGGCCGTGGCGGTCCGTCCCGCAAGGGTCGGAAGTCACGTCGGGCAAAACGCCAAGAACTGGAGCAGATGAACGCTCCAAAGATCGGTGGTGTTTCTGTCCCGCATGGTGATGGCTCTACTGAGGTGCGTTTGCGCCGTGGTGCTTCCTTGATGGACTTTGCAGAAAAGATTGAAGCCAATCCGGCGTCGTTGGTGCAGGTACTGATTCATTTGGGTGAAATGGCCACACAGACTCAGTCCTTGGACGAAGAAACATTTGAGCTGCTGGGTGCCGAACTGGGATACATCATTAAGATCGTTTCCCCGGAGGACGAGGAACGCGAGCTCTTCGAGTCCTTTGACATTGATTTGGCGGCTGAATCGGCAGCTGAAGACGATGAGGTTTTGGAACCCCGGCCTGCGGTGGTGACCGTCATGGGTCACGTAGACCACGGTAAGACCCGCTTGTTGGATGCCATTCGTAATACGCGGGTGATTGAGGGTGAAGCCGGTGGCATCACCCAGCACATCGGTGCCTACCAGATCTCCACTGAGGTTGAAGGTGAAGAGCGCAAGCTAACCTTTATTGATACCCCAGGTCACGAAGCGTTCACCGCCATGCGTGCCCGTGGTGCTCAGGTGACTGACATCGCTTTGTTGGTGGTGGCTGCTGACGACGGCGTTATGCCGCAAACTGTGGAAGCGTTGAATCACGCACAGGCCGCCAACGTGCCGATTGTGGTAGCAGTCAACAAGATTGATAAGCCCGAAGCTAACCCGGAAAAAATCCGTGGACAGCTCACCGAGTATGGGCTGATTCCGGAGGACTACGGCGGGGACAGCATGTTTGTGGATGTTTCTGCGCGCGCCGGGCAAAACATTGAAGGACTGCTGGAAGCGGTGGTGCTAACCGCTGACGGTACGTTGGAATTGCAAGCTAACCCCAATAAAGAGGCCCGTGGTGTGGCGATTGAGGCCAACCTGGACCGTGGACGCGGTGCCGTCTGTACGGTGTTGGTTCAATCAGGCACGTTGCACGTAGGCGACTCCATGGTGGTTGGTGGTGCTCACGGGCGCGTGCGAGCCATGTTTGATGAAGATGGTTTAGCGGTGGAGCGAGCAACTCCGTCGCGTCCGGTGCAAGTGCTGGGGCTTAACTCGGTGCCCCGCGCCGGTGACACTTTCTTGGTGACCGCCGAAGAGCGCACCGCGCGGCAGATTGCTGAGAAACGTCAGGCTGCTGATCGCAACGCGTTGCTGGCGAAGCGTCGCAAGCGGGTGACCCTGGAGTCCTTCGACGCTGCCGTCGCTGAGGGCAAGATTGATACCTTGAACCTGATCATCAAGGGCGACGTCTCCGGTGCCGTGGAGGCTTTGGAGGACTCGTTGATGAAGATTGAGGTGGCTTCTGAGGAAGTTCAGCTGCGGGTGATTCACCGTGGTGTGGGTGCGATTACTCAGAACGATGTCAACTTGGCCACGGTGGATAACGCGATCATCATCGGCTTCAACGTGCGTCCCGCTGAACGTGTTTCGGAACTGGCGGACCGCGAAGGCGTGGAGATGAAGTTCTACTCGGTCATCTACAACGCGTTGGGCGACGTTGAAGCCGCGTTGAAGGGCATGCTCAAGCCTGAATACGAAGAAGTCGAACTGGGCAAGGCAGAGGTGCGGGAAGTTTTCCGTTCTTCCAAGTGGGGCAATATCGCTGGTTCCTATGTGACGGAAGGCCTGATCAAACGCAACGCCAACGCTCGGTTGGTTCGTGACGGCAACGTGGTTCAGGACAAGCTCAAGATTGAGTCCCTGCGCCGGTTTAAGGATGACGCTGTGGAAGTCCGAGATGGGTACGAATGTGGTATCGGCCTAGGATCCTTCAATGACATCAAGGAAGGCGACGTCATCGAAACCTGGGAGCTACAGGAGAAGCCCCGCGCTTGATGTTCCGCGTGCCCTGAGCCGTGTTGGAGTTCCTGCGTGGCACATGACGGCCCGTACCGTTGTCCTGAACGGACGGGTGCGGGCCGTTGCCGTAGCGCACGGCATGTGGCGGATTCAGGTTGAGCCTTCGTGCGGAATAACAACAACCCACTGTGTAAGGAGCGAGCATGGCTGATTCACAGCGAGCGACACGTATGGCTGATCGCGTCAAGGTGATTGTGGCTCAGGCATTAGAACGACGGGTGAAAGATCCTCGCTTGGGGTTCGTCACGGTGACGGATGCGCGGGTGACCGCTGACCTACAACACGCCACCGTGTACTACACCGTGTATGGGACGGCCGAGGAAAAGGCGGATTCTGCCCGTGCATTGGAGTCCGCTAAAGGTATTTTGCGTGCAGAGGTGGGTAAAAACATCACTGCTCGTCTGACACCCACGTTGGAGTTTGTGGCCGATGAGATCCCCGAAGCAGCTTCCCATCTGGAAGAGGTTTTGCGTCGGGCACAAGAGAAGGATGCTGAGGTAGCCGCAGCAGCTGTTGGTGCGCAGTACGCGTCAGAAGAAAATCCTTACCGTACCTTGGGCGACGATGATCCTGACTTTGAGGCTGAGGATGTTGCTCGGTGAGCAGCACCCCCCAACCTGAAGGCCTGTTGGTGGTAGATAAACCACAGGGCTGGACCAGCCATGACGTGGTGGGTCGTTTGCGGCGTTTATGTGGCACCAAAAAGGTGGGGCATGCTGGAACGTTGGATCCTATGGCCACAGGTGTTTTAGTGGCCGGGGTTGGCCGTGGCACCAAGCTGTTGACGTACCTGGTGGGCGCAGATAAGACCTATCAGGCTGTGATTCGTTTGGGGGTTTCCACTGTCACGGAGGACGCCGAAGGTGAGGTGGTAGCGGTTGCCCCGCCCGAGGCTGTGGAGGCGTTAACACAAGCTGAGATCTACCGGGCAGTGGCCCGATTAACTGGCGAAATCCGTCAGGTGCCGTCGGCAGTATCTGCTATCAAGGTGGATGGCAAACGGTCCTATGCTAAGGTCCGCGCCGGTGAAGACGTTGTGTTGGAACCGCGGGAGGTGACGGTGTCACGTTTTGAGATTCACGGGGTAACCCCGCAGGTTCTTGAGGAGCGGACCCGTGTTATGGACGTGAGCGTGACCGTAGATGTTTCTTCCGGAACGTATGTGCGGGCACTGGCCCGTGACCTGGGCGATGCCCTGGGCGTTTATGGTCACCTGACTGTTTTGCGCCGTACCCGGGTAGGGTCTTTGGACCTCAGCCATGCCAACGATTTAGAACAGCTGCGTCGTGTGGTGGATCAGGGCCAACAAATTCCGATGACCTCCTTAGAGGAAGCTGCCGGCGCCATGTTCCCTGCGCGTCAGGTGAGCGATGCTGAAGCAGCTGACCTGGGTCATGGAAAGCGTGTGGCAGCCACCGGTGTATCAGGGGTAACGGCGGCTTTTGCCCCTGATGGTGGCCTGGTGGCGTTAGTGGAGGATCGAGGCCACGATCATGAGCGGACTGCCAAACCGATCGTGGTGTTGCGTCCGCAATGATGGTGGATCTGCGGCCAATGCGTGAAGGAGTCCAGTGATGTTGTGGGGTTACGACGGGTGGTTCTGGGTATCCGTTTTATTAGGCGGTTTGTCCTGCATGGTGTGTGTTATTCAAGCTACACGGGGCCGGGCGCCTGATGATTTGACTCAGGGCTCGGTGCTAGTGCAAGAAGTTTTTTTGCTGGTGTACGCGCTGGGGTCTTTAGTGATGCTATTTGCAGGTCCAGAGGCATCCGGCAGTGTCCTGGAGTACTGGGGTTACTTGCTCACCGCCTTGATCATCCCAGCCGGTACGTTTGTATGGTCGTTGGTTGAACGGTCCAGGTGGTCTACCTGGGTGCTTTCCGCCACCGGCCCCACCATTGTGGTGATGGTGTACCGGATGAACTTCATTTGGTACTACCAGTGATACGTGGTGACTGTATTCACCGCGTATCAGTTCGATGACCGTGCGAGAATGTGTGATGTGGCGATGCCGATCGGAAGATTCCTGACGTGAGCGATGACTCTCCTGACTTTCCCCGGGGATCGGTGCTGCAGCGCCGTTTTGGTCCCCAGAACCGATTAACGGTCCCCGGTGATGCCAAAAGCACGGGGTTCGGTCGGCTAATTATCGCGGTCTACGGCATTTTTGCTCTGTCGGCGGGTGTCCGCGCGGTCTACCAGATCGCTACGCACTTTATGGTGGCCCCTTTGGCTTATGTTCTATCCCTATTTTCCGCAGTGGTCTATGTGGTGGCGGCTGTGGCCCTGACGCGCACCGGAGGTCGATGGCACCGTCTCGCTACGGCCGCTGTGGTGATTGAACTGGTGGGGGTTTTAGTTATCGGCGCCTGGACATACTTGGCTCCTGATCTGTTTGCCGATGACACCGTGTGGTCCCATTTTGGGCAAGGGTATGGGTTCATTCCGCTGGTGTTGCCCGTGATCGGTGTGGTGTGGTTGTGGAAGACTCGACCGCCTCGTGAAGCACTGCAGCCTGATGGAGGAGCAGCATGACCATTGCGCACCTACCCCAGCATCCACCGACCCTCACGGACGGCACGGTGACCTTAACCGCCATGACTGAGTCCGATGTGGATCAGCTGGTTCGCAACTGTCAGGATCCGGTGGCAGTCCGGTGGACCACGGTGCCCGTTCACTACACGGTGGATAGCGCTCGGTGGTATGTGCATGAATACGTGGCGGATGGCTGGCGGCAGGGCACAGCATTGAACTGGGCAGTTCATGATCCTCAGGGTTTTCTGCTCGGCACCCTTGGATTGGAGCGGCTGCGTGCCACTGTGGCAGATATTGGGTTGAATTTTGGGCCGGACGCTCGTGGTACAGGTGCAGCCCAGGCAGCGTGCCGTCTGCTCATGGAATATGCCTTCACAGAACTGGGGATGACCCACCTGCATTGGGTTGCCTTTGATGGCAACTGGGCATCCGTGAAACTTTCCTGGAAGTTAGGTTTTGGGGCCCCGGTGTTTATTCCGGGTTTCATGGAACAACGGGGTGAGGTGGTGGACTGCTGGGTAGCCACCGCACGACCCACAAACAGTGGCCGCCCAGTGTACCCATGGCAGCTTCCAGGGTCGTCGTGAAATCGGCCACGGTAACTAGACCGGCTACCCTGAATATGTGGTAGGCCTTGCGTCACCACCGCGCGAAAAAGACTGTCACACACCCAAGGAGCACCGTGCACCGCTACCACTCACTGACCCAAGTCCCTGCGGACTTTGGACCGTCTGTGGTGACCGTTGGGAATTTTGATGGTGTTCATCGTGGGCATCAGGAGGTGCTCAAGAAGCTCGTGCACATGGGTGCTGAACGTGGCATGCAGTCGGTGGTGATGACTTTTGATCCGCATCCTGCGGAGGTTCATCACCCTGAAATCCATCGGGGCAAAATCATGGGTACCCGCGACAAACTGGATGCTATGGATGCCCTGGGACTGGATGCGGTGCTGGTGCAGGAATACACCGTAGATTTTGCTGCACAGTCACCGGAACAGTTCGTGTCGGAATTTCTGTGCGCTGGGTTACATGCCAAGTGCGTGGTGGTGGGGGCTGATACTCGCTTTGGCCATCACAATGCTGGGGACGTTCACGTGCTGCATGAATTGGGTGAGCGTTTGGGCTTTGAAGTGGTGGTCGTGGCCGACCTTGAAGGTGAGCTGTTAGGGGTCAACACGGATCGACGTATTTCTTCCACGTGGATTCGTGAATTATTGTCCGGCGGGGATGTGGCGGAAGCAGCCGCCATGCTGGGACGCCCCCACCGGGTGCGCGGCACTGTGGTGCACGGGATGGCTCGCGGCCGTGAATTGGGGTTCCCGACGGCGAACTTGGACTCTGCGGCAGATGGTTACGTTCCGGAGGATGGCGTGTATGCGGGATGGTTGCATGATGCACCGGGGCATCGGTGGCCGGTAGCGGTGTCCGTTGGGTCTAATCCAACGTTTGATGGCGTGGCCCGTGTGGTGGAAGCCCATGTCATTGATCGTCCCGTGGAGCGAGTGGAAGATTTTGACTTGTACGGACAGGAAGTAGTGGTGGAGTTTGTTCAGCGTTTGCGCGGTATGGTCGCGTACGAAGGTGTGGAAAAGCTCGTTGAACAGATGAGCAAGGATGTTCAGCAGACCCGCACGATTCTCGCGAAGGTCCGCTGAACATCCCGGTGGAAGGTTCCCTTTAGAGCTCCTCGTGTTCCCAGGGGTTGTATCCGGATGCTGACAGACCGGTGTGGAGCAGTTTCATGCGGTGCATCTGTTCATCAGTGAGTTCCCAGCCAAATACGTCCAGGTTTTCTGCCATACGTGTGGTTTTGGTGGTTTTGGGAATGGGCAGCACACCATTTTGGATGTGCCAACGGAGCACAACCTGGGCGGGGGTGTGACACCGGTCTGTGGCGATTTCGTTGATCCAGGGGTGTTTCAGGATCTTCGAGTCATGGCCTAGTGGAGCCCATGCTTCCACCAAAATGTGGTGTTCGTGGTGGTGGGCGCGCAGTGGTTCCTGTTGATACTGGGGCTGGAGCTCAACCTGGTTGACGGCGGGGGCTTCGCCAGTTGCGGCGATGAGCTCATCCACCATCTCTGGGGTGAAGTTAGAAACTCCCACAGATGTGATCAGGCCTTCCTCACGCAGTTCCAACATGGTGCGGAAGGATTCCACGTACTGACCACGCCCCGGATTAGGCCAGTGAATTAAGTAAAGGTCCACCCAGTCCAGCTGTAGACGGTTCAGGGATTTTTCTAACGATTCACGTACGGAGTGTGTGCCGTGGTCCCGACCGGGAAGTTTAGTGGTGACGAAGACGTCTTCCCGGGGCAGGAGGGAGTCTTTGAGTGCTCGGCCTACGCCGGCTTCGTTGTGGTAGTTGGCGGCGGTATCAATTAGACGGAACCCGGTGGTCAGTGCTTCATACACCACAGCTTCAGCGGTGCTGTTATCCATACGGGCTGTACCTAAACCGATTTGGGGGATGTGGTTGCCGTCGCGCAATGTATGGCGACGATCTGCTACACCGACTTGATCCCACAGTTGAGTGCGGAACTCGTGGCCGTCAAAGAAGTCTTCGCGCTGTTCAGCCTCCGCCCCGGCTTGGTCAATCTTTGCTTGGTCGTACTCAATACCGGTGTTTTTGGAGTCCTTGGCGGATTTGTGGTTGCCCTGGTTGGACTGTTGCATGGGTGCCCCCCTAGATGACCGCGGGATTGTTCTTGTGTTCCATTCTGCCCATAAGTGGGCTGTTGATGGAATGGGCTGTGGGCCACGGTGTGGGTGGGGCGTGTTGTGGTTGTCGTGAGTTATGTGGGTTTATTCGGCGGGTTGCCGGGGATCATGCGGAGCCCTTGGGCTTTGTGTATGCGGATGGATGGAGTGTGGTTGTGCTGGCGGAGCAGGTGGATAGGGTCTTCTGTTGTTTGTCTCACGTGACGGGAGGGGTTTGTTGAGTTCGTACAGCGTGAACGTTGAAGGGTGTCGTGGTGTTTTCTCTGCGGTGGACGCTGATCGCGAGCTAGCGGATGCGCAGCGCGCGGGTATGGATCGGACGGTTGAGAGTGCGATGTCTGAGGCCAAAAGCTCGGTACTGCACGCGGCGTTAATGCGATTGCGTGATGAGACGTTAGTGCCAGCGATGGAGTCGGTGGTGGATCGTGTGGATGCCGTGACGTGCCATGGGAGTGCAGCTGTGAGTCACGTGGTGCAGGGCGATGCGCAGATGGCGCAGCAGTCGCAAACCTCTGCGGGCCTTGTGGTGCACCCGTCTATGCCGGGGCATGCTCATTAATTCTGGTTGCTGGGTGGAAACCGGCTCGTTGACAACGTCTTGTGAGGGAAAGAAAAGGTGTGGTGGGTGTGCCGTTTGTGAGTGTTGAGGGTTTTTCTGAGTGGGAGTCACCGCTGGTGTTGGATAGTTTGGCGGGTGATGTGAGGGATAAATCGGCGGGGTTTGAAGGGCATGTTGTAGATGCTCATACCCAGTGGGTGGGCTTGGCCGCCCACTATGAGGGGGATGCACAAGAGGTTTTGTACGCGGGGTTGGACTCCTCTGTGGCGTTAGCCGATGACATCAAAGTCTTTGGGGACTCAGTGGCAAGTGCTTTAGAGGTGCTGTGTGATGAGTTAACACTGCTGCATCGGCGACGTGGGGAGCATGCGTCGGCCGTGGAATTTTTCCATGGGTTATACCAACCATTGACATACGCGGAGCTCGATCCAATGGACCAGGGGTGGTATGACCAGCTGGTGGCTGAGGTGGCGGTGTTGCAGGGTGAGTATGAGTCGGTGATTGATGCTGCCGTGAATACGATCAACGGTTTAGAAATCACCCCGCTACCGAGCATCACCGATAGTGGTGATGCTTCAACGGATGGTGTGTTGCGTGGTGTAGAGGGCGTTGCGAATTCGTGGGCGTTGACCGTGGGGGCTACTTTCCTCGGTGGTCAGCGGGTTCAGAAGACAACAACATCGTCGCGGAAGATTGAGGAACGGCTAGGGCCCGACGGTGA
This sequence comes from Kocuria sp., assembly GCA_030524035.1. Classification (GTDB taxonomy): domain Bacteria; phylum Actinomycetota; class Actinomycetes; order Actinomycetales; family Micrococcaceae; genus Kocuria. The sequence goes on along the minus strand of JAUNHG010000003.1, from coordinate 72,563 downwards.
GGTGGTTGAGCGGAAGTCTTCTGTTGTGAGTCGTGCGCGGGTGCGGGATACGTCGTCGGTGTTTAACACCGTGTTGTGGCATGGCCCCGGTGGTGTGTTGGGTGTGATGGGCCGTGACTGGGATAACGCAAAAGCACAGGCTGCTGAGTTACGTCGGCAGCGGCAGGCTGCATTTAAAGGTGGGGTATTGCAGGGGGCAGCCTGGAGCGCACGGAAGTTTAAGAAAGATTTTGTGGCGGGTTTGCCGTTAGCCGGTTTAAGGGAGGAGTTCCGAAGTTCGAAGAGGACACGTTCCACGCGAGAGGTAGTTAGCGAGAACAAGAATTCGCGTGTGATCGCGGAAAAAACGACTGAAGTGAAGGAAAGTAAGTTATCAAAGGCCGTGCGGATTGGGGGTAAGGTTTTTGGTGCTGGGGGGTCGGCGCTTTCTGCTGGGCTGACGTTCAATGATGAGAAGAAAAAGAATGTGGAAAAGTTACGGCGGGAAAATCCTAGGATGTCAGATGAGGAGATCCTGAAGGAAGCTGGTTTTGATGCAGCGGCTAATACTGCCGGACAAATTGGAATGAGCGTGGCGGCCGGCGCTGCCGCTGGGGCTGCGGTGGGGTCCGTGATTCCGGTGGGTGGAACCATTATTGGTGGGGCTGCTGGTGCTGTGGCTGGTGTGGTGGCCTCGGGCTTGGTGGATAACCTGAAGATTCTGCCGGATTCTGATGGGGATGGGGAAAAAGAAAGCATCAGCAGTGCTCTAGGTAATAAGATAGAGGGACTTGCTAATAGTTCACGTGATGCCGCCAAGGAAGCGGGTAAAGTGGCAGATGACGCGAAAAATAAAATCGCAGGAATGCTGGGATTAAAATGACGATATATGACCCTTCGGCTCCGTATCTTATACTCTTCTGTCTTGTTTTGTGTGGGGTGGGTTACCTCATTTTCCTCCCTGCCTGGATAGGGGCCGATAAAGAATGGATCTTACACCGAGGGTGGGGGTACCCACCCCTCTTAGGTTTATCGATCGCTGCATTCTCGCAAGGGGGTATTTTTGCGTCGATTATGTCAATGTTCGATCCCCCTGAGGAGGGTGTGTCCACTTTCATTGGGGCGGTTAGTATGCTTTTGGCGGCGTTTAATCTGTTGGTGGTGTTGCCGGTGGCGTTGTGGGGCCAGTATTTCCCGTTGCCGCGGTTTTTATTGCCGGGGTGGATTAAAGAGTTTTTAGCTACGGGGGAGTTGGACCTTAGCGATGAGTGGGGCGAGGTGATAGACGAGGATGAGGATTTAACGGGGGAGTTGCCGTTTAAGTCGAGGGTTCAGGTGGTTCGGTGGTTGGTTAGTGGTGTGGTGTGTGTGGGGTTGGGTGTGGTGAGTGTGTTGTTGTTTTGGAGTCTTGCGGTGACTGGGTCGGCGTCGGGGATTTCTCGGGTGTGGTGGCCGGCGTTTCCGGTGATGGGTGTGTTTTTGGTGGTGTTGGGTGTGTATTTCTTGTGGGGTGGGGTGCGTCCTGAGCATGTGGTGTTGGATGAGCGGGGGTTGCGGACTCGGTCGTGGGAGTTGGTGTGGGGTGAGGTAGTGGGTGTGCGTGAGTTACCGTCAAAGATTGTGGTGGAGGTCACGCAAGGGGCTGCTGATCGTGTGCGGAAAGCGAATCGGTGGCATTCGGGACGCCCTGGTGGTGTGGGTGGTTTGTTGGCGGTGGGGAATACGGTGGGTTTGCAGTCGTCGTTACTGGATCATGATGTGACGTATTTGATCATCAAACAAAAACTCAACGGTGATAACAATGCATGACTTTTTAGGCACCAATATGGTGACTATGCCCGTGGGTCCCACGGACATGATTTTTCCTGCAGATTGGACAATAGTTCCTTCCGAACATGAAGGGTTAATTATCGCCACTCTTCCTATAGATGATGAGATGCGAGACGCCATAGAATCCCGCATCACAATGCTCCCTAATATTGTGGTTCGCTTTTTTATGGCGGATGAAGAGGGGGGTGGGGTTGCACGAGCAGCGGCAGATTGCACCAGAGGATTACTGGAGTATTTTTCCGGGAGTTCCCTTCTGAGTTGGGATTACTTTCAGACGGACCACGGTTTGACTGGTCGTGAAATGTCAATCAGTGGATTGGAATCCGGGGTTGCCTTCACCCAATGGCATTGGTTTGTGGGAGCAGCAGGAACGGTTGTGGAAATTTCCCTCACGTTACCCGCAGGCCTTTCAGGGGATTTCCTGGATTTAGGCAGAGCCATGGCATGCTCCGTCCGGCTCACACAGCAATATCACGGACCAACACGTCCCGTGATCCCACATGATGCGGTGGATTCCATAGCTACTGCTGAAATTGGTGGTTTTTGGGGGAATTCCCGCATTTCTGAAACTCTGGAAGTATCCCCATCGATCCCGGAGCTCAGTTCTGGGGCGGTCCCTCTACCTGGGGTCGTGCACACAGTTCCTGAAGGCATCCTGGATACCCTACGCATGATCCACCAGTCCGGCCCTCTCGGCGGGTTCTCCACCAAGCTTAGATCCACTCACCTGCGCACCTTGGAACGCATGGACTGGGTGCGTGATGGTGTTCTTACACGTGAGGGGCATCAAGCTGCTCTGGTGACACAAAATACCCCAGATATTCATGGTGTTGGTCACATGGCGGGCCACACAACCTTCGTGGACGTATGGATGGAAGACGATCGCGCTATAGCGCTACTTGGCCCCACGGCGTTAGACCTTGTGGCCGGTCGTGATGGGGTCCAGTACCTTGTGTGGGAGCATTACCGGAGCGTCCCCGCCATCCTGGCTGCGTGGAGTGGTATGCATGCCACCTGGCCTTTGCCGATCGCCACGACGGTTGACATTATGCAGATGCAAACCTTTATTGGTCGTGACATCTTCTGGGATACCCCCACGCCGGAACTCCTGGACTTCAATGGCCCTGAAGGCTGTGAGACAGAATTGCTCCAACCCCCGTGGTCGTTTTGGGCACTAGAACTTCCCGGGATTGATCTTTTCCCGCGATGGATTCACACCGCCACGTGCGGCCCCCTAAACCTGGTTGCAGCCATGGAAAATATGGTGCGTCTAGAATCCGTGGTGCCGCAGACCTGGCACGATTCCCTGGTGGAAGCCGTTGACCGCGTTCTGGCAAGCGCATCTAGCGACCCATCAAAAGCCTGACGTAGCCTGATGTGCGGGCCCTCTTGGGTCAGGGCTTTGCTAGACTACCCCTCGGTCCGTCTGCAGTCCGTGGTGGACGGACCCTCAGAAACTGAGGTGCTAGCACCAAGTCCTGAGACCCGGTCGTGGAACACCACCCCGGGCCGCACGGCACTGAACCCAAGGAGTTCATCATGGCCCTTGACGCAGCCGTCAAGCAGGAAATCATCAAGGAATACGCGACTCACGAAGGTGACACTGGTTCCCCGGAGGTTCAAATCGCGGTTCTGTCCCGTCGCATCTCTGATCTCACTGAGCACCTGAAGATGCACAAACACGACCACCACACCCGCCGTGGCCTGATGGCGTTAGTGGGTCGTCGTCGTCGTATGTTGACTTACCTGCACGACACTGACATCACGCGTTACCGTGCGCTCATCCAGCGTCTCGGCCTGCGCCGCTGATACACCGTCTTGGTGCGGGGCGGGGCTGACCCGTTTGTTGGGGTGAGCCCTCGCCCCGCACCTATGTCCAGGCTCTGCCAGGAAGGCATGAGCCGATACCAGCCATCAATACCGGTGTTTTATGCAGACATCTGACAGGCTGGGAACAGAACTTCACCACGACTCGGGTGGCGGTCCTCGACAGTGGCTCCCGGAATCCCCCATATGACAGCGGGTGACATTCCGTGAGCCTCGATCGATGGCCGAACGCGGGTGCGGTGGTTCTGTGTTATGTACACAAATCCCCAAGAAATGGAGGCACCCATGGAGGGTCCCGAGATTCAATTCGCTGAGGCCGTTATTGACAATGGCAGTTACGGCAAACGCGTTGTGCGCTTTGAAACCGGTTTGCTGGCTCAGCAAGCAGCAGGTTCCACCCTGGTGTCGATCGACGACGACACCACGCTGTTGTCCACCACCGCAATTGGTAAAAAGCCGCGCGATGGTTTTGATTTCTTCCCACTCACCGTGGACGTTGAAGAGCGCATGTATGCCGACGGCCGGATTCCCGGCTCCTTCTTCCGCCGTGAAGGCCGTCCTTCCACGGACGCAATTCTGGCGTGCCGGTTGATCGACCGCCCGCTGCGTCCAGGGTTTGACAAAGGCATCCGCAACGAAGTCCAGGTGGTCGTAACTGTTCTAGCCATTAATCCGGACGAGATTTACAACACTCTGGCCATCAATGCTGCCTCCATGTCCACCACGCTCTCCGGTGCACCCTTTGGTGGTCCGGTGGGTGGTGTGCGCTTGGCGTTGATCCCGCAGGCCGACGGCACCCACCAGTGGGTGTGCTTCCCCAAGTACTCCCAACTGGAAAGCGCCGTATTCGATATGGCGGTGGCTGGGCGCGTCGTGACCGCCCCTGATGGCACACAAGACGTGGCGATCATGATGGTTGAGGCCGAAGCCACCGATAACTCCTGGGACCTCATCCAGGGTGGTGCAGTTGCTCCGTCAGAAGACATCGTGGCTGAAGGTTTGGAGGCAGCTAAGCCCTTTATCCAAGCTTTATGTCAGGCCCAATCTGATCTCAAAGCTCGTGCTGGAAAACCCGCCTTGGATCTTCCATACTTCGGTGGCCACGGTGACGATGTCGCAACGGCGGTTCAGGAAGCCGCTGGCGAACGTTTAGCTGAGGTGTATGCGATCGCCGGTAAACAAGAACGCGAAGACGCCACGGATGAACTACACCAGTCTGTGCTGGCGGAATTAACGGGTGAAGGTAAGCCCTTTGCTGAGCGTCTAGACGAGGTCAACGACGCTTACCAGAAACTCACCAAGGAAACTGTTCGTCAGCGTGTTCTGCGTGATGGTGTGCGCATTGATGGTCGTGGCCCCAAGGACATCCGTGAACTGACTGCCATGGTGGAAATCCTGCCGCGTGTGCATGGATCCGCGATCTTCCAGCGCGGTGAAACCCAGATCATGGGAGTAACCACGTTGAATATGCTCAAGTCAGAGCAGCAGATTGACTCTCTTTCCCCGGTGAAGTCCAAGCGCTACATGCACCACTACAACTTCCCCCCGTACTCCACGGGTGAAACGGGCCGGGTGGGTTCACCCAAACGTCGCGAAATTGGGCATGGCGCACTGGCTGAACGTGCTTTGGCTCCGGTGATTCCGGCTCGCGCCGATTTCCCGTACGCCATCCGCCAGGTGTCTGAAGCTCTAGGTTCCAATGGGTCCACGTCCATGGGTTCGGTGTGTGCTTCGACCTTGTCACTGCTCAATGCCGGTGTGCCGTTGCGTGCACCGGTGGCGGGCATTGCCATGGGCTTGGTAACTGGTCAGGTGGATGGTAAAGACGCTCACGTGGCCCTTACCGACATCCTGGGTGCTGAAGATGCCTTGGGTGATATGGACTTTAAGGTGGCAGGTACCAAGAATTTTGTGACCGCCATTCAGCTGGATACCAAGTTGGACGGTATCCCAGCCGATGTCTTGGCAGCTGCGCTGGGCCAAGCACGCGAAGCCCGTTTGGCCATTTTGGACGTGCTCACGGCGGCCATTGACACCCCGGATGAAATGTCCGAGCACGCTCCGCGCATTCTCACGGTTAATGTCCCCGTCGCCAAGATTGGTGAAGTCATTGGTCCCAAGGGCAAGATGATCAACCAGATTCAGGAAGATACCGGCGCGGATATTTCCATTGAAGACGACGGCACGGTGTATATAGGTGCTGCGGATGGTCCCTCTGCCGAGGCCGCGCGATCGGCGATCAACGCGATTGCCAACCCCCAGGTGCCCGAAATTGGGGAACGCTATCTGGGTACCGTGGTGAAAACCACCACTTTCGGCGCGTTTGTTTCTCTGACGCCCGGTAAGGACGGCCTGTTGCACGTCACGGAACTGCGTAAACTCAACGACGGTAAGCGTGTGAACGACGTCGAGGATGTTGTGTCCGTTGGGCAGCAGGTCCAAGTGGAGGTCAGCAAAGTAGATGACCGTGGCAAGCTCTCCTTGTCCCCGGTGATCGCCGATGCTCCCGGCGACTCCGAAAGCTCCACTGAAACTCCCTCGGGTTCCGAGGACAACTAACCCATCACGTGCCATGTCCGGTTTTGCTGAGGCAATCCGGACATGGCACGTTTCTATCGCAGGAGAACTGAACACTGTATGGCGGTCGTTGACCTTCCTTTGGAAGTACAGGCAGCACCCACAGGTGATGCTGCCATCACCCCGGCACGGCCCGGTACCCAGTCTGCGGGAACGGGTGGGTACACCCATGTGATTCACGATGGGGATGGTGGTGCAGTGGTCACCAGAACCGTATTGCCCTGTGGCACAAGAATCCTCACGGAATCCATGCCGGGGTTGCTGTCCGCCACAGTGGGATTCTGGGTGGGAGTAGGTTCTCGGGACGAAGCCCCGGGACATTTAGGCTCCACCCACTTTCTGGAACACTTACTGTTCAAAGGCACAACCACGCGTAACGCCCTGCAGATTGCTGAAGCTTTTGATGCAGTAGGCGGCGAATCCAACGCGATCACAGCCAAGGAACACACCTGTTACTACGCCCGAGTGCTTTCAGAGCAGCTCCCCATGGCGGTAGACGTTCTGATGGACATGGTGGCTGATGCGGTCCTAGATCCTGATGAACTCGAGCGTGAACGCGGTGTGATTCTGGAAGAACTCGCGATGGACCAGGACGACCCCACAGATGTAGCTTTTGAACATTTTGTGGAACACGTGCTTCATGGAAATCCGTTATCGCGTCCTATCGGGGGTACGCCGGATGAAATCTTGGCAGTATCACGGCAACGTGTGTGGGCCCATTTCCAGGAACATTACCGGCCAGAAGGACTGGTGGTGACCGCAGCAGGGGGACTGGAACACCAAGACGTCGTAAATATGGTTGTTACGTCGATGACTACTGCGGGATGGGACGCTTTTGCCCCTGCTACAGCACGTCCACGACGGACACGTGGATCAGCCGATGCCACTGCACCCACCCCTGAATGGGGCCACCATGTGTTGCATCGTCCCGTGGAGCAGTCCAATGTTGTGGTGGGGTGTTTGGGCTTGGCGGCTGGTGATGACCGTCGCTACCACATGACAGTGCTTAATGCCGCTTTAGGTGGTGGCATGTCATCGCGGCTATTTCAGGAAATCCGTGAAAAACGTGGCCTGGCCTACAACACGTTTTCTTTTGCTGGGTCATATTCGGATGCCGGATACTTCGGGATGTACGCGGGGTGCGCCCCCGCTAAAACAGATCAGGTATTGCACCTGATGACCGAGGAATTGAACAAGTTGGCACACGACGGCATTCAGGAACCAGAGCTCACTAAAGTTGTGGGGCAATTGGCTGGCGGCACCGTGCTAGCACTGGAAGACACCGGGTCAAGGATGTCACGTTTGGGGTCGGCGGAGCTGACCACCGGTGAGTTCTACGATCTTGAAGAAACCCTTGACCGGGTGCGTGCTGTTACCGCTGAGGATGTCCGTGCCTTGGCGCAAGAATTAGCGCAGAGCCCCACCGTGGTGCAGATCGTGGCTGCGCAGCAGAGCTGAACAAGGCCTCATGAATTGTGAAGGAGCGGCAGTGAACCACAACAACATCGGTGGCCCTCTCAAAGTTGCGGTCCTGGGAGCGCAAGGGCGCATGGGAACGGAAGCAGTGCATGCCGTGGACAATGCTCGTGACCTTCAGTTGGTCTGCACCATCTCCCATGGTGATTCCCTTCAGCAACTGTTGGTCTCCGGTGCACAGGTGGCCGTGGATCTCACGGTTCCATCAGCTACGGAAGACAACGTACGTTTTTGTGTGGAAAACGGTATTCACTGCGTCGTGGGTACCACCGGTTGGGATGACGACAGGTTAGCCAGGTTGTCTGAGTTACTCACCACTCACCCACACGTTGGGGTGTTGATTGCCCCCAACTTTTCGGTGGGAGCGGTGCTGGCTATGCGGTTTTCTGCTATTGCTGCTCGGTTCTTTGAGTCGGCTGAAATTATTGAGCTGCACCACCCCGACAAAGTGGACGCCCCGTCCGGTACCGCAACTCGCACCGCAGGACTTGTGGCTCGGGCCCGTGAGCAGGCAGGGTTGGGGGAGTGCCCTGATGCTACCGAAACTGATCCTGATGGTGCGCGTGGTGCCACAGTTGAGGGCATCAACGTGCACTCTGTGCGGTTACGTGGGCTCGTGGCACATCAGGAAACTTTGCTGGGTAACGATGGTGAGATGCTGACCATCCGTCATGATTCTTTTGATCGTGTGTCATTTATGTCAGGTGTTTTGCTGGGAGTGCGCACAATACCTGTGACTCCGGGGCTGACGCATGGGCTGGAACATTTTATGGATCTCGGCGCGTGAAACCTTCGGATTCTGCATCGTCAGATCAGCCACCTTTCGTCTCGTTGAATTCCCTACGGGCTGTGGGGTGGGTCGCCCTGGGTGTTGCTGCGTTGACTTTGTGGCTGCTGCCGATTCCCAGCACGGCGAAAGTCACTGTGCTGGTTATTGGTGCTTTCGCGGGGGTTTTTACCTTGTTGGAATCCACCAACCGCGGCAAAGCCCTGGCGGCAACTATGGCGGCGTTGTTGGTGTTTTACCTCGCCTTGTCCCTGCAACGGGCATGGATTCTGATGACGTCTGATGCGTTGGCCAGCCGTGTCATGGGAGCGGCTTTGGTGCTGATTCCTGTAGTGGGTGTGTGGGCGTTGGTTCGTGAGCTTATATTTGGCATTCGGATTGAACAGTTAGGACGGCAGTTGGCCGCTGAAGGCGGACTACCGGAAGATACGTTGCCCCGTTTACCGTCGGGACGAATTGTCCGTGAAGCTGCGGATGCTGATTTTCCCCGGTGGCAAACTGATGTGGAAGCTGCCCCTGACCAGTGGCGGACGTGGTATCGGTTGTCCTTGGCATACAGCGCCTCTGGAGACTCCAAGCGAGCACGGGCAGCCATGCGGCAGGCTGTTCGACTTTCTCGTGATCAATCCGGTCCAGGGCAGCGGTCAACAGGCCGGGCAAGTTAGGGTGTATGCCATGACTGTGCACCAGGATCGGCCGTTATTTGGAACTTTGCTTACTGCCATGGTCACGCCGTTTAAAGATGATGGTTCCGTGGATTTGGCTGCCACAGAGGCTTTGGCTATTCGTCTGGTGGAGCAGGGCTGCGATGGTCTGGTGGTTGGCGGGACAACCGGTGAGTATTCCACCATGACCGACGATGAACATTTTGCGGTGTTCAGCACTGTGCGTGATGCCGTGGGGGACAAGGTAGCGTTGGTGGCTGGCGCGGGTTCTAACGACACCCATCACACTCTGCACCTATCTGGTCAAGCACAGAAAGCCGGGATGGACGGTCTGCTGATCGTGACCCCCTATTACAACAAGCCCACACAAACAGGGGTGGTGGCGCATTTTGAAACTGTGGCGGATGCTGTGGAGTTACCCATCATGCTCTACGACATTCCGGGCCGCACGGGTATCCCGTTATCTGCTGATACTTTGCTGAGATTGGCAGAGCACCCCAAGATTGTCGCCGTCAAAGACGCTAAGGCAGATTTGGTGGGTGGCATGAGGGTTATTGCGGAAACAGACCTTCTGTATTACTCCGGTGACGACGGTCTGGTTCTCCCGTGGATGTCGATCGGGGCGGTGGGGCTTGTTGGTGTGACTACTCACGTGGACACCGCCCGTTTTCGTCGTCTGATTGATGCAGTCCGGGCGGATAATCTTCAGGATGCTTTGACGATTGCCCATGAGTTGGAGCCCGTGGTGAGGGCAACGATGACTCATGTTCCGGGGGCTGTTGCGGCGAAACAGATTCTGCATTGGCAATCAGTGTTATCGAACCATCGTGTGCGCCTTCCGTATGCGGATGCCACCGACGCCGAGTTGGCTGCGATGAAAGCTGATCTTGTGAGGTCCGTGCTGGCGGATACCCTGAATTTTTGAGGAATGCTCTGAAGGAGAGCAACGACATGAGAAAGGGGTCGTATGACCCGTTGGTTGGAAAATTTAAGTGAGCCCTCTGCTCTCGGTCAGGACACTCTGCGGATTACTCCGCTGGGTGGCCTGGGGGAAGTCGGTCGCAACATGACCGTGTTTGAAATTAACGGTCAGTTGTTGGTTGTTGATTGTGGTGTGCTTTTCCCAGAGGAAAACCAGCCGGGTGTTGACCTGATCTTGCCAGACATTTCCCATATCGAAGATCGTTTAGATGACATTGTGGCAATTGTGCTGACACACGGCCATGAAGATCACATTGGTGCGGTGCCTTATTTGCTGAAGCGCCGGGCCGATATTCCCATTCTGGGGTCACAATTGACGCTAGCATTGGTAGAAGCGAAGCTGCGGGAACATCGCATTAAGCCGTACATGCTTACGGTTCGTGAGGGTCAAGTGGAGAAGCTTGGCGAATTTGAATGCGAATTTGTAGCCGTAAACCACTCGATTCCGGATGCTTTAGCTGTATTTATGCGGACTAAAGCTGGGACCGTTCTGCATACCGGCGATTTTAAAATGGATCAACTGCCCTTAGACGGGCGGATCACAGATTTGCGGCATTTTGCCCGGTTAGGTGAAGAAGGTGTTGACTTGTTCCTCACCGACTCAACTAATGCGGAGGTCCCAGGGTTCACACCGACGGAAAAAGACATTGGTGCAGTGCTGGCGGATGTGATCCAAAAATCCACTCAGAAGGTGGTGGTGGCTTCCTTCTCATCCCACGTACACCGTGTGCAGCAGGTGTTGGACGCCGCTGTGGCGTCGGGGCGTAAAGTGGCGCTGATGGGCCGCTCTATGGAGCGCAATATGGGAATTGCGGCGGAACTGGGGTATTTGGACGTCCCAGAAGGCGTGCTGGTGGATCAGCGCAAGGTGGAACAGTTCCGCGACCATGAACTGGTGATTATGTGCACGGGCTCTCAAGGTGAACCTATGGCGGCGTTATCTCGGATGGCTCGTGGCGACCACCGCGTGCAGGTTCGTGAGGGTGACACCGTGATTTTGGCGTCCTCTTTGATTCCCGGTAATGAGAATTCTGTGTTTCGTATCATTAACGGGCTGATGCGATTGGGCGCGCATGTGGTGCATAAGTCTAACGCTAAGGTCCACGTTTCTGGCCATGCATCCGCAGGGGAACTGTTGTATTGCTACAACATTGTGGAGCCCGAACACGTTATGCCAGTGCACGGCGAGGTGCGGCACTTGATGGCTAATGGTGAATTAGCTGAAGCTACCGGTGTTCCGCCTGAAAATGTGTTGTTAACGGAAAACGGCACGTGCGTGGACATGAAGAATCATAAGGCCCGGATTGTGGGTGCTTATGAGATCAAATTTGTTTACGTGGATGGTTCGTCCGTTGGTGAGATTACCGAAGACGATTTACGTGACCGTATTGTGTTGGGCGAAGAGGGTTTTGTGTCTGTGGTAACGGTGATTGACCGTCAGCAGAAACGTGTGGTGAACGGCCCGGATGTTCATGCGCGTGGTGTTGCGGAAGACGATCGAGTTTTTGATGACATCGTCCCCAAGATCACGTCAGCTTTGGAAGACGCCCTCTATGAGCCTAAGGAGCACACCACACACCAGTTGCAACAGGTCGTGCGGCGTACTATTGGTCCATGGGTAGGCCGTAAGTTGCGTCGGAAGCCCATGATTGTTCCTGTGGTGATCGAGGCAGACAGTAAAAAATAACCTTTGCGCCTCGGGATTGTGGTTGGTTAGCCCCTCACTTTGAATGGATCAACTCCACGTTGGGCATGTGGGGCGTGAAGTACTGGGGTTGGGGTGCGCCGTTGCAAGCATGTTTTGCGTCGTCGTTTACCCTGGAAGGTATGGCGACTCGTACTTCCCCCGCCCGCAAAGGTGCTTCGAGCTCGCGCGGATCTGCCAACTCGAAGGGCAAAAAGCGTTCTTCGAGCACCCCAGAACCTGGTTTTGGCGAGCGCGTGGTTGACGCTGTAGTTGGTGCATGGCTGTCGTGTGCCCACCTGATTGGTGGCGCGATTCGGCGTATCGGCACCCTGCGTACCGATGTTGAGCATTCAGACCGACGCGACGGCGGTGCGCTGGTGCTTTTGGTCATCGGCGTGGTCACCGCCATGGTGGAGTGGTGGGGGTTGCACGCCGCTGGTCTGCAGAGCATTTCCACCGTGGCTTTTGGGGTGCATTGGTTAGTGGCCGGGCTTATCGGGTGGGCAGCATTGGTGTTGCCTCTCGCTTTGATTGGCTTTGCTGTGCACGTGTTTCGTAGGCCCGTACCCACCTCAGCCAATAACCGTATCGCCGTGGGCCTGACTATTGCTGTCCTGGCGGGATCCGGTATAGCCCATGTGGTGGGCGGCTCTCCTGCCGTCACAGAAAGTTTTGACGCACGCCTGCGTGCAGGTGGTGCTTTTGGATACTTGGTGGCAGGTCCATTGGGGGCTGTTCTTACCCCCATGGGTGCTGCCGTGATCTGTGTGCTAGCCCTCGCCCTGTCCCTTTTGGTGATCACAGGAACACCATTTGCTCAGATTGGCCCCCGTTTGGCGCAGGCTTGGGATTCTATGGTTGGTTCTGGGCAAGGTGTCGATAGTTCTGGTGAGCCCGAGCATGACCGGTCGTACCTCGACGACCAGGATGCTAGGCACAGCAATGACCGTGCTTCACGCCGGGCAGCACGGAAAAAAGCGAAACAACAGCGTCGAGAAGCCGCGGAGCGTGAGCGGTTGGATGCTTATCACGGCGATGAGGCGTTTGAGACCGCCGTTGTTGGTGATGCAACAGATCAGGTTCCAGTAGTTGGTCAGGCACCACGTGGTCACCGTGGTTCTCAGGGGGCAGTGTTTGACTTAGAATCCACTCCTGATCAGCCTCAGACCACAGGCGCTGACCGGCAGGGACTGCGTCCCGGGCAAAAACGTCTCACACGTGACCAGTTGGCAGCACAAGAGCTGCGGCGTGAACAAGGACTCGAACCAACAGTGGGTGGTGCTGAGGACACTGCAGCAGGATCTTCTGCTGACGCTTTAGTTGCTGCCGACGGTGAAACCACGGCTACGCATGCTCCGGTTGCTGTGCACAGCACTCCGATCCCGCAGCGTTCAGAACAGTTGCAGCTAGACGGAGATGTGGCGTATTCGTTGCCTTCGTCCTCTGCGTTGATTCAGGGGCCCCCGGCGAAAGAGCGGTCAGAGGCCAACGACGCAGTTGTACGTGCCCTGACTGAGACCCTGCAACAGTTCAAAGTTGATGCCGAAGTCACGGGCTTCTCTCGGGGTCCGACGGTTACTCGATACGAAATCGAATTAGCCCCGGGCACCAAGGTGGAGAAAGTCACCGCGTTGTCCAAAAACATTTCCTATGCTGTGGCGTCATCGGATGTTCGCATCTTGTCACCCATTCCGGGCAAGTCCGCTATAGGTATTGAGATTCCCAATACAGACCGCGAAACCGTGGTACTGGGGGACGTGCTGCGGTCCCAAGCTGCACGGAAGAACGACCACCCCATGGTCATGGGTGTCGGCAAAGACGTCGAAGGTGGTTACGTCGTTGCCAATCTGGCCAAGATGCCTCACATGTTGGTCGCTGGTGCCACCGGTGCCGGTAAGTCATCGTTTGTGAACTCCATGATCGTCTCCCTCCTCATGCGGGCCACACCTGACGAGGTGCGTATGGTGATGGTGGATCCCAAACGGGTGGAGCTCACGGCGTATGAAGGTGTTCCGCATCTGATCACCCCCATCATCACCAACCCCAAAAAAGCTGCTGAAGCTTTGCAGTGGGTGGTGCGGGAAATGGACGCCCGGTATGACGATCTTTCCCATTACGGATACAAACACATTGATGACTTCAACAAAGGTGTGCGCAGCGGCAAGGTGCAGCCGGAGCCTGGCTCTCAACGAGCCATAAAGCCCTACCCATACCTACTGGTGATTGTGGACGAGCTCGCGGACCTCATGATGGTGGCCCCACGTGATGTGGAAGATGCCATCGTGCGCATCACGCAGTTGGCCCGTGCCGCTGGCATCCATTTGGTCTTGGCCACCCAGCGGCCTTCAGTGGACGTGGTGACTGGTCTGATTAAGGCCAATGTGCCGTCAAGGATGGCTTTTGCTACCTCGTCTGTCACGGACTCCCGTGTGGTCCTAGATCAGCCGGGTGCGGAAAAACTCATCGGTCAGGGTGACGCATTGTTCCTGCCGATGGGGGCGTCCAAACCCATGCGTGTTCAGGGCGCGTGGGTGGCTGAATCTGAAATTCATGATGTTGTGGAACACGTCAAGTCACAAATGGCGGTTCATTACCGCGAAGATGTGGTTCAGGAGGTCCCCAAGAAAGAAATTGATGAAGATATTGGGGACGATCTTGATGTGCTACTGCAGGCCGTGGAACTGGTTGTGACCACACAGTTTGGTTCGACCTCCATGTTGCAGCGCAAACTACGCGTGGGCTTTGCGAAGGCAGGCCGTTTGATGGATTTGATGGAATCCCGTGGCGTGGTGGGACCATCGGAAGGATCCAAAGCACGTGATGTTTTGGTTCGCCCCGATGATCTTGCCGCTACGTTGGCGGTGATCCGTGGTGAGGACCCACCCACTGCCGTGGTCGCTGGTGCACAAGAACACGCCGGTACTGGTGGGTCTTCTGCGGATGCTGCGGGTGACCCCCTGGAACACGCCACAGCTGTTCATGCCACCGACTATCACGACAGCGCCGAGGACCCTGGATCTGACGACGCTTGGCAGCTAACAGGACGGTAAACCGCCATGGAACAAACTGATGTCCAACAACCGCAGGCATCTAATTGGAACCTGCCGAACGCGCTTACGGCAGTACGGATTGTGCTGGTTCCGTTTTTTGTGTGGTTCTTAATGGCTGGTGGACCTTTAGGACAGAGTTCGATCGCCATGCGCTGGGCAGCCTTTGGGGTGTTTGCCGTGGCGATGATCACGGACAAGCTTGACGGAGACATTGCTCGCGCGCGGGGCCTGATCACATCATTCGGCAAGATCGCCGATCCTATAGCGGACAAACTGCTCACCGGGGCTGCGTTTGTGGTGCTTTCAATTCTGGGGGAGTTGTGGTGGTGGGTGACCATTGTGATCCTGGTGCGCGAATGGGGGATCACGTTGATGCGGTTTGCGGTGATTCGCTATGGCGTGATGGCAGCGGGTAGAGGCGGCAAGCTGAAAACTGTGCTGCAAACCATTGCTCTGTTGATCATGATCCTTCCGCTGGTGTCGGTCGTGGGTCTTTGGTGGGCTTGGCTGGGCTGGTTCTTGATGGCACTGGCATTGATTTCCACGGTGGTCACTGGAGTGGATTACGTGGTGAAGGCGTGGCAGCTGCGCCGCGATGCCCTAGCTGCCGGGCGCCCTGTGGATAACAGCTAAGAAAGCGGGATTGTTGTGTGTGGCGATCACCCAAGCCAGCAGGATTCTGTGGAGCAGGCAGCCGCGTATGCGATTCGTTGCGCCTTTGACAAGGGACTGAGCATTGCCACCGCTGAATCTTTGACGGGGGGAAGTGTGGCTGCCGCCATGGTGTCCGTGCCGGGAGCGTCTGCGGTGTTTGAGGGTTCAGTTGTCGCCTACTCGCATTCGGTTAAACGTGCGGTGCTGGGGGTCGCACCTGGCCTCCTGGAGCAGCGAGGGGCGGTGGACGCACGGGTGGCCGAAGCCATGGCGGATGGGGCTCGGCAAGCGTTGGGGGTGGATGTTGCCGTATCGACGACCGGAGTTGCCGGGCCGCAATCGCATGATGGTATGCCTGTGGGGGCGGTTTTTGTGGGGCTTTCCGGCCCTGCTGGTACCACGTCGGTACAACTGAACTTGAGCGGAACGCGGTCTGAGATTCGCGCGGCAAGTACGGAAGCAGCTTTACGGGAACTTGCAGCATACTGTCGGTTCTCAGACTACTCCCAGTAAATCTGGGCATTACTGGGGAACAATAAAGCATTATCTGATGGTTGTATCCGTCAGCGGCCCAAGAGTGGGCCATCCGGGACGGAACTGAGCGGTGACGTCCCGGGCCACGCGGAATGGATTTCCGCACGATTGAGGAGCACATCATTACGACGACCAAGACCCCTGTGTCAGTCAACGGCGTCATCCGCTGGAGGGACGTCGAAACCCCTAACGTCAGTGATTCCACCCCCGCAGATCCCAAGCCAGTTGTGCTGCGTCAAGAAATCGGTGAGGTGTTGCGGTCCGTGCGTCAACGCCAAGGCCGTACCTTGCGTGAAGTATCACACTCCGCGCGTGTTTCGTTGGGCTACCTCAGTGAAGTAGAGCGTGGTCAGAAGGAAGCATCGTCAGAGTTACTGGCATCTATTTGTGCCGCACTGGATGTCCCGGTCTCGGCGATGTTGCGTGAAGTTGCTGATCGTGTGGCAGAGGCCGAAGGCAACCTGGCACCCGATACCGTTCCCGCTGAATTGCGTGAACAGTACCAACACGAATTCGGTGTTCACACCCACTGATCTTGTTCGGCACAGTTCGCACGTGCTTACTGTGCAGTCCTAGCTGGCGGCGGAATCCACGGGCCACATTGTGTCCGGGTTCCGCCGTTTTGTGTGAGACAAGGTGTAACGGCTTGAGTAGTTAGCAAGGAGTCAGGGTGAGGTTAAGCCGGTTCCAGGAGATGCTTGTCCGTGAGTTCGGGGCAGCACAGGGGCGTATGTTGGCTGAGCAGACAGTGCTAGCGGATTTAGGTCACAGAACAGCAGAGGAAGCCTTGCGCGATGGTGAGGATCCCAAAAGTGTCTGGTTCGCGTTGTGTAAGAACCAGGATGTGCCGAAAGAACGCTGGTGGGGGCCTGACATGGCCCCCAAGTATTAGCGCATGAGGACACGCCCGCCGTTACATCATCCGAACATGTGTTCGAAAGGCGTGTAGAGTCTCAATTGTGCTTGAGGCAAGCATATGAGACTCCACAAGGGTTTGCTCGTGCGGGCTCAGCTGGGGTTTTCCCGGGAAGCTCGTCTTCTCGCTCTTGTGTTGTCAGAGTGTCTGTCTAGCGTTATCCAGGTACAGATTCCGTAGAACACAGGGCAGCTCAGGCACCCAAGTGTTCTGCTCTCATACTGCGGCCTGAGGGGTCGCACCACGATCACAAACGAGGTGAACCATGGCCACCAAGAACGGCACGGCGAATCCCGGTTCGGACCGCGAAAAAGCACTCGAAACCGTCCTAGCCCAAATTGATAAGAACTACGGCAAGGGCTCCGTGATGCGGTTGGGGGAGCGTCCAGCGCAGAAAATAGAAGTTATTCCGACGGGTTCGATCGCCCTGGATGTTGCTTTGGGTACTGGGGGCCTGCCGCGTGGGCGTGTGGTGGAAATTTACGGGCCGGAATCGTCTGGTAAAACCACTGTGGCGTTGCATGTTGTGGCCAACGTACAGAAAGCCGGCGGCATTGCTGCTTTCATTGATGCTGAGCATGCTTTGGACCCTGTATACGCTCAGAAATTAGGCGTGGATATCGACAACCTTTTGGTGTCACAGCCAGATACAGGTGAGCAAGCTCTGGAAATCATGGACATGCTGGTGGGTTCTGGTTCCATTGATATTGTCGTGGTTGACTCTGTGGCCGCGTTGGTTCCAAAAGCGGAAATTGAGGGTGAAATGGGTGACTCACACGTGGGTCTTCAAGCCCGTTTGATGTCCCAGGCGTTGCGTAAAATTACTGGCCGCCTGTCTCATTCGCAGACCACCGCGATTTTTATTAACCAGCTCCGTGAAAAAATTGGTGTGTTCTTCGGATCTCCGGAAACCACTACTGGTGGTAAGGCGCTAAAGTTCTATGCCTCCGTACGTGTGGACATCCGCCGGATTGAAACGCTCAAAGATGGCGCTAACCCGGTGGGTAACCGTACCCGCGCCAAGATCGTGAAGAACAAGATGGCTCCACCGTTTAAGCAAGCTGAATTCGACATTCTCTATGGCCAGGGAATTTCCACAGAAGGTGGCTTAATAGACCTTGGAGTGGAGCAAGGCATTGTCAAGAAATCCGGTGCTTGGTTTACCTATGAAGGTGACCAATTAGGGCAGGGTAAAGAGAATGCTCGGCGTTTCTTGCAAGATAACCCTGAGATGGCAGTGGAGATCGAACATAAGATTCTGACCAAACTCGGCATCGTGGACGACGATGCACCATCCGTGGATGAGGACGGCGTGGTGGCCGATTTTGCGGCGAAGGATCAAGGAGCCAAGGCAGCTTTTTAAAGTGGCCCTGTGACCGGATTGGCACCACAAGTGAAAAATTCCTTGGTGGGCTATGGACTACGTGAAACACACCATGACACAAGCATCTTACGAACGTCGTCGTCAGAGGGCGCAACAACGGTTCCCGGGCAAATATCAGCCGAATGGGCACTCCTCGGGGGCAGGGCAACAGAGCGATGAGGAAACGTACGAAGCGGCGCGTCAGATTGTGCTGCGTCAGCTCACGGCTTCTGCGAAGTCCCGGCGACAGCTAGAGGACAAACTTGCTGATTGCAATATTCCGGAAACTGTGTCCGTGGCCGTTCTTGATCGTTTCGAACAGGTGGGGTTGGTGGACGATGCTGCTTTTGCCCAGGCGTTCGTGCGGTCCCGGTCTGAAACTCGGATGGTGGCCCGACCAGCGCTACGTCGAGACCTTCAGGCCAAAGGTATTGCCCCAGATTTGATTGAGCAGGCTCTAGAGCAACGAACGGATGATGAGGAACGTCAGGATGCCTTGACATTGGTCCGGCGCAAAATGCCGACAGAGCCATACCTGAGTCAGCAGTTAACGCAGAGAGCGCAGCGCGACAGGCTTACCCGGCGTCTAGTGTCCATGTTGGCGCGTAAAGGATACGCGCCAGGAGCTGCGTACGATGCAGTGAAGCAGGTGCTGAATGAAAATACTGAAGAGCGAATGTGAGGAATGAACCGTGTTCGCACTGGAATGAGCTCTCATAGGTGTTGATGTTTAGCAGGAGTATTTTCGATGGCGTACCGCCTGCTCAGTACCCACTATGTTTAAGACTCTTTGGGCCGGATCGCTCAAGCCCTGAGCGCTGCTGAAGCCTCTGGCATCTCGCTGATCACTGTGCAGCGTTTTTGTTGGATGCCACTGGTGCTATCAACCTATCCAAACCAAGCGGATTCCATCCCAGCGGAACAAGTGCACAAGCTCTCATGACGCTACTGCAATCCAACTTGGTAGCCGTAACTACCATGGATGCGTGAAAGAACTTAGTGATCACCTGCAGAGAACTTGAGCGCAACAACCTGGCGGAGTGAGCACAGACCCCTGGTGTGCTGCAGCTGAGTTGACGAGGCCTCTATTCTTATGGGGTGAGTAAGACCGACGCTAACGCCCAGGCAACTGCTGTTCGTGCCCGTGCACCAAAAGCCTCTGAGGCCTCTAACGGCCCATCCACACAGGCCCCGGAGGTCCCGGTTCTTGACACCCCACGGTCCTTCGAAGTGCGTACTTTTGGTTGTCAAATGAACGTGCACGATTCCGAACGAATCAACGGGCTGCTAGAAACCGCAGGCTACGTCCCGGTGCGCGACGGGGAAGACCCTGACCTTGTGGTATTTAATACCTGCGCAGTTCGCGAAAACGCAGATAACAAACTCTACGGTCACCTTTCTCAACTGGTTCCACACAAGCACAAGAACAAGGACTTCCAAGTTGCGGTCGGTGGATGCTTGGCACAGAAAGACCAGGACACGATCCTCAAGAAATCTCCTGTGGTGGACGTAGTCTTTGGTACCCACAACATCGGTTCTTTACCGGTTCTGTTGGAGCGGGCGCGGCATAACGAACATGCTGAGATTGAAATTCTCGAATCTCTGGAAACCTTCCCGTCGGCATTGCCCACCAAACGAGATCAGGCCTACGCCGGGTGGGTATCCATCTCCGTGGGATGCAACAACACCTGCACGTTCTGCATCGTGCCTTCCTTGCGCGGCAAGGAAGAAGACCGCCGCCCCGGAGACATCTTGGCTGAGGTACAGGCACTCGTGGATCAAGGCGCGGTGGAAGTAACCCTGTTGGGCCAAAATGTGAACTCTTATGGGGTGTCTTTTGGGGACCGTCAGGCCTTTTCCAAATTGTTGCGGGCATGCGGGCAAATTGATGGACTCGAGCGCGTCCGTTTTACCTCCCCCCACCCAGCGGCTTTCACCGATGATGTGATTGACGCCATGGCGGAAACACCCAATGTGATGCCGCAGTTACACATGCCGCTGCAATCAGGCAGTGACAAAGTACTGCGTGAAATGCGCCGGTCCTACCGCTCTACGAAATTTCTGACCATCTTGGATAAGGTGCGCGAACGCATTCCGAATGCAGCGATTACCACGGACATCATTGTGGGCTTCCCGGGCGAGACCGACCAAGACTTTGAAGACACCATGCGAGTCGTTGAAGCCTCAAGGTTTTCTTCGGCATTCACGTTTCAGTACTCAGTTCGGCCCGGAACTCCTGCGGGGGAACGTGACGATCAGATTCCCAAAGCCGTGGTGCAGGAACGCTTTGAGCGTTTGGTCGCGCTGCAAGACCGTATTGCGGCGGAAGAGAACGCAGCGATTGTGGGTCGAAGCGTCGAAGTGCTGGTCACAGCAGATTCTGGGAAGAAAAGTGAGCAAACCCGGCGTCTTTCGGGGCGAGCGCAGGACCAACGTCTGGTGCATTTTTCGGTGCCGGACGGAGCTCAGGCGCCACGCCCAGGAGATTTTGTGACCGTCCCGGTCACGCAAGCAGCTGCTTACCACCTTGTCGCTGATCCAGCACCGGATCAGTACGTCCTGCGTCGTTCTCGTGGCGGCGACGCGTGGGAACGAGAACAAGCAGAATCCTGCGGTGTGGGTTCGTCATCAACCACCAAGCCGGGCAATGTCAGTCTGGGAATGCCCACCATTCCGCTTCCTGCGTCGGCTGCACCCGGTGCTTGATGCGCAGCCAGCCTTCCGTTTTCCCGTGGTTGCTGTTATTGGGCCCACGGGAACCGGGAAAACCGCACTAAGCATGGAACTAGCCCGTGAGCTGGACGGTGAAGTGGTCAACGCTGATGCTTTCCAGTTTTACCGGGGGATGGATATTGGTACGGCCAAAGCCACCGTGCAGCAGCGGCAGGAGGTCCCTCATCACCTGCTGGACATCATGGATCTTTCCCAGGAAGCCTCGGTGGTGCAGTTCCAACAGCAGGCCCGTGAATGTTTTGCTCAAATTCGTCAACGAAGCCGCGTGCCCATTCTGGTGGGGGGGTCCGGACTTTACGTTCGTGCTGCCTTAGACCAGATAGATTTCCCGGGCACGGACCCGGAGGTACGTCGGCGTGTGGAACATGACCTTGAACAACACGGTCCGGAGTTTTTGCGCGATCGCCTGCGGCGTGTGGACCCTGAATCTGCCTCCCGGATCCACGACAATCGTCGGTTGGTCCGTGCTATAGAGGTATACGAGCTCACTGGGCGGCCTTTCACTGCTTTCATGCCTACACGTACTTACAGCGAGCCGACTGTGCAGATCGCTGTGAACGTAGACCGTCAGCTCCTGTATCGACGACTGGAACAGCGGGTCCATTCCATGGTGGACAACGGGTGGGAGCAGGAAGTTCGATCCCTAGCAGTTGCCGGGTTGCGCACCAGCCCTACGGCGTCCCGGGCCATTGGCTACAGCCAGTTACTGGCGGTGATAGACGGCACCATGACGCGGGATGAGGCCGTGGCGTCAACAGTGACCGCCACCCGCCAATTCGCCAAAAGACAACTGACCTGGTTCCGTGCTGACCCCCGTGTGCATTGGGTAGCTGGTGATGATCCGCTGTTGGTGAAGTCCGCCATAGAGCGTATTCGCCGAACGAATCCTGCAGATTAGCATGGGTTGAGTGAGCATTTCGGATCAGGATCCCCAGACCTCCGTACAGACCATCCAGGCCAGTGGCGTCGATGAAGTACTGGGAGAACTTACGGGTTTTTCATTCTTCAAAGCCCATGGGACGGGCAACGACTTTGTGGTGGTCGTGGACCCCGACGCCACACTTCTTTTAGCCGATGACACCGTTCGCCTAGCCTGCGACCGTCACCAAGGTATTGGTGCTGATGGGTTTATCAGGATTGCCCGTAGCGCAGCCTTGCCCGAAGGTCGTGCGCTGTGTGAAGAAGACGCATCGGCAGAATGGTTCATGGACTACCGCAACGCTGATGGTTCCATCGCGGAGATGTGCGGTAACGGTGTGCGAGTGTTCGTTCACGTGTTGGTGCAGCAGGGCCTCGCGGAGTTGCCTGAAGACCAAGTCATCAGCGTTGGAACCCGAGCGGGAGTACGTACCGTTGCCCGAACACACAATGGGTACGCCGTCGATATGGGCCCGTGGGGGTTCATTGACGGTGACATCGCGCGTCGCAGGGGGTCGGATGCGGTGGTGATGGGGGCTGGACTGCGGGTTCCACGTCCGGCGGTGTCCATCACGATGGGTAACCCCCATACGGTGGTGGCCTTGGCAGAAGGCGAAAAACTTGACTCTCTACAGCTACACACCCAACCTGACGTGCGTCCCGCACCCCCGGACGGCACCAATGTGGAGTTTGTGGTGCCTCTAGATGAAGACAGCGGAACGACCGAAGACGTAGGGCGAATCCGTATGCGTGTTTACGAACGTGGCGTGGGTGAAACACAGTCCTGTGGCACCGGCGCTTGCGCAGCTGCGGCCGCTACCCGATTCTGGGCTGGAGAACACGCTCCCGATGAATGGTGCGTTGAAGTGCCCGGTGGCACCGTAACCGCCACTTTTGTTGATGGCCCCCATGGTGCGGAACACGTTGTATTGGCGGGCCCTGCCGTTGTTGTGGCTAGCGGGGTTTTCGGGTAACCGATAGCACCCGAAAACCCCGTGAGGTTGCCACACGCTCCACCTGCCAGGGTTCGTTTGTGTGCTGAACTAAAGCGTGGGCTAACCATTTCTGTAATGAGTCAGCCCCAAGGTTTTTCTGCACCACTAACCACGCTGTGCCCGATGGAGACAGGCGGGCTAGCCAGTACAACAGCAGGTCATGCAACGCCTGTTTCCCGATTCGTATAGGTGGATTGGACCATATCGTGTCGAATTGCCGGTCCTTCGGGACCTGCTCCGGGCGATACGTTTCCACCACAGCCCCTAACCCGTGGGTTACGGCGTTATCCCGTGTGAGTGCTAGGGATCGTTCGTTGATGTCAATGGCGGTGACGCATACGCCGTCTTGTGCTGATTCCTGGGCTCCCCACCCCAGTGCTAACGTGAGGGGTCCCCAGCCGCAGCCTATATCCAGCAACTGCGTTCCCTGGGGTGGCGGCACGGTGTCCAGCAGAACAGCGGTGCCTTTGTCCAACGCCTTGGGAGAGAACACCCCGGACGCCGTGGCCACCCGCACGGTGCGTCCTTGTAACGGGACATGAATTTCCGAACGGTTCTCCTGGCCGTGGGGTGTGGTGAAGTAGTGTTCGGTCATGCCCGCTAGCCTAGACCTGAGAACAGTCGGCACACAGAGCGATCAAGGGATTTATGACCAACACGCCCACCGATTCAGACCGGGACGCCTCCGGAGCGGTTTCGGGCCGCGAGCCCTCCGCTGAGGAGTTAGAAGGTGTAGTAGAGCGGGTCCTGTCACGGGCACGCCAAGAAACCACCCGTGTTCTGGGCGGACGAGCACGAGAACTAGCCGATGAGACGGTGCACACAGGATCTGATGGTGATCAGTACGATCTCGTCGCACGGCAGTCTCTACGCCGCGTGGCCAATCTCTCCACTGAACTTGAAGACGTCACTGAGGTTGAGTACCGCGAGCTGCGTCTGGAAAAAGTGGTGCTCGCGGGCCTGTGGACGACCGGGAGGGCGGAGGACGCCGAAAATTCCCTACGGGAACTGGCTGCGTTAGCTGAAACCGCAGGTTCGGAAGTGCTCGATGGCGTGATTCAACGTCGGAGCACACCTGATCCGGCTACCTACTTGGGGTCAGGTAAAGCTTTAGAGCTTAAAGACGTGGTGATGGCCGCAGGGGCGGATACTGTCATTGTGGATGAGGAGCTAGCACCGTCTCAGCGCCGCGCTCTGGAAGATGTCGTGAAGGTCAAAGTCATCGACCGTACTGGTTTGATTCTGGATATTTTTGCCCAGCACGCGAAGTCTAAAGAAGGTAAAGCTCAGGTAGAACTAGCGCAATTGGAGTACATGCTGCCCAGGTTGCGTGGCTGGGGCGGGAATCTGTCCCGGCAAGCGGGTGGTCGGGCCGCTGCTGGTGAGGGTATTGGGTCTCGTGGACCCGGCGAAACCAAGATTGAACTAGATCGCCGGCGCATCCGCGCCCGCATGGCAAAATTACGCCGCGAAATTGCGAATATGAAACCGGCGCGTGAGGCTAAACGGAGTAATCGCCGCCGTCGTTCTGTGCCATCTGTGGCTATCGCGGGGTACACCAACGCCGGCAAGTCTTCCCTCTTGAATCGTTTGACCGACGCTGGGGTGTTGGTGGAAAACGCTCTGTTCGCCACGCTTGACCCCACGGTGCGCAAAGCGACAACCCCGGACGGTATTGGGTACACGCTTTCTGACACTGTGGGATTTGTGCGTTCCCTACCCACCCAATTAGTGGAAGCCTTCCGCTCCACGCTAGAGGAAGTCGCGGACGCAGACGTGATTTTGCACGTGGTTGATGGCGCTCATCCTGATCCGGAGGGGCAAATTCGTGCTGTGCGCGAAGTGCTAGCAGACATTCAGGCAACGACATTGCCGGAAATCATGGTGGTGAACAAAGCTGATGCCGCTGATCCTTACGTGCTGGAGCGGTTGCGCAACACGTACCACGATGTCGTTGTGGTCTCGGCGCATACCGGTGAAGGAATTGACGAGCTCAAGGAATTAATTTCGCGGTCGATCCCACGTCCTGACCACGTGTTAGACCTTGTGGTGCCATACAGTGACGGTGATGTTGTCTCCCGCTTACACGACTGGGACGTGGAGATTCTGCGGACTGAATACTTGGCGGAAGGTACGCATTTGTTGGTCAAGGTGCGGGAAGATCTTGCGGGGGAACTGGCTCGGTACGTACCAGAACGCCCCCCTGAATTTTCTCGTGAACAGCTGGGTGGGCAAGCACAGAAGGTCGAGGATGCCCAATAAGTTCCCCGCTGTACATGAGCGCCCTGAAACCTTACCGGGTGCAGCGGATGTCCTTCGCTTACTGGACACAGCGGTGGAAGCGTTGGGCGGGCAGCGTCGTGAAGGGCAACGATTCATGGCTGCCAAAGTGGCTGAAGCCTTGGAAGTGCGTCGGCATGTGTTGGTTCAAGCCGGAACGGGCACGGGTAAATCTTTGGCGTATCTGGTTCCCGCACTGCACCATGCCGCTCAGAGGCGGGGCGCAGGGTCCACCCCGGTGGTGATTGCTACGGCCACGTTGGCTTTGCAGTCCCAGGTGGTAGGCCGTGATGTCCCCAGAGTTTTGACAGCGCTAGAGAGCGAATTGCCTGATGCTATGGACGTGGCGCTACTCAAAGGTCGAAGTAACTACGCATGTTTACACAAGCTACATGGTGGTTACCCGCAGGAGGAAGACGCTGCTCTGTTTACCGCCGCCGGTAGTTCCCCTGGGCCTGAGACAGCACCTGTGTCTTCTCTGGGGCAGGAGGTTCAGCGTCTGAGGGAATGGGCACAACACACCGATACCGGTGACCGTGACGATATTCTACCAGGAGTCACGGATGCGGCTTGGCGTCAGGTATCCGTGAGTGCCACAGAATGTTTAGGGCGCTCATGTCCTTTTGTGGAGGAATGTTTTGCGGAACAAGCTAAAGCACGTGCCGCCGAAGCGGATGTGGTGATCACCAATCATGCGCTGTTGGCTATCAATGCCTTCGAGGATGTGCAGGTGCTACCAGAACACGATGTGGTGATTATTGATGAAGCTCATGAACTGCGTGACCGCGTGACAGTAACCGTGACAGGCGTCCTGTCAGGCGCAACGGTGCGCTCGGCAGCGTCGCTGATCCGGCAGTATGCCTCAACGTCGGCGGAAAATCTTCACACCGCCGCTGACGCATTAGAGCGTTCGATGGTTGGAGTTGCTGCGGAACTTCTACCACGTGGGTTAAGTGATGCCATGGCGGCTGCCGTAGGGCATATTCGTGACGCTGCCAGACAAGTTCTGACTGATTCCACCACCGATAAAAGTGAGCTAAGCCCAGATACTGATTCCGACGGCGGGCGACACCTGGCACGGTCAAAAGTGATGGAGATTCTGGAGCTATGTCAGCGCATGGTGGAAGCTGAGGAGCGTCGTGAGGTGCTGTGGCTTTCGCGGCCCGGCACATGGGAACCCGGACATGGGTACTTAGCGGCTCAGGACGACGCCCCTGCGTCGTTGCATGTTGCACCGTTATCTGTGGCCGGTCAGTTGAGGGAAGGATTATTTAAGGATCGGACCGTGGTGATGACATCGGCGACGCTTTCTGTGGGGGAGTCTTTTGACTCTGTTGCCGGCGATCTTGGGCTTCACGGTGCAGGAGCTCCTCGGTGGGAAGCTGTCGATGTGGGCAGTCCTTTTGAGTACTCACGTCAAGGTATTTTGTATGTGGCTGCCCACCTGGAAAAGCCGGGGCGGGAACTATCCGCTGCAGTTCTGGACGAAATCCTGGAGTTAGTAGAAGCATCAGCCGGTGGGGCATTGGGATTATTTTCTTCCCGTCGTGCTGCTGAGGAAGCAGCCACCTACCTGCGGGAACGGACAGCGGTTCCGATTTTGTGCCAGGGGGATGCTTCGCTGAATTCCTTGGTGAAGCAATTTACGGAGGAGCCTTCCACCTGCTTGTTTGGAACCATGGGTTTATGGCAGGGGGTGGATGTGCCAGGCGACTCGTGTCGTTTGGTATTAATTGACCGGATTCCTTTTCCGCGCCCCGATGACCCCTTGTCAACTGCTCGCACCCGAGCTGTGGCGGAAGCGGGTGGAAATGGTTTTATGGCGGTTTCCGCTACTCACGCCGCTGTGCGATTAGCTCAAGGAGCTGGGCGTTTGATTCGCTCCTCTACTGATCGCGGCGTGGTTGCGATTTTAGATTCACGGATAGCTACTGCACGGTACGGCACATTTTTACGCGCCAGTTTGCCTCCGCTGTGGACCACGACTGAGGCGTCTGTGGTGCGGGAAGCATTACGGCGGCTTCATGCAGGGGCTTGATGATGCCCACCTGGGATGCGTGACTGTGGCGGTGGCGGGGCTACAGACTGCGTAAGACGGAGACCACTTTCCCCATCACCGTAGCGTGGTCCCCCAGAATGGGCTCGTACATGGTGTTTTGGGGGAGTAACCACGTATGACCGTCGCGCTGACGGAACGTTTTAACCGTGGCTTCGCCATCGAGCAGCGCGGCCACTATATCGCCGTTATTAGCAGTGTTTTGCTGACGGATTACCACCCAGTCACCGTCACAGATGGCTGCATCAACCATGGAGTCCCCACGGACTTTCAGCATGAACAGGTGGCCGTGGCCTGTTAGCTGGCGGGGTAATGCGAAGGTGTCTTCAACCTGTTGATCGGCAGTAATGGGCACTCCGGCGGCAATATGGCCCACCAGCGGAACTATCGTGACGTCAGGGGCTTCCGTGAAGTCCTCGGCCGGCGCAGGGGTGGACCGTGGCCGTAGCCGGGTCACGTTATCCGGGACTGAGGTGGTCGATGTGTCACTGAAAGATTCCGCGTGTTGTTGTCCCGGTACACGGCGTTCCGCTGCGTGAGTGTGAGTATTTTCCAACACTTCCATGGCTCGCGGCCGCTTAGGGTCCCGGCGGATGTGTCCTAAGCGTTCCAATTGATTCAGTTGGTGCGTGACGCTTGATAGAGAAGCCAGCCCTGCTCGATCACCAATTTCGCGCATGGACGGCGGGTAACCGTGTTCAGCGATTGAACTGCGGATCACATCCAAAATCTTCTGTTGCCGCGCTGATAAAAGACTCTGTTCTGTAGACACCCGTGACTTACTCGATGACGGGGGAGTGTCTTGATATGCCATATCTCATCTGTCCTTTATGCCGTCCGTAGCAGGCACGTTCTTATGTTGTCGGAACCCGGCTGTTAACTGATTCCACGGTGCACTGGTTGTCACGTCGTTGAGGTTGGCATGTGGCCAATCAATCGATGACTTCCCTCTCAGCATAGGGGGCACGCAGCGTAACCAAACATATATTCGACGATGTGTCGCACCATCCGTATATATGTGCTAAAAATGTTCGAACAAGAATCGAACATCTATTCGAGTCGCTATGGGGTGGTGTCGTGATGGCCATCCCCGTCAGCAAGGAGTTCTTTCCGATGTCAGCCATCAGCATTGTGTCAAGCGCTACGAATCGCGCTGCCCATAGGTCTGCACGGTTATCTGTTGTTCGTTCGGACCATGAGGCTTCCCAGGTCTCTTTATCACCGTGTGCGGATAATTCTGCTCAGCGTCTGCGTCTTACCCAGCGTGGAAGATTGTTTCTGGTGGGTCTACCGGTGTTGGTGGTCACTGCTGTAGCTCTCATGACTTTGTTGGTGTTGATTGCTCCTGCAACGGTGGCTGCCAGTACAGACTCCGTGTCAGGCAGTGGCACAGAGGTGGTCACCGTCTCCGCGGGGCAAAGTTTATGGGATGTGGCATATGCGGCAGATCCGGATCGGGATACCCGTGCAGTGATTGCTGAAATTATGGAGCTTAACGACCTCACCAGCCAGTCGGTGGAGGCGGGGCAACAGCTTGAAGTCCCGGGAGCGTGAATCTGTGGTCATTTCAGGCTGGATCTGTGGGATCTACTAGAGCCGGTCGTAAACTGGCGTGGTGACTGTGACCAATGAACGTTCTGATCTGCTAACTGCGCTGCCTGTGCGTGACAATCTCCGGGGCAAGGTTCCGTATGGCGCGCCCCAGATAGATGTTCCGGTTGCTTTGAACACTAATGAAAACACCCACCCAGTTCCGGCCGATGTGCAAAAAGCTATTGCAGATGAGGTGGCTCACGCCGCAGTCGGTATCAATCGTTACCCAGATCGGGAATTTGTTCAGCTGCGGGAGGGGTTCGCGGAGTACTTGGGCCATGGTCTGAGTGCTGACAATGTCTGGGCGGCTAACGGTTCTAATGAAATTTTGCAGCAGCTCATGCAGGTATTTGCTGGCTCAGGGCGCACCGTTCTATCGTTCATCCCCACGTACTCCATGTACCCCGTCTTGGCCAATGCAACGGGTTCTGAATTTATCGCGGGCCAGCGTGCCGAAGACTTCACCTTGAGTCCAGCACTTGCTGCTGCGCAGGTGGAGGAACACCGGCCGAATCTTGTGATTCTGTGCTCTCCGAATAATCCCACGGGCACGGCTCTGGGGCCGGAAGTCATCGACGCCGTATACCAAGCCAGTGCTGCTTTTAACGCCATGGTGGTCGTTGACGAAGCCTATGCCGAGTTCTCCAGGGATCCCGCTTCCACGGCGCTGAATTTATTGGCCGATCGGCCCCGGCTTGTGGTTACACGCACCATGTCCAAAGCTTTTTCTTTGGCCGGAGCGCGTATCGGATATTTTGCGGCTGCTCCCGAAGTGACCGATGCTATTCGTTTGGTGCGGTTGCCCTACCACCTGTCTGCGGTATCCCAAGCGACAGCTTTGGCTGCGCTACGCAATCGTGCCAGCTTGTTGGCGGGCGTGGAAGAAATCAAAAAACAGCGTGATCGCATAGTGGACGAGCTTCGCAACATGGGGCTTAAGCCAGCTGTTTCAGACGCAAATTTTGTGTTTTTTGGCGGAGATTTTGAGGCCCCGGTGATGTGGCAGAAACTCCTGGATCATGGAGTCTTGATTCGGGACGTTGGTGTCCAAGGTCACCTGCGTGTCACGGCGGGTACTGAGCAGGAAACCACTGCTTTTCTTCGCGCCATGCAAGCATGCCTGGCATAAGCTTCCTGAACTGTAACCGTGGAGAATATTGTGAATAATTCAAGTCAGCAGTCCATTGAACAGGGCGGGGGGCGTCGTGCCCGTGTGGAGCGGACCACGAGCGAGTCTCAGATCATGGTGGAACTCGCCCTGGACGGTACGGGAAAGCACAACATTTCCACCACCGTGCCTTTTTATGACCATATGTTGACCGCATTATCCAAACACTCATTGATTGATCTCACGGTTCAAGCAACGGGTGACACTCACATTGATGTTCATCACGTGGTTGAAGACACCGCAATTGTGATGGGTGAAGCCATGAGGCAGGCGTTGGGGGATAAACGGGGCATCCGGCGATTTGGTGAAGCTACCGTGCCTTTAGATGAAGCCCTTGCTCGTGCTGTGGTAGACGTTTCAGGACGTCCATATTGTGTGCATTTAGGGGAACCAGAGGGGCAGCAGTACCACCTGATCGGAGGGCACTTTACTGGCTCCATGGTGCAGCATGTTTTTGAGTCTTTGACCTTCCATGCCCGTATGTGCCTACATATGGAACTCATCCGTGGCAGGGATCCCCACCATATTGCGGAAGCACAATTCAAAGCATTGGCGCGTGCATTGCGTATGGCCATTGAACCCGATCCCCGGGTGACGGGAATCCCCTCCACCAAGGGATCACTCTGATGCGCTCACCAGAAGAAGGAGTAGATCCCCGGGGTGTGACAGTGCCCGCACCCGAGACAGTGGGGGATTGCCCTGAGGGGCCTGTGACTGGTGATCCAGTGGTTGTGGTTTTGGATTATGGCGCTGGCAATGTGCGTTCTGTCTCGCGTGCCCTGGAAGCTGCTGGAGCTCGGGTTGTGTTGACCCATGAAAAAGATGCGGTCTTAGACGCTGATGGGTTGGTGGTTCCTGGGGTAGGTGCTTTTCAAGCTGTTATGGACGGTTTGTGCGCGGTTGGTGCAATACCCCTGATAGAGCGGCGACTTATGGGAGGCCGACCAGTTCTAGGGATCTGCGTTGGGTTGCAGGTGCTCTTCGACCGTGGCGTAGAGCATGGTGAGCAGAGTGAAGGTCTGGGGCAATGGCCCGGTGTGGTGGAGCGCTTAAAAGCACCCGTTGTTCCACATATGGGATGGAGCACAGTCCAACCACCTGCTGAAACACAGCTGTTTCGGGGTATTGAAGATCAGCGGTTCTATTTTGTGCACTCGTATGCTGTCCAGGAATGGGATTTCCCCGTGGCCAGTGAACACATGCTCCCACCGCAGATCGCCTGGTCGGAGCATGGGAGTAGGTTTATCGCTGCAGTGGAAAACGGAGCACTATGTGCCACCCAGTTTCATCCAGAAAAATCTGGGGAAGCCGGATTGCAGCTTTTACGAAACTGGATTGCTACGTTGCCAACAACCGGCCGTTTGGATCCACCTAACCCATCATTGACGAGGGACTCATGACTAACGACTTGAACAACACTGTGATCGAATTGACGGCTGCCCTGACAGGGCTGCCTCACCTGGAATTACTGCCTGCTGTTGACGTTCGTGATGGTCAAGCAGTCCGACTCGTTCAGGGAGAGTCCGGTTCCGAAACTGACTACGGCGATCCGGTCGATGCTGCCCTGGCTTGGCAAGCTTGCGGCGCGCAATGGTTGCACTTGGTGGATTTAGACGCCGCTTTTGGTACCGGAGATAACATCGAGGTGTTGACTCGTGTGGTACGCGCTGTGGACTTGAAGGTCGAAATCTCCGGTGGTATCCGTGATGATCAGTCCTTGGAACGCGCCTTATCTCTGGAACCAGCCCGCGTGAACCTGGGAACTGCTGCCCTAGAAAACCCACAATGGACTCGTCGTGTGATCGAAGAACATGGGGAGAAAATCGCGGTGGGGTTGGATGTCCGGGGCACTACCCTGGCGGCTCGCGGCTGGACTCAGGACGGCGGAAACTTGTGGGATGTTCTGCAGCGCCTGGAAGCGGATGGTTGCGCGCGTTACGTGGTCACCGATGTCACTAAGGACGGCACCCTAATGGGCCCCAATCTGGAACTGCTCCAGGAAGTAGCCCAGCGTACCCAAAAGCCGGTGGTCGCCTCTGGTGGTATCGCCACCGTGGAAGACATCGCTGCGTTGCGCCGATTGGTCGATTCCGGTGTGGAAGGCGCCATTATGGGCAAAGCACTATACGCTGGCCGTTTTACGCTGGAACAGGCCCTTGATATCGCTGGTCGTCCATCCCTGTGACGCCCCCACGCTCCTCAGGGCATCGTCCTCTGCCTGAACACATAGCGGCACAGCTGCGTAGCGCTGGCGGCGCGACTGATACGGGAGGACAACCGTGGGCTGGCCGTGATTTATCACGGGGGCACCATCAACAATTCGCTGATGACCAAGGTGCCCCCGACACGCAATTGGCCTGCGTTTTAGAGGCTTGGCAGCGAGCAGCTGTGGATGAAAATGCTGTGGTGGCGGCATTGGCTGACACTCGGCTATTTGTTCCGGTCATGGCAGAAGTCGCCAGATCCCAGATCACCTCTGATGGGTTGGTCGCGGATAAAGAAGCCGATATGTTGTTGGTGACCCTACAGGCTGCTGACGGTCGTCAGGCACAACCAGTATTCACCACAGACCAATTGGTGACTCAGTGGCACTCGCAGGCACGTCCAGTGGCGGCACACGTCCGCAAAATCACGCTTGCGGCGGTCAAGGACAACACAGAGCTTCTGGTGCTGAACCCTGGTTCTGGTGCGCCGTTTGTGGTGCGGCGGCCCGCGCTATGGGCATTAGCCAAGGGCCAGGAATGGGAGCCTTCTTATGGTTCGCAGCAGGTATCCCACGCCGTGCTCAATGCAGGCTTAGGACTCGATGGTGTGGTGGGGGCACATATTCGGCGTGGACGCGGTGTTGAAGCGGCACATGGAACAGCTTTGCGGGGTGGTGGGCTGGGGCCAGAGCTGACCATTGTGCTTCAGTTGGCAGCGGGCATGAGCCGTGAACAGCTTGAGCGTGTGCTTGGTAAGTTTCAGGCTGGACTGGCAGCACAGGAGGCAATAGCCCAGCTAGTGGACTCGTTAGAGATATCTGTCCAGATGGTGTAATCCATACCTTCTGGTCTGAATGCTGTCTCAGGCCGGTACACCTCAAGGCAAAGAAATCAGGGTGAAACCCTGCCCGTAAACTTTTCGCCGGGGCCTTGCCCCGGGGCGTCGGGGTAGGGGGATGCTTCCCGGAAAGCTAGCTGTAGAGTTCGCAGGCCATCCCGCAAGGGTGCGGCATGCTGGGGGCCAACTTCTGGGGCGGCGGCCGTGATGAACCCGGCTAGTGCTGTAATGAGTTTGCGAGCCTCGTCTAGGTCTTTGAAGTCATCGGCGTGTGGGCCATCAGCCAGACCGCATTTCACCGCCGCGGCGGACATCAGATGCACCGCAGAGGTGTTGATGATTTCCACGGCTGGGACTTCTGCGATGTCGCGTATGTGCTCCCCCAGGGCCGCTGCGGTGTCATCACTGCTTCCCTCTGTGACCAGATGGGCGGAGTCCGAGACGACGTCGTCGCCCATGTTGTGTTCATCGAAACGAAAAACGTCTTCGGAAGTCATAGTTCTAAGACTACGCGGTGTCTTGACGTCCCATGGCTGCCATATATGAATGCGGGCTGCCGGAAAATCCGTCATAGTGTGTATGATGTCTGGCAGTGCGCAAGTGGAGATAACTCCCACCTGTGTGGATCATGGGACAGGATTGGTTGGGTTCCTTTGAAATCCTCCGGGTCATAACGGTGATAATCCGTAAAATGAGCGAGTGGCTCAGCGCCCGCTGTGGAGCGGGCAAGGGTCGCATGTTCTATGGGTGTCTATCCTCCGCTTGTTCCTTGTGGCAGCGGAGGTTTTTTGTTGCTATTGGCACTCGAAGAGCACCATGTCGCCAGGCTGGAACCTGGCACTAGATCAGGAGTCGAGCATCAGCGATCCACGCATTAACGACAGAATCCGTGTCCCCGAGGTCCGTTTAGTGGGCCCCGGTGGTGAGCAGGTGGGCATCGTCCGTGTTGAGGACGCCATGCGGCTTGCCCGCGAATCGGACTTGGATTTGGTCGAGGTGGCACCCAACGCTAAGCCGCCTGTGGCCAAGCTCATGGACTTCGGCAAGTACAAATACGAAGCCGCTGTGAAGGCCCGTGAGTCTCGCAAGAACCAAACGAACACTCACCTTAAAGAGGTGCGTTTTCGCCTCAAGATTGATGACCATGACTATGAAACGAAAGTTGGTCACGCCCGCCGTTTCCTGGGAGATGGGGACAAAGTCAAAGCCATGATCCAGTTCCGTGGCCGTGAACAGTCCCGCCCCGAAATGGGTGTGCGTCTGTTGCAGAAGCTGGCTGAAGACCTGGAGGAATTTGGTCAGGTGGAATCCAGTCCCCGACAGGATGGCCGCAACATGGTCATGGTTTTGGGGCCGTTAAAAAACAAGTCCGAGGCTCGTGCTGCAGCTCGCCGCGCCAAGGAAACGGGCAGCAGTGAAGACCGCCTGCCACACAAAACTAAGTCGTCGCGTCGTGACCGCGAGCGTGAAGCCCGTGCTGCCGGTGTCATTGATACATCGTCGGCGCTTCCAGTAGGGGGCAATAGCATCGGTGAAGCTATCCCTGAAGAGTTGCGCAAAATGGCTGAACAGAAGTTTGAGGTGCCCGAAGGCGCGCCGCCCCTGAAAGTATCGGAAGATCAGCCGCCGGTCATGGCCCCCAAAGAGGAGCGTCGTGACCGTGCAGGCAGTGGCGGTCGCGGTCGGAGCGCGGAACGCAACGGAGCCTCCCGTGGAGCTGACCGTAGCGGCGAACGCAGCGCAGGACGCCCAGCAAGCCGTCCAGCTGGTGGGGGGCGCCCCGTAACTTCCCGCCCCACCTCAACTTCTACGCCCCGTAGCGGCGCGCCCGACCGTTCGAATGCGGTGCGTCCCGCCACGACACCTGCACCAGGAAGTGCCTCGCAGCCAGCGAGTTCTGCAGGTCCTGCGCCAAAACCCGGCGCCGCCCCCAAACCCGGCCCTAAGCCAGGACCGGGTAAGGGCTGATCCCTAAACTCACCTGTCTGGTTCCGAGTGTTGACGGAAGCGGCAGATGAAGCACCCGTGGGGTTGTGCCGTGTTGCCACACAGCAAGGCATACCTCAAAGCCAAGGTCACTGTATAGGTGACGCACCGTGAGTACGGTGAGAGATAACGAGGAGACGGCCGAGATGCCGAAAATGAAGACCCATTCGGGCGCTAAGAAGCGCTTCAAGATCACGGGTTCTGGCAAGGTCAAGCGTCAGCAGGCCAACCGCCGCCACTACTTGGAACACAAATCTTCCCGGCTAACCCGGCGCTTGGCTGGCGACAAGATCGTCACCCCCGGCGAGGCCAAAGTCGTCAAGAAGATGCTTGGTCGGTGACCTCGATTCGTCGAGCATCTGCGAACCACTCGTGTTCGCGCCCTAAACTTGCCAGCCGTCACCGTGGTTGTACGCGGTGACATGATCAAAGGAGTACACACGTGGCACGTGTGAAGCGGGCGGTTAACGCCCATAAAAAGCGTCGGACCACTCTGGAAGCTGCTTCCGGCTATCGAGGGCAGCGCTCGCGGCTGTACCGTAAGGCCAAAGAACAGGTCATTCACTCGTACGTTTACAACTACGACCACCGTCGTGCCCGCAAGGGTGACTTTCGGCGTTTGTGGATTCAGCGAATCAATGCTGCTGCTCGTGCTAACGGTCTGACATACAACCGCTTTATCCAGGGTTTACGCCTGGCGGAAGTTGAGGTTGATCGTCGTATGCTGGCGGAACTAGCCGTTAACGATAACGCTGCTTTTGTGGCATTGGTTGAGGTCGCTAAAAAGGCACTGCCGGCGGATACTTCCGCTCCGCGTGACGCTGCCTGAGTTGCTTTCATACGCAACGTGAACGTTTCGGAACGCCTCGCTCACTCCCTGCTGTCCAACCCCCGTGCTGATCGGGTTAAGGCAGTAGCGGGTTTGGCGAGGCGCTCTGCACGAACAGCACGGGGACTTTTCCTGGCAGAAGGACCACAAAACGTCCGTGAAGCATTGATGGCTCATGGGCGCAGCGGTGCTGATTCGATTCCGCAGCTTAACGCCGTGTATGTGACGCCCTCCTGCATGGAACGCCACCCAGACATCGCTAAGCTTGTAGAAGCAGTTCTGGAAGCGGATTCGCAGTTGCCTCGCGTATTTCTTCGTATGGTCACTGACGATGTTCTGCAAGCTATGTGCGCCACCCAGAACCCCCAGGGGGCGGTGGCGGTATGCACCATCGCCTCCCCAACCGTGGATGCTGCCTTGCGGCGCGTTGAAGACTCTGGTCCCACCGAACCTGCCCGCCTCATAGCCATACTGTGCCGACTCCAGGACCCTGGTAATGCTGGTGCAATAATCCGTGCTGCGGATGCAGCAGGAGCTGATGCTGTGGTGCTCACCCACGGGTCGGTGGATGTGTATAACCCCAAAACTGTGCGGTCCACGGCGGGTTCCCTGTTTCACCTGCCGGTTGTAACTCACGCAGACTTCTCGGAATTGGTGAATGCCACAGAAGTTACAGGTATCCAGCGGCTGGGTGCAGACGGATACGCCGAACTGGACTTGGATGTTTTACAGGATTCCGTTGCCATGGGTAAGTCCGCTCCATGTGACCTCACAGCTCCAACCGCTTGGTTATTTGGCCACGAAGCCCAGGGGCTTTCCGAGCAGGAAAAGTCTGTGACACAGCGGATTGCGGTACCGCTCTACGGTCAGGCTGAATCGTTGAACGTTGCAACCGCCGCAGCATTATGCCTTTATGCCTCAGCGCGGGCGCAACGTCGAGTGCTGTCTTGAAGCTTTCTCTGGATTGCCCGTGGGGGCTGGCTCCGATGGTAAATATTTTCGCTACCCTGGGGGCGTGACCGCCGATACCGACAGTCCCGGACCATACCCGCTCGACCATGAATTCCGTGTCCAAGTCGTGGGTGCAGCAGTGGTGGACGACCCCCATAACCCCACACACTTTTTGGTCGCTCAGCGGGCCTATCCTGAAACCTTACGGGGTATGTGGGAATTTCCCGGTGGCAAGGTGGAGCCAGAGGACCCATCGTGCGAAGAAGCGTTGATCCGGGAATGTCGCGAAGAACTTGATGTTGAGCTCGAACTTCTTCACGAAATCCCCGGACCGCATCCCCAAGGGTGGCCGTTGAAAGATTCTGCAGCCATGCGTGTGTGGACCGCTTTCGTAACGGACGGTGAACTCCTCATAGGACGTCAGTTTGATGGCTCTGATCACCTAGAGCTGCGTTGGATTCCTTTAGATGGTGACGCAGCTCGCACCCTCGAATGGATCCCTGCTGATCGTCCGATCGTCGAAGCCCTGTTGCGTCGTCTGGAACGTGGGCCACTGGTGTGGTGACGTACAGGGTCGGTCCATGACGCAACTGGCGCTTAGAGGGGAGTGACATAGGCGCTAGAAATGCCACCATCCACCAGGAAGGTGGATGCAGTGATGAAGGAGGCATCGTCGCTGGCTAAGAAAGCTACTGCTGCGGCTAACTCTTCCGGCTCAGCGAAGCGCCCCATAGGGACGTGGACGAGACGGCGCGCAGCCTGTTCCGGGTCCTTTGCGAAAAGCTCTTTCAACAACTCAGTGTTTACTGGCCCTGGGCATAACGCATTCACTCGAATTCCTTGCCGAGCAAATTCCACCCCCAATTCCCGGGTCATGGATAGTACTGCCCCCTTAGATGCGCTGTAGGAAATCTGCGATGTGGCAGCCCCCATGACTGCAACAAACGATGCCGTGTTGATGATCGAACCTTTGCCCTGTTCCTGCATATAGGGTAAAGCTGCTTTGCAACAGTAGTAGACACTGGTCAGGTTGACTTCCTGAACTGTGCGCCAGGCATCAATGTCCGTATCTAAGATGGATGCATCGTTGGCAGGGGAAATTCCGGCGTTGTTAAACGCAATATCCACGCTGCCGTAAGTTTTATGTGCGATGGAAAAAAGTTCTTTCACGTTATCTTGATCAGTAACATCAACCTGCACAAAAAGGCCGCCCACGGTCTCGGCGGCTTCTTGGCCGGAGCCTGGATCAATATCTGCCACAACAACGTTTGCGCCTTCAGCAGCCATACGCTTGGCTGTGGCTAACCCAATACCACTGGCACCACCCGTAATGATTGCGGTGCGGTCGATCAAGCGGCGAGCGATAGTTTCCATGAATTCTTCCTCCTTATGGATATGTGGTGATTCTCGTTATAGTGGGAGCGAAATCACACACTTAGGTGGATGCGATGAACACGTTTTTGGTTTCCGTGAAAGCCAGGGGAGCGTCCGGGCCGAGTTCGCGGCCAAGCCCAGACTGTTTGAAGCCACCAAAAGGGGTCCAGTAGCGCACGGAAGAGTGGGAGTTCACCGAAAGGTTTCCTGCCTCCACTCCACGGCACACGCGCAACGCACGGCCGACGTCCCGGGTCCAGATAGAACCGGATAGTCCGTATTCGGTGTTGTTAGCTAGTTGGATGGCTTCAGCTTCATCATCAAAAGCCACTACCGAAAGAATTGGACCGAAGATCTCTTCCGTGAATAGCCGGGAATCAAGGTCGGGGGTCACCACGGTGGGGGCGAACCAGAATCCTGGTCCATGGGGGGCGCTGCCACGGAAAGCCACCGGAGCCCCGTCCAGATAAGACGACACGCTGTCCCAGTGATTTTGGGAGATCAGGGGACCCATTTGAGTGGTGCTTAATTGTGGATCGGCACATGTGAAGGCTTGTATAGCGGGTTCTAGATGCTCCAGGAACGTGTCCAACACACTGCGTTGCACCAAGACACGTGATCGCGAACAGCAGTCTTGCCCCGCGTTATCAAAGGCACCTGCTGGTGCCGCTGCTGCCGCTTGTTCCACATCAGCGTCAGCAAACACGATATTTGAGTTTTTTCCGCCTAATTCAAGGGTGACTCTTTTAATCTGATCTGAACATCCTGCCATGATGCGACGTCCGACGTCAGTGGAACCGGTGAAAACCACTTTGCGGACCATGGGGTGGGTGACGAATCGTTCACCCACTACGGAGCCCTTGCCCGGAATAACGGTGAGGACACCTTCAGGTAGTCCGGCTTCCAGCGCGAGTTCCCCTAAACGGATGGCCGTGAGAGGAGTGAGTTCCGCTGGTTTAAGTACCACGGTGTTTCCTGCCGCGAGCGCGGGTGCAAACCCCCACCCGGCAATGGGCATCGGGAAGTTCCATGGCACGATCACTCCCACAACCCCCAAAGGTTCGTGGAACGTCACGTCGATTCCCCCGGGAACGGGGATCTGGCGCCCGAGCAAAGTTTCCGGGGTCCCGGAATAATAAGTCAAAACATCACGAACATTGGCGGCTTCTGCCTGTGCATTACCGATGGTGTGCCCGGAGTTTTTCACTTCCAAAGCAGCGAGATTGTCTAGGTCGGCGTCCACTGCTTCTGCAAATTGGCGCAATAACCGTGCGCGGTCGCCCGGTGCGACCTCACGCCACATTTCGTAAGCGCGTTGAGCACGTTCAATAGCAAGGTCCGTCTCACCAAGATCTGCTGCGTGAACAGTGCGAAGAATCTCGGCTGTGGATGGGTTAATGATCTGCGTTTCTGCCATGCTGTCCTCTTTCGCGCGCGGCGTTAATGAATCCTTCGAACAATCGGGGATCTTCGTGGTTTTCTTCGGGATGAAATTGCACCCCCAGCAACCATGTGGCGGTGGGATATTCAATCGCTTCAATGGTTCCGTCAGCAGCACGAGCGGTGACTTCCAAGCCATGCCCCAGCGTGTCCAATGCCTGGTGATGGTGGCAGGGGCCGGTTGCTTGTGGCCCCACAAGGCTGTGCGCGATGCTGCCTGGTGTTGTGTGGTACTTCATGGTTCCGTAGAGCCCATCACCTGGGCGATGGGCCGCTGCATTGTCGTTAACATCAGGCAGGTGTTGAATCAACGTACCGCCTAGTGCCACGTTGAGGATCTGCGCCCCACGGCAAATCGCAAATAACGGTATGTCCCGCCGTAACGCTTCTGTGGTGAGTGTCAGATCATGGTGATCGCGCTGTGGTTGGGAGCTGGTGGCGGGGTGGGGATCTGCCCGATACGTTTGGGGATCAACATCGCACCCCCCGATGACGATCAAGCCATCCAGAACGTCAAGAACACTGACGTCAGTGGCTACCGGTGGCAGCAATAGGGGAGTACCGCCAGCGGATACTACCGATTCCACGTAACTACCCGGCACGATGGCTCCGACGGTTGTCCACGTGCCCCAGGAACCTTCCTCGTAATACGTAGTCACCCCGATCCGCGGTCGGTTGTGAGATGTACGGTTAGAGTCGTTCAAAGCCACGGCGCAACTCCCAATCAGTGACGGCTGATTCAAAAGCATCCAGTTCAACATCAGCGTAATGAACGTAGTGGTCTATGACGTCATCGCCGAATAGCTCGCGTGCCAGCGAGGAGCCGTTGAGGAGGTCGCGGGCTTCACGCATGGTGCGGGGCACTGTGGGTGCCTGTGACTCGTAAGCGTTTCCCATGGTCATTGGTTCCAAGGGCAGTTTGTGTTCAATGCCGTACAGGCCTGATGCCAACATGGCCGATAATGCTAAATATGGGTTGACGTCCCCACCAGGAAGGCGGTTCTCCATACGGGCGGAGTGTCCGGAGCCCACTAAGCGGACCGCACATGATCGATTATCAAGGCCCCAGGCGACTGTTGTGGGAGCAAAACTGCCGCGAGCGAATCGTTTATAGGAATTGATATTAGGTGCGTAAAATAGCGTTAGGTCTCGCATGCCGTGAAGCACTCCGGCAATGAAATGATCGTAGAGCTCGGTGCGTTCGTCATTGTCACGGTTCCAGAACGCGAGTTCTCCGTCCGTGCCACGCAGCGACATATGAATATGGCATGAGCTGCCTTCGCGATGGTTGGGTTTTGCCATGAAGGTTATGGATTTTCCCTGCTGATGTGCAATTTGTTTAGACGATAGCTTGTACACTACGTGGTTATCAGCCGTTACCATTCCGTCGCTGTACCGAAAAGCAATTTCATGTTGACCTAAGTTACATTCGCCTTTGGCGGATTCTACGGTCATTCCCGCGCCATACATAGCGTTGCGGATTTCGCGGAGCAGAGGCTCTACCCGTTGAGAACCCAGTATATTGTAATCCACGTTGTAACCATTGGCTGGAGTGAGGTTTTGGTAGTTAGAATCCCAGGCATCTTCATAACTGGTGTTGTATACGCAGAATTCCAGCTCGGTGCCTGTGAGCACGGTGAATCCCATGCGGTGGGCGATATCGAGCTGTTTGCGCAGCATAGAGCGTGGTGACATGGGAATAAGGTTGCCCGCGTGATCAGTAAGGTCACACTGGATCATGACCTGGCCGGGGTTATGGGGCATCAGCCGGATGGTATCTAGGTCCATGCGGAAAGCCATATCTCCATAACCTGACTCCCAACTGGTGATGGCGTATCCTTCCACCGTATTCATCTCTGTATCTACAGCTAGAAGGTAGTTACAACCTTCAGCACCTTCTTCCAGAACAGAGTCAAGAAAAAATTGTGCGTGACACAGCTTGCCCTGGAGGCGTCCCTGCATGTCAGTGAATGCTAGGACGACCGTGTCAATCGTCCCTTCGTCGATGAGGGCTCGTAGTTTTTCAGGAGTTAACATCCGCTGATTTCGTGGGTGTTTTTCAAGGGTGTTCATGGATTTCCCTTCTGCTGCAGGTGTGGACGGTCGCGTGATCCATATGTGATCATTTCAATTGGGATTCCGCTGATTGAAGCTGGGCGAATTCTTCTTCTGGTGCGTTGGTGACGAGATGATGACGACTGTAGAACCAGAAATACCCCAGTGAAATGGCAAAAACTCCAGCGGTAATACTTGCGGCATACACATCCACTAAAAAGGTGGCGACGACCGCCACCACGGCTAACACGAGGGCAATTCCGGTGGTAATAATCCCGCCGGGGGTGCGGTACCCGCGAGGAAGATGAGGTTCCTTAATTCGCAATACGATGTGAGACAAATTCAGTAGTACGTACGAGACAGTGGCACCGAATACTGCGATATTGATTAGTAAGCCACCGTCACCGGTGGCTGCCGCCAATATAAAACCAATGGTGCCCGGTACAATCAAAGCTACCCATGGGGTCTTTCGAGTACCGGTTAATGACAACCATCGAGGTAGGTACCCGGCGCGTGAGAGCGCGAATAATTGCCGGGAGTAGGCGTACATGATCGAGAAAAAGCTGGCCACCAGCCCGGCCAGTCCCGCATAATTCACGATATTTGCTACAACGCTATTCGGGGAACTGATGGCACGTATTGCCTGCGGTAATGGGTTATCTGAGGTGCTCATGGCTTCTGCTCCCGCAGCTCCGGGGACCACAACTAGCATCACGGCACCCGAAAAAAGCAAGAAGATCATGGCGACGATGATTCCCCGGGGCATATCCCGACGTGGATTAGCTGTTTCCTCAGCAGCTAATGGCACCCCTTCTATGGCAAGGAAAAACCAGATGCCGTATACCAGGGCAGCTAAAGCGCCTGCATATCCCATAGGCAGGAACCTGCTGGCCCCCACGGCGTCATGCGGGACGATATCGAAGAGATTGTCCACCGTGACGTGCGGTAGAAGGGTGATTGCGGTGATCACCAAAGCGATGACGGCCACCACAGTAATGCCGAACATGAGTTTAAGTGCTTCACCCACCCCGTACGCGTGGATGCTGACAAAAACGATGTAGGTCACTAAGTAGACGGGCCATGAGTTTGTGATGCCGAATAGCCCGAGGGCTTCGATGTAGCCACCAATGAATGTGGCAATAGCTGCCGGTGCAACTGCGTATTCGATTAACACCGCCATGCCAGTGGCAAAACCGCCCAAGGGTCCTAGTGCGCGACGAGCGAATCCGTATCCTGCCCCGGCGGTGGGTAGGGTGGAAGCCAGTTCGGCCAAGCCAAAGACCATGCAGGTGTACATCAACCCCATGAGGAGGAAGGCGATCAATAGTCCACCCCAACCCCCCTGCGACAAGCCGATGTTCCACCCAGAGAAGTCGCCGGAGATCACATAAGAAACGCCGAGCCCGGCTAATAACACCCAACCGGCTGCACCAGCTTTGAGGCGGCGGTTTTTGAAGTAGTCGGAGTCGGTGACTGGTTCCGCGTTGACACGTTCATGCACGGCGTCACTCCTGATCATTGATGCTTTTTCATCACAATGGACTAAAATCAGTCCTTTGTGATGCGCAGGAGTGTGGCATGCATCACGGCAATGCGTCAATAGGTGAAGTACGAGCAAGTTGAGGTGAGTCAACGCCATGGCGGCAGAAGCAGAATTCGGGGACCCCTACGCGGTGTTACAACCTGTGAGATCTGGCAATGCGTATGAGGAAACTATTGAGCACCTCCTGCGGGCCATCAAGATTGGTGTTTTCCCCGTAGGAGAAAAACTGCCGCCTGAACGGGAACTTGCCGAACACCTGGGTGTTTCGCGCGCGACGTTACGGGATGCTTTAGCTGATATGCAGCGGGTCGGGGTGATTGACGTTCAGCGTGGCCGTTACGGCGGAACTTACGTACGTTCCGCAGGTGGCACAGCCAGTGGACAGCCTCACGCTGTACCAGCCCGCCAGCGGATTGATGCTTTGCGATTCCGAGCAGTTGTTGAGCCGGCAGCAGCCGCGATGGCCGCAGAAGCAGAACTTCCTGTAGCTGCCCGGGATTATCTGCGTTCTTGCCTTGATGATGCCTGTTCGGCGACCGAAGATACTTACCGCCCTCTAGATTCCAGGTTTCATATCGCCATCGCTGAACTGGCCGGATCAGCGTCGCTTGTGGCTGCGGTGGCAGACAACAGAGCCACTATTAACGCCTTGTTGG
Organism: Kocuria sp.; assembly: GCA_030524035.1. Classification (GTDB taxonomy): domain Bacteria; phylum Actinomycetota; class Actinomycetes; order Actinomycetales; family Micrococcaceae; genus Kocuria. The sequence goes on along the minus strand of JAUNHG010000003.1, from coordinate 28,618 downwards.
ACGAGATTCCCGTGATGGCAACGAATGTGGAGCATTCACATCAACAGCACCGCGAGATCACCATGGCGATTGAACGCGGGGAGTCCGACCGTGCCCGTGAGCTGATGGTGAGCCATATACGAGGTACGGAATTTTTGTTGCGTGGTTTCCTGGATTGAAGCAGTCGGGTTGCTGATGGTACGTGCTACTTTCGGTGCTCGCTAGACTGGGTCCTGCCCGACGCGCGCCACAGGCCTTGTGCGGGAATACGTCACCGAACATGTAGAGCGTCAAGGAATTACATGCCCGAGAGCACACCCACAGAAATGCCGCAATCACACCCTGCCAACCTTCACGATGACGGTAAAAAAGCACCTACGCCGGGTGTCGCGGTGGACCCTACGGATGAACAGGCTGTTGATGCTGCGGTACAGACTGCTCTTGAGCAGATTGAGGCCGCCAGCGATGTGGAGCAGCTGAAACTGGCGCGTTTGGCACATACCGGTGAAAAATCCCCTTTGGTGCTGGGTAACCGCATGATTGGGACCTTGCCCAAAGAGCAGAAATCTGTGGCGGGCAAACTTATGGGACAGGCCCGTGGTCGGGTTAACCGTGCTATCGCCCAACGTCAGGAAACCCTGGAGGCGGAACATGCGCAGCGCATCCTGGTCGAAGAGGCAGTAGATGTCACGGCTGCCGGGCGTCGTCGGCGTATTGGCGGGCGTCACCCGATTAGTGCGCTTATGGAACGGGCTTCCGATATTTTTATTGGTATGGGTTGGGAAGTTGCAGAAGGCCCAGAAATTGAATCTGAGTGGTACAACTTTGATTCTTTGAATTTTGCCCCTGATCACCCGGCTCGACAATTAGTGGATACTTTTTTTGTGGACCCGGTGGATTCTCACTTGGTTTTACGTACCCATACTTCTCCGGTGCAGATGCGTTCCTTACTGACCCGTGATCTGCCGGTGTATGTGGTAGCCCCGGGGCGTGTATTCCGCACCGATGAACTGGATGCCACACACACTCCGGTGTTCCATCAAATTGAAGGGTTGGCTGTGGACCGTGGATTAGCAATGTCTGATCTCAAAGGCACGTTGGAACACTTTGCCCGGCAGATGCTGGGATCTGAAGCTAAAATCCGGTTGCGTCCTAACTTCTTTCCATTCACGGAGCCTTCCGCTGAACTGGATGTATGGCATCCAAACGCCAAAGGGGGACCTCGGTGGATTGAATGGGGGGGGTGTGGCATGGTGCATCCCAATGTCCTCCGCTCCGCCGGGGTGGACCCGGAGGTCTACTCCGGATTCGCTTTTGGTATGGGAATCGACCGCACGTTGATGTTCCGCAACAACGTGCCGGATATGCACGACATAGTAGAAGGCGATATCCGCTTTACTCAGCACTTCGGGTTGGAGGTCTAAGATGCGAGTTCCTTTGTCATGGTTGCGGGAATACGCACCCGTCCCGGAAGATGCCACGGCCGAACAGGTTTTAGAAACCTTGGTGTCAGTGGGGTTTGAGGAAGAAGATGTTCACCGTCCTCAAAATGAGATTCAGGGGCCCATTGTGGTGGGTCAGGTGTTGTCACGGGAACCAGAAGAACACTCCAACGGTAAGACGGTGAACTGGTGTCAGGTCAGGGTTGTCCCGGAAGGCCAGGAGCAACGCTTGAGCGGCGATGGCATCGAGCCTTCCGGCATCCAGGGCATTGTGTGCGGTGCCCATAATTTTGATGTCGGTGACAAAGTGGTCGTGACTCTACCCGGTGCCGTGCTGCCTGGGGATTTTCGGATCACCCCGCGCCGTACTTACGGACATGTTTCCGCCGGAATGATCGCCTCTGTCCGGGAGCTCGGAATTGGTGATGACCATGACGGCATCCTGGTGCTTTCACGGATTGGCCTGGACCCGGAAGTCGGTTCGGATGCCTTAGGATTGCTGGGGCTTGATGATGAAGCCGCCGAAATTAACGTCACTCCGGATCGCGGATATGCGTTGTCCCTTCGGGGGGTGGCCCGTGAATACTGCCATGCGGTGGACCGGCCGTTCCATGATTTTGTCCTAGAAGCTGCTGCGCGGGCGCCGCAAGGCACAGTGAATGATGCTGTACCGGTGACATTGGCCGACCACAGCCCTATCAATGGAGTGCCTGGGTGTGACCGCTTCGTCACCCGGGTCGTCACCGGTGTGAATCCCAGTGCGCCAACCCCTATGTGGATGGCTTCACGCTTGCGATTGGCGGGGATTCGTAGTTTGAGTTTGCCTGTTGATATCTCCAACTACGTCATGTTGGAGTACGGTCAACCACTGCATTTCTATGACGCAACACGGGTCCACAATGGATTTACGGTGCGTCGAGCCGCTCCGGGAGAAACCCTGCGCACTTTGGACCATAAGCAGCGTGATCTTGACCCTGAAGACTTAGTGATCGCGGATGCTTCTGGTCCCATTGGGCTTGCGGGTCTTATGGGTGGCTCTTCCACAGAAGTCACGGCGGAAACGACCGACATCGTGGTGGAGTCTGCGCATTTTGATCCCATAACGGTCGCTCGCTCTGCTCGACGCCATCGACTGTCTTCGGAGGCCTCCAAACGATTTGAACGTTTTGTGGATCCCCAGATCCAGGCCGCCGCAGCTCAGCGCGCGGTTGATCTTTTGGAACAGCTAGCTGGTGGCCAGGCGCGCCCAGATGCTGGGGAAGTTCTGGCTCAGCCCCGCCCTGAACCGCAGGTGGTACGACTTCGTGCGTCTTATCCCGTAGATCGCGTGGGCGTGGACTACACGCCGGAGCAGATCGAACAGTTACTGGCCATGACTGGCTGTCACCTGGAGGTTGTTCCTGAAGCTCCTGATGCATGGGACGTGACTCCGCCATCGTGGCGTCCGGATCTGGTGGCAGAAGAAGACCTTGCGGAGGAAGTTGCTCGGTTGGATGGCTACCACAAGATTCCTTCGCGTTTACCGGTTGCACCCCCTGGGCGCGGTCTCACCGATGAGCAGGCTGGGCGTCGTCGTGTGATGAACGTATTGGCTGCTGCCGGTCTGACCGAAATTTTGGACTATCCGTTTGTGTCCCAGGAACAAAACAACCTGTGGGGTTCTGCCGAACCGGACGCCACAATCCCAGGCATTAAGTTGTCTAACCCCATTGCTGAAGCCAGGAGTTTCCTACGGGTTTCGTTGATTCCCACCATGTTGGAAACGGTGCAGCGTAATTACTCGCGGGGTTTTCGCGACGTCGCCTTGTTCCAGGTGGGTATGGTCTTTTTGCCCGGTCAGCGTATGGGGGGCTCACAACTACCCGCTGGTGGCGTGAAGCTACCGGCGGATGTCCTTACTGAGCTTAACGCCGGTATTCCGCAACAACCTTGGCGAGTGGCCGCAGTGCTCGCGGGGCAGGATGTTGCGCCATCGCCTGGGCTGACTCCTCGCCGGGTGGATTGGCAAGATGCTGTGGACTATGCCCTGATGGTTGGTGATGTCTTGGGGGTGGAACTGGAGATCACCCAGGGAACACACCAAGGATTCCATCCGGGCCGCACCGCGCGTTTCAGTACTGTTGATGGGACGTTCGTGGGGTGGGCCGGTGAATTACACCCCCAGGTGGTGGGGTTATCTAACCTGCCAGAACGCAGTTGCGCCATGGAGTTGGACCTCAGTGCCGTGATGGCTGCCCGTCCACGGGAAGTCCAGGCGCAGGAGCTGTCCACGCATACGGCAGCCACTCAGGACGTGGCGTTGTTGGTGGAGACCACGCTCCCCGCTGGGACGTTGGTGCAGACCCTGCGTGAAGGTGCTGGCGATCTTCTGGAAGAAGCCAGAGTTTTCGATCTCTACTATGGCGAGCACTTGCCGGAAGGTAAAAAATCTGTGGCGGTGGCCATGCGTTTCCGCGCCCCAGATCGGACTCTGACGTCGGAGGAAGCATCGGCTTCACGTGACGCGGCGGTAGCTTTAGCGGCAGAGAGGCACGGGGCTGTCCTGCGCGGTTGAACCCGCAGAAGCCGCACAAACGATAGCGTGGGGCCAGAACAATCTAGGGAGACCACCCGACCGTGGATTGGCTTGTCGCATGGTGGATGCTGACAAGCCACCGAGAGCCCGGCAGGAGTATGAGATGCAGAAGCACGAGATCTTCGACGACGGCGAAGAACCCGACCTTCACGAAGAAGGGGGCGACCCGTTACAGGGGTTCACACGCCTCGACGCAGAAACCGCCAGCGACTCCTCGGTGACGTGGCCGTCGGTGGGAGTGGGGATTGTGGGGCTGCTGGTGGCGGTATTGCTGCTGGCGTTGTCTTATAGCTCATTTCAGCGGGCGGATCAGTTGCGGGAGTGGGCTAATGACACATGGGTGGTCAGTGGGGACTACTCCAATATGACCAACGCATTGGAAAGCACCGCGTTCAACCCGATGTACAAGGTGACGTTGCCACAGGACCCGGAGATCTCCGATCAACAGTTTAATTCGGGTATGGGCGACCCCATTTCCCCGGCGCCGGGGCAAGCCGTTGAAGTGCGGGGGACAGACGTTGGGAGCGCTGCAGATGACTTTGAACAAAGCGTTGATGTTGTCCTGGGCGTGGAAGACGGCATGTTGCAGGTGTTAGACACCGAAAAACAGGACAGTCTAGATGGTGCGGTGACTGACCGTAGCGTGAGCCAACAGCAGGTGAAAGGGTGGCTACTGGCTGCAGGTTCTCTGATCGCTTTGGCCATCGGTGTTGTGGGGGCTATGTGGTTGCGTCGTCGTGATCGGCTGTGACGGTTTTGCCGCCCCCAGGGGCATTTGTCCCCGGATTGTTAGGGATAAAGCAGTAACTTGCCTTGAGTGGCGCGTGATGCCAGATCGGTATGTGCGGTGGCGGCATCCTCCAAGGCGTAGCTACTATTGATTCTGATACGCATACCAGAGTTGATGGCTTGGAATAGCTCGTCAGCGCGCCACTGTAATTCCTCCGGGGTAAGCAAGTGGGCGTTTAAAGATGGACGGGTGATGTAAAGGGAGCCCATCGTATTGAGTCGTTGTAAGTCAAACGGTGGGACTTTCCCAGACGCAGCCCCAAACAACACAACGGTGCCCCGTACGGCAGTGGCAGCCAAGGACTGTTCGAATGTGCTTTGGCCAACGGAGTCATACACCACATCCGCACCGGCACCTTGGGTGAGATCGCGGACGGCGTCGCCGAAGTTTTCATAAGGTAGAACATGGTCGGCTCCCAATGAGCTGGCGGTCCGCGCTTTATGGGGGTCGGATGTCACGGCAATCACGGTGGCCCCTAACTGCTTCATGTACTGAACCGCTAGCCCCCCTACTCCACCGGCGGCGGCAGTGATCACAGCGGTCGTCGTTGGTCCCACAGGGTAGGTGGAACGGGTGAGATAGTGCGTAGTGAGCCCCTGTAGGGGGAGCGCTCCGGCGGTATGGTCATCGATGGAATCTGGTATGACCACCGCGTGTTCCGCCTTGACCAGGAATTTTTGAGCGTAGGTTCCGATGCCCTGCGCGGTCATAATGCGTTGCCCTATGGAAAGTCCTTCAACACCGTCTCCTAGGGCTTCCACGACACCAGCTCCTTCGGTGCCTAGTAGAAAAGGCAGGTCGACGTTGTAGATACCTTCGCGTTGGTAGATTTCAATGAAATTCACCCCCGTCCGTGCGGTGGAGACCAAAACCTGGCCTGGTCCTGGTTGGGGCGGGTGGATGTCGTCCACGGCCAGGGCTTCTGGGCCGCCGTGGCTGTGGAGTCGGATGGCGCGCATTGGTGTGAGGTCCTTCCGGTGTATCGGTCATTCTTTTGGCGTGATGACTGGATGGTTGTGACGTGAGCTTATCGGGAGAGACTATCCGCCAGATATTTGTATAAATATAGACATACCTGCATAAATTTTCGTATGGTGGTGGGCATGACGTTTTCCGTAGCTGTCTCCGGCGCCACCGGATATGCCGGGGGGGAGGTCCTCCGGCTACTGGCCCATCACCCCGAGGTGCAGGTAGGCGCAGTAGCTGCCCACTCCCATGCGGGCCACAGACTGGGAGACATTCAATTGCACCTTTCCGCGTTCGCGGATCGTGTTCTTGTTGATTCAACCGTGGATTCTCTGGCGGGGCATGACGTCGTTTTTCTTGCCCTTCCTCATGGACTTTCAGGGCAGATTGCCGCTGGTATGCCACAGGGCACGGTAGTGATCGATGCTGCCGCTGATCATCGGTTGGAATCTGCGCAGGATTGGGAACAGTTCTACGGCTCCCCGCATGCTGGGGCGTGGCCGTATGGGCTTCCGGAGATGATCGTGGATCCCCGTGGTACTAAGCAACGTGAACGGTTGAGATCCAGCACAAGAATTGCCGTCCCAGGGTGTTATCCCACGGGTTCGCAGTTGGCTTTGACGCCTGCGGTTGCTGCAGGGGCTGTGGAGGCCACGGATGTGGTCATTGTGGCTGCCTCGGGGGTTTCGGGTGCGGGCAAAGCGCTTAAACCCCATTTGTTAGGTGCTGAGGTTATGGGCAGCATGACCGCCTATGGCGTGGGTGGTGTGCATCGGCACGTCCCAGAGATTGAGCAGGGGCTGCGGTGGGCCTCTGGCGGTCACGGGGTGACGGTGTCTTTTACCCCCACGTTGGCTCCCATGCCCCGCGGTATTTTGACCACTGCAACAGCTCGACTGACGGGGCACGTTTCCCCTGGATCTATCAGACAGCTTTATGAGGATGCCTATCGGGACGAACCTTTTGTTCACCTGTTGCCGGAGGGACAGATGCCCACAACTCAAGCGGTGTTGGGCTCTAATCACGTTCACGTGCAGGTGGTCACCGATCACCGAGTGGGGCGACTCATCGTGGTGGCTGCCCTGGATAATTTGACCAAAGGCACCGCCGGGGGAGCCATACAGGCTATGAACCTTGCCTTAGGGTTACCGGAACAGACTGGATTGACGCACCAGGGGGTAGCGCCATGACCGCACATCATCCTTCCCAGAGTCCAGGAGCTGGTGTGCCGGTGATGGTGGACCGTGGCGTTACTGTGGCCACAGGTTTCCGTGCTGCTGGGATCTCCGCAGGCTTTAAGACATCTGGCCAACCGGATTTCGCGGTGGTGGTCAATGATGGTCCGGATGCCGCGGTGGCAGCTGTGTTTACCGCTAACCGCGTAGCGGCTGCGCCGGTGCATTGGTCCCGGCAAGTCGTCGCTGATCACACCGCCCGGGCGGTGGTGCTCAATTCCGGAGGTGCTAACGCCTGCACGGGCCCCCAAGGGTTTCAAGCCTCACATCTGACAGCAGAACTTATGGGTCGCGGTCTGGGAATAAGCGCGGGAGACGTGGTCGTGTGTTCTACAGGGTTGATTGGGCAGCAGCTTCCCCTGGATGTTGTGCGTCGTGGAATCCAGCCATTGGTGCATGAGTTAGCCCCCACAGATGCTGCAGGGTTAGCAGCTGCCACGGCCATTATGACCACGGACGTCGTTCCCAAACAGGCCGCCTACCGCAGCCCGGAAGGGTGGAGTCTAGGTGGTATGGCTAAAGGAGCAGGTATGTTGGCCCCCGGACTGGCCACCATGTTGGTGGTGCTAACCACCGATGCTCACGTGGCTCCCACCGTGTTGCAGCGTTGCCTGGAAGAGTCGTGTGCGCAGACTTTTGACCGCACCGATTCAGACGGTTGTATGTCCACCAACGACACCGTGGTGCTCATGGCATCGGGGGCCTCCGGCGTTGCGGCGGATGAACCGGAGTTCTCGCAGGTGCTCACAGCGGTGTGTCACAGCTTGGCTACCCAGCTCATCCGGGATGCTGAGGGTGCTAGCCACGACATTGTTGTCACGACGTTTAACGCGGTAAGTGAGGAGGATGCTCACGAGGTATCGCGTGCGGTGGCACGATCCAATCTGTTCAAGACGGCCATCTATGGCAATGACCCCAACTGGGGGCGCGTCATTTCTGCGGTGGGCACCACCCGTGCGGTGTTCGATCCGGATGAGTTGGATGTGACGATCAATGGTGTGACTGTGTGCCGCGACGGCATGATTGGGGATCCACGAGATGCAGTTGATCTTGCTGCAAAGCGGGAGGTTGAGGTGCTGATCAACCTTAAGGTGGGGGCGCAGGAAGCCACGGTGTGGACCAATGACCTTACGCATGACTATGTGGAGGAAAACAGTGCTTACTCAACCTGAACCCGCGAATGTGAGCGCAGATGTGGAGGCCCCCGTGGTATCTGCTACGAACCGGTTAGGGGCCGCCACGGCCAAAGCCGATGTTCTCATAGAAGCTTTGCCTTGGATCACCCGATTTTCTGGTAGCACCATGGTATTTAAGTATGGCGGCAACGCTATGGTCTCAGACGAACTGCAGAGGGCTTTTGCTGCAGACATGGTGTTTTTACGGCATGTGGGTATCCACCCCGTTGTAGTACACGGTGGGGGACCCCAGATCAACACCATGCTGGACCGGATGGGCATTGAATCCCAGTTCCAGGGTGGCTTGCGGGTGACGTCCCCGGAAGCTGTCGAGGTCATCCGTATGGTGCTCACGGGGCAGGTTCAACGTGATTTGGTGGGGCTGATGAATGCCACCGGACCGTACGCCATGGGGTTATCGGGGGAAGACGCTGCATTACTTGCAGCGGTGCGTCGGGGCACCGTGGTGGATGGCCGGGATATTGACTTGGGCCATGTGGGGGAGGTGGTCTCTGTGAATCCGGCCCCGTTACACAGGCTGATTGCCGACGGCATGATTCCTGTGGTGTCGTCGATTGCTCCGGAAGTGGATCATCAATCTCAGCCCACGGGGGAAATACTCAACGTTAATGCCGACGCCGCAGCGGCGTCTGTGGCCGTTGCACTCAAGGCGCAGAAACTTGTGATGTTGACCGATGTGGAAGGGCTCTATGCCGATTGGCCACAGCGTGACAGCTTGATAGATTGTGTGACTGCCTCCGAGCTACGAAAACTCTTACCAGGCCTGGAGTCTGGGATGATTCCCAAGATGGAGGCCGCTTTGGCCGCTGTTAACGGCGGTGTGGGGCAGGCTGCTGTGGTGGATGGTCGGGAACCCCATGCCGTGTTGCAGGAAATTTTTACGGACAGTGGCACGCGGGTTCTCCCCGATGCTCCCCATGCTTTGAGGGCGTCCGATGGATGGGCATCCCGGGTGGGTGTCTCTGGTGCAGAGGAACATCATCATGACTGAGTTCTATGGTGCGCAGTCCGATCTACTGGAGCGCTACCAGCAGCATCTTCTCGGCGTTTTTGGCACTCCTCAGGCGGTTCTGGTGCGCGGTGATGGTGCCATGGTGTGGGATGCCGACGGACGACAGTTCCTGGATCTCCTGGGCGGGATTGCCGTTAACGTGTTGGGCCATGCTCACCCGGCCTGGGTCCAGGCTGTTACGGAGCAGGCCAATAGGTTGGGGCATATTTCTAATTTTTTTACCTCGCCACAACAGATTGACCTTGCGGATGAGTTGCTGAAGATTTCGCAGGCGCCGGAGGGATCACGGGTCTTCTTCGTGAATTCTGGCGCGGAGGCTAATGAGGCAGCTTTTAAGGTGGCGCGCCGCCATGGGCAGCAGAGTTCTGACCATGGCGTTCCACGGAACAAAATTGTGGCTGTTAATGGTGCTTTTCACGGCCGCACTATGGGGTCTTTAGCATTAACTGGCAAAAAGGTATATCGGGAACCATTTGAACCACTTCCCGGCGGTGTAGTTCATATTGACCCCACGCTCGAAGCTATAGAAGACGTTATGGATTCTACGGTGAGCGCGGTGATTGTGGAACCAATCCGGGGTGAACAGGGTGTCTATTCCCTACCGCAAGGATGGCTTCAGAAAGCGCGCGAATTGACCCATGAATACGGGGCATTATTGATTCTCGATGAAGTTCAAACGGGTATTGGTCGTACAGGGCAATGGTTTGCTGGTTCCGCTCAACTAGAATCCGGGCAGCTGCCGGACGTTATTACTGTGGCCAAAGGGTTGGGCTCGGGGTTTCCCATCGGTGCCATGATCACTATGGGGCAGCAGGTTTCCGATCTTTTGCGTGCTGGACAGCACGGCACTACCTTTGGCGGTAATCCCATAGCCACTGCGGCAGGTTTGGCTACCTTGCGAGTTATTCACGATGATGACCTCATGGCCAACGTACGTACCGTTTCGCAGGTATTTGCTGATGGGCTGACATCGCTCCAGGATGTTAGTTCGGTTCGTTCTCACGGATTTTTAATTGGTTTTGATCTTGTCGATACGCGTGATGCGCAAGAACAGCTCAACGCTCCGTTGGGGGCTGCGGTGGTTGCGGCGGCTCACGCCCAGGGGTTTATTGTGAATAGTACGGGGGGAAATACCGTACGATTAGCCCCCCCGTTGATTCTTTCCTGTGATCAGGCTGAGATGTTCCTGAGGTCACTTCCTGAGGTTATTGCGCAGGCTCGGTTTGTAGTTAATAGCGATTGATTTTGGGATTCCATAAAATTTCACACTATTCTGTTCTTATGGGTAGGAGGCCGATAATGTTGCGGCATTTTCTTCGAGATACCGATCTCACGCCGTCTGAGCAATCAGAGGTTCTTGACTTGGCAGCGCAGGTTAAAGCTGATCGCTGGTTGCATCAGCCCTTAGCTGGACCACAGACTGCCACGGTTATTTTTGATAAAACATCCACCCGCACCCGGTTTTCCTTTGCTGCGGGGATTGCGGACATGGGAGGTCAGCCACTGATCGTGAACCCGGGTGAAGCTCAGATGGGTGGTAAAGAGTCGATTGCGGACACGGCTCAGGTGCTTTCTCGGATGGTGTCGTTGATTATATGGCGCACTTTTGCTCAGGCGGGAGTGGAAGAAATGGCAGAATACGCCGCTGTTCCAGTGATTAACGCCCTTTCCGATGATTACCACCCATGCCAAGTCTTAGCAGATTTACAAACCATCCGGGAATACAAGGGGAACACGCAAGGATTAACCTTTGCATACATGGGGGACGCTGCCAACAACATGGCTAACTCCTATTTGTTAGGTATGACAACGGCGGGGATCAATGTCCGTATAGCCGGCCCCGAGGGTCACTTGCCGGATCCGACGGTAGTGGCGGCAGCTGAGCAACGCGCGCAACAAACCGGAGCGCAGATTTTGATTAGCACGGATCCCACAGAAGTATTGGCCGGTGCGGATGTGGTGTGCACCGATACCTGGGTGTCCATGGGGCAGGAAGGCCATGCGGCGGAGCGTATGGCCTTATGCGCTCCGTACAGGGTGGACCGTGACGCTATGGCACAGGCCGCTGATGACGCGATCTTCCTGCACTGCTTGCCCGCATCGAGAGGGGTAGAGGTCAGTTCTGAGGTGATTGATGGGCCGCAGTCCGTGGTCTTTGATGAAGCGGAGAACAGGCTGCATGCGCAGAAAGCCCTCATGGTCTGGTTATTAGCGCAAGCCGGCTGGTATGACCTCAACTCGAAAGTGGTGAACCGATGACAATTCCAGCCACGAAAACGGCGCGGCAAGCGCGTGTCACGGCACTGGTGAATACGGGCTCTGTGCGCTCCCAAGCAGAGCTGGCGGATTTGTTGAAGCGGGACGGTTTGTACGTCACGCAAGCCACACTTTCACGTGATTTGGTGGAACTGGGTGCAGTGCGGATACGTAATGGCCGTGGAAATTTGGTGTATGCCTTACCGCAGCTGGGATCTGGTGATATCTCGGGTGGTGAAAGGAGTGCGGAGACGGTTGATGGGCGGCTTGCCTCATTATGTAAAGAATTATTGGTGACAGCTGAAGCATCCGCCAATTTGGTGGTGTTACGTACCCCTCCGGGAGCAGCCCAATATTTTGCCTCCGTGATTGACCAGTCCACGCTGCATCACATACTGGGGACGATCGCCGGGGATGACACCGTCGTAGTTATCACCCGCGAACCTGACGGGGGAGAGGGCGTGGCGGAATATTTCCTGGCCCTCACGTCGCGTGACTGATCGAGTGTTGAGGCGTGTGCGCGCTAGCGGTACGGGTGTGATCCAATGGGGCCGGGGATATAGGGGCGCTACGGCGTGGCCCTCCCCGGATCTGCGCACTTCATTGATCTGAAAAATAAGGACTTTCTGTGACGAATTTAGCGACGTTGCTTTCTGACTCAGCGCAGCGATACCCCCAGAATATTGCTATCCGTTCGGGCTCTGTTTCCATGACCTACCGGGAACTCCACCGTCTCGCTGCTCTTATGCATCGAAAGTTATGCGATCTTGGGGTCGTTCCTGGGGACCGTGTGGCCGTGATTTCGCCAAATGTTCCAGCGATGCCTGTGGCTTACTACGGCATTCTCAGTTCTGGTGCCGTGGTGGTCCCATTGAATCCTTTGCTGACAGAGCGTGAGCTGGAAGCAATGTTTCGGGATGCGGAGATTAGTGCGGTGGTGGTGGTCCAGGGTGTAGCCGATCATGTTCGTTCTGTGGTTGAGGGCTTGGGGGGAGGTATTCCGGTGCTCGCACTGGATGCTGACGCCCCGGTAGCGGATGAGGCTGAGCTTGGTGAAGCTCAGGAGATGGTGCAGCGTGCCGACGATGACCTCGCGGTGTTGCTGTATACCTCTGGCACCACGGGAACTCCCAAAGGTGCGATGTTGACGCACCATAATTTGGTCTCCAACGCGTGGATGACAACACGTATGTTTGGTTATCGTTCTGAGGACGTCTTCTTGGGTGCCTTGCCGTTTTTCCATGTGTTCGGGCAGACAGTGGTCCTCAATGCGGTGATTGCGGCAGGTGCCTGCGTGAGCGCGGTAGCTGTTTTTCAACCCCGAGCTGTACTGACACAGCTTAAGGACCATGGTGTGACGCGTTTTGTGGGCGTGCCCTCTATGTTTGTGGCGGTTAACAGTATTCAGCGTGTGAACCGCGTTGAGTACCCTTTATTGGTTAACGCTATTTCTGGTGGGGCATCAATTCCTGTAGAGGTTCTTAAGGATTTTGAATCTCTCTTTGGTGTGATGCTTTATGAGGGGTATGGGTTGTCTGAAACTTCGCCTGTGGTGTGTTTTAACCATCCAGTGGATGAGCGGGTCCCCGGTTCCATCGGCACGGCCTGTGATGGCGCGGATGTTCGAGTGATTGACGACTCTGGTGTTGAGGTTCCGCGCGGGGAGGTTGGAGAGCTTGCGGTGCGTGGACGCTACGTGATGGCCGGGTACTGGAAGCAACCTGATGCCACTGCTAGGGCATTTTCTGGTGATTTCTTTCGTACAGGTGACGTCGGTAGGCAAGATACAACAGGGCGCTTCTTCATTGTGGACCGCAAAAAGGACATGATTCTGCGTAACGGGTACAACGTGTATCCGCGTGAAATTGAAGAATTACTCTACGAAAATCCCGCAGTGCATGAAGCCGCTGTGGTGGGGCGTGGGCACATCACAGCGGGCCAGGATGTGGTGGCTTGCGTGGTGCTTCATGACGGTGCCGATGCCGACATCGTGGTGGCTGAGCTGCGGCAGGCTGCTCGCGAAAATCTTGCTGTCTATAAACGCCCTAAGCATTACCGGATCATGGACGCTCTCCCCAAGGGGTCTACCGGTAAGATTCTCAAGCGGGAAATCATACTGGACTGACCGAGAGCTGCCCACCGTCAGTTTGCCAGTTTGTTATGAGGCGAAAAATTGGTGAATAAAACTGTCCCGTATGTGGCATGGGTCTGTTCTGTTGCGGCTGTTCTGCTTTTGGTCGTTGGACTCTATGCCCAGAGCACGTGGTGGATGTTGTCTACTCCGATGGCTTTGGTGGGCGCCATTGCTGCGGGACTGTCTCGCCGTTACGTTGCTATGGTGATTTCCATAGCCGTCATAGCTGTCTTGTTCTTTGCAATGCTGGTCTTTGCCCCATGACCGTGCGGGTAGGTAGTGCCCCCGTTGTGTCTGACCTGGATCACACCTTATAGACTGTGGCGTGAGCCACATAATATTGAGGAGGATCCCGTGACTAACTTGGCAGCTCTTCTGGCCACTTCTGCCGCTGAGCATGCACAGAATGTGATGATTAAGCTCGACGACGTCCAGCTAACCTATGAGCAGGTTGACCAGCTCAGTGCGTGTTTTGCCGGAAAGTTGGCACGTTCTGGAGTTTCTAATGGGGATCGTGTGGCGATCATCCTGCCGAATGTTCCGCATGTGCCGGTGGTTTACAACGCGATCCTTCGCCTGGGGGCCATTGTTGTTCCCCTTAACCCTTTGCTTACGGTGCGGGAAGTGGCTTATCACCTGGATGACTCGCAAGCAAAAGTGGTGGTGGCCTGGGAATCCATCGCTGACACTGCGCGGGAGGCGGCAGGTGAACGTACCGTCATGACCGTTGATGCGCAGTTTTTGGCAGATATCGTCACAGAAGAACCTCACGCCGGGGTTATGCCTAAGGAGGAGGATGACACGGCTGTTCTGCTGTACACCTCGGGCACAACTGGACGTCCCAAGGGGGCTATGCTTACCCACCGCAATATGCGCACTAATGCGGAATTGGTAGTTCAGCTTTTTGAAATGACCGCACGCGATGTTCTTTTCGGTGGTCTGCCGTTCTTTCACGTGTTCGGACAAACCGTGGCCATGAACGCCGTGATTGCCGCAGGAGCCTCCGTAACTCTCCTGGAGCGTTTCCACCCGGTGAAAGCCGTGGATGTTCTGGAGCGTGACGGCGTTACTTTAGTGGTTGCCGTACCGTCTATGCATATCGCTATGGTGCAGGAGGCTGTGCAGCGTAATGCTGAAGGATTCCCGTTGATTCGAGGATTGGTTTCTGGTGGCTCGCCGCTGCCCATTGAAGTTCTTAAACGGGCGGAAAAGGTTTTTGATGCCCCTTTGCTGGAAGGATACGGACTGTCGGAAACTTCCCCGGTTGTGTGCTTCAACCGGTTTGACACACCCCGTGTGGCAGGGTCTGTGGGGACCGCGGTGGAGGGAGCGCAGCTGCGGGTGGTTGACGCGACGGGCGCGGATGTGCCCGTTGGCGAAGTCGGCGAAATCGTGATTGCGGGCCAGTACGTCATGGCTGGTTACTGGCGTAAAGAAGAAGCAACGGCTGAAGCCATTCGTGATGGATGGTTCCATTCTGGGGATCTCGGACGCCGGGATGAAAACGGCGTTTTTTACATTGTGGACCGCATGAAAGACATGATTATTCGCGGTGGTTACAACGTATACCCCCGCGAGGTCGAGGAAGTGATCTTCGAGTTTGACGGTGTGAACGAGTGCGCTGTGATCGGTGTGGAACACGAGCGTCTGGGTCAGGAAGTGGCGGCCATTGTGACCTTTGTGAATCACCCTGATGATGTTCAGGCAATAGTGGCGCAGCTAGATGACCACGTCCGTTCTCAGCTGGCGAATTACAAGGTGCCGCGAGTGTGGCAGATTGCTGAGGCGTTGCCCAAGGGTCCTACTGGCAAGATTTTGAAGCGTTCCATGGAAGTTGGTGATGATGCCATACGAACCGGCAGTGATGCATAAATACACTTAGTTGTGTATAGTCATGCATGACCGTTGAGTGTGCGACATCGAGGAGAGCTTTCGTGACGGAGCGCGTTGTACTTGCCTATTCGGGTGGTTTGGATACGTCTGTGGCCATCGGGTGGATTGGTGAAGCCACCGGTGCGGAAGTGGTCGCCTGTGCCGTTGATGTGGGGCAGGGGGGGGAAGACTTAGAGTCCATTCGGCAACGCGCCCTGGACTGTGGTGCCGTGGAAGCGGTGGTGGCAGATGCTCGTGACGAATTCGCTCAGGAGTACTGCATGCCCGCCTTAAAAGCCAATGCTTTGTACATGGACTCCTACCCGCTGGTTTCTGCGGTGTCGCGCCCAGTAATCGTGAAACACCTGGTGGATGCTGCTAAGAAATTCGGAGCCTCCACCGTTGCGCATGGCTGTACAGGCAAGGGTAATGACCAGGTGCGGTTTGAAGTCGGCATTCAGACTTTGGGCCCGGATCTTAAATGCATTGCCCCCGTGCGAGACCTTGCTCTGACCCGTGAAAAAGCCATTGAATACGCAGAGCGCAACAACCTACCAATCGCGACGACTAAAAAGAATCCTTTTTCGATTGATCAAAACGTCTGGGGGCGCGCTATCGAAACAGGGTTTTTGGAGGATATTTGGAACGCCCCCACCAAGGATGTCTACGACTACACGGACGATCCCGCTTTCTCGCCAGCGCCGGATGAGGTGGTGCTGACCTTCGACCAAGGCATCCCCGCGGCTATCGACGGTCGTCCGGTGACTCCGTTGGAAGCTATCCAAGAAATGAACCGTCGTGCTGGAGCTCAGGGCGTGGGGCGAATTGATATTGTGGAGGACCGCTTGGTGGGCATCAAATCTCGTGAGATCTACGAGGCCCCTGGTGCCATGGCGTTGATCGCTGCTCATCAGGAGTTGGAAAACGTCACGATTGAACGCGAGCAAGCCCGCTTTAAAAAAACGGTGGGTCAACGCTGGACCGAGTTGGTCTACGACGGGCAGTGGTTTTCTCCCTTGAAGAAATCTTTGGATGTCTTTTTAGACGACACCCAGCGTTACGTAAACGGTGATATCCGCATGACTCTGCACGCTGGCAAAGCCACGGTGACCGGTCGTCGTTCGGATACTTCCCTGTATGACTTCAACTTGGCCACCTATGACGAAGGCGATTCTTTTGACCAGTCACAAGCTCGTGGCTTCATCGAGTTGTTTGGCATGTCGTCGAAAGTCGCCTCTGCCCGAGATCAGCGTTTGGCCGCTGAAGGCCGGTGAGGGGACGCATGACCGAGCACCTCAAGCACGGAACTCATGAAGGCGCTCTGTGGGGTGGCCGGTTCGCCGGCGGCCCCGATCAGGCGCTCGCGGCACTGTCCAAGTCAACACAGTTCGACTGGCGGTTGGCTCCGTATGACATCGCCGGTTCTCGCGCTCACGCCCGGGTTCTGCACCGCGCAGGGTTACTGGATGATGCCGAGCTGGCCAAGATGATTGAGGCGCTTGACCTGTTAGAGGCCGATGTCCGCACGGGGGCTTTTTCCCCCGCTAGTTCTGATGAAGATGTCCACGGCTGCTTGGAGCGTGGTCTGCTGGAGCGGGCAGGAGCAGAGCTGGGCGGCAAGCTGCGTGCGGGGCGTTCCCGTAACGATCAGATCGCAACACTCGGGCGCATGTATTTGCGCGATCACGCCTGCATCATCGCCAAAAATCTTCTCGATGTGGTGCGTGCTTTGATCGCTCAGGCGGAGGCTCACCCGTATGCCCCCATGCCGGGTCGTACACACCTGCAGCACGCCCAGCCGATTCTGTTGTCCCACCACCTGCTGGCGCACGCGTGGGCCATGGTGCGCGACGTCGAAAGATTCGTGGATTGGGATGCCCGCGCAGCCGTGTCCCCGTACGGTTCCGGGGCGTTGGCGGGCTCCACCCTGGGTCTAGATCCCAACGCGGTGGCCGATGAGCTGGGCTTTGACTCTGCTGTGTTCAACTCGATTGACGGCACCGCATCCCGGGACGTGTACGCCGAGTTCGCCTGGGTGTGCGCCATGCTCTCCGTGGACGTCTCACGGATCTCTGAGGAGATCACCACGTGGACCACTAAAGAATTTTCTTTTGTTACTTTACATGATTCTTTTTCCACTGGCTCATCCATCATGCCGCAGAAGAAGAACCCGGATATTGCTGAATTAGCCCGCGGTAAGGCTGGGCGGTTGATTGGTGATTTGACAGGGTTGCTTGCCACGCTCAAAGCCTTACCTTTGGCGTACAACCGGGATTTACAGGAAGATAAAGAACCCGTCTTTGACGCTATTGATCAACTTGAGGTTTTGCTACCGGCAGTTTCAGGCATGGTAGCGACCCTAACTTTCCATACTGAGCGTATGGCCGAATTGGCACCTCAAGGGTTTGCGCTGGCCACGGACGTTGCAGAGTGGTTGGTGTGCCAGGGCGTGCCGTTCCGGGATGCGCACGAGATTTCCGGTGATGCCGTGCGTGTGTGTGAGTCCCGCGACATTGAACTGTGGGACCTGACCGATGCGGACTTTGCCGCCATTGATTCCAGGCTCACCCCGGAGGTCCGCAGCGTGCTGACCCTGGAGGGTTCCTTGAACAGCCGCTGCTCCCAGGGGGGCACGGGCTCCGATGCGGTTTCCCAGCAACTGAGTGCTCTGAAGCAGCGCGTGGAGGCCTTGGCCGTGTTCGAAAATCGTCAGCCGATCGTCTCCGCCTGAATGCCTGAAGAACTCGGGACGCTGGATCCTGCGGTGCTGGAGCTCTTGAATGCCCCGGCGCCGCAGGTTGCCCCTCGTTTGCTGGGGGCGGTGCTCTCCGCCACCGGTGCTGAGGGGCGCGTGGCCCTGCGGATCACTGAGGTGGAGGCCTACGGTGGCCCCGCGGATTCCGACCTGCCGGATCCCGGCGCCCACACCTACTGCGGGAAGACTGCGCGCAATTCCTCCATGTTCGCCGCCCCCGGGCACATCTATGTCTACTTCACCTACGGCATGCACCACGCCGTGAACCTGGTCTGCCGCCCGGCGGGTTCTGCAGGCGGTTGCCTGATCCGCGCCGGTGAGGTCATCCACGGGCAGGAGCTGGCGCGGCGTCGTCGTGCGGCTCGCCGTTCTACGGCCGTCACGGACGTGGCCTTGGGGCGTGGACCGGGCAATGTTGCCCAAGCACTGGGGCTGACACTGGACCACGACGCCGCCCCGCTGACTTCCAATCCCCAGGAACCGGGGGTTCACCTGGAACTGAGGGAGGCCGTAGAGGCGGTCACGGTCACGGCACGTACGGGGGTTTCCGGACCTGGTGGCGACGGTGAGGCCTTCCCCTGGCGATTCGCGGTGACGGGGGACCCCACGGTCTCCCCGTACCGAGCTGCCGCTCCGCGCAAACGGCGTTAACGAGAACTGCGCCGCGGCGCGGACGGCGGGCAACCGTTACCATGTGGCCTGTGAACCACCAGACCGCGCAGCCGTTCGAATCCGTTGAGCAGATGATTGATCGTCTGTGCGCCAAAATCCCCGATTACCCCCAACCCGGGGTGCTCTTCCGGGATCTCACACCACTGTTTGCAGACGGCCCCGGATTCAAACGCACCGTGGATGCCCTTGCGGATGCCTTTGACGGCCAGTTTGACTGCGTGGCCGGTGTGGAGGCCCGTGGGTTCATCTTGGCTGGTGCCGTTGCCAACATGGCTGGTTGTGGTGTGCTGCCTGTCCGCAAGGAGGGCAAGCTTCCGCGGGAGACGTTCACGCAGAGTTACCAACTCGAATACGGCTCGGCCACCTTGGAGGTTCACACGAACGATCTTCCACATGGCTCCCGCGTCCTAGTGGTGGATGACATCCTGGCAACTGGCGGAACCCTGGAAGCCACGGGTCACCTGCTGCAACGCGCGGGCCTTCACATTGCAGGATTCGGTCTGGTTATGGAATTGACTGACCTGCGTGGCTGCGCCAAGTTGGGTGGTCACCGCGTGCGGGCCCTTTACCGCGTCTGAGGTTTTCCCCACCGGAAGTCACCTGCCCCGGAGGCATCCCGGCACTACCATGGTGGGTCGGTATTCAGCGGAGGAGAACAATCGCATGACCGAGGCCACCACTCAGACGCCCCAGATGGTGCAGCGCCAGTTGGACGTGGAGCGCGAGTACGTTCGGATTCTCTACGCCCGCCTGGACGCTCTGCGTCAGGAGAAGACGGAGGAACTGGCCCGGGTGCGCCGCACGGACATGGGCAGCAACCACCAGAGCCGCTCCGAACGTGATGCCTTTGCCACGTATTACGAGGACCGTTTAGCTCAGCTGAATTCCGTGGACAACCGTTTGGTGTTCGGTCGCTTGGATGCTACTGATGACGACGGTGCCCACACCCGTTACATCGGCCGGATCGGGTTGGCCACGGAGGACCATCAGCGGTTGATGGTGGACTGGCGTGCGCGTGAAGCTGCCGCGTTCTACCAGGCCACAGCTCGTCATCCCATGGGAGTGCGTAGACGGCGGCATCTGATCCTGGACGGCCGGGACGTGACTGCCATTGAGGACGACGTCCTGGATCCGCAGATGTTGGGGGAGGACGGTGTGCTCCAGGGCGAAGGTGCCCTGTTGGCTGCCCTGAACTCCAAGCGGACGGGGCGGATGACGGACATCGTCTCCACCATCCAGGCCGAACAGGACCGCATCATCCGCGCTCCGCTGCCCGGTGTGCACGTGGTGCAGGGTGGCCCGGGTACGGGCAAGACCGCTGTGGCCCTGCATCGTGCTGCGTATTTGCTGTACGAACACCGTGAACGACTCAGGAAGTCGGGTGTGCTGATTGTTGGGCCGTCGTCGTCGTTCCTGTGGTACATCGACCGGGTGCTGCCTTCCTTGGGGGAGACGGGTGTGGTGATGTCCTCACTGGCAGACCTGTATCCCGGTGTGCACGGTGTGCCGGAGAGCAACCAGGAGGTGGCACGGATCAAGGCTGGTCTGGACATGGCCGATGTGATTCGGCAGGCCGTGCGCGACCGACAGAAGGTACCGGCCACGGACCAGAAGTTGCGTGTGGACTCCTACCAGGTGGTGTTGCCGCGAAAACTGGTGCGCCGCGCCAGGGACAAGGCACGGGCCACGGGCAAGCCGCACAACCAGGCCCGGGCAACATTCGTGAAGATTGTGCTGCGGGAACTGGCGGACCGGCTCGGCCAGGATTTGAACAAGCGTTCCGGTAATGCCATTGACCGTTCCTACCTGGTGGAGGACCTGCGTCAGGCACCGGAGGTGCGCAAGGCGCTGAACCTGTGTTGGTTGCCGGTCTCCCCGGAGACGCTGGTGCGGCAGGTCTTCGCCAAGAGGCACTACCTGGATTCGGCTTTCCGGAACCACACCGCAGCGCAACGGGACCTGCTGGCCCGGAGTGCGGAGGCACCCTTGACTGTTTCTGACGTCCCTCTGCTGGATGAAGCAGCAGAACTTCTGGGTGATCTGGAGGATTCTGGGGTGCGGATCAACACTTCGGAGGCCGAGCGTGCCAAGGCCACGGAGAATGCGGAGAAGGCCCTCTACAACATGCACCAGTCCTTGGAGGACGTGGGCGTGGACGGGGTGGTCACAGCAGCGGATCTAACCGCGTTCAACCAGGAACCTGAGTGCCGAATGACGGCCGCCGAGGCAGCGCACGCGGACCGGACTTGGGCTTACGGGCACGTGGTGGTGGACGAGGCCCAGGAACTGACTCCCATGCAGTGGCGGGTGCTCATGCGCCGTTGCCCCATGAAGTCCTTCACCGTGGTTGGGGACATCGCCCAGGGGGGTGCAGCATCGGCAGCCACCTCCTGGGACGCCGCGATGGACCCCTTTGTGGGGCGATTTGTCCTGGACGAGCTCACCGTCAACTACCGCACGCCTGCTGCGATCGCGGATGCCGCAGTGGCGGTGGCTCGTGCCGCAGGTCTGAAGATCTCCGCTCCCAAGGCTGTCCGCGAGGGCCAGGCCCCGATGCTCACCCAGTTGCCCACCACCACCGACGCTGCCGCACTGGCTGTCGAGGTCGCGGATCAGACTGAGGCTGAAGTTGAGGCTGTGGCTGGTGGTTTGGTGGCCGTGATTGCCCCTGAGCACCGTGTGACGTACCTGGGTGAAGTCTTGAGCGGACGTCTGCCCGGGAAGGTGGGGGCCGGCATACGCCGCGTGGATAACAGTGTGGTAGTGCTCTCCACGTGGGAGGCCAAGGGCCTCGAGTTCGACTCCGTAGTGCTGGTTGAACCTTCGGAGATCGTGGAGGAGTACCACGGCGTGGGTTCCCTCTACGTGGCCATGACCCGTCCCACCCAGCGGTTGAGGATCATTGGTGCCGGTGCCATGCCTGCCGGGCTGACGGTGTCGTAGGGGAGCCGTGTGCGGTGCGCGTGCAGCCGAGTGGCCCGCGGTGAATCGGCCACGCAGAGACTGGTAAATTTGCGTGGGTGACGGAAAGCATTGACTTCGATCAACAGCACAATGATCCCTCCTTCCCCAACATCTGGCAGGAACTCAAGTGGCGCGGTCTGGTGCATGTCTCCACGGATGAAGCCGCGTTGGAAGAAGCTCTGGCAGGCGATCCGATCACTTATTACTGCGGATTCGATCCCACTGCTGCCTCCCTTCACCTGGGCCACCTGGTCCAGTTGTTGACCCTGCGGCGTCTGCAGCTGGCCGGTCACAAGCCGCTGGGTCTGGTGGGCGGTTCCACGGGTTTGATCGGCGATCCTCGCCAGAGCACAGAACGGGTTCTGAACTCCCGGGAGGTCGTGGCCGAATGGGTGGAGAAGCTGCGTGCGCAGATCGAACGTTTCCTGTCCTTCGACGGCGACAACGCCGCCCGGATGGTCAACAACCTGGACTGGACCTCCAAGCTCTCCGCCATTGACCTGCTGCGTGAAGTGGGCAAGAACTTCCGCGTGGGAACCATGATCAAGAAGGAGATCGTGGCCAAGCGCCTGAACTCTGATGAGGGCATCTCCTACGCCGAGTTCAGCTACCAGGTACTGCAGGGCAACGACTTCCTGAACCTGTACCGGGACTACAACTGCGTTCTGCAGACCGGCGGATCTGACCAGTGGGGCAACTTGACCGCAGGTACCGAACTGATCCGAAAGACAGAAGGGATCAATGTTCACGCCATCGGCACGCCGCTGATCACCAACTCGGACGGCACCAAGTTCGGCAAGTCCGAAGGTAACGCGATCTGGCTGAATCCAGAGATGACCACCCCGTATGCGTTCTACCAGTTCTGGCTCAACACGGCAGATGCCGACGTGATCGATCGGCTCAAGGTCTTCACCTTCCGTACGCGGGGTGAGATCGCTGAGCTGGAGCGCAAAGTGGCGGAGGAGCCGTTCCGGCGTGAAGCCCAGAAGGTGCTGGCCACCGATGTGAACACCTTGGTCCATGGTGAGTCAGCGACTCGGCAGGCGATTGCCGCATCTGAGGCGGTGTTCGGCAAGGGAGACTTTGCCGGGTTGGATGAAGCCACCTTGGCCGACCTTGCCAAGGAGCTGCCGTCGGCGCAGGTGTCGCCTGAACATCTGGGACTGGTGGACGTGTTGGTTGAGACTCTGTTGGCCGGGTCCAAGTCGGAGGCGCGGCGCATGCTGGCTGAGGGCGCGGTGTCCGTGAACAACATCAAGGTTTCTGGTGCTGATGCCCAACTGTCCCCGGAGGAACTCCTCTTGGGGAAGTACGCGCTGATCAAGCGAGGCAAGAAGAACATGGCAATCGTGACCGTGACGGGATGACCGTCGCCCGAGGGGGCCTGTAGGACGCAGAGTCTCTTGCGGACGCCAAGGCCCGGCACCGTTGCGCTCCCGGGCCTTGGCGGTGGTGACCCATCTGTGGTGGGTAATCACGGCGGTGCCGGACGTCTTGTCATGGACAGCCGCTCCAGGGCGGGCCTGTGACGGAGGGCATGGTTGGCAAGGGCTCTGTCGGCCTGTTGCTTTGTGTCAAGATGCTCGCGTGGGGTTCTGGGGCTTCACGGGTAGGCAGTTGGGCTGGTGCTTGGCGCGGACGAGGTCCAGGAACTGGTCGTGGGGGGTGTTCTATGTCTTCTGTCAAGCGGCGAGGGCAGGTTCGACTGGTCTGGGTTGGTAGAGGGTACCGTCGCGGAGCATGGCGAACAGGACGTCGGAGCGGCGTCGGGCGAGAGCGATGAGGGCCTGGTTGTGACGGGCGCCCTGGGCGATCTTGCGGTCGTAGTAGGCGCGTGATTCGGGGTCGCGGAGCGCGGCGAACGCGGAGAGGAACAGGGTGCGTTTGAGGATCTTGTTCCCGCGCTGGGAGGGATGCTCGCCGCGGATCGAGTTCCCGGAGCGCCTGGTGACGGGTGCGAGGCCGGCGTAGGAGGCGAGATGACCGGGTGTGGGGAAGGTCCTGGTGGTGACTTCGGTGAGGAGCCGGGCTGCGGTCCTGATGCCGACTCCGGGCATGCTCGTCAGGACCGGCTGAAGAGGGTGGTGCTCGACGATCCTCTCGACTTCGATGGCGATCTCATCGCGCTGCCGCCGCAACGCGGCCAGCTGTTCGCCGGGACTGCTGCATGGATAGGTGACATCTGATCTGGCTTGCCCATGGGCGGCCTGGAAGGATGTTGCTATGCCCAAGCCCCACCCGTCCGAGTTCCGTGGCGACGTCGTGCGTGTCGCGCGCAACCGTGAGCCCGGAGTGACGATCGAGCAGATTGCGAAAGACTTCGGTGTCCATCCGATGACGCTGCAGAAGTGGATGCGTCGCGCCGACATCGACGAGGGCGCGAAGCCCGGCCAGACCCGGACCGAGGCCGCGGAGATCCGTGAACTGAAGAAGCGCAACCGGCTCCTGGAGCAGGAGAACGAGGTCCTCCGGCGGGCGGCGGCGTATCTGTCGCAGGCGAACCTGCCGTCAAAAGGTTCTACCCGCTCGTGACAGAGCTCGCCGCCGCAGGTGTCCCTGTGACGGTGACGTGCCGGGTGCTCAAGCTCTCCCGCCAGCCCTACTACCGGTGGCTGGCTGCCCCCATCACCCCGAGCGAGGTGGTGGAGGCGTATCGCGCGAACGCGCTGTTCGACGCCCACAAAGATGACCCCGAGTTCGGGCACCGGCTCCTCGCCGATGAGGCCCGCGACGCGGGTGAGGCGATGTCAGACCGGACCGCGTGGCGGATCGCGTCGGGCAACGGCTGGTGGTCCGCGTTCGGGAAGAAGCGGGGCCGTAACGGTAAGAAGCCGGGCCTGTCGGTCCACGACGACCTGTGCGCGGTCGTCGACGAGGACGGCCGGGCCCGGCACGTCTTCGCCGCCGACGCCCCGAACCAGCTCTGGCTCGTCGACATCACGGAGCACAAGACCGTAGAAGGCAAGCTCTACTGCTGCGCAATCAAAGACGCTTGCTCCGGCAAGATCGTGGGGTACTCGATCAACTCGAGGATGAAGTCCCGCCTGGCCGTTCAGGCGCTCGAGAACGCTGTCGCGATGCGCGGCGACGTCGCCGGCTGCGTGGTCCACAGCGACAGGGGCAGTCAATTTCGCAGTCGGAAGTTCCTGTGTGCGCTGGCCCGTCATCGCCTGGTCGGATCCATGGGCCGGGTCGGCTCGAGCGGGGACAACGCCGCCATGGAAAGCTTCTTCGCTCTGCTGCAGAACAACGTCCTCGACCGCCGCTCCTGGACCACCCGCGAGCAGCTGCACATCGCGATCGTGACCTGGATCGAGCGGACCTACCACCGGCGGACGCCGACAAGCCCGTCTGGGCCGTTTGACGCCCATCGAGTTCGAGACCATCATGAACACGACCGTCGCACTGGCGGCGTGACTAGGAACTGTCACCTATCCGTGCAGCAGTCCCAATGAACGCGCTGCGACCTCGGGTGGCACCCACGTTGCCGCGAATTTCTGGAGCAAGTCAGTCACAGCCTTCGGCTTTGGTCCAATGAGGACCCCTCCTACGTCGAACAGAACCGCTTCGATCACGACACCCCACCTTTCAAGCGCTCCTTCGAATTTTCGGAGCATCGGCTGCAGGCGGCCGCAACGCAGCGTCCGCGATTGACGAAGGCATTAAAAAACGTCTGGTCTGGCTTGCTTTCGGGTGAACCTGTTATGCCTGTAACCGAACCATGCCGTCACCAATATCATCGCCGCAAGGAGGATAGGTAAGAGACGAAATCCGTCGGACAGCGACTCGTTGCCGACCACGCCGATCACCATTGGTGCAAGTACGAATGCGCCATAGCCCGCAGTCGTGAGCCTTGCAGTGGCCCGCTCCACACCGGTGGCGCGGCTCCGCCCCATCACCGAGTAGCCGATCGGAGCCGCAGGGGCAATTCCAAATCCGATTAGAAGCATGCCTGCCGCGCTAGCCCACGATGCCTCGATCCAGATCAATACGACCACGCCCGCAACCACGATGCAGAGACCAATTAGCAACGTCCGCCAGTCGCCGAATCGGTTAATCACCGTTGTGGAGACCGTTCGGCCGAGCGCGGAGGCAATGTACAACGACGCGAGTCCGAAAGCGCTTTGCGCAGCACCCTGGCCAGGCAGTTGGCTAATGAACAACGCGGAGAAGCCCTCCAACGTTGCGTCGACGGTAAACGATCCGCACACGATGACGAACGCGAGTAGGGCTGCTGCCGCAGATATCCGGGCTAGATTGTGGCTATCGGCAGTGTTCTCTTCCTTGGCTCCACCCCCTGGTTCAGGGCTGCCGCTTGGCAGCAACAGTGCAGCGCCAGCGCCGACGATGCACACCACGCCCGCAGCGAAGAACGCGGGCGCATAACCGGAGTCACCGTTGAGTACGTAGGACAGCACAGCGGCGCCCGCGGCGGCGAAACTAAACACCGCGTGCAGTGTGGACAGCAGTGTTCTGCCGCTCCTACGCTCTTCTAGGCTTCCCGCCGCGTTGGCAGCCACGTCGAACATCCCGAGCCCGGCACCAGTCGCCATGGCACCGATGGTGAAGATGATGTACGAGTCTAGTAACGGCATTATGAGATAGCCGATACCGCTGGCCGCAGCTGCGACGGTGAGGGTTATCCGGACGGTGATGCGCTCAGCAATCCGCCCAGAGAACACCGTCGCGGCGATGCCCGCAATGGCCATACCGGATAGCGTGAAGCCAAGCTGCTGGGCGTCGATGCCGAGTTCTCTCACGACCGCAGGGAGTGAAAGCGCCCATGCTCCCACCTGGAAGCCCATGGCTCCGAAAATAAGTAAAAGCAGCGCTTTTGTCCGCAGGCATAGGGGTTGGGCAGTCACCATCGGGTCAGAGTGGCCCATTGTCGATTCTGGCCGTTCGGTTGCCATCTGGATCACAGCCTCACGAAGACGTTGCACGGCCCGTGGTGATCCACATCTGTGAAACCCTTGGATTCTAGGGCTTTAAAAATTGGCCCTGGTTCCACGTACTTGCGGTGGATCTCGATGATTAGCACACCGACCCGGTCCAGCCAGTCCAAGTTACCTGCCATTATCCCGGCTTCAGCGCCCTCAATGTCCATTTTCACTACATCGATCCGGTCAATCCCGTGCTCCTCGGAAAGCTCATCAATGGTCGCCGCACGAACCCGTTGGGGCTTAAGTGCCAGAGGCTGCTCCATCCGACCTGGGTTCCCCTCTCTGGCGCCCGCGATTTCGGCCATAATCGTGCTAGAGCTCCACCATTCGTTTGGGAACAGCTCGACCTCGCCAGAAGCGGCATCGACGGCGGCCTGAGTGATTTCCATGTCAAACCCATTAAGCGCACGATTGATCTCGAGCATATTTACGTTTTCCTCGACCGGTTCAATGCACACAACCTTGGCGTCTGGATACCGGGCCGCCATACTGAGCGAGGCGAGGCCAATATTGGCACCGAGGTCCAGAATTGTACCAACCTTCGGAACGTACTTGAGCCACGGCGCAAGGGCGGCTGCTCGCTCCTGGTTGGTGGTGAAGGGCTGGCGGTAGGCCTATTCGGTGGCCAGCGTGCGGTTGAGGCGCTCGACCTTGCCGTTTTGCCATGGGCAGTGTGGTCGGATGAACATCTGCCGGATCCTGTAGGCGGCGCAGATCTCGCGCAGCGGGTAGTGGTAGGCCCAGGCGTTGTCGGTCATCAACCGTTCGATCCGGGCGATGCCATGGGCAGCGAAGTAGTCGATGGCGCGTTCGAGGAACGCCGCGCAGGTTGGTCCTTTCTCGTCGGGCAAGACCTCTGAGTACGCCAGCCGTGAATGGTCGTCGACGAGCGAGTGGATGTAGTCGTATCCGATCTTCTTGGCGCGGTCTTTTGGTGGCTTCGCGGTTCTCACGTCCATGGACACGCCAGCGGCCACCATCGGGGATGCGGTCGATCTTCTTCACGTCCATGTGTACCAGCTCACCGGGCCGGTCGTGTTCGTAACGCACCGCGGTGGTCTTCGAGGATCGGATCACCTCCCCGGTGATCGGGTCGCATTCGCGCAGGTAGGGCACGCCGTGGCGGGGCAGGATCCGCGAGATCGTCCGGGCCGGCACTCCGACCTTGGGCGCTAAAACATCAGGACCGTCGCGATATGCAACGCGTGCTGCGAGGACCTTCTCTTCGACCTCAGGACTGGTCTTGGTTGGCATCGAGCGCGGCCGCGAGGACTGGGTTTCCAGACCCGGCTCGCCCTCGGCTTCATAACGGTCGAGCCAGTACTTCACGCACTTACGTGAGACACCCATCGCTGCCGCGATGTGGGTCTGTTTTCAGCCACCCTGATGGTGCTGGACGATCAACAGGCGGCTATGGACGGTCAGACGGGCACTACGGTGGGACACGAGAACCTCCGGGTGGCAGTGGATCGGTGGATCCAGGTTTAGCTGAGTCGCGTCGATCGGTTGCGGTGCTGTGGGGTTGTGTGTAGTGTGTTCGTCTGTTGCCGTGAGCTGGAGAGCTTCTTGATGGAGCAACTCGGCGAATAGGCGGCCATGCCGGTTGGTAAACACCTCTTCCACGATTTTGTGAGCAGCTCCGTGTTCGTACAGGGTGCGGTTGCAGGGCAAGGATGGATCGGGTAGTGTTTTTCGGCCGTAGCCCGTTGAGGCGGGTAGCGTGAATTTCCCGGGGTTCTGTGTGCTTCGTCATGTGGTGGGTGCTGGTTCTACTGGTCTGTTGTTTGAGAACTCAATAGTGTTTCATGTTTGTTGATACCAAATTTG
>JAUNHG010000002.1:541137-710470 GCA_030524035.1 Kocuria sp. | reverse complement strand
TGTGAGCCACACACACCCCCAACCCGATCGATAATCCGAAAACCAAATACGGCAGATGAGTGGAGTGGCGCAGAGCCTGAAAAACATAATGTGATTTTTAGTTGGCTCTTTGTTTTTAGTTCACTGAACCCCTACCCTAATACGTTTAGTTGTTTGGGGAGAGGCTAGATGATTCTTCGGTATCGTGTTGGTTTTTCTTGTAGAGCTTATTAACCATAACGGCAATGGCCCCATCGCCGGTAACGTTGCAGGCGGTTCCGAAAGAATCAATAGCGATGTATGTGGCGATCATGATTGAAATCATGGTGTCGTCAAAGCCCAGTGAAGATCCTAGAAGTCCGATAGCTGCCATAATGGCTCCCCCAGGGACACCAGGAGCGGCAACCATAGTGATTCCTAGCATCAAAATGAAGCCTATATATGTACCAGGGTCAATGTCTTTGCCCATGAACATCATGACAGCCACGCTGAACAGCACGATCTTGAGCGTTGAGCCCGCCAAATGAATGGTTGCGCATAATGGAATGACAAAATCTGCAACGTCCTGGCGAACACCATTTTTAAGTGTGGACTGTAACGTGACGGGAATGGTGGCAGCCGAAGATGAAGTCCCCAGTGCCGTGAAGTAAGCCGGAAGCATATTGCGCAGCAGACTCAAAGGGTTGCGTCCGGCGATCGCCCCGGCAAGCGTGTACTGCAGGACAAGGTACAAAATAGTCAGTGCAAAAGCTATGACTACCACCCGTAAGAACGTGTTAATGACTGTCCCGATTTCACCATTCATGGTGAGTCCTAGGAACGCGCCAAAAATATAAACCGGTAACAAAGGAATGATCGCAGAAACCACGATCTTCATGACAATCTCACGTAGCTCCTCAAGCCCGCGGTGCAGGGTTTCACCCTTAATGAACGTGATTCCCACACCTACACAGAAAGCCAGCAGTAAAGCTGTCATAATCTCCATGGGTGCGGGCATAGACACTTCAAAGTAAGGACTCAAGGCGTTATCTGAAGGGTCAGAAAATGTGGTGAGACTACGTTCACCAAGAAGCGTTGGGAACAGCGCCGTTGCAGTCCCATAAGCCAGAAGCCCCGCCACAATAGTTGATACGTAGGCGATGCCTGCCGTGATCACTAGCCATCGACCAGCACCCCGGCCGAGGTCCGCAATGGCTGGTGCTACTAACGCCAGGATCAGCACCGGGATTATAAAGCCCAGGAAGTTACTGAATAGTCCGTTAAACGTTGTGAACACGCGAGCCAGTTCCTCCGGAAAGAACTGACCACAGAGAATTCCCAGGACGATCGCCAGAATGACCCGGGAAAGAAGAGAGGCAAAAACGCGCTTGAGCATGGATAGATCATGGTCCCAGGAACGCTCAGACGCAAAACGGTCTGACATTGTGGACTTGTAGACTGGTTCGTGGCGTGTTGAACTACGCCATGCGACGTCGCCTATTAGCGGAGTGCTGAAGGCGCGGTTGCCAGTAAACGTGCGGTTGTCACGCACTTGATGTGGCTTGATGAGGAGTAACATGCCCGATTTCCGTTCTCAGGGTCCCCAGGATCGTCGCGGTCGCGGCCGAGATCGTTCTGAAAACCCTGCCAGAGGAGACCGGCGCACAAATAGCCGCCACAGTGACCGACGTTCCCCAAGGCGTGACAACCCTGACCTTAAGCCGCGTACACCGGAACCAGAGCTGGATGACGACATCACCGGTGAAGAACTAGACCGAGTGACCCTGCACCAAATCCGTTCCCTCGAAGCCAACAACGCCCAGTCTGTATCCAAACACCTCGTAATGGTGGGGCGTTACCTCTTCGAACACCCAGAAACCGCCCTGGAGCACGCGCGTTACGCAGTGAGCCGTGCGGGTCGCGTGGCGGCTGTACGTGAAGCGGCAGCTGTTGCCGCCTACGAAAGTGGAGAGTTCCATGAGGCCCTGAAAGAATTTCGCACCTATCGCAGGATGAGCGGTGATGATACCCATCTGCCCTTGATGGTTGATTGTGAACGCGCACTCGGCAAATCCGATAAAGCTTTAGAACTGGCGGCATCCCCCGCTGCACAGGCATTAGATGCCCCAGCCTCAGTGGAACTAGCGATTGTGGTCGCCGGTATCTTGCGTGATCGAGGGGACACACAAGCTTCTTTAAAGGCGCTAGAGATCCCACAACTGGACCGCAAACGGGGATTTTCGTACAGTCCGCGGCTTTTTCGTGCATATGCCGACGCGCTGCATGAGGTGGGTCGGGATAGCGAAGCGCAAAGCTGGCGGCGCCACGCGATTGTGGCTGAATCCGCATTGGGTGCGGGTCAATTCAGTGAGCCGGAAATTGTTGATTTAGTGGGGGAAGAACAGCCTGAAAACACTGACGATGCAGCGGAAAAATACCCGGAAGGTGGGCAGGACACAGGGCGTGATGGCACGTGAGCAATGAACGGCTCATTGACCGTTTTGATGCGGTGCTTTCGGACCTTGATGGGGTGGTGTACGCCGGTCCTCATGCTATTCCTGCAGCACCAGAAGCCTTTCAACGACTTGAGACAGAAAAAATCCCTGTGGTTTTTGTGACCAATAATGCTTCACGTTCCGTGGAGCATGTGGCGGAGCATCTGAGGAAACTGGGCGTACCAACTTCTGCGGACCGTGTGGTGAGTTCCGCTCAAGCCGCTGCTGATGTCCTGAAAAACCGACTAGAAGAAGGCAGCAGGATCCTGGTCACAGGTTCCTCATCTCTTGCACAGATTATTCGTGAAGCTGGTATGTATCCTGTGTGGTCGCAACAGGACTACCCCCACGCGGTAGTACAAGGTTTTGATCCAGGTATTGGATGGAAAGATCTTGCCGAAGCTGCTTTCGCGTTGGCCAACCCCGATGTGTTGTGGGTGGCCACCAATACTGATGCATCTATCCCACAGGCACGTGGTATCGCTCCCGGAAACGGAACTTTAGTGGCAGCAGTGGCGTCTGCCACTCGGCGTCACCCCATAGTGGCAGGAAAGCCGGAAGCGGCGATCTTTCAGGTCGCGGCGCAGCGTGTACAAACCCACCGTCCCGTGGTAGTCGGGGACCGGCTTGATACCGATATCCTGGGAGGAAATCGGGCGGGGTTCGCCACCATTGCCGTACTCACCGGGATTGATACCCCGGAAACGATCCTGGGCGCGACCACCCCAGAGCGACCCCAGATCATGATTAATACACTTGAGGATCTTTTTCATCCCGTACCCATGGCGCAGGTTGTGGCCTCCACCAATAGGACAGATGGTGCCGCGTCGTCGATGGTCGAAGCCCGCTGTGGTGACGCGATGGCCCGGGCCGCCGCAGAACACGTCAACATAACGGGCGATCGGCAGGACCTTAACGCATGGCGAGCAGCCTGCGCCGCCTGGTGGACCCTCAAACCACAGGTCAGCGAAGCAAAAGTGCCGCAGATTTCCTGGGAAATCCCATGAGCCCACAAACAACTGACGCGACTCCCACGGATGATCATGAGGCAGGCACTGCCGCAGCGCCGCAGACGCAGCACTCGCCCCGTCCGACCACTCCGACAGGTCACCATGGGGCTGATGCGGTGCTACAAGACATGGAACACGTGTTAACCCTGCCGATTCGTGATCATCCGGGGATATACCGAACCGCACACGAAAAACTCACAGCAGTGCTTGACGCACCCGTGAACGTGGTCCGCGCTGCTGATGTTTGAGTCCACACGACTTGATCAGGCCATGGTGCAACGGCGGTTAGCCCGTTCCCGCACACAAGCCGCACGCTGGATTCACCAGGCTCGCGTGGAAGTAGACGGTGTGGTCATGACAAAAAGTTCGGTGAAAATTTCCGCAACGCAGGTGCTGACGGTGAGACCAAGTGACACCCCGGAGTATGTAAGTCGCGGCGGACACAAACTCGCCGGCGCGCTAGAAAAATTCACATCCGTCACCGTGAATGGCAAACGCTGTCTGGACGCCGGAGCATCCACGGGTGGGTTCACGGACGTGTTGCTGCGCGCGGGTGCAGACCACGTGGTGGCGGTGGATGTTGGCCACGGACAGCTGGCGGAATCTTTGCGAGGGCATCCGCGTGTGCACCCCTTTGAGGGGGTCAATGTGCGTCATATCCAGCCGGAGCAGATCGGGGGTACCGCCGCCTTGACAGTATGTGATCTTTCCTTTATTTCCTTGCGACTAGTGGTTGAACCGTTGGCGCGGGTTACGGATCCCGGTGGTGACCTCATTGTGATGGTCAAGCCGCAATTTGAAGTTGGTGCACATCGACTAGGACGCACGGGAGTCGTCACGAGTGAACAACACCAGCACGAGGCAGTTGACGGTGTTGTTCGTGCCGCCGCTGCGGCGGGGTTGATAGAACAAGGCAGAGTACGTTCTCCGTTGCCGGGGCAGGACGGTAATCAGGAGTTTTTCCTGTGGTTGACTCGCCCCTCTGGTACTTGATGCTGCTTCGTCATAGTGACCACGTAGGGTGGGGTGCATGATCGCAGACACCTTCGGTGAGCGGGCCGCGGACACCCGTCGTGTGTTGGTGCTAGCCCATATGGGGCGGGCTGAAGCTCGGCTGGCCGCAGAACAAACGGTCCAGCAACTTCACGAAGCTGGGCTGCGCCCTGTATTAACCGCAGAGGACCATAACGTTTTAGCCGAGGTCACCGCAGGGCAGCCCACGGCCCCGATGGACTTATTACCCACCGATTGTCGGCTGGATGACCTTGAGCTAGTGATGGTTCTTGGTGGAGACGGGTCAATCCTGCGTGCAGCCGAATTGATCCGGGAGGTTGACGTCCCTTTGCTGGGGGTCAACCTGGGACACGTGGGGTTTTTGGCGGAATCGGAGCGGTCAGGTCTGGCTGAAACCGTGGACGCCGTGGTGGCAGGACGCTATACGGTTGAAAACCGGATGGCTTTGGACGTGGTGGTGTGGCACGAAGGCAGAAAAGTTCTGCATACCTGGGCTTTAAACGAAGCTTCGGTTGAAAAAGGCGACCGCGAAAAGATGCTGGAGGTAGTGACTGAAATTGACCGCCGCCCGATCTCCAGTTTCGGGTGTGACGGTGTCATTTTGGCGACTCCCACCGGTTCTACTGCTTACGCTTTTTCTGCTGGAGGCCCCGTGGTGTGGCCCGAAGTCGAAGCGCTGCTGATGGTCCCGTTGTCTGCACACGCTTTGTTTTCCCGTCCATTGGTAGTTTCACCAACTTCGGTGATGGCCGTAGAGGTTTTAACCCGCACCGATGCGCGAGGAGTGCTGTGGTGTGACGGGCGGCGTACAGCAGATCTGCCCCCGGGTTCACGGATAGAAGTCGCTCGTTCTCCACGTCCCGTGTGCTTGGCGCGGATGCACTTGACGCCGTTTTCTGAGCGCCTGGTACGTAAGTTTGAACTTCCGACTGTCGGCTGGCGCGGACCGCACACAGAGTCGGCGGACCCTGGTCCACCCACTACCGCGTTACCGATTGTGCAACCGGCCTACCCTTCCGCAGCGGTTGAAGAACAACGTATCCCGATGGGGCGTGAGATTCCCTCTGAAGTCCGGGACGGCGGTTCTCCAGGCAAAAGGGCAGCAACACATGATTGAAGAAATTCATATCCGGGACCTTGGTGTGATCACGGATGCCGTTCTCCCACTGGGGCCTGGGCTAAGTATTTTGTCCGGCGAAACCGGCGCAGGGAAAACCATGGTGGTAACGGCCTTGGGCATGCTTTTGGGGCATCGCATTGATGCCGGTGTGGTGCGCAGCGGCGCGGATAAGGCGATGGCAGAAGCCGTGGTAAGCGTGGCAGAAGATCACCCGGCTGTGCGACTCGTGGAGGATGCCGGCGGCGATGTAGACCGCGAAAACGCGCCGGACGGTGCTGGTGCTCAGGGGGAGATCGCGACAGTGCAGCTCAGTCGCACCGTCGCGGCGGAGGGGCGATCCCGTGCTCACATCGGAGGGCGCAGCGCACCTGTGGCTCGCTTGAGTGATATTGGTCAGACGTTGGTTGCCGTTCATGGGCAGTCTGATCAACTGAGATTGCGATCCGCTGCAGCCCAGCGACACGCGCTGGATACATACGCTGTGGCTCATACCGCACATGATTTCCAGCAGGTCATGGCGGATTATCAACAGAACCTGGCGGAGTATGAGGAGGTTGCCGCGCAGTTACGCGACATCCGTGAAAAAACCCGTGAGCGTGCTCTCGAAGCTCAAAGTCTCCAAGCGGCCTTGGAAAAAATCGATGCAGTAGACCCCCGCCCAGGGGAGGACACTGATCTGGACTCCCAATCACAAAAACTCACCCATATAGAATCCTTGCGGGTTGCTGCACATACCGCCCAGGTGGCACTGAACGGCGATGATACTGAGGGTTCACCGTCCGCCGTGGTGTTAATCGCAGCGGCGCATCATGCGTTAGAACAAGAGTCAGCGGTTGATCCAGATTTGGCGAACCTGGCCCAACGTGTGCAGGAACTATCCGTACTGGTCAATGATATCTCTGCTGATCTTTCCGGGTACGTTTCCGGTGTGGATGAGGATGCTCCTGCCCGCCTGGCACAGGTTGAATCGCGCAGGGCCGCTCTACGATCGCTGACCCGTACGTATGGCGCGGACATTCAAGAAGTTCTGGAGTTTGCCGACACTGCCCGTGCACGGCTAGCCACCCTGGTGGATGATCCGCAGCGTGAGGAACAATTGGCCGCGCGTTATGCGCAGCTGCGTGCCACTCTGGACACCCAGAGTACGGCGCTGCTGGAGCGGCGGCAGGTTGCAGCAGAACAGCTGTGTGCCTCCGTTAACGCAGAACTGGCAGCTTTAGCTATGCCGAACGCTGCGTTGGTGGTGGAAGTGACCCCCACTGAAGTGTGTGATCGTCATGGACGTGACCGTGTGGAGTTTCTGTTGCGCCCACACGCGGAAGCTACCCCACGCCCGCTGGGTAAGGGGGCATCGGGGGGCGAACTGTCCAGATTGATGCTCGCTTTAGAAGTTGTGCTGGCAGCCGTCGATCCGGTGCCTACGTTTGTATTCGACGAAGTGGACTCAGGCGTGGGGGGAAAGGCTGCCGTAGAAATTGGCCGACGCCTGAAAATGCTAGCCCGTCATGTTCAAGTACTGGTGGTAACTCACCTGCCCCAGGTTGCTGCATTCGCTGATCAACATATTCTGGTGTCGAAAAGCGCTGATTCCACCGTGTCTGATGTGCGCGTCCTGGACCAGGAGCAACGCGTGGTGGAATTGGCCCGTATGTTGGCAGGACATGAAAACTCCCAAGCTGCCCGGGAGCACGCCAAAGAACTGTTGGACGCAGCGACAGCCCCGCCGTCGCATTCTTGACCCTTTCGCAGACCATCCCAACCCCCTCAGTGATAGGCTCGAATTCCGTGGTGAACGCTAACGACGCCGTGTCAACGGCAAACCCGACGCAGACTCCGACCTCGACCCCCACGAAGGTCACCCGCCAAATCTTCGTCACAGGGGGTGTGGCCTCCTCCCTAGGTAAAGGACTCACGGCTTCTTCTCTGGGCATGATTCTCAAAGCCCGAGGACTGAAGGTCACTATGCAGAAGCTGGACCCGTACCTGAATATGGACCCCGGCACCATGAACCCTTTTCAGCATGGGGAAGTCTTCGTGACAGACGATGGTGCTGAAACTGACCTCGACATTGGGCACTACGAACGTTTCCTGGACGAGAACCTGGATGCTTCCTCTAACGTGACCACCGGCCAGGTGTATTCAACGGTGATCGCTAAGGAGCGCCGCGGCGAGTACTTGGGACAGACCGTACAAGTCATTCCGCATATCACAGATGAGATTAAAACGCGTATGCGCTGGCATGCGGACCACCCGCCCGCAGGTGAGGAAGCTCCGGACGTTATCATCACGGAAATCGGCGGCACGGTGGGCGATATCGAATCGCAGCCGTTTATTGAAGCTGCCCGCCAGATTCGTCGGGATATTGGACGGCAGAACGTGTTTTACTTGCACGTTTCTTTGATCCCATTCATCGGACCGTCAGGTGAACTGAAAACTAAACCGACACAGCATTCTGTGGCGGCGCTGCGCAACCTGGGTATTCAGCCGGATGCGTTGGTGTTGCGTTGTGACCGCGAAGTACCGGATGGCATGCGCAAAAAAGTGGGGGACTCTTGCGATGTTGACGTTGACGCCGTGATTTCTTGCCCGGACGCGCCGTCGATTTACAACATTCCTAAAACTCTGCACACGCAGCATTTGGATTCTTACATTCTGAACTGGTTTGGTCTGCCTCTTCATGAAGCTGACTTTCAGCAGTGGGACCGTTTACTTTCCGCAGTTCATGAACCTGCCCACCACGTGACCGTGGGACTGGTGGGTAAGTATATTGATCTGCCGGATGCTTACCTCTCCGTATCTGAAGCATTGCGTGCTGGCGGGTTCGATAACAACACCCGGGTGAAGATTAAATGGGTAGCTTCTGACCTATGCGAAACCCCCGAAGGAGCCGCGCGGGAACTGGGTGATGTGGATGCTATGTGTGTTCCGGGCGGCTTCGGTATACGCGGGCTAGAAGGGAAACTCGGTGCCTTGACGTTTGCCCGCACCACGGGGCTGCCCACGTTGGGTCTATGCCTGGGATTGCAGT
Source organism: Kocuria sp. (assembly GCA_030524035.1). Taxonomy (GTDB): domain Bacteria; phylum Actinomycetota; class Actinomycetes; order Actinomycetales; family Micrococcaceae; genus Kocuria. The sequence goes on along the minus strand of JAUNHG010000002.1, from coordinate 701,845 downwards.
GCATGGTGATGGAATATGCCCGGAATGTGGCGGGGCTACCGGAAGCATCATCCACAGAGTTTGACCCTGATACTTCCACACCGGTGATCGCCACCATGGAAGAGCAAAAGGCTTTTGTGGATGGGGCGGGAGACCTCGGCGGAACCATGCGGCTGGGGTTGTACCCGGCGGTACTGGCAACGGGATCGCAAGTGGCGGCGATATATGGTTCCACACAGGTGCAGGAACGCCACCGTCATCGCTATGAGGTGAACAACGCGTACCGTGAGCAGCTTGAAGCAGCCGGTTTGGTTTTTGGCGGAACCTCACCCGGGGGGGATCTGGTGGAGTTTGTGGAGCTACCGTCTGATGTGCATCCGTATTACGTCTCTACCCAGGCGCATCCTGAATATTTATCCCGCCCGACACGCTCGCATCCTTTATTCCGTGGATTGATTGGGGCAGCGTTGGAACGTCAGAGGACCAGAGTGCAGAGCGCTTCGCAGGGGTAGTCAGGTGGATTGGGTGAATGTGCCGCCTTCTGCTGTGGCTGATTCTGTGGATCCCCGGCGTGTGCTGCGGTCAGAGACGGTGTATACCGGGCGTATTTGGGACGTACAGGTGGAGCGCTTTGAACTTACCGACGGTGGCGCCCAGATGACCCGCGATTACATCACTCATCCGGGCGCCGTGGCGATCGTGGCGTTGGATGAGCAGGATCGTATGCACCTGATTCGTCAGTATCGGCACCCGGTGGGCATGACCCAGTGGGAAATACCTGCCGGCATTCTGGATGTGGAAGGCGAGCGTCCAGAACATACTGCCCGGCGTGAGCTTGCCGAAGAAGCTGACTTAGAGGCCCAGGATTTTTGGGTATTGACGGATTTTCATAACAGCCCAGGCTCCTCAGCTGAGGCGATCCGCGTTTTTTTGGCCCGTGGGCTCAGCGAACTTCCGGCGGATCAACGCTATGAACGTTCCGACGAGGAGTCCGAGATCGTTGGTGCCAAGGTTGCCTTGGACGATGTCGTGACAGCGGTTTTGTCGGGGCGGCTCGGCAGTCCGAACATTGTGGTGGGTGCGCTTGCTGCCTACGCTGCGCGGGCAGCTGGGTGGTCCACGTTGCGGGATCCTTCTGCGCCGTGGTCAGGGCACCATCAGTTGCGGTACACCGGGGGAGTGGTGCCCCGTTCTATCGTGCCGCCGAAAGACCGTTGAGTTGTGGCACCCGCTGACTCCGCACCCAAAGCGTTGCACCGGGCTGCTGAACGGTACATACAGCATGTGATGGTGGAACGTGGGTTATCGCCGCACACAGTGGCTGCCTACCGTCGGGATATTGCGAGATACGTGAATTTTGTGACCATGGTGGTGGGGCCTCCGGACGCTGAGGCGGTGGATGCTCCCCAAGACGTCACCGCCGCGCATGTGGCGGCTTTTGTGCGCTTCTTACAACGTCCTCTTCACGGGGATCCGCCGGGGGAAGGACTCAGCGCAAGGAGTGCGGCACGTGTGGTGGTGGCGGTACGCGGGGCGCATCGGTTTTGGGCAGCAGAAGGGATGACCGCCACTGACCCTGCCGCTGATGTACCACCACCTGTTGCCGGAATGCGTTTACCCAAAGCGATTTCTGTGGAATCTGTGACACGGCTGCTGGAAGCTCCGGATGTATCCACTCCGGCAGGTTTGCGGGATCGTGCCTTGCTGGAGCTGATGTATTCCACGGGTGCCCGGGTCTCCGAAGCGATTGGTGTGGACGTGGATGATCTTTCGGCGGCGGTTCGTGCCGCCGGGGGACACTCGGCTGATTCCCTACCGTTCATCCGACTGTTTGGTAAAGGCGCGAAGCAGCGGATGGTTCCGTTAGGTGGCCCTGCGGTGACTGCTGTCGATGCGTGGCTGGTGCGGGGCAGGCCGCAATTTTCTGCCCAAGGGAAAGCAACTCCAGCTGTTTTTCTGAATGCGAGGGGTGGTCGGATCAGCCGTCAGACGGCGTGGAACACGATTAAATCCGCCGCGCAACGTTCAGGGTTAACGGACGACGGTGTGGAAGTCACCCCTCACACACTGCGGCATTCTTTTGCCACCCACTTGCTGGAAGGTGGTGCAGATCTGAGGGTGGTCCAGGAGCTACTGGGGCACGCTTCCGTGACCACCACTCAGGTCTACACCCTCGTGACTGCCGACTCTCTGCGGGAGGTATGGGCTACTGCCCACCCCAGGGCGCGGTAACCCCCGAGCGCATCATCCCAGGTGACGTTCCTCCGCGCCGTTGTACGCCGACAACGGGCGGATGAGCGAGTTGGCCGCGCGCTGCTCCATAATGTGTGCCGTCCACCCAGTGATGCGAGCGCACACAAAAAGAGGTGTGAACGTGGGGATGTCAAAGCCCATGAGCCAATACGTGGGCCCTGCCGGATAATCCAGGTTGGGTTTAATCCCCTTCGCTTCATCCATGGATTTAGCCAACCCGTGGTAGAGCCCCAGCAGTTCCGGGCGCTGGTAATGATCTAACATGCGGAACAGGGCATCCTGCATCGTGGGGACTCGGGAATCGCCATTTTTATACACACGGTGACCGAACCCCATGATTTTTTTCTTCTGGGCTAAAGCATCGTCCATCCACGCTTTGGCGCGGGCTTCGGCGTCCTCAGCTGATTCATCAGATGTGATGCCCAGCTCCTCAAAGGTATGCATGACGGCTTCGTTAGCGCCTCCGTGCAACGGCCCCTTCAAAGCGCCAATAGCTGCAGTAACAGCTGAATGAAGATCCGACAGCGTGGATGTCACGACACGTCCGGTGAACGTTGATGCATTAAAAGAATGCTCAGCGTACAAGATCATGGAGACATTGAACGCCTCCACCACCTCCGGTGCGGCCTCCTCACCAAAGGCCATCCAGAGGAAGTTGGCGGAATAATCCAGATCCTTGCGGGGCTCTACCACATCCTGATTGTGACGACGTCGTTGGTCGTAACAGACCACCGCAGGCATGGCGGCAAACAAGGCCTGAGATTTTTCGAGTTCTGCCTGCGGGGATTCATCCTCGGCTTTCGGGTGTTGGGCACCCAGCACAGAGGCAGCGGTACGACAAACATCCATGGGATGACAATCCGTGGGCAGCGCATCAATGACGGCTTTGAGCTCCGGGCTTAGGGCACGGTTGGCGCGTTCAAAGGCACTGAACTCTTCCAGCTGCCCCTTTGTGGGTAACTCACCGTTCCACAACAACAGAGCGACTTGCTCAAAAGAGCAGGTGGCGGCTAGTTCTTGGACCGGGTACCCCCTGTACAGCAGGGAGTTGGACTCCGGGTTGACTTTGGATACTGCGGTGACGTCGGCCACCACACCGGCCAAGCCTTTCTTGATCTCAGTGTTCTCGCTCATGATCACCCTCCGGGGACTTCAAAGTTAAAAACAGTGCTGTCGAACGCGCTGTAGCCGTCGTAGTCCACTGTCTCGTACAAACGGGACCGTGTCTGCATATCTTCCACAGCGGCTTGTTGCGTTCCATCAGCCTTGATGGTCTCTAGCAGGCGTTCAACGGCACCCATAGCGGCGCGCTGTGCAGAAACCGGGTAAATCACCATGGACACCCCGGCGTCGTGCAACTGGTTGACGGTGAACAGTTCGGATTTTCCGAATTCCGTCATATTGGCCAATATGGGCACGGATAACGCCGAGGCCATGATCTGGAATTCGTTAAGATCCTTCAAGGCTTCCGGGAATATGACGTCCGCGCCGGCTTCCACCAATGCTTGCGCACGCTCGACCGTTGCGTCCAAACTTTCCACGGCGCGAATATCCGTGCGCGCCATGACCACAAAGTTGGGATCACGCCGTGCCTGCACAGCGGCCTGGATCCGTTTGACGGCAGTCTGTACGTCAACCACGGATTTTCCCTCAAGATGACCGCAGCGTTTGGGATTGAATTGGTCCTCAACGTGGCATCCGGAGACCCCGGCATTTTCTAATTCCTGGATGGTGCGGGCGATATTCATGGGCTCACCGAACCCGGTGTCCGCATCAATCAGCGTGGGTAAATCCGTAGAACGGGCAATCTGCGCACCGCGTTGGGCGACTTCGGTCAGGGTGGTCAGCCCAATGTCTGGCAGACCTAGTTCATTGGCCAGCACGCCTCCGGAAATGTACACACCATCAAATCCTTTGTCTTGGATGACTTTGGTGGCTAATGGTGTAAACGTGCCGGGGAACTGAACACAGCGATCTTCTGCCAGCAGCTCACGGAATGTGACGCGTTTAGCCTCTGGGGTGACATGTGAGTACAGCATTAGAAAATCCCCTTGGTCCCAGATTCCAGCGCCACTGATGCCGTGACGTTCAAGGCGTCTAAGTCACCGGCATCGAGGTTGGGCAGGTTTTCGGCGGCTTGAATGAAGCGTTCCAGCTCGGTGTCAGCGACCAGGCCATCAGCCAGGGTGCGCAGCTTATGGAGGTACTGCTCGCGAGCGAACGGGCGGGCACCTAACGGGTGGGCATCCGCGACAGCAATCTCATCCACAATGGTGGAACCGTCTTTTAGTACGATTTCAGCGCGGCCACCAAAGGCTTTTTCGGAGATATCCAGCGAATGGTACCGGCGGGTCCACTCTGGGTCTTCTTCCGTGGTGATTTTGTGCCATAGTTCCACGGTCTCTGGGCGTCCAGCACGCTCCGGAGTGTAGGAATCTACGTGGTGCCAGGCACCGTCCTGCAGGGCAACCGTGAAGATATAGGGGATCGAGTGATCCAATGTTTCTCGGGTGGCCTGGGGGTCGTATTTTTGGGGGTCGTTAGCGCCCGAACCAATCACATAGTGGGTGTGGTGGGACGTGTGCAGCACAATTCGTTCGACGTGAGCGGCGTCAGCGACTTCTGGGTGTTCGGAGTGCAATTTCCGCGCCAAGTCAATCCAAGCCTGCGCCTGATACTCCGCAGAATGCTCTTTGGTGTAGGAATCTAAGATGGCGCGTTTAGCTTCCCCTGGCGCGGGTAGCGGAACCTCATAGGCCGCGTTGGGGCCATCGAGTAACCAGGCGATTACACCGTCCTCGCCCTCCCAGATGGGGGTCGGGGAGGTCTGGCCGCGCATGGCGCGATCCACAGCTTCTACCGCCATCTTGCCCGCAAAAGCTGGGGCATGTGCTTTCCACGTGGAAATTTCGCCTTTTCGGGATTGCCTGGTTGCCGTGGTGGTGTGCAGCGCTTGCCCAATGGCATGGAAGATTGTGGTGGTATCTAAGCCCAATAAGGTGCCAATGCCAGCGGCAGCTGAGGGCCCCAAATGTGCCACGTGATCAATCTTGTGCTTGTGCAGGCAAATAGCTTTGACCAAATCCACCTGGATCTCATACCCGGTGGCAAGGCCGCGCACCAGGTCGCGACCCGTGGATCCCATGTGTTGCGCCACGGCCAGAATGGGGGGGATGTTGTCGCCGGGATGGGAGTATTCAGCAGCCAAGAAAGTGTCGTGATAGTCCAGCTCACGGACTGCCACGCCATTTGCCCAGGCAGCCCATTCGGGGGAAACCTTGGTACGAGAAGTATCCACACCAAAAACCCCCGCCCCTGTACCACCGGGACCTGCTGCATGCGTCAGGGCTTGCCCGCGGGCGGAGACAATGGGTGCCCGGTTTAAGGAAGCGATGGCTACGGAGGCGTTGTCCAAAATACGGTTGATCACCATGTCGGTGACCTCCGGAGTGACGTCAACAGGGTCAGCGGCAACCTCGGCCACTTTCCACGCTAACTGTTCTTTCCGGGGCAGGTTTTCTGACGACGGGTAAACCCGTACCGAATGGTTAATGGTCATGGTGTTCCTTTCGATTGCTGTACGTGATCTTGCACCGTGTGGTCACCGTGTTGACACTGTGACTGGGATCAACGGTGGCGCTTTGGTCAGCGCTGATGTAAGGGCGTTGTGTAGATGCAGCCGCACCGCGGCTTCGGCCAGTTGGGGTGATCCTGTGGAAATCGCATGGGCAATCTGTGCGTGTTCTCTAGCCGCTGCAGCTAAGCGGGAGGGATCCTGGGCAGCTAGGCGACGAACCCGAGCCAGCTGCATCCGCACTGTGGAGGAGGCAGCGTCTAACCACGGGTTGGCAGCGGCAAGATCGATAGCGCGGTCCATTTGTTCCACAAGGTCGTAGTAAGCGGCTGAAGAATGAGAAGAAGTTGGGGTGTCCCGGTGTGTTGTTTCGAGCACGGTAGCTGCGGCATGGAGTTGGTCCGCCAAAGTCATGAATTCCGTTGGTTGCCCGCGTACTGCTGCTAAACGGGCGGCCTGAATATCGAGAGCTTCGCGTAACTCAAAGAGCGCGGGAATGTCGTCGGTCGTGATTTCCGAAACCACTACACCGCGGCCACCGAGCTGTTCGGTGAGTCCTTCTGCCCCTAAACGGCTGATGGCTTCCCGTACCGGGGTGCGAGAGATACCAAATCGCTGGGATTGCTCTACTTCGGCTAAGGCGTAGCCCGGGGGGAGTGTGCCGTCAAGAATTTCCGCGCGGAGCTGTTCGTAAACTCGCTGGCTGGCTCTCATGGCACCTTCCTCTCAAAGTCACCCCAATGTATACACAGCGTACCCTTTGGGGGGCAAGGTGCCACGAGACTCGGGAAATTTTTTGAGAAATGTATACATCGGGGTGGCTTTTTGTGTTTCAGATCACTACTGTGGCGCACGTGGGAGCCGTGCAGTCGGTTTCCCAGAGCCCAGGCCACCTGTGGGCAACGATGCCCCAAGCCGCGCGAAAGGACCCGCTATGAGCCAGCACGATGAGCAGTTCAACTCACACTCCCCGCTGGGTAACCTGCCAGGTGGAGGTGCCTACGCAGCTGCCTTTACCCGTAGCGTCCAGGATGCAGAGGCCTTCTGGCTGGAAGCCGCAGAGCGGCTTGCGTGGACCAGCGCACCCACCCGGGCATTGGACTCATCCCGGGCCCCCATCTACCGATGGTTCCCTGATGGCGAGTTGAATACGTGTTACAACGCCGTGGATCGCCACGTGGAAGCTGGTCAGGGGCAAGCAACCGCAATTATCTATGACTCTGCCGTTCTAGGGCGTACGGAAAAGATCACGTATGCCCAGTTACAGCAACGCGTTGCTGAATTTGCCGGTGCGCTCGCGGCAGCGGGGGTGGATAAGGGGGATCGTGTGCTGATTTATTTGCCCATGATTCCGCAGGCCGCCGTCGCCATGTTGGCCGCCGCCCGTTTAGGTGCGGTGCATTCGGTGGTCTTTGGTGGCTTTGCGCCCAAGGAGTTGGCGGTGCGCATTGATGATTGCCAGCCAAAGATTGTTGTCACGGCATCGGGTGGGGTGGAGCCCAAGCGACGGGTTGAGTATTTGCCTGCGGTGGCTGAGGCAATTGATCTCGCAGCTCATACTCCGGGTACTGTGCTGGTTTATGAGCGCGACGGTTTTGAGCACACCGTCCAACAGCTTGATGATGTGGCTGTTCAAAACGCCACGGGTGTTCGATGGGAGTCCTGGTCGAGTGCCGTAGCTGCAGCGCAACCTGCTGATTGTGTTCCGGTGGCTGCCACAGATCCGCTATATGTGCTCTATACCTCCGGCACCACGGGTACGCCTAAGGGTGTGGTGCGTGATAACGGGGGGCACGCTGTTGCGCTGGCCTGGTCCATGGAAAATATCTACAACATTGGCCCTGGTGAAGTGATGTGCACGGCATCGGATGTGGGGTGGGTAGTGGGTCACTCGTACATCGTGTACGGTCCGCTGATCGCTGGTGCCACTACAGTGATTTACGAAGGTAAGCCGGTGGGTACACCGGATGCTGGAGCTTTCTGGCGGTTAATCCGGGACTACCATGTTCGTTCTTTCTTTACTGCCCCCACGGCGCTGCGTGCGATTCGGCGGCAGGATCCGGAGGGCGAGCTGGTGGGTGGCTACGACATTTCCAGTTTGCGTGCACTCTACGTGGCGGGCGAGCGGCTTGATCCTGAAACCTGGAGCTGGGCTGGGCGGATCTTGGGAGTACCTGTGGTAGACCATTGGTGGCAGACCGAAACGGGGTGGGCCATCGCTGGTAATCCGTTGGGGCTTGAAGCATTGGACCTTAAACCAGGGTCTCCCACGGTCCCTATTCCGGGATACCGGGTAGAGATTCTGGATCCTCTAGGGCAGCCGGTCGAGCGGGGCGCGGAAGGCAATATTGCAGTCAAACTGCCCCTACCTCCAGGCACCTTAGCCACTTTGTGGGGCAACGATCAGCGTTTCATTGATTCGTATTTGAGTGTCTTTGACGGGTATTACGCCACCGGTGACTCGGGGCTCATGGACGAGGACGGTTATGTCTATGTGATGGGTCGTACGGATGACGTGATTAATGTGTCAGGGCATCGTTTGTCTACAGGGCATATGGAACAGGTCCTTGCGTCCCACCCGCAGGTGGCCGAATGCGCCGTGATCGGTGTGGCTGATGATCTGAAAGGACAACGGCCTTCTGGATATGTTGTCCTGAAGGCTGGTTCCGTGGCGGACGACGAGGAGCTAACACGGGAACTTGTGGCGATGGTTCGGCAACAGATTGGCGCGGTGGCTGATCTAAAGCACGTTGCCGTGGTTGAAGCACTGCCGAAGACCCGTTCCGGCAAGATTTTGCGGAAAACTATGCGGCAGATCGCTGATGGTGTGGATGCTCCCGTTCCATCAACTATCGAAGACCCTGCGGTATTGGAAGCTATCTCAGCGGTATTGCGTCCGCAGATTTAATGCCGCTGGGTCATTCAGCTTCAGAAAACATGAAATTCTCTCATGAAACCAATTCAGTAATTTTTGTGATCTGAAATTTACGGATTCTGAAAGGTGAGGTGGGGCAGTTAAGGATCCGCACCAGACGGCGCCGATTCGTCAGGGTGACGAGTGGTCCTACACACTGGCTGACGGCACTGTCATTGGGTAAACAAACACCACAGCGGTAGTCTTGCTCCAAGGTTAAGTGTGGGCCTTAGATCAATGGCCCGCACTACACACAAGACATGCGAGCCCCAGGACCGAGGAGAGAGCCTACAGTGAGCAGCAAAAGCGGGGACCGGTTCCCAGAACTGGACGACGCCAGCGCAGGCAAAGTAGGTCCCACAGGTCGCCCCTTACAAATATTTCCCGATCCTGCCCCCTTGGAGTCACACGGTCCTGCGCGAATCATCGCCATGGTTAACCAAAAAGGTGGAGTCGGTAAAACCACCTCAACCATCAACCTTGGTGCTGCCCTGGCTGAATGTGGGCGCAAAGTCCTCATGGTGGACTTTGATCCCCAAGGTGCTCTATCCGCCGGATTCGGTGCTAATCCCCATGAACTAGAGCAGACCATCTACAACGTCATGATGGAGCGCGGCGTGGACCCCTGGGACGTCATCCTAGAAACCGACGTTGACAACGTTGACCTCATGCCTGCCAACATCGACCTTTCTGCGGCGGAAGTCCAACTTGTGTCCGAAGTCGCCCGCGAACAGGTCTTGGCCTCAGCCTTACGCAAAGTGGACGAACACTATGACGTCATCCTGATCGATTGTCAGCCTTCCCTGGGCCTGCTGACCGTCAATGCATTGACCGCATCCCACGGTGTGATCATCCCCCTCATCTGTGAATTCTTTGCCCTGCGTGCCGTGGCTCTGCTCGTGGACTCCATTGAGAAAGTCCAAGACCGCCTCAACCCCAAACTCGTTGTTGATGGTGTACTCGCCACTATGTTTGACTCCCGGACCCTGCATTCTCGCGAAGTCCTTGACAGGATCATGGATGCCTTCGGGGACAAAGTTTTCGACACTGTCATTAAACGCACCGTGAAATTCCCGGACGCAACCGTTGCTGCAGAACCCATACTGTCCTTCGCAGCCACTCACCAAGGTGCGGAGGCTTATCGCCAACTAGCCCGCGAACTCATTGCGCGCGGCGGCGCGCCCTGATGAACACCATGGTCTCCGCAGAACCTTCCGAGGAATCCACGCTGGAAAACTCCCCGGGCTTTGCGGTGGAACTTGAAAACTTCACCGGGCCGTTTGATCTCCTGCTGAGTCTGATCAGTAAACACGAGCTCGACATCACTACTGTGGCGCTGTCCGTGGTCACGGACGAATTCCTGGAGTACGTCCGTACGTTACGCCTTGAAAACTCGCCCGCTGCGCTGGATGAAGCCTCGGAGTTCCTTGTCGTTGCCGCAACACTGATTGACCTCAAGGCGGCACGTCTTTTGCCGCGCGGTGAAGCCAGCGATGAGGAGGACATCGCCGCTCTGGAAGCCCGCGACATTCTGTTCGCCAGACTGCTGCAATATAAAGCCTTCAAAGACATCTCCCGCCTCATGGCCCACGCCATGCATGCTGAATCCGCCCGTTACGCCCGATCCGTTCCTCTCGAACCCCAACTCACCTCCCTTCTGCCGGAACTCGTCTGGACCACAACCCCCGAACAATTCGCCGAAATCGCCCGCAAAGCACATGAGTCCCGGTCCGAGACCTCCACCGACGTCAGTACCGAACACCTTCACGGTTCTAACGTCACCGTCCGGCAAGAAGCCGAAGAGCTACGACTGCTCCTTCGCGACCGCACCGAACATGGCTTCCGCACTCTGGTTGAGCATGCCGAGTCCCTGCTGGTTGTGGTGGTTCGCTTCCTTGCGCTGTTAGAGCTATTCCGCGACCAGGCAATTGAGCTTCGTCAAGACAACCCGCTCGACGAACTGTGGGTCACGTGGGTAGCTCCGCCAGGGTGGAGTCCCGATCGGCTTTCCGAAGAACATGACCGCCCAATAGCCGCCCAGGAACAGTCCGCATGAGCGATCCACCCCACGTTCAGCAGACTCCTTTGGATGTCGCGGAGCTGCCTGGAGGGCTCAACGCTGCACTTGAGGCCATCCTGATGGTCGTTGATCACCCCGTCAGTGAATACGACCTCGCCGACGGTCTGGAGGTTGCGGTAGCCCAGATCCGTACAGCTCTCGTCCACTTGCAGGCTGATTACGACGCCCGGGGGTGTGAATTACGCAAGGTCGGTGGAGGGTGGCGAATATATTCACGCGCCGAATTTGCGCCAGTTGTCCAACGGTTCGTCGTGGAAGGTCAAGCCTCCCGTCTTAGCCAAGCCGCCATGGAAACCTTGGCCGTGGTGGCCTACCGCCAACCCATCAGCAGGGCACGAATTTCCGCTATTAGGGGAGTTAACGTGGATGGCGTCGTACGCACCTTAGTGGCGCGCGGACTACTCACGGAAACAGACCGCGACCCCACCAGTGGCGCACTGCTCTACGTCACTACCCCGTACTTTTTGGAAAAACTCGGACTGGATTCCCTGGAAGAATTGCCCCCCATTTCTCCGCACCTACCAGGAACCGAGGACCTTGATGAATTCCAAGATGAATGACGTATCCGCATGACGGGGGGCGGTTCTTCGCGTTCGCTCGTCGGCATTTGTGATCCCGTCCAAATCCCAAGCATGTGTTTGGCGCTATCCGACCCCGCGATGAACCGTATTCCCCGCTGTCCTGTTCCCCCTTTTGGTGTTCCCCTGTCCAGAGGCGGACTAACCTTCCACCCCACCTCATTATGTTCTTTTGCATGATGATGGCGCCAGGTTTTTGACAGAGTCATTCGAAAATTACGTACCGGGCGTGACCGGGTAAAGTCTGTTCAAACGCCGCTTATCTTGTGCTGTGCTCCCAGGCTGTAGCATATTTTCGGCTCCATCCATCAGGCTCTGCCGTAACTCGAACGGCGTAATGTGCCGTGGTGCTACCCGCCACAGACCTCCAGAGGACAGTGAGATATGACTGACAGTAGATCAAGCAACGCGCGCGGTCGAGGCAAACCCTCCAACACCGCACGAAGTAAGGGGCGAAGCCCGGGCGGGAACAAAAACCCCACAAGTCACAGTAGTTCCCGACCCTACGCGAACACAGATCGCTATGGCAGAAAAATGCCAGATAAAGTGGCGGTCTACGGCCCGCACCGGCGCCGTCGCCCCAAAAATCCCCCCGTGGACCGACTAGCCGTCCATGATTCCCAGGGTGTGCGCCTCCAAAAACTCCTGGCCAATGCCGGGGTGGCATCCCGGCGGGTATGTGAGGAGATGATCACCGAAGGGCGGGTGACCGTTGACGGGGAAATCGTGACTGAATTAGGTGTGCGTGTGGACCCCGATACCGCAGAAATCACCGTTGATGGGCTTCCTATTCAGCTGAACGACAAGCTGGTGTACTACGCATTCAACAAACCCGAAGGCGTAGTGTCCACCATGGAAGACCAGGAGGGACGCCAATGTATCGCAGACTTTCTGATTCCGCACCGTCACCACAAACGCATTTTCCACGTAGGACGCTTGGACATTGAGACCGAAGGCCTCTTGTTACTGACTAACGACGGTGAACTCACCAACCGTCTGACCCACCCTTCCTACGCAGTTCCCAAAACCTACCTGGTGCAAGTCCGTGGCCCAATGGAAAAAGGGATCGGTGACCAGATGAAAAAGGGCATCATGCTCGAAGACGGTATGGCTTCGGTGGATTCTTTCCGGCTTGTGGATTCTGTGCCCGGTCACATCCTGGTGGAGGTAGTGCTGCATACGGGCCGTAACCGGGTTGTGCGTCGCCTCTTTGATGCTGTGGGATACCCCGTGGAACGCCTGGTGCGTACACAGGTGGGACCCATCCGAATTGGGGATCAAAAACAAGGAGTGATCCGTGATTTATCCAAAACAGAGGTAGGTCATCTGCTGGCTTCCGTGGGATTGAGTTCCTGAGGTGGCTCCAACGGAAGATCAGCGGCAGATGAGTGTTGATACCCCAGAGTTAGCCAATACTGCCGTGCCGATCAGTTCCGTACTGATCATCGGTGCTGGTCTACTGGGAGCTTCCGTGGGGCTTGGGCTGCGGCGCGTTGGGGTGGAAACCTGGTTGCGTGATGTTTCCCCAACTGCTGAAGCCGTGGGGGAGGACATTGGTGCTGGTCTCAGCGAACGTGCCTGGACTGGACAAACGATCACCCCTCACATGGTTGTGGTGGCCGCGCCCCCTGACGTCACCGTAGAGCTAGTGGCTGCCGCCCTTCAGGAATTTCCGGAGGCTGTGGTCACGGATCTTGCCTCCGTTAAAGGCGCCATTTTGCGTGGACTCGAAAACACTGGGGCTGACCTGCGTCGTTACGTGGGGTCCCACCCCATGGCTGGGCGAGAGAAATCGGGCCCGGTGGCAGCGCGGGGGGAATTATTTACCTCCATGCCGTGGGTGCTGTGTCCGAGCGAATACACTGCGCCAACAGCGAGTCGATGGGTGAAAGCGCTTGCGATGGGGCTTGGCGCTACGGTTGCGGAGATGTCCGCTGACGAGCATGACAGAACTGTGGCCTTAATTTCTCACTTGCCTCAAGTCATGTCTTCTCTCCTGGCCTCCCGATTGCAGGACACTCCGCTGCACTACTTGGCGTTATCCGGTCAGGGGCTACGGGACACCACGCGCATCGCAGGCTCAGACCCCGGCTTGTGGGTGCAGATCCTCACGGCGAACGCGGCCTCCATCGTGCCTGCATTACATGGGGTTCGTGAGGACCTAGACCGCTTGATTGCCACCTTGGAATCTCCCACAGCACCAGGAGCCCGGCTGGATGTGGCCCAGCTGATTACTGAAGGCAATGCAGGCCACAACAGAATCCCTGGGAAGCACGGCGGAGCACCTGGGGTGTTCTCCCAACTCACCGTGCTGGTGGACGATAGCCCTGGAACCTTGGCGCACCTGTTGGTATTCATCGGTGAAGTTGGGGTCAACCTGGAAGACTTACGGCTTGAACACTCATCGGGGCAACCGGTGGGCCTGGTTGAGCTTTCGGTGGAACCTAGCCGCCGCGAAGAACTCGTGGAAGCACTCACCACCAACGGATGGAAGGTGGTCCAATGACCGATCCAGTGCAGGTAGTCGTCGCGATTGACGGTCCCTCCGGTTCCGGGAAATCTTCTGTGTCTCGGGAGGTGGCGCGTCGTCTGACAGTAGGGTATCTGGACACGGGTGCTATGTACCGCGCGGTGACGTGGTGGGCTATGCAGACGGGTGTGGAATGGGAGGATGCCCAGGCGCTGACGGAAGCCGCGCGCACAGCTCCCGTGGAGATTTCCACTGACCCTGACCACCACAGGGTGTACGTGGGGGATACCGATGTCACAGAGGCTATTCGTACCCCTGATGTGACATCCAAGGTGTCTGCGGTGGCCACTGTGCCAGCCGTCCGTGAAATCCTCGTGGACAAGCAACGTCAAATTATTAAGGATGCGGGCCGCAGAATAGTGGCCGAAGGTCGAGACATCACTACCGTGGTGGCTCCCGATGCTGAGGTCCGTATTCTGTTAGTGGCTAACGAGCAAGCCCGCATGAGCCGACGTAGTGCGCAACTGGGAGGAAACCACGACGCTGCGACATTACGGGCCCAGGTGGTGGGGCGGGACGTTCAAGATTCCACGGTGGTCAACTTCTCTACAGCGGCGGATGGGGTGATCACTCTCGACAATTCGGAGCTGACCTTGGAACAAACCGTGCAGGCGGTACTGGACATCGTGGTGCGTTCGGTGCATGAACTGGCGTGAGTGCATCGGTGCATCACGCGTAAGCAGCACAGATTTCCTGAAGACTTCGTGAAAGGAGAAGCTTCGATGGCCGATCACTTAACCTCTGACTCCGGGCCCCGGCAGCCAGCGGTGGACCCCTACGTTGAATCGGTGCTAGGGGGCGGGCATGACGACGTCGTACAGCGCCTCGCAGCGATCGATGAGAATGAAGCCGCCCAACGGGCCGAAGCACTGCGTGCAGGTCTGACAGATTACGAACTGGACGACGATGACCTTGCGCTGCTAGATGACTGGTCGGAAGACACCGACAGCGCGCTAACTCGCAAACCCGCCCCTGTGGTGGCCGTGGTGGGGCGCCCAAACGTCGGTAAATCTACGTTGGTGAACCGGGTGATTGGGCGCCGTGAAGCTGTCGTAGAGGATGTACCGGGAGTTACCCGTGATCGTGTTTCCTACAGTGCGGAGTGGCTGGGGCGTCCGTTCACCATGGTGGATACCGGTGGATGGGAATCAGATGCCCGGGGTATCGACAAATCCGTGGCTGATCAGGCAGAGCTGGCCGTGGCGCGTGCGGACGCTGTGCTGTTGGTGCTGGACGCCACGGTAGGGGTGACCGCCATGGATGAGGCGATTGTGAGGATGCTTCGTCGTACCGGTCGGCCGGTGATCTTGGTGGCAAATAAGTGTGATTCACCCGCGTTGGAATTACAGTCCAGCGAGCTGTGGTCCTTGGGCATGGGTCAGCCTTACCCCATCTCTGCCTTGCACGGAAAAGGTGCCGGGGACCTTCTGGACGCTTTGTTTGAGGTGCTGCCTGAGTTTTCGAACGTGGCCGAGCCGGACGTCGCTGGGGGGCCGCGCCGCGTGGCGTTGATTGGGCGCCCCAACGTGGGTAAATCCTCCCTGTTGAATAAATTGGCAGGGGCCGAACGCGTGGTAGTGAACGAGTTAGCGGGCACCACCCGGGACCCGGTGGACGAGATGATCGAACTTGGTGGGAAGCCCTGGCGGTTTGTGGACACTGCGGGAATCCGCAGGCGTGTGCATATGCAACAGGGGGCGGATTACTATGCGTCACTACGTACACAGTCCGCCCTGGAGCGTACCGAGGCGGCGATTGTGATCCTGGACGTCTCCGAACCTCTCGCCGAGCAAGACGTTCGGATTCTCCAAATGGCCATTGACTCCGGGCGGGCCATGGTACTGGCGTTCAACAAATGGGATGTGTTGGATGAGGAACGCCGGTACTACCTGGAACGGGAAATTGATAAAGATCTGGCCCATGTGGCGTGGGCGCCGCGTGTCAACATTTCCGCTAAGACGGGGTGGCATAAAGATAAACTGGTTCCTGCGCTCGAAAAGTCTCTGGAGTCTTGGGATACCCGGATCTCAACCGGAAGACTCAACGCTTTTTTGGGGGAGTTGGTGGCAGCCCATCCGCACCCGCTACGCGGCGGTAAACAACCCCGCATCTTGTTTGGTACGCAGGCCTCCGCGCGTCCCCCTAAGTTTGTGCTGTTTACCACGGGGTTCTTAGATCCCGGGTATCGCAGGTTTATTACTCGACGGCTACGGGAGACTTTCGGTTTTGAAGGCACCCCGATTGAGGTGGCTATGCGTGTGCGCGAGCGGCGTCCCCGCACACGCTGAAGTCACCCATTCACCGTCGAAGTCATGGGTTATGCACGTATTTTTGCTCGAACCGTGCACAAACCATGATCTCAGTGGGGAATGTGCGTGGTGCCGGTTACACTTCGGGTGCAGGGTGCTGGTATTGAAAGAACTGGTGACGTGTCAGCCAGCGGTGATTGTCAGGTTCTTAGCAGCGCACCTGAAGCTGGTTTCATCCACTGCACCGGAAGATTGGAGTGCTTGTGTTCAAGAAGATCTTGGTGGCCAACCGCGGCGAAATTGCGGTCCGAGCTTTCCGCGCGGCCTACGAGTTGGGTGCCAAAACGGTGGGCGTCTACCCGTTCGAGGACCGCAATTCAATCCACCGTCAAAAGGCTGATGAGGCCTATCGGATTGGAACAGAGGGCCACCCGGTCAAGGCGTACCTGGACGTGGACGAAATTATTCGTGTGGCTAAGGAATCCGGCGCTGATGCTGTGTACCCGGGTTACGGATTCTTGTCTGAAAACCCTGGTCTGGCTAAAGCTTGCGCAGATAACGGCATCACCTTCATCGGTCCTTCAGCCGATGTCCTAGATTTGGCGGGTAACAAGGTAGCGGCTCTGAAAGCAGCCAAGAGAGCTGGAATCCCCACACTGAAAGATTCCGAGCCCTCCTCCAATCCGGAAGAACTGCTGGCGGCGGCTGAGGACATCGGGTTTCCCATCTTTGTGAAAGCGGTAGCCGGTGGTGGTGGCCGTGGTATGCGCAGGGTAGAAACCCCTGCTGAACTCCCGGATGCTCTGGAGTCAGCGATGCGGGAAGCCGGTACTGCTTTTGGGGATCCCACAGTGTTTCTGGAACAGGCGGTGTTGCGCCCTCGGCACATTGAGGTGCAAGTGTTGGCCGACGCCACGGGAGAAACCGTTCATCTCTTTGAACGTGATTGTTCTTTGCAGCGCCGCCACCAAAAAGTGGTGGAAATTGCCCCCGCCCCTAACCTGGATCCGGAGATCCGTGACGCTCTACACCGCGACGCCGTAAAGTTCGCCCGCGAGCTTGGTTACGTTAACGCCGGGACGGTCGAATTCTTGCTGGATACGGTGGGGGATCGTGCCGGGGAGCACGTGTTCATCGAAATGAACCCGCGTATTCAGGTGGAACACACGGTGACTGAGGAAGTCACGGACGTTGACTTGGTACAGGCTCAAATGCGCATTGCTTCCGGGGAAAGCTTGGAACAGATCGGTATCCGACAGGACGAACTAGTCGTGCGTGGTTTCGCCATGCAGTGCCGGGTAACCACTGAAGACCCTGCCAACGGGTTCCGTCCGGACGTTGGCAAGGTCACCGCTTACCGCTCTGCCGGTGGCGCCGGGGTGCGCCTGGACGGTGGAACGTTGTATGCCGGTGCGGAAATTTCTCCGCACTTTGATTCCATGTTGGTGAAGCTCACGTGCCGTGGGCGGGACTATAAAACCGCTGTGCACAGGGCACGCCGTGCGCTCGCGGAATTCCGTATTCGTGGTGTGGCCACCAACATTCCGTTTCTGCAGTCTGTGCTAGAAGATCCAGAGTTCCTGGCAGGTAACGTGACGACGGACTTCATTGAGCGCCGTCCGGAGTTGCTGGAGGCCCGGGGGACGGCGGACCGTGGTACTCGTGCGTTGACGTACTTGGCCGAGGTGACGGTCAATCAGCCCCATGGCCAGCGGATTGAGGGTATTGACCCTCGCACCAAGCTGCCCCGTTATCCCGGTGACAAGGTGGAAGATCCCGACCGTTCGCCATTTGATGGTCCTGGGGAGTACGTGGCACCGGATGGTTGGCGCAAGGTTCTACTGGAGGAGGGCCCCGAGGGGTTTGCTGCCAAGCTACGGGCTCAGACTGCTGTTGCGGTCACAGATACCACCATGCGGGATGCTCATCAGTCCTTGTTGGCCACCCGTATCCGTACCCGGGATTTGCTGGCAGCTGCCCCGGCGTATGCGCATACGTTGCCACAGCTGTTTTCTATGGAAGCGTGGGGTGGTGCCACGTATGACGTCGCGTTGCGCTTCTTGGGGGAGGACCCCTGGGAGCGGTTGCGGCATGTACGAGAGGCGATGCCGAACATCCCGATTCAGATGCTGCTGCGCGGGCGTAACACCGTGGGGTACACGCCGTATCCCACGGAAGTCACGGATGCTTTTGTGCAGGAAGCGGCACAGACCGGGATTGACATTTTCCGGATTTTTGATGCCCTGAATGATGTATCACAGATGACTCCCGCCATTGAGGCTGTGCGTAAGACCGGAACTGCTGTGGCGGAAGTGGCGTTGTGTTATACCTCCGACTTATTGGATGCCAATGAGAAGGTCTACACGCTGGAGTACTACCTAGATCTAGCACAGCAGTGTGTGGACGCTGGTGCCCATATTCTGGCAATTAAGGACATGGCCGGTTTGCTACGGCCGGAAGCCGCACGGCGGTTGGTGACTGCGCTGCGTGAGCGCTTTGACCTGCCGGTGCACCTGCACACTCACGACACTGCCGGTGGGCAGATTGGCACCTTGTTGGCGGCTATTGACGCCGGTGTGGATGCGGTGGATGTTGCCGCCGCAACCATGGCGGGTACGACTTCTCAGCCATCCGCGTCCGCCTTGGTTGCTGCTTTAGCGAATACTGAGCGCGATACGGGCCTGGACTTGCAGGCCGTGTGCGATATGGAACCGTATTGGGAAATCATTCGGGGAATCTATGCGCCGTTTGAATCCGGACTGTCGGGGCCGACGGGGCGCGTGTACCGACACGAGATCCCAGGCGGCCAGCTTTCCAACTTGCGCCAACAGGCCATTGCTTTGGGTCTGGGGGAGAAGTTTGAACAGGTAGAGGATATGTATTACGCCGCTGACCGCATGCTGGGGCACTTGGTGAAAGTGACTCCGTCGTCCAAAGTGGTGGGGGATTTGGCCCTTCAGTTAGTGGGTATGGATGTGGACCCGGCGGAGTTTGAGGCGAACCCGCAGAAGTTTGATATCCCGGATTCGGTGATTGGATTCCTCAATGGTGAGTTGGGAACCCCGCCCGCTGGGTGGCCGGAGCCGTTCCGCAGTAAGGCCTTGGCGGGGCGGCATGAGAATCCGCGTGTGACGGAAGTCGCTGATGAGGATTTGGCTGCCCTTGCTGGCGATGATTCTTCTGTGCGCCGGGCGACGCTGAACCGTTTGTTGTTTCCCGGCCCCACGGCTGACTTTGAGGCCAAGCAGAAAGAGTATGGGGATATCTCCGTCCTGCATACTCGCGACTTCCTCTACGGGTTAATTCCGGACCGCGAACATGTGATCTCCCTGGGTAGGGGTGTGCGGCTTCTGGTGACTTTGCAGGCTATTGGTCCGGCGGATGACAAAGGCATGCGCACTGTCATGGTGACTCTCAACGGGCAAATGCGCATGCTGGAAATCCGCGATAACTCGGTGGCCACGGACCATGTGGAAGCTGAGAAAGCTGATCCCACGAATTCAGGGCATGTGGCAGCACCGTTCGCAGGCTCGGTAACAGCGACCGTGTCCGTGGGGGAGACGGTCGAGGCCGGGGACCGTGTGGCCACCATTGAAGCCATGAAGATGGAGGCTTCCGTGACTACTCAACAGGCTGGCACGGTCAAACGTGTGGTGGTGGCCGGGCCTGCACCGGTTGCCGGTGGGGATCTGGTGGTGGAAATTGAACTATCAGCCTGAGCCCATATGCTAATTAAATCTCCATGACCGAGGCGGTTTGTGGGTAGGTCGGCATCTGATGGTCTAACGGCCTGGCGATGTGAAATCGTTGGGCCGTTGGGGTAGTGTATGCCGGGTGTTCAGCGTAGTCCTTGTGCCTGCGCTGTGCATGAGCGGGCGGGTAACCGCCCACGGGATGTGGCGCAGTTTGGTAGCGCACTTGACTGGGGGTCAAGGGGTCGCAGGTTCAAATCCTGTCATCCCGACGCAAAAGCCCTGATGAGAAGTTTTTCTCGTCGGGGCTTCGTCGTTTTTGAGGGTTAAGCGGTGTCCTTCGCTGGTCCCGAAGGTCCGCTGAGGCGACGAGTTCCGGTGTAGTCAGTTTCAGCCATATCGAGATCGAGTCCTGGTTTGGATTGTTCTCAAATTCTCCGCGAATCAAACTTTGTGATGAGATTATTTCATCCTTATTGCCGTAGTTTGTGGCGGTCTGTGTCTTTTAGCGTGAGTATCTACCTGACCTATAGTCCTGAAAGGGTGCTCTGATGCAATCGCCAATTCCCGCCGTCGCTGTCGATGTTATGCACAAAGGCCGAATTGCGGCTTTAGATGTTCTGCGCGGTATCGCCATCCTAGGCGTATTGCTGACCAATATTTGGATTTTCTCTACCCCGAACCCCCTGGGGAAAGTCCTGATCGGAAATGCGGGAATAGCGGATGAGTACGGTAAATTTTTTGCAGTGATTTATATTCCTTTTAGTTTGGTAACTGACGGTAAATTTATCAGTCTTTTAACCATTATGTTTGGCATCGGCCTGGAAATCCAACGCCAGGCTGCTATTCGTCAAGGTAGTTCCTGGCCAGGGAGCTATCCTTGGAGGGCGGCGGTTCTTATTCTTTATGGTTTTTTGAACTATATTTTCATCTTTGAGCACGACGTGCTGATGGGATACGGCTTCACCGCACTGGCTGTTTCCGTCATCATGATGACGGATCCCAGAGTCCAAAAATTTTGGATGATCTTGGGTTTAAGCTTACATATAATAATAATTATTCTACTGGATGTAATATATTTCCTGGCAAATATTTCCGACGGCCTGGATCCTTCTAGCGGCATTGAAACTAAGGGCGATTTTTTTGCTCCAGTGACTTACATGTCCACCGCATCTTATGGGTCCATGGTGTATGAACGGATTGCTCAATTTGTGGGCGGTCGAATGGAAATTCCCATTATGTTTTTCATGGGCATGGGAATTTTTTTGGTAGGGGCGCACCTATACCGAGCGGGGATCTTTAAAGCCGAGGGCAAAAAACTACGGATGCAGACCATGGCGTTTGCCTTTGGTGTGGGGCTGCCCCTCGACTGGTGTTGCCGCTTGTTTCTGACGGAGTACACCGGGTCTATTGCCCGGTACATCACATCCAGTATGGTGGCATGTGGGGTTCTAGCAGTGGTGGCCGCCTGGTACGCGAACCGAAATCGAGTCGGAGTGATAGGCACAGCGCTGAGTGCTGTGGGGAAGATGGCTCTGACCTGTTATATCGTTCAGAACATTCTGGCATCCATCATTTTTTATGACTGGGGGTTTGGCGTAGCTGGTCGGATTGAAGGAGCGCAGGCTGTGTGGTGGACCCTAGCCATTTACTGTGGCTTGGCCCTATTTCTTGTAGCTTTTAGCCTCGTATGGTTGCACTTCTTCACGCGTGGCCCGTTGGAGTGGTTGTGGCATAAAAGTTATGAAGGCATTAGCCACGCCCTCAGTAAATAGTCATCTAGCGGGGATTTTATGCAAAGAATTCTCCGCTGGCTGCGAAGGGTGGCCCCGTCATGCTACCCCGAGGCCTTCAAACGTCATCATTCGTCTCATGCCAGTAATCGGACTTCGTCACAGTCGTTGCATCCGGTTTATAGTACGGGCGTACTACCGAAAGATGCGGGCGTTCCCACGCGATGTCACGCCGAATGAGGGTCGCGGGAACGCCGGCCACAATACAGTTGTTCGGAAAGCTCTTTGTGACTAGGGAACGCGCCCCAACCACACTGCCTTCACCGATACTTGCGCCACCGAGAAGGAAAGAGTCAATGGCTAGCCAGACGTGATTGCCCACGCTTATGGATCGCGCAGGATTAACTCTTTTCTCACTCACCACATCAAAAATCGGATGGCCGTCGTCTGTTCGGACGCGCACCCCTGTGGCGATCATCACGTCGTCGCCGATGTTGATCGTTGTACCCTCTACCGCAGAAAGATCAACATGTGCAGTAGTAGACACGTTGTTCCCCAGTATTACTTTGGAATCCTGACCTACACGAATACCAGCCTTGAGCGAAGCAACACCTGAATTACCTCCGATGGAACATTCACCATTATGAGAATCAAAACGAACATACAGTTGATGGATTCGCGCACCCGCGGCGACTCTTAAAACATTATTGAATCCCCTAAAGAGGACTGTAATGCCTTCGGTAATCGGCTCAGGGCCTTCGAATATAATTCGATTCCCATTTTCATCCTCATAGGACTCAATTTTATTGACAGTGACGGCCATGACCGCTCTCTTTCACGCTTGTCGGTCAGATGCGACGGAAGGGAATTCAGAGGAAGGGCGGAAATCATAACAGGAAACATCTGGACCATAAAGGTTTTTCAGATCATCAATCTCCTCGTCCGACACCATTGGGTCCGTAATGACCACACTCACATGCTCTACACCAGCGGTGATGGCTACTCGGTGCACAAAAAGTGCAAATTTTTGAGCTCGTTTGGATGGGGAAGCGGCAATTATAAGATATGGCCGTTCAACAGGAGAATCCAACGCGTTGACGCTCGGTTTGGCACCCCGGGGGGTAATAAAAACGACCACACTATTTCCGTCGGCTACTCCTTCTTGTACCACATATTGATATGTGGAAACCGGGTAGTTAGTTTCAGCCAAAACGGCATATTTCCTGAGTTCGGATGTTGGTGACAGGTCCAGGGGCGCATCCAGTCCGGTAATGATCTTTGGTGACACAATCTCCACCCGCGGTGCTGCGGCAGGAAGGGTCACTTTCCGAAACCAGCCCTCAGATGTGGTGTGTAGCAAGGTATGAACACCAGCCGGGGCATGTAACGCCGCAAACATTCGTTCGCCAGGAGCTGTGTACTTAATGAAATCGTATGTGTGGTCCGAAATCAGCTGTCGTAGCTTTGTAGCGCCTAGATCAGTTTCCAGAAGTACATTTGTGCCAGCACCCGATTTGAGCAAAGCGTCATCACGTAGGCGAATTTGGAATCCCACTCCCTTACTGGCTGGAAATGCTAAAAGTTGACTACTCGGGAGGGTTTCATGGGTTGGAGCGTCTGGAGTACCCCGGAGGAACCCCTTCATGACCGCAAGGATAGTGGGCAAAGCTTTCTTGGCCACCTCCGAATGCTCCCCGTCTACGCGGTATTTCGTCAATCCAGAGACATCTCGCACGAACTCGATGAGAGAGAAATTAGACTGTTCGTCACGATCCGTGTAAAAGTAGTCAATTTTTCGCTCTTCGTCAAAATAGCGCCGCATTAGATCATATGGCTGGTTCTCCACACGGAGTGCGGGTAGGCGGTAAATATTGTCCCGGAAAAACGGTTTGTCTAGATAGTATGGGAGATTCATCTGAGGTACGACGATCAACAGGCGCGCCTGCGGGAAGGCCTCGGCAGCATAGATGGCAATACTGCCGCCTTTGGAAGCGCCAAAGAACATTACATTGTTTTGTGAAATGTCATATTTATCCAAGAATCCCTCAATGGTAGTTTGAATTCGCTCCCGCAGGGAAACATTTGCATTATCAACCTGCATGTATGTTCCTGCAACCATATATCTATCCTGGAAGCAAATCATGAGAGTTTCGGAAAGTTCATCGTCTCTAATATCTTTGAGATAACTTACTGCATATGATATTCTTGACGTTGACGGACCAAATCCTGGAAATGTCACCAATATTCGGCTAGGATTAACGGCATTGCCGCGGATTGAGTAGAAGAGATCACCGTGTTGCTTGACTCCATATTGTTCATCATATCGAACTTGTTCGGCTGTGGTGAAAGCACCGCGTCCGATGAGCAAAGTGTAATTGGCATCTATGTCTAACCGAAAATCGCTTGGATCTTCGGAGGTTACAATTATGTTGCGGTATTCGAGTTCAAATCCTCGAGCGGGAGGCTCGATTTTATTGCCGTAAACAACTCGATCGCCTTCGATCAATTGGAAAGTCTTATTCTGATGCTTCTTCCAGTGATGGATAGTCAGTTTTGCAAAGTAGGTACCTGGGGGTAATGGCTGCGATGCGAGCCGTCGCAGTTTAGCGCCGTGGCCGCGACGTTCGATTTCTGATATAATACGGTCCGCTGCTGGATCTTCGACGAACCTCCGTGCAAGTCGTCGGGAAGTGCTGGAATAAGCGAGGGTTCGCGCGCTGGCTGTGAACTTTTGCGTGAGGGGAGCCATCTTAGTCATCAGCGAGCGTTGGATCGGATGGAATGTTTTGCTCACAGTTGCAACATCCTTTCCACGATGGTTTGGCAGATATGTTCCCCGTCAACACCTTCAAAGAACACTTCCCGTCGTGCCTCGCTGATCGGATCGGGCAGCAGGTATCTTCTTGACACAATATGCTCAATGATTTCACTGTGCTCAAAGTATGTGGGCCCTAGCCCTTGATTTCGGTAATCAAGGCGACTTCCGTATGGTTGGTCTTCGAAAAACTCATGAGCATCCCACTGGTAGTACGCGATTGGCGTCCCGATGAAGGCGGCGTCGAGGACTGCGGAACTGTAATCCGTGAAGACGAACTCCGCCGATTGAAAAGCCTCGCGGTAGCTCATGGATGAGTGACGTACTCGATCGGAGAAATGAAAAAGATGAGCCCGCTTTTCTACATTCGGATGGAGTTTTATTTCAAGAGTCGCATTTTTTTCTTCGAGGAAACTTAGAAGAGAATGATCCGTCAAAATAGCATCTATGGCCCGATAATAGTCCGAACTGGTGAATGTGCCGTCAGAATGCTGATGCAGGTTGAAACGCCAAGTCGGCATAAACAAAAGTTTCGGGTTTTGCGTAGGTGTCCGCTTCAGTGATTCCAAACGCGGCAACCCAGAGTTCAGGGTTTCCACAGGGGCCAGGGCGGCTAGATAGTCTGCTTCGAGTTTACCTGTTGCCACAAAAACATCAAAGTGCTTGGAAAGTACCCAATCACTCATGTCATTGAGCTGGATGCCATGTTGGAGATAGACAAAGCGTGAGTTCACAAGCGATTTTCCGCGATATTGCAAATTGTAAATCTGAGACGATACTACAAGATCGGAGCGCAGAAAGAGTTCGCGAAACTCATGACTGAACATTTGGACGAGTTGGAATCCCGCTCGCTCTAGCCGTTTCCAGTCGGGAGATTTAGAATTCAAAGCAAAGAAAACTTGTGAATATTCAGGGTAATTTTTTCGGAAGTATCGATACAAATGCTCTGCATTATCATCGGCCTGCATGGGTCGATCAAAAAATAATATGGTTGAATGTGATGTTATAGGGTTTCGATAAAAATCGACCACCTTGGGATCTTTAAGGCCAGGTCGGAGGCTGGTAGGCCGGTATGATTTACCAATCTGGATAATATCCTCGCCCAGCCGGCATCGATACAGCGGTATCTCAGCTTCGAGGGGTCGGTTACCGAGTGCAAAAACTAGGTAATTGTCCCGATCTGTCAGGCGCTTGTACAGGTAACCGCTTTGCGATGTGTCATCGAGCCACCGAATCCAGGCCGTCTCAAAAGGTTGCAGCGTTCGTGATTGATCCAAGACAGAGGTCAAATCAAACATTCGGATGATTTCACGGATGTGCCGTAGTGAAACATCGGAATTCTTTGACTCACGAAGCCCTCGAAGGAACAGGATAAGATAGCGGAGTATGTAGGTGCGCAGCTGGGGTGAGTTGCTGGAAATTAGGGGTAGTAACCGATTGGTTCCGGGAGATATTTGAATGCCAATGGCGGCTTTAGTGTCTGAAGCTGTTGAATAGCCAGTCTCGAGTGGCTTGACTTTATTAATTCCCCAATAAAGGCGGTAGGAAATGTAGAGTGCGGAGGAATCCAGATCATATTCCGCATCTAAGAAGTCACGAAGACGTGATGTATTGAATGCTATGCCGTAAAAGTCAGTATCGCGCGTGTATGTAGTTGCCGCATTCGTGTCAAGACGGTCAGGTATTTTGCCGCTAAAAATAATGGGTTCGGCAAGGTAGAGGGTTTGATTTTTCAGGTGGCGAAGAAGAGTCGTTAGAAAATTAGATGAAATTTCATGTGTAGACCGCACGAAAAAAATATATTTGCTCTTGATTGTGCGTGAGTACTCATGGATAGATGTCGTGTCAAGATTGCCGTCGTGGAGGTGAATGTTGTACTGGTCCTCTGCCTTGAGGCGGGCGTTGAGGAGTCGGCGATATGTGACGCCTTCGCGGTCAAGCTTCCCCTGGCATTCCAGAATGATGGTAAGCAGGCGGGGTGCAGGGTGCATAGGTGAGACCTCGGGGTTTGGGGGTGCCCAGGGGTATGTGTGGGGGCGCGTTTTCAGAACAGCCGGTATGGGTTTTTATGCAATAACATGTTAATCGGCCTCCGCCGCTTCGTGCCAACACTGTCTGCGACATAGATGCTTGAGTGGTATCAGTCAGATCACTCCATGATCCCTCATGGATCATGAGATGTAAAATCATCTTATTTGTCGGGCCTCGCCCCTGTGCTCCTCTTTTGGTCAGTACTTGTCTTGGCGTCAAGGTCAGACGGCGTGGCGTCCTCTCCAGGTCATATGTCATTGATCAGCCGATCGATCTAAACGTGCCTGGTGCCTGGTATGCGGCTGTACTTTGACGCCTTTTCGGTTACCCGGGAGGTCTGAGTACCTGCCGCGTGACGCGGATGTGAGTGTTCCGTGGAGCTAGAATGTGGCAGTAACAAGAATTGCAACGCATAGTGACTTGATGGTCTTCAGTAAATTCATCTCTTGTGAAGCGCTGGAGGGGGTGAATGCGATATTGAAGATTTTTATGCAATAGATGTTTATAATTTTGCAGATGCTACAGCGCCTGGCGTCATGCTTCCCTTTTTTGGGGGGATGCTTTTTCAGGGTGAGCCTGACAATTTTCGCGGCTGGTGGAATAAGCACTCTGGTGACATTATTGAATTTCGGGATCGAGACGAGTATAGAAATTCAACGATTCAGTCTACATATGAATGGTGTGCTTTGTGAAAAGGGTGAAGTGGTTATGATAACCACACTACGTCTTGGATTGTGGCCCAGATGACATCTTAAGCCCATGAAGCCATGATGGAGTTTCGTCCGTACTTGATGTCATGGCAGCAGTGTGGTTGATCGGGGAACGAGCTTGATGTGCATAAAACGGTCCCGCCCCTCCACCCCGCGCGGGGCTGCTGGGACGGGACCGTTGTAGTCTCCGTAGGCTTTGACGCTGGTCGTCACCCACGGAGGGAGGCAATCACTTCACGTCGAACCGGTCGGCGTCCATGACCTTCGCCCACGCTTTAACGAAGTCGTGGACAAACTTTTCCTGTGCGTCGTCGGCGGCGTACACCTCTGCCACGGTGCGTAGTTCGGAGTTGGCCCCGAAGACGAGATCGTTGCGGGTGCCGGTCCATTCGCGGCCATCAGCGGTCACCCCACGGTAATGACCTTCGGAAACCTTTTCCCACTGGGTATCGATGTCAGTCAACGCCACCAGGAAATCGTTGGAGAGCACACCCACACGGTCCGTGAATACGCCGTCCTGCGAATCGCCATATACGGCCCCCAGCACACGCAAACCAGCCACCAGCACGGTCATCTCTGGGGCGGAAACGCCCAAGAGATTGGCGCGATCAATCAAGGCGAATTCTGCGGGGAACTCCTTGTTGTTACGAGGATCGTAATTGCGGAAACCATCAACTTTCGGTTCTAGGAAGCTGAAGGTCTGAACATCCGTTTGTTCCTGGGAAGAGTCCCCACGCCCCGCAGTGAACGGGACCGTGACGGACACCCCGCCATCGGCTGCGGCCTTTTCGATAGCCCAGTTACCAGCAATCACCAGGGCGTCGGCAAAGGAAACACCGTGCTCGGCGGCAATAGATTCCAGGGTGGAAATGACCGGCCCTGTGATGGCGGGTTCGTTAACCTCCCAGGATCGCTGTGGCTCCAGGCGGATGCGACCACCATTAGCGCCACCACGGAAATCCGAATTCCGGAACGTGGATGCAGCAGCCCATGCAGTTTTCACTACATCGGTGACGGACAGCCCAGTGGCAGCGACGGCGTTCTTGATCGCCTGAACTTCAGCACTCCCAGGCGCGGACGGTGCTGCGGGAACGGGGTCCATCCACACTAGTTCTTCCGTGGGGACCTCTGCGCCCAAATGCCGGGCAATCGGCCCCATGTCGCGGTGGGTTAGCTTGAACCAGGCACGGGAATAGGCATCCTGGAACGCTGCAAAGTCGTCCTTAAAGCGGCGCGAAATGGCGTCATAAGCCGGATCAAAACGCAGAGCCAGGTCAGAGGTCAGCATGCGTGGCTCCCGACGCCCATTGCCGTCGGCCTCGGGCACCATATCTGAACCGCCACGATTAACTGGACGCCACTGATGGGCGCCTGCCGGAGACTGGAACAACTCCCACTCATAGGCATAGAGGATGTGGAGGAACTCGTTGTCCCACCGGGTGGGATGGTAAGTCCACGTGACTTCCAGGCCAGAAGTGATGGCGTCCCGACCAGCACCGGACCCGTAAGAGTTCTTCCATCCCAAGCCCATCTGCTCTAATGGTGCGGCTTCCGGCTCCGGCCCCACGTGCTCGGGCACGGTGGAGGCGCCGTGGGTTTTACCGAACGTGTGACCGCCAGCGATGAGCGCTACGGTTTCTTCATCGTTCATCCCCATGCGTGCAAAAGTGTCACGGATATCCCGCGCGGATTTCACGGGATCGGGTTCACCTTCCGGACCTTCCGGGTTGACATAGATGAGCCCCATTTCAACGGCGGCCAAGGGGTTTTCTAGATCGCGGTCGCCCTCATAACGCTGATCACCACCGTTAGTCCACTCGGTTTCCGGACCCCAGTAAACGTCGTCCTCTGGCTCGTAGGCATCCACCCGGCCACCGGAGAAACCGAAGGTGGGCATTCCCATGATTTCGTGGGCTACGTTGCCGGTCAGCACAATCAAGTCAGCCCAAGAAAGACTCTGGCCATATTTCTTCTTGACCGGCCACATCAGTCGGCGCGCCTTGTCGAGCGAAGCGTTATCCGGCCATGAGTTTAAGGGGGCGAACCGTTGCTGGCCGGTCCCCGCGCCACCACGTCCGTCTTGGGAACGGTAAGTACCAGCTGAGTGCCACGCCATACGGATCATGAAAGGTCCGTAGTTGCCGAAGTCTGCAGGCCACCAGTCTTTCGAGGTGGTGAGCACCTCAGCAATGTCTTTCTTGACTTCCTCCAAATCCAGGGTCAAGAAAGCGGCACCGTAGTCAAAGTCCGGATCATGCGGACTGATCACGGGCTGTTCTTTGGCCAGAATCTTGAGGTTCAGTCGGTTGGGCCACCACTGCTGGTTGGCATCTCCGGATGTGGGGTGTGGCAACTGTCCGCCATGCGCTACAGGGCACTTACCTCCTGCTGAGGATTCCGTAACGGGCTGACTAGGCAGGCCGCTGGCCTCAGTTTCTGTCATTTCGCCTACGGAGGTGGAGTCGTCGCCGTGCGGCAACGAACTGTTATCGGTGGTCATATCCGGTCCTTTCGATCTATGCTGCATCATTGCTGTGCGTTTGATACAGCGGGGGATGTGTCATGGTCAGCGGAGACGGTGGCTTCCGCTTGCTTGAGGCAGGCAGGGCATAGGCCCCAGTAGTAGATTTCGGCTTCATCTACCGCATATCCGTGATCCTGGACTGGGTGAGTACAGGGGGTTTCACCTGCGGCGCACGGAACGTCCACCAACCGGCCACAGGTGCGGCACACCAAGTGGTGGTGGTTGTCTTCATGGTGAATTTCATACAGAGTCGTGGAACCCGCAGGTTGCAATGAGCGCACCAGCCGCGCCTCCGTTAGGGCGTGTAAGCAGTCGTACACCGCCTGATGAGAAACCGACGGAATCTGTTTCCGAACAGCATCTAGGATGGTGGTGGTATCCGCGTGCTGATGATCATGCAGAGCGGCCAAGACAGCTAAGCGTGGCCGGGTAATTCGCAGCCCAGCCTGTCGCAAAAGTGCCCGGCCTTGCCCATCATCAGTAGTGCTCACACCCATGGTAACCATAGTGCCCTCTAATCTTGAATGTTTCAAGAAAGACGTGCCATGAGCTCAAACTCTGCTGCCGGGTAAGCAACGCCGTTGACTTGTACGGACACTGCGTGCGTTCCGGCGTGGTACGTGCGAGTGCTGATCGGCCGAAAAGAATGTTCACGCTCAAGTTCTACGGTTTCCCCCGGGGCTAGCTCCACGGTGGTCCATTTGAAAACCTTGGGGGAAGTTGTGCCGTTGGCTTTGCAGTAATGCATAACGTAATCAATGAGAACGCGGGCAGTGGCCGCACCACTATTGTGCAGGCTAGCCCGCAACTGGACCGACCCACCCCATTCAATGGTGGGTCGGTCCACAAAGGGTCCGTGGACTTCTACTTCTACGGGTGTAAACCCGATCAGCTCCAACGCTTCTGGGTTACCACGCTTAATTAATGTTCGCAGAGCGTGTTTGATCGTGCGTTGTGTGTGCGCTCCCGGGGAGTTTGCCCAGGCGCGGGCTGTGTGCAGAACCAGGTCAGCGTGATCCCGGCTGAGGTCATTGAGATGGTTGGCCACGGAACGCCGCACATACTCGCTAGGATCGTTATACAGCGCATTCAGAATAGGCAGGGTGGACGCTGGGATTTCGTTGAGCTGAGATACACGTAAACCCCACGGCAAGAACAAACGGGTTCCTTCAGAAGCCAGCCGCCTCACGTGGTGATCTTCGGAAGCTGTCCACGTGGTGATGGTTCTTAGTGCAGCCTCAACGTTGTGCCGTAGGAGAATACGAAGAGCAAATTCTGACGTGAATCTGTGCGTGAGTTCCGCCAAAAAATCCAATGCATCGTGGAATGCTTCATCTGTACCGTGCGTCACCGCGCTCTGGGCGGCAGCCTCCGTCACAGGCCAGATGAGCCAGCCTGAAAAATCTGAGGGATGATCAGAAGCCGCGCGGCGTAACACCGACACCAACTCTGTATGCTCTGTCCCCAAATCATGGAGCAGAGCTGAAACTACAACATCCACCCGTTGACGCATGGGCAGCCCTACAACCTGCTCGGGGGCCGTCGCCATCTGCTCACAGGCTTTCCCGGGTGCGGCAGCGACAATCATCTGGGTCAGGTTGTGAACCACCTGACGGCCTAGCATCTCGTCGGCTGTTGGCATACCAACCACGATATAACAGCACTAGATTCCGCAGCTCAGGTAGCTTCACCGTGTATGGCAGGCGGAATGAGCAGGTGACTTGTAGGTTGGTGGGGTGAGATCCCAGCCAGCTGCACCACGCATCACACCCCGCGGGGTGCTGCAAGAAGTCTTTGGATATCAAGACTTCCGGGGCGACCAGGCGCAGATTGTGGAACATGTCGTCGGTGGTGGCGATGCCGTCGTGTTGATGCCCACAGGCGGCGGCAAGTCGTTGTGCTACCAAATTCCTGCGTTGGTCAGGCCGGGCACTGGAATTGTCATTTCCCCACTGATTGCGCTCATGCAGAACCAAGTGGATGCTCTGTCCGCTGTGGGGGTGAATGCGGCGTTTCTGAACTCAACTCTCAGTGCTGAACAGGCCGCACGTGTGGAAAAGGATCTTGTGGCTGGGGAACTCGATGTGCTCTACATGGCCCCTGAGCGGCTGGTGCAGCCGCGTACCATGGACCTGCTGAGCCGAGCTGAGCTGGCCGTCTTCGCCATTGACGAAGCCCACTGCGTATCCCAATGGGGGCATGATTTTCGGAAAGATTACCTGGGCTTATCCGTATTAGCTGAACGCTTCCCACATGTCCCGCGCATTGCTTTGACTGCTACGGCTACCGAAGCCACACACCACGAACTCACACAACGACTAGGGTTACGCGACGCCCGACATTTCGTGGCAAGTTTTGATCGACCTAACATCCAATACCGGATTGTGGAGAAGGACAACGCGCGTTCGCAGCTACTCACACTCATTCGTACTGAACATCCCGGTGATTCCGGAATTGTTTACTGCTTATCCCGGCGCAAAGTTGAACAGACAGCTGAGGCGTTGCGCAAAGAAGGTCTCAGTGCTTTGGCTTACCACGCGGGACTTAGTGAAACTGAACGGACCGAACGCCAAGCCCAATTCCTGCGAGATGACGGCATGATCATGGTGGCTACCATCGCTTTTGGCATGGGGATCGATAAACCTGATGTTCGGTTTGTGGCACATCTGGACTTGCCCAAAAGTGTGGAGGGCTACTACCAGGAAACCGGCAGGGCGGGACGCGACGGTTTACCCGCCACGGCATGGTTAGCTTACGGGCTGCACGATGTGGTTCAACTCCGTCGCATGATTGATCAATCCGATGCTGCCGAAACTCACCTTCGCGGACAACGCTCCCACCTTGATGCCATGTTGGCGTTGTGCGAGTCGTTGACCTGCAGGCGCGTGCAGATTCTGCGGTATTTCGGGCAGGAAACATCACCATGTGGTAATTGTGATAACTGTTTAAATCCGCCCATGGGGTGGGACGCCACGGTGGCTGCACAAAAACTACTGTCAACTCTGATTCGTCTGGATCGGGAACGCAACCAGCATTTTGGTGCCGGGCAGGTGATCAACGTCTTGCGTGGCAAGGTAAACGACCGCTCCACGGCATCCCGTCATGATCAACTCAGCGTGTGGGGTGTGGGCGCGGAGCTCAGTGAAACGCAATGGCGTGGGGTCATCCGTCAGCTGCTAGCTCGTGACGTGATTACCACCTACGGGGAGTACGGCACGTTGGGGTTGGGGGAGCGCGCCGGAGCGATCTTGCGAGGCGAAGCCACCGTGGAATTACGTCGTATGGCAGGCGAGAAAAGGCGGAGGACTCCGCGTGATGGACGGCGCTCGGGGGCCGCTACCGCATCCCTAACGCCTCAGCAGTCCTCCCTATTTGAATCATTACGGCAATGGCGTGCCCGGCAAGCTCGCGAACAGGCAGTCCCCGCATACGTGATTTTTCCGGACGCCACGTTGATCGCTATTGCTCAAACTGCCCCGACTGCCGTCCATGAATTACAGGGAATCAGCGGAATCGGTGCCAAGAAACTGGAACGTTACGGTCAAGCTGTTGTGGAGATTGTGAAAGGACCGTGGGGCGATAATCCTTGAGAGGGTAGCTCTATGCACCGTGCTCAGAAGAATCCAGAACCTGATATTGAGGGCCGACAGGACGTGACATGACCGATAACACTATGCCTCCCCAAGAAAACCGTGGATATTTTGTTGGTGACCCCCGCAGCAATTACGAGCGCATGCTAGCCGGAGACCACTACATCGCCGACGATCCCCAGATTGCAGAGCATGGGCTCCGTGCTATCCACCTGATGGGAAAATTTAATGCGCTTTACAACCAGGATCCGGACGCCAGCCAGGAGATACTGCGGGAACTGTTTGGTCAGGTGGGGGAGGGGGTCCATGTGCGTGGTCCTGTTTATGTGGACTACGGCAGTTTTATTTCTGTGGGTGCTAGAACTTTCATTAATATGGGCTTTACGGCTTTGGACGTCGCGCCGATTCGTATTGGTGCAGATTGCCAGATCGGCCCGAACGTTCAGCTTTTGACCCCGACGCACCCCATTGAGCCTCAGCCGCGCCGGGATAAGTTAGAGGCCGCGCAGCCCATCACCCTCGGTGACAACGTGTGGCTAGGGGGTGGGGTGATTGTGTGCCCGGGCGTGAGCATTGGCGAAAATTCCGTGATTGGCGCTGGTTCTGTCGTCAGCCGGGATATCCCTGCGAATGTGGTGGCCGTGGGTAATCCGGCGCGGGTAATCACAGAAAATATTTGACTGTGAGCGGGGCATCGCCGTTGCTGATCGGCAGCGGTTACGCCAGAAAATCAGGTGCCGTGTCAGGGTGTTGGCGGGATAGCTGGACGCCACATGGCGTGCGGGATCGCTTCTTGTGTGATGTGGATGGGCCGTAAAGAATGGAAGCCATGGCGTCGGTAGAGCTTACCGGTTTTAACGGTTGATGATTCCAGGTAAGCCGCTTCCCCGCGGTGATCCACGATGGATAGGCGGTGTTTTAGTAACTGCGAAGCTATCCCACGCCCGCGTGCGTCGGGGCTGACGCCAATGGCGTGTAAGTACCAGGCGGGCGCCCCCGGCTTGTGTTTGGAAATTTCCGCTTGGGCGGCGATTGCTCTGGGCAGCCCCGACCACCCGAGCGCACGGATGTAATCGGCTGTGTGTCTGAGGTACGAGATAGCGGAGGAGGACGATGTATCGCCCGGTGCTTCCCACGTAGCGATGCCGAGGATTCTGCCATCTTCACGAATAGTGTCCACGTAGCCCTTGTGAACCGGGCCGGCGGCTAGCATGGCGCGGAAAAGGTAAAAGGCACGTCTTACCATGTCATGGTCATCGGCTGGTTGGAGGATTGCCCGCGTTGGGGGATCAAATTGGAAAGCCACAGCCAGCAAATGGGCGAGATCATCAATATCGGCAGGGGATGCAGGTGTGACAACAGACACGGCGCCCTTTCAAAAAACCGGTTTTCAGTGCAATGTCATTATGACAGTACCCAGCGGGTGGCCTATTTTCCGGTAAGGAGTTGATGAAGAGCCCTCGTGCTAATGCTGAGGGAGGTTCCTGTGCGCCAAAGTGCACAGGAACCTCCCTCAGACACGGCGGACTTCGTGAGGCAGCGAAAGGACGCTAGGTGCCTCAGCCCATGCGTCGCCGGATCAGCAACGTTGCGCCGGAAATGATAGCTACCACCGCTGCTGTACCGATAACCCATGTGGTGGCACCGGGGCCGCCATCTTCAGCGGCCAAACCGGTGCGCACCATGATGGGTTTTTCACCGTCCGGCACGGTGGGTTGAGCCGGGGTTGTTGGCTTTGACGACGGTACAGGGGTTGGAGATTCGGTGCTGTCAGTGGAAGGGACCGCAGAAGGTGTCTCCGAAGGTTCGGGTGTGGGTTCTGGGGTTGGCTCCGGTGTGGGTTCGGGTGTAGGTTCCGGAGTCGGAGGAACTGTGTTTCCTCCGCCGCTGCCGTCCGCACCATAAACGACGGATTCACTGGTTCCGTCTAAAGAACCTTGGTTGGATTCAACACTCCAGCCGTTGTGCAGCAGCCCGTCGGTGGGATGAGGGGTGATACCTGCGGCGGTATCAACGTCCCCCAAGATCAACACCATGTGGTGAGCTTCAATGTCACCGAGATCAACGGTCCAGCCGGAAGGATCACAGTTAACCACTGTGATTTCTCGGGGTTCAAGAGAGGTGGGGTAAGCGCCTTCCACAGATACACCCTCCAGTCCCCGAAGAGAGCCACAGTCAATTTGGTGACCCACCGGGGTGTCTGTCACCCGCACATTCGTTAAAGGTCCGGGAACTTGAACGGTCCATGAGTTACCCCCAGCCTTGTTCGCCCAGCCGAATTTGGACGGGCGGGTGATGTCCCCAATACCAGTGGATTCACCGGGCGTTATGGTGGTGGTGGCATTGCCCCAGGAAATAATGATGGGTTCCCCTGGCGTGGCGGTCTGATTAACGGTGGCGTTGAACCGCAGTTGACCTTTGAGGTCCACTGGATTCTGCGCCACGTAGTCGGAGAGCGTGACCACTACTGTGCCGTTTTCCACCTTTGCAGTGGCCACTATTGCGCCAGTATCACTGACAACATTGAACTCAGTCTGCATGGGCGACAGTTCTGCAGGAAGATCCAGCGAGAAAGTATCCCCCGGTTGTGCATGATCAGGTACGGCCCACTGGGCTACCAGGGTGAGTGAATCACCGACACGCACACTGCCTTGTGTTTGGACAGAAGTGATGGCGTTTGGGATTTCCGCAGCCAAGGCTGGTTGTGAAAATCCCAAGGGTGATGCTGTCAGAGCCAGCACAGAAACCAGCCCGGCTGTGCGTACGTGGCGCTGATCGCGCATAGTGAAGGGCATGACATGCTCCTTGATGTTATGAGTGCCCTTACCCCCCTTAATTAGGGCACTAAATGAATGGCATGACCACATATCTGCTCTAGGGGTCAGACATGTAATCGCACTTTACATACACATCAATGTATTTACAAAGGCTTTGGTGTAGCTGTTACGACATGGTTTAGATCAAAGGTCAGGTTTCCCCTGCTATCTACGCTGGCTTCACAGGTAATGAGAACTAACTGGCGTGGCCCGTTATCCCTTGTAAGGGTGAAAAGTCGCGAAAGCTCACTTTGGGGGACGCTTGAGCTCTTTGTCACTACCCATTCTTGGATAGCTCCGGAGTCATGTGTGGTGAGCACGGACATTCCAGGTGCAGCGTTATAGAGGTTGGACATGGGGGCCCATGAGCCATCTGTCCAGTTGACATGCCCCGCGATGACGGTGGCGCCCGTATCGGCGGTGAGCGGGGAAGATGACGTCAACCACCCTGCTTGAAAGGAAACTGGCAAATCCATCTCCCGGGTTTGTCCATCAATGGACACCAAACCGCGTGGAACGACAGGGATGGTTAGATGTGCCTGTGGAATCGCCAGCTCAGATGGGTTCATAGTTGACCAGTCGTGGTGTTCTGGCCCTAGGCCGCCTCCGGGCGATATTCCGTCAAGATCTACCCCATCCAATCCACCGGTAGGTAAACCATCGGAGTTTGCGGAATAGTCCTGTGCTGCATCCCCCGATACTTGGACATCCTCTGCTGGTATCGGCTGGGGAGTGTGCGTCGGGGGGGACATACTGCGTGGGCCTAAAGGTTTCTCTTCGATCCCAATGCCTTGCAAAATGTCTGGTTCTTCATCACGTAG
Source organism: Kocuria sp. (assembly GCA_030524035.1). GTDB lineage: Bacteria > Actinomycetota > Actinomycetes > Actinomycetales > Micrococcaceae > Kocuria. The sequence goes on along the minus strand of JAUNHG010000002.1, from coordinate 664,956 downwards.
ATAATCAATTGTCAATATTCCAATGATGGCTACAGAGGCAACAATTATGGCTACAAGAATTCCGGGCAGCCAGTGATTTTTTGATGCTGCGTCGTGTGGTCTGGCATTACTGTGTCTGCTCATCGGTCGGTAGTGTCGCCTGTGTGAACCGTGATTTGTAGTCCACGGAACCGGTTCACGGCAGCGTGAAGTTCGTAGCGGCGCGGTGCGGCTAAATATCCGGGGTGCCCACGGTGCGGGCTCAGCACATCTATCCCGTGTTGGTGGATTTGGGTGATCACCTCTCGGACAGCTTGCTCCACCGTCGCTCTGGGAGCGCTCTCTCTGGCCCAGGAATCTAGGACATGCGCGATGGCTGCGGTTTGACCGGCGTCTACCAACTGAGAGACTGCCGTGAGGTCGATGGTCTCTCGCCCTACCTGAATTTCTTTTTTTCCCTTCGCCCGGTTCGGTTTGGTTTTGGAACGAGGGTTCAGACTTGATGGATGTGGGGTGCGTGACGCCGGTGTGCGGCATGGCCATTTTTCCCGCGCTGTCTTCTGGGACATCTCCTGTGTCGGAGTGTGACGGGCAATGCGGTGGGCTTCTTCGGTCACGTTTTTCGGGCAGTAGTCCTCCATGGCAATCACGTGATCTGCGACATCAAAAAACGCTCCGGAGCCTCCGGCTACCAGAATCGTTGAGATTCCGGCGTGTTCCCAGAGCGGTTTAACGCGTTCTGTAAAGGGAATGATTGGTTCCTTGCGCGTTGGGACCAATTGCTTCATGCGCTCGTCGCGGATCATGAAATTCGTGGCGGAGGTGTCTTCGTCAATAAGGAGGACTGATGGGGAAGCAGCCCATGCTTCCACCACATTGGCTGCTTGGGATGTGGATCCACTGGCGTTCGTTGTGGTGAATTCATGCGTGTTTGCCCCAGTGGGTAAGTTTGAAATGAACCAAGAGATATCTACCCCAGTAACTGCTCTGCCGTCTTCGGCGCGGATACCCACCGCGTCTTCTCGGGTCAGCACCCATTCGCGGCCATCTGCTTTGATATGCGGGTATACCCCGTTGGCGATGCTGGCCAAAAGAGTGGATTTTCCGTGAAAACCACCGCCGACGATCACTGTGACACCTTCTGGAATGCCCATGCCGCGCACGCTGCCCCCGCCGGGGAGGTCAAAAGTCACGGCCAAGGATTCCGGGCTAGTGAATGGCACGGCGCCGTGTTCTAGCGGTAGATCAGAATTTCCGGAACGGCGAGGTAGAACGGAGCCATCACCAATAAATGCCACGAGGCCACGTTTGTGAAGACCTGCGACAATCGACAACTGGTCAAGGTAGAGGCTGACGTGCTCAGCCAAAGCGTTGTCATCTCTGCTGTGTGGAGTTAGAGAGTGTTGAACTACCTTTGGTAAATCACGAGTAAAAATGCGCAAAGCAGTACGCCCTTCAATGCGGCGACCAGCGGCAGGTAACGAAACTTCTAACCTGACTTCTACGTGGTGATCTGAGATCACCACGGTGCTGCGCTCTATGACTTCTTGACCGTGTGCGTAAGCTTTCAGTTCTTCATGGGGCACAGCTGCGGCGTGGAAACGTCGTGCTAGAAAATCCGCTGCTGCGATCCGCTGCTGTTTGGTGCGCAGAATTTCTTGTGGCAACTGAATCTGATCGGAGCTCATCAACACTCGGATTTTGGATGGTGGTGCGTATGGATCGCTCTGGGTGTGATCCACGCTGAGCGTAAATTCGCCCATGTCATAGGTACCTTTAAGGCGTTTATAGTTCCCGTAGCCTTGACTGTCCACATCAAGCAATGTGTTTTGCAGTGTTGTGAGGTTGCGCATGAGTACACATTAGGTGTCAGATGCTGCGTTCCGGAACGCCATACGAGCTATGCCGAAATAGGCGACAGGGGCTGGTGGGTCTATGTTGTCCTCGGGCATGACTAGACTGTGGACAGGTTGTCCAAAACGTTATGTACGCGCGTGCAGGCACCTCAATCAAGAGACGTCCGGTTGGCTCGGTCCTTCCCTTCCCCACGGGGTCGCCGAACATCATTACTTCATGAGCACCAGAGGAGGATCCCGGGAATGATGACCAAGCCGTCTGAACACAACATCCCGTCCGCTGGCCCGGAAACCACATCCATCCAAATTGTCTCGGAAGTCTTGGCTGATGTTGCCAGCCATAGGCTTTCTCCTGAAGAACAGGCTGCGGTGGATGCCCTCCCGCCTCATTCGGCGTTGTTGGTGCAGGTGGACTCGCATGGGCGTGGGTCACGGTTTTTGCTGAACACTGATGAAATCAGTGTGGGCCGGCATCCTGAATCAGACATCTTTTTGGATGACGTCACCGTTTCGCGTCATCACGCGGGTTTTGTGCGCCGCGATATGACATACGAAGTCATCGACGCCACCTCGTTGAACGGTACGTACGTCAACAGCGACCGAGTTGACGCTGTACGGTTGAACAATGGGGACGAAGTTCGCTTAGGTAAATTTTGCTTCGTGTTTTACCGTTCCACACGCACCTCCGAGGTGCGTTCCTGACGTGGTGGCATCGCGTCAGGACAATTCCGCAAGTTCCTCTCAGGGTTCCCCGGTCGGTTCTGATGATGCTGATCAGCTGATCGGCATGGGGGCGCTGCTGAAGCAGCTGCAGAGTGAATTTCCGGACGTTAGTGCTTCCAAAGTGAGGTTCTTGGAAGATCAGGGTTTGCTGTGTCCCGCCAGGACGCCTTCTGGCTACCGTAAGTTTTCCGCGTCAGATCGTGAGCGGTTGCGGCAGGTGTTAACCCTGCAGCGGGAGCGTTATCTTCCCTTGAAGGTTATTCGCGAGCTATCGAAGAATGGCCAACTTGATACGTTGCTTGACCGCGACGATCCCGCACCACCCCTGTCTGACTCCACGTTGGGTGAGGTTGCCGTAGAGAGCGATGACGAGCCTTTAACCATGCGGGAGCTATGCCGACGTTCCGGTGCGGGTATCTCGCTGGTGCGTGAATTGATCAGTTTTGGGTTGCTACGGGAACGCCCAGGAGGCTTTGATCATTACGATTTAGCAATTGCAGGTGCGGCGCATGCCTTGCGGGAGCACGGCGTGGAGCCTCGCCATCTGCGCACGTTGCGGCAAGCTGCGGACCGGGAAAGTGGTTTGGTGGAGCAGGCTATTGCCCCGGATATGGCTAGACGCAGCCCTACCGCTTCCCGACGAGCGAGTCAGCGAGCTGAAGACATCACGCAGTTGTGTCTGAGTATTCATGCATCATTATTGATGGGACAGCTGCGCTCCATTCAGCAGCGATTGGATGTCACTAATCAGGACTAATAGCGGGGAGCCGTCATGCAACGTGAGCATCTCATGGAAATCGTGGGAGTGCGTTTGGATGTACCGTCGTCGCAACCAGTTGTAGTGCTGCGGGAAGCAGCAGGCCCTCGACACGTTCCTTTGTGGATAGGAACCAGCGAAGCAACATCAATCGTGTTTGCTGTTCAGGGCATCGCTCCGCCACGACCGCTTACTCACGACTTGCTGTTGACAGTGGTTGAAAGCTTTGGCCGGAACTTACAGAAGGTGTGCATCCGCAGCGTGGATGGCACAGTTTTCCATGCGGCGCTGGTTTTTGATGACGACACAGTCGTGGACTCACGGGCATCAGACGCCATTGCACTGGCAGCCAGGGTGGACTGTCCTGTGTTATGTGCAGAGTCTGTTCTGGAGGCTGTGGGACTGGTGATGACCGAGGACGGTGAACTGCGTGAGCCTGGGGAGCGCGAATCCTCAGCAGTCGAATCGTCCTCGCAAGGTGCCGAACAGAAGGTCCGTGAATTTCGTGACTTCTTGGATTCTGTGGATCCGGAAGACTTCATGACGTGATTTTGACCGCTGTTTACACACTCGCACCACAAGGTAACCACTGAATTTCATGGGAAAAGCCGCCATGCGACCAGCTACCGTTGCGGCGACACGAATTATCTCGACCCCGAGGGTCTTTGATTCAGGACCTCGGCCCGTCTACCGTCGCTTCCATATGACCAGATGGCCGCTTCATCCTATTGAATGGGGTGGCACTAAAAGCCGGGAGGACCTGCGTGAAGGACACCGATCACGTTGATACTCCGTTCGCCGAAGAGTTAACGCTTCCTGTGTTCACGTCCCTGTCTGGGGGAACTCAGGGTGTGCTTTTTGATGACGAACGGCAGGTGCTCGACGACACTGTGGGATACCGTGGCGTCACAGCTTGTAAGGTCACTGGTATCACGTACCGCCAGTTGGATTACTGGGCACGTACGGAGTTAGTTGAGCCAACTGTGCGCACTGCGAAAGGATCAGGGTCACAAAGGCTCTATAGCTTCCGGGACATTGTGGTGCTCAAAATCGTCAAACGTTTGTTAGACACCGGTGTTTCCCTACAGCAGATCCGATCCGCTGTGATTGCTTTGCGGGCCCGGGGGATCGAAGATCTTGCCCAACTCACGCTCATGAGTGACGGTGCATCTGTGTATGAATGTACGTCGCAACAGGAAGTTATTGATCTTGTTCAAGGTGGGCAAGGTGTGTTCGGTATTGCTGTAGGCCGCGTATGGCGTGAGGTCGAAGGTAGTTTGGCTAGCCTGCCTGAAGTCAACGGTGATCTTGAGACCGTTGAGTATCCCGGGGATGAGCTATCGGCCCGCCGGGCGCGTCGTCAGCAGAACGTGTCCTGAGTACTTCACGTTAACTTTGTTGAGGAGGGGTTGGCCCCGCCGCTATGAATTGATCAATAGGCGGGAGCCAACCTCTTCTGCGAGAACGCGAGAGGGTCCTCACGGTTCAGCGGACAGTAGCCCTTCTAGGATCTGGCTGTAGCGTCCGGCAATTTCCGCCGCATCTTCACCTGGCCAACGGTGGATGGGCCAGGCAGCTCCTTGGGCGCGTTGCCACACCTGATAGTCCGGGAGGACTGGCGCAACCAAGAGCTCCCCAAAAAGGTGATCCAGTTCCTCAACGCGGTGCTGATGTTCCCGGGAATCTGGATGCACCTTATTCACCACCACACCCGCAGAATTAACGGCCCAACGAGTCCCTCGCTCAAATTGCGCAATGGCAGTCATGGTGCGTTGAGTGCCGGCTACTGAGAACAGGGATGGCTCGGCTACGGAAAGAACTTTGTGCGACGCAGCCCATGCCACACGGGTCAACGTGTTGAGGTTCGGGGGACAGTCAATGATCACTAAGTCGTAATCGGTGTCCACACCTTCTAAGGCACGCTCCAGGCGTGCTAAGTCGGAGCGCCGGTATTGGGCGCGGTCGAACAGAGAGGACGCTGATGACCCCGGAGCGACATCCAGGACCAGGTCGTCTTTACCTTGTTCTTCACGTTCCCGCTCAGCCCAGGGCGACGTAACAGTCACCGTACGTAACGCGCCGGGTTTGCCACGTTTACCCAACACCTTACCGACGTTACGCCCCGACGGAGCTCTGACCCCCAATCCTGTAGTGGCATCCGCATGTGGATCTAGATCCACCACTAGCGTGCGGGTTCCTTCAATCAGGGCTGCTGAAACCAGGCCCAGGGCCACGGAGGACTTTCCCACTCCGCCCTTGAGGCTTGAGATGCTGACGATCTGCACGGTGTCCTTCGACGTTCTCGGGTCCTGATGGATTGACGCTGACAAGCTTGAATGCCCCACACAACAACATCGTGTACGAAGCCTTACCCAAACTAGTCTGCGCTTGCGTTGGCTATTTTAACGAGCCAGAGTCCCCAACACTGCCTGCACGCGTCACGTGTGGGCTGAATTAGGATGATCACATGCGAAATTTCGATGTCATCATCATAGGCTCGGGGTCGGGCAACTCCCTGTTGGGACCCGACTACGAATCCTTGGACGTAGCAATTATCGATGGTGGCACATTTGGTGGAACCTGTCTGAACGTTGGATGCATTCCCACCAAGATGTACGTTTACCCAGCGGAAATCGCCCAGGCTGCGCGTGAACTTGATCAGCTAGGGGTAAAGGTTGGCGTTGATTCGTGTGATGTCGATTGGCCCGCCATCCGCGACCGCATCTTCACAAAGATCGATGCCATTTCGGCAAGCGGCCTGGAATATCGGGCATCCTCGCCCGGAGTCACCGTGTTTCAGGAGTACGCCCACTTTATTGGTCCTCGGACACTCGAAACTGCCTCTGGAGAGCAGCTGACGGCACCGACCATCGTCATTGCCTCGGGATCACGTGTAAGTGTCCCGGATGTTCCCGGTGTGGATCTTGAACAGGTTCATACCTCTGACACCATCATGCGGATCCCGCAGCTACCACACCGAGTGGTGATCATCGGTGGTGGCTATATCGCGGCTGAGTTTGCTCATGTGTTCCATGGCCTGGGTTCGCGGGTGACCCAATTGAGTCGTTCCGAGCGGTTGTTGCGAGGGCAAGACGCACAGATTGCTGAGCGATTTCAGCAGTGCGCACAACAGCAATGGGACTTGGCAATGGGGTATGGGTTAGAAAGTATCGTCGCTAACGATGATGGCTCGGTCACTGTGTTGTCTGGCAACGGCAAGGACGGGCACATGCGACACGACGTAGCAGACGTGGTTTTGCTGGCCACTGGGCGGCGTCCCAACACGGACCTGCTGCATCCGGAGGCCGCTGGCATGGGTGTGGACCCACAAACTGGGCTATTGCTCGTTGATGAATATCAGCGGGTCTTGAGTCCAGAGGGTGCGGTGCTGGAGGGCCTATGGGCCTTGGGGGATATTTGTTCTCCGGCGCAGCTCAAACACGTTGCGAATCATGAGGCTCGTGTGGTGGCGCATAACGTGCTACACCCGAACGATCTGATGCCCGCTGATCACAGATTTATTCCCGCTGCGATTTTTACCCATCCGGAAATCGCTAGGGTGGGGATGACGGAAGAACAAGCCCGCGTGTGGGCCAGGGAAAACGGAACGCAGATTACGGTAAAGTCCCAAGCTTTTGGGGACGTGGCATACGGCTGGGCGATGGATGATCGTAGCGGGATCTGCAAGCTCATTGCTGATCGTGGAAGTGGACAGCTGTTGGGGGCTCACCTGATCGGTCCGCATTCGTCCATTTTGATCCAGCCGCTTATTCAAGCCATGAGTTATGGGTTGGATGCTCGGCGTATGGCTCGCGGGCAATATTGGATTCATCCTGCGTTGACGGAAGTAGTGGAGAACGCGCTGCTAGGGCTGGAATTCGATTGAGGATGCATGATCCCGACGAGAGCGCGAGGACAAAGAACGTCCTGTGATAGGGCAGCGGTCCACGGCAATCGAATCCACAAAGGCCTGTGAACGGGTCAGGATGGTTGGGGCGTCGTGATCCAAGGTGGCGACGTGATAGCTGTGCGGCAACATCACTGTTTCTACCGGCCCCTGGCAGTGGGCCATGATTTTTTCGTGCGAATAACGGGAAATCACGTGATCTTGGCGTGAACGCAGTACCAGGATGGGTGCGCTGATGCGGTGGAGGTCCTTGGCAGTGACTGACATGAGACGATTCAGCTGCGCGACCGCGGCCATCGGTACGCGGCTATAAGCATGTTCGTCAGCCCCTTCTGCGGCGATGTCACTGCCCACACCTGCTGTGGATTTCACAACGTACCGTAGGGCGAAGGCTGCACGTGCGGAGCGGCTGTGCAGCGATAACGCTGGGTTGACTAGGACTAATCCGTCCACAGTCTGCGGCAGGTTTTGCGCTAGCCGTAGGGCAAGCGCCCCACCCATGGATAGCCCTGCAATAACGACACGCCGATGTTCTGAGGCGAGCTCTCGCGCATGGGCTTCCACATGCCCGTACCAGTCTTGCCATGTGCAGTATTTGAGGTCTTCCCAGCGGGATTCGTGTCCGGGCAGAGCCGGAGCTACCACCGAATGACCGGGGGCGAAATTCAAGGCCCAATCCCGCACGCTGTACACCGCGCCGGTGAAGCCATGGATGACAAGCACCCCCACTGGTTCTGGCTGTGACCTGTCAGGTGTCGAGTGTGAGGGTCGAGATGCCGGTATGCGGAAAGGTACTCGGGGGTCGGCATCGGTGGGCAGCGGCGGAAACTCGTGAGACACCATGGTCCCTATGCTCTCACTACAACAGTGAGATACTGCATCGGATTGTCGTCGGTCTGGGCGACGGCTTTCGGGTCACGCCCGCGTGTTGAGAAGTCGACACACGGTATAGGGGGAGAGCGAAGGGGACTAAATGCTGTACATGTTTCTGAAGACGTGGGTGGTTGCCCCTGTCGTCACGGTACTGTTTCGACCCACGGTGGTGGGCGCCCACTACGTCCCCGACAGTGGGCCTGCGATTTTGGCCAGCAATCATCTGGCGTCGTCGGATCATATTTTTATGCCGATTGCTGTGAAGCGGCAGATTTTTTTCTTGGCTAAATCGGAGTACTTCACCGGTCAAGGAGTCATGGGCAAGATCGTTGCCTGGTTTTTCCGAGCCATCAACCAAATACCTATGGACCGTTCCGGGGGAACACGCTCTGCGGCAGCTTTATCTGCAGGAGTGGATACTTTGGCGAAAGGCCATCTGCTGGGGATTTACCCAGAAGGTACGAGATCTCCTGACGGTCGGCTTTATCGCGCCAAGCTGGGGGTGGCGCGGTTGGCTTTGGAGTCAGGGGCTCCGGTAATCCCGATTGCCATGATCGGAACAGACGTGGTGCAACCTGTGGGCAGATTATTCCCGGCTCCGTGGCGGCAGAAGAAGGGGATGCGGGTTACTACGGTGTTTGGTGAGCCCCTAGATTTCTCCCATTTGCGTCATCAAGCGGAGGAACAACAGGTGGTTCGCCATGTGGCAGACCGCATTCTGCGTGCTATTCAGGAGCTGTCCGGGCAAGAGTATGTCGATTCTTACGCTGCGGATGTTAAACGGGCCGCCTCTCGGAACCGTTCGGCCCTCGGGGTGTGGGGTAGCGTAGAGAACACGTGAATGTGGCGTGAGAATTTTCCAACACGGGCCCATGCGCAGGGGCCACAAATACAAGGACACAGGCAAACGTGACTCAGCTTTCCGTGGATACCACCCAACTGCCGTTCCAATCCGGGCCGAAACCTACCGCTGACACCTATGGATTGGACCAGTGGCGCAGCTTGGGAGTGGATCAGCAGCCATCGTGGTCGGAGCACCCGGATTTTGAGGCCAGCATTGAGGAACTTTCTACAGTTCCTCCGTTGGTTTTTGCGGGGGAAGTGGACACGTTGAAGGCTCGCTTGGCTGATGTTGCCCAGGGTCGTGCTTTTTTCCTTCAGGGTGGGGACTGTGCAGAGACCTTTGAGGGTGCCACGGCGGATAAAGTCACAGCCAGGGTCAAAACGTTGCTCCAAATGGCTGCTGTGCTGACTTACGGTGCGTCTATGCCCGTGGTGAAGATGGGGCGAATGGCTGGCCAATTTTCCAAACCGCGTTCCTCTGGCCACGAGACACGCGACGGCGTGACTTTGCCGACGTTCCGTGGGGAAATGGTGAATGGGTTTGATTTCACCGAAGAGTCCCGTGAGCACGATCCAAAACGGATGGTGCGCGGCTACCACACGTCTGCATCAACGCTGAATCTTATTCGGGCATTTACTGGAGGAGGGTTTGCGGATCTACGCCACGTGCATTCGTGGAATATGGGCTTCGCGGCTACACCCGCCCATTCACGGTACGAATCTATGGCCCGGGAAATCGATCGTGCTGTGAAATTCATGGAAGCTTGTGGCGCTGACTTTGAGGCATTGAAGACCACAGAACTATTTACCGGTCACGAAGCGTTGCTGCTGGACTATGAGCGTGCTTTGACTCGGATTGATTCACGTACGCATTTGCCGTACGGAACCTCCGGACACTTTTTATGGATTGGGGAACGTACCCGTGGGTTGGCGGATGCCCACGTTGATCTGCTTTCTCGGATACAGAATCCGATCGGTGTGAAACTTGGCCCTTCCACCACCCCCGATGATGCCTTGAACCTGATTGAGATCCTTGACCCTGACCGCACCCCGGGGCGGCTAACTTTCATCACCCGTATGGGGGCAACGAAGATCCGTGAAAACCTTCCGCGAGTAGTCCAAGCTGTGGAAAACTCCGGTGCCAAGGTGGTGTGGGTCTGCGATCCCATGCACGGCAATACCGTGTCGACCCCATCAGGGTTCAAGACCCGCAACTTTGACGACATCATGGACGAGGTCCGTGGCTTCTTTGAAGTTCATCAGGCAATTGGTTCTCATCCAGGCGGCTTGCACGTGGAGATGACCGGGGATGACGTCGCTGAGTGCTTGGGTGGAGCTGCGGCCATTGAAGAATCGCAGTTTGCCGACCGCTACGAAACTCTGTGCGACCCCCGCTTAAACCACATGCAGTCCCTGGAGATTGCGTTCCTGGTGGCAGGTTACTTGGCTCAGGAAGCCTCCTGAACGCGTCATAGCTGGGCTCAGATCACACGCAAAGTGATGGTGCTGCCATTTTGGTTTTGCGTCACTACGCGCCCCAATTGACCACCGGCTACATCCTCCCGTTGAACAGTGAACCCTAGGTCCTCTAGTTGCTTGGTGGCTTGGTCGATATGCGCCCCGATCACGTTCGGCACCTGTTCTGGTTGCTCTCTGGCCGATATCGTCAGATTGACAGTGGAACCTTCATCGACACTGGTGGATTCGGCGGGGGAGGCCGCGGTGATGGTGCCCTCTGGGGATGATGAAAACTCTGTCGTCACCTCTCCGACAGAGAGGTTGGCCTCTTCTAGTCGGGTGGTGGCCTCTTCTTGGGTGAGACCTTCCACTGCCGGCACAGTGGTTTGTGCGGGGCCGCTGGAAACCAACACGGATAGTTGTTCACCTACCCGCATTTGTGTCCCTTCTTCGGGAGTGGTCCCTACAACGGAGCCAGCAGGGATGTCTGCGCTGGGGCGGTCATAGACACGGACGTTACTGAAGCCTTCTTCTGCGAGTACCGTTTGCGCCTGTTCAGGAGTGCTGCCTTGAACAGGCGGTACTGTTTCCGTGCGGAAGCTGCCCGAACCCAATAGCCAGCCTAGAAATGCTGCTAAACACACGAGCACTACGGTGGCAGCCACTCCCACAGCAGTTGCTAATAGCGGTTGTCTCCCTAAAGAGACGGTGGGGTGATGGGGGTCAGAACGCCATGTTTCCACCAGGTCAGTGCCCGGTACTGTTTCCGCAGGGGACTGGTGCTCATAGTGCGAGTCTCTGATGTGGGTGGCTGGTTCTGTGCCGCGCTCTTCCAAACGGTTGATGATCATCGTGTCGTCAAACACGCTAAGTTCCGGAGACACCGTACCGCCGCCACTGCGGGAGGTCGCGACGGTCATGGCTTCTGTGGCTTCCGTGGGGTCTACGGGGAGTGCTGTAGTGGGCTGTGGCTGCTCTATCGGAACAGCTGCTGGTGCAGATTCAGGCAGCACAGAAGTACCGGGATCACCCGTTACGGGAGCCAAAGGGCCAGGCCCCTGAACCCAGCCGGGAGGAACATGATCCAACGCTTGGTGACTCAACGCGCTACGCACCGCTGCTAACTGTTCCACCAATTCAGTGGCGTCAGTGGGCCGATGACGTTGTTCCTTGGCGGTCCACCGGGCGATGAGTTCAACGATCAGTGGGTCCAGCCCTGGTACTGCCTGCGCTAAAGATGGAACGGGTTGTTCAACGTGCGCGCGGGCTAGAGTCCACGGATTTCCGGTGAAGGGGCGACGTCCTGCCAGCATTTCCCATGCCAGAATGCCGACGGAGTACACATCAGCCTGAGTGCCAACCGGCTGTTCTAAAACCAGTTCTGGCGCGGCATAAGCTACTGTCCCAAGGACAGCCCCTGTGGTGGTGTGCTGATCGGTGCCACGCGTGAGGCCAAAGTCAGCTACTTTGACTGTTCCGTCCGTACGCATGAGGATGTTTTCGGGTTTGATATCGCGGTGAACTAGGCCGCTGCGGTGCGCACTGGCCAGCCCGTCCACAAGCTGCTCGAGGATATGAAAAGCCTGCCCCGGCGTCAGGAATTTTTTACGCTCAAGAACGTCGCGTAGCGTGCCACCTTCCACGTATTCCATCACCAGGTAAACCAGACCGTCTTTAGTTTCTCCTTGGTCTGTTACCGAGACAACATGGGGGTGGGATAGTTGTGCTGCGGCCCGAGCTTCCCGGGCAAAACGTCCCACAAAAGTGGGGTCCTCTGTGAGATGAGGATGCATGATCTTTAGCGCTACCGTACGGTCTAAGCGCTGGTCAATGCCGCGATACACACCACCAGTGCCACCACGTGCCATACGTGGCCCCACGGTGTATCGGCCTTCCAAGACGGTTGCCGTCAGGTGATCTTCTTGAGGGCTGTGCACACCACCAACATTAAGCTACGTGTTCTGGTGGTGCTCAGGACCAACCGGCGAGTTTGGCTTTGACGTGGGAAACGTACTGTCGAGTGTCCTCAAACATTCCATATTCTTGGACTCCGTACAGGCCTTGGTAGTACGCGGCAATGGCTTGATCTTGATCCGCCGTTCGTTGCACATTCGCTCGGATGATGGCTATGCCTGCGGTGATGTTGTCTTGGGGGTCCAACAAATCTAGGTCATGGCCTACCAGCGTTTCGGCCCACTGACCGGATGCAGGTGTCACCTGCATGACTCCCACAGCGTCGGTGGGGGAGAGCTTATGGTGGTCGAATCCTGACTCCTGCTCGGCATGGGCCAGAGCTAGAGCAGGATTTACACCCAGCTCAACGGCGGTTTGGCGCACCATATCGTGGAGATCCGTGGGGGAGATCTCGGTGTGGTTCTGTCGCTGTTGTTCTAAGTCGTGTGCTGGAATCGCGGCTCTGGTGTAGGGGTGGTGTCCAGGAAAAGTAGCGGCACCTTCTGGGGTTTGCTCATCTTCTTGAGGCAGTGGAGCCGCGGAGGAGTCGGGAATTTTCACAATCTGCCCCGGGCGCAGGCCGGTGGTGATGTCCATGTCGTTGGTTTCGATGATCTGCGCGACAGTGGTTTTGTGCTGGATGGCTAGATGCCATAAGGAATCCCCGCTAACAACTTGGTGTTCTCTGGTGTGGCTGCCCGGCCCTGAACGGTGCGCGCCTGTGGGTGTTGAGTGCCACAGCGGTTGTCGAATAGAACTGGCATCTGCAGTGGGGGAAGGTGTTTCATGTGCGGGGGGTGGACTCAAGCGCAGATGAAACCCAGGTGTTAAGAGAGCATCCCCGTAGAGTTCATTGAACGCCATCAGTTCTTCCACGGAGAGCCCATTTGCGGTCGCTACAGACCACAGCGAATCACCGGGCATCACGGTTCGGACGGGGCCATCCGGCCTGGTCTCATCCCGTGCCGGGGCGGGAGGATGGGGTTGGATATCAGCCTGCGCGGCAGAAACGCCGGTCATTCCTAGCGCCGCAAGTGCTGCGGCAGCCGTGGCTGTTCGGGTGGCCTGGCGAACGTTGGGGCGCGCTTCGACTTCATCACGCTTGTCAGAGTGTGATGAACCGTGGCCCGGGGAAGTGCGGTGCATCGAGATGACCTCGGGTCTTGGGTAACAGCCACGGGGAAGAATGGCCGCGAACCAGAGATTACCCTGGCGTGCGGCGTGGATAGCGCAGGTCCAGCTGCGAGTGTCTTTCCTGTGAGGGGCAACTATCGCTGGTTCCCAGAGTCATCGATGGAATATCAGCGTGCCCCCTGCACAGCGGCAAGTATGCGTGGCACCCTGGTGGCGTGAAAAAGTCCAGCCGCCGTGCAGAGCATCCCACCGCTGAACAGTTCGCCGAACTCGCTGCTTTAGTGAGGGAATGGACCACTCTTCCGGATATTGCCGAAGCAATGGGCGTGATCGTCACCCGTGTCCATGCGTTAGTGGATGACGGCGCCGTGCTGGCTTTCCGTGATCCGGAAGACGGCGTCCGCAGGGTCCCCGTCGATTTCACGACCGATGGAAGCCCTTTAGATTCCCTACGGGGTACGGTATCGGTGTTACGGGACGCTGGGTTTACAGATATCGAGGCAGCGGTGTGGTTGCTGACCGCTGATGATTCCTTGCCGGGACGTCCCATCGATTTTTTACATGCGGGGCGTAAGACCGAGATTCGACGTCGGGCACAAGCCATGGCCTGGTAGAGCCACTGTTTAGTGGTCGCGGTGTACTGCTGCTTGAAGAATTCTGCGGAATGCTGTGGCCACGGTAGGTTCCATCTCCAACGCGTCGATGCCGTGGGCAGCGTGCTGGCTGAGCTGCTGTATGGCCTGTTCTACGGTGTGGAGTGCCCCGCTGGAGGTGATCGCTGTGCGTGCCCCGGCGATTTGTGCATCGGTGGCTTCGGCGTTTCCAAGCACCTGACTGACAGCCGATTTCTGTGTGGTATCGGCTAACTGCATATGAACCGCTATCACCACAGTGCGTTTGCCTTCTCGGAGATCATCGCCTGCAGGTTTTCCTGTGGTGGTGGGATCACCAAAGATCCCGAGGACGTCATCGCGGATTTGGAATGCTTCGCCTAAAGCCAGGGCAAACTCCCGGTATTGCTCAACTTTCTCATCGGTGCCACCGGCTAAGAGAAACCCTAGGACCACGGGGTGTTCAGCGGAGTATTTAGCGGATTTGAACCGCAGAATCTGGAGTGCTCGATGGTAAGCGTCTTCGACCGGTACTTGCGCCGCCGCAACTTCTGCATGAACGTCCAAATATTGGCCGATCATGACCTCTGTCCTCATGCGGTGGAAGTCCTCAGCGGCTTTTTCAGGGTATCCAGCTAGGGCCAAAGCGCTGCTGAATACTTGCTCCGACCAGGTTAAGGCTAGATCACCGATCAGCACTGCGGCAGAGATACCAAAATGGGCGGGATCTTGATCCCACCCATTCTGGCTATGTATTTCCTCCAATTGTTTATGCACGCTGGGCATAGAACGGCGGGTGTCAGAGCGGTCGATGACGTCATCGTGGATTAAGGCAGCTGTTTGGAAAAGCTCGATCCCCGCAGCAGCTTGCACCGGGATAACGGATAGTGGATCGCCGCCGGCTGCGCGCCATCCCCAGTAAAGCAATTGGGCGCGCAGCCGTTTACCACTGTTTGATAAGCCGGCAATTGCTTCCACTAAGTCACATGCTGCGGGGTCAATGCCCACCGCAGATTGGCGCTGATGGTCAAACCATTTCTGTAACTCAGCACCCAGAGCCCCCAAAAATGCCTCTGTTTCCTGATCCACATGCGCGTGCAGAGCGCTTGTGCTGTCTGAGGGGAATGAAATGCTGGAAACTGGCACGGCGTGGGCTCCGTTGAATCTTCGAGGAATAGCGGGCACATTGTGTGCCTTCTTCAGGGTAAACGAGTGCGGTCAACCTGGGTGTCTGGCAGGGGGAATACGGTGGGTGCGTGTGACGACGTGTTCGCGTGGCGGCGAACCGCGATTTTGCATGTGGATATGGACATGTTCTTTGTGGCGGTTGAACTTTTGGAACGCCCTGAACTGGTGGGCAAGCCCGTGATTGTTGCCGCCCAATCCAACCGTTCCGTAGTCTTGTCGGCCTCTTATGAAGCCCGTGCCTTCGGGGTGCACTCCGGTATGCCTTTGAGTCAGGCGCGTGTCAGATGCCCTCAAGGCACTGTACTAACCCCACATTATGGGGTGTACCCCAAATATTCGGCGGCGATCATGGATTTATTTCAGAGCATCACAGACCGTGTGGAACAAGTCAGTGTCGATGAAGCTTTCCTGGATGTTTCCGGCGCTATTCGCCGATTGGGCTCCCCCGTCAGTATCGCTCGGGCGTTGCGTCAGCAAATCCGGGATGCGACAGGTCTTACGGCATCCGTAGGAATAGGGGCTCATAAGACGGTCGCTAAGATCGCCTCCACCCGCGCTAAACCCGATGGCCTGTTATTAGTTGACTATCGAGATACGGTGGATTTTTTAGCGCAGTTGCCGGTTGATTCGCTCTGGGGTGTGGGGGCGAAAACCGCACGGGTGTTGCACGCTGCCGGTTTGCATCATGTGGCGGATTTAGCAGCCGCTACCCCTGCAGGGCTAGCGCGTTTGGTGGGTCCGGCCTCTGGTGCCCACCTCTATGCCTTGGCTAATGGGCACGATCCCCGGCCGGTCACACCGGTCCGGGAAGAAAAAAGTGTGGGGGCAGAAGGGACATTTGATGAAGATGTCACTGATCTGTCCGCGATCCGTCGTGAGCTTTTAAGCCTGTCTCATCGCACTGCTGCGCGATTGAGGTCTCATGGGCTACGTGCCAGGAAAGTTGACTTAAAACTACGGTGGGCGGATTTCACCACCATTTCACGTTCCCGTACTGTCACGCAGCCGTTTTCCTCGGGGCGGGATCTTTATGCCTACGCGCAGGAACTTTTTGCGCAGGAGCTTCCGCTGCCTGCGCCGGTACGGTTGATTGGTGTTCGTGCCGAAAGTCTGGAAGGTGTGGATCGTGCTGTCCAGTTGAGCTTGGACGGTCGGGAAGAAGAATGGGCCGCGGTAGAAACGGTTATGGATCATGCGCGTGAGCGATTCGGTCGGTTTTCTTTGGGGCCTGCTGCCATGTTGGGGTATGAAGGTACTGAATATCGACGTCAAGACCACAGCGTTCCTGGTTCGCATCAGCAACGTTATGAACGTCTTGCTGGTGGTTCTGTGGGTGGCGTATCGGTGGATGATTCAGAAGGGTAGGCTGGAACCCAGAACGGTGGTTCAGGAACACTGTGGTTCTTCTACCCACCGGTTGTGATCATTGCCGTCGAGGAGGGATGTTGTGGCTCTGTCCGAGCGAGAGCAACAGCTGTTGGCGCAGCTGGAGCAGCAGTTGAATGCTGATGATCCTCAGTTCGCTAGCGCTATGGAATCCAGGCCGGTCCGGAGCACCTTCTCCACTCGGTCACTTGTGCTGGGTGCTGTTATTGGCGTGGTTGGATTGGGCGTGGTGATCGGAGGTGTAGCGATCAACCAGATTTTGGTGGGCGTCCTGGGGTTCTTGATGATGTCCCTGGGGGTGTATTGGGCCACTACTAAAAATACTGATGAATCGTCGTTGCCTGACGTCGGGAAGACTTCTCCTGGTGGGGCAGCGCCCCCCAAGGTTGTTAAATCCTCCTCTGGATTTATGCGCAATCTGGAAGACAAATGGGATGAGCGACGGTCCAATGGCCCGTGAGCGTTATTGTTGACTGAGTAGTTTTCAGCACTGAAGAGCTGGGCGTCGACCCTTATGGGTCGACGCCCAGCTCTTTTTTGGCAAGTGGGAACAGTCGAGTGCCACGCCACGCCCTACACGCCCACCCGCACCTCCACTTTCCTCCACTCGCACTCCACTGCTGTTTAAACGCCTTTGGCAAGGGGAAACGCTGAAAAAGGTGGATTGCGATGACTGCTCGTGGTGGCTTCTGAGGGTTATTTGACTCCGATAATGGGTGGAATCTGGTTGACGGGGGAGGGAAGTGGAGTAAAGTGGTGGATTGAGAGAAGTAGGAGGGACTTTTTGAGCTGAGGTGGTGAGCATGTTCCTCGGGACACACTCACCTCGTCTGGACGAGAAAGGGCGGCTAATCCTTCCGGCAAAGTTTCGTGAAGAACTTTCCGAAGGTTTGGTGCTCACGCGAGGCCAGGAGCGTTGTATCTATGTATTCAGCGCCGCTGAGTTTGAAAAGGTTCACGAACAGATGCGGGCGGCTCCGTTGTCGTCCAAACAAGCTCGTGATTACATCCGCGTTTTTCTCTCCGGCGCTTCCGATGAAGTGCCGGATAAGCAGGGCAGGGTCACTATTCCCACAGCACTGCGGCAGTATGCAGGCCTTGATCGGGAACTTGCCGTCGTTGGCGCAGGTTCACGAGCCGAGATCTGGGATGCCCAGGCATGGGAAACCTACTTGGAAGAGCAAGAATCGGCGTTTTCGGACACTGAGGATGAGGTGATTCCGGGGCTGTTTTAGCGGCAATACCCCGTGTTAATTGAATAGTTGTTCGTGTGACAGCGGTCTATGCACCGCATCGGGACCTGCGCGGTGAGATCTCCACCCGCACTGCCGTCACCGTCCTGACCCACCTTCCCCTGGGCCAGGCCGGATTCGAGGGGCGGCCAGCGGGCGGGGTTCTGGTTACGCAGTTCACGGTGCGGTGTTCGTTTGAACGGGTGTCAACCACCACTAAGCTGAGGCAACTGAAGAACAGTGCATGTAGGGCCTGTGTGCCATCACACCACATGGTGATGTCCATCAGAACGGCCGTGATAGAGGAGAGCTATGGCGGGTCTACCGCGCCCGACGTCGCAACGGCATGTTCCTGTACTTCTGGAACAGTGTGTGGAGCTGTTGGCTCCGGGACTAGCGCATGACTGCCCAGTTGTTGTTGACGCCACGCTGGGCATGGGAGGACACAGCGAAGCGCTGTTGAGTCGATTTCCCCGTCTCCATGTTGTGGGGATTGATCGTGATTCCTCGGCATTGGAATTAGCGACGGAACGGCTAGACGTCTTTGCTGATCGGTTCCACCCCATACATGACACCTACGACCAGATCCCGGCTGCCTTAGCTCACGCCGGGTTCAGTTATGCCAACGGTGTGCTGTTTGACTTGGGAGTTTCTTCCATGCAGCTTGATGAACGCGATCGTGGTTTTGCCTATGCTTATGACGCTCCCTTAGATATGCGGATGGATACCACAGCGGGACTGAGCGCGCGGGAAGTAGTAAATACCTATTCGGAAGCCGATCTGCGCCGCATTCTCAAGGATTGGGGCGAAGAGCGATACGCAGGACGAATTGCCCGGGGAATTGTAGTGGCCCGTGATACAGGTGCCGTCACAACAACCGGGGAGCTAGTGGACATTATTCGTAGCGTGATTCCGGCAGCAGCTCAGCGGCAGAAAGGTCACCCCGCTAAACAAACTTTCCAAGCTCTACGTATTGAGGTTAACCGGGAGCTTGAGGTGTTGCGGGTAGCTATTCCCCGTGCACTTGACGCTCTGAACCAGGGCGGCCGAGCGGTGGTGATGAGCTACCACTCGCTGGAAGATCGAATTGTGAAACAGGAGTTTGTGGCGCGTTCTATCTCCAGAGCTCCTAAAGGGCTTCCGGTGGAGCTTGACGAACATAAACCGACGTTCAGAATCCTAACTCGTGGGACTCATACACCCAGTGAAGAAGAAATTCAGGGGAACCCACGTGCTGCTTCGGCTCGACTTCGGGCTGTTGAACGCATTGCTTCTGGGAGTGGTGCACCATGATGGCGGTTATGGGAAAACGTCGAGGGGAGCCCGGGAAAACCCGGTCGCACAGAAAACTACCGTGGAGTCGGCGCGGCACCAGTGCTTACAACACGCGAAGTTCTTCGCTCTTGTGGCGTCGTTGGAATCGGCTGATGCCACTGTTGACAGCTGTGGCTGTTGTCATTGCCACCCTCGCGGGAATTTTGTTTTTAAATATCAAGATCAGTGATGGTCAGTATCGCTTAGTGGAGCTGCGTAGCCAGGAACGTTCTGTGGCGCAGGAATCGGAGGCACTGACCCAGGATCTGGAGTTCCATCAAGCGCCCCAAAACTTGGCTGTTGCCGCCACAGAAGAGGGGATGGTTCCCACCAGTTCCGAGGGTGTGGTTGATCTGAGAACCGGAGAAGTCTCGGGCCAACCTGAACCCGCACAAGAGATTCAAGACGATGAAATCTTGGTGCCGCAGCCGGTGCAGCGAGGGTCGGCAGCAGCTGACCGGGCAACGTCGTTAGCAAGAGAACGTCGTGATGCTCTGCCTCAGACTCAGGAAGAAGTGGATCGACAATTACGTGCTGCTCAAGAAGCCGAAAATGGCCTCAATCTGCATGGCGGGAGTCTGCCAGCTCCTCAGCAACGCAACCCAGCGGATGAAACACCACAGCCTTCGCCGACAGTGGTTCCGACGGGGGACCCTCGCTCAGCTGTCGAAGCGGATGAGCGAGAGATCGTGCAGACCGACCAGCAGTCC
This sequence comes from Kocuria sp., assembly GCA_030524035.1. GTDB lineage: Bacteria > Actinomycetota > Actinomycetes > Actinomycetales > Micrococcaceae > Kocuria. The sequence goes on along the minus strand of JAUNHG010000002.1, from coordinate 645,032 downwards.
AACAACAGGGACGCACCATGAGCAGCGCGGTGCATGTTTCCCAGGAAACGCAGACCCAATCGGTCAGTAGGCGTGAATTTATTGGACTTGTCGTGGGACTCGTGGCTTTGGTGTTTTTGGCGTTGCGCTTGGTGTGGGTGCAGGGTCTGGATATCAGAGGTAGGGCCGCTTCTGCGGAAAACGCACGCCTGCGTCAAGAATCTTTACCGGCATCGCGGGGGGAAATTCTTGACCGGACTGGTTCTGTGTTGGCCCGCAGCATTCAGCGGTATGACATCGCGGTTGACCAAACGTTGGTTCGTGACATCACGGTGCGTAACCCCGATGGGGAGACTCAAGTGGTTACGGTGCTTGGAACGATCCGCGCCTTGGCGGATATCCTCCACCTCCCTGATGACGAGGTAAAGGAAGCGTTGGATGGCGATGCCACGTTCCATTACCTTCATCGTTCTGCCACCCCTGAACAGTGGAATGCTATTCGTGACCTGAAGCTGGGGTATATCACCGGTGAACCCGTATCTCAGCGGAGCTATCCCAATGGATCTTTGGGCGGTTCTGTGGTGGGGTTCATGGGCGGTGAAGGTGAAGCCTTGGCGGGGATTGAGCTGTCTCATAATGCTGTCCTCAGCGGTGAGGACGGCAGTAGGACATTTGAAATCAGTGCTGATGGTGTGCGCATTCCGGTGGCTCCCCACGAAGAGGTTTTACCGGTTGACGGCGGTAATGTGCAGCTCACCCTGGACCGTGATGTCCAGTATTACGCTCAGGAAGCCGTGGCCGCCCGTGTCAAAGAACTTGACGCCCAGTGGGGAACCGCTGTGGTGCTGCGTGTAGCCGACGGTCAAGTGCTGGCTCTGGCTGACGCCACGATGGTTGACCCTAATGATCCCGGGCGCACCGAAAATGAAGGTGACTATTCCCCACGCGCTGTGGCAGCGGCGGTAGAGCCCGGTTCGACGGAAAAAACCGTGACCGCAGCTGCGGTGATTGAAGAAGGCAAAGTCCAAGCACTTAGTGAAGTCCCGGTTCCTGCGGAATTAACCATTGATGGACAAACGTTCACGGATTCCTTCAGCCACGGAGCCGAAGACCGCACGTTTGCAGGTGTAATCGCCGATTCTATGAACACTGGCACGGTGGAGGTGGGGAAAAAACTCACGGCCGAGCAACGGCATAGCTGGTTGAAGAAATTTGGCATCGGTGAACTCACGGGGATTGAAATTCCTGGAGAAACCAAAGGACTCTTGGCGAACTGGACGCAGTGGGATACCCGCCAGCAGTACACGGTGCTTTTTGGTCAAGGGTTGTCGCAATCTCCGCTGCGTACCGCCACGATCTATCAAGCCGTGGCCAACGATGGAGTGCTTATCGAGCCCCGAGTAGTGATGTCCACCTCCGATGCGGAAGGCAACACTACTGCCGCCGATGCTCCGGAGCCTCGGCGGGTTATGAGTAGCGAAACAGCTTCTCAGGTCTTAGAAATTATGGAGAGCGTGATCACGGTGGGTGGTGCCCCGGAAGCTGCAGTCGAGGGGTATCGCGTGGGGGGTAAGTCAGGAACAGCTGAAGCGCCCAGTGATCACGGTGGGTATGACGGGTATACCACCTCATTTGTGGGGATGGGGCCCATGGAAGATCCCCAATATGTAGTGGCCGTCACATTGCAGCGGCCTCAAGGTGACGTGCGAACTATCGGCGCCGCCGGTGTGTTCAGTCAAATCATGGGTAATGTTCTTAAACATTACGGTGTGAGCCCGTCTACAACAGAAGCTGTGGCGTTGGACAAATTTTTTGGCAAAGATGCCAAACGCAACGATGACAGTGAGCGGTGACGATGGGTGTTGATCCGGTCCCACTGGGAGTTTCAATTCGCAGTCCGTATGCGGTGTTGGTGAGGCAGCGGCAAACACCAGAACACAGAGTGTTCGTCAGTGCATCAGCCCGAGCCACTGTGTCGTTAGACTCGGCAAGAATCCGGAACGGTTCTTCCCCACTGTTTCAGGCCGCTGTGTTGTATCGACGGTCGTTTTTGGGGGGTGCTCCGCCGGTTCAAGGTCCGTGTGACCGGTTCGGGCGCACGGGGGTGGTCAATGTCTGTTGACCAAGGGCAGGAAGGACAATGTGGAGAGCATGCAAAACACACAGGAAATCACCACGGATGCAGCAATGTTGCGTCCGCGTGGGGTTTCCCCGGTTACCGTAACGGCCCTTGCCGCGGCAATCGACGGTTATGTGCTCAGCGGGTCGGACTCCACGGGCGCCGATCAGGCGAGTGTTACGGGGGTAAGCATTGATTCCCGCTCCATTCATCCCGGTGATCTTTATGCTGCGCTGCCTGGTGCTCGTTTCCACGGGGCGACCTTTGCCCACGTTGCACGGGAAGCTGGTGCCTGCGCTGTGTTAACTGACTCTGACGGTGCGCGGATTATCCAAGAAGCAGGTGCGCATGTACCGATCCTCGTGGCAGATGATCCACGAAGTGCCGTGGGCACTATTGCCGCGCAGGTCTACGCTTCCCAGCCCACAGACGGCACAGAAATGTCGCTGTTTGCGGTAACCGGGACTAACGGCAAAACTACCACCACATATTTTGTAAATTCGATTTTGCAAGCTTTGGGAAAAACTACTGGATTGATCGGGACCATTGAAATCCTGGCAGGCGATCAACGCATTCCTTCCACTTTGACCACCCCAGAAGCACCCACCGTGCATGCGTTGTTGTCTGTGATGCGTGAATCCGGAATGACAGCTGCGGCCATGGAAGTTTCTTCCCACGCGATCGAGTTCCGTCGGGTGGACGGTGTTCGTTATGACGTTGCTGGGTTCACGAATCTGACCCAGGATCATCTGGACTTACACGGAAGTATGCAGGCTTACTTTGAGGTGAAAGCCCAATTGTTTACGCCTGAACGTGCTCAGCGAGCGGTCATTGTGGTCTCTGATGAGCAGGATGTTTGGGGCTTGGCTATGGCCCGGCAAGCACGTTCTCACTTGGGGGCAGAGAACGTTGATGTCTTTGCTATGCGTGGCGGAGTGGCAGAGGACCGCGAGGATGGTTCTTTGCGTCAAGGGGCAGATTGGACTCTACATTCCTTGCATCGGCGGGGTATCGGTCATGCTTTTGAGCTGATCCACCGAGACGGTAGATCTCTGCGTGTGAGTACGGGCTTGCCCGGAGAGTTCAATGTGGCGAACGCGGCATTGGCTGTCCTGATGGTACTGGCAGCGGGTGTCGATCACGCTGTGCTGCAGCGGGCTTTGGATGATCACGATCCTTTGACTACCGATGTTCCGGGACGGATGCAGCTGATTGGCACTGAACCCACCGCTGTTGTGGACTTTGCTCATAATCCGGATGCGTTGGTCCGGGCGCTAACTGCAGTGGATCCACCGGAGGGCGGCGGACGGGTGATTTTGGTGTTTGGTGCCACTGGTGATCGGGATAAAACAAAACGTGCTGTGATGGGCCGCATCGCGGCGCAAGAAGCTGATGTGGTGATCGTGAGTGATGACGACCCACACGGGGAAGATCCTGCACATATCCGTGCGGAGGTCCTCGCGGGGGCTCACGCTCTTGTGGAATCCGGGGCAGCCCGTGCCGCAGAGATCCACGAAATCGTGCCACGGACAGTGGCCATCCGCTCTGCGGTGCGTATGGCGGGTCGTCAAGACTCGGTCATTGTGGCTGGACGCGGTCACGAAACGACTCAGGATATTGCGGGAGTTGATCACCCACTGGATGACCGCGTGGAATTACGTGCGGCACTGGACGAGCTGCACAACGGTTCACAGGAAGGCTGGGGTGAACCCAAGTGATCTCATTGGATGCCCACCAAATTGCCCGGATCACGGGCGGTACGGTACTAGGGGTTGAGGACTCCTCGGTGCCAGTGGTTGAACACGTGACCACGGATTCACGTGAAGTCCAGCCGGGAACATTATTTGTGGCGAAACCCGGTGAATTCGCGGATGGTCATAGTTTTGTTCCGGCAGCTTTTACCGCAGGTGCTTCGCTCGCATTGGTTGAACGGCCTGTTCACGATGCACTGGGTGCACCTTTTCCTTCCGTACGTGTCCATGACGTCGTAGAAGCCATGGGCACCTTGGCTGCCTGGGTGGTGGCCCATGTCCGTCAGCTTCACAAAGGCTCTGAGGACAGCGGTGTCAAAGTTGTGGGAATCACCGGCTCGGTCGGTAAAACGACCACAAAGGATCTGCTGCGGGCGATTTTTGAATCGGTAGGACCAACTGTGGCTCCACAGGGGTCGTACAACGGCGAAGTCGGGGTTCCTCTGACAGTCTTTACGGCCACAGAACAGACTCGTTACTTGGTAGTGGAAATGGGAGCCACGCATATTGGCAATATTGAGTACCTGTGCAACATGGTGCGCCCTGACGTTGGTGTGGTGTTATGCGTCGGTACTGCACACGCAGGGGAATTCGGTGGCGTGGAAAACATCGCGATTGCTAAGGTAGAACTGGTGGAGGCCCTTGGCTCACATGGTATGGCGGTCTTGAACGAAGACGACCCCCGGGTCCGTGCTATGCATACTCGCACGCAAGCTGATGTTACGTTTTTCAGTGCTGAACATTCCGGTGACGCTGAACTGCTCGTTGGGCGCAGAGTATGGGCCAGTGATATTGACACTGATGATGACGGCCACCCCATACTGACGCTGCATTTCCCAGATGGAAGTGCGCACCGTGTGGTATCCGGACTGATCGGAGCTCACCACATCAGTAATATTTTGGCGGCTGCCACAGCGGCCTATGTTGCTGGTGTACCAGCTGAACAAATTGTTGCTGTGCTGCGCCATTGTGGTGCAGGAAGTCGGTGGCGCATGGAACGCACAGAACGCGCAGATGGTGTCACCGTGATCAACGATGCCTATAACGCTAACCCTCAGTCCATGCGGGCTGCTTTGCAGACTTTGGCTCAGCTGGGACGTGGGTCAGAAAATCGTCCGGCGCGCCGGACATGGGCGGTGCTGGGCGGCATGCTTGAACTAGGGGAGTTATCCGCTCAGGAACATGATGCGATTGGCCGCTATGTGGTGCGCATGAATATCGCTAAATTAGTGGCGGTGGGGCCTGAAGCACGCCCCATTTATAACGCGGCCCACCTCGAAGGTTCTTGGGGTGATGAAGCCACGTGGGTTGACGATGCTGACGCCGCGGAGCAGATACTACGTGAGGAGCTAGCTCCCGGAGATATCGTTTTGTTTAAATCCTCGAATGCTGCCGGAATGAAAGTACTCGGCGATAAAGTGGCAGCGGGTGTCACGGGCCACAACACGGAACATGCCGAGACGAGCCAAACACCTTCGGCGGGGGGCGGGCAGCCCGCATGATCCAGATTGTTGTCGCAGGTTTTCTTGGTCTGGTGCTTTCTATTTTTGGTACTCCTGCTTTTATCAGATTTTTGGCCAAGCAAGGGTACGGGCAGTTTATTCGCGAAGAAGGCCCGTCCAGCCACCAGACCAAACGCGGTACCCCCACCATGGGTGGTGTGACGATTTTGGGTGCTGCGACTATTGCTTATCTGGTATCGCACCTCAGCGTTGGATTAATGACCGGTCAGTGGACTGGACCGACTGCTTCTGGTGTGTTGACACTGTTCTTGATGCTGGGCATGGGATTCGTGGGTGCTATTGATGACTTCACGAAAATCACCAAGAAACAGAACCTTGGGTTAAGCCCCAAAGGCAAGATTCTGTTGCAGGGGTTGATTGGGTCGTCATTTGCCGTCTTGGCCCTGCTTTTCCCTGATAACGCCGGCAAGACTCCCGGGTCGACGACAATCTCTTTAACCCGTGATATTCCTGCCTTGGATATGGGCTTTGGCCAGATGTCTGGTGGGGTGCTAGAGGCATTGAGCGAGCAACGTACGCTGATCCTGGTGGCGTTGGGTCTGATGTTGTTTGTCATCTGGGTGAATTTGATTGCAACAGCTACTACAAATGCGGTGAACCTTACGGATGGCCTGGATGGTTTAGCAACGGGAGCTGCCATTTTGGTGTTTTCCGGATACATGCTGATCAGCATGTGGCAGACCGATCACCTGTGTGACGATCCTGGTAAGGCCCCAGGCTCTGGGCTGTGCTACACGGTTCGCGACCCTTCGGACCTTGCCGTGTTAGCCGCTGCACTGATCGGTGCATTGATTGGTTTTTTGTGGTGGAACACGTCGCCGGCCAAGATTTTTATGGGCGATACCGGCTCTCTTGGGCTTGGGGGAGCTTTGGCGGCTTTTGCGGTTCTCACCCGGACTGAACTGCTATTGGTGCTCATCGCAGGCTTGTTTGTGGTGATTACACTGTCCGTGATTTTGCAAGTGGGCTGGTTCAAGCTTTCTGGCGGGCAACGGATTTTCAAGATGGCTCCGCTGCAACACCATTTTGAGCTCAAGGGTTGGCCGGAAGTCACCGTAGTGGTTCGTTTCTGGATCGTTGCCGGGCTTTTTGTCGCTGTTGCCCTGGCCATTTTTTACGGAGAATGGTTGATCTCCAACGGAGGAACTTTTTGGTGACTTATTCCGCTAACGTCAACCCGGTTGTGAGTGATCCCAGGTTAGAGCAACTGACCACGTGGGATTCCAACTGGTCTGGTCTGCGTGTGGTTGTTGTGGGGATTGGGATCTCAGGTTTTGCCGCTGCTGACACACTGATTGAACTTGGTGCGGATGTGGTGGTGGTGGACGGACAAAACACCGAAGAGACCCGAAATAAGGCCGAAACACTCAAGATTGTGGGCGCACGAGGCGTGCTGTTGGGGAACCGAGCAATGGAGGGTGTGCCGGATGTTGGACGGCGTCCGGCGCAGCTGGTTGTCACATCACCTGGGTTGCGCCCTGACCACCCCCTCTTGGCAGATGCTAGACAACGTGGTGTGCAGATTTGGGGGGATGTGGAACTGGCCTGGCGGATTCGTCAGCGGGAGGGGCGCCACACCGCTGACTGGGTGTGTATTACTGGTACCAACGGTAAGACCACTACGGTCCAGATGGCTGAGGCCATGTTGCAAGCCGGAGGGCTTCGGGCTATTGCTGTGGGTAATGTTGGAACCCCGATCTTGGATGCCTTGCGGGACCCGGTGGAATACGATGTCCTAGCTGTTGAGCTTTCCAGCTTCCAGCTGCATTGGCAGTATTCATTGTCCCCCCTTGCGGCAGTGTGCTTAAACGTGGCTGAAGACCATGTGGACTGGCATGGGGGATTCCAAGAATATGTAGCCGATAAATCCCGGATCTACCAAAATTGTCGTACGGCTGCTGTCTATAACGTGGCCGATCCCCGTACACGCCGCATGGTAGAAGAAGCTGACGTCGTGGAGGGGTGCCGCGCTATTGGGTTCACCACGGGGCATCCGGAACCATCCATGGTTGGTGTGGTGGAAGACCTATTGGTGGATCGGGCTTTCCTGGACGATCGTCGAAACCAGGCTTTTGAATTAGCATCGGTGAATGACCTTACGCCGGTGCCGACCCCCCATGGTGTTGCGAACGCTCTGGCAGCGGCTGCGTTGGCCCGTGCCGCCGGGGTGAGCCCCGAAGATGTGGGCCATGGCTTGCGTTCTTTTGAGCCTGGGGATCACCGTATTCAGCCTGTCGCCAAGACGCATGGTGTGGTGTGGATCAATGATTCTAAAGCCACTAATCCGCACGCTGCTGACGCATCACTTTCTGCTTTTGATCCTGTGGTCTGGATTGCGGGGGGTTTAGCTAAGGGTACGGACAGTCACGACCTTGTGGCCCGTAACGCTCACCGTCTGCGCGCGGTGGTATTGATTGGCACAGATAACGGCAATTTGCTGAGCGCTTTGGCTCATCATGCGCCCGATGTCACCGTTGTTCCTGCGGTACGTGAAGACGCCGCTATAGATCCATACGACGGCGATGCCGTGATGCAGCTGGCGGTGGAAGCTGCACACCAACTGGCTGTTGATGGAGACACCGTCTTATTGGCGCCAGCGGCTGCTTCCATGGACCAATTCAAGGATTATGCGCACCGTGGGTTTGCTTTCAGTCGCTGTGTGGCACAACTCGTGGAACGGTTGTCATGAGCGCGCGTGGTGGTCGCCGTCCCCAGACAGTTAGCGCCGTACGCACAGCCGAGTCAACACCGTCTGATCCCGAAAGGGTGAAGCCGGTAGAAACTGGTGAGGGGCTGCTGCACAGGGTATGGGCGTGGGTGTATGGCGGTCCGCTGATGCATTCTTATTACGCCTTGGCAGCCAGCGCGATTCTCCTGTCAGCGGTCGGGGCCATGATGGTGCTCTCATCGTCAGCTGTGGAATCGATTTCGGCGGACCGCTCAGCGTTCTACTACTTTCAGCGACAAGTCCTTTTTGGAGTGGCGGGGATCATAGGCATGCTGGCGTTGTCCGTTGTGCCTTCGTGGCTGTACCAGAAAGCGGCCGTTCCAACATTTCTCCTGACGCTACTGGGTTTGGGCACCGTGGTGATCTGGGGGACGGAGATCAACGGCAACCAGAACTGGATTCAAATTGGGGGTTTTACTGCACAGCCGTCGGAGGCAGCCAAGCTAGGTGTTGCCATGATGCTGGGTTGGTATTTTGCACAGTACGCCGCGACGTTGCACGGCCACAGGAGTTACCTGTGGCCGTCGTCGGCGATTTTGTTGGTGCCTTTGATCGGTGTGGGGATGGGTGGGGACGCTGGAACCGCCATTATCTTCGTGTTGATTTACGTTGCTGCGCTGTTTTTGGCTGGCGCGCCGTGGAAGATTTTTGTGTGGGGGAGTGTGCTGGCGGTAGTTGTCAGCATACTTACCGTGTTGCTGGCCCCACACCGTCTGGATCGTGTGACGGGCTGGATCACGGGAAACTGTGATGCGGCAGGTTCCTGTTGGCAGGCCCAGCAAGGACTGGCAGCTTTGGCCACCGGTGGATGGTTAGGCGTCGGGCTTGGACAATCGCGTTCCAAATATAGTTACGTCCCTGAGGCTCATAACGATTACATCTTCGCGATTATTGGGGAAGAGCTTGGGCTGATTGGCACGGTGTTCATCTTGGCTTTATTCGCTGCAATGGCTGTGGCTATGGCACGGGTGTTGCTGCGCAGCCGTCACCTATTTGAACGCATTACCACCGGTGGAATTCTGGCGTGGTTGATCGGGCAAGCATTTGTGAACATCGGCATGGTCACGGGGATACTGCCCGTGATCGGTGTTCCTTTACCGTTCATCAGTTACGGTGGATCGTCGCTGTTCATGTGCTTGTGTGCTGTGGGAATTGTGATGTCTTTTACGCGGTTTACGAGTGCACGTACCCAACCAGAGAGGACTTTATGAACGCCCATCTTCCTCCAGCGGAGGATCCTCGTGTCCCTCGGCGTGAGGGGGCATCGCGTTCTGGTCCGGTTTCCGTTGTGATCGCTGGTGGTGGGACTGCTGGACATATTTCTCCGTTGCTGGCTATTGCGCGGGCTATTACCCGCAGCGATCCCACTGTGCGGATCACTGCGGTAGGGACTTCTACGGGGATGGAGACTCGATTGGTTCCGGCAGCCGGGTTGCCTCTGGAAGAGATCGACCGGGTGCCGTTGCCTCGGAAACCTTCATTAGATCTGGTGAAGTTGCCTTTGCGATTGCGCACCGCTGTGAAGCAAGCTGGAGAGATCATTGACCGTCACCAGGCTGATGTGGTGGTGGGCGTGGGGGGCTACGTCTGCACCCCGATGTACCTGGCGGCTAAATCTCGGGGCGTTCCGGTGGTGATCCATGAAGCCAATGCGCGTCCAGGGTTGGCCAACCGAGTGGGGGCGCGGTCGGCTGCGGTAGTTGCCACGGCGTTTCCGCAGACCCCTTTGACAGGGGCGCGGACTGTGGGGATGCCCATGCGCCCGGAGATTTCTGGGCTAAACCGAGAACAACAGCGGGATAAGGCTCGGAGGGCGCTCGGTCTGGAAGGAGGTATCCCCACGGTGATTATTACTGGGGGGTCTTCCGGCGCACTGTCCATGAACCGTACCGTGGAACGGGCTCTTCAACAGGTGACACTTGAGGGAGTCCAGATGCTGCACGTGACTGGGCGGGGTAAACAGGTGCATAACGACCGTGGTGACCTGCTAAAGACAGACGGATACCGTCAGGTTGAGTACGTTGATGGCATGGAAAATGTCTACGCGGCGGCGGACCTTTTAGTGGCCCGTTCCGGGGCTGCCACTGTCTGTGAAGTAGCGGCAGTGGGATTACCCGCAATCTTTGTTCCTCTGCCCATTGGAAACGGTGAACAGGCATTGAACGCGCGTTCCTTAGTGGAAGCCGGTGCGGCTCGTCTGGTCAAGGATGCTGATTTCACCCCGGAATACCTCGTGAATACTGTTCTTCCTTTGGCCCAAGACACGGCGGCGTTGTCGACAATGTCCCAAGCTGCTCAAGGTGCCGGAGTTCGCGATGCCGCTGAGACCATGGCACGACTGATTTTGCAGGAGGCACGCGCATGAATGCGTCCTATTCATTACCGGAGTCTGGTTCTACACATCCGGCGGTTGGCGTGGATACGGCTCCGCAAGACCTTGGACGTACCCATCTGATTGGCATCGGTGGTGCTGGAATGTCCGCTGTTGCGCGGCTTTTGCTGGCACATGGGGTGTCAGTTTCTGGGTCGGATGCTCAGGAAAGCAGTGGTCTAGACCATATACGGCAGCAAGGTGCTGCGGTCACGGTGGGGCAAAAAGCCGAGAATATCTGTGGCGTCGACACTGTCGTTGTTTCGACAGCTATTCGTGAGTTCAACCCGGAACTTGAAGCAGCCAGGGACCAGGGACTAAGAGTGATTCACCGGTCGGATGCGCTGGCGGTCTCCATGTACGGTTCGTCGGTGATTGCTGTGGCTGGAACGCATGGAAAGACCACCACCAGTTCCATGATCGCCGTGATGCTTGAAGCGACGCATCAGAACCCCTCTTGGGCAATTGGTGCACATGTAGCAGACCTCGGAGCCAATGCTGCTTTGGGGCGTGGTGAGTGGTTTGTGGCGGAGGCTGATGAATCCGATGGTTCATTTCTGAAGTACGCTCCCACCCTGGCGGTGGTGACTAATATTGAGCCGGACCACCTGGACCATTACCCCACCACGGAAGCTTTCTACCAAGCGTTTGACGATTTCGGGAGCACCTTGCGTGACGGTGGAATTTTGGTGGCTTGCCAGGACGACCCTGGTTCCCGGGAACTGGCTATAACGTTGCGCGAACGCGGCACGCGTGTGCTGACGTACGGTACAGATGCTACGTCTGACATCCGGATTTGTGACGTTGAATCGCACGGCTTGGCTTCCTCTGCCACGGTGGTCACGGGGGAAGGCGCGGACCAACGCAGTTATCGTCTGAGCTTGTCTGTTCCAGGTGATCACAATATCCAGAACGCTACGGCGGCTTTTGCGGTAGCTCAGGCTATTGGTATCCCAGCGGAAGATGCGCTACGAGGATTGACGGGATTCCACGGGTCGGCCCGCCGTTTTGAGCTCAAAGGAGAACGCGGAGGAGTCCGGGTTTTTGATGACTACGCCCACCACCCCACGGAAGTGGCTGCTGCATTAACCGCTGCCCGTCACGTTGCTGACGGCCACAAGGTGTACGCCATGTTCCAGCCTCATCTGTTTTCACGGACGCGTGCCTTTGCCGCAGAGTTTGCGCAGGCTTTGGAGTTGGCTGATCACGCGTGGGTACTTCCGATTTTCGCAGCGCGGGAAGATCCTGTTCCGGGCGTCACCTCTGCTGTGATTGCAGATGTTGCAGGGCAGACAGTCCGTGCGGTTGATGACGTTGACCATGCTGTGGTGGAGTTAGCGGCTCTGGCGTCTTCCGGAGACCTGGTACTGACTATCGGTGCGGGGGACGTGACGACGTATGGGCCACGGGTGCTTCAGGCCATAGAACGCCATGCAACTGACGCGGCTCATGGCACCCCAGGCGGTGCTGCTGCTGGGGAAACTAGGCAGGATGCTCCTTGATGACCACCGGACGGTCTCCTTCACAAAAATCCCGCCGTCCCCGTGCTTCCGGTACGGCGCGGGGGCGTGAGGAGCCCACACAAAGCACCGCTGTTCATGTGAATAACAGGTCCAAGGTTTCCGATTTAGATCCGGAACGTTACGAGGAGGTCCCCACAGGGGGCGGACGTTTCAGCGCGTGGCGTCGCCGTATGCAAGTTATGGGACCGGGGGAGGGGTTTAGGGCCGGTGCGCAGTACTCATCACCGAGCACAGAAACGTTTCACCGTGGGTTATCGGTGCGCAAACTTATGGGTTTTTCTGCACTTGGGCTACTACTGATCGTGTTATTGGTGTGGGTGCTTTTTTACTCCCCGTTACTGGCAGTGCGTTCGATTGAGGTGAATGGGGCGCACCTTACGGATTCTCAAGAAGTTCGAGGGCATTTGGAGTCTTTCCACGGTGTACCAATGACCACGATTTCCGAGCGTGATGTGATGGATCGCTTGGGGGATCTTCCCCAGGTTCGTTCTGTGCAGGTCATGACCATGCCGGACAACAGACTGGTTGTTGATTTAACGGAACGTGTGCCAGTGGCTGTTGTTCGTGACGGCGACCAGTGGGCTGTGGTTGACCAGGAAGCAACTGTGTTACAGGTGGTGGATGATCGGGGGCAGGCTCATGTGCCGCTCATCGAAGGCGGACGGGAAGCCCTGAGTTCTGAGCAGTTCAAGGTGGTGTCCGGCGTGTTATCGACTTTGCCATCTTCCCTGTTAGAGCAAGTTGATTCCGCAAAAGCTGTGTCCAGCTCTACGGTTGAACTTCAGCTTCATGGCGGGATCACGGTCCGGTGGGGAGATTCCACTCAGGGGGCGTTGAAAGCTGATGTTTTGGCTCAGCTGGTTGAGTCCAGGGAGCAAACCGGAGCTGTGAATGTTTACGATGTGTCATCCCCAGAGCACCCGGTGTTGGAGTGACGGACATGTACTGTGCTTCAAGTTTTTCCTGAAACTTGAGTGGGGTTGGAGAAAATTCCGTAACGGTCTGTACAACACACCCTCATGCGTGCGGATCGATTCACGCCTGTTGGCTAGTCTTTGCGTGGAAGAAATAGGTGAGTTACTGCCCACGGGCGGTTCGTTATTCAATCCTAACTTGAGGGTTAGAGTGACGACCTGGTCTGGCAGTTCGACTCCATATGACAGCCCGCTCGTCCCCCAGGCGGGCGGACCCCCGACGTGAAACAGGTGATCATGGACACCACGACTCCCCAAAACTACCTAGCCGTCATTAAGGTCGTCGGCATCGGCGGTGGCGGCGTCAACGCCGTCAATCGCATGATTGAAGAAGGCCTGCGTGGCGTCGAATTTATAGCTATCAACACAGATGCCCAGGCGTTGTTGATGTCTGATGCGGACGTAAAACTTGATGTCGGACGTGAGCTCACCCGTGGCCTCGGTGCAGGTGCTAATCCTGATGTTGGGCGGCAAGCTGCTGAAGATCATCAGGAGGAAATTGAGGAAGTCCTCAAGGGCGCTGACATGGTTTTTGTTACTGCTGGTGAAGGTGGGGGGACCGGTACCGGTGGTGCTCCCGTGATCGCCCGCATTGCGCGCTCCTTAGGTGCCTTAACAATTGGTGTGGTTACCCGTCCGTTTACTTTTGAGGGGCGTCGCCGGTCTAATCAGGCGGAAAACGGCATCGAGACCCTGCGGGATGAGGTCGATACCCTCATTGTTATTCCCAACGACCGCCTGTTGTCGATCTCAGATCGCAATGTGTCCATGCTGGACGCTTTTAAGTCAGCTGATCAGGTTCTGCTGTCAGGTGTCCAGGGGATCACTGACTTGATCACCACGCCAGGGCTGATCAATCTGGACTTCGCCGATGTCAAATCGGTGATGCAAGGTGCTGGTTCTGCCTTGATGGGTATCGGTTCTGCCCAGGGGGAGGACCGTGCGGTGAAGGCAGCTGAGCTCGCTATCGCATCGCCCTTGCTGGAAGCCTCCATTGACGGAGCCCATGGTGTGCTGTTGTCAATCCAAGGTGGTTCTGACTTGGGATTGTTTGAAATCAATGAGGCTGCTCGCCTGGTTCAGGAAGTTGCGCATCCAGAAGCGAACATTATTTTTGGTGCTGTGATCGATGACGCGTTGGGTGACCAGGCTCGTGTCACAGTGATTGCCGCTGGGTTTGATTCAGTTTCCCCTGAAACGAACGCTAACAATACGTCCGCAGCGGCTCAGCAGGCGGCCTCGACCCGTGCAGCATTCGGCTCAGGGGCAGGGCAACCAGCTGATATTGCCCGCTCTCCGCAGGCTGGCGGACAGTCGTCGTCCGCTCTTCCTGGGGCTGGTGGTGTTGCATGGTCCCAACCTTCACATGATGATGTTCCGGATGACGCAGGTTTTGATGTTGATCTGCCTGTTGAGCAAGAGAGCATCAATAGCTCTGCTGAACGCAAGGACTCCTTGGATTTCCCCGATTTTCTGAAGTGATTTCCGTAGGTGTGTGTTGAGTGCCTCGTAGCTGGTTGAAGCCGGAGCCCCCTGCGGGTGTCCGGCTTCAACTGCATCAGCACAACAGGCGTAGGAGGCGACTATGTATTGGTATCGGACGCTTGTGGGGTCTGCACAGATTGTGTTCACTAATCGTGCTGCGGGCAACCTTGCGTTGCATGTACACGACGATGAGCAAGCGGTGCTGCGCCGGCGCATTGCAGTCGAAAAAGATGTAGGCGTTGCCCCTGGCAGTACGTTGTATCTCAATCAGGTCCATGGCGCCACGGTGGTTGACGCGGATGCTGTGGCACCTGATGTTGTTCCCACAGCGGATGCCTCCGTCTCTGTGACGGGTAGAGCGCTTGCCGTAATGGTTGCTGATTGTGTTCCGGTGGTCATGGTGGGAACAGACTCTTCGGATCCTTCGCGCCATATCACAGCGGTTGCTCATGCTGGTCGTCAGGGGTTAATGGGTGGCGTGTTGGATGCCACAGTGGAAGTCATGCGTGCCCGCGGCGCAGGGGTTATTCAGGCAGTGATCGGCCCTAGCGTATGCGGTAACTGTTATGAAGTGCCCGCAGATATGGCTCGGGAATGTGAGGATGCACGCCCAGGGGTGCGGTCCACAACCTCCTGGGGCACGCCCGGTTTGGACCTCCCTGGGGCAGCTGCTCAATGTTTGACGGATATGGGCGTTCAGGTGCAGCGGCCACAGGTGGCAGGCTCTCCGGCGTGCACGATGGAAAACACCGATTTGTCCTCACATCGGAGGGCGCCGCACAGCGGAAGGATCATTGGCATGGTCGCGGTGAGGCAGCAGTGATAGAGAAGAGTGGGGATGCCCGGACCGAGGAAATGCGGCACCGGTTGGCGGTGGTGAAGCAGCGAATAGCTGTTGCGCAGCAGCATCGAGAGGTGGATGAGGCGGCAACGGTTGAGTTGATCGTTGTCACCAAGTTTTTTCCTGCTGATGACGTCCGCAGACTTCTTCACTTGGGTGTGACTCACATGGGTGAGAACAGAGACCAAGAAGCAGCCTTGAAAGCCCGAGAAGTTCCAGAGGCCACCTGGCATTTTATTGGTCAGTTGCAGACCAATAAAACCAACTCAGTGGTGCGTTATGCCACCAGTGTTCATTCAGTGGATCGTGATTCTCTGGTTACAGCGTTGGGCAAATCTGTACGGCACCATCGTGGTGCTGTTGAATCTGGCCAGCATCAGCCAGGACCTAGCGCTGAGCGTGACCTGGAATGTTTGATCCAGGTATCACTAGATGGCTTAGTGGGGCGAGGTGGAGCTCTACCGCAGGATGTTGAGCGTATAGCGTCGGCGGTGGTAGCTGAAGAGGGTTTGCGACTTCGTGGTGTTATGGCGGTGGCGCCATTGAATATGGACCCGAACATGGCTTTTAAGCGGTTGTACGAATGCGCTCAGGTGGTGCGTTCTATCCACCCAAATGCAGATCAGATTTCTGCGGGAATGAGTGGAGATTTAGAGGCCGCCATCCGGTGGGGCTCCACCCACGTGCGAGTTGGTTCCGGTATTCTCGGAGCGCGTCCGGTGGGCTAGGTTGATGCCCCCAATTCACGCTTTCCATAGCAGAGCAAGGAGTGCCGTCCATGGGCCAGTCGATGCGCCGAGCCATGATCGCTCTGGGCCTGGCAGTGCCTGATCCCCAAAGCGAATCACGCAGTAATGCGGATCACGATGCCGCTCATACTGTTTCGCAGGGTGACCGTGATGAACGCATCATTGACCACAGTGAGTCTCGACCAGGGCTTACTGATGAGGCATCTGGGATCCCGAGGAGTCTTTCTGAGGATGCGGACCGTGGCGATCGTTCCGGAGACTCAGTTCGGGAGCTTCGTGAGGACACTTCAGTGACTCACTCCTCGCGTCCCCGGATACCGCACCCTCGCCGGAGCGCTGAGTACCGCGCTCCGGTGACGCCGATCAAGCGTGCCCCCTCCACAACACGAGAGATTGCTGACGATATGCGCACCATCACCACCGTGCACCCGCGTTCCTACAATGATGCCAAGTCTGTGGGGGAATCTTTTCGTGATGGCACTCCCGTCATCATGGATCTCACGGATTTGGGTGAGGCAGAAGCCAAGCGTTTGGTGGATTTTGCAGCCGGGTTGGTTTATGCCTTGCACGGGTCAATTGAGCGTGTCACCACTACGGTTTTCTTGCTGACACCTTCTTACGTGGAAGTAGTGGATACTACTGTGGCACCCGCGGACGATGCTGACGCTGATCAGGCATAGGTGCTGACGTGCAGATCGTTGTAGGGATCCTTTACGTTGCCGTTCATCTTCTAGTCTTGGTGATCTTGGCCCGGTTTGTGCTGGAGATGGTTTCGTCCTGGTCGCGTAGTTGGCGCCCGCGGGGGGGTGTCCTGGTTTTTGCGTCCGCTGTGTATGCGATTACGGACCCATTGCTTAAACCACTTCGCCGCTTGCTTCCTCCGCTGCAGATGGGGGGTGTTGCGCTGGATCTTTCTGCAATAGTCCTGATTTTCGGTCTAGCTTTTCTGCGCAGTATATTGGCCAGCGTATTCCTGGCCTGACCTGCTAATTCACTGAATTAACCGGCCTGTCGCAGGGTGTTCGCCTCCAGCTGATTACGCTAAAAACGTGGGCTATATAGAGGACATTGCGGTTATTGGTGGGGGGAGAATGAGCTTTGAGCATGTACTGTGTTGAGGGAACATGACCATTGTGGTGGTGGACCAAGCTTGCATGAAAGGTACGTGTGTAGTCCCCAAGGCCGGGCTGGTCTGCAGGAACCGCACACAACCAGATGAAATGTGATCCACCAATGGGGGACAACCCCCGCAATGACCTGCACGAGGAGAGAAAACACCCCATGGCCTTGACTCCTGAAGACGTCATCAACAAGCGGTTTCAGCCGACCAAGTTCCGCGAAGGGTATGACCAGGATGAAGTTGATGATTTCCTGGATGAGATCGTTCTGGAACTGCGGACCTTAAATCAGGAGATCGCAGATCTCACCCAGCAGTTGGAAGCTGCAGGAGCTTCCTCTGAGCGCGGGCAGCAGGATGCTGTCCCCGCGCGGGCTGCTGTTGACACCTCCACGGCTGCTCCGGCAGCTGAGCCGGTCCAAGCAGCTGCTGCGCCGGTTCAGCCCGATATGGCCGGTGCTGGGGATTCCACGCAGAGCGCTGCCGGCGTGCTGGCTATGGCGCAGAAGCTGCATGATGAATATGTGTCCAACGGTCGCGCCGAACACGATCGGCTTGTGGCCGAGGGGCAGAGCCAAGCTGAGCGGATGGTGTCTGATGCTCAGCGTTCCAGGGAGGAAGTCCTTGCTGGATTGGAACGTGAACGCGGTGTGCTGGAACAGAAGGTCCAGGCGCTCAAAGGCTTTGAAGCCAACTATCGTGAGCGTCTCAAGGAATTCATTTCTGGCCAGTTGCATGAAATCGACACCGCTCCGCCCGTTATGCCGGGTGCAGAGCAGGCCTGAGCTCTGCGTGCCCAGGGCGTCGGACGGTGCGTGACACAACATATGGCGGTCACCCCCGGTTCTTTTTGCTGATCGCTGCTCTGGCGGCTTTGGTGGTCTATGGTTTGGATCAGACCACCAAAGCCGTTGTTGAGCGCGCGATGCAGCTAGGGGAATCTATCCCAGTACTGGGAGAATGGGTGCAGTGGCTCTATGTGCTGAACCCGGGGGCAGCTTTTTCGTTGGGCGAAAACTACACCTGGTTGTTCACCGCAATTATGACCGTGGTTTCTGTGGGGATCTTGGTGTACTTGCCCCGCGTGCGTAGTCGGGCCTGGGCTTTAGGATTAGGCCTGGTTTTGGGCGGTGCCCTGGGGAACCTGACGGATCGTTTATTCCGCTGGCCAGGGTTTCCGAACGGTCATGTGGTTGACTTCATCTACGTCAAGCATTTTGCGGTGTTTAACATTGCTGACTGTGGTGTGGTGGTCGGTATTGGGCTGATTGCTCTGCTGTTGTTCATGGGCCGAGATGCCACAGACCCACCAGCCAGGCACAGAAAGTCTGCTGCTGCAGATTCCACAAGTGATGTTTGAGCGTGTGCACCAGACGTTGATTGTTCCGAGGAGCGCCGATGGTCAGCGGGCTGATGCCGCTATAGCGCGTTTAACCGGTTTATCCCGTACCACTGTAGGGAAATTACTGCGTGCCGGTGATATCACGACACACAACCGAAGGGTTGCAAAATCAGACAGACTGGTGAATGGGGACGTCATCCACATCGTGATGCCACCTCATGAAGACACCAGTGTTGTTGTCTCTGATGTTGTTGATGGGTTTGATCTGGTCCATTGCGACGATGACATTATCGTGGTTGATAAACCTGCCGGTGTGGCTGCGCATCCTTCCCCTGGGTGGAAAGGCCCCACTGTAGTTGGCGCTTTGGCCGGTGCTGCCGTATCCGTGAGTACGTCTGGAGCGGCTGAGCGTCAGGGGATTGTCCACCGCTTAGACGTGGGAACGTCGGGGCTGATGGTGGTTGCCCGCACCGAACGGGCTTATAGTGTTCTCAAACGTGCTTTTAAACAGCGGATGGTGGAAAAGGTTTATCACACCGTTGTTCAAGGATTGCCGGATCCTGTGGAAGGCACGATACAGGCCCCTATCGGGCGCCATCCCGGACACGAATGGCGTTTCGCTGTGGTTGATGGTGGTCGGGACTCTGTCACGCATTACGAAGCCCTGGAAGCATTTGGCCGGGCTACCCTGTTAGAAGTCCATTTAGAAACGGGGCGTACCCATCAAATACGAGTGCATTTTTCGGCGATGCATCACCCCTGTTGCGGGGATCTTACCTATGGTGCAGATCCCACGCTGTCGGCAGCTTTAGGACTAACACGCCAGTGGCTGCATGCACGACGTTTGGGATTTACCCATCCGGTTACGGGCCAAAGCATGAGCTTCACGAGCCCCTACCCGCAGGATCTTGACTACGCGCTGGACACGTTGCGTGAGGGTGGGCCTTGATCTGTGGCTGGCTGCGTTGACCTTTGTGACAGGTAGACTCTTCGGGTGACGAAGGGCAAAGGTTTTACGCATCTGCACGTGCACACCGAGTACTCCATGCTTGATGGAGCGGCAAGACTTGATGACCTTTTTGAGGCTTGCCATGCCAATGGTATGGACTCGTTGGCCACCACGGACCATGGTTTTGTTTTTGGGGCATATGACTTCTGGTCTAAAGCTCATAAGGCAGGTATTAAGCCAATTATTGGAGTGGAAGCCTACCTGACCCCTGGGACGCACCGTACAGATCGCTCGCGTGTGAAATTTGCTGAGGGCGGCCGGGACGATGTATCCGGCGGTGGTGCTTACACACATATGACCTTGCTGGCTGAGACGACGGAAGGCATGCAGAATCTCTTCCGCGCTTCCTCCTATGCTTCCTTGGAGGGTCAGCTCTACAAGCCACGGATGGACCGCGAACTGCTCAATGAGTACGGAAAAGGTTTGATTGCCACGACAGGATGCCCGTCGGGGGAAGTCCAGACGCGTTTACGGTTGGGGCAGTATAAGGAAGCGGTTGACGCTGCGGCGCAGTTCCGCGATATTTTTGGCGCGGACAATTTTTATTGTGAGATCATGGATCATGGGCTGGGGATTGAAAAAAATGTCCATCAAGATCTGATGAAGCTTGCAAAAGACCTTCATCTTCCTTTGGTTGCTACGAACGATCTCCATTACACACATGCAGAGGACGCCCAGGCACATGCTGCTTTGTTATGTGTACAGTCTGGTTCCACTTTAGCGGACCCCAAGCGTTTTAAATTTGATGCTGATGAATTTTACCTCAAAACACCGGCGCAAATGCGGGAATTATTCCGGGATTATCCGGAAGCCTGTGATAATACCTTGGAGATTGCCGAACGCTGTTATGTGGAGTTCGATGAATCTATCGGGAAATTTATGCCAGTTTTTCCCGTGCCGGAAGGGGAAAACGAAGCTTCCTGGTTCGCTAAGGAAGTAGATACAGGATTAGAATACCGGTTCCCTGGTGGTGTTCCGGAGGGTGTTCGGGATCAAGCAGAATACGAAAAAAGAATCATTCAACAGATGGGGTTCCCGGGGTATTTCCTGGTGGTGGCAGATTTTATTAACTGGGCCAAAGATCATGGCATCAGAGTGGGGCCGGGGCGTGGCTCAGGGGCAGGGTCAATGGTGGCTTATGCTATGAGGATTACTGAATTAAATCCCTTGGAGCACGGGTTAATTTTTGAACGGTTCCTGAACCCGGAACGTGTGTCCATGCCTGACTTCGATGTGGACTTTGACGATCGTCGACGGTCAGAAGTTATTAAATATGTTACAGAAAAATATGGTGATGAACGTGTGGCAATGATTGTTACCTATGGAACAATTAAAGCTAAGCAAGCTCTTAAGGATTCATCGCGAGTTTTAGGATATCCTTTCTCCATGGGGGAGAAGCTAACAAAAGCAATGCCGCCGGACATCATGGGAAAGGGTATTTCTCTGTCCGATGTTTATAACAAGGAAGCCAAGCGGTACGACGAAGCCGGTGAATTGCGCGATGTGTTAGCGGAGGATCCTGAGGCAGCCAAAGTTTTTGAGACTGCAACAGGCTTGGAGGGGCTAAAGCGCCAGTGGGGTGTACATGCTGCTGGTGTTATTATGTCCTCTGATCCCTTGATAGACGTTATTCCGTTGATGCGACGTGAGGCGGATGGTCAGGTGATCACCCAATTTGATTACCCCACCTGTGAGGGGTTGGGTCTTATTAAGATGGATTTTTTGGGGTTGCGTAACCTCACGATCATTTCTGATGCTCTAGAAAATATTACCTTTAACCGGGATGGATTCGTTCTGGATTTGGAAACTTTGGCCCTGAATGACAAAGAATCCTATGAGCTTTTGGGTCGTGGCGACACCTTGGGTGTTTTTCAGCTTGATGGGGGACCGATGCGTTCCTTGTTGCGTTTGATGCAGCCTGATGAATTTGAGGATATCTCTGCAGTTCTTGCGTTGTATCGTCCGGGTCCTATGGGCGTGAATTCACACACCAATTACGCATTGCGTAAAACCGGTCAGCAGGAGGTGACGCCAATACATCCAGAGCTGGCGGAACCTCTGGCGGAAATTTTGGATACAACCTACGGCCTCATCGTATATCAGGAGCAAGTGATGGCTGTTGCTCAGAAAGTAGCTAATTACACTCTGGGTCAGGCGGATCTTTTACGTCGAGCTATGGGGAAAAAGAAAAAATCTGAACTGGATAAGCAGCAAGATTTTTTCTTCAGTGGCATGAAAGAAAACGGGTATTCAGAAGATGCCACCAAGACACTCTGGCATGTGCTGGAATCATTTTCCGACTACGCTTTTAACAAGGCGCACACCGCGGCGTATGGTTTGGTTTCTTATTGGACTGCATATCTCAAAGCGCATTATCCTGCAGAATATATGGCTGCTTTGCTGACGTCTGTTGGCGATGATAAAGATAAACTAGCGATGTACCTCAATGAGTGTCGTCGCATGGGTATCACGGTGCTCCCTCCGGATGTTAATGAGTCGGTGACTACTTTTACCCCGGTGGGGAATGATATTCGATTTGGGATGGCTGCGGTACGCAATGTTGGCGTGAATGTGGTGCAAGGAATTGTTGAGGCGCGAGAAGAAAAGGGTGGATTCACTTCATTTAATGATTTTCTTTCGAAAGTTCCTGCGGTGGTCTGTAACAAACGTACTATTGAGTCCTTGATTAAGTCCGGTGCATTTGATCAACTAGGTCACACGCGTCGTTCGTTGGTCATGTGCCACGAACAAGCGATTGATGATGTTCTGGTTCAGAAGAAAAATGAAGCAAACGGCGAATTTACATTTGACCTATTCGCCATGGGTGGTGATGACGCCGGTCAGGACGTTCACGGACTGGCAGTGGAAGTGCCGGATGTTCCGGAATGGGAACGCAAAGACATGCTGTCATTTGAGCGTGAAATGTTAGGTCTCTATGTTTCTGACCATCCATTACGTGGGCTTGACGAGGCTTTGGGGCAGTATTCCGATACCACAGTGCAGGCCTTGCTCGCTGAAGATAGCGCAAAACCTGACGGTGCGATCGTGACGGTGGCAGGCATGATCACTTCAGTGCAGCGCCGTATTGCCAAATCATCAGGTAATGCCTATGCCCGAATTGAGCTGGAGGATCGTACAGGGTCCGTAGAGATTATGTTTTTTGGGAAAACATACGCGCCAATCGCCTCTGTGCTGGCTGAGGACTTGATTTGCTCTGTGAAGGCACGGCTTCAAAAACGCGATGACGGTTCTACCTCCCTGTCCGCTATGGAGTTGACTGTGCCGGAGATCAATCCGGATGGTCATGCTGGACCCGTCAAGATTGCTTTGGCTGAGCATAAAGCGACAGAGCAAACGGTCAGCGCCTTAGCGGAGGTATTACGTAACCATCGAGGAGATTCGGAAGTTAGATTGCACGTGGAGACGCAACGTTCGACGCAAATTTGGTCTCTACCGCCCCAATACAGGGTTTCTGCATCACCGGCGTTATTTGGTGATCTGAAGGTGCTACTGGGGCCAACCTGCTTGGAAGTGGTCAGTTAAATGCCGTGATGTGCACACGTAGGATGGCGGGTGTGACTTCCAGCTCTGATGCTTCTATACGTCCTGAGGCCTCCTCGGCCCCCAGCGCTGTTCCCGTTATGCGCACTATTGATCTGCGGGGGCAGGATATGACCTGGTCGCAGCTGCGAGCGGCTGTACCCCGCCAGAGTGCACAGTCACTGGATCAGGCTGAACAGGCTGTCCGAGGCATCATTAACGCTGTCCAGCAGCGTGGGGCGGACGCTGTGCGTGAGTATGCGGCGACTTTCGACCGAGTGACGCAGGAAAGAATTCGGGTGGAACCCTGCGCGGTTCAAGAAGCGGTCGACGGTCTCGACCCAGCGGTTCGTTATGCGTTAGAAGAAACGATTGCTCGATGCCGCACTTTTGCCGTCGCGCAGCGTCCACCGGATGTCGATATTCAGGTGGCCCCAGGGGCCAGGCTGGTGCACCGCTGGACTCCGGTTGCCCGTGTGGGCTTGTATGTTCCTGGTGGTTTGGCTGTATACCCGTCGTCTGTGGTGATGAATGTGGTACCAGCTCAGGCTGCTGGGGTGGATTCAGTAGTGCTGTGTACGCCTCCACAGGCTGAGTTCAACGGTTTACCCCATCCCACCATCCTGGCTGCAGCTGGGTTATTGGGCGTGGATGAAATCTGGGCGATTGGGGGCGCACAGGCTTTAGCGGCTATGGCTTATGGCTTAATAGACACTGACCATAACGACGTTTTGGAGCCAGTGCAGATCCTCACGGGACCGGGGAACGTGTTTGTGGCCACCGCCAAACGCTTATTGCGTTCCATGGTGGGAGTCGACGCTGAAGCAGGGACCACAGAGATCGCTGTTATCGCAGACCACAGTGCTGTTCCGCAGTATGTGGCTGCCGATTTAATATCCCAGGCAGAGCATGATCCTGGTGCGGGAGTAGTGCTGATCACCCATGATCCTGGTGTTGCGGAGCGAGTGGCCGCAGCGATCGCTACAGCAGCGCCCCGGGCGCGTCATGCTGCACGGGTCAAAACTGCCATGGAGGGACCACAGTCAGGTGTGGTGCTCACGGACAATCTTGATGCGTCAATCAGGGTTGCGGATGCTTACGCGGCTGAACATCTGGAGATTCATACTGAAAACCCCCGCCTGGTAGCGGCGCGTATTCGCAATGCCGGGGCGATCTTCGTAGGGCCCTATAGCCCCGTTGCGCTGGGGGACTACGCTGCGGGCTCGAATCACGTTTTACCCACGGGTGGGTCTGCCGTCTACGCGCAGGGTTTATCAACCACAAGTTTCATGAAAGCTGTCCAGGTGATTGAATATTCACAGGATGCGTTGGGTGTGCTAGAACGCAGCATTGTCGCTTTAGCTCAGGCGGAAGACCTACCGAGTCACGGGGATGCCGTAGTCATTCGTAGCAAGGGATCTGCCACCGGAGAGGAGTCCTGAGCCATGCATTGTCCTTTTTGCCGGCACCCTGATTCAAAAGTGGTGGATTCCCGAACGACGGATGACGGCGCGGCGATTCGTCGTCGGCGGCAGTGCAGCTCCTGTAATAGGCGGTTTTCCACCTTGGAGACGACGTCGATCTCCGTGATCAAACGCTCTGGGGTCACGGAACCTTTTGAACGCTCCAAGATTGTGTCCGGGGTGCGCAAAGCATGCCAGGGGCGACCAGTGACGGAGGACGATCTAGCAAAGCTGGCACAAGAAGTTGAAGAATCCGTGCGGTCGGCAGGAATCGCTGAGATTGAGGCGCATGAGGTGGGTTTGGCTATCCTGCAACCGTTGCGGCGATTGGATGTGGTGGCGTACTTGAGATTCGCCTCCGTATACCAGGCGTTTGACGATCTTGAGGATTTTGAAGCGGCTATTGACGTCTTACGCGAAGAACAGCAGGCGCTCAGCGTGGGACAGCAGACCCTCGTGGAAGACGACGCCCATTCTCCTCGACGGTCCCGACGGAGTGGATCTAACTCTCACGTTAAAGTTCATTCCCGACCGCAGCGTGCCCGTAGGGCTAAGAATGCAGAGTCTCGACCTGAACAAGAGCGTTTGCTCTGATATATCTGAGGGAAACGCGGCGCATCGAAGCTGGTGGGAGTGCATCTCTTGAACGGGCTTGCGTTCCTGTCGATCATGGTTTTAGACTGAACGCACAAAGCCCGGCAGTGGTTGCGGAGGGGAAGCCGCGACACCTGCCGGGCTTTATGCTGTTCTGTGGGTCGATGCGAAGGAGACCTTGTGCGCTGGGGGGCGAGCGCCAAGCTCGGCGCAGCGGGAACCCTAAGTTTCACGTCATAGTTGAAACTCCATTTTGAGTTCTAGCGAGACTGGGGGTTACTTTCCTCTGCCCAGAGTGCCGCTCCAACGATCCCTGCGTTATTGCGCAGTTCGGCGGCCTTGAGGTCGGTGTCAAGTTTCAGCAATGGGAGAAATTTGTCTCCCTTTTTTGATACTCCACCGCCAACGATGAATAGGGATGGCGTGAAGAGCATCTGTACGTGCTCAAAATAGGGCTGTAGACGATGGGTCGCCCACTTTTTGAACGAGAGTTCATCACGCTCACGAGCAGTGGCGGATGCTTTAGTTTCGGCGTCATGACCGTTCAATTGAAGGTGACCCAGCTCAGTATTTGGTACCAATGTGCCGTTCACAAATAATGCAGTACCAATGCCGGTACCCAGTGTGATGACCAGCACGGTCCCCGCGACGTTTTGGCCGGCTCCGTAGCACATTTCGGCTAGTCCGGCGCCGTCTGCGTCATTGAGGGCGGCTACCGGGCGCCCAAGCTTGGCAGCGAGTAAACCGGCAATGTCAGCACCCACCCATGTGGGATCGATATTAGCGGCTAAGAGAGTTATACCGTCCTTGACGATGGAGGGAACGATCACGCCGACGGGCGAATTTGCTTCCGGTGCACCTGGTCGGGTTTGTAGCTCATCGACGATGCGTTGAATGACGTCAGCCACGGCCTCGGGAGTGGCTGGTTGGGGAGTGGGAATACGGTAACGCTCACCCACAAGGTCGCCAACTTCCAAGTCCACAATTCCGCCCTTGATGCCAGTGCCCCCTACGTCAATGCCAATGACGCGCCGTGGGCTGGTGGCTGAGCCCCATGACTTGGGCGGAATGGGGTCATCAGGCCGTTGACCAGTGGTGGTGTGGTGGGTGGACATGATGTGGTCCTTTCGTTGAATCAAACAGGGTTATCTGGAAGGGTCAAGATCTCGACGCCGTCGTCGGTGACCACCATGGTGTGCTCAAATTGGGCCGTGCGCATACGGTCCCGTGTGGTGATTGTCCAACCGTCTTCCCATTGATCCCACTGAATCGTTCCCAAAGTGAGCATGGGTTCAATAGTGAAAATCATGCCGGGACGGATTTCTGTTGAATAGCCGGGTGCTGCGTCATAGTGGGGGATGATCAGGCCGGAATGGAATTCACGGCCTACACCGTGGCCTGTGAAATCACGGACCACTCCGTAGCCAAAACGTTCGGCGTATTTTTCAATAACCCGCCCAATCACGTTGAATTGACGCCCGGGGCGCGCCGCCTTGATGGCACGGTTAAGTGATTCCTGGGTGCGTTCAACGAGCAGTCGCGATTGCTCATCAACGTCCCCTACTAAAAACATGGCATTGGTGTCTCCGTGCATGCCATCCACATAAGCGGTGACATCCAAATTGATGATGTCCCCGTCCTCAAGAACCGTGGAGTCAGGAATTCCGTGACAAATCACTTCATTCAGCGATGAACACAGCGATTTGGGGTAGCCTCGATACCCCAAAGTAGACGGATACGCACCGTGATCACACATGTATTCATGGGCAATGCGGTCTAGCTCATCAGTGGTAGTCCCCGGTATGCAGGCCTTCCCGGCTTCTTGTAATGCGTTGGCCGCAATTCTGCCTGCAACCCGGACGCGATCCACTTCCTCCGGGGTGTACATATTTGAGTCGTTGCCTTCGTTTGCCTCTGGCTTGCCAACGTATTCGGGGCGAACGATTTTTGTCGGCACTGGACGCTGCGGGCTGATAGCTCCGGGGTGCAGACATCCCACCGGTGCGTGTCCTGGCGATGAGGACGGCATGTTGTGAGATGTTGTGCCCGCAGTGGGGGTGTCCTGGTTGACTCTAGAAGTGTGGGTGGTTGGGCTCACGAGTTCTTGTTGCTCCTGTGTCCTGGATGGGGCGGGACTGCCGTCAGCCTAGTGGTCCGACGGCCTCGTGTGTTGTGTCAGGTCTGTCATGTCATGGACGTGTGCTCATATGTCGGGACCGTTGATCATGATCAACGCATTCAGCATCCATTTAAATAGCGGTGGCGTATGGTGAGTAGCGCATCTTATGAATGTGTAGCGTACGACGAGTGACCTATGAGCAACGCACGGAGGACGTCATGGAGTTCTGGTACAACCTCAACACACACGAAGTTGAAGAAGGCGCGCAGTCGGATTACAGCCAGCTTATGGGTCCCTACACCTCCCGAGAAGATGCCCAACAGGCTCTGCGCACAGCAGCGGAGAACACCCGTCGTTGGGATGACGCCGAACGCGAATATCGTCAGGATGACTGATACCGAGATCCCGTTGACGGGAACACACCGATCAACGGGATGAATAGGTGTGTTCTGGGGCGGGAAAAGTGCCGTTCCTGACGTCCAGAACATACTCGGTGACGGCGTCGGTCATCACCGAGTGCAAGTCTGCGTAACGCTTGACGAACCTGGCTACTTTGCTGGTGTTCAATCCGAGGGCGTCCTGCCATACCAAGACTTGGCCGGTGGTTTGTGGCCCGGCTCCAATGCCGATAGTGGGGGCGGTGACGGCGCGATCCACAACAGCGGCAGTATCCGCCGGAACCATTTCTAACAGGATGCAAAATGCTCCCGCAGCTTCCAGCGCCAGGGCGTCATCCACGACTTTTTGGGCGGTTTCTCCGCGTCCTTGAATTCGGTACCCACCAAGGGCATGTTCGGACTGAGGCGTAAAACCTACGTGCCCAATGACCGGGATACCTGCCTTGACCACGGCTGCCACATGATCGGCCGTGGTGGTATCTGATTCAATTTTGACTCCATGCGCTCCGCCTTCTTTCATGAGGCGCACAGCGGTACGGACAGCTTGTTGCGGGGATTCTTCGTACGAACCGAATGGCAAATCAACCACAACAAACGCTCGTTGAGCGGCAGAGGCGACAGCACGGCATATGGGCACCATTTCATCCACCGTGATGGGCAGGGAGGACGAATACCCCAGAACGGTGCTGCTCGCGGAGTCCCCAACAAGCAATGTATCCACTCCGGCTGCATCAAAGAGTGCGGCGGTCATATAGTCGTAGCTTGTCAACATGCTGAAACGCTGTCCGGATGCTTTGGCCTGAGCCAGATGATGGGTGCGCACCCGTTTAACGTTGGACAACCGGAATTGATCCGCATCCGCCGTGGGGGAGGTGTTGGTCATACACCAAGCCTAACTGGGTGTGTTCATCCTGTGGTGTTGTGTAAGCAGTGGGTAAAACCTTGTGAGCATCAGGGTTCTTATCAGCCTGGTCTGTGACCCGAACGATAGGGTGGTGGCGACGATTCGCCCGCTTGCGTTTGAGGAGTTTTCCATGGACCGCCAACAGGAATTCGTGCTGCGCACCATTGAAGAGCGTGATGTTCGGTTTGTGCGTATGTGGTTCACGGATGTGACCGGGACGCTTAAGTCTGTGGCCTTGGCGCCTGCGGAAGTGGAAGGTGCTTTTGATGAAGGACTTGGGTTTGATGGATCTTCCATTGAGGGGCTGGCCAGGATTACGGAGTCTGACATGTTGCTGCAGCCGGATCCGGCAACGTTCCAGCTGCTTCCGTGGCGCGGAGAAGACCAACCTACCGCTCGGATGTTCTGTGACATCCTCACCCCGGAAGGGCAACCGTCCTTAGCCGACCCTCGTGGTGTACTCAAAAGGGTCATGCAACGTGCAGCGGATCAGGGGCTCACCTGCTACACCTCACCAGAAATTGAGTTTTACCTGCTCAAGTCACCTGAATTGGATCAGACAACTCATGAGCCAGTTCCGGTGGATCGGGAAGGTTACTTTGATCACACCCCCGGAGGGGTGGTTCAAAATCTTCGCCGCGATGTGGTGCTGACTCTGGAGGACGTGGGAATTTCCGTGGAATTTTCTCACCATGAGGCAGGCCCGGGGCAGAATGAAATTGACCTGCGTTATGCGGACCCGCTGCAGACAGCCGACAACATCATGACCTTCCGCACCGTAGTTCGTGAAACAGCACTGGAACATGGCTCATATGCCACCTTCATGCCCAAGCCGTTTTCTGCGCATCCGGGCTCAGGAATGCACACACATTTCTCGTTGTTCGAAGGTGATACCAACGCTTTTTTTGAGGCAGGAGCCGAGTTTCAGCTGTCCAAGATTGCGGGTCATTTCATCGCCGGTGTATTGAAGCACGCCGGTGAAATGGCCATTGTGACCAACCAGTTTGTGAATTCGTATAAACGGCTGTGGTCTGGGGCAGAGGCTCCGTCGTACATATCGTGGGGCCATAACAACCGTTCTGCGTTGGTGCGGGTGCCGCTGTACAAGCCGGACAAGGTCCAGGCTGCACGTATTGAATACCGGGGTTTGGATTCTGCGGCCAACCCCTACTTGGCTTACGCGGCGATTATGGCAGCGGGGCTTGAGGGCGTGGAGAAGGAGTACGAGCTACCTCCGGTAGAGTCCGCAGATCTAGGGTCCATGAGTCCTGCAGAGCGCAAGGTGGCTGGCCATGAACCTTTACCGGCGAGCCTGCACGAAGCTATTCGGACAGCGGAAGATTCTGAGTTCATGGCGAATCTGTTGGGCGAACAGGTATTTAACCACCTCATGCGCAATAAGCGTGCAGAGTGGGAGAGCTACCGTACCGTGGTTACTCGTCATGAGCTTCAGACCAACTTAGGCTTGCTCTGAGGATGTTGTTGGCGGGGCTGGGGAACGGGAGTGAGGCTGCCACGGTGGACGACATCACAGACAGTGCCCTAATCCATGTGGGGTTCGCTGACCTTCGGAACGCTCGCCGTTGGTTACAGTTCCCGGAGTTAGAGCCGGTGGATTTATCTACACTGCTGCGATTGTTGGAAGCGCATGCTGCCAGTGCTGATACTGCGCTGCGTTCCCTTGTGCGCCTCATCGAGTTTTGCCCGTCGGCAGTATCCGTGCTCACCGGAACCCCGGAACAAGCGGTGCCGTTGATTCGTATTCTTGGCGCATCGGAAGCATTGGGGGAGTTTCTGATTCGTCACCCGGATCAGCTGGATGTGGTGACTCAACACCCAGACGAAGAGCCAGTAGAACTTTCTGGTGACTACTTCCGTCGGCGCTTAATGGAGGCAGTTGGCGCCCACGCAAACGAGCGTTTGCCTCAGGCTACGTGTACGGCGGACACCGCTTACCAAGCATTACGAGTGGCTTACCGCCGGGAACTGATCCGGATTGCCCTGCAGGATCTGAGCGCGCAAGATCCAGTGGGCCACGTGCCAGTGGCGGGTCGCCAGCTGGCAGACTTGGCGGCCGCTGCCGTTGACGCCGCCCTGGCGATTTCGCGGGTGGAACTGAGCCAGTCAGCTGAGGACACCACGCTTTTGCCTCGTGTGGGTCTTGCCGTGATTGGCATGGGTAAGTGTGGCGCCAGGGAACTGAACTATGTCTCAGATGTGGATGTCATCTATGTCCACGACCTTATCGATACAACACCACAGACCTCCATGGCCGAGAAGGACGACGCAGCTGGACTGGCGACCAAACTCGTGACAGGCACTATGCGGGCCATCATGGCACCGTCCGCGGAACCTCCCTTGTGGGAACTGGACGCTAACCTTCGTCCGGAGGGTAAGGATGGGCCGTTATCGCGCACCGTTGAATCCCATGTGCGTTACTACCGCAAGTGGGCAAAGTCCTGGGAATTTCAGGCTTTATTAAAGGCCCGCCCCATTGCTGGCGACTGGGATCTAGCGCAGCGGTATATGAATGCCATTACCCCGTTTGTCTGGGAATCTTCTCAGCGGGAGGGATTCGTGGAGTCGGTGCGAACCATGCGTCGCCGCGTTGCTGACAATATCCCAGCGGAACAGAGATCACGGCAGATCAAATTAGGCCCCGGTGGGCTGCGTGACGTGGAATTCACAGTTCAGCTGCTGCAGCTAGTTCACGGAAATAAAGACTGCCGTGTGCGAACTCAAGCCACCACTGAATCCCTAGAAGCCCTTGCCGAATATGGCTATATCGCCCGGCAGGACGCCGAACAATTTGGTGCGCATTACCGGTGGCTACGGTTACTGGAACACCGGATCCAGTTGTTCCGCTTGCGCCGCACCCATGTGATGCCCACACAGAGAAACGAACTGTCTGTTATCGCTGCGGCCATGCAGCCGCCCGGTGCTCCACAACGCATGAGTGGGGATGTTGTAGAAACACAGTGGCGGCAGGTGCAGAGGGCGGTACGGGGTATCCACGAGAAAATTTTTTACCGCCCCTTACTGGCAGCGCTGTCCCACACTCCACTGGACGGCGCCGCGCTTAATGACGAGCAAGTCCGGGATCGGTTGGGGATTTTGGGATATCGGGATCCGCGAGCGGCACAGCGTCACTTGGAAGAATTAACCAAAGGGGTGAGCCGTCGTGCACAGATTCTGCGTACCTTGTTGCCAGTGCTGCTGGAATGGATTGCCCATGGTGTAGACGCTGATGCCGGGTTGCTGGGTTTCCGCCGAGTGTCGGAATCCTTGGGCGCTTCGCCCTGGTACCTCCGTATGCTGCGTGATTCCACTACCGCTGCTGAGCGTCTGTGCCGTATTTTGTCGTCGTCGCGCTACATTACGGATGCTCTGGAAAATCAGCCAGAGGCGGTTGCATGGTTGGGCAGCGACCATGATCTTGTCCCCCGTGATTTTGAGCAGCTGAGGGATGAAATCCGAGCTCAGATGGAGCGCCATGACGATGCTAATAGCGCGATCCGTATGATTCGAGTGCTCAGGCGCCGCGAAGTTTTGCGGGTGGCTTTGTCTGATGTATGCGGGTTGCTGGATGTTGACGCTGTCTGCAAGGCGTTATCCGATATTGATCGAGCCACCGTGGTTGGTGCTTTAGATGTTGCAGAACGCGATCTTCACAGCAGCCAGGGAGCCCCGCTTCGTGCAGTGGATGTTGTGGTGGTTGCCATGGGCAGACAAGGCGGTCGGGAGATCGGATACGGGTCTGATGCTGATCTTATGTACGTCTACCAGTCACGTTCCGATGACCTTACCGCGCAGGCAGGGGACGACGCTTTACACGTGGTTCACAGAATGCTCCACCTTCTCACAACGCCATGTACACCGCCCATTGTGGCCGAGCGTCGTTTGGAAATTGACAATGACCTACGCCCGGAGGGTAAACAGGGCCCCATGATTCGCTCGGTTGACTCCTATCGGGAGTATTACGACCGGTGGGCGCAAACCTGGGAGTTCCAGGCGCTCACACGAGCTTTGCCCATAGCAGGTCCCGAGGAAACAACCCGCAGGTTCACGGAGGTGATTGATGCCCATCGCTACCCTGCACGGTTCACGCCCCAGCAGCTTGATGACATTCGTCGCATGAAAGCGCGAGTGGAAAACGAACGACTTCCTAGCGGGGCTGATCCCACACGACACCTGAAGTTGGGGCGAGGTAGCCTGTCCGACGTTGAATGGCTAGCACAAACCCTTCAACTGCAGTACGGGCATGATCACCCGGCATTACGGACGACTAACACAGTTCACACTTTGCAGGCTGCCGCTAACTATGGACTATTAGAGCAAGCGGACACTGATGTCCTCGTGCAGTCGTGGCGGTTGTGCACGCAGATCCGTAACGGCAACGTGCTTCGCACAGGCCGTTCATCAGATGTGCTTCCCAAAACTGGATTAGACATGGAGGCAGTTGCGCGGTGGTGCGGGTATTCGCCTGGGCAAGCGTCCGCATTTGAAGACGACTATCTGCGTATTACTCGCCAGGCTCGCGCGGTGTTCGAGCGACTGTTTTACACCCCGTAGTACAGAGCAAATTCCATGGGGTGGGGGACTACGGACAAAGGCAACAATTCATTGTCGCGTTTGTATGCGATCCATGTCTCGATGAGGTCTTCAGTGAAGACATCACCTGCGAGTAAGAATTCATGGTCCTGTTCTAAAGCATCCAAAGCTTCATCCAGCGTGGCTGGTGCTTTTTTAATGTCTTTGGCCTCTTCAGGTGGCAGCTCGTAGAGATCCTTATCAATGGGATCAGCAGGTTCGATGCGGTTGCGGATGCCGTCTAATCCCGCCATCAACTGTGCCGCAAAGGCTAGGTAAGGGTTACAGGAAGGGTCGGGGGCGCGGAACTCCAAGCGTTTTGCCTGGGGATTAGTGCCGGTGATCGGGATGCGTATGCCTGCAGAACGGTTACCCTGGGAATACACCATATTTACGGGGGCCTCAAACCCTTTAACCAGTCGTTTATAAGAATTCACGGTGGGGTTTGTGAAAGCCAAAATAGCGGAAGAGTGTTCCAGTAGCCCCCCGATGTACCAGCGGGCTACATCAGATAAACCAGCATACCCTTTTTCGTCATAGAACAATGGTTCACCAGATTTCCACAGGGACTGGTGGCAGTGCATGCCAGAGCCGTTATCGTTAAAGATGGGTTTGGGCATGAACGTGGCGGATTTACCGAACACTTCGGCAGTATTTTTCACCACGTACTTGAATTTTTGTAGGTCATCCGCAGCGTGAGACAACGTATTGAAGCGGTAGTTGATCTCTGCCTGCCCGGGGCCACCTACTTCGTGATGCGAACGTTCTACCTCCAGGCCTACCTGGTCCAAGGCCACACAGATGGCATCACGCAGATCAGCTTGTTTGTCCACGGGAGGCACCGGGAAGTAACCAGCCTTGTTGGGAGTCTTATTTCCTAAATTGCCGCCGTTTTCTTGCCGTCCTGAGTTCCACATAGCTTCATCCGAATCTACGGCATAAAAAGCACCCTGGGGCTGGATGTCATAGCGGACGTCTTCAAAGATGAAGAACTCGGCTTCAGAAGCAAAATTGGCGATATCGGCAATACCGGTAGACGCCATATAGGCCTCAGCGCGTTCAGCAACACCGCGGGGGTCCCGATGATAGGGCTCCCCGGTGCGTGGATTCACGATGGAGCAGGTGATCACTAGCGTTTTTTCGACACGAAACGGGTCCATGTAGGTGGTGGTGACATCTGGAATCAGCTGCATGTCCGATTCGGCGATGCCTTGGAACCCACGGATAGAGGAGCCATCAAATAACTGACCATTGACAAAGAAGTCATCATCAACCGTCTTGGCTGGCAGATTGAAGTGTTGTTGAACACCGGGGAGGTCCGTGAATCGGATATCCACGAAGACAACGTCTTCGTCCTTGACGAAGGCCAGGAACTCTTCGGGGGTCTTGAACACTGACGTACTCCTTTTGTGTTGAGGTCCATCACCGATCCGCATACTCACCCTTGAGGGAAAGATCGGCGACCCTGGGCTGACCAACACGTTACGGCACAGGCCATTGCCCAGTGGTGTCTCCGGTGTTTCACATGGGTTACACGTTACTCAAGCCTGTCACGTCGTCGTAGTGTGGCACACCTTGACTACGTACTGTGCGGCGAGATGTGAAGACGCTGCAAACCTAGCTTGGCGCGGATAGGGTAGCTGGCATGATCAACCGTGATGACATCGGGAGCTGGCTGGATGGACCGTCACCAACGCAGGATTACCCGGGGCAGCGGCTGGGGCGGCCGGATACCGGTCCGGGGTCGGTGGCACGGATCGGGCCGCGTGTGGTGGCGATCTTTATTGACTGGTTGATAGCAATGGCATTAGCTGCGGTCTTGGTTCCCTACGACCAGCAAAATGTGGTGGCTCTCTGGATTTGGTTTGGGCTGACTGCCGTAGCCGTGGGTTTTAGTGGACATAGCTTGGGGCACTTCCTGATGGGCATGCAGGTCCAAAGTATGGAGGGTGAGGCAGTAGGACTATGGCGTGGCGTGCTGCGTTCAGCCTTGATTCTTCCGGTCTTGCCCCCTGTGATCGTGGATTCAGATCAGCGCGGCCTTCACGATCGTGCGGTAGGAACAGTTTTGGTGAAAACTCGGTGAAATTCGGATCTCAACGTCCACGCATCGCCTTACGATCTGGGCGGGCGCGCATAGGATCAACTCCCTTGGGGATTGGCAGCGAGTTACTACGCAGCGTCGAAATACGCCGATGAACTTTGCTGACTTCCTCGCGGGTCAAAGACTTCTCCAGCTTTTTGATGTGCTTGGCAACGTGGGACAGCGGAACCTGATCTTCCTTGTTCCCCGCGTGAATAACATGGATCGGAACGTTCTGGATCATAGGGCCGATACGACGCCGTTCTTTGCTAGCGAGCTTCTTCACCCTCCCGGTGGGGCCTTCCGTGACAAGCACAACCCCAGGACGCCCAACAGCGCGGAACACCAAATCGCGTGAACGAGGGTCTACCTGGACAGGTTCTTGATCCACAATCCACCCACGACGCAGTGTCGATAGAGCAGCACCAGTAGCCCCTGGCTGGTCTTCAATACGGGCGAAAGCGGCTTTTTCAGCCCGGCGAGACAGGAAAAAGAGGGCAGCCAGTACAGCGAACGGGATGCCAAGAAGCAACCAGGTGATCCAATTATTCAGCAGCAGCCCCACGAGCAGGAATAGCGCTAAAACACCCAGAGCGATACCGCTCAGTTTGAGCCCAATGGTGGAATCGTATTCCCGCGTGATGGAGTACACCTGCCTCATCTGCGCGAAATAGCCGGGACCCTTAGCAGCTTTCTTGCGGGCTTTTTCCTCCCGTTTGCGCTCCTTGGCTGTTTTTGCGTCGTGTGTGGGCTGGGTGGAGCCTGCGGAGGTGGAAGGGGACACTGTGAATCCTCATGGTCGTTGGCCGGTGTTTCCCAAGAGCGCGCATGGACGTCGGTTTCCTGGCGATCAGAGGAAGGGTCTGATCAGGCCTTGGGCGGCCTTATTGTAGCTGCTATGTGTGTTTCTGCGGTGCCTGTATTCGGATGTGGTCGCACAGAATGCGTCAGCATCAGCGACCTAGTTTGGCAATCAAACTCGTGGCTTCTTGTGCCGTGGAGCCTTCGTCGGTGATGTGCTCCAGGTTGGCGGGAATCTCTCGTCCTAATTTATTCATGGCTCTCGCCCACAATCGACCGGAACGGTATGAGGAGCGGACCATGGGACCCGACATAACTCCTAGAAAACCGATTTCTTCAGCGGTTTTAGCGTATTCCACAAACTGTTCTGGCTTGACCCAGCGGTCAATCGGATGGAAGAGCTTAGAGGGGCGGAGGTATTGGGTCAGCGTGATGATGTCACACCCGGAGTCATGAAGGTCGCACAAAGCCTCATAGATTTCTTCATCAGTTTCCCCCATGCCCAGAATCAAGTTGGATTTGGTGATCAACCCACGGTCTTTGGCGTATCCGAGCACATCCAAGGACCGTTCATAGGTGAATGCGGGCCGGATCTGTTTAAAAATGCGCGGGACGGTCTCCAGGTTATGGGCAAAAACCTCCGGTTGAGCGTCCACCACCATTTGTAAGGACTCAGGGCGTCCCTTGAAATCCGGGATCAGAATTTCCACGCCGGTGTTCGGGGAGATCTCATGGATAGCCCGGATGGTGTCGGCGTATAGCCAGGCTGCACCGTCTTCAAAGTCATCCCGAGCCACACCGGTGACGGTGGCGTACCGAAGCCCCAGATCTAGGACAGACTCGGCGACCTTGCGTGGTTCATCTGGGTCAATGGGCTCTGGCCGCCCCGTGGCAATGTCACAGAAATCGCATCGACGGGTACACACAGACCCACCAATCAGGAACGATGCTTCCCGGTCTTCCCAACACTCGAAAATATTGGGACATCCAGCTTCTTCACAGACGGTATGCAGCCCTTTGCCACGCGCCATGGATTTCAGCTTGGTGTACTCCGGCCCCATGTGTGCCGTGTTCTTCAACCAGGTGGGTTTTTTCTCGATCGGGACTTCCGCATTGCGGGCCTCCACACGCAGCAGTCGGCGGCCTTCGGGGGCGACGGTCATAGATGTTCTCCTGGTGTCGTGCCGGTGTGTAATGCCGTGGTCGGCCATGGTAGCGGCGCTTGATGAGCTGGAATTTCTGTTACAGCACACAGCTGATCTTCGTACTGCCGGAACTGGTCGATCATTACCTCAACTACGTCGACTGGCTTTACATTCCGTGCCAGCTCATGACTTATGGAACTCACTCCTGCATCGGAAATCCCGCACGGAATAAATTCCTTGAACGGCGAAAGATCATTGCTGCAGTTGAGGGCAACGCCGTGCATTGTGGTGCGTCGGGATACTTGGACGCCGATAGCGGAGATTTTCCGGGGGCCACCATGATCATCCGCTGGTATCCACACCCCCGAACGCCCCTCCACCGTGACCCCGTGTACGCCGAAGTGAGCGACGACGTCGATGACTAACTGCTCGATCACGCGTACAAACTTAACCACGTCAATAGGGGTTCGTAGCCGCATGATGGGATAGGCCACTAATTGGCCCGGTCCATGCCACGTGAGCTTGCCACCGCGCCCTACCGCAATAACCTCTGTGCCATTGGTCGGATACTCGTCCGCTGCGGAGCGCCGGCCTGCGGTGTAGACAGGCTCATGTTCAGCCAGAAGCACGGTGTTTGCTCGTTCTCCAGCGACTACGTCCTGGTGGACAGTTTGCTGTAGTTCCAACGCTGGCTGGTAGGGGACTAGATCCGGTGCCAGGCCCAGACGTTCGAAAGACAGTGTCATAGCACCACCTTAAGCCCGCACACGGACCTGTGGATAACTCAGGCGGACTATGGGCGGACACAGCATGCTGGTGTCATGGAGATCTCACAGTCTTTCACCACACCGTCAGGCCTACAGCGGTTCGGCGATCGTGGCCCGTGGGCGAACAGAGGACGCCGTGTCACAGAACCCATCGATGGGGAAAGCCATGTCTTATTGCCGCTACCGTCAACTTCTCATGTGGCAGAAACGTGGTATCACGTGGTGCGCACCATGGCGCAGGTGCGCACCCCTCACCTTGCCTTGCCACGGTCTGTGATTGATGACGACGGACAACCGGCTTGGTTGTTGTACGACGACCTCCCCACGCAGACATTCGCTGCACTGATGAGTGACGTGGGTGGTGGGATCCAAGAAGAGGTTCTTCCTGCAATGGCGCAGGCCGTTGAAGGTCTTGCGGTCTTGCACGATCATGGTTTGACCTTGCGCCGGTTGGCTTTGCGGGATCTGATTGCCGTTGATACTGGCTGGCTTTTGATGCTTACACCTGATTCTGGGATCCGCCCTTTTCATGCGGGTGCAGAAGCCCGAGAAATTCATGGTGATTTGTTGATGATCGCTGCTGCGGCTGCCACGGTGCTTACGGGCAGGAGGCCAACAGCGGGCAGGGTCCGTGCGCCGTTAACATCGGTATGTCCCACGCTGCCCACCCGGCCGTTAGAAGCTTTAGATGGCCTCTTGGGAGAATACGACGCTACGGAACACGCTATGTCCATCGATACCATGGGGCGAGATGGGCAGCCTTGGGGAGATGCCGCACGACAGCTAGCCGGTGAATTAGCAGTCAACAACGAAGTGACGCTCGCTACTCCTGGCGACGCCCAGGATGGGCCAGAAAGTATTACACAGAGCCTGCCTCCGGTTCCTGACAGACCCGCTAAGGATCCTGGGGGCTACGAGCAAAGTGCCGCAGATCGTGTGTTCGCCATGCTTCCGGCGGAGCAGGCGACGACGGTATTTCCGGATCATCCCCATCCCCATGGGCAAGGGGAGATGCGGGATCTTCGCCGTAACAGACGCGCTAGACCATGGGCAGCTACGACCGTCGATAGGTCTGCCGTTCGCTCTAAGCGACCAGTTTTGGTGATGGCGGCAGTGTTATTGGTCGGCGCTGGTGGGACGGCGGCATGGAGCATGTTGACGGGCGCATCTTCCTCAAATACACAGGAGGCGGTGGCGGATTTTCCGACCCATAAAGCAACAACCACCCCACCTGCATTGACAGGTGGTGAAGCAACAACCGCTGGTAATAACTCCACCGAATCGGGGGATATGCGCACGACATTGGAGGACCTGGTCCAGGCCAGAGCCTTGGCGTTACGGGAAGACGATCCAGTCGCATTAGCGGCTGTGTATACGGATAATTCCCCGCACTTGGCTGAAGACCGTAAAACATTGGAAGCCGTTGAGCCTGATCCAGCCACTGGCACACACGTTTTTTCGGAACTGAGTATGAGAATCGACGGGGAAATCACCGTTCTGGAATCGACGAGTCAGCACGCACGCCTTCGTGCCACAGTCAGTGCAGACGGGATGCCAGCGGACCAACGTTCTGAACAGGACATCGAAGTGACCATGACCCGACAGCCTCAAGGGTGGCGATTAGACACGGTTCAACCGCTGTGATTCGGACTAGTGTCCCTCAGTCACCATAGTGCTGCGACAGCCATGGTGATCAGGGCACCTCCTCCGGTGCCGTGGGCTAGGCCGGTGGAAACAGGCTGATTGTTACGTTGCTTACGCCATCCGAGGAGAGCGGCAACAAAAACGCCTAGGGCCAGAAGCAGCTTGACGCCGATCTTGGCGTGGTTCACGGTGACGTCGGGATTGAACTCATTGACGGTTACCAACAGCAGACCCGAAGCCAGCATGGTAATCGCAGCGCCAAACTGCCAAGTGGTCACGGTAGGGGTTGAGAAGGTGGCAATCCATGTGCCGATGATCACAGCGGCACCGAAGAGGTGAACCAAAACAAGCAGCGAGTGCACAAAATCCATGCATCGAGCCTACTGCTGCGAAGCTAAACAACAGGGCAGCACCTCTGCTGTGTCCCACCGATGCGGGGAACCCAAAGAGGTACTGCCCTGATGGCAAAAGCCAGGTAACGATTAGAGGTTTAAGGAACCCTCAAACCGACCTTCTTCCAGGCGGGCCTTCATGGCCTGCAAGAAACGACCGGCATCTGCTCCGTCCACGATCCGATGGTCGTAGGTCAGGGAGAGATAGCACATGTGACGGATGGCAATCACATCATTTCCATCGGCATCCTGAACGACCATGGGGCGTTTGACAATGGTTCCAGTGCCCAGGATGGCCACCTGCGGTTGGTTGATGATAGGGGTGTCGAATAGCGCACCAAAGGAGCCGATGTTCGTGATAGTGAACGTGCCACCAGTCAGTTCGTCAGGGCCGATGGAGCCATCTTTGGCGCGAGCGCCCAGATCAGTGATTGAGGAGGCCAACTGTGGCAGTTGCATATCTCCGGCGTTACGAATTACCGGAACCAACAAGCCGCGTGGCGTGTCCACCGCGATAGCCAGATCTTCAGATCCGTTGTAAACGATTTCTTTCTCGTCTTCTTTGAAAGTACAGTTCAGCGCTGGATTTGCCTGAAGACCTTCGGCCACGGCTTGGGCAAAGAAGGGCAGGAAAGTGAGTTTGGCACCGTGCTTGTCCTGGAAAGCTTTCTTTGCACTGTCCCGTAGCTGGGCCACCCGGGTCATATCCACTTCGATAACCTGTGTGAGCTGCGCAGATTCTTGGAGGGATTCGCGCATACGCTTGGCAATGGTCATTCGAATACGCGGAGCTTTTTCTGTGGTGCCGCGCTTGTCCGATACCGGGAGGATGGTGGTCGGCTCTCCATTGTCTGCAATAGCCTGTGGGGCAGAGGAGGATGCTGCTGCGGTTGAAGTAGCTTCTGCCGCCGCTAATACATCTTGTTTGCGGATACGGCCTCCCACACCCGTCCCCTGAAGCGAAGCCAGGTCAACACCTTTGCTCTTAGCCAGTTTGCGGACTAGTGGAGTGACATATGCTGCGCCCGCACCGTCGGAAGGAGCTGCATTATCCGCAGTTTCCCGAGTATCTTCCGTGGAGCTTTGCTCAGGAGCTTCTGCTGCCGCAGATTCTTCGGTGGCCGGGACCGGAGCCTGCTCCTGTTCTTTTTCTTTGTTGGTGTCTTCCTGCGGGACGGAATCTGCAGGAGCGTTATTGGAAGCACCGGCGTCACCGATTACAGCCAAAACCTGACCGACTTCTGCGTCCTCATCCTCCTGAACTTTGATTTCCAGCAGTGTGCCGGCCACAGGGGAGGGAACTTCGGTGTCTACCTTATCTGTGGATACTTCCAGCAGGGGTTCGTCGACGGCGACTTCTTCCCCCACCTCTTTCAGCCACCGCGTGACGGTGCCTTCAGTGACGGATTCACCCAACGCGGGCAGGGTCACGTCGGTTCCGGAACCGCCAGATGATGATGCAGTCGGTTCGGAAGCTCGATTTTCCTCCTGCTGGACGGCGTGATCGGTTGCTGTGGATTGTGATTCGGCAGGTTCCGCAGCTGCCGCCGCTTCCTCGTTGCTGTCGTCGGAGGAGCTGTTCGTATCATCCCCACCAGATCCGGAACCATCTCCGATGATGACCAGTGGGGCACCGACCTCAACATCCTCATCCTCCTGGACCAGGATCTTTTCGATCACCCCGGCCACAGGGGAGGGGACTTCGGTATCCACTTTGTCCGTAGAGACCTCCACCAGAGGTTCGTCTACGGCGACTTCATCGCCGACTTCCTTCAGCCATCGGGTGACGGTGCCTTCAGTGACGGATTCACCGAGGGCCGGAAGGTTCACGGTTTCTGACATTGTCTGACCGTCTCTTTCTTCTGTGTGCTGTGACAGCTCGTAATAAATGTTTCTGGGGACACTTTATGAGGTGTGGTGCGGAAAGCCGCACCACTTGCTCAACCGTGCAAGGGTGCGCCCGCTAAAGCCATAGCGGCTTCGCCGATAGCTTCATTCTGCGTGGGATGGGCGTGAATGAAGGCTGCAAGGTCCTCCGGGTAAGCTTCCCAATTCACAATGAGCTGGCCTTCTCCGATCTGCTCGGAGATACGTTTGCCGATGGCGTGGAAACCAATGATCGGGCCATCTTTTTCCCGAACGAGTTTGATGATGCCGCCGGTT
The DNA here is from genome assembly GCA_030524035.1 of Kocuria sp. Lineage (GTDB taxonomy): Bacteria > Actinomycetota > Actinomycetes > Actinomycetales > Micrococcaceae > Kocuria. The sequence continues at coordinate 602,918 of JAUNHG010000002.1, read as the reverse complement.
CCCAGAATTGAGGACTTCCCGTTGCCCAGCAGGTTGTATTCGATAGTTTCGACGTTGTCCTTACCGAGTTTTTCTTCGGCCTTAGCCTGTGTATAACCCACGGAGGCGATTTCTGGTTCCGTGAACGTGACCTTGGGGATGTTGACGTCTTCGACAATCGCGGGCTTGAGTCCGGCAATTTCTTCTGCCACAAAACGTCCCTGTTGATAGCCGCGGTGAGCCAACTGCACGCCGGGGACGATGTCACCGATTGCGTAGATATTGCCCACACCGGTGTGTAAACGTTCGTTGGGAGTGACAAAACCACGGTCCATAGGGATACCGACTTCTTCGTATCCCATGTTTGCGGTATTGGGGGCACGCCCCACAGCAACTAAGACGATGTCTGCTTCAAAGACTTTGCCGTCCGCCAGTGTCACCTTGGCACCATTGCTGTCCTGCTCGACACTTTCAAAGAAAGTGCCCAAATTAGACTTAATGCCCTTCTTCTTAAACTCTTTTTCCAGAATCTTAATGATGGCGGGATCCTCGTTGGGAACAAGGTGTTCCAGACCCTCAATTACGGTGACATCCACACCGAAAGAATTCCACATCGACGCAAATTCACAGCCGATCACCCCACCACCTAGCACGATGGCTGATGTCGGGGTCCAATCCATCTCCAAGGCTTCCGTGGAAGTCATCACGCGGTCACGGATGTCAATTCCCATGGTTTTGGACACCGAGCCTGTGGCCAGAATGATGTGTTTTCCGGTGTAGGTGACACCATCTGCCTCAACGGTGGTGTTTCCGGTAAGTTTGGCAAAGGCATCAATCACGGTGATTTTCTTGGACTTCAGGAGACCCTGCAGCCCCTTGAATTTACCGGCCACAATGCCGTTCTTGTATTCACGGACAGCGCTCATGTCCACAGAATCCACGGATAGCTTCACGCCATACTTTTCGGACTCCTTGGCTTCTGCCACTAGTTCTGCTGAATGCAGATAAGCCTTAGTGGGGATACACCCCCAATGCAGGCAGGTTCCACCGACCTTGCTTTTTTCAAACAAAGCCACGCTGTACCCCAGCTGCACGGCTCGTAAAGCCGCCGCATAACCGGCGCTGCCGCCACCGAGGACTAAAATGTCGAATTCGTTCTCCGCCACGGGTGATGCTCCCTTGCTCATGTGATCCGCTGGCAACAAGGCCGATCGGTCCGCGCCAGGCTCACTGTGGTTCAGGCCCACTCTAGTCAAGCGGGCAGGTACTCAGCCACACGAGCCTGGCGCGTCGCACCGTATTCGTCACACAGACTGCCCAGATACCAGCTCTAAAGTGGCGAATAAAGTGCGTACCCCGTAGCCCGTGCCCTGCTTCGGGGTGTACCCCCACGGTTTTTCTTCGTTGAAAGAGGGCCCTGCGATATCAAGATGGGCCCAGGGGCCTACCGGTTCAACCGCTGATTCCTCTGCTGCCTCAGCCGCTCCTGCGAACTCTTTGAGGAACAAGCCCGCAGTCAACATGCCGCCGTAACGACCCCCAATGTTCTTAATGTCCGCCACATCTGATTCCAGCGAAGACCTCAAATGATGAGGTAAAGGCATAGGCCATAGTTCTTCCCCGGAGACTGCGGATGCGGCCAAAACTGATTCCACGGCGTCATCATCCCCCATCACGGCGGCTGTTCTGGTGCCCAAGGCCGCCATTTGAGCACCGGTCAAGGTAGCGATATCCACGAGTAAACCGGGGTCCTCTTCCCGCGCTGCCACGAGCCCATCGGCAAGTACTAGCCGTCCTTCGGCGTCTGTGTTTAACACTTCTACCGTCCGTCCTCCGCGGATAGTGATGACATCACCAGGCCTGGTGGCTGTTGCAGACGGCATGTTTTCTGCCAGGCATAACCACCCGGTGACTGTTACGGGCAGATTGGCCTCAGCCGCCGCAAAAACAGTGGCGAGTACCGCTGCAGCTCCAGCCATATCAGATTTCATGGTCATCATGGATTCAGCGGGTTTCAGGGACAGCCCCCCGGAATCAAAAGTGATGCCTTTACCAACAAGTCCCACGGATTCCACGGGTTTTTTCGGTTCCCAACTGACGCGAACAAGCCGGGGGGGACGCGCTGCGCCCTGCCCCACGCCGATCAACCCACCGAAGCCACCGCGGGCTAGTTCTGCGTCATCAAGAACTTCTACAGAAACTCGCCCGGTGGCCTGTGCGGCAAGATCTTGGGCTAATTGAGCCACAGACTCCGGGAAGACGGTGTCGGGAGACAGCGTGACCAATGCGCGTGCTCGGTTAACTGCTCGACCAACAATTTCTGCGCGATTCAGTGCGTTACTGATTGCCTGGGAATCCATGCCAGGGGTAAGCACCGTGGCGTGGCCTAGGGGAGTACCCCCGCTGTGCTGAGCTTTGTCTTTTTGGGCGGTGAAAACGTAGGACCCTAAAACGATGCCTTCGGCCACGGCGGCAACGTCCTCCACCGTGGTGGTGGGTAATGCGAACACCGCATGATGTGTTTCCGGCAGGGCGCGCGCTGCGGCACCGGCACAACGGCGCAATGCTTCTGTGGTTGATGTGGTTTCGTCACCAGAGCCCAGACCGGCGAACACAATCACGGACCAGGGTGAATTCTTGGGGGCAGGAATCTTATGGACGCTGTCCGCTGCCCCAGTCAATCCGAGGGTCTCAGCGTGCTCTTGAAGGTCCTCCGGTAAACCTTTGGGGTCTGCTGGGATTAAGACCGAAGGGCCTTCGGGGGTCTTACTGACTGCCACGACCACGGCGTCGGCGGTGATTTTGCCAAGTTTCTTTTCCGCCGCTTTCACAACCACGCCCTGGTCGGGCAAGAGATTGATCAGGGAAGGTAGTGGTGCGGAGCGCTGTTGAGCGTTGGGGGATGTGCGGCGCCGTGATGTTGTTGATGAGCGGGGCATGGGTTTCCTGACCTCCAGAGACGTCGTGCGTGGTGTGCTATCGATCGTAACTGTGCCCGGCGACACCACAACAAGTGTTCGCCGGTAGCAAGGTGAGCGTCGGAATAATGTGGCCACTCCATAGAGTTAGAACCCTGTGATAGGCATGTAATTTGTGACATGCCTGGGTACAGTGTGAGACCAAATTCGTGGAGTCCAGGAGTGAACGGTGACTGATCCTTCGGAGTTGTACTTGGGAAATCCCGGTCTCTTGGATGATCCCCGCGTGCACGGTGCGCCGCTGATCATTTCGCTCACCGGGTATGCGGAAGGCGGTCAGCTCAGCGACCAGGTGCGTGAGACCCTTTTGGAGTCTTTGCCGCACGCTGTTTTGGCGCGATTCGATGCCGATCAGCTGCAGGATTACCGTGCTCGTCGCCCGTATGTTCGTTTTGTAGAAGATCACTTTGAGCGAGCTGAAAATCCTGAATTGACCCTGTATGGGTTGACAGACCCCCTGGGGCGTCACTTCAATCTTTTGGCAGGACCGGAGCCTGACCTGCAATGGAATCGTTTCACTGACGCCGTCATGCAGCTGGCTGATCGCTTGGAAACATCAATTGTGATCAATGTGGCCGGTATCCCCATGCCGGTTCCACATACGCGGCCTTTCCTGGTTTCTGTGCACGGCAACCGTACTGACTTGGTCACCCAGAATCACAACCAGCGCCCGATCGCACATATGAGTTCTTCTGTGGCCCAGCAGCTTGAGATTCGGTGTAGTGAATTAGGGATGGACACTATTGGGTTCACGGTTCATGTTCCGCAGTATCTTGCGGATGCTCGCTTGCCGCAGATTGCCGTATCTGCTTTTGAACACGTTGCTGCGGCTACCGGGTTGACCTTACCCACGGACTCTTTGCGTGATGCCGGTGCTGATGTCTTGCAGCGTATTGCAGAACAGCTTTCTGCAGCTCCGGAAGTCCAGGCCGTCATTGATGCTATGGAAACCCGGTACGACGAAACCGTGACCGAGCCTAAGCAGCGTTCCCTGCTAGCGGGCGACGAATCAGAGTTGCCGGACGCAGACGAAATTGGTGCTGCGGTTGAAGCTTTTCTTGCTAATCGCCCCGAGAAGAGCGAAGGGCCGCCTGAATATTAGAGTGGCCTTCCACAGTATTACCTAGGCGTTAAGACCTCCACAGAAGCTCGGCGGGGATGGTTTGCTGGACTGTTACCCCCAAGTCATGGGTGGTTCTGTGTTGCGGTAGATCTATCAGCCTCACCGTGGAGGTATGAACGACGACCTTTTCCGTCCGGTGGCCCGGACCGCTGCTGACATTTTGGCTGTTATACCCCACACCTTGGGAGTGTGGCCGCAGCATTGTGTTGTGGTAATGGCCACCACGGAAAATTCCATGGGGCCGTGTGTACGAGTTCATGTGCCTGCGCAGGAAGATATGGATGATCCTGAATTTGCGGCTGCCTGGGTGCTTCAGATGGCCCAGTTGCTGGAACATGCGGATCCGGGATCTTCCCTGTTCGTTGCTGTGTGCCTGGAGGGACCAAGTGCCAGCTCTTTGGCCAGGACAGCGCAACAGCGTGCGCAGCGTCTGACCTTGTGCATGGCGGAAGCTGCGATGGAAGCAGGATTACTTGCTGGACACACGCTCCTTGGTGCCTGGTGTATTCAAGGAACACAGTGGTGGTCGGTGACAGAACCCACGCAGATCTACCATGTGGAGCAGATTCGTACCAGTTGTTTGTATACCGCTATGGTGTGCGATGGGTCGGTGGTGCAAGCCGACGTAGCAGATCGACTACAACCGGTTTTCTTGGCTGAAGGCATGTGGCCCCAGGGCAGGCTGAGTGCCCTGCCCACTCAGACCCATTGGCGGGTTGAATACCTGGAGCGTTGGCGCACGGTGCTGACGTCCTTTCGCGATGGGGTACCGACGACGCCCGGGGATCCCCAAGAATTAACGGAGCTCATGATTGGTTGTGTTGAGCCCACAGGTGCGGATCTGATCCTAGTCATGGCGCTTGTGGGCAACGACCAGCTATCACGTGAAGCTTGGGACGAACGGTCCATAGGTTGTTCACGGACACCCTCCCCGGCCTCGGGGCGAATTTCGCAGGTGATGTTAGGCGAATGGGAAGGTGAACCGCACTGGGAAACTGTGGATCGCTGCAGCATCGTGTTAGAGCGGCTGATCAGTGTGGCCGAGTCCGCGCCTCACCTTGCCAAAACACCGGAAGTTTTGACGATCTTGGCTGCCCTGTGGGTTGCCCGTGGGCACCTTGAACGTTTTCGGGCGCGGGGTTCTTTAACGCATTTCTGTCTAGAACGGGCGGAACAACTGGCTGATGGATATGCAGGTGTTGATCGGCTGCGACGGCTGTGTGCAGCGTATCCAGTACCCGGGTGGGCGACCGAACGGGGCACTGCGTGGCAGCACCGAAAAGTTTTTTAAAGATTTTTGCCAGATTGGGGAACAACGCGCGACTGGTGTTCGTTGCACGCAGCTGGAGACCCTTCATGTCCTCGAAGGCGGCGACTGTCGCTGAGCGGGACTTGACAGGGTCATAGGTGTTATGACCGCAAGGTATGTCACCGTGTCGAGCAACGAAAGGTTCCCCGTGTCACCAGCTGTCAAGAACAAGACGACTGCATCCGCAGAACCTCCTGAGAGTACAGGTGAGGGTCAGGCATCCTCGGGCACCACCGGCGCGGCTGCAACCAGCGCCAAGAAGAGCACGGCAACGAAGAAAACCACAGCGGCTAAGAAAAGTACGGCTGCCCAAAAAACCACTGTCGCCAAAACTGCGGCACCTAAAAAAAGTACTGCTGCCAAGAAAAATCAGTCCACAGCAGCCGCTGCCAAGAGTGCGGGGGATGAAGAGCAGCAGGAAAAAACTTCTGCGAAGACATCGGGACGCCGTAGCACCCAAGCGTCTACTAAAGCCACGTCTACGCAGAAAAAGACCGCAAGTTCTCGTAGCACGAAAAAAGACGTTGTTGCCTCTGTGGATGATGACGCTGTTAACGACGACGATGAGTTTGATGTGGACAATGCTCTGTCTGGCGACAGTGCTGACGATCCTGCCTCCCAAGACTCGGCGGATGATGTTGACGACGTTGATGAGTTAGATGACGTTGTGATCGCTCCCGAAGATGCCGAAAACGCTAAGTCCGGCACCGAAGTGGTGGCTAAGCCGACAGGTAAGACAACCGCTTCCCAAGAAGCTGCCCGCGGCTTTGTGCTTTCAACCAATGATGACGATGACGCCCCTGCTCAACAGGTAGTTTCGGCTGGCGCAACTGCTGACCCCGTGAAGGACTACCTCAAACAGATCGGCAAGGTTGCACTGCTGAATGCCGAGCAGGAAGTTGATCTGGCGCTGCGCATTGAGGCTGGTCTGTTTGCCGAACACAAGTACCAGGATGAAGCTGACAACCTGACGCGGGAGGAAAAAAAGGAACTGCGGTGGGTTATCCATGACGGCAAACGCGCTAAGAACCATCTACTGGAAGCCAACTTACGTTTGGTGGTTTCTTTGGCTAAGCGCTACACAGGGCGCGGCATGCTGTTCCTGGACCTGATTCAGGAAGGGAACTTGGGCTTGATCCGCGCGGTGGAAAAGTTTGACTACACCAAAGGCTTCAAGTTCTCCACTTATGCCACGTGGTGGATCCGTCAGGCCATTACTCGCGCCATGGCTGACCAAGCCCGGACCATCCGTATTCCTGTGCATATGGTGGAAGTCATCAACAAGTTGGCTCGTGTGCAACGGCAAATGCTGCAAGATCTGGGCCGCGAACCAACCCCTGAAGAGTTGGCCCAGGAATTGGACATGACCCCGGAAAAGGTGGTCGAGGTCCAGAAATACGGCAGGGAACCGATTTCTTTGCACACCCCGTTGGGTGAAGATGGTGATTCGGAATTTGGGGACTTGATTGAAGACTCTGAAGCGGTAGTCCCTGCTGATGCCGTGAGTTTCACGTTGTTGCAAGAACAGCTGCATTCGGTCCTCGATACACTGTCCGAACGGGAAGCTGGGGTAGTGGCCATGCGTTTTGGTCTTACGGATGGTCAGCCCAAGACGTTAGATGAGATTGGCAAAGTCTACGGGGTGACTCGTGAGCGTATTCGGCAGATAGAGTCCAAGACCATGTCCAAGCTGCGTCATCCGTCCAGGTCCCAGGTGTTGCGGGACTACTTGGACTGAGTTGCGCCCTTCAGGTTATGACGTGTGGCCGCTGACCTCATGATGATTCGGGGTCAGCGGCCACACGTCGTTACCGGGTCGTAGCGACCAGTGGGTTATAAGTTCTCAGGCGTTGATACGCTCGGTTTCGTCTTCCCAGGACGATGCCAACGGACGCAGTTTTTCCTCGTTAGCCCGGGCGTGGTGAGCGCAGAACATCAACTCACCTCCGCTGGCTTGGAGGACAACACGCACGTATGCCTGGGCGCCGCAGGCATCGCAGCGGTGCGTAGCATTTAATTTAGGGCTTTCGAGTGTCGTGTTCATAGGCATCCTCCTTCAGGTTCCAAAACTGTGCACGGCGGGTGCAACCTGCCGGACGAGTCGGATCCCATCAAACCACGCTTGCTCGATAATTCGGACCACTGAACGGGTGTTTTCGCCCACCGCGCACCTTTGGTGACGCGCCGCACCGTTGGTGTCATGGATGAGACGTGCATGGGCGCATTAGAGTAAATGCGCCCAGGTCCTGCACCAGCGTGTTGTGCAATTTACGCTGTGGGCAGTTCTTATTTCACGCGCCAACAGGAGACTTCACCCACGTGTCGCCCAGCACATCCGAGTACAATGCCCGTCACCTTTCCGTGTTGGAAGGGCTGGAAGCGGTGCGTAAGCGCCCTGGAATGTACATCGGCTCCACGGATTCGCGCGGGCTCATGCATTGTCTGTGGGAAATCATTGATAACTCCGTGGATGAGGCATTAGCAGGTTATGGGCATCAGATCACGGTGATTTTGCACCGGGATGGTTGTGTTGAGGTTCACGACGATGGGCGTGGAATTCCTATTGATCAGGAGCCGCGCACTGGGTTGTCGGGTGTGGAAGTGGTGTTCACCAAGCTGCATGCTGGTGGGAAATTTGGCGGAGGCTCTTACACCGCATCCGGTGGGTTGCATGGCGTGGGTGCTTCCGTAGTGAATGCGTTGTCCGCGCGTCTGGATGTTCAGGTGGATCGTGGTGGTAAGACGTATCAAATGTCTTTCCGGCATGGTGAGCCGGGGATCTTCAAGGATCGTGGTGAGCCGTCCCCCGATGCGCCATTTGAGCCTTTTGTGTCCGGTTCTGGTTTGGAGGTGGTAGGCAAAGCTCGACGGGGGGTAACGGGGACGCGGATTCGTTATTGGGCGGATCAGCAGATTTTTACCCCAGACGCCCAGTTTTCGTATGACGAGCTGGTGACCCGGGCCCGTACCACGGCGTTTTTGATACCGGGGCTGCGTATCGCGGTGCGCGATGAACGTGGCATAGCTGGCACGGCTGGGGAATTGGGGCCCCATGAAGAGGTTTTTCAACATGACGGTGGGCTGTCCGAATTTGCCGAATTTTTGGCCACAGACGAGGCTGTTACTGATGTTTGGCGCTTTCAGGGGGAAGCGTCGTTTACGGAGACCGTGCCGGTGTTGGATGACGGCGGACGCTCTCGTTTGGAGGAGGTCCGGCGTGACTGCGAAGTAGATGTGGCATTGCGGTGGGGGATTGGTTATGACACTACGGTGCGCACGTTTGTGAATATTATTTCGACGCCTAAGGGGGGAACTCATCAAACGGGCTTTGAACAAGCGTTGGTGAAAGTGTTCCGTAAGCAGATTGAAGCAAACGCGCGTCGGCTGAAAGCCGGCCAGGACAAAGTGGATAAGGATGACGTCTTAGCGGGATTAACTGCTGTGCTCACCGTTCGTTTGGCGGAGCCGCAGTTTGAGGGGCAAACGAAGGAAATTTTGGGCACCCCTGCTGTGCGCCAGATTGTATCCAAGGTAGTGGAGCGGGAATTAACCAAGGCACTCACTGCCACCAGGCGTGAACAAAAAAACCAGGCTCACGCGGTTCTGGAAAAGGTTGTTGCGGAAATGAAATCGCGTATCTCTGCGCGGTTACACAAAGAAACGCAGCGTCGGAAAAACGCCCTAGAGACCTCGTCGATGCCCACCAAACTGGTGGAGTGTCGGTCCACTGATGTGGATCATTCTGAGCTGTTTATTGTGGAAGGTGATTCTGCTTTAGGTACCGCGCGTTTAGCCAGGGACTCCGAGTATCAGGCATTATTGCCGATTCGTGGGAAAATTCTGAATGTGCAAAAGGCTTCCGTGACGGACATGCTGGCAAATGCAGAATGTGCCGCGCTAATTCAGGTGATTGGTGCGGGGTCTGGGAGAAGTTTTGATGCGGATGCTGCGCGGTACGGAAAAATCATCATGATGACGGATGCAGACGTGGACGGCGCTCATATCCGTACGTTGTTGTTAACGTTATTTTACCGGTATATGCGCCCCTTGGTGGAAGCTGGCAAGGTGTACGCTGCGGTGCCGCCATTACATCGTGTAGAAATTATCAACCCTGGTCCCACGTCTAATGACATGGTTTATACCTATTCGGAGCGTGAATTGCATGCATTGCTGGCGCAGTTGGAAGCTGATGGGCGTTCTTATAAGGAGCCAATTCAGCGTTATAAGGGCCTGGGTGAGATGGATGCCGATCAGCTGGCGGAAACCACCATGGACATCAGGCACCGCATGTTGCGTCGTGTGACGGTGGAAGGTGCGGAGGCAGCTGAACAGGCTTTTTCTTTGTTGATGGGCTCAGATGTGGCACCACGCAAAGACTTCATCATTGCTGGTGCCGCTCAGCTTGATACTGAGCAGATCGACGCTTAGGTGGTTCTCGTGACCTACCAGGGATGTCCTGGTGGGAATTTCACATACCTTTCCCCCCATGGCACTTGCGCGGCAGGGGGGAGGGGGGCTAAGCTCCTAGTCACAGAACAAACATGACTTGCATCACAGAAATCTGGAGCTGCCAACTGATACAGAAATTAGTTGGCTGATTTCCCAAGGTAAAATAATCCGATCTATTAATGGAGATGGCGAGGAAGGGTACCGTCTGGATAGGGAAACAGTTCGTCTGCTCGAATCTCTAAACGATGAACTTAGGAAGCAAGAGCACATATCGCCCCTAGCTGTTAGTGCCTGGGATTGTTGCTGCAATAACCGGAATAGATCAGTTAAAGGCGTGCTGGAAGTGATTAAAAATTGCTAATTCACGTCATTCAAGCAATCCTTTTGGTCACAATGATTGCGGTCTGTGTAACTGAAGGGATATTTTTATTCAGTAAACGTGAAGATCGAAGGAAAAAACAGGCTTTCCCTTTGCTTTGCTATTTGATCATAGCAGCAAACGTGGTAGTCACCTACTTCATCGTCGGTCTATCTACTATTTGGAGCCCGGAAGGGTTTCTTCTCCTGCTGATTGTGCCCTTTTTATCTACACGCTCCTCTATGGCATGGGGATCATCCGGTAGTCTCGTCTCAAGTCTCACCCCAATATTTGTTGCATCACTAACGTCAGTTTGCGGGTCCTTTGTCCTTTCCCAAGGGGCTATAGGTCATTAGGATCTTCAGGGTTGAGTGTGGGGTGCGGAGCTATCCTCGGCAGGAGTAACGGACCATGCCGGTCCAATGGCGTCCACCGCCTGGTCCACGGGCACCCCGGAGCCATCCCGTCGCCCAAATTCATGTGGCAATGAACGAGCCACTCCAGCGGCGGACACTGCCTTAGCGGGACCAAGTCCAACCCACGCCAAAACCACCTCGGTTTCACCGCGCAGGAATCGCTGGCAGCGCACACCAGCCGTGGCCCTACCCTTGGCGGGATACTCCGAAAGCGGGGTAATCTTGACGGAATGTTCAGAGACCCCCGGTAAGGCCTCATTCACCTTAGCCGCCGTGACCACTACCGATTGTGGATCAATGCTGCGGGCCGGACCACAGAAAATCACACGATCATCCGCGTTGAGTTTGATACCTGCTACCCCACCGGCGGTACGGCCCTGTGGGCGCACGCATGATGCGGGGAAGTGCAGCAGCTTGGCATGTGCGGTCACAAACACCACGTCAACGTCGTCCGGACCCAACCCAACACCAACAACTTCATCACGATCCCGGCCCTGCCCCTTGAGCGTGATGATCTCCCAGTCATCACGATTAAGGGGATGATCCGGGTTAAGCCGCTTCACCACGCCGTGTTTGGTGCCCAGCACCAGCACCACATTTAACGGGGCCAAGCCCACTAAGGTTTCTCCCTTGCTCAAGGACAAGAAGTCCTTGGCAGATACACCATCTGCCAGCTTAGGCACACCCTCAAAATCCGCAAGAACGGGGATGTCTAACACCGGAATGCGAATCATCCGACCGGCAGAAGTGACAGCCCCGATTTCCCCACGCGCAGTTGTTGCTACTTGTGAACGCAGAGCGTCATGTTTGATCCGCCGCCCCGGTTCACTCAACGGTGTGCGGTCCTGTGTGCGGGCCAGCTGGCCGGAGGTTGAGAGGAAAACCCAACACGGATCATCCGCAATTTCCAGAGTGGGACCTGCTTTTGTGCCGCTCGTGGATGCGGTGGTCACGGCCGGGAGGTCCTCCGCCGCCAGCAGTGTGGTCCGTCGATCCTCCCCGTGAACAGTAGCAATATCGGCAAGTTCATCGGCAACTACTTCACGTAGTCGGTGATCCGATTCCAAAATGGCTTGCAGGTGCTCGATATCGCGTTGCAGATCATCACGTTCAGCTTCCAACTCAAGGCGGGAAAACTTGGTGAGCTGACGCAAACGCAGCTCCAAAATGTGGTCCGCTTGAGCGCGTGATAAATCAAAAACGGTCATCAGCCGTTCGCGGGCCTGGGCGGTTTCATCAGAAGACCGAATGATTTGGATAATTTCGTCAATATCCAGAATCGCAATCAACAGACCTTCCACTAAGTGGAGCCGATCTGTGCGCTTACCCAAACGATATTCGGTGCGTCGGCGCACCACGGTGATGCGGTGGTCCACATACACCCGCAGCAAATCCAGCAATCCCATGGTCCGTGGCTGACCGTCCACTAATGCCACGTTGTTGATGCCGAAAGACTCTTCCAACGGAGTGTGCTTGTACAGCTGACTCAAAACGGCCTGTGGGTTGAAGCCATTCTTAATTTCAATCACCAGCCGCAGGCCGTTGGTGCGGTCGGTTAAATCCACCACATCCGAAATCCCGGTGAGTTTCTTGGCCTGTACGGCGGATTTAATCTTTTCGATCACTTTTTCCGGCCCCACCATATAAGGCAGTTCCGTGACCACAATGCCCTGTTTACGGGCAGTGACTTGCTCAATTGAGACCGTAGCGCGGGTTTTAAATGAACCACGCCCCGTCGTATAAGCGTCCCTAATGCCATCTAGGCCCACAATTCGCCCACCGGATGGAAGGTCTGGGCCAGGAATGAACTTCATGATCTCATCCAAAGTGGCCTCTGGATGAGTGACCAAGTGCCGAGCGCCCTCTACAACCTCACGCATATTATGCGGTGCCATATTGGTGGCCATTCCCACGGCAATGCCGGAGGCACCGTTGACCAACAAATTTGGGAAAGCTGAGGGGAGGACAGCGGGTTGGGTGAATTGATTGTCGTAATTCGGGATGAAATCGACAACATCCTCATCAAGATTCGCAGTCAAGGCCAGAGCCGCAGGGGCTAGACGGGCTTCTGTGTAACGTGAAGCGGCCGGGCCATCATCAAGTGATCCAAAATTGCCGTGACCATCCACCAAAGGCACCCGCATGGCAAATGGCTGTGCCAATCGGACCATGGCGTCGTAAATTGCGGAATCACTATGAGGATGTAGCTTGCCCATGACTTCACCCACCACGCGTGCGGACTTCACATGGCCACGATCAGGGCGTAAGCCCATGTCATTCATCATGTACAGGATGCGCCGTTGCACTGGTTTTAAACCATCACGGGCATCAGGAAGCGCCCGCGAGTAAATCACGGAGTAGGAGTACTCCAGAAAACTGGTTTCCATTTCGCTGATGACATCAATGTCAACAACATTTTCTTGGAAACCAGCGGGTAGTTCTTCCCGCACTGAATGTGATCCTGACCTGCGTCGAGCCATGTGTGGGGGCGCTCCTTCGTTACCTCCTGGTGGTTAGCCACTGCACAGGCACCAGGGTTCTCGATACGCTGAAGTCTATGGTCTCCGAGCCCGCTCAACACAGTGGCGACACCCACGTCACCAACCCTGATACCGCTGCCTTAGCTGTTCAGCAAGGATATCCGGCGCATTGGGAAGCAGACGTGGTGTTGCGCGATGGCGCAACTGCGCAACTGCGCCCCGTGACTCCCGCCGATCAAGATGCGCTCCTGGAAATGTTCCATGGTCAGTCGGAAAACACGATTTACCTACGGTTCTTTTCCCACAAGACCACCCTGAGCAAACGTGAACTGGAGCGGTACACCACGGTGGACCACCGGGACCGGGTGGCTTTTGTGATCATGCTTGGTGGGGCCATGATCGGTATCGGCCGATACGACCGCACGGAAAAACCGGGTGACGCTGAAGTCGCTTTTTTGATTTCTGATGCTCACCAAGGCCGTGGCATTGGTTCCATCCTCTTGGAACACCTCAGCGCCGCCGCGTTGGAAAACGGCATCGACCACTTCAGCGCTGAGGTTTTGCCGGAAAATCGCGCCATGCTGCGTGTTTTTGTGGATGCCGGGTACGACGTCACCCGCCGGTTCGACGACGGCGTGGTAGCTCTGGAATTTTCGATTGATCCCACGGAAAAACAGCGTTCCGTCATGATCGCTCGGGAACACCGTGCGGAGGCTCGGTCCATTGCGCGCATCCTCACCCCATCGTCTATTGCGGTGGTTGGGGCATCCGCTGATCCCACCAATGGTGGGCACCGTGTGCTGGAAAACCTGGTGGCTTCTGGGTACTCGGGGAAGCTCTACGGCGTGAATCCCGTGGCCTTTGAGCATGAGTCGATGATCTACGCGCCGTCCGTAGCAGATATTGCGGACCCGCTTGATCTGGCTGTGGTGGCAGTGCCCTATGACACTGTGCTGGACGTGGTGGACCAATGTGGTAAAGCCGGAGTGCATGCGGTGGTGGTGGTCACGGGTGGTTGGGCAGAGGCCGGAGCAGAGGGCGCCAAACGCCAGCGACAATTGGTTCGGGTGGCCCGTAGATACGGAATGCGGGTGGTAGGACCGGCCAGCCTAGGGGTTTTTAGTAACGCACCGGCGCATCGCTTTAATGCCACGGTGCTTCCGGCAGCGCTTAGCAGCGGCAACATAGGACTATTTACCCAGTCTGGTGCGCTGGGTACCCTGCAGACCTCAGCAGCGATTCGTCATGACGTTGGGGTATCAACCTTTGTATCAGCCGGTAATCGTGCGGATGTATCCGGTAACGACATGATGCAGTTCTGGGAGGACGATGAAACCACCAGAGTCTGTGCGATGACGTTGCAATCCTTCGGTAACCCCCGGAAATTCTCTCGAATCGCTCGCCGATTGTCCCGGATTAAACCGGTGCTTGTGGCCAAGTCTGAAGTGACGGGGCTCCGCCTTCCACCGGGACACACTGGACGCACCACAGAAGCACCTGCCGGGGCCTTGGATGCCATGCTGCAACAGTCCGGTGTGCTGCAGGTAAGTACCTCTGATCAGCTCATGGATTTAGCGGTGGTGGCTTCCGCGCAACCATGGCCTGTTGGGGCTCGTACCGGGTTCATGGTTAACGCCTTGGCCCTGGGGCGTTTGATGGAAGATACCGCAGCGTTGTTGGGGATGACCGTCACCGCAGTTCATGACCGTCTGGATACTGCCGCAGGTGGGCAGGCGGCCGTAGAGACCGCCCGGACGGTGTTGACCCAGCTGATCACCAGCGATGACGTGGATGCGGTGGTTGTGGCCCTCATCCCGGTGCCCGGTGTGAGTGAAAAGCAATGGACGCAGATGGTGGCGGAGGCTGGATATCGCAGTGGCAAAACCGTTGTGTTGGCAATGGTTGGAAGTACCCAAGCGCGTGCCTCATCCTATGTTTACCGTTGCGTTGTGGAACGAGCTTCTGGTGAACAGGAGGGTACTTCCGATCTTGTGGGATAC
Organism: Kocuria sp.; assembly: GCA_030524035.1. Classification (GTDB taxonomy): domain Bacteria; phylum Actinomycetota; class Actinomycetes; order Actinomycetales; family Micrococcaceae; genus Kocuria. Next base: position 587,826 of record JAUNHG010000002.1, on the reverse strand, counting down.
CAGGAGTTCACCCTTCCGGTATTCCTGGCGCCGTCTTCCGCTGTAGAAGCACTCCATCGCATCCAAGAATGGGTGACGTGGCGTGATCGTGAGGACCAACTGGTCACAGTTCCCGAGGACATTGACGCAGAAGCAGCAGAAAACCTACTAGCCACATGGGCTGCAGAGGTCCCTGGGGAATCGCTATTGACCCTGGACGAGCAGCGCACACGGAAACTGCTGGAAGTGTATGGGATAAAGGTGTTGCCCACGGTGCGTTTCCGAGATACCGACCAAGCACTAGAAGCTGCTGAGCGGCTGGGTTACCCGGTGGCATTAAAGAGCACCGACACGTATCTACGCCATCGTCTGGACTTAGGGGGTGTGCGGTTACAGATTGACTCTCCGGAGCAACTTCAGGAAGCCATCGCGTCCATGCGCCGCACTTTGCCGATGGGTTCCGCGTATTTGGATCTCCAAGCCATGGCTCCGACTGGCCAAGCCGTGGTGATCACAGCTACCGAAGATCCTTTGGTGGGGCCGGTACTGTCTTTTGGTATTGCCGGTGACGCCGTCAAACTCCTGGATGACCGAGCCCACCGCGTGCCTCCATTAACTGATCAAGACGTTCATGACATGGTGCGCGAGCCCAAAGCGGCGCAAAAACTCTTCGGCTACGAAGGTCAACCCCCAGCGAACGTTGCGGCTTTGGAAGAGTTAATCACGCGTGTGGCCCTCCTCAAAGACCGTCATCCTCAGATCGCTCGTTTGGAGTTGAACCCGGTACTGTTATCCCGCGAACACCTCACCGTCTTGTCGGCAGATGTGCGCTTGGGGAATCCGAAGGAGCGGACAGACAGCGCTCGGCGTGCGATGCGGAGGTGAGCCTGTGGACGATACGAACGCCGGTCGGTGCGTCCTCGTCGATGCTAGTGCCCGTGATAGGACAACGAATACCGACCACCACCGCAATGTAAGGAAGTACCAGCGATCATGACTGAGTCTGGACCGCGCGCAGAGCGCCTGCACCAAGACATTGAACGTGCGGGTTTCTACCCGCAGCTAGTTCATGACGTCGTTGCTGATGCGCTGGATGGTGGGTTGCCGGAGTCCCACCTGGTGCACCTGGAAACCACTTTTGATCGGGATGAAATCCACCGGCATGTAACCGTTTTAGTGCTTTCCGGGGATGTTCTGCACATTACGCATGTGGACGACCGGCAGTATGACGAAGCGGGGGATGAAGTCATGGCTTTGGTCTCCACAGAATCCATGACTGCATCCCAGGTGCATTCTGTGACATTGACGTATGCCTACTACAAACCGCAGCAGTATTGGTCCGGGCAGCCCGTGAGCGAAGTCAACCTGTCTGTGGCATGGACCGGAACCAGAAACCTGGATGTGCAACCCGCAGGGTGTGATGATCCCCAGTGCGAAGCCGACCACGGCTATACCGGTGTTTCCGCCGTCCAGGATGTGGTACTGCGTGTCAGCGCTGAAGCGGATGGGGCGGAAGCTGTGGAAGGCGCACGTCAATTTGCCAGGATGTTGCGTCGGGCAGCTGTTAAGCGTTCGGCGTGACCATGAACCATTCACGTGACCTCACTCAGTCACACGCGGATTTTCCACCCGCCCCGGACTACGGCCACCGATCAGTCGCAGATCTTTTAGGTTCTGCTGCTGCTGCTGTGGGAGCTGACGGATACCAGAATGTGCTGGGTCTGCCGCCAGCTGAACGTGTGGTGGTGGTGTTAGTGGACGGTCTAGGGCTGGAACAACTCACCGCCCGGTACGGATATGCACCCATGCTGCGTAATAGCCCGATGTTGCAGCAGCTGGACGCTGCTTTCCCGACCACGACGGCCTCGTCTTTGGCATCGCTTGGCACAGGAACCCCTGTTGGTGTTCACGGACTGACAGGGTATGACTCTTACAGCCCTGAGCTGGGGAAGCCCGTGAATATGCTGGGCAATTGGGACCCCCTTGTCGATCCGATGGCATGGCAACCACTGCCCACCGTATTGCAGGGTGCGCAAGACGCTGGGGTGGATACTGTGACAGTGAGTCGGGAAAGATTTCGATCTTCCGCATTGACTCAGGCGGCATTACGGGGCGGGCGTTTTATAGGAGCGGACTCACCACAAGCGCGGGTGCGTGCTGCCAGTGAGAACCTTTCCGCGCATACCCGCAGCCTGATGTACCTCTACTGGGATGACTTGGACAAAACCGGACATCACAGTGGGTGGCAATCAACAGCATGGGCCGAACAGGTGGAGGAACTCGATAGCTCTATGCGTCGATTAGTCGCAGGTGTTCCTCGGAACACTTTGGTTGTTTTAACCGCAGATCACGGCATGGTGGATGTTCCGCGACGCGGCAGAATAGATGTTTCTGCAATCCCTGGTTTGTTGGACGGTGTGGACACCACCTTCGGGGAGCCGCGTTGCTTGCAACTACGCCTCACACCGACAGATACAGCTGAGCAGCGCAGGGACCTTCAAGAGCAGGTGATCCAGCGCTGGACCCGCGAATTTGGCGACCAGGTACATGTAGCGACCCGTGAGCAGTTGGTGGATGGTGGGTGGTATGGTCCCGCAGCCCGGATTCGCGAGCAAGTATTGGGGCGTATTGGCGATGTTGTGTTGCTACCAGCTACTGCAGAGGTCGCGTTCCACGATATTGCGCGTATTGGTGCGAACACCCTGGAGATGGTGGGCCAGCACGGTGCGCTGACATCAGCGGAGCGTGCAGTGCCGCTGATTGCGTTGACTGGGCTGGGCGACTAAAAGTTTCGATGGTTTCAACTGGCAGGTAGCGGGGCCTCCGGTACTGGCTGTGGGTTTTGAGGCCATACGGGCTCTTCGGCAGGTTCTGACGCGTCCGGGATATTTGGTGTTTGTAGGGGAGGAGGCGCTGACTCCCTCTGCGGAGCAGGGAGGTCTTCGGGTGTGGAGGTACTTGGCGGGGCGGGAGTGCTGCTGTGTGGTGTGGGGTTATCCACAGTTGGAATGGTGCTGGTGGTCTGCGTAAAGCCGCCTGAGACAGTGAGGTAAGCCGCACTGACAAGAACCGCCGTTGCCACTGAGCCCAGGATGGCCGCTGCCACTGCCTTATTGCTGTTGGGCGTGGTATTCGGTTTCGGTTGTTTGGCATGGCGAGCCGCTGTGCGAGGCCTTGTGTCTGTAGCAGGCCTGGAGTCTTGTGCCGTGGGCGAAAGATGGTCATCATACACAGCAGGCTGAAGCTCCGAAAATGACCCTGGTGATCGGTGGGAAGGCATTTACCGGGGCTCTTCGGTCTTGGATCCGAAAACAATGTCGTCCCAGCTCGGTACGGAGGAGCGAGACTGTTTAGCTCCTACTCGACCACGGGGGCGGGCGCGCTGGCCAGAGTCCTCTGTGGTTTCCTGGGACGAATTGGAGCGTAGAGCAGTTACGGTGGCTTCAGGGACCGAATCAGGTTCGACGGTCAGTGGTCGTGAATCGTCATCGGTAATTTCCACTGCGGCGGTGGGATGTCCAGCGTGCTCGTCTGCCCGCCCCAGCGCGTGAGTGGGGCTTTCACCGGTGGAAGCCGGTTCCATAGGCCGCGAAGCCCCCGCCGGATGATCGAATAGCGTGGATTCTTGCGGGGCAGAGAGAGGTCGGGGACGGCGGTTCACGTGCCCCATATTCCGGCCAAGGATCTCGGCTAATTGATCGTCAGAATCAGTATCTTGACCGATTCGTTGCCCACGACGGGCATTGAGCACATCAAGGAGCTCATCAGTGTTCTGCGCTGGATCTTCCGGAGGCTCAACGGTAGTGGTTGAGGGGGCAACCGGTTGCACGGATTCGGCGCTTTTGTGGCTTCGAGGTTCACCAAATAGGCTGTCGCTGCCAGATAGCGCTTGTTTGTCATCTGGTGAAGTGGTCAGGCGGCGCGCCCATTCATTGTCAGCAGTTACCGTTAACGTGGTGGGGTTGAAAATCCATAGGGCAGCAGGTTGCTGATCCACCAGGTCCTGTGGCGCGGAGCCGGGCTGATGAACCCGGAACCTCACACATACCTGCCACTGTTGGTCTGAGCGCTGCCAAGCATCCCAATCTAAAGATGGGGTGGAAATCCCCAGTGTGGTGGCGTGGGAGATGACAGTCTGCAGCAAGGTCTGTGGTTCACCGTCGAAAACTGAGCGGTATCCGCCCTGACGAGGAGTGCTAGCGACCACTTGGACTTTTTGAGCTTGACGAGCCATATGTGCACGTTCAGCCAGGATGGGCCATTCGTACCGTTTAAGACGGTTGACCTCCCACCCAGATTCCTCAGCGATGTCTTCCACAGTGGCGCCTGCACGAAATCGAGCCTGGATATCCCGTGGGCCAAAGTCAGCGGGCGTCTTGCTTGTGGAATGTGGCGCAATCCGGCGGGCGTGGCGTATTGCTGAGCGTAGTTGATCGTCGAGGGAGAGGAGGAAACGTTCATCTGAGGTATTGCGGAGAACCAGGTGTTCACCGTCGTCATGAACCCTCACTAGCTGTAATTCCTGCATGCTTCTCCAGCCTCCGCTACAGATGTCTGTGATATCGAGTGCGGTAGTCAACTTGCTTGCTGTTGGTCGCCTGGGGAAGACGATAACGATACAAACTGACCGGGTCCGGGGAAGAGGCACTCAAACTGTTGAGAGTAAAGTCTAATTCGTCTGTGGTGGTGAGTGGTTGGAGCGGTGCCCGCGAGTCTATTTCAGTGGTTTCATGAGATGAAATACGTCACATATTTCATGGAGTGTCCGTTGTGAGCGAATGCAGTTGGATTTTTCCGACAGCATGGTGAACAATCTCAGCGATACGGGCCGATGTTGCCGCTCAAATCCCCCTGGGGTGTGCATTTTTCGCCCGAAACCTTGACACACAGTTCTTTGCACGGATGGGAACAAAATGGCCACAGATTACGATGCACCGCGTAAGCAGGACGAGGAACTCAAGGAAGATTCCATTGAGGAGTTAAAGTCACGCCGTGGTGGTCAGCAGTCCGCCAGTGTCGATGAGGATGAAGCTGTCGCGGCGGAAAGTTTTGAACTACCCGGCGCAGACCTTTCACACGAAGAACTTTCCGTCGTTGTGCTCCCTGCCCAGGAGGACGAATTTACCTGCGGTTCGTGTTTCCTTGTACGTCATCGTTCGCAGATCGCTGAGGAACGCAATGGCATGAAAGTTTGTGTGGAGTGCGCGGGCTGATATTCAACTACGCCTTTGGCGTATTCAGGAGTTGATAGCTTCTGTGAGGCGCTGAGGGTGGCGGGTGGACGTCAGCCAGTATGGAGTGGGGTCCACGGGATCAATGATGTCAATGCGACAGATAGGGCCGATTGAGGCTGCGAAGTTCATATACGCGCGGGCATCTAGTTGCGGCCCCCGGACCTCTCTGATCTTTTGGGGGTCCGTGAAAGGCTGGGCTTGACCCACAAAATGACGTTCGATTCTGGCGCGCCCCACCTGGAGCATGTGGTTGGTCACGATGATTTCTGTAGCTCGCGAGTAGGCCATCGCTGCGCATGCGACGACTGACGCCGCTGCTCCTGTTATCCCCAACCACACTGCAATCGGGGCGAGTGCCAGCAGAACAGATAATCCAAGGCCTACAAACAATAACCACATCCACCAAGCGGGGCTCAAGCGCTCCCGGTAGATCACCGTTTCTTGCTCCGTGTACTGCTGTGATTCCGAGAGTGCGTTACTGTCCGAGGTCATGGACGCATCATCTCACGCGGATCTTTCCCACAGATGGAGTGGATGAGTGGCGTAGTCATAAGAGGTGATTAGAGTGGGTCACTGTGTTAAACGACCATCAGGACCAACGCTTCACATCAGTGTCCCAGCGGCGCCTAGAGCTGCGCATCCAGCGGCTGGATCCGGATTTACCCTTGCCTACGTATGCGCGTCCGGGGGATGCCGGAATGGATCTTCGTGCGCGTGAAGGCGTTGTTCTTGAGCCTGGGCGACGTGCTGTGGTTCCGACCGGGATTGCTGTTCACATTCCGGAGGGGTGGGCGGGTTTTGTGAACCCACGCTCAGGATTAGCTGCGAAACATGGCATCACGCTGGTTAATGCCCCAGGTACCGTGGATTCTGGATACCGGGGTGAAATTAAGGTCACGCTGCTCAACACTGATCTGGCTCACAGTTTTGAGGTGGTGCGGGGTGACCGTATTGCTCAATTGGTTCTGCAGCGGGTGGGGGAGGCCAACATTGTGGAAGTGACAGAGTTGGATGCTACAGAACGTGGCAACCGTGGATTTGGCTCCTCCGGGATGCGTTAGTGCACAGATAAATTTGATTGTCAGCGTGAGTCACACACTAGAAAGTCACAGAAATGTTTGGCCGTAAAAAGAACAATAAGGATGAACCGATTACTGCAACTAAAGCTGCGGTGGTAGCGGGTGATCCCCAGGAAGATAGCGATAGTCTGCGGGCTAACGGTCCCTACGACATCGCAGAGGTCGATTCCCGGGAAGGCTACTTAGATTTGGGCTCTATTCTGCTCAAACCACAGCCAGGTGTGGGTGTGCGCTTAGAGGTGGACGAAAAGACTAAGCGCCCCCGGGCCATCAACCTGGATGTTGCAGGGTCCACCGCTCAAATTCAGGCTTTTGCCGCCCCCAAGAGCTCAGGGTTATGGGAGCAGGTTCGCCGTGACCTGAAGGCATCATTAGAAGGTAATAAAGGGGCCCCTGAATCTGTGGAAGGAACATTTGGAGTTGAACTGCGCGCTCGCTTTCCAGCCAAGACTTCTGATGGCACCACTGGTTACCGCCCGGCACGTTTTGTGGGTATTGATGGTCCACGCTGGTTTTTGCGCACGGTCATTTCCGGTGCGGCGGCCGTTGACCCGGATGCTTCGAAAGCCTTCGATGACCTGATTCGCGGGCTCGTGGTAGTCCGTGGGAAAGATCCCATGCCGCCACGTGATTTACTCCCATTAACCATTCCTGACAATGCTCAGCGGGAGGACCCTGCGGCTTCTCAGGCACCTTCTAACCGCCGTGGACGTCGTGCAAAGCGCGACATTGCTCCGCCGGAACGCGGTCCAGAAACGGCGGAGGTTCGGTGAGCGATTCTTCGCATTCACAGATGCCACGAACAGCATCCGTACTTACCCACTCGATGCCTATTGTGACCGCGCCTGTTCACGAGATTATCGCTGACCAGCAGTCAGGGGTTGCGCGTCAAACTGTGCGAGTTAAGGGTGTGGTGGCGGAAGTAGGTCTTCCTGCTGCCGGGGATCATGCTCAGTTCACGGCACTGCTTATGGTCAGTGATCCGCAGGACATCACGGCACCTGCGCGTGCTGTCCGTCTGGTGTGGCAGGGTCAACGTGCAGTTCCCGGCGTCTCAGTGGGAACAACGCTGGACTGTGTCGGTGTGTTGTGTCACCGGGATGAACACCCCACTATTTTTAATCCACGATACGAAATCATGGCCAAGAAAGTGCAGCGATGAACGCACAAGACCAGCATCCAGACTCGGACGCTACACAAAGCGCGGATGGAAGAAAACCGTTGACTATGGGGCAGGCGGCTGCCGCTTATGCACAGCGGGCGGGGATACGGCGCAACGAGGACAACCAGCTGGATGTTATGCACGCAATCGGCGGATGGCGTGGTCTGACAGAGGCCCTGCTGCCTGGCATGTTTTTCCTTGCACTCATGCTGATCACTAACCAATTAGGCTTCGCGTTGACGGGGGCCTTGGGAATGGCATGTGTGTTCACGGTGATTCGATTGTTGCAGCGTCAAACGGTGCTTCAGGCAGTTTCCGGGTTAATCGGCGTGGGGGTGTGTGCGCTGTTCGCCAATACCACCGGCGAAGCTCGCGATTACTACGCCCCGGGGTTCTACATTAATTCAGCTTATGGGGTGCTGATGATTGTATCTATCGTCGTGCGTTGGCCCATCCTGGGATTGGTGTTCGGATACATCCGTGGTGAGGGCACACAATGGCGGCAGATCCCTGTACGCATGAAGGCATACTCTTTGGTCACCGGGTTGTTGGCTACGATGTTTGTGGTGCGTGTGGCGGTACAGCTCCCCTTATATCTGAATGACAATGTGGCGGCATTGGGGGTGGCGCGTTTGGTGATGGGAATACCGATGTACGCCTCTGTTCTTTGGCTGGCGTGGATGATTTCTCGCCCAGGGGCCACAACATCCGATGTTGACCCGTAACCCGAGCAGGCGCGAATATCGTGGGCTAGCTGGTGAAGAGCCGCTGAAGATGTTCCTCTCCATCCCCAGTGGCTAGGAAAAATAGTTCATCTTCCGCTTCGATCACATCGTCCCTGCTTGGCGCAATAGGAAGACCGTCACGCAAAATAGCGACCAGAGTGACTTCGAGCGGCCACGGTACGCTTTCCACCGTCGATGCAATGACTGCGTGGCCGTGTGGAACGGTAAAGGCGTTGAGGGTCGCGCGGTCCGACTGGAGATTCAGCAACCGGACGACGTCCCCAATTTCAACGGCCTCTTCAACCAGCGCCGTGATGAGACGTGGGGTGGAGACTGCGACGTCCACACCCCACGCTTGATCAAACATCCACTCATTTTTGGGGTTATTTACCCGCCCTACGGTGCGGGGGACACCAAATTCTGACCGGGCCATCAGGGATACCACTAGGTTGACCTTGTCATCCCCGGTGGCTGCCACCATCACATCAACCTGTTCCAGGTCAGCTTCACGTAGGACAGCCGGATCACAGGCATCACCGATAATCCACTGAGTATTGCGCAGATCCGACTGGGTAATAGCATCAGGTTTATCGTCAATCACTATGACGTCGTGGCCATGTCCACAAAGTTCACGGGCAATAGATGCTCCCACTGACCCGGCGCCAATGACAGTGACTTTCATCGCTGGTCGCCCTCCCTAGCGTCTGCGTCGTCTACGCGCATTGACTGAGCCAGTTCCCGGATTTGGGCGGATGGCGGGTGGGCGAGGGTTGCTGCGATGTCATCAACATCGTCGATGTGCATCATGGCGTGTAAAACATCGCCCTTTTGGTAGCTCGTGGATGGGCCGGGCAATATGCCTTCGCCAAAGCGGGTAACAAATGCGATACGCACTCCCGTTGCCTCCTGAATAACGTCGAGGTGAAATCCAGACCACGAATCGTGCAGGGATAACTCGCCTAGTTGCAGTCGCCCGGAGGCTTCCCGCCAATCCCCGGCAATACGTTGTTCGGGCAGAATGCGGCGCAACACTTGATCAGTGGACCATCGCACCGCTGCCACAGTGGGAATACCTAGCCGTTGGTAAAATTCTGCGCGCGCAGGATCATAGATACGGGCGACCACGCGCTGTACGCCGAAGGTTTCCCGCGCCACTCGAGTTGCCAGAATATTGGTGTTATCCCCGCTAGAAACTGCGGCAAATGCGTAAGCGTTTTCAATTCCGGCGCGACGCAGAACATCTCGGTCAAATCCGTGTCCGGTAACTTTTTCCCCAGAGAACCCCGAACGTAGATGGCGGAGGGCATGGTCGTCTTGATCAACTACTGCCACCGAATGGCCTGAATCCTCCAGGGTGTGGGCCAGCAAAATCCCCACACGCCCGGCACCCATGATCACGAAATGTGGCATGGCTCCACAGTAATGCCCATGCGGTGATGGGGTGCTCTTTGGCAGCGAACACCGCAAGGGGGGAAGTCAGGGCTAGCCTGGTTCCGTGAGTATTCTTCAAACCGTGCGGACTATGTTGGTGGGGCGGCCGTTGCACAACGAACGCTTCGCGGACACCGCATTGCGCAAACGGGCCGGGTTGCCGGTGTTGTGTGCAGACTCGCTGTCCTCGGTGGCCTACGCACCGGATGAAATTGTTCTCACCTTGGCGGTGGCAGGCATGGCTGCCGTGACTTTTTCACCGTGGGTGGGTGTGGCTGTTGTGGTGGTGACCTGGGTGGTCGTTGCCGCCTACCGTCATAACGTTCGTGCCTACCCTTCCGGGGGTGGCGATTTTGAGATCGCCTCCAAAAATTTAGGACCTGTGGCGGGCGTGGTAGTTGGTTCAGCTCTCATGGTGGACTTCACCCTGGTGGTGGCGGTATCCATGTCCGCAGCGGCGCAGTATGTGGCAGCCGGGTTTGTGCCCATGATTGATCACCGGGTGAGTATTGCATTGGTGGGGATTGTGCTCGTTGGTGTGTTGAATCTACGTGGGCTGCGCTTTATGGGACGTGCGGCGGTCATACCGACGTATGTGTTCATTGTGGTGATGGTCGCATTGCTTGGCGTGGGGTTGGTCCGCAGCGGGGATGGTTCTTTAGACCGTGCGCCATCATCCGAGTGGGAGGTATTACCACTCGGGGGCACGGAATCGGTATGGACCACCGTGGCCATGGTCATGTTGGTGTTACGCGCTTTTTCTTCCGGTGCTGTGGCCGTCACGGGGGTGGAGTCCGTGGCGGGCTCTGTCCAGTATTTGCGGAAACCGAGGGCACAGAACGCGGTCACCATCCTGAGCATTATGGGTCTGATCTCCACTGCGTTGCTCTTAGGTGTGATGTACCTTGTACACCGTACTGGCGCTGTGGTGGTGGTTGACCCGGCGACCCAACTACGCATGAATGGTCGCGCACCGGAAGCAGACTTCTACCAGATTCCTTTACTGGGGCAATTGGCTCACACTGTTTTTGGCGTAGATACCCCCATGTTTTATGTGGTCATCGGGGCCACCGTGCTGGTGTTGGTGGCCGCAGCTTCCACCGCATTTTCGGGTTTCCCTGGATTGGCTTCACGGCTGGCTAGGGACTCTTTTTTACCCCGCCAACTTAAGGCACGCGGTGACCGCTTCGCATTCACCTACGGCATTGTGGCTTTATTAGTAGCTGCAGCGGTTTTGGTGGTTGTTTTCCGGGCGGAGGTCAACGATTTAGTGCAGCTTTATGTGGTGGGGGTGTTTACCTCTTTCACAATTACCCAGGCGGGCATGGTGTGTCACTGGCGGCGGCAGCGTCGCCATGTCCACGAACCGTCCCAACGACGACGTCTGGTCGGTCCGGCAGTGTTGGCTCATGTGGCCTTGGGATGTTCTGCCGCGGTGTTGGCGATTGTTTTAGGCACTAAATTTGTGCAGGGTGCCTGGATCGCCGTGCTGGCTATGGGTGCCTTGGTGTGGCTCATGGTGGTCATTCGTCGACACTATGACGCTGTGGACCAAGACTTGGAGTTGGCTCCAGATTCTTCGGCGCGAGCTCTACCTTCCCGGGTGCATGCCATGATCATCGTTCCGTCGGTGCGTAAACCCACCATGCGGGCTTTGGCCTACGCCCGGGCGTCCCGCCCATCCACAGTGGAAGCCTTAGTTGTTGATCTATCGCCCATCGTGACCAGCCGTATTCTGGAGCAGTGGCAGCATCTAGAAATTCCTGTCCCTATCACTGTGTTGGATGCGCCGTATCGTGATTCTGTGCAGCCGGTGATTGACCATCTGCGCCGGGTGCGCCGGCGCTCACCGCGTGACTTGTGTGTGGTTTATATTCCTGAATATGTGGTTGGTTCCTGGTGGGAACAGGCTTTGCATAATCAATCTACTCGCGCTTTAACACATCGTTTGCGTTTGGAACCGGGGGTCATGATCGCGTCCGTGCCGTGGCATGTTGACTCTCACTCGCTTCAAACCCCCGCCTTGGCAGTTTCATCGGAGTCCATGTGAGACCTACTGATTTTCCCCGTGTCGTGCCGTCCAGTCGGAACTATGGGCAGGCACAAGAAATGCTGTTATCCCCGTATGCCTGGGCGCATGGTGGCCATACGGTGGCCCGTACCGATGACGGCAGGGTGGTTTTTGTCCGCCACGCTGATGTTGGTGAGCTGGTTCGTGTGCGCGTCACAGATCATGATCCCAAAGCTGCGTATTGGCGTGCGGACACCGTGGAGGTGGTGGAAGCCGCAGAACACCGGCGGGAACATCACCCCTGGGCGGCGGCTGATGCCACTCTGGCTGCTGGGGAAACCCCGGTGGTCGGTGGGGCAGAGCTCGGCCATCTTGTGTTAGAGCGTCAGCGGGCCATCAAAACCGAGATTCTGGTGGAATTATTGGGTCGAATCGGTGCAGTTCCACAAACGCAACTGGACGCGCTAGATCCCCAGGTAGTCGTGATGCCCGATGAACACTCGTGTGGTCTGCAATGGCGTACCCGTGCGCATTTTGGGGTGGATCGCCACGGGGTGATTGCTATGCACCCGCACCGTGACGATCAACTGGTGGCCGTTGACGACTTCCCGCTGATGGTTCCGCAGTTACGGCAGTTGCGGCTAGCAGAGGTTGATTTCCGTGGAGTGAGTCGGGTTGATGTAGCTGCTCCGTCCTGCCTGACACCCCACGGAAACGACCCGCACCCTGAGTCGAATCATGGTCCTCTTATTATGCTGACGCCTCAGGACGGCAATTCTTCCGATTGTGAAAAACAGGCGGTAGATAGGGTGTTGACGCACGTGCAGTCAGTCGCTCCCACAGCCTCGGTAGTGTTGAAGGCTGCTGCTGGGCAGCCGTCTCGTTTCACGGTATTGGCTGGAGAAGGGCATGTGTGTGAGTGCGTAGACCGCTTTACGTGGAAAGTGTCTGCCGGTGGTTTTTGGCAGATTCACCGCAGCGCTCCTAGCTTGTTGCTGCAGGAAATCCCTGCCGCCGCCGAGCTTACGGCAGGTCAATTTGTTCTGGACCTGTATTCGGGTGCCGGGTTATTGACCACACCATTAGCTCACGCAGTGGGGGAAACAGGTCATGTAATGGCAGTGGAAGGGTCATCAATCACTAGTGCTGATGCTGTGACCAACGCGCGGGAGTTGGATCAAGTGGAGGTTGTGTGTGGTGCCGTCGATGCTGTTCTACATCGTCGGTGGCCCATGGTCGTCAGAGGGCCCCGGGGGCAACGTCGTCGTGGATCACGGAAAACGATATCTGACGTGATGCGTACAGGGCACAAAGGGGCGGCACCCATGTTTCCTGATGTTGTGGTGTTGGATCCGCCCCGAACTGGAGCGGGTAAATCCGTGGTGGATGCGATTCATGCCGTGAGCCCACGGCGTGTGGTGTACCTATCCTGTGACCCAGCCACTGTGTCCCGTGACGTTGCAAGGTTCCTTCACCATGGGTGGCACGTGGAGTCCGTTAAAGGTTTTGATATGTACCCCAACACGCATCATCTGGAAACCTTGGTGACGTTGGTGCGATGAACCCGAAGGTAGCTGGTGCATGTGCACTTCACAGGGACTCATACTGGTGACGAATTGTCGCTAAACGCTGGTGGATGCCAGCATCACATCTCGTGTAAGCGGTATATTAGGGTCTGACTGCCGGGACGTCGATGTAGCCGAGGCGGATCTAAACGCCGGTCATCAGCGGCGCCTGACGTCTTGGTACAGCACAACCGTGGCGAGAGGAGTTCCGGGCAGCATGAGCACCGTGGACAGTTTTGGGGCCAAAGGCGTTCTGGACGTCAATGGCAACGAGTATGAGGTTTACCGTCTGAACGTTCTGGAAGGGGCGAAGAAGCTCCCGTTCAGTTTGAAGGTTCTTTTGGAGAACCTCCTACGGACGGAAGACGGCGCGAATATCACCCGGTCCCATATTGAGGCTTTGGCTAACTGGGACGCCTCCGCTCAACCGGCTACAGAAATTCAGTTCACTCCTGGTCGCGTGATTATGCAGGACTTCACGGGTGTCCCGTGCATTGTAGACCTGGCCACCATGCGTGAAGCGATTGCGGAACTTGGCGGGGATCCTGCTCGCGTGAACCCATTGGCGCCGGCGGAATTGGTGATTGACCACTCCGTGCAGATCGATTCATTCGGTAATGCACAAGCCATTGAACGCAACATGGACATCGAATATCAGCGTAATGGCGAGCGTTATCAGTTCTTGCGTTGGGGACAGACTGCTTTTGATGATTTCAAAGTGGTTCCGCCAGGTATGGGCATTGTGCACCAGGTGAACATTGAGAACCTTGCTCGGGTGGTGATGACCCGCGAAGTTGACGGTGTTACCCGCGCGTACCCGGACACCTGTGTGGGCACTGACTCACACACCACTATGGAGAACGGTATTGGTGTTCTGGGCTGGGGCGTTGGTGGTATTGAGGCAGAAGCGGCCATGCTGGGTCAGCCCATCTCCATGCTCATTCCGCGCGTGGTGGGCTTTAAGCTCACCGGGGAAATTCCGTCCGGGGCAACTGCCACGGACGTGGTGTTGACGATTACGGAAATGCTGCGTGCTCACGGCGTGGTCGGTAAGTTCGTAGAGTTCTACGGCGAAGGTGTGGGAGCGGTGCCCTTGGCTAACCGCGCAACGATCGGCAATATGAGCCCTGAGTTCGGTTCAACCGCCGCTATTTTCCCGATTGACGACGTCACCTTGGATTATCTGCGTTTGACCGGGCGCAGTGAGGAACAGCTTGCGTTGGTGGAGGCTTACACCAAGGAACAGGGAATGTGGCACGATCCCTCCCGGGATATCGAGTTCTCCGAGTATCTTGAACTCGATTTGTCTACGGTGGTGCCTTCTATTTCGGGCCCCAAGCGCCCACAGGACCGGATTGAGCTGTCCCGTTCCAAAGAACAGTTTGCTCAGGACATCGCGAACTATCCTTCCTCGAAGGGAGCGCAGTCTGTCCCCGTGTCAATGCAAGACGGCCGTGAGTTTGAGCTAGAAACAGGCGCCGTGTCGATCGCTTCGATCACCTCTTGCACTAATACATCTAACCCGTCGGTGATGATGGCTGCCGCCGTGTTGGCGCGTAACGCTGTGGAAAAGGGGTTGAAAGCCAAACCATGGGTTAAAACTTCCATCGCCCCCGGATCGAAAGTGGTCACTGATTACTATGAGAAGTCCGGGCTTGTTCCAGCGCTTCAGGAGCTGGGCTTTTACATCGTGGGGTACGGCTGTGCAACGTGCATCGGTAACTCCGGCCCGCTGGAAGACGAAATTTCCCAGGCAATCCAGGACAACGATCTTGCTGTGACTTCGGTGCTCTCCGGTAACCGCAACTTTGAGGGCCGCATTAACCCTGATGTCAAAATGAATTATTTGGCGTCCCCGCCTCTGGTGGTCGCTTACGCACTAGCTGGCACCATGGATTTTGATTTTGAGTCCGAACCGTTGGGCCAGGGGTCTGATGGGCAGGATGTTTTCTTGAAAGACATCTGGCCTGATCCCACGGAAGTTCAGAAGATCATTGACTCTTCGATTGATACGGAAATGTTCACCAGGGGTTACGGCACAATCTTTGACGGTGACCAGCGGTGGCAGAATCTGGATACTCCGACGGGTAAAGTTTTTGAGTGGGACGAAAACTCAACATATGTGCGTAAGCCACCCTATTTTGAAGGTATGACTATGGACACCACTCCGGTGTCTGATATTGAGGGCGCGCGCGTACTACTGAAACTAGGGGATTCAGTCACCACAGACCATATCTCTCCGGCAGGCTCATTTAAGGCGGATACGCCCGCAGGGCAGTATTTGGTAGCCAACGGCGTGGAGCGTAAGGATTTCAACTCGTATGGATCCCGCCGTGGTAACCATGAAGTCATGATTCGTGGCACTTTCGCCAACATCCGTATTAAGAACCAGCTTTTGGATGGCGTGGAGGGTGGTTTCACCCGTGACTTTACTCAAGAAGGTGGCCCACAGGCTTACGTTTACGACGCCGCTCAGAATTACCAAGCGGCTGGCGTCCCTCTGGTGGTGTTGGCGGGCAAGGAATACGGTTCTGGTTCCTCACGTGACTGGGCTGCTAAAGGTACGGCCTTACTGGGAGTGAAAGCGGTGATTGCTGAGTCCTATGAGCGCATTCACCGGTCGAATCTGATTGGCATGGGTGTGCTGCCGCTCCAGTTCCCGGCAGGGCAGTCCGCTGAATCGTTGGGCTTGGACGGCACCGAGACCTTCTCAATTGCCGGGGTGACTGCCCTCAACAACGGCCAGACTCCGAGTACCGTGAAAGTTGTAGCCACGAAGGAAGACGGTTCAGCTGTGGAGTTTGATGCTGATGTTCGCATCGATACCCCCGGTGAAGCAGACTACTACCGCAACGGTGGCATTTTGCAGTATGTGCTGCGCCAGATTGCCGGTAGCTAATCAGCTTGGCTGACGCACCGTTCGGCTGTTTGTCCTCGATACCTGTGAAAGTGCCCCGTTGGGTTCACCCTGGCGGGGCACTTTCCGCGTAACTGTGCCTGTGGGCGTACGATCAGTACAATGGGGAGTTACCGCCAGGCCCCGGGAGGAGAACCATGCCCCTGCTTGAGCGCATCACCGGTCCACGGGACCTGGACGCACTGACACGGCAAGAACTCGTTGATCTCGCTCAAGAGATCCGCGACTTCTTGGTCACCAACGTCTCTGCCACCGGTGGGCACTTAGGCCCTAATCTGGGTGTGGTGGAGCTGACTCTGGCGCTACACCGGGTGTTTGATTCTCCCCATGATCCACTGGTTTTTGACACCGGCCACCAGTCTTATGTGCATAAGTTATTGACAGGTCGCCAAGAATTCACCACTCTGCGACAGCAGGGTGGTTTGGCAGGTTACCCGGACCGCGCCGAATCAGAACACGATGTTGTGGAGTCTTCCCATGCCTCCTCCTCGTTATCGTGGGCTGACGGTATTTCGCGTGCCTTTTCCATGACTGGCCAACACGACCGTACGGTGGTTGTGGTGGTCGGTGACGGCGCTATGACTGGTGGGATGACGTGGGAAGCTGCAAATAATATTGCCGGGGACCCCAACCGGCGTGTGGTGATTGTGGTGAATGACAACGGTCGTTCTTACGCTCCCACTGTGGGCGGATTAGCCCGTCAATTGCACACACTCAAAGCTGATGTGCAGCAAGGGGTTGATGCGGTACGGACCAATCGACGCTATGAAGAGCTGCTGGGTACCGTCAAAGATAGTTTGAAAAATGCCGGACCGATTGGTCAGGCTGCATACCGTGGTTTACACGGTATGAAAGTCGGTATTCGAGACGTGGTGGTTCCCCACGGCCTATTCGCTGACCTGGGTATGAAATACGTCGGGCCTGTGGACGGGCATGATGTGGATGCGCTAGAGCAAGCTTTCCGTAATGCTAAGAATTTTGGGGGTCCCGTGATTGTGCACGCAATTACGGAAAAAGGTCACGGCTACCCCCCAGCATTGGCTGACAAAGCAGATATGTTCCACGCTGTGGGAACTATTGACCCGGAAACCGGCCAACCCATGAAAGCTAGTTCGGGACGTAGCTGGACTTCCGTGTTCCGTGACGAAATTGCTGCGATTGCGGACGAACGTGACGATATTGTGGGGGTCACGGGGGCCATGCTGATTCCTGTGGGTTTGCAGAAAATGCAAGCAGCTCACCCGGAACGTGTGGTGGATGTTGGTATCGCTGAACAGCACGCCCTGACGATGGCTGCTGGCATGTCCTTTGGTGGGTTACATCCTGTCGTGGCGCTTTATGCAACGTTCCTGAACCGTGGTTTTGATCAACTGCTGATGGATGTGGCGCTGCACCGGGCTGGTGTGACTGTGGTGTTAGATCGTTCCGGTATCACAGGGCCGGACGGCCCCAGCCACCACGGAATGTGGGATCTTGCCCTGCTGCAGATCGTCCCGGGGTTGCATTTAGCTGCGCCGCGTGATGAACCCAGCCTGGTGGAACAATTGCGTGAAGCTGTTGCCGTCGACGACGCCCCCACTGTTATCCGTTATCCCAAAGGGGATATTGGTCCAGATATTCCTGCGATCGAACGCCTAGACGACGGCGTGGACGTTTTGCTGCGCACGGAGACCGGACACGAAGTGCCTGACCATGACTGCGATGTTCTCCTTGTGGCGGTTGGGCCCATGGCACAGATCTGCTTGGACGTTGCGTACCGCCTGCAAGCACACGGTGTGACTTGCACAGTAGTGGACCCGAGATGGGTGCTACCAGTGCCGTCATCACTGGCTGACTTGGCTGCGCGCCACCGCATAGTGGTTGTGGTGGAAGACGGTGTGCGCTCTGGCGGTATTGGGTCGCTGGTGCGCCAAAGTTTACGAGACGCCGGTGTGGACACCGCTTTAAACGAAGTGGGACTGCCTACCGAGTTCTTAGCTCACGCGTCACGCGATCAAATTCTGCAGAGGGTAGGGCTGACTGCTCAACGCATAGCACACGACACGCTGGCATCAGTCTTGGGGACAAGAGTGCCGTACGCCCGGCGTGTGGAGGAGGCCGTTTCCGGCGATTCGGCGAGGAAAACCGGTGAACATGGCGCCGATCAGGCAGATGTTCATGATGGTATTCACTGATGCCGGACGCCTAAGAGCGTTGTCGCTCTCATAACTTGTCAGTAGGCTGAGATGCGAGGACGGGGGCTGCCCGTTGCACAACGAAAGGATCCTAGAGATGCTGAAGAAAGCTGCGTTCGTGGTCGGATTTGGAGCCGGCTTCATGGTTGGCTCTTATATGGGCAGAGAGCCGTTCGAGAAGGTCCAGGCTAAAGTGACTGGCGTGGTTGAGGATCCTGAGGTCCGCCGCAAGGTACAAGAGGGCACACAAAAAGCAGCTACCACGGTGAAGGAACAAGCCCCCGTGGCCAGTGAAAAAGTCACCGAAGTGGCAAAATCTGCAGCTGCTAAGGTCGCCCCAGGTAATAACACCGCACAAGAATCGGGTACGCCCAAGCCCGGTCCGGCGCATCGGGCATCTGAATCCCCCGAGTGATACTGCGACATCACAAAATAGCCCGCCCCGTAGCCTCACGTTACGGGGCGGGCTGAATTTTACGTGGTGTGTACCTGCTGTTGTTGCCACAATTCGGTGAGGAGGGGGGTACACAACATAATTTGCCAGGACCGAGCCCCCAGCTGCTCTAAGGTCTCTGCTACGGCGTCGTACGACGCACTTGCGGGGGGCTGCCAGGCGAAGCGGCGTAAATGTTCAGGAACCAAAAGATTTTCCGTGGGCATGGAGTGGGCCATGGCGAGGTCCGCAATGGCAGGTTTGAATATTTTTAACCGCGCAGCTGCTGCGGGGCGTTTGGTATCCCAAGCTTTCACAGGGGGTAGGGCATCGGTCGCGATAGTGAAGGGGACAAGGTCTTCTGCGGTGCGGGCATCGTGTACTGCCGTCAGCCACCGTGGTGCTTCCCGGGATGCCGCCCGACCATGGAAACCTGGCGTTTTTAACAATTGAGGCACTGTGCGCGGCATGGTCACCGCCGCAGCAACCAGTGCGGAGTCGGGTAGCAGACGACCGGGGGAGACATCCCGGTTTTTGGCAAGTTGTTCACGCGCAGTCCACAGATTCCGTAAGGCTGTCAGTTGCCGACGGTTACGGATTTTGGTGATTCCGGATGTCCGACGCCAGGGGTCTTTTTTGGGCGCGGGCTGTTTAGCCCGGCATATGGCAGCAAATTCTTCCAAAGCCCATTCCAGTTTTCCTTGTTCACGTAAGAGGTCTTCGACAGCCCACCGCAGCTGAACCAGAACTTCCACGTCTAAGGCAGCGTAGGTCAGCCATGACTCGGGCAGTGGTCGCGTGGACCAATCCACAGCAGAATGTTCCTTGGACAGAGTAAAACCGAGGAGCTCTTCGGTTTCTGCGGCTAAGCCGACTCTGGCCAGTCCTGCTAGGCGCCCGCCGAGTTCTGTGTCGAATAAACGGTCGGGCCACATATCGAGCTCTCGTAAGCACGGTAAATCTTGGGTGGCGGCGTGCAGGACCCATTCCACGCCTCTGAGAGCCTCATTAATGATTCCTAAAGACCCCACGGCTTCGGGATCAATCAAGACCGTGCCGGTACCTTCGCGGCGTAGCTGAACCAGAAAAGCACGCTGCCCGTAGCGGAAACCACTGGCACGTTCGGTATCTACGGCGACGGGCCCGTGGCCGCTTTCCAGTGCCTGGACGGCACGTTCCAACTGTGATCGTGAGTTCACAACTCGGGGAACACCTTCGTATGGGCGGTCTAAATGCACAGTTTCCGGGACCGTGAAGTCTTCAAACCCAGGTACTACCACAGCCGCTGTGCCGCTTGGTGCGGATTCAGGGCCGTGGGTGGCATCCGTGCGATGCTCACGGTGGTCGCGGGGAGAGCGTGGTGTGGAGTGGTCTTCCGTCGCGGGCTGTGTGGTGCTGGGGTTACTCACAGGTTCCGGTTTGTCCTCTGTCAATAGCCGGTGGGCCGGCCTTGTTTACTTCATATGCCGTGCAGGAGATGGGGGGTGGCTTGTGGCCTCTCCTGCGTGGACGGGTCAACGCCTTATCAGGTTCACGACGTGGTCAGAAACCGGCGGCAAACCCGCGAAAGTGCACACCATGTCTGCCCAGGCTTTGAGGTGTGCCCCGTAATTGGTGTTCGTAGGTGTCCACGAAGCCCGTAATTCGACGTCAATATCCTCGCCGGTGTCCGCTAGCTGGCCAAAACCTTCGGCCACAACCCGAGAGGCTGTGCCACCGGCTCCGGTGTAAGCGGCATCGTTACGGCCTAGGGCCTCTAATAGCCAACTCCAGGCCACGGACGCCAACATTTGATCATGTCCGAGGTCGCGTTCTACTTGTGCTTTAACAAAAGTTACGATTCGGAATTCACCACCCCATTCAGCGCGCCGGGATGGTGCATGACTGAGAATAAAACGTCCGGCTGCTAGTTCTTCTGTGCCGGTGCGCCCGATCAGGGCAACACCGGATGCGGTGTCTTGTGTGACGGTGGCGGAAAAAGCCACAGAATCAGCCGATCCGGTGGGGGCGTCAATCTGTGTTAGTTCAATTTCTGGTCGACACTGTGCAGCGCGCAAGGAATCAACAGCCGCTCTGAAGCGGCCCAGTTCTGCGTGTAAATCAGTCACCGCGCTCACGATTCCCAAGGGTAAGACGCGTAGCGTGGCGTATGGCGGTGGCACGCCGCCACGATAGGACTGTGATGAACTCCCCAGCCTTATTTCACGCTTCTTTTGGGTGCAGCCGCATAGATACCGAGTTGATGCAATACCGCTGGTCGGTGGGGGTTGGGTACCCTTCGCCGGAGAAAACATGCCCCAGGTGGGAGTCACAGGAGGCGCATCGGACTTCCACGCGCTCCATTCCTAAGCTGGTGTCACGAATGTAACGTACGCGGTCTTCTGCCAGGGGTTCATAGAAAGAGGGCCAACCACAGTGCGCGTCAAATTTAGTCTTGGAACGGAACAGTTCAGCGTCACAGCCACGGCAGCTGTAGACCCCCTCGGTGCGTGTGTCCCAGTATTCACCGGTGAAGGGGCGTTCGGTCCCTGCTTCACGCATCACGTGGAATTCCTGCGGCGTCAGCACAGCGCGCCATTGTTCATCAGTACGAATCACGGAGGGGGTTTGCGGCGCTGAGTCAGTTGTGTGCGGTTCAGGAGTGTTCGACATGAGAGCCTTTCGTTCGCGGTAGAGCGGCGACTTGGCGCCGTATACGTTCGAGCATCGCAGACATGCCACGCATTCGTAACGGGGAGACCAACTGGGTTAAACCAAAACGTTCTGTGAGGTCAGCGGGTACTGACTGGATGTCAGCGGCATGTAAACCATCCAGCCCGGCGTGCAAGATGGAAGCGAACCCGCGTGTGGTCGGGGCCTCCTTGGGCGCTGAAAAGAACAGGCGAACTGGGGTGGAGTCGTCACCGGTAGCAGCGTGGTTATCCCATTCAACTGTGAGAAATAACGGGGATTGGCATTCAACAACCTGTTCTAAAGCTTCTGGGTGTTGTCCATAGCGTTCGGGTAGAGCGGGCAGCTGGCGGGAAAACTCCAGGAGAAGCTGTAGGCGATCTTGTGGGGGCACTGCCGTGAAGTCTTCAATGAGTTCATCCAGTGTGCCCGGCAGGCGCGTTGCGTCCGTGGTCATTGTGATTCTCCAGGGATGTTTCCGGGTTCTGGACCCGAGACAATGGGTACGCGCACGGAATTGCCCCATTCAGTCCAGGAACCGTCGTAGTTGCGGACGTCGGGGAAACCAAGCAGGTATTTCAACACAAACCAGGTATGTGCTGAGCGCTCACCAATCCGGCAGTAGGCGATGACAGGCTGGTGGGGTTCCAAGCCCACGTTCTGCTGATAGATCTCTTCTAGCTGTGCTCGTGGTTTGAAAGTGGCGTCTTCTTCGGCAGCCTGCGCCCATGGGACGGAGGCTGCCGTGGGAATATGTCCGCCACGCAGTACTCCCTCTTGGGGGTATTCCGCCATGTGTGTGCGCTGACCGGTGTATTCAGGGTGTGAACGGACGTCGATTAAAGGGACGCTGCCTAGCGCTTTTAACACTTCAGATTGATAAATCCGAATGGGGGTGTCGTGACGCTGTACTTGCGGATACTCCGTGCGGTTGCGCTGTGGGGTATCCGTGACAAGTTCGCGACCTTCAGTTACCCACTTATCGCGTCCCCCATCCATCAGACGGACGTCCTGGTGACCAAAGAGGGTGAATACCCAGAGGGCGTATGCAGCCCACCAGTTGGATTTATCTCCGTAGATCACCACGGTGTCATCGCGGGAAATACCTTTACTGCTCATCAATTCAGCAAATTGTGCACCATCCAGGTAGTCGCGGACTTCTGGCAGGTTCAATTCTGTGTGCCAGTCAACTTTTATTGAGCCGGGAATGTGGCCAGTGTCATATAACAGCACGTCTTCGTCTGATTCGATCACCACAACACCATCATCTTGGCCGTGGCTAGCCACCCACGCGGTGGACACCAAGCGCTCTGGGTGGGCGTAATCGGCGAATTTGGGATTTGTGGTATCCACACCAGTGGTCATAGCAACTCCTTGTGCGGTGGATGAGATCTCCTGATGGTCCACAGGGTATCCCTGTTGAGACAACGACGAGTGCCATAGCGTGTGGTGTGCGCGGGCGGCGAACCCAGAGACAGCCGGTAGGCTCACATGCCGAGAAATTCTTGCCTACTTCTACCGTGAAAAGAGGTTCCCGTGAACCCCCAGATCCAGCGACTGGTTGATCGTCGGCCGACGGTATCGACAGATGAACTGTTGGATGGGTTCCGGCCTTCTGAACGTTTTGGTGACGTATCTTTTCAGACGTACCGCCCTGATCCCTCACAGCCATCTCAAGCTCAGGCCGTAGCACAGTTGCAGGAGTTTGCCGCTAGCATAGCGAGCACAGCTGGTGGAGGGCTATTCTCCCGGTTTTTCCGCAAGGGTGACCAGAAAAATCAGCAAGGTATTTATGTGGATGGTGGATTTGGTGTGGGTAAAACTCACCTTTTAGCGTCGTTGTGGCACGAAGCCCCCGGGCCCAAAGCATTCGGAACTTTTGTGGAATACACGAATTTAGTGGGCGCGCTGACTTTCCCCAAGGCGGTTCAGGCGCTGCGTGAGTACAGTCTGGTGTGTATTGACGAGTTTGAGTTGGATGACCCCGGGGACACTGTATTGATGTCGCGGTTAATGCGTGAACTTGCCGATGCTGGCGTGAAATTGGCGGCTACGTCCAACACGCTTCCCGGATCTTTGGGGGAGGGTCGTTTTGCTGCGGTGGATTTTCAACGCGAAATTCAAGTACTAGCTGATCAGTTTCAAGTTCTTCGTATTGATGGTGAGGATTTTCGGCACCGGGGTTTCCCGGAGGCGCCCGACTCTTTACCTGATACTCGGGTGGAAGAATTCATGCAGCAACGTTTTGTGGGAAAAACCATTGCGGTAGATGATTTCGGTGCGCTAATGGAGCATCTAACCGTCGTTCATCCATCCCGATATCGACATTTGATTAGTGGTCTGGATGGGATTGTGTGGCGGGGAGTTCGTACCGTGGACCAACAGGCCTTGGCGTTGCGGTTAGTGGTCTTGGCTGATCGTTTGTATGACCGTGACTTACCGATCGTGGCATCGGGGGAGTCTTTCAACAAGATTTTTACCCCGGACATGATGGCTGGTGGGTATCAAAAGAAATATTTCCGTGCGGTGTCACGGTTGACAGCCTTGGCTCGGGAAGGGTTAAAAACAAATAGCGACTGATCGTTGATGCTTTGTCGCTTTTGTTGCATGTGGTTTTGGGGGATATGAAACGCAGCAGTGGGCCGGTATCTTCCGTTGGGAAAATACCGGCCCACTGCTTTATGCGACGGTCACATCAGTGTGCGACTCTCAGACGAGACAATCTCAGTTGTTGTTCTCGTCGTTGTTTGCGTCGCCACCCAGGTAATCCTTCGCCTGGTTGATCTGGTCGTCGTACTTGCCACCAGTCTTTTCGCTGGCGAAGTTAGCGCCCTGCTCGACAGCGTCGGGGTTTTCCGAAGCAGCCTGCTTGGCCTTGTCTGCAAATCCTCCGAGGTCCACCATGGGTTTTCTCCTTCCGGTTGGGATTAGTCAGGTCGATCTGACCTGGTTAACTGTGCTTGACCAAAGGGCAGATGTCCAGCACCGGGTTACCCCGGGAGAGTCTGATCAATCCCTGTGTAAGCCCTCTGAATCCTTGGGTTTTTCCCTGTGTAGGCCGTCCGGGAAACCGCAGGAACCTTTTGCGGTGCAGAGCTCATCTCCCTGGGCTCGGTGATTATTGAATGCACCTCCGCATAGTGAAAAAGACCGGCACAAAGTTGCCGGTCTTTGGGGTGCGCGATACTGGGATCGAACCAGTGACCTCTTCCGTGTCAGGGAAGCGCGCTACCGCTGCGCCAATCGCGCTCGTTACGAGAGCTGCAAAACTCACGAGCTTGGTGGGTTAAACCGAGGTGGAGACGGGATTCGAACCCGCGTAGACGGCTTTGCAGGCCGCTGCCTAACCACTCGGCCACCCCACCGGGACCTTTGCCCCCAAAAGGACTCTGGCCTTGAGGAGCACCTGCGCGGTGCTGCCTCTCAGAGCGGTTGACGGGAGTCGAACCCGCGACCCTCACCATGGCAAGGTGATGCTCTACCAGCTGAGCTACAACCGCAGTAATGGCGCATCAAGCCGTGGCTCAACGTCCGGTCGGAAACTCTAGCACAGCTTCTCGGGTGCCGGTTACCTGTGGTCGTTCCATGTACCGATTGGCACCACGGCGTCCATCTGCGTTATGGTTTGCGGGTCGCAAGCGCGATTAGCGCAGTGGTAGCGCGCTTCGTTCACACCGAAGAGGTCACTGGTTCGAACCCAGTATCGCGCACGGAACACAGATCGAGAGCCCCACCCGGGATGACGCCTGGCTATGGGGCTCTCAGCTTTGCCCCATGCCGACTGATGCAATGGAGAGCTTATGACTCAGCCGAAACTCGCGGTGCAAACGGCTTACGGCCGCATGTACGCCCGGGCTGTGGGGCAGCAGGCCACCGTGCCATCAATTACCACCGTCATTTCACAGGCAGCCGTAGATCTTGGGGGATGGCATGGGTGGTTAGCAGCTCAAGCAGTCATAGAAGACTCCCGGTTACCGGAAGCATTAGGGACAGCTTCACGCATGCGGACTGTGGCGCGGGATGCAGCCGATGCGGCGCAACGCTACCGAGACCACGCCGCCGAACGTGGGGATCGGGTGCATTACTACTGCGAACAAGTGGCCTTAGAGGCTATGGGACAACCGTCTGATCTAGAGCAAGCCCGGGTAACTCTGAGGGAACATCACGAAGAAGCCTACGCCGCCCGGTTTGATGAATGGTGGCAGCTTTATGCCCCTGAACCATTGGCCGCAGAAGTTACGGTATGGAACCACACCGTCGGTTACGCCGGGACCCTGGACCTTGTGGCACGGATTGCTGGCAAAGTGTGTTTGATTGATTACAAAACCAAAGGCACGGACCGCCACGGTCGAGTTAAAGCGCTGGACCCCAAAGTAGTCACCCAATTAGTGGCCGGTCTTAAAGCGGAAGAGCAGCTGGTGGACGCTGAAACCGGTGAGTGGGAGCCATGGCCGTATGATCGGGCAGATCTGCTGCTAGGTATTGCTGTGGGGCCTACTGAGGTAGTGGCCCAACAAGCGGTTCCAGAGGTTTTGGCTGCTCACTGGCATAAATTCTGCGCTTTGCGCCGGGTATGGACGCACGAAACAGCATTGGCTGCTGCTGATGCTCAGCTGCGACCGGTGCCGCCTCCGCCGACCTCACGAGCCGCACTCTAAACTGACACAACGCATCCCACAACGTTTGAGTTGTCGACCCAACCCAGGGGGCCCGTATTTCATGGCAGTACGTCCCGTTCGAACCATCGGTGACCCCGTGCTGCGTTCTGTAGCTGAGCCTGTTCGCACGTTTGATCAGGAAGGGCGGGATGAATTGCGGACATTGATCCGTGACATGGTCGAGACTATGCACGATGTTCAGGGCGTAGGCCTGGCGGCCCCTCAGATTGGCGTGGGACTTCGAGTTTTTGTCTATGACGCTGATGGTCAACAAGGGTATGTGGTGAACCCATCTTTGACGGTGGGGGATCAGCCGCAGGACGGTGCGGAAGGATGTTTATCTGTCCCCGGCGTGGGGTACCCCACGCCGCGTGCTGACTACGCTCAAGTCACGGGATTTACCGCAACCGGTGAACCCATCACCGTTGAAGGCACCGGCCTATTAGCCCGCTGTTTGCAACATGAATGCGATCACCTCGACGGCATGCTTTACGTGGACCGTTTACGTGGCGCCGTCAAAAAACAAGCTATGCAGGCTATCCGTCACCGCCAATACTCCGACGTTGTGGCGGAAGTCCAGGGTAAGCGGCGTGATTCTTTAGCGTCCGGACGTGGCTCCAGCTTTGGCCAGCCTGGAATAACCGGAGGCACAGCATGATGAAAGTTTTGTACGCGGGCACCCCGCACGTCGCCGCCACACCGTTGCAGTACCTGGCCGCCCAGCCAGACATAGACGTTGTCGCCGTCGTGACTCGCACGGATGCTCCAGTGGGGCGCAAAAAAGTCCTGACACCATCCCCTGTGGCGCAAACGGCCGTACAACTCGGCATTCCCGTGATTAAGGCGGATCGAGTTGATACGGGCATCATCGCGCAGATTCAAGCCACTGGCGCTGACATCGCTGCGGTGGTGGCCTACGGAGCATTGTTGAAACGTGATGCCCTTGAAGCAATACCCCGGGGATGGGTTAATCTTCATTTTTCCGCCTTACCAGCGTGGCGTGGAGCAGCTCCGGTGCAGCATTCCCTGTTAGCCGGGGAAACTGTGGCCGCCGCCACCACGTTTGTGCTTGACGAAGGTATGGATACGGGGCCTGTATTACGCGGTTTCACTGATCCGGTGCGCCCGGATGATACTGCCGGGACGGTTCTGAATCGATTAAGTGAGCTGGGCGGCTCGGTGCTGGCAGATTCATTGCGGGACCTAGCCTCCGGGGTGACCCCGACGCCACAGACCGGTGTGCCAAGTAAAGCCCCCAAACTCACCGCTGCCGATGGCCGACTGGACTGGCAACAGCCCGCCTCTGCTCTGATCGCTCGGGTACGTGCGGTCACCCCGGAACCGGGGGCGTGGACCGAATTCGACGGTGCACGATTTAAAATCACTGGCCACCTGCAAGAACACACTGAAGATGGTGCACAGGAGGAGTCGTTGTCCCCGGGGGAGGTCGTGGTGATTCACCGGAATGTGTTGGTCGGGACGGGGTCGGTGCCGGTGGAACTGACAAGCGTCCAGCCTTCCGGGAGAAGGTCTATGACCGCTGTGGACTGGGCGCGTGGCCGGTTGACGGGAACACAACCCGGAGAGGTGATTTTCCGATGACTGAGCGCCGCAGCAACAAGGGGCGGCAACGCAACCGGCGTGCCGTGCGTGACCGGAGGTATTCAGCATCTACCCCCTCCCAGCGCACACGCAGGGCAGACCCCGCTCGTTTGGCGGCGTTCAGGACATTGCGTGCGGTTTCCGCTGACGACGCCTACGGCAATTTGGTGCTACCGGAACAGATCCAACGGTTCCGTTTGAATCGGCGTGATGCTGGGTTGGCTACTGAACTGGCGTACGGCGCGTTGCGGCACCAAGGAACCTGGGACGCGGTGTTAAGCACTTGTGTGGATCGCCCTTTGCACGCCATTGATCCACCCGTCCTGGACATCCTGAGG
This sequence comes from Kocuria sp., assembly GCA_030524035.1. GTDB lineage: Bacteria > Actinomycetota > Actinomycetes > Actinomycetales > Micrococcaceae > Kocuria. Next base: position 559,848 of record JAUNHG010000002.1, on the reverse strand, counting down.
CTGGGGGTACACCAACTGTTAGCCATGCGTATCCCGGATCATGCCGCTGTTGATCAAACGGTGGGGTTAACCCGAGCGGAAATTGGTTCTGGCCCGTCTGGCCTGGTCAACGCCGTGTTACGCAAAGTGATGGCCCATGATCTGGACGCTTGGTTGGGCGAACTGACCCGTAATAGTGACGACGTTACCCGGTTAGCCCTGGAAGGAGCCCACCCTCCGTGGATTGTTCGAGCTTTCCGTCAGGCGCTATCCGCACACGGCCGCTCTCCGGCGGAAATTACCGCGCTGCTGACCGCTGATAACGCGGCACCACAGGTTCACCTGGCAGCGTTGCCCGGTATAGGGGACATTGGTGCAGTTCGCGATGGAGCTGCCACAATTAGCACGCTGATGCCACAAGCTGCCATCAGCACCGGAGGCGACTTGCAACGCCTGGAGGAGGTCCGTGCCGGGAGAATCCGAGTGCAGGACATGGGGTCGCAGCTCGTTGCGCGTTCCTTGGTGCACGCGCACCCCGTGAAATCCGGTGAAAAATGGTTGGACCTCTGCGCTGGCCCCGGCGGTAAAGCTGCTTTGCTGGCAGCGCTCGCTGCTCACGAAGGGGCCCACTTGTTGGCTAACGAAGCTGCAGAGCACAGGGCACAGTTGGTTCGTCAGGCGCTTGACGTCGTCGACCCTGCGGTATGGAACGTTCGATGCGGGGATGGTCGTGAGATCACCACCACTGACGCCAGTCAACCAGACGGCCAGCCTGGGTTTGATCGCATTCTGGTGGATGCTCCCTGCACCGGGTTGGGTGCGCTACGGCGTCGACCGGAAGCCCGGTGGCGGCGAACACCACAAGACTTAGCAGACCTAACGGTGCTGCAAACTCAGCTGCTTACGGCTGCTGCTGATGCGCTAAGGCCGGGGGGTCTGCTGGTATACGCCACATGTTCACCACACGCCGCAGAAACACTGGTGGCGGTGGATGACTTGCTGAAGGCGCGGCGTGACATGGTGCTGACCGATACCGGGGCGGCTGTACGTTCTGCCGCCCTGCCGGGTGCTTTGGAAGACGACACCAACCCTGCCCAGCCATATACCGGGGCGCACCGAGCACAGGCACAACCCGGTGCCACCACTGTTCAGCTGTGGCCGCACGTGCATGGAACTGACGCCATGTTTATAGCGCACCTGCGTAAAGGCGATGATCCGAAGGAGCAGCCATGAGTCGCTGTTGCATTAACCCGTCCATCTTGTCCGCAGACTTTGCCAACCTGGCCTCAGAACTCCAGCGCATCAGCACGGCGGACGCCGTCCACGTGGACGTTATGGACAACCATTTTGTTCCGAACCTCACTTTAGGCCTGCCGGTGGTGCAACGGCTCCAGGCGGTTTCTTCGCTGCCTTTGGATATCCATTTGATGATTCAAGACCCTGACCGGTGGGCACTGGACTATGCGGAAGCAGGCTGTGATTCCGTGACGTTCCACGCAGAAGCTGCTAAAGCGCCTGTCCGCCTGGCTCGACAACTGCGAGCCGCCGGGTCGAAAGCTGGGCTTGCTCTTCGTCCAGCTACTGCCGTGGATCCTTACCTTGACCTCCTCCCGGAAATTGACATGTTGCTGATCATGACGGTGGAACCCGGGTTTGGGGGGCAAGCGTTTTTGGACGTGACGCTGCCGAAAATTCGACGCGCGGCCCGGGCCATCCGTGCCGGTGGTGGACGTGTGGCGTTGCAGGTAGACGGCGGTATTACCGAAGACACCATTGTGCGGGCGGCTGAAGCTGGGGCTGATGTTTTTGTGGCAGGCTCCGCTGTATATGGGGCACAGGACCCGGAAGCTGCGATTACCGCACTGCGTCGCAAAGCCTCTGACGTGTCATAATCGTCGGTGACAACACGACGTGCTCCGAGATCGGTGAAATTCCGAGCCGGCGGTAAAGCCCGCTAACCGAGCGCAGCAGCCACATCAGCCTCTTATATCGGGCCGGTGGACTGGCTGCGGCTTCTCGGCCTGACCGGTGAAATTCCGGTGCCGACAGAACAGTCTGGATGGGAGGAGCACCTGCGGTGGCCCCTGTGGCGTGCCGCGATCCTCCCATGCCATCGGTCTCGAATCCGCCGTGCCACTCCTAGATAAAAGATGCGGAAGAGACCCGAGCAATGGACGTGCTGAATTGGCTTTTCGATGCCCAACTGCACATTGGCGACAGCTTTATTCTCTGGCGCGAGGTGCTGGGAAACGTTTTTGGGTTGCTTTCTGCCCTGGGCGGTATGCGCCGTAAGGTTTGGGCGTGGCCTGTCGGGATCATCGGCAATGTCCTGCTTTTTACGGTTTTTATGGGCGCGGTGTTTGGATCTCCCCATCCTGTCAACCTGTTGGGGCAAGCATGCCGGCAAATCATGTTTATTGCGGTGTCGGTTTATGGGTGGGTCCGGTGGCAGCAAACCCGTGGCCACGGTGGTGCTGCGGTCAACCCCCATTGGGCGACGGCCCAGCAACGGCTAATACTCGTGGGCCTGTTAGCGGGAGGAACTGTTGTGGTAACCCCGGTTTTCCGGGCGCTGGGTTCGTATGAACCGGTGTGGGCCGATGCCTGGATTTTTGTGGGATCTGTGGTGGCTACCTGGGGCATGGCGCGCGGGTGGACCGAATTTTGGTTGGTATGGGTGGCCGTAGATGTGGTGGGTGTTCCGCTCTTGCTTAGCGCCGGGTACTGGGCGTCAGCTGCGATGTACCTGTTTTATGGTGTGTTTACACTGACCGGCTTTTTTGTGTGGTGGCGGGTACAGCGTCGGGGAGTACACGAAAACCCCCAGGAGTTACCCGTATGACGTCCCCCGGTAGGTCGCAGGTTTTCACTGCCGCTGAAACGCACGCCATGGAAATTGCACTACGAGCAGCTTTAGGTGGACCTCGTGGAGCTAATCCGCTGGTGGGAGCGGTCATTCTGGACGCTAATGGTGCGGTGCTGCACGTGGGGCACCACAGGGGTGCGGGCAGCGAACACGCTGAAGTTGATGCCTTATATCAAGCGCGTGCGGCCGGAACGCAGCTGCGTGACTGCACCATGGTGGTCACTTTGGAGCCCTGTAATCACACGGGACGCACGGGACCGTGCGCGACAGCCATAGTGAGTTCCGGTATAAAACGCGTGATTTATGCGGTGGCCGATACCACCGTGGCAGCTTCCGGTGGTGCGGACACATTGCGTGCCGGTGGTATTGAGGTCTGTGGTGGATTGTTAGCGCAGCGTGCTCAGGAGCTGAATCATCGGTGGGCGCTGGCCCAACAGCAGCGGCGTCCTTTTGTGACCGTGAAAACAGCGCAGAGTATTGATGGACGAATTGCTGCCGCCGACGGCACTAGTCAGTGGATCACGGGTGAGGAGGCCCGTGCGCATGCCCACCAGATTCGCCACCGGGTCGATGCCATCGTGGTTGGTACTCAGACTGTTTTGACAGACGACCCCCGCTTGACTGTTCGGGGGCTGGGGTATCAAGGCACTGGTGCAGATCTTGTGAGGCCGCTGCGGGTGGCGATGGGGCACCGCACGGTTCCTGAACACGCACGGATGCGGGGAGTCGATGGGCGGTTCCGACATATGCGCACTCATGATCCCGAAGTTGTCGTAACGCAGTTGTACGACGACGGTGCCCGGCACCTTCTGGTAGAAGGTGGGGCCACAGTGGTGGGAGCTTTTCTGGCCGCAGATATGGCTGATGAACTCGTGCTTTATCAGGCACCGATGATCCTAGGGGCGGGGCAGTCGTCGTATCCGGAGAGCGGCATCACGACGTTGAGCCAGGCGTGGCGTTATATGCCGGACCCCAGCGATGGTGGGCCACTACGTCAACTGGGTCATGATTTGCTGTGGCACTTACAACCATCTAGCACCCTAACCGTCACAACCTGTCAGGAGGACCACTGATGTTCACGGGAATTGTGGAAACGACGGGAACGGTCATCGCACTGGAACCGGGCCCCCAAGGTCAAGATGATGACACGGTGCGTTTGCGAATTCAGGCTGGTGAGATCGTGGCGGATCTTGCCGCGGGGGCCTCGTTGGCAGTTGATGGGGTTTGCCTGACCAGGCTGGCTCTTTCTGATGTTGATCGCACAGCGCTGACTGATCGGGCGTCGTCATCTGCGCCCGGGGAGTTCGTGGCTGATGTGATGGGGGAGACGCTGGCCCGAACCACTCTGGGCGGGCTGTTGCCCGGGGACACCGTGAATCTGGAACGGTGTGTGCCTGTCAGCGGTCGTCTAGATGGACACGTGGTTCAGGGCCACGTGGATGCTACGGGCAGCATCGCGAACCGTGTGTATCACGGGGCTTGGGAAACAGTACGGGTGCTGGTTCCTGCGAATATCGCGCCCTTCCTTGCAGAAAAAGGTGCAATTGCGGTGGATGGTGTGTCTTTGACCGTGACTGCTGTGAGCCCACCTTATGCCCAAGAACAGTGGTTTGAGGTGGGCTTGATTCCTGCCACGTTGAAAGCCACGGGGTTGGGGGCGAAAAATATTGGCTCCTCCGTCAATGTGGAAGTGGACGTGATGGCTAAATATGCGGCACGACTTGCGGCATTCCAAGGTGTACAGGAACCAGGGCACGTCGTACCTTTTGTTGAGGAGATGGAGTCTTCATGAGACACGTTGAGCCAGAGGTTGTGATGGACTCGATTCCTACCGCCGTGGAAGCCATAGCAGCCGGTAGCGCGGTGGTGGTGGTTGATGACCACAATCGGGAGAACGAAGGCGACGTGGTGTTTGCCGCTCAGTTGGCCACGGCTGAGCTGACGGGGTTCACCGTGCGGCACACGTCTGGTGTGTTGTGTGCCCCTATGCCGGGGGACCGAGCGGATGCTCTAGGACTGCCCCCCATGACGGCGGTGAACCAGGACCCCAAAGGAACCGCATATACCGTGACGTGTGATGCCCGCCAGGGGATTACCACAGGGATCAGCGCTGCGGACCGGGCACATACGGTCCGTGTGCTGGCTTCTACCAATAGTGGGCCACAGGACATTACCCGCCCCGGCCACGTATTGCCATTGCGTGCGGTGGCTGGTGGGGTTCGGCAGCGTCCGGGTCATACGGAAGCTGCTGTGGATTTGTGCACGTTGGCGGGGTTGGAACCCGTGGGAGTGATTGCGGAACTGGTGCATGATGACGGCTCCATGATGCGTTTGCCCGCTCTACGCGAGTTCGCGACTGAGCACGGATTACCCCTGATCAGTATTGACGCTCTGGTGGCATACCTTCAGCGCCACCCACCCGCCGCTGGCAGTCAACACATAGAAGAGGCACCCACACACCTTCGCCAGGTGGCGGCGGTCTCTGAACCCGTGGTGATCCCTATGCTTGAAGGGCGTTTTGCGGTTCGCGGGTGGCAGATTCCTGATGCTGATGGTGTGAGCATGGGTGAACACTTGAGTGTGACTGCTCTGGACCAAACAACGGATCAACCTCTGAAGACCTCAGCCGAACCGCTGGTCCGGGTTCACTCGGAGTGTTTGACCGGTGATGTTTTTGGGTCCTACCGCTGTGATTGTGGTGCGCAGCTGCACCGGGCACTCGCTATATTGGCACGGCAGGGCGGCACCTTGGTGTATGTGCGACGGCATGAGGGGCGGGGGATCGGCTTAGTGAATAAATTGCGGGCATATCGGTTACAGGATGGTGGAGCAGACACAGTGGAAGCTAACGAGATGTTGGGTTTGCCCCCTGAAGCTCGCGATTGGGGAGCTGCTGCCGCTGTTCTGCATGAACTGGGGTTGCACCGTGTGAGGCTGATGACCAATAACCCGGCCAAGGAGGTTGCCTTGAAGCGGTGGGGGATTGAGGTGACGGAGCTGGTTGCTCATGAGGTGCCCGCACGGGCTGAAAATCATGAGTATTTGGTGACAAAACGTGATCGCATGAACCACCGGTTACTGCACCTTGAAAACACCCCGCAGGTCTAGAAGAAGACGGCGATAGGGGAGGACATACGATGAGTGGGCAGGGAGCACCTCAATCTGTGCTGCATCAGATTGATGCCCAGGGGGTGTCGGTGGCGGTAGTGGCTTCTCGGTGGCATACCGCGATCATGGATGGTTTGTTAGATGGGGCGCAGCGTGCCCTGCAGGATGCCAGTGTTCATCAAAGCGTGATTGTGCGGGTGCCTGGTTCTTTTGAGCTTCCCGTGGCAGCGGCACGTTTGGCAGCGCATTACGACGCTGTTGTGACGTTGGGCGTGGTGATTCGTGGCGGTACACCGCATTTTGATTATGTGTGCCAGGCAGCTACGGACGGCATTACCAAGGTTGCCGTGGACACAGCTACTCCAGTGGGTTTTGGTGTCTTGACCTGTGACACAGAGCAGCAGGGGCTAGACCGAGCTGGGTTGCCGGATTCCACAGAAGACAAGGGATACGAGGCTACTGCCGCAGCGATTGAAACAGCTGTGACTTTGCGGGACTTGGGGGTGTGAACCTCAGAGGTCGTCGTCTTCTGCCTCTTTTTGCCAGCGGTTGAAATCCAAGGTGAGGTACAGGGCCAGCGCGGGGGAGTTGTCTTCCCTGATGCGTAGGCTGACTCGTTCATGACCCGCTTGTTTGAGGGCTGCTGCGGATTCACGAACAAGTCGTTCCGCTAATCCTTGACGGCGGTGGGCGCTGTGCGTGAATAGTTCAAAGATGTAAGGAGCATCGGGTAAATCATCCCCGATGCGTCGTTCGATCACTAGGGAGGCAGCGACGATTTCGCCGGAGTCATCAACAACAACGGGGGATGCTTCGGGCAGGAATGTGCCGAATTGTCCGGCGAAGAGCTCCGCGACAATTTTTTGGGCTTTTTCGAAGCTGTCTACACCGCCGTTGTTTTTGTCCAAACCAACGGTTTCGTAGGCGGAGTAGAAAAGGTGAGCTAGGGCATCTTGATCGCTGGCTTCTGCATGCCGTGAAGGAAGCGGTGACGTACCGGGGCGGGGGGCCACATCGGCAGTACGTGCAATCAATGTGATGGTGCCAGTCATGGTGCTCTCCGTCTAGTGTTCATCAGGCACCGACCGAGTGCCTGTATGCCGGTTCTGTCTCCCGAATAAGCCTACTCACCCATGGTGCGGAGGGCGCGGGATATGCTGAATCTTTTCGGTGTTGTTGTCATAACATATTTCCCCATGCCTGTTGTATCAAGCCTTGCCAGGGCAAAAAAGTGGTGGGGGGATCGCAGTATGGATCCACCCACCACCACTGAATGAGGATCTAGGTGCTAGTGGTGCCCTCTGTGTGCTGACTCTAGCTCGCCAACGTCGTGAGCGTGTTCGTGATGAGCGGCCTCCAGCTCAGCTGGTGTCACGGGGGTGACTCGATCCTCAAAGAGGAACTGAGAAATCCGTCCGCGTAGCTTTTCTGGTCCGGTGACCTTGCCCTTGCTGTTCTCTTGGGCGGGCAACACACTTTCAGGTTCAAACGAGACCAGCTTGTAACGGTGGTATTCGTCCAAAGGTGCGTGAACCTCAATGAATTCGCCGTGCGGCAACTGTTGCACTCGTCCGGTTTCACGCCCGTGCAGCACGATTTCGCGGTCTTTGCGTTGCAATGACAGGCAAATTCGCCGGGTGATCACAAATCCAATAGGTGGTCCGAAGAAGAATAAGAAACGCAGAATGTAGATCACATCGTTGACTGCCATATGGAAGTGCGTCGCAATGAGGTCACCTGTCGCGGCAATCATCAAAACGCCGTAGTACATGATGGCTGCCACTCCCAGGCCGGTCCGGGTGGGTGCGTTACGGGGGCGATCCAAAACATTGTGGACGCGATCATCTTTGGTTACCCAGCGCTCAATCCACGGCCAGGCGAACATCATGACCACAAAGAACGTTAAAGCCAGGATCGGCAAGAGGATTGCCATCGGCAGTGCCACTAGCCCAAAAAGATCCCATTCCCAGTTGAAGGGCCATACGCCGGGCATGAGGCGCAGGGCACCGTCAGTCCACAGCATGTACCAGTCTGGCTGGGAACCCGCTTGCACGGGGGAGGGATCGTACGGGCCATAGTTCCAGATGGCGTTAATCTGAACAGTTGCAGCGATACCAGCTAACACGCCGAAAACGATAAAGAAGAAACCACCGGCTTTTGCAGCGTATACGGGACCCACGGGGAAGCCGACCACGTTGTTTTCAGTGCGTCCGGGACCGGGGAACTGAGTGTGTTTGTGCACTACCACCATGAACAGGTGCACCACAATCAGGGCGAGGATGATCACGGGAACGATGAACACATGCACGATGTACAACCGCCCAATGATGGTGTGTCCCGGGAATTCTCCGCCGAAGATCAGCATAGATATGTATGCCCCCACCAGGGGAATTGACCGTGCCAGGCCATCCACGATGCGTAGGCCGTTACCGGAAAGAACGTCGTCAGGCAACGAGTAACCAGAGAACCCAGCCACCAGCGCCATAACGAACAATAAACACCCGACGACCCAGTTCAGCTCACGAGGACGGCGGAACGCCCCGGTGAAGAAAATACGGGCCATGTGCACCATGATGGCCACGGAGAATAACAACGCAGCCCAGTGATGAAGCTGGCGTAAGAACAAGCCCCCCCGAATATCAAAAGAGATATTTAGTGACGACGCATAGGCCGCAGACATCTCTACGCCCTGCATGGGCACATAGGAACCCGTGTACTCGGTGGTGGCCATCGTGGGGTCGAACCAGAAAGCCAGGAAAGTGCCAGAAAGCAACAAGATGATGAAGCAGTACAGAGCAACTTCACCGAACATAAAGGACCAGTGATCCGGGAAGATCTTGCGCCCGAATTCCTTAATGATCGGGGATAGGCCCACGCGGGTGTCCACAAAGTTGGCAATTTTACCCACGCTGGTGTCAGGCTGGTACTCAGCGGCTGTGCCGTGAGCTGATGTGTTAGTGGAGGCAGACATCAGTTACCGTTCTCCTCTTCCATCTCACGGACAGCGATAGGACGCTGTGAGTACGTCGGGCCGACTGGGCTGGGGAAATCTCCACGCGCCACAAGATAGCCGTCAGCATCAACGGTGATTGGCAACTGTGGCAAAGGCCGGGATGCCGGACCGAAGACCACTTCGCATTCGTTCGCGAGGTCGAATGTTGACTGGTGACACGGGCACAGGAGGTGATGCGTGTGTTGCTCGTATAGCGCAATGGGACAACCGACGTGTGTGCACACCTTTGAGTAAGCAAAAATGCCATCGACGTTCCAGTTTTCACGCCCGGGGCTCACATTGACGGTGTCGGGGTCGAGGCGCATGAGCAACACCACAGCCTTGGCTTTTTCGTCGAGGTAGCCATCATCATGACTGAGACCAAAAAGATTTTCAGGCAGCACGTGAAATGTGGAACCTAAAGTGACGTCCGAAGCTTTGATGGGTGTTCCGGAAGGGTCACGGACCAGGCGGACCCCTTCACCCCACAGGGTATGGCGTAAAGGAGCCAAATTCAGCGGGCCAAGATCACGCAATAACCCCACGAAGGGCAGGGGCGCCAAAACGGCTGCTCCTATCAGAGTGTTACGGATCAAAGGGCGACGCTTAATCCCGGACTCATCCAAGATGGTGCCCACGATTTGCTCAGCCTCAGCACGCTGTTCTTCCGTCACGACTTCATGACGTTCTTCGACCAGCTCGTGATCCGGCATCAAGGTGCGGGCCCACTGGACCACTCCCACACCAATGCCCAGCATGCCTAGCGCTATACCGCCACCGAGCAGCAGATTCTGCAGACGTAATGCGGAGGTCGGCGCGTTATCTGTGACTGAGTAAATATCACCATCAACCCGAACCCCAAAATACCCAACAAAGAAGAGGATGGAGCCGATCACGGAGACGATGAACAACAACGCCACTTGACGTTCAGCTCGTTTGGCGGCAGCGGGATCTACATCGGTAGTGCGCGGCCGGTGCGGAGGCAGACCCGGGTCTTGGAAGGTGGTTGGTGTGGACGCATTGCGGTCCAACACGTTTCCCTTCCTCCCCTGGGGAAGGCCGTCACGGTGGTCAACCATGTGGTCCCTCTTCTGTAACTAGTTTCGATATATGTATGGTGCTGCGTTTCACCGGTGGCCCGGTGGTTTTTCTTGCTTGTGGTCAAGCTGAGCGCGAGGTCAACCAAACGGTGAAGCCGATGATGATCAGCAGCCCGATAGTCCAGATGAACAGACCTTCGGACACCGGCCCCAACGAACCCAACCCGAATCCACCGGGATCAGTGTTGTTCTCGATCGACTTCAGATACGTAATGACATCGCGTTTTTCTTCCGGGGTGATGTTGGCGTCGTTAAACACGGGCATATTCTGGGGGCCCGTCTGCATGGCTTCATAAATGTGGGCTTCTTCAACCCCCATCAGTGACGGCGCGTACTTACCACGCGTTAATGCACCGCCAGCACCGGTTGCGTTGTGGCACATGGCGCAGTTAGCCAGGAATACCTTCGCGCCATTAGCGGCGTCACCTTCAGCAGTGTTGAGGTATTCAGTTTCCGGTACGGCAGGCCCGGCACCGAGAGAAGCCACGTACGCTGATAACTGGCGGGTCTGCTCATCCGTGAATTGCCCGGGCTTAATCTGTGCCTGTGGGCCTTGCATCTGCATGGGCATACGGCCCGTGCCAACTTGGAAGTCCACGGCAGCCGCGCCCACACCCACCAGGGAAGGCCCGGCATTTGTTCCTTCACCGTTCATGCCGTGGCACGTTGAGCAGTTCGCCATAAATAACTTGGCGCCTTCTTCAACGTCAGCTTCCGAATAGCTTTCGGCGGCCTGAGCCTGATTAGTGGTTGTGGCGACAGCGTAGAGACCACCGGTCAGGAGGAGAGCGCACACGAGCAGCGCTAGCAGGGCCAGCGGGTGGCGGCGCTTCTGTGACAGAGCCTTCACGTCAGAGGATCCTTAAAGGTTGGTGCGTAAATTTAGGACTTGAAGTTTTCCGTAATCACCGTAGGAAATACACGATGAAGAACAGGGCAATCCAGACAACATCCACAAAGTGCCAGTAGTACGAGACCACTATGGCTGACGTGGCTTCAAAGTGTCCGAATTTTTTAGCCAGATAAGCACGCCCGATGATGAGCAAGAAAGCCACCAAACCACCGGTCACGTGCAGGGCGTGGAAGCCCGTAGTGATGTAGAACGCGGAACCGTAGGCATTGGCGGGAATGGTGATGCCATGCGACACCAACTCGGCATACTCAAAAGCCTGAACGGATACGAAGATAGCACCCATAAAGAAGGTCAAGATGAACCACTCGACCATGCCCCACTTGCCCACTTGAAAGATCCCCCCGGTGCGACGGGGTTGTAGGCGTTCGGCGGCAAAAACACCGAACTGACAGGTGACTGAAGACAGCACCAGGACGGTGGTATTGGCTAGCGCCATAGGGATGTTCAGCTTGGCGGATTCTTCAGCCCATAATTCAGGCTGAGTGGCGCGAAGCGTGAAATACATGGCGAACAGGCCCGCGAAGAACATGAGCTCAGAGGCCAACCAGACGATGGTTCCCACCTGAGTGAGATTTGGTCGGTTGATTGCCGGAGCGGGCTGTCGCGCTGCTGGGGCATGGGTTGCTGTCGTCACGAACGACATTATGTCGCCAAACGGTCGCGCAGACCAACCGAGACACCCCGTGAAGCTTGTGAAGTTCTCATAGGCAGGAAGCTTGCAGCCCTCGATGTCAGCTTCTGTGCGCACAGAACGGGGCACCGGTAGGGTTGCCAATGTGACTTCCGCGCAATCCCTGCCTCCTGTTGAATCCTCCGATTTTTCTTCGGGTCTTGATTGGCCTCAGATGATTACTGACTTGATAGACGGCCGCGATCTGACGGTTGAACAGGCGTACGCCGCCATGGATGCGGTGATGACCGGCCAGGTGCCGGATTCGGTGCTCGCAGGGTTTTTGGTGGCTCTGCGAGCTAAAGGGGAAAGCGCGGCTGAACTACGCGGTCTAGCCGACGCCATGGTTGCTCATGCACAGAACATTCAAGTGCCCGGAACTGCCGTAGACATCGTAGGTACAGGTGGGGATCGCTTAAACACCGTGAATATCTCAACGATGGCTGCGCTGGCGGTTGCTGGCACCGGTGTCACCGTGGTGAAACACGGAAACCGAGCTTCATCCTCTACTTCAGGTTCAGCGGACTGTCTTGAGGCGTTGGGGGTGCGGTTAGATCTGCCCGTTGGAACCGTGGCTTCCTGCGCCGAGAAGGTTGGTATCACTTTTTGTTTTGCGCAGACTTTTCACCCCTCCATGAAATATGCGGCGGGTGTGCGTAAACAACTAGGAGTTGCCACCGCTTTCAACGTTTTGGGCCCCATGACCAACCCCGCACGCGTTAAAGCATCAGCCATTGGTGTGGCCCGCCGTGATTTGGCCCCATTGATTGCGGAGGTTTTTTGTGCTCGAGGCGATCGAGCCTTGATTTTCCGTGGGCACGATGGTCTTGATGAACTCACCGTCACCGGTTCATCGGAGATTTGGGAGGTTCGTGATGGCCAAGTGAATGAACACGTGTTTGATCCAGCTGATCTGGGTATGCCTCGGGCAACTATTGAAGATCTTCGAGGGCAGGACGCTGTCTATAACGCCCAGGTGGCTCGTCGAGTCCTTGCAGGGGAACAAGGCCCCGTTCGTGAGGCCGTGCTGCTCAACGCAGCTGCTGGTTTATTAGCCCTTGACCCGCAAACTCATGAGCAGTCGTTCCTCGCGCGAATGGAAAATGCGGTGCACCAGGTGGCGGCGGCCCTTGACTCAGGTGCGGCAGCTGATGTGCTGCATCGTTGGGTACAGTATTCGTCTTCTGCGTCATGAGGGCGCGTCATCGCCGTTCACATGAATGGGGAATAACGTCAGGTCCACAGTTATGGTGGAAGTTATGGAGACTGCATTCAAAGACGAAACCGTGACTACCGTGGGCCAATTGCCGGCTCAGGGGGATCGAGCCCCCGAATACAGTCTGGTGGGTAGTGATCTTTCCCCGGTAGCGACCCAGGATTTTGCTGGGCGTACTGTGGTGCTCAATATTTTCCCGAGCTTGGATACTGGTGTGTGTGCGGCCTCAGTGCGCCGATTTAACGAACTGGCTTCTGAGCTCGAAAATACTACCGTGTTATGCGTTTCGGCTGACCTGCCATTTGCTCAAGCGCGTTTCTGTGGAGCGGAAGGCATCGACAATGTTGTGGTTGCTTCCAGCTTTCGTTCGACCTTTGGCCAGGACTGGGGACTGCAAATGGCCGACGGTCCTTTGCAGGGGCTGCTAGCTCGCGCTGTGGTAGTGGTCGACGCTGGGGGGCAGGTAATGTACACCCAGCTGGTTTCGGAAATCACCCAAGAACCCGATTACGACGCCGTCATGGCGGCTCTGGGCTGATCCACGGTTGAGATGAAACCTGCCGTGCATGTGAGAGGCGCCGTACTGAGCGCTGAAACTCCGGCGCTTGTGGTACCACTAGTTGCTGACTCAGCAGAGCGCCTTGTATCCAGTGCCCAAAAGGCATTAGCGGCTGGCGCTGACCTGGTGGAATGGCGGGCAGATTATTGGCTGGCTGCGGCAGGTCCGCAAGCCACAGGCCATGAGGTTTGTGATCTTTTGCGTATGCTGCGCCACAGCCTGGGGGAGGCCCCGTTGCTGTTCACCGTACGGACGCAGGCGGAAGGTGGCTTAGCGGTGGTCGATGATTCCTATGCGGAGTTATTGGCTCACGTGATACGTTCCGGTGAAGCCGACATGGTGGATGTGGAATTCCGGCGCCGTGACGCTCAAGAACTCATTCGCTTAGCTCGCGCGCAAGACGTTGCGACGATCGCTAGTTTCCATGACTTCTCTGCCACGCCGAGGGTGGACGAGATGGTGAGTCTTTTGGCCGGTCAAGAAGCGATGGGGGCCTCTGTGGCCAAATTGGCCGTTATGCCCCACAACCCTGAGGATGTGGCGGCGTTGCTGACGGCAACTGCTCAGCGGTCGCGCACAGCCGGGATACCTCTCATGACGATGTCGATGGCTGGTATGGGGGCCATCTCTAGGATTGCCGGTCATGTCTTTGGGTCAGCAGCAACCTTTGGTTCTCTGGGGCAGCAAGCTTCCGCCCCAGGTCAGATTCCCGTGGAGTCCTTGCGGTCTCTGCGCGACCTGATGAGCCAAATAAACGCTGAATCCACGAGCAGCGCAGACTCGTTGTAACAATAAACGTGCCGTGAACGGGGTAAGCCCCAGCGTTCACGGCACGTTTATGCCTTCTCCTTAGTGCAGCACAAGGAGGCTTTCAAGCCTGTGATCAGGCACCGTAGGCCTTCTGCACGCCCTGACGGTCGAGCTCGGAGAAGCTCAGCTGGGAGGAGGCGCCGTTGCACTGCGGGTAGTGCATGATTGACCTGGAGTCGTACGGGGTCAGCGGGCTCCAGTTGTTGTCCTCAAAGCAGGTCCCGGCTTCGGGGCGGGTGTGCTCATGACGGAAACCCAGCGTGTGGCCAAGCTCGTGAGCCATGATGGCGTCCTGCTGCCATCCTGAGGAGTAGAACTGGTCGGCAACCAGGATATTGCGCGCGGATTTCGGGGTGTCCGGGAAGAATGCGCGGGCAATGTATCCGGTGGAGGTGGTGGGCTCTACAGAGAACACCACGTTGTCGTTCTGGGTGTTGCAGTTGCCGTCCTCTGAAGGTACGTACTGGTAGTCAATGCCGGAAGAAGCTTCTTCCCACATGGCCGCGCCACCTTCCATGGAACTCACCACGGCTGCTTTCCGGGGCCCGAAGTCATCGGAGACACAGTAGGTCAGGTTCCTGGCCTCGGATTCTGACCACAGGGTGGGGTTGCCGTCAACGCCCTGGTTAGCAATCAAGTCACCGGTGCCGTTGCTTTCTAGGGCCACGGAATCAGACTCACCCGACAGTGACTTGTAGAACTTGAACAGGGAAGCGGTGTTGCGTACGGGAATATCGCCGTCAACGATGTATTGACCGTCCTGGTCACGGAAAGTGTCGGACTTGAACTGCTTCCAGTCGGGCTTCTCGTGTGATTGATCGCTGCCGGTTTCATGAGCGGATGCTGCGGGTGTGGCAGTGATTGCAAAAGCGGCTACTGCTGCTGCAGCACCAATGCGGTTAAGGGTTCTCACGGTCGATTCCTTTCTTTGGGTGAAATAAATCACCCGAATGCGGTGGTGATGGTGAGGACCGAACTAGTACAGCGATGTGGGGCCCAGTTATCACCCGCTGCACTAGCTAGATCGAACTTTCAGTTCATGTTTGACTAGCCAAAACGTTTTTAGCGTAGCGTGAAATTCGTGGAGCTTCATAACCAAATGCACAACAGGGGATGCATATATGCATGCGTAACAAATACCTTTGTTGACGCATCGCAGCCGGTGTTTACGCGGGAAAAATCAGATTCGTTGAGGTAATTGCCGCTGAGGTTTTGGGGATAAAATTCCACAAGAAAGTCAGGGCCCTGTATGCAACTGGGTTAAATTGTGGGCTGTAATTCATGCCTTGGGCGTGGCGTATCTTGCTAATGAATATAGAAACTTGCCCTATTATTCGCTGCATTTATGACGTATTTGCAGACACGCTGGAGGGGCATCCGGGGGAGTTGATGCGCTTGAATTAGACTGCATCCCAATGTGATGGGGAGGTCTGTCCGGATGGAGTATTCGGTTACCAATGTGCACGTTGACACCGCGCGTGGGCGGTTTGCCGTGCGTGCCGTCGGCAATCCGGGCGGTCGGATGGTGCTTGCTATCCATGGTTTTGCTGACCACCCGGCCACTTTTGATGGCTTAGGGCAATATTTGGCGGGCCAAGGGTATGTCACGGTGGCCCCATATCTTCGGGGCCATGCGCCATCACCCATGGGTCCATCCGCTTCAGTGGCGGATCACGCCCAGGACTTACTGGCTCTGGTGCAGGAGCTGGCGCCAGACGATTCTGCGCGGGTTGTAGGCCATGGTGAAGGCTCTTGGGTAGTGCACCAGGCATTGCTGGAACAAGCGCGTGCTGGTGTGAAAGATCAGGCGGGTGCGGCCACGATTGATTGTGCAGTGACCTTGGGTATGCCAGCGCCCGGTGTTGTGAGGTACCTGATGCAGCGTCATCCCAGCGTGGCCTGGTCTATGCGGCATGTGCTGATGCCACGGGCCGGAGCGTGGGGGGCTCGGCGTATTGAACGCGATGATTTTACTTATCTCACTGATTTGTGGCGGCGGTGGTCGCCCACTTATCAGCTCTCTCATAGCCACTCACATTTGATTCGGTCCATGTATGCGCAGTCCATGCCCACTGCTTTGGGCTTACTGGAACTGCCGGATGCTTCATCCACTCAAGGGTGGCCCGATGCTCGCATTCTGTGCATCCTGGGGGAATGGGACGGCGCTATCCCGCCGTACATGCTGCCGGGGCGGCATGTGGCTCCGGACACTGGAAACCGTGTGGTGTTGCCTTCTGTGGGGCACTTCCCGCATTTGGAGGCCCCCGATGTCACTTACGAAACCATTGCGGGGTGGTTTGTGGGTCAGCAGGTATCCACTGGCCGTTCGGCCTATGTGTAGTCTCTGGATGTTTTGCTGCTATGACACGTCAAAGTGATGCTCAGCTCCCGGGCATTCAGCTGTATCGAGTGGGGAATGGGTCCAGGAATCTCGTGTTTCTCCATGGTCTGATGGGGAGGGGCAAAAACTTTTCCCGATTTGCCAAAGAGCTCAGCGGGGAGTGCACGGTGTTACTGGTGGATTTACCGAACCATGGCGCTTCTGCATGGACTGATCGCATTGATTATCGTGCAATGGCGGCTCGTGTGATTTCTGCGATTGAATGCGAGTTGGGGGAGCAGCCTTTTTTCCTTGTTGGGCATTCCATGGGTGGTAAAGTCGCCATGGCGATGGCTTTGACCAGGCCGAATAATATTCAAAAACTCATGATTGTGGACATTTCCCCGGTACAAAGGTGGGATAAGTCGGGGGAGTTTGCGCATTTACTGGGCAGTTTGCGATCCATAGATGTCGATGAGGTAAACAGCAGACAAGAAGTGGATGCTCAGTTAGCCAAAACCATTCCGCAGGACACAGTGCGTGGATTCCTGATGCAGAACTTGCGATACAAGGATGGTCAATTTCAATGGCAAGCAAATCTGGACCTGTTGTACAACAACCTGGATGTGATTGGTGGGTTTCCGGAATTCGACACCACGTATGACCGCCCAGTGTTGTGGGTTGCCGGTGGCGACTCGAACTACATCCGTGATGAACACCGAGTCGACATGCGAAGGCTGTTCCCGCAGGTTCAGAAGATAACGATCAAGGGCGCTGGGCACTGGGTTCACTCACAGAAGCCGGAGGAATTCACGCAGCTGCTGCGTTACTTCCTGGGCTGATGTGGGTAGGGTTGGGTTCACTTTCTTCAACTTTACATAATGTAGATTATCGGCTTATTGGGTAGTGTGGAGAGTGGTGCCATGTTGTTCGGTGTTGACTAGATTGAGAGATGACAACCGCATGTGGTCGTCCTAACTGGGATGCTCAGCGGCGTGCAGTGACATCAACGTGGAGATTCTTGTGGTGGAGGGCGTGAACTGAGTGTTGGAATGGATGTTGGTGAACGGTTGGGCGGTCTGGTTGATCGTGGCTCTGTTGCTAGGAATTGTGGAAGTTTTGACCGTGAACCTCACATTCTTCATGCTGACTATCGGCGCTCTAGCGGCCTCTGGTGTTTCTGCTCTTATGGGTGGAAATCTAGTGCTAGAGGTTTTGACGTTTGTGACAGTGGCGCTTCTTCTGCTACTTGCTGTGCGGCCACGCATGATGCGCCGACTCCATCGCAAGCCGGGTGCTGACATCCTTTCCAACACAGATCGCCTTCCCGGGAAATCTTGCATCGTCCTAGAAACAGTTACTACCCAGACCGGGCTTGTCCGCCTAGACGGTGATACCTGGACGGCGCGTTCAGAAGGCTCAGCCCAATACCTGCCCCATGAACAGGTATACGTGCACCGCGTGGAAGGTGCGATGGTTGTTGTGACAAATGTGCCGCCACAACCGTGGGGCTCTGTGGTGCTGGCATAACCGATCGTCCGTCATAAAACCGAAAAACGAAAAGAACAAGAAAAACACCAAATCTGAAAGGAAATCACTGTGGTTGTCTTGATCCTGCTGGCAGTGCTGGTACTGCTGGTCCTGGTGGTACTGCTGAAAGCAGTGCGCATTATTCCGCAAGCTCGCGCTGGCATTGTCGAGCGCTTGGGTAAGTATCAGGCCACGTTGAACCCTGGCTTGCATATTCTTGTGCCGTTTATTGATCGTCTGTTGCCGCTGATTGATCTTCGTGAACAGGTAGTTTCCTTCCCGGCACAGTCCGTGATCACGGAAGACAACCTGGTAGTTGGAATCGACACGGTCGTCTACTTCCAGGTCACGGATCCCCGTGCGGCAACGTACGAGATCACGAACTATATTCATGCGGTAGACGAGTTGACCTCTGCCACCTTGCGTAACGTGGTGGGTGGTTTGAACTTAGAGGAAACTCTGACTTCACGCGATAAGATCAACGCTGAATTGCGAGGTGTCCTGGATTCAACTACTGGTAAATGGGGTTTGCGGGTATCCCGCGTGGATATTAAAGAGATCACTCCCCCGCCGTCTATTCAGGATTCGATGGAAAAGCAGATGCGCGCTGAACGTGACCGCCGTGCAGCGATTCTGACCGCTGAAGGT
>JAUNHG010000002.1:477859-541037 GCA_030524035.1 Kocuria sp. | reverse complement strand
GATTCTGACCGCTGAAGGTGAACGTCAGGCTGCGGTGCTTTCCGCTGAAGGTGATGCGAAAGCTGCGATTTTGCGCGCTGACGGTGAAGCGCAGGCCATCCAGAAAGTTTTCGAATCCATCCACCGGGCCAAGCCCACGCAGAAACTGCTGGCCTACCAGTACATCCAGACCTTACCGAAGGTGGCTGAAGGTTCCGCCAACAAGGTGTGGATGATCCCCGCTGAACTTGGTGATGCCTTGCGCGGCGTTGGTGAATTCTTGGGCAAACCTGACGAGGGCCGTGACTGGGGTGATGTGATGGGTGACGAAGAGCGTGCCGAAGAAGAAGCCCGCGCGGCAGCTAAAAACGCCGAAGGGATCGTGAAATCTGAAACGGTTCAAGTCACTGATGAAGACCTCAGACCATCCGCAGCGGTTGCTAACCCCGATGCATTCACCGTTCCGGAGCCAGAAGCCATTGACCCCAACGCACCGGTCAACCTGGATGCCCCGTTGCCAGGTGATACTCCGGAAGCTGGACAGGGACGATAGAATGGGTGTTTTGATCAGACTAACCATGTTTCCACTGACAGGAGTTACACCTCATGAGTGACCGCAGCCTGCGAGGTATGCGCCTGGGCTCACAGTCCATGGAGTCCGAAGCCGGGGTGGAACCGGCGCCGCGGCAGCGTGTGGAATACCGCACTGAAGATGGCGAACAGGTGTTTGTCACCTTTGCTTCCGAGGCGGAGATACCCTCTGTTTGGATTTCAAAATCCGGCAAAGAAGCAGTGATCGTCAATGGCGAAAGGCCGGAGAATTCCGCTGAAAAACACCAGCGTACTCACTGGGACATGCTCATGGAACGTCGATCCCCCGAGGAACTTGAAGAGATCCTGGAGCAGCGTTTGCAGTTCTACCGCGAACAGCACGCGCTATGACTAACTGACCTGGAAAACATCACGATGGGGCGGGAACGACGCTGGATAGCAGCAGGTTCCCGCCCCATCGTCGTCCACGGTGCTGCGGCAAAAATTTCTAACGGCGCACCATAGCGGTGAATTTCTCCCGCAGAACTTGAGCGCGTGCGGCAGTCCCCCACTTCGCGACATTGACGACCGCTTCCAAGGTGATGTCCCCACTCATTTTGGAGACACCTTCAGCTCGCTCTACGAAAGTGATGGGAACCTCCACTACCTTCAATCCTGCAAGTTCCGCGCGCCACCCCAAGTCGATCTGAAAACAATATCCGCGGGAAGTCACAGAATCTAGATCAATAGCGTGAAGAGTTGACGCCCGGAAAGCACGGAAACCTGCGGTGATGTCCTGAATATCGGACCCCAAGAAAAACCTGGCGTATACCCCACCACCTCGTGAGATGAACTGGCGGTACCACGGCCAATTCACCGTTGATCCCCCCGGAACATAGCGTGACCCAATGGCCAAGTCGGCACCGTCTTCTACAGCTTTCAGCAGGGCCGGGAGCTCTTCTGGCTGGTGAGAACAATCAGCGTCCATTTCCACCAGAATGTCGTATTTGTGATCTAATCCCCACCTGAAGCCCGCGATGTATGCCTGTCCCAGGCCATTCTTCTCTGTCCGGTGTAGCACATGGATCTGTGGGTCAGTAGCTGCCATAGCATCTGCCATCTCGCCAGTACCATCCGGGCTGTTGTCGTCGACCACCAAGACGTCGCCAGCCGGAACAGCGCTACGCAAACGGTCCATCACGGTGGGAAGTGATTCACGTTCGTTGTAGGTGGGAATGATGATGAGTGACCGCACGCGGTTGGTTTCCTTTCGGCAACAGAGCCAGGCAAGAATGAGGATCAAAGACTGCCGACGCCCGCGAGACAGTGTATCCAGCGGTCATCATCAGACAAATCTTGCGCGGTTTAACTTTGCCACGTCCTGCATGGCGCGGACCGGTACGACATGGCTGCGTGATTCCTGTACTAGCCCGCGGGCTAGCGCTGGTACAGGGGTACCCCACTGATCGCAGTGCTGACGCATACTGGTTCGGTATCGCCCTCAAGTGCTGGCAATAGCGGAGTGCGGGCTCGCGGATCGGTGCTCCACGACGCTCCGGTTCCGCTGGCAGCCTGAACCATCAAGCTTTCCACCTCCCACCGGGCGTATGTGGCCTCCGCGCCAGGAACTAGCTGGCCGGTGACATGCCCTCCCCGCCCTAACGCGCGCCACGCTCCGCGTGTAGCTGCTGTAAAAGCCGCCTTGGCGGAGACCCGCTCATGCTGATCTGGGTGATTCAATAACGCGGCGATGCCACTCCACGGGTGGCGACCAAAATCATGTGAGCCCAGAACCACAGGAAGACCACGACGGTAAAACTCGGCTGCCAGTACGCTGGTTTCGGGATCAAGGCATACCGTTAACGCATAACCGTCTGCGGAAGCCAGGAAAGAACGCAGCGAATCTGCCGTCCAGGACGGTCCAAAATTCACTCGAATACCTGCGCCGTTGAATTGGCGCTGACCGCGCTCCTCCGCAGCTAGGCGCAGAGCTTCCAGCGCAACAGGACCATCCTGTACGGTGTTCATGAGTAATCCAGGGCGTAGCTGAAAGTCCATACAGACGTCGAGAAAACCCAGCAGTTGCGTGGCGGAAGTCTCGCCCGCAGATACCGCAACACACACCCCAACCAGAGGGGAAACACCGGTGACCTGCGACCACTGTATGGCCATCGCACGCGGACCATCAACGAGTTCAGCTGAGCTTACCGTGGGCCAATGGTAGATCTTAGGTAACGCATTATCACCAGTTTGGATAGCCATTGAACGCTCTGGCCCGATATCGACACCGGTGTGTACCACAGCAACAATCCCCTGGGCTGCGTAATCGCGGAGGAGACTCTGCCCAGAATCGTCACCATCCCCCAGGTCTACGGAACTATTCACGAGACCCGGGGTCACCAAGTCTCCACGAAGGTCCACCAGGGTCATGCGGTCATCACGTATACTCGCCGCAGCTTCTTCCGAGCCCACCCATACCACACGATCACCTTCCATCAGTATGGCGGAAGCTAATGGATCGGCAGGACTGTGAACATACCCGTTGTGTAGTACGGCAGGAGCCGCCCCGGAGGTATTAGTCATCGTCTTCAATTCCCCACATTTTCCATGGCCTCTTGAAGGGTTTGGACCACGACCCCGCGATGAATCAATTGCACAGCTTTCTGCGACATGGTACGGAGATCTGGATGAAGGTCTTTGATCGCTGCGATTTGATCCAAAAGATCAATCACTTGCTTAGCCCAACGCACAAAATCCCCTGCCGCTAAATCAGCGTCTTGCAACGTTACGTGTAAAGAAGCACCACAAGCCCAGCGATACATCGGTACGACAAGGCCAAACTCCGGTTCTGCCGTGGCCCGGAGCTTATACCGCTGTTCCTGATCGCTGAGGTGCGACCATAGCCGGACCATGCCATCCGCTGCACGATTGATGGAAGGTGCCGGCAGGCTGGGACGAAAACCCGTTTCCTCGCGTTTGGATTGGTACACCAAGGCGGTCACGGTGGCTGCTAAAGCAGCAGGATCCAAGTCTGTGAATAACCCATCCCGCAGGCTCATGGCCAGTAACAGGTCGCGGTCTCCATAAATGTGCCGTAGTTGTTCACCCGCTGGCGTGGGTATCCACGTGTCGTGGGCGTCGGTATCCACATATCCTAAGGAGTACAGAACATCACAGATTCGATCAAAAGTGGCCGCAACGGCATTGGTCCGATTTTGCAACTGACGTCGCAGACCGTCCGTATCCCGGCGTAGACGATTCCATCGTTCGGCCCACCGGGCGTGTACTTCGCGGTCATGACAGCCATGGCATGGGTGTTCGCGTAACGTGCGGCGCAGTTGTGCGATCTGCAGCTCAGTTTCTGATTCGGTACGGACGAACCGGGTGGACTCACGGGTATGACGACGTCCTGGTGTTTTACCCTGGACCGGGTGCCCATCACGGGGCGGTTTCCGGTTGTGGAGTGCCTGACGTAACCAGTGGGCAATGGTTTTGCGGTCTTTGAGTGAATCAGTGCGTACTTTTTTCGGGAGTTTGACAAAAGATACCGGCGCCAAAGGACCGTCCAGATCTTGTGCTCCTAGACGACGCAGATGGGCGTCGTAAGTCACGATCACCGGGCGAGGTTGTTCCACCCGGTGATCTGCGGCGATCACGACGGCGTAACCTTTACTGCGACCGTTCGGGATATCCACCACATCCCCAGGCCGTAAATCCGCCAAAGAATCCACAGATTGGACGCGGCGCGAGTGAGAACGGGTCTTTTGGGCTCTGTTCTCTGCGTCCTTCAACTCACGGCGCAACGCGGCATACTCAGTGAAATCGCCGAGGTGGCAGGTCATAGACTCCTCATACCCAGCCAAAGACCGCTCCTGCGAACGTACTTTTTTGGCTAACTCCACGACCGAACGATCCGCCTGGAACTGAGCAAAGGATGATTCCAGGATTGTGCGTGAACGCGCAGCCCCAAACCGGGCTATCAGATTCACCGACATGTTATACGTGGGCCGGAAGCTAGAGATCAGCGGATAGGTCCGCTTAGAGGCCAAACCGGCCACTGCTGTGGGGTCCAAACCGGGGCGCCACAATACTACCGCGTGACCTTCGACGTCGATTCCACGGCGCCCGGCACGGCCCGTTAACTGGGTGTACTCCCCCGGTGTGATGTCTGCTCGGGATTCGCCGTTGAACTTATCCAACCGCTCCAGTACGACGGATCGAGCTGGCATGTTGATCCCTAACGCCAGGGTTTCCGTTGCGAAGACTGCTTGAACCAGTCCCAGAGCAAAAAGGCTCTCCACCACTTCCTTAAAGATCGGCAGTAAGCCTGCGTGATGTGCGGCAACACCACGTAATAACCCCTCCCGCCATTCGTCAAACTTCAAGACCTCTAAATCGGAAGAATCTAAGTGCGCTGTTGCTTCGGACACAATGGCACGAATGGTTTGCCGTTGGGCCTGGGTAGTCAACCACAGGTCAGCTGCCAGACACTGCTTGACAGCACTATCGCAGCCAGCCCGGGAAAAAATGAACGTGATTGCTGGCAGGAGACCTTCGGCTTGTAAACCGCGAATCATGTGTGGGCGAGAAATATTACGGTACCCGGTGCCCCGTCCTGCATCGTGGGAACGGGCACCGGCATTGGCCCGGCGTCCGTGCCGTGCGAACCTGTCCCGGGACCGGCCCCCAGGCCCCCGCCTCTGCCTGCGCGCTCCGTCAGCCTGACGGGCAATACGGATGAGTTCAGGGTTGATCGTGAGCTCCCCTGACCCCACGGCCTCAACGGTAGACGTAGACCTGGGCCGTTCCGGGGACTCCACAAAGAGATCCATCATTTGTGTGCCCACATGAATGTGTTGCCACAGTGGCACCGGGCGGTGTTCAGAAACCACCACCTCTGTGTGCCCACGCACGGTTTTGAGCCAGTCCCCGAATTCTTCGGCGTTGGACACTGTGGCGGATAAACACGCCATCTGCACGTCTTCAGGCAGGTGAATGATGACTTCTTCCCATACCGCGCCCCGGAACCGGTCGGCAAGGTAATGGACTTCGTCCATGATCACAAAACCTAGATTGGGCAGGGCAGAAGACCCGGCGTACAGCATGTTGCGCAGAACCTCAGTAGTCATGACGACAACGTCCGCATCTGCGTTGATGGCGGTATCCCCGGTTAATAAGCCAACCCGTTCAGGTCCGAATCGACGCGTAAATTCTTGGTACTTCTGATTGCTCAGCGCTTTGATCGGTGTGGTGTAGAAGGCTTTTTGTCCGCGCGACAAGGCTAGGTAGACAGCGAACTCCCCCACGATCGTTTTACCAGCGCCAGTGGGGGCAGCCACCAAGACGCTATGCCCAGCTTCTAACGCTTTACACCCGCTGACCTGGAAAGCGTCCATTTCGAAGTCCAGCGATCTGGCAAAAACTGCCAACCGTGTTTTAGCCTCCGCTTGGCGTCGTTTAGCAGCCAGGTGACGTTCGGATGGAGAAGACATAAGGTCACCCTACGCGTAACGTGCAACGGGACCCTCCGCAGCGTTATTGCTCCGCAGAGTTCTGGAGTTTCTTGAGTTCTTCAGTGGATGTGGCTTTGATGCTGCGTCGGTCATACGAAGCTTCCTGCTTGGCCAGTTTCCGGGCGCGACGCCGATCATTGAGCAGACAGATACCCACCGCCAAGAAAAACAGGGCCATCAATGGCGCGGAGATATAGAACATCACCATCATGTCCGGTCCGGGGGCCACAATGGCAGCCAGCAGCAGCACAAAGATGATCACCCAGCGCCACGAGCGCAGCAGAGTTTTACCGGGGAGAATGCCAATCATATTCAGCCCCACCAATAGCACTGGCAGAACGCATGCCAGGCCGATTGCAAGGACAAGTTGGAGAACGAATCGTACATATTGGACAGCATCAATGACGTTGCCAGTGTTATCTGGGTTGAACGCTGTCAGGGCAAACACCGCGCTGGGCAGGGTGATAATACCCAGCGTGCAGCCCCCCAAAAACAGCGGCACAGCGGTGATTACAAAGGCATAGGCGTAGCGTTTTTCATTCTTGTGTAGAGCGGGGGTAATAAAAGCCCATAACTGGTAGAGCCAGATGGGGCTGGCAAGAATAAGCCCCAAAATGATGGAGACTTCCACCATCACGCTGAAAGGGCCGCCTACACCACCAAAATTAAGGAATGCTTGCCGGGTGTCCTCCAGGTTGAGCTGATTAATAGGTTCAGTGACCCACTCCATGAAGGGGAAATACAGGAAAAATCCCCCAACCATGCCAAACACCGTGGCGATCGCAGAAATGATCAACCGGTTGCGGAACTCCCGCAGATGTTCTGTTAAAGCCATCTGCGCTTGTGGATTATTGCGACGACTCCGCGCCGCACGGGCAGCTTTACGCTGCTGCGCGGCGGAGGTCTTGTCCTCTGGTGAGGTCGCATCGCTCATGGTTACGGTCCTGTTAGAGGCCCTCCCCGGTCGGATTACGTTAGTGGCCGGGGTCTAGCCGTGTGCAAAGAGTTTCTAGGGACGAATAATTTAGCGCTGCAAGCCGTCAGATTCGTTGCGCAGGCCGGCGTCGGAGCTTGTCGCGGCGGATGCGTTGGTGGATTCGCTACTGTGCGGAGCAGAAGGTGACGAGCCGGTGGTATGCGCAGAAGACTCACCATTGACTACCGTGCGGTCTTTGTCGTCTTCTTTCATTTCCTTGACCTCCGACTTGAAGATGCGCAGGGACTGTCCGAGGCTGCGCGCCATACCTGGCAGCTTCGGCGCGCCGAAGAGCAGCAAGATGACCAAGAGGATCAGGATGAGGATCATGGGGTTGTCGAAAAGGCGACCCATGGTAGTTCCTTTCTATGTCACCGCGCCAAGTCGGAGACTCTTTGCGGCTGGCCCATCGCTCGGCGTCGTGCCGAACGGCGCTGTGAACGGGCTGTTCGTCGTTCTATTTTCCCACTACGGTACTGCTTTCTGGCTTCATGCCAAGGGGTGTACACGTCAGGTTGGCGTTGTTGGTGGTCCGGACCAGTAACGGCAGTGGTCGCTTGATCCAAGCGCGTAGTGACGGAATCCCCGTACTCCCCCACGTCATGGAGCATGCGAGAGAGCTGACGCCACAGTCTGTACAACAGAAGCGCCATAAAAATAACGCTGATCAGCACCAAGACGGTCCATAACACTACCCACATCCACCACAACATCACGGTCAGTCTAACCTTCAGGTGGGTGTACTGCCCGTGGCAGCATAAGCTGCCAGCGCGTTGTTAACCCACTGTTGAGCTCGAGAGGCTTGGGCTGGCGGTCCAATGACTCCCACCTGACCGCCGAATCTGGTCACGAGTGAGAACGCTAATTCTTCTGTGGTGAAAGAAATGTCAGCAGCTTCAAACTCCACGGGTGTGGAGGTTGTGGTGTTTTTGGTGTGAGTCCTTGTGGTGCGTGGCTGAGATTGCGGTAGATCAACAGCTGCAGTGTGTTGTGCGTGATACTGATCCGCGACCCACCGGGCACGACGGTCCGTGACTAACACAATGTCTTGGTCAGCGGCAGATACCGGTGCATTTGGGGAATGGTCCACGACGGGAACATCATGGTGTGGTGCAGCCCCTACCACGACCGCTGTGTGGATTCGGTCTAGCCGAAAATCTCGAAAGCCTTGGGCTCGGGAGCACCAGGCCATGACGTACCAGTGCGAGTTAACGGAAACCAGGCGGATAGGGTCGATGTGTCTTTCTGTCACCTCATCGCGTGAGGCCACGATGTAACTGATATGCAGTCGCTGTTTTTTTGTCATGGCAGATCGTATGGTTTCCGCGATGGCCGGGACGCTGTCGGCGGCTGTGTGGGTCTCCCGACGGGGATGAGATACGGCAGCGGGTGTGATTGGTAGCGTTTCATCAGGGCGGGCGCCTACTGCATGAGCTACGGTCACGGGCTCCCCGGCGGCTTCGGCAACTTTCCGTAATGCGGAGTCAATAGCCGGCGCAGGGTCTCCGGGCAGAGAACGTAGCGTCTGTAATCCCACGAGCAGTGCCGCTGCCTCCGGCTGAGTGAGCCGTACTGGTGATGAGATTTCATCCGCGTTCCCCACGGTCACTGTGCCTTCATCCCAGGAGGCCTCGATGAGTTGATCTGGGGTATGGCCAGGGCGTCCACAAACGAACAGGGTCGTCAAGTCCTCCACCACCTGATCCAGGGATGCTTCCACGTGGCGGGCCACTTCTGTTAACTCCACGCCTTGATGGGCGTAGACATAACGCACGATCTCTAACATGCGAGCCAGACGGTCTGTACTGGAGTGTGAAGATCGACGGGACTTTCGCGATGTTCTAGCCCAGTCCACTTCAACGTTGCCAGCTCGGGTTTGAAAGTCAGCGGCGGCGTTTAACCTACGTAACACACTTTCTCGTACACGGTGTTGCAGGCTTGGACGACCGTACTGATCTGCGGATAACTTGTGATCCTCGATGAGTGGCACGACGGCGTCAGGTCCTACTGCTGCGATTTCAGCGGCCACACGTTCTGGCTCCGTTACCGGAATGCTTAACCGATCACATCGAGCATTGGATGACGCGTGAAAAATCCCTCCCCCGACATGAATTGATGAGGCCATGCGCCGTAACATCTGGGCGCGTCCAGGGACCGTGTCTACCGTGACCGAACCTAAGCGTGGTGCTGCCTCCATGGCGTCCAGGTGCTCGTTCATCGAGAACTGTTCCGGTGCCTCGAATGTTTGGGAGGTGATTCGGACGGCGGATACGATCCGGGACAGACGAAATGTGCGCTCAGCCTGCCGATCTAAATCCCAGCCCATGACGTACCAGGACCCAAAACGGGAGCCAACCCCCCACGGCTCCAACCGACGAGTGGTCATCTCATCCGTAGAGGCTGCCAAGTAGTCAAAACCTACGCGACGGCGCTTGAGCACGGCCTCCATCAAGGGGGCGAAGGACGGCTCTTGGATAATGACGGTGGGTTGGATCGAAGTGGTGGTGTCGTCCCCGGCCACAGGCTGAAGCACGGGTTCTAATTTTCGCAATGCGCGCCTGGCGGTACCAGCCAGGGGCGTCTGTGTCCACGCGTTGGCAGCTAAGGACAGCACCGCTGCTTCCTCCGCCGTGAACTGTAAGGCGGGAAGAGCGAAGGACCCTCGGGCAATCCGATAACGGAACCCAGTGTCTTCCTCAAAGAAAGGATCTTCAGGAACTTCCTCGATGGGAAACCCCAAAGCGCGTAGTTCCTGTTTATCCCGCTCAAAAGTCCGTTCAAAGGCAGAATCGGAAGTCATGGCGGTGTAATCGGGTACAGCAGCACGTAACTGTGAGCGCGTGTATCCACGCTCACGGTACAGGAGCGCAAAAATCAGGTTCAGTCGACGTTCGGAAGCACGCCGCTGCTGATCAATGGGCACGTGGAGATCTCAACGAACGTCGAGGAGGTCCACGATGAAGATCAAGGATTCATCGGGACCAATGACATCACCGGCACCGCGCTTGCCATAGGCCATGGCCGCCGGAATTTCCAAACGCCGCCGCCCTCCAACACGCATACCAAGTAATCCTTGATCCCACCCTTGGATCACTTGCCCCACACCCACCGTGAAATCCAGCGGCTGGTTCCGGTTCCAGGAGGAGTCAAATTCTTCGCCACCGGAGAATGTCACCCCCACGTAATGGCAGGATACTTGCTGGCCTGGCTGGGCTTCGGGACCTTTGCCGTTAATGAGGTCGATGATCTTCAACTCGGTGGGGGTGTCCCCCTCCGGGAAATCAACTTCCGGTTTACTGCGGTCCAGATTGCGTTGTCCAAAAGACACGGGGTTCCTCCGTACGTTTTATGAGGGGCGAAGGGTACTGATAATTCCTCAGACTACCGGTTCACTGGGGCGGTGAGGGGCTTGCGGACTGTGCCTGCGGTGTGTCGGTGGCACCCAGAATATCCACCACAAAAACCAGTTCACCGGCAGGGGCAGAGGGGTTATCTGATTCCTTGACCTCATCCTTGGTGCCGTAGGCCTTGTCCGTTGGGATGGCGATCAGCACGCGTGAGCCGGTTTTTTTACCCACAAGGCCTTCAGACCATCCAGGAATCACGCTTTCTAACGGCAGAGTCGTCGGGGTCCCGTTTTTGTAGGAAGAGTCGAAGACCTTGCCGTCTTCCCATCGCATTCCCACATAGTTCACCGCGACAGTCTGGCCCTTCTTGACCTCGGGTCCGTCACCTTCAATCAGGTATTCGGAGACGAGATCCTGGGGCGCTTCACCTTCCGGTGTTGCAATCTGGGGCGACCCGTCTTCCCCCAGCGTTACTGCCGGTAGACCGTCAGGGCTGGGTTGCATAACACCATCAACGCTGGACGGGATGATGTCGCGCACCGTGTACCGAGTGGTGGTTTCCGTGAGCTGCCCGGCACCAGCATTTGTGGACTGTGTGATGTCCACGGACGTTCCTTCGCGGGCGTCCTTGAGCTGGTTGTAGGTGAAGGAATCTTGTTTCTTTAAAGCCTCATCTAAGGTCATAACCGTGGGGGTGGAGGTACCAGGCTCGCCGTTGGTCACCGTGGATGCGGTCAACAGCAACGTGTCGCCTTCAGAAACCTCATCGCCATCACCTTCGTTGACAACTGACGCCGTGGGCTCGGGCAGGGGTTCAGGCTCCGGGGTGTCCACGGCAGCTAAAATATCCACGACAAATAACAGATCCCCTGCAGGGTACTGAGATTCCTCACCAAGATCCTCAGCTGTTCCATAAGCTTTTTCTGCGGGAATGGACAGGATCACACGGGAACCGACTTTCTTCCCCTTGATCCCCTCAGCCCATCCCTCAAAAAGATTGTCGAGCGGTAGAGCAGCAGGTGACCCTTGTTCCCAGGAGGAGTCAAAGACTTCTCCATTTTCCCACCGGGCTCCCATGTAATTGACTACGGCAGTCTGGCCGTCTTTGACCTCCGGCCCATCGCCTTCGATCAAGTATTCGGATACCAGATCGTCGGGTGCATCACCCTCAACTTTTTCAAACTCCGGAACACCGTCATCGTTGTGGGTTACCTGGGGCAGCCCCTCCGGGGAGTCCGACATATCTCCACTGATCTCCGTGGGTATATCTTGGAGGATCTCGTACACCTCAACGGATGTCGACTTATCCCCTTCCTGCCCAGAGTTACCGGCAGTGGAAGGGGAAGAATAAGCTACGATTCCCCCAACTTTCATGCCGGTTAAAGCGTCGTAGAGCTCGGGGAGCCGTTCTTTCAGTTCGGAGTCAACGGACAAGATCTGCCCGGCACCAGATGAATAAGATTCCCCGACTTCCTCACCATCCGAGCCACGATAGATCACGGCCTGTGCTAGCAAAGTCGTGCCGTCCTCAATCTGAGCGCCGTCACCTTCACGCAGCACTTTTGTTTGGTTTTCTTCGACTTCCACCGGGGTTTCAAAGGTAACTTCCGGTACTTCCCCTGGTGAAGGGTCATTACTGAGTTCCACAGTATTGAACCCGCCCGAAGAACAAGCGGTCAATAACAGCACCACCGCGATGGCGGTCCAGGCCCTCAGTAAAGTCTTACGCACGTGATCCTCCAGCTGCGCATTGATTAGAGCGCATGATTTTTGACGGCAGCAGTTGCCCCTGAGCTAACGCGCAGCACGGAACCACCGCCAGGTCCGTCCCAAGCGTAACGGGCCGGTCTGGGTGCTTGCTGGACTCAGACTCATGCGGGACTGGTAAAGCCCGTGCGGGCCGCAGAATCCGCTGCAGCAGCCCGCTGGGCAAGGTGCTGGGCGTCGCGGCCTGCCCGGCGCGCCTTCTTGCTGGAGACTTCCCGCTCCCCCAAAGCCACGGGTGTCCAGGCCTGGAGATCTTCCTCGGTGTACTCCGTTTTTGATGCACGCCGTTTGGGGGCTAAACGTGGTGCGCCATCGGCTAAACGACGGGCGGTGATCAAGAACCCAGTGTGTGCCACCATGCGGTGATCTGGTCGCACAGCCAAACCTTCCACATGCCATCCCCGCACCATAGTTTCGTGCGCGTCTGGTTCCGTGAAGTGACCACTGGCTCGCATGGCTTCCGCCGTCCTCGATAACTGCGTCACCGTGGCTACATAGCAGGTCACGACCCCGCCGGGAGCTAACACGGTCGCGACAGCTTCCAAGCACTCCCACGGGGCCAACATATCCAGGACCACACGGTCCACGGATTCGGGGCGCTCCCTGTCAGTGAGCTCTTCAGCTAAATCGCCAATGGTCAGCGTCCATGCTGGGTGTTCTCCCCCAAACATCGTCGCAATATTGCCCCGTGCAACGTCGGCAAATTCTTCCCGACGTTCGAAAGAGTGCACATTGCCTTCATCTCCCACGGCACGCAACAGGGCGATGGTTAAAGCCCCAGAGCCCACCCCAGCTTCCACCACCCGTGCACCAGGAAAAATATCGCCCATGGTCACGATCTGTCCGGCGTCCTTGGGATAGACCACCGCTGCTCCGCGCGGCATGGACAGCACAAAATCTTTCATGAGGGGCCGCAGCGCTTGGTACTGAATTCCCACAGAGTTGCGCACCACAATGCCTTCGGACTGTCCGATCAGCAGGTTATGCGGCAGAACTCCTTTGTGTGTTTGATATTCAGCCCCTGCGGTGAGCGTGATGGTGGTCAACCGCCCGCGCTCATCAGTCAACTGAATCCGTTCCCCTTCACGCATAGGGCCACGTCTGTTGATCGCACCCGTCGGGCCGAGAAGCGGCGGGGTGTCCCCTGGCTGTTGGTCAACGGGAGGCAGCGAGGTGTCGTCTCGGGTCATGGGCTCACTTTCATACACGGACGGCCTTGAATTCAGGCGCAGCTCATTGTGTCATCCATGCAGCAGGCCCGCGTCACGTAGAACGGTGTTGATCGTTGAGGCTCGCAACACACCCTGAGGTGCCGCTTGGCCGTCGATGATGATGAAAAGTTCCTGTCCACTGCGGGCCGTGAATTCTAAGAGAGGCATCTGCGACAAATGTCCCGAGATCACAGCGTCATTCGTGATGGGTGTCAGCAACGACTGAAGGCTGGTAGCGGTGCGCTGCTCTGGTGATAATGCTGTGATCTGATGCGGGTTCACAACTCCCAGACACCGACCCTCATGATCGGTTACTACGGCCAGAGGTGCAGGCTCAGCCCCTGGTTTCGCGGCGGGTTCCTGTGCGTGACGACACATTAGTTCCACGGTGTTGAGATCGGCATCACATGGTACAGCCACGGCCGGCTCCATGAGATCAGCAGCACGGATCCCAAACATGGCGCGCGCAGCGCGGGCGCGTCGTTGGGCTGATGCTGCGCCTGAGAGCAACATCCAGATCACCACACATGCCACGATGACCAGTGGGAGGCTGCGCCATACCCCGGTGACAAGCATCCACAAGACTGCGGCTGCCGCCATTATTCTGCCAACCCACACTGTCAATAACGTTCCCATGAATTCCTGCCCAGTGATCCTCCAGAACAGAGCTTCTAAAGCTTTGCCACCATCTAAGGGAAGCCCGGGAATAAGGTTGAACACTCCGACAAACCAGTTAGCCCAACTGGCTAACTCAACCAGTGTCACGATGGCCGCCATGGGTGGTGCTGTCGGAGTGGGGAGCGCTGTGATCGCAACCCATCCCACACCCCCCAGGAGCAGGTTGGTGAACGGTCCGGATAACGACACGACCATTGAAGCTGCCCAGGATGCACTGGTGCGCTCAAACGTCGTGTGTCCACCCATGAGCGACAGGGTGATGTGCGTGACTTGCCACCCGAACATTCGAGCAGCCCACGCATGAGCAAGTTCGTGTAAGAGCACAGAGAGCGCCAAAAGCACACAAAAAGCCGCCGAAACGGCGTATGCCCAGCCCCCAATTCCCGGTAACATCCTGTGGAGAATCGGGGTGTAGAACACCACAATCAAGACCACAATGACCAGCCAGGATCGTTCCAACAGCACTGGAACACCACCAAGTCGCCCTAACATCATGGCGTAGTACGGCCCTCTGGGGCGTGGTGCGTGGCCCTGACTAATTCCCCGAGACCTTCCAGAGTCAAACCGTCAACGGATTTCACCACCACGTGTGCTTCAGAATCTTCCAACGGAGCACGATTGGCTACACCAACGGTGTATATGCCCGCTGTTACCGCAGAGCGCACCCCCGGTAAAGAATCTTCGAAGGCCACCATGCGCCGCACATCCAAGGGTTGCTCTGATCGCTGGATGTGCAGTGCTGCAAGCCGACGAGCAGCAAACGTGTAGGGCGCAGGCGAGGGCTTTGGCTCAAGCCCCAGATCGCTGGTCACTGCAACGTCAAACAGGCGACCACCGTCCCAACCCCGTTGCCTAGCGAATGTGTCAAGGTGGTGCTGAACCACGGAAGCTAGGCGACGGCGGCTGTTGGTGACCAACGCTGTGGGAATACCCTGTGTATGACAATCCAGTAAAAGCTCTAAGACGCCGGGAAACAGAGATACATGGTGGGTAGCACCTTCTATCACCCGATTGTTGAGTTCGGCCACAATCTGATCGCCGGACAATGGCAATCCCCGCGAACGCATGGTGGAAATCATCTGTTTTTCTGATGTGCCCACCATCTCCAGGGAATCGCGCTGTGACCATGCAATGCCGTGGTCTGCCATCAAGCCAGCTTCGGCCGCGAACCAGTACTCCTCCGTATCTACCAAAGTGCCGTCCATATCCCACAGCACGGCATCAGGGAACACGGGATCACGGGGGTTGTCATTGTCCCGTTGTTTGCTGTGCGTATCACCTGAAGCCATGATGTGGATCCTACCGGCTGGCCATAGGAGCTGATCCGCGTAGAGTGAGATGGGTGAGCGGATTCGACAAAAACAACTCCCAGGACTCCTTTCCGGCATCGTCGGGAGCGCAAGCCGGGCCTTTTGGAGTTGTACGGGATATCGATTCCTTCCATTCCCATCGTGTGAAGGTTTTGGTTGCTGCTTTTGAGGGGTGGAACGACGCCGGTGATGCCGCCACGGATGCTGTCAAGATGCTTGCTGAGCATTACGGAGCGCGCGAAGTGTGTGAAGTTCCGGCGGATGAGTATTACGACTTTCAATACTCCCGACCACGGATCGTGCGTTCTGCCTCCGGCGAATCCAAACTGGTGTGGCCTTCCGCGAAGCTGTCAACGGCAACTGTGGATGGAACCAACCTTGACTTGGTGCTGTTGCACGGGTGGGAGCCGTCGTACCGCTGGAAGCGTTTTTGCGCAGAAATCTTGGAGCAAGCGGCGGCCATGGACGTTGACTTTGTGGTGATGCTAGGTGCCCTGCTGGCAGATGTCCCCCATACCCGTCCTCTGCCTGTATCGGTGACATCCGATACAGTTGAACTTCAAGATGAACTTGATGTTTCCGGTGCGGAGTATGAAGGCCCCGTGGGGATTGTTGGGGTTCTTTCACACCTAGCAGCCATGGCGGGTATTCCGACGGTGAGCCTGTGGGCTGCAGTTCCGCATTATGTCGGACAATCCCCGTCCCCCAAGGCGCAATTAGCGCTGGCGCACAAGTTAGAGGATCTGTTGAACCTGCGCTTGCCGTTAGATGAATTAGCGGAGGACGCTGAGGCATGGGAACGTGGCGTGAACGAACTTGCGGCAGAGGACCCGGACGTCGCTGCCTATGTCACCAAACTGGAAGAGGCCAAGGACACAGCAGATCTTCCGGAGGCCTCCGGGGATGCTATCGCCCAAGAGTTTGAAAGGTTTTTGCGCCGTAGGGATCAGGAGTGATTTCCAGGGTGTGCTAGGACGATGCCCAGTCTGGCCTCGAGCGCGCTACGGGCTAATTGGTCGCCCGAACCGGATGCTGATGTGATGGATGAATCCGCCCACTCATCAATGGCGTCTAGAGCTGCCGGGGTATTGAGATCTTCAGCCATGAGGATTCGAAGACGCTCCAGCGTGGGGGCAAAAGACCCCTCGGTGGCAACATCTGCGGCCTTCTGCCACAGGGCCAATCGTTGTTGTGCAGTTTCTAGAAGGGGGCTGCTCCAGAACCAATCCGTGCGATAGTGCTGGGACATGATGGCTAACCGGATGGCATTAGGGTCTACCCCCTGTGTCCGCAGCGCGGAGACCAGCACCAAATTTCCCCGAGATTTGGACATTTTTTCCCCGTCTAGTCCCACCATGCCGGTGTGCATAAAATGCCGAGCCATAGGGCGAGAGGAAATAGCCCAACTATGGCCTGCACCCATTTCGTGGTGTGGGAAGATAAGGTCTGACCCGCCACCTTGAACCGTGAACGGTGCCGGGAGGTAGTGCAGCGAAATCACGGAGCACTCAATGTGCCAACCGGGGCGCCCCCGCCCTAAGGAAGCTCCATCCCAGGATGGTTCTCCGGGGCGTTCAACGCGCCACAGCAGCGGATCTAGGGCATCACGCTTGCCTGCTCTGTGCGGGTCCCCGCCACGTTCTTCCGAAAGCCTCAGCATGTCTTCTCTGCTGAAGCCAGAAAGCGTTCCAAGTTCCCAGCCCTGTAATTCTGTGGTGTGTTGCTCTTCGTCGCGATGTAGCGCAGCAGCTGCAGTGACATCGAAGTAGACATCACCATCAGGTTCACTGCCGTGGCCTGCTACCCGATAAGCCACGCCCCGGGTCATGAGTTGCTCTATGGTAGGCACGATCCATTCCACCGATTCGGTAGCGCCGATGTAATGGGCTGGAGGTAAGACGTTGAGTGCTGTCATATCAGCACGGAATAGGTCGGTTTGGTCAGCCGCCAATGCCCGCCAATCTACGCCATCACGATTCGCCCGCTCTAACAAAGGATCATCAACATCAGTGACGTTTTGCACGTAATCCACCGGCACACCGGCATCCAACCAGGCGCGGTGCAGCAGATCAAAAGCTACGTAGGTTGCTGCATGTCCCATGTGAGTGGCGTCATAAGGGGTGATCCCGCAGACGTACAGGCTCGCCCGTTCTTCTTGCGGAAGCTGATCTATCTGCTGGGTACGAGTATCGAAGACCGCAGGTATGGGGGCTCGCCCGGGCAGGTTGGGATAGGCGCGTGCGGGCCAGGATTTCATAGAAACCTCAGTGGTTGACTACGGGGATGAAGGGCTGACTTGTTGCTCAGTGTGCTGGGATGGCAGAGATCACGCCGAAACCCAGCAGGATAAAGAGCAACAAACCCAGAGCGATCCGGTACCACACGAAAAGGGAGTACGAGCGGTTAGAAATGTATTTCATGAACCACCCGATGATTACATAAGCCACGACAAACGACACTGCTGTGGCTACCAAGGTTTGCGACATGGTGTAGGCGGAATCTGACGGTGACACGAGTTCTGAGGCCAGCTTGTACAGACCGGAGGCAAAAACGGCAGGGATGGCCAGCAAGAACGCGTAACGGGCGGCGTCCTCACGCTTGTATCCCATGAGCAGCCCAGCAGTGATGGTGCCACCGGATCGGGACACCCCGGGAATCAGTGCCAAGGCCTGAGCCAGACCATAAATCAGACCGTGTTTTACGCTGAGGTTTTCCAGCGTGCGCACCTGCCTGCCTACTTTGTCCGCGATGCCCAAAAAGACACCAAAGACGATCAACATGGTTGCGGTAATCCAAAGGCTGCGGAAGGAAGTATCAATCCAGTCTTCTAACAACAGGCCGAGGATCGCGATAGGCAGCGAGCCGACGATAATGAGCCAGCCCATGCGGGCGTCGGGGTCTTTCCGGTCAACCTTGCCTACCAGCGAGAGCGACCACTGTTTGATGATCCGCACGATGTCGCGCCAGAAATAGATCACCACGGCGCTCTCAGTGCCGAGCTGGGTAATGGCGGTGAAAGCCGCACCGGGGTCAGCACCGCCCGGCAGAAACTCTCCGGCGATGCGAAGGTGTGCCGACGACGATACGGGCAGGAACTCTGTGAGTCCTTGCACCAGACCGAGAATGATTGTTGATATCCAGTCCACCCGCCAACCTTAGAACAGGTGCAATCCGCAATGCCTCGAAATGACCTGCGTGATCGCTCACAGTTGTGACCACGCGGTCTTATGTGTCTGAATCAAACCTGGTGATCCAGGTCGTCAAGATCCTCAAAATCATCGTCACTGTCGGTGAAGTCATCATCCTCATCGTCAGCAAACACGGTGAGGGGTGTGACTTCATCAAAATTGTCGTACAGCGCTTCTTCGTAGGCATCAAAAGCATCTGCGATGGCTATGTATGCGCTGTCCACAGCAGGATCCTGGTCACTGCGACGGTTAGAGAGAGCAACCAAATGCTCCTCAAGGGCAGAAACCAGGGATTGCAGTGCGACTCGCGGATCGGTGCTCATAGTTCAGACGTTACCCCTCCACGGGCAGAATGGGGAGAGGTGCGCTGCACCCAGCAACAGTGTCCGGGGAATCACACACCGTGGAGGCCGAGAACTCATGCAAGAGCGCATCACCTACAGTGCCGCTCGAATCGGCAAAGATCCTGATCAACGATTTGAATATCTGATACTTACCGTGGCACCGGGCGAACAAGTCTCGGATGCTCGTGCCCGGTTGGCAGAACATGCAGAGTACGGCAAGTGGGAATTGACTCGATCCGTCCGCCTGTACGGCGGAACCCGAAAATTCTGGTTACGTCGGCGAGTGACGCGAGTCCGTAGCACCCTATAGAAGAAATGCGGATTAGGCGGGTTCATCAGTAACGAGTGAGCAAAGTGTGCAGCACATCTGCCCCGAACTCCAAAGAGTCGATAGGCACCCGCTCATCAACCCCATGGAACATCGCTGGGAAATCAAGATCGTCAGGAAGCCTCAACGGTGCGAAACCGTAACCGGTGATTCCCAAGGGATCTAAGGATTTATTATCCGTTCCGCCAGAAAGCATGTAAGGAAGCACCACAGCGCCCGGATCATGAATCGCCAAAGCATCCACCATGGCATCCACGACGGTTCCGGAGAAAGGAACCTCTAAACCAATCTGGTCGGACTCAAACTCAATTCGGATCTTATCCCCGGCCAACTCCTGGATTTTTGCTAAAACCTTTTCCCGCTGTTCCGGCAAGTAACGCACATCTAGGGCTGCTGTGGCGGAACCGGGAATCACGTTGGTTTTATACCCAGAGTTCAGCACAGTGGGGTTGGCCGTATTTTGTAGCGTGGCACCCACAAACCGTGCCACAGAGCCCAGTTCGGACAGCAGTTTGTGTGGATCCTGTGGGTCGAATTCCACCCCGGTCAGCTCTGTAACCGCATCCAGAAACTGACGGGTGGTCTTGGTGAGCTCTACGGGCCAGGAATAATCCCCAATATTGGCTATGGCCCGTGACAATGTAGTGACGGGATTGTCGTGATTAATCTGTGAACCATGTCCAGCTGTGCCGTCAGCGTGCAGCCGGAGCCACATGAGTCCTTTTTCGGCAGTCTGCAGTAGGTATGCTCGCCGTCCCCCGATGGTGGCGGAATAACCTCCGACTTCGCTAATGGCATCCGTGACTCCCTCAAAGATCTCCGGATGATTCTTCACGACCCACCGAGATCCGTAGTCCATCCCGGCTTCTTCATCGGCGAAAAAGCCGATCACAATATCTCGCCGGGGTTGTTGCCCCGTCCGCTGCATGTGTCTGACCACTGACAGCATCATGGCGTCCATATCCTTCATGTCCACCGCGCCGCGTCCCCAAATCATGCCATCGCGAATCTCCGCACTGAAGGGGTCCACAGACCAATCCTCTGCCATAGCCGGCACCACATCCAGATGTCCGTGAACCATCAGAGCATTAGCAGAAGGGTCAGCTCCGGGAATCCGCGCGAAGACATTGGTCCGCCCCGGAGCGGATTCCACCACCGTGGTGCTCAGCCCAACTTCCTCTAATAGTTCGGCGGCGTACTCTGCGGCAGGGCGTTCCCCTACACAGTCACCACTGCCGTAATTGGAGGTGTCCATCTGGATCAGACGACAGGCGATCTCCACAGCCTCATCGTGTGGGGTGGGTTGGGCGGAATCATTCATGGGGCGCTCCTGATGCTCATCAACAACGGAATACGGGTTAACGCGCGGCTCGATTTTGTCCGGGATACCGCGCAAGTTTGAGGTCACCTTCTTCATTCACCACACGCGCCTGGTCGATGGAACCATCCGCTAGCTCCACCGTGACCACTGTGCCGTCCGGGCCTGGTTCAGTGTCCTGACCGGTCACCGCCATTGCCTCAAATGTGTTGCCGGTGCCGTGCCACTGTTCCAAGTACTGCACGCAATAGCGAGATTCGTCATTCATGTGTCGGTGGATGAAGTCATGCGCTAAATACTGGCAGGCTTTTTCCCAGTCCCGATTTTGCATAGCGGAGATGAAGTTTTTGGTGATGGTGGTGGCATCTGTGCTGTTGGCGAGGCTGCACCCTCCTAGCTCCATAGCGGCGGTAAGAGCCAGTGTGGTGTACCCGGCGGTCAGCAGCACGGCGGCGCGGTGCGCTCTATGAGTCATCTCCACACTCCCCTGGTTGTTGTTCCGGCATCCGGAATGTTATCCCGGCCACTTCATGGTGGGCCGTAAGGCACTGGGGTCAGATCAGCGGCGGGCTGACAGGAAGCTGTGATTCTCTGCTGGCTTCCTGACGAAGCTCCGCCACCATGGCATCGGCGTCGTCGTCCTGGGTGACAAACGGGTCTCGTAAAGTTAAGACTCGTTGAGTATTTGCGTTGATCTTGACGTTGACCCAGTCGATAGTTGTGGTCTTGCCAGCGTCTATAGCAGCTTGAACTAATGCTCCGCGAACCCGGGCGCGGGTGAGCGGCGGGGTTTGAGTTGCTCTTTGTGCCTCCGACCCGTCCATTCCTGGTAATTGCGCGGCTAATCCACGTTCTTCCAGAATCCGAAATAGGCCACGGCCTGGAGCAATATCGTGGTAGGCCAGGTCCATCTGGGCTACACGGGCAGCGGAATAATCGGCTCCGTGGCGCTTAACCCAAGAATCTACAAGTTTCTTCTTGATCGCCCAATCGATTTCGGTGTCAATACCGGAGTAATTTTGTCGGCTAATGGCTTCTAGCGTGCGTTGCCAGAGGTCTAAAAGCCAGGCCACACGGTCGTGATGAGCACCGTTAGCTTGCACAAAGCGGCTCACGTTTTCTAAATATTCGTACTGCAGATCTAACGCTGAGCGTTCAGAACCATTTGCTAGCTCCACGGGCACGGTGCCCGTCAGGTCGTGGGAAATTTGCCGTAATGCCATGGCAGGATCTTTGAGAGTTCGATCAGACAAAACAATGCCGGATTCGATCATCCGCAGCATCAGATCCGTGGCACCTAAGCGTAATGCCGTAGTGGTCATGGACATGGTGGAATCCCCCACGATTACATGCAAACGCCGAAAACGCTTGGCGTCGGCATGGGGCTCGTCACGCGTGTTGATCAGAGGCCGTGTTCTTGTGGTGGAGGACGACGAATCTTCCCAGACATGATCGGCGCGTTGCGAAAAGGAGTATGACGGCGCCGCCGGAGTGGCCGTGAAGCTATGTTGTCCGAATGCCGGATGGCCGGTGGGGTGAACGCGTCCCGCCCCTGAGATGAGTTGACGGGTGACCAAGAACGGAACCAGGTGTGCTACGAGACGGGGGAACCGAGTGGAACGGTCAATCATGTAGTTCTCGTGGGAACCGTAAGAGTTGCCCGCCGAATCTACGTTGTTTTTGAACAAATAGACCGATCCGCCTGTGCCATCTGCGACCAGGGAAGATTCCAATTGTTGCCGCATGCCATCCACGATGAGTTCGCCAGCACGGTCCTGGGCTACGGCGTCGTCAAGGGTTGCACATTCAGCGGTGGCGTACTCTGGGTGAGACCCCACATCCAGATACAACCGGGCACCATTGGGCAGAAAAACATTGGACGACCTCCCCCACGCCACCACGGGGCGGAACAACAGGCGTGCCGTGTCATCAGGGGACAGTGCTGCGGCGTGAGGACTGGTGTGAAGAATTCCAAATTCGGTTTCAATCCCCATGATCCTGCGGTCCATGGGGTCACTGACCGCCCTTCTGTACAAACCCCTTGACGAATTCTTCTGCATTGGATTCCAAGACAGCGTCAATGTCAGCCAGTAGATCATCGGCCTGTGCCACCTGCGCCTGAGCAGCAGCAGCAGAAGGTCCACCTGGGGCAGGGGTGGGGGTTGGTTCCGGAAGCGCTGTTTCCTCTTCGCGTGCTGAGCCAGTGGAAGTGATGCGTTCTTGCGCCATGGTGAATTCCCCTTCACGAAATCGGTTGCTGAGGTTGTGAACCTTATGAGGTTGGAGCGGAGGTGGTGACCCACTCGGGGTGGGCGCGCTCTAAGTGACGGATCAGTTCTTGTATGGTGTGGGTGGACCACCAGGATGCAGTTTCGGCGTGAGACAAAGCAACGGGCTCTGGCATTATCACGCGGGCTGCGCCCTGGGTCCTGCCGTATTTCACAACGGCGGTGTCCCAACCGGCAGCAATGATGTCGTCCGGGAAAGCCGCTACCAGGCGTCCACGAAAGTCTGCACGCGTTTCCGCAGGAGGTGTCCACGCGGCGGCATGGATCTGCTCGGGTGAAAAAAGTGTCTCCATCCGTCCAGAAGCCACCAGTCGATAGTAAAGCCCCTTGGCCGGGTTCACGTCGTGATACTGCAAATCAATCGCCGCTAATTGCGCAGCGTTCCAATCCAGTCCCCCACGCTCGCGATAGGACAATAACAGGGCGTATTTAGCCACCCAATCCAGGCGGTTGGCCAGGGCTAAGGGGGCGGACTCCAGGGTATCCAACACCTCAGACCACAACCGCAGGATCTCGGCAGTGTCGGTATCTGGTTGAGGGCCCTCCATAGACTGCGCAGCCTCTAAGAAAGCTCGTTGAATCTGGAGGCCAGTGACCATGTGGCCATCACGCGTGGGCACAGCGGCCTGCAAGGTGGGGTCGTGACTGATGGTGTGCATAGCCTTCACCGGATCAGCCAACTGAATCACCGGAGCACGCTCCTGCTCCACCAACCTCAACACCAGCGATGTCATGCCGAATTTGAGGATTGATGAATGATGTGCCAGATTCGCATCCCCCACGATCACGTGAAGACGCCGGTATCGGGTGTTGTCTGCGTGGGGTTCATCGCGGGTGTTGATAATGGGCCGACGCACTGTCGTTTCCAGGCCAACTTGACGTTCAAAGAAGTCTGCCCGTTGGCTGATTTGAAAACCCGGGGTCGCCCCGTCCCTCCCCACACCAACACGTCCCGAACCACACACCACTTGGCGGGAGACAAAAAATGGCAATAGAGCATCGTGGAGTCGATCGAGGTCGATCTGCCGGGGGATCAGATAATTTTCGTGTGTTCCATAGGACGCCGATTTACCGTCGGTGTTGTTCTTATATAAGTGGATTGGTTCCAGGCCGGTGGACTTGGCAGACGCCGCTAAGGTGTCCACCACAGTGGCAGCTATGGCGTCCCCTGCGACGTCGTACAACGCAGCGTCCCGTGGAGTGAGTACTTCTGGAGAGGAGTATTCGGGGTGGGAATGGTCCACGTAAAACCGCGCTCCGTTGGGGAGCACTGTGTTCATCGTAATCCGTGCGGCGTAATCCTCCCACATGCCCTGTTCGCTAAGTGCTTCTGCTGCGATTTCCTCGCTGGTAAGCACGGGGGCTGAGTCTGTCAATTGTGTGGGGTGGGCTTGAGAACGTTCCATCTGGAATCCACGGGCATCCTGCAAAGGGGATTCAGAACTGTAATCAAAATCAGGAACAGAATGCCCGGAGGCCCCCAGCTCACGCCGGACCAAAGCGGTATAGGCGGTGACGACGCGCGTGGAAAGCACGGTGGCATTGGCCTGCGGATTACGCGGCGCTAGTATCCCGAACTCTGTCTCAGATCCCATGACCCGACGGACGCTCATCACAGTCCCTCATCCATTGCTGCGGTAACGGATTCTCCCGGCCGGAGGCCACGACGCATCACAATGCGCAAATCGGCAATGGTATCCCCACGCCGTCCCGAAATTCTTGCCCAGTCTTCTGGGTCTGAGGTATTCGGCAGATCTTGCTGTTCCATGAATTCCTGGGTGACCGCGTGCTGTATATGTTTTTGAGAGATCCCGCGTGTTTGGTGGATTAAGAGGTCTTTGATGGCTTGTTTTTTGGCTCGGTCCACGATATTGCGAATCACCGCACCGGAGACAAAATCGGAGAACCACAAGGTTTCACGCTCGCCGTTCTTATATGTGATTTCCAGGAATCTGGTGGCATCAGTCTGGGTGTACATAGCGTTCACCCCGGTGTTAATCAGGGCTTTTACGGCAGCTTCGCGGGATCCTGCATCGCGGATTTCCTGCTGAGACAATGGAAGATCAGGGGTGAGGTACAGGGCAAAGATTTCCCGGGCTCCTGCGACGTCGGGTCGATCAATACGGATTTTGACGTCTAGTCTGCCCGGTCGCAGGACGGCGGGATCTATCATATCCTCACGGTTGGTGGCACCAACAATGATCACGTTATCGAGTTTCTCAACACCGTCGATCTCTGTAAGTAATTGGGGCACGATGGTGGTTTCAACATCGGATGAAACTCCGGAACCACGGGTAC
Organism: Kocuria sp.; assembly: GCA_030524035.1. Classification (GTDB taxonomy): domain Bacteria; phylum Actinomycetota; class Actinomycetes; order Actinomycetales; family Micrococcaceae; genus Kocuria. Next base: position 515,961 of record JAUNHG010000002.1, on the reverse strand, counting down.
GGAACAAAGAATCCATTTCGTCAAAGAACACCACCACGGGAATTCCTGCTTCGGCCTGTTCCCTGGCGCGAGTAAAGATTAGTCGGATTTGCCGCTCAGTTTCTCCTACGTATTTATCCAGTAGCTCAGGGCCTTTGATGTTCAGGAAGTACCCTTTGGCGTGGTCCCTGCCGGATTTTTCTGCAGCACGTTCCGCCAGGGAGCGCGCCACGGCTTTGGCGATCATGGTTTTTCCATTACCTGGGGGGCCATACAGCAAAATGCCTTTGGGCGGGGTGAGTTGATGCTGGCGGTACAGCTCCGGGTGGATGAAAGGTAGTTCGACGGCATCTTGAATCGCTTCGATTTCCGCCCCAAGGCCACCGATGTCTTCGTAGCGCACATGGGGAACTTCTTCCAGTACCAGTTCTTCCATGCCGGTGCGCTGTACCACTTCCAGAGCAAATCCTGTGCGGTGATCAATGCTGACGGTTTGTCCTGGTTGTGGTGGGTTCTTGCGCAGGTGGCCGGATAACCGCAGCACTCGTTCTTCGTCCGAACGCCCGACAGTGACCACCCGGGTGTCGTCCACAATTTCCCGTACGCTGGCCAACTCCCCTGTGGTGTCATACCCCAAAACGCCAACTACAACGGAGTGCTCATCCAGCAAAATGTGGCGGCCCGGCTCTAGCTCATCTGCGGCAACCAGCGGGGAAACCGCGCAACGCAGCACACGTCCCGTAACCATGACATCCACGCTGGGGTTGTTGCTCGTTACTTCCGTGGTTGGAGCTACGCGGATTAATGTCCCCACAGACTGCGGCAAGCCTAGGTCATGCGATAAAGCTTTTTTGAGGGCGTCGATCTGGTCTCGCGCGTTTTCCAGAGCGGTGCGTAACTTTTGGTTTTGCTGGCCTGCTGTGGCCAGTTGCCGGTTCAGATTGCGTTTTTCGTCACGGATGATCGCCATCTGCCGGTGGACAGATGAACTCGAAGAGGTGTCGGTCATCGTCGTGGTTCCCTATCCCATCCCATGTTGGGGGTTTGTTTGTGCGGCATTGTTATGTTCCCTAACTGTATGCCCGTGGGCGCATTGTGGCTCCGTCTGGTTTCCGCCGTGTTGCTGGCTATGTGGAGCATGTTTCCATCGTGATGACGGGGTTTCTCGGTATGAGTGTTGCTGTGGCCGTGACTTTCCTGCGTGACTGATGGAACGGGCACACCAAATGTGGTTGACCGCGCCCCCAAGCGTCGAGTGCATATTGAGTGCTTTATTACGCCGGCTCCATCACCTCCGAGACGTTATCAACCCGCCTGGGTTTAGACCAGGTTTTCTAGTGATGATTGGAGATGTTCTTGATGTTCAACAGGAGGGTGTTGTTGATGAAAAATCTGAAAATTTTCTGGCGGAAATTTCAAGACATTCCCTAAATGCTATTTATTGAGATGGGGCAAGTTTATCTTTTCTTTTGGGAAAATGTCTTATGCAGGTCAAATCGACAACAGGGAGCCACGTGTGACTCGTGATGGGTGGTGGTATAGGGGGCTGGTGTGGTGGCACATGACGGCGGGCGCTGAAGGGCAGGGCCGCTGATGTGTTGGTGTTCTTCGATTCACCCTGGCTCGATCAACGGGTGCCTGGAGTGCTTGTGCGGTACCGTCTTGAGGTTCAGGAAACTGGTTCGTTACATGCCAAGTCTCAGTCTCTACTGGGCACCGATGAATTCAGAGCTGCGTTACACCCTCAACTGTGAACAATCACCAACGCTAAACATGATAGTTAAGTGGAATACGAGACCTTTGGGTAACAACTCCAAGGGGGTGCGCCGTATGTCAGGCCCGTGGGTTAGAATATGCCATTGTCATTAGCGGACTCGGTAGGGACATCTTGAATGACGTCCCGGTGCTCAACAACTTTGTCGTTCTCGGGGCGGAAAATATCAGCAAGGGCCCGACCTGGCTGACCCGGCGTCAGAACAAGTTCGGAGTGGGTGAAGACTAAGTCACCCTCAGTGATCGCTCGTTTAAGGTCAGGAGGAGGGCCTTACTGCTCGATCCTCATTCATGACCTTAATGACATCAAAATTACGGATACATTCCCATTCCAAACCAGGTTCTTTAGCGTCTGCCTTTAGTGAATATCGGACACCGCCCACCATCGTCGGCGCTCCTTGGCTAAAGGTTCGTCTTGCCGCAGGGCGAACGTCATCAAGCATGGAGGGTGGTCCCTGAGCGAAACTGTTGTCTGAAGACGGTCGGCGTGACATCGACGCGACGGGCGAAGTACTTGATGAAGTTGCTGGCGTCCGGGAAGCCAAGCTGGGTAGCGATGAGCGTTGTCGGGTTTCGGTAACGTGCGAGGGCACGATCAATCATCTGCCACTACAACAGACGGGAGCTCCCATGAATACCCCAGTCCAAATCACATGTGCTTTCGATGCCTACTGCGGATGGTGCTATGGCTTTGGCCCCAGCTTGCGCAAGTTTACCGAGCAGAACGCTAATCGTATCGATCTGCGTATTCTCTCAGGGGGTCTCTTCACTGGACCTCAAGCCCAACCCATCGGGGCTTTCCCGCATATTCCCGGTGCCAATGAACGAATCACCAAGCTCACCGGCGTCACCTTCGGTGATGCCTACCAGCGCGTTCTCACTGAGGGCACCAGAGTGATGGATTCTACCGATCCTGCGACCGGACTGGTTGCACTTCGAAAGCAGGCACCGCAACGCCAGCTTGAGATAGTCGGTGCCATTCAGCAGGCCTGGTACGTTGATGGCAGTGATTTGGCTGACGTGGGGGTATATCGCAATATTGCCGCCAATTTGGGCCTCGACCCCGATATGGCCGAGACTGATTACCTCAACCCTGCCAGCCGTATGGAAGCGGAACGCCAGTTCCGCGATGTACGCCAGCTCAATATCGACTCTTATCCGACCCTGCTACTACACACAGAAACTGGAAACTATCGTCTCGGCGGGGCAGCCTCCACAGCACTCAACCTCACCAAAGCACTCGACCAGCACCTCGCCGAGGTCTAGTCTTCTTGCTCAGGTATCGCCTATGCGCAAGCTGTGGCGTTACCTGAGTGCGGAGGAATTTCTTGGAGCGGAACTAAGCCGTCTCAGTTGCTGCGAAATGATGCATCGTGCATTTCAGAGGCAGTCCTGGGCAAACCCAGGGGCGGTGGCGTCTCACCACCTGTGACCCTTAACCCTCAAGATCTGGGGATTTCACATGTCATGAGACGTCACACACTGTGCGCGGAGGGGGACTTGAACCCCCACCCTCTTATGCGAGGACTAGCACCTCAAGCTAGCGCGTCTGCCTATTCCGCCACCCGCGCAGGTGACTTCAGCTGCCACCAAAGGAGCGAAACCCCTCAAAAGCCGCTGAGCAACGACGACGACTCTAGCACATCAGCATCGCCGCTCAGCCCCTACGCCAGGTCGTCAGCTCGCGGGAAGAACCGAACGGTAGACCTCCAGGGTACGCTCAGCAATCGCCTGCCACGAGAAGTGTTCTTCGGCTCGTGCCCGACCGGCCGCACCCATGGCGCTTGCCCGCTCCGGATCAGAGACCACTTCGGTCAGCGCTGCCGCGAAATCCGTCACAAACCTGTCGGGATCCAGCGGGGTGCCGGACCCATCGTCCACTTGTTCGATTTGTACTAGTCGACCTGTGTCGCCATCCACCACCACTTCCGGTATACCGCCGGTAGCGGTGGCTACCACGGCTGCACCACACGCCATGGCTTCCAGGTTCACGATTCCCAACGGCTCATACACCGAGGGGCAGGCGAAGGCGGTGGCATGGGAAAGGATTTGAATGACCTCCCGACGCGGGAGCATTTGTTCGATCAGTACCACACCGTCGCGGGTTGCCTTGAGTTCGTCAATGAGCCCGCTGACTTCGGCGGCCAATTCGGGAGTGTCAGCAGCACCGGCGCACAGCACCAGTTGTACTTCCGGGGGTAACTGCTGGGCCGCGCGCAACAGGAACGGGACTCCCTTTTGCCGGGTCACCCGTCCCACAAACACCACTGACGGGCGTGCGGGGTCGATGCCAAATCGCTCCAGAACGTCAGTATTCTTGTCCCGATTCCATTGGCTGACATCAATACCGTTATGCACCACCTGAACCTTGTGCGGGTCAATCTGCGGATAACACCGCATAATGTCCTGGCGCATGCCATCAGATACCGCGATCACGGCAGCGGCGTTGAGGTAGGCGGTTTGTTCCACAAACGACGACACGGCATACCCGCCGCCTAGTTGTTCAGCTTTCCACGGGCGCAGTGGTTCCAGTGAATGTGCCGAGATCACATGGGGAATACCGTGCATTAAAGACGCTATATGACCTGCCATATTGGCGTACCAGGTGTGGGAATGGACCAGGTCCGCTCCCCCAATGTCGTTGATCATGGCCAGGTCAGTTCCCAAGGTTTCAACGGTGGGGTTTTGGCCGACGAGCTCGGCGGGTACTTGATAGGCCTGGACGCGGGCACCGTGAAAATCTGGTTCACGAGGTTCACCAAAACAGCGGACATTGAGTTCAACTAGTGGAGCCAGAACACGGGAAAGCTCAGCCACATGCACGCCGGCTCCACCGTAGATGGCGGGCGGGAACTCTTTGGACACGATGTCGATACGCACGTGACCGAGACTACATTCGATGAGGCCCAAGCCCCACATTATGTGAATTTCGACGCGCAACCTGCCATTGTTTGTCGCAATTTGCTGCATTGGGCTTCCCACATGATCCGATTCACGGTTGAGTGGTGCTCGGAGCAGCGGTTGCCTGGTAGAACAGGAGCTGCACCGGGTTTGTCCCGGGGACCATGACGACGACGTCCTGAGAGGTAAACACCATGGCGCGCGAAAAAGTGCTTGCGATTGTTCTGGCCGGTGGAGAGGGCAAACGCCTGATGCCGTTGACGGAAGATCGTGCTAAGCCAGCTGTTCCCTTCGGCGGAACTTACCGGTTGATTGATTTTGCGTTGTCAAACCTGGTCAATTCCCGTTACTTGCAAATCGTGGTGCTCACCCAGTACAAGTCGCACTCCCTAGACCGTCACTTGTCTGAGACCTGGCGGTTATCCACTTTATTGGGTAACTACATTGCGTCCGTACCGGCGCAGCAGCGCCATGGTAAGGACTGGTTTTTAGGTTCCGCCAATGCGATTTTCCAATCCATGAATCTGATTGACGATGCCAAACCGGACATTGTGGTGGTGGTGGGTGCGGACCACGTGTACCGCATGGATTTCTCACAAATGGTTGACTTTCACCTGGCATCCGGGGCCCAAGCCACTGTTGCCGGGGTGCGGCAGCCCATGGAGCTTGTCAACTCGTTCGGCGTGATTGAAACCGATCCTCATGACTCTACGAAGATCACGCGGTTTGTGGAAAAGCCGGAGAGCACATGCCCTTTGGAGGATGACCCCACTCAGTTTTTGGCGTCCATGGGCAATTATGTGTTCCACACGGATGCCTTAGTGGAGGCACTGAGGCAAGATGACACACGCGATGACACCAGCCATGACATGGGTGGGGACATCATGCCGTACTTCGCGCAGCGGGGTGAAGCCGCGGTGTACGACTTCGCCCGTAATGAAGTGCCAGGTGCAACGGACCGAGACCGCCAATACTGGCGCGACGTCGGTACGTTGGATTCTTACTACGACTCCCATATGGATTTACTGCGCCCCATGCCGGTATTCAATCTGTACAACACCGCGTGGCCGCTATACACCCACCAAGTGATGGCGCCCCCGGCCAAGTTGGTGCGCGGTCCATATCAAGAGGGGGGTGTGGCCACGGATTCGATTCTGTCCCCCGGAGTGATTGTTGCTGGCGGTAGGGTCCAAGAATCCGTGCTATCCCCCAATGTTGTGGTGAGCAACCATGCGCGGGTGGATAAATCCGTTGTGATGCCTAACGTCTTTGTTCATGAGGATGCCGTAGTGGAACAGTGCATCGTAGATAAATATGTGGAAGTTCCCCCTGGCGTTCGGGTGGGGGTTGACCCGGAAAAAGATCGCCAGCGTGGACTGCACGTGACCGAGTCCGGGATTACTGTGATTCCGAAGAACTACAGGTTTTGATGGTTGGCCTGAGCCTTGGGTGCCCTCGGGCGGTTGGCACACAAGACCAATCCCCACCGCATGCATGGATTCGTGAAAGACTTGTGCATACCCGGTGGTTTCGGCGTAAGCACGACGGAATCAGCCGGTGAGCCACGCTTTCCCATCCCAGGTATCACTGGATCTTCAGGCCGTAAGGGAGACGATGACCACCTACGCACTCAATGACCGCGGTTCTGTGGAAGTTGTCACGGAGAACTTCTATGACGCTGAGATCTTGCGTGTTTTCGGGACGTTGTCCTATGGGCCGGAGGAAACTTTCACCGGTACGGCGGAATTGGTGCCGGAACCAGATAATCCTTTTGATCCTCGGTCAATCACGGTGCGCGTTGGACAAAATCAGGTAGGGCATTTAGCGAAGGAAGACGCTGCGCGCTACTGGCATGCTGTGACGCGCGTGGTTGCCTCCGGTCTGCGTCCCACTGTTCCGGTGATCATCAAAGCTTCCCTTGTAGATTCCGACGGTGTCGCGCAGCTACAGGCAGCCACTCGGATCCAGATCGCGCCACCTGCCCTGCTGTTTTCCACCAATTCCGCCCCTCGACGTTCCACGGTGTTACCCCAGGGACCGTCCATCAAGGTGTTGGATGAACAGGCGCATGCGGACTACCTGCACGCGGTCCTTCCGGAATCTGGTGAGGCTCGCTTGTTCTTGACCCTGGAAGTCAATCAAATCTCTACGGCTCAAGGTGAATATGTGGAACGCGTTGAAGTTCTGCACGAGCGCCAGGTGGTGGGTCGTTTCTCTACCCAGTTATCCGAACAGTTCATCCCTGTGATTCGACACGCTTTTGACCACAACCTGTTGACTGCGGCCTGGGGAACAATCCGGGGTTCTGCGTATGAGGTGTCCTTGACCGTTCAGGCAGCGCGTCCAGACGCCATCGAAGCTAGTTGGTACAGGGATTTACCACGTGTGGGCGACGAGCTTGTGCCGGAAGCTGATAGCTATGAGGTCCCTGATGCGTACGTGCCGACCGAGGCCGAACGCCACGCTAAGAAGTGGCGTAAAACCCTGAACCCAGCCGGACACAAAACCCGAACCCGGTCTGATACCGGTGTTTCTCCCGCTCTACCCGGACAGGGCGACTGGTCACAGCGCAGCCGCATCACGTTATGGGTTTTGGCCGGTATCAGTGCCCTGCTGCTGGTGGTTGGTCTTGTTTTCCTGGGACGGGAACCATTGATAAGTATTCTGGCCTTGATTGTTGCTGCTGCTGCGGGTGGCATGGCACTGTATCTGAGGTCACTGTTTGGGCCGCTGCTTGGCAGTAGACACAAAGAAGAAGAACTAGAACCTCCGATCGCTTCCGACGCATGAGTTGCCCCGGGTCAACATGGGGTAGTTCATTCGTCGAGGCAGAGATGATGACCCTAGACGGATGATCTCCCGGCGAGAACGACTACTCCAGATCCTTGAAGTGCTCTCCAAACACGGTTTTGGATTTGTCCTCGGTGGGTTGAAACCGGAATGGCGCTCTTCCCTCGCCAAGGTTCGGCTGATTGACCCCCAGAAAATCCAGCCTCAGCCGGAGCATTTGAGGTTGGCCCTGGAAGAGTTAGGTCCAACGTTCGTCAAGCTTGGTCAGTTGGCTTCTACTCGTCCTGATTTGCTGCCACAGGCTTATGCTCGGGAATTGGCTCAGTTACAGGACAACACCCCGCCCATCCCGCCCGATGTGATTCGTGAGATGTTGGCAGAACATCCCGAAAGCGGTGCGGAAGAGATCCTGCAGCACATTGATCCTGCGCCGTTGGCTACCGGGTCTATCGGCCAAGCACATTTGGCGCGTTTCCGTGGTGTGGACGTCGTGGTCAAGATCAGGCGCCCGAACATCGTTGATGAGGTGAATCGTGATCTGGAGATTTTGCGTGAGTTAGCTGTTCTGCTGACCCGGTATTGGCCAGGTGTCCAGTATCAGGACTTAATTGGTCTGGTGGACGAATTTGCGACGTCCATGCGGGAAGAAATGGACTATCTCACGGAGGCACGCAATACCGAACGGATGCGGGAAAACTTTGCGGCGCACCCTGCCATCATCATTCCGGAAGTTTTTTGGGAGGCCACAACCACTCGAATTCTGACCACTGAACGGATGACGGGGCTGAAGATTAGCGATAACAGTGCTTTGGACGCCGCTGGTCTTAACCGGCATGAATTGGCGGTCACCGCCACAGATGCCCTGTGCAAGATGATTTTTGAAGACGGGTATTTTCACGCGGATCCGCATCCTGGAAACCTCTTTGTGCAGCCCGATGGCTCGATTGCCATGATTGACCTGGGCATGGTGGGGACTCTCAATGAGGAGTTCAGAGATTCCCTGGTGACTTTGATGATGGGAGTGGTTCAGGGCAATGTCCGCCGTGCTACGGGCGGCATTTTGGCGCTCACGCAGACGTCAGGGCAGAACCTGGACCGCACCAAGCTTGAGCGCGATGTGGAAGCGATGCTGCGCCGTTACGCTAACCGTCCGTTGGCTGAGGTGCGGATTGGTTCTTTGATGAGCGACCTGGTGGCTACGTTGCGAAGGCACCGGTTGCGTCTTCCTCGCCAGTCCGCGCTGTTCCTCCGCATGGTGCTGACAGCTGAAGCAATCGGCACGAGCCTAGACCCTGAATTTGATCTTGTTGCGGTGATGCAGCCTTACGCTCAACGGTTTGTCCTCAAACGTCTCTCGCCGGAAGCTCTGATGGGACGTGTGCGGGATCTACTGCAGGATGCCGTGCAGATGGGTGCAGAAGCCCCTGATGTGATGCGACGAGTCTTAAGTGTTCTGGAACATGGTGGGTTCGATGTCCACTTGCGTGGCGACGAATTACAACCACTTTTGGATCAGACAGAGAAAATCGGCCATCAAGTGATTGCCGGTGCCGTCATTGCCGCCACAATCAACGGGTTGTCCCATGTGGTGGCCTCTGATGCTGACCGTTTCACCAAGCTAAGGTTGCCGATTTTGGTGGGTGGCACTGGGGTGGTTGGGGTGTTATCTGGGTACTTAGCGGTATCTACGGCCGCTCCGCGCACACGACGGTTGGTGGCGGGTTTACGGGCAAGGCGGCGCTTAACCTGATCCGTTGCAGACTGCGGATCTCGTATCAGTTTGTGTACAGGATCTCTGCGCGGTAAGCAGTATTGGGGACAAAGAACCTAGTGATCTCAGGTCCTGTCCATGGTGTGATGATGTGTGGTGTGTAAAAATTCAGTCAAATGAATGCATTTGTCCACTACTATAAGTACACTTTTAAGGTCCGTTGGAGCGTGCTGGCTCGTTCAGTATGGCGCTCCCCCATATATTTGATGGCTCAGGTGGTATGTGAACGAGGGGAAAGAAAGGATGTATCCGTCGCGCAGTGGTGCGATCCTGGCGCAGGTTTATGGTGATGTCCGCCTAGAGGCTGAAAATGGTCCATTCGTCCCTAGTCAGCAGGTGGTAGATATCACACGGGCGGGTGTTGTGAAATTGATGCAGCGTTCCAGTTCGCTGATTGCGCGGGATCGTGGGTACACCGGTGTGCTTCCCGAGTTTGACCTTCAATACACCAATATGGCCCCTGGTGCTTTTCGTTTGGAGTTGAGTGCATACGACCCACGGCCTCGATGGGTTCAGCTCCTCTCCCCCGTGCCGAGTCGTTATCGTGACGAGCTGAGGCGAATGTTGCGTTGGCTGTCGGAGTTGTTATCTATGACGGTGCAGCTCGTTCCCCCGATCGCCCTGGCTGACGATATCCGTGTAAGCGCTTCTGCGGACAGCGATGGTTTTGGGACCCTGGTGTTGAATAATCGCCGAACCTACAGAGTTCCCGTTGTGATGGCCAAAATGTTCGACGGGGCACCCGAAATGGTGGATGCCGTGCGCAATATGCTGACTGCTTTAATGATCCCAGAATTACGTTCAGTAGTCATTGTTCGCGATCCATTGGATCCTGAAGTGCGCCAAGAAGTAATTGTTCCGTTGACGGAAGAATTTCATGCGAGAATTATTCACGAAGATTTCTTTTCACTTTTTGCAAAAGTAGATTTTGAAGAGTCCCCTTTGAGCTCGGTTCTGACAAAGCGTGAAAGACGTCAGTCTTTCGATACTGGAATATCAGGTTTAGAAAAACCAAATTAATTCCATGGGTTCTTAAGATAAAAGTTCTTTCCCTGCTTGAAATTCCACGAAAATATCTGTTGCTGGAATGACGCATTCTGTGCGCAATTCTGGTGCGCGCGGGTCTGAGCCCATCACAATTGCTCCAACCCCTTCTTCGCCCAGGGGAGATAGTAGCTCGCGTAAAGTGGCTTGAATGGTGGTATCTGACAGGGCGTCGGCTACTTCGGTGGGAATTCTTAAGCGTTGGGCATCAGTGGGTGACGTAAGGTCTGCCAGTTCACCATCCCCCAGTGGGTGTGCTCTGATCTCCCCTACCTCGAGGGCGAAGGTGACTGCGTGAGCAAGGAGAAGTGTGTTCTGCAGGGCCCTTTGGGGGCGGGTGGAGTCGAGTGATTCTTGACTGGTGCGCCACAGGCTGGCCAAGAAACCTCCCTGTGTGCGTTCTGGGGCGGTAAGTTGATCAGCGATGAATGTTATGGCACCGTCGTGGTTTTCCGTGAAGGAGATGGACAGCGGTGTTTCGGTAATGTCGGGGTTAAGGAAATTGGTATTGAGTGTAGCGTAGAAGTATTGGCTGATGTCCCTGACCGCGCCGTAGGTTCGCCGGAGAATGTCACGGTTCAGCATCAGGTTCTGCCCTTTGGGATCTTGAACTTTCAAGTTCAGAGCAGAATGCCCTACTGCCGGGTCGCGTTTCATGGCACCATCACCTCGAAGGGAACGTCAACGCGGTCAAACAACCGATCAACGGCTGGGTTAGGGTGCACCGCGAGGAAAACGGGTCTTAACCGACCCTACCGTGAAGTAATTTGAGATTGGTAGATGTTTCAGAACTTTCATGGGCGCGCCGTCACATTATGGTCATTCGGCTAGCTTTGCATCGGCGGTAATTCACGCACGGAGGTCGATTTCCTGGAGCGGTAATCGGGCATACACCACCCAGCGGTCCCCGTCGGGGCCGCTGCTGAGCTCTCCACCGAAGACAGAAATTCGTTCTTGAAGTCCCAGGAGGCCAAATCCACCGGCGCTTAACACCGCCTGGGGTGCGATGGAATCTCGTTGCGGCGAGTGGTCCATTTGATTGCTTACCTCCACTTCCGCGTGCCCTGCTCCGTCCAAAGAGCTGGTGATTTCTACACGGATGCGGATGGCGCCACCGAGGTGACCGTGTCGGACGATGTTCGCACAGGACTCCTGTACCACTCGTTGGCACACACTGCGCACGGAGGTCGTCACGTATTCCCAACCGGGGCCTTCGTTAACGGCGATGTCCCTGTATCCAGAGTCACGTAGTGTGCGCACACTGTGTTGGAGTACGTCCGACATCGTGGGTGTGGGGGGTGGAAGTTTCTCAAAGATCAGCGCACCGTGCGGGTATTCATTTTGTGGCACCGTCGTCGTGGGGGTTCTGACGGGTTCTTCACGCAGGATATTAACTAGACGACGGAGGTCCGCAATGGTGCCACTGGCGCTGTCGGCAATATCTTGCAGGGCGGTTCGTTGGAAGTCTTGGTCATTGGAGAGTAAACCTGCATTGGCCCGTAAAGCTGTGGCGGTGACGTCATGCGCCACAAGGTCGTGTAGCTCTCGGGCCAAATCTTGACGTTCTGCGGCTCGTACTTGTCGTGCTTCACTTTCCATTCTGACGATTTTGCGTGCGGACAGTAGCGCACGGCATCGGAAAAACCGGATAGTCATTCCAAGGGCTGTGGCAGTTCCGATGAGGAGAACGAGGATGAATCCCCAGAGCAGGGCGTTATTGTCAGTAATGACAATTCCGATGCCGAGGGTCGCGAGTAGCTGCGCTACCACTAACAAGGCTCCGAGGGTCCACGGTAGCCACATAGAGAGGACGACCGTGCAGATGAAACCAGGTAAGAGCAGGATGAAGAAAGATTCAGACAGCAACGCTGTCACGTAGGCGCAGGCCAGGGCCAACGCCCCAAGACGTGGTCCCACTAAAATCGCGATTAAGGGAAGATATGAAGCCCCTGTGAGGGCCAAGATTTCGAGCCCTTCACTGTTGGGCCCGCGGGGTTCAAAATGGGCTGGCCCTAAAGCACGTAGGACGTCTATGGTCGCAAGTCCCCCGAATAATAGACCGCCAATGAGGCGTAAAACCATGGGTACGGGTAATGAATCCGCGACCCGCAACTCTGGCCAACTGCCAGTTATTGCGGGTCGCGGATGTATAAGCGTGGTCAAAAGTTTCACGCTAGCCTTTGCACCGCCCTGCGACCTGGCATAATACGCTCCAGACGATGGCGGGCTCCGCTTTGACTGGGTTGGTGACTATGACGCCTGGTGCTGAGTCTGCGGATAGCGTCGGGCCGAGGGCCACAGTCGTCAGAGTGCCGCTAACCAACATGGACCCGGCGAGCACAGTCGCTGCTGCAGCTTTTCTGGATCTCTTGAACAAGGTCATGGTGTGCTCCTACATCAACAAGACGGACGGGTAAAAGCGCGGATCTAACATGCTGTGGTTCCTAGCCAACACCTATCATGGACCCGCAAGCCCAGGATATTCTGGGGTCGGCGTGGCGCACCTTTGGGTAGCTAATGTGAACGTATACGGACAGGTACCTGTCAATGTGCGCAGAGTTCAGTGAGTCGAGGAGTGTGCCTGGCCCCATGATGACTCGTGCAATCTATCGCGTACTGATTGCGGACGACGAAGCCGTTGTTCGGGAAACGCTATCGGTATATGTCGGTAGTGCTGGGGATATGGAAGTGGTTGGAACGGCTTCTGACGGGCGTTCGGCTGTTCAAATGGCTATGACCCTGCGTCCGGATATTGTCTTGATGGATATCCAGATGCCGCGTGTGAATGGGGTGGAAGCAACTGCTGAGCTCTTGCGAACTTTGCCGTCCACGCAGGTTGTCATGATCACTACTTTCACCACAGCGGATGCTGTGGTCCCGGCCTTGCGTGCTGGCGCGTCTGGATATGTCTTGAAGTCAGACCCCCCGGAGCGAATCCTCACCACGGTGCGGCAGGCATTAACCGGACGCACCGAGTTATCCCCTTCCGCGCTGGAAGCTGTGGTGGGGCACTTACGGGGGGAGGACAAGCGCCATGAATTACCCCCTGCGGTCATCTTGACTGCGCGTGAGACCGAAGTGCTGAAGTACCTGGCTTCAGGGTGCAGCAATAAAGAGGTGGCGGAGCTGCTGGGTATTTCGGAGAAATCCGTCAAGTTGCATGTGACTCATCTTGTCGCCAAATTTGGGGTAAGGGATCGTTTGCAATTGGTCATCGCCGCACATCGGGCCGGGATGGTGCAATTGTGACTCAGGTCAGCAATGTTGGACTGAGAGGGTCGGTCTGCTGCTTGTCTCCCGTATGCTGGTGGCAAGTCCTCCAGTTCGCCCCAGCGCTGTGTCCGGCAGCAGGAAGAGTGTGCCATGCCCCTGACCATCATGCCGATCTATGGGACGCGACCAGAGGCCATCAAGATGGCCCCAATTGTGAAGGTCCTTCAGGACTCCCCCAAGTTCGAGTGTGTAGTCACGGTCACCGGCCAGCATCGGGAAATGCTGGACCAAGTCAATGAGATTTTTGATATCACACCCCGGCATGATCTCAATATCATCAGACCTCGGCAGACCCTCAATGGTGTTTTGACTCGTACTGTTGAAGGGTTGGAGCAGATTTTTTCCGATACCGCTCCGGACGCGGTGATTGTTCAAGGCGATACCACCACGTCAACGGCCGGTGCGATTGCGGCGTTTTACCGGGGAATCCCGGTGATTCATGCTGAAGCTGGCTTGCGGTCCTTCAATCTGTTCTCCCCCTTCCCCGAAGAAGCCAATCGCAAGCTGACCTCGCAAATCACCAGCCTTCATCTGGCTCCCACGGAGATTTCGAAACGTAACCTGCTGGCGGAAGCTATCAACGGTGATGATGTTGTGGTTACCGGTAACACCGTGATTGATGCTCTTCACCACACGGTTGCTAAGGCGCTGCCGTTTTCTGACGCCCAATTAGAAAGCATTGTTGATCGCGACGGCAAGACTTTATTGGTTACCACGCATCGGCGTGAAAATCAGGGGGAGGCCATGCGTGGTGTGGGTCGCGCTTTGGCTCGGATTGCCGACGCAGAACCTGATGTGACAGTTGTGCTGCCTGCTCACCGTAACCCTGTGGTCCGGGAAGCTGTTCTGCCGATCATCAAAGACAAAGCAAATGTTCATGTCACGGAGCCCATGGCTTATGGGGAATTTACCCGTATGCTTTCCGTCGCGGATATCGTGCTTACGGATTCTGGTGGCGTGCAGGAAGAAGCCCCTTCCCTTGGTAAACCAGTATTGGTGATGCGGGAGAACACAGAAAGACCGGAAGCCGTGACAGCAGGTACGGTCAAGCTGATCGGCACTGACGAGGATCGCATTGTGGCGGAAGTGGATGCATTGCTTCATAACCAAGCAATTCATGACGCTATGGCAAATGCCGTGAACCCTTACGGCGACGGTCATGCTTCCGCTCGCACGGTGGCTGCCATCGAGCAGATGTTTGGCATCGGTGAGCGATTGCCTGACTTTGACCCGCTCGCATCCACACAGAACTGAGTTCAATTCCGTGGTACATCCCAAGACTTACGCATACGGGTTCTGCCTGCTGCGTGGACGTAGCCCCAAAGTGCTGCCTTCCACGTACCGTCGCATGGAACTGCGTGATGGTTTCAATTTTTTCTACGATTCCCGGCGCCTCGTTACTGTGGCCCAATCCGCTACAGGGGAACAGATCCTGGTGCACGGAAGGGTCCATGACCTTAACGAAGTCCCGGGGCCAGAATCTGCTCGTCCCATTCCGCCAGCACAACGCTTAGCGACCGCGCTGGAGAAGGGGGAACGGGCTTTCTTGGAAGTCCTAGACCACCTGGCCGGACGTTTTGTGGCACTTCGGTTGGCTGATGAACAGGTATGGGTGTACCACGATGCGATGGGGACACGTTCTGTGTATTACCTGCACCCAGAATCATCGGCAGCTGGGACTGCCGGGGTAGCGTCACACGCGCACTTGTTGGCTGAGGTCTTTGACCGCGGATCTTCTGGTGTGCTCAGGTCCAATCACACATGGGATCTTTCCCCATATCGGGGTGTGCGGGCGTTATTGCCCAACCATCGAGTGGAGGCCGCCAGCGGTCGGATTGAACGGTACTGGCCATATCAACCCAACCAATGGGTTAACCACAGTGCGCAAGAGCGATTGGATCGGGTAGAGGCCCTCTGGTCCAGGCAGTTATGGCAGGCAACCAGTTCAGGTGTGCCCGTGCGCTTTGCATTGGGCAACGGCATAGATTCTTATTGTGCCTTGGTGCTTTCTCTGCCGTGGATGTCAAAGATTTCCTGTTTTTCCCACGGATCCGCGGGCGGGGCATCTATGACGGCACCCGTTGTATCAACCCCGGGAAGTACCCAATCTGTGCAGTCTTTGGTGAATTCTATGCGTGTGGATCACACGGTTTTTGACCATCGGGATCCCAACCTGCGTCAGCTCACCGCTGAGGAAGAAGACGCTTGTGAACGTAACTCTGTGGATGTGCACAGTCGATGGTTACTGCCGCACTACCTGACTCGTTATTCAGTGGCTGATCAGTTAGTGATTCGTTCAAATGGCATGGATATCGCGGAGCACAAATGGGCCTCTCCCAAAGCAATGGATGTTGCATCAGCGGCCAAAGTGCGTTTGGTCAAGCGAGCCGCAGCAGCGGGAGTGCAGATTCCCGGGGAATCACTGGCTGATCACTTCACGCGCGCTTTTGAAGAACAGGAACTGGCGGGTCAGCTGCACGGATACTTGGCCTCTGATCTCACGCAGTGGGAATACCGCTTGGGCCGTTGGGCTAGCGAACTGTACAACGAAATTGATATAGCCTTCGACTCCTTTGTACCGATGAGCTGTCGCGCCCTCCTCGAACCGCTGTTGGCTTTCGACCGGGAGCAGCGAGCAGCGTCGTATGCGTATCACGAGCTGGTGAAACGCACTATGGCGGGTCCGACGCTCTCCGGGGTAGACGACCATGGATCAGCATTGCACGATCGGCATCGACATGCTGCCACATCGGCGCTTCCGATCTTGGATCAGGGGCCGACAGAGGAAGCTGTGATAGAGAAATCTGCTGTGGCGGAGGACTTTATAATTGAGGGGTCTGCGGCGGTGGCTGCACCAGTGACTGATGAATCAGATGATCAGGATTCGTTTGTGGATGAATCACCGGTTATTGAGCCTCGCCAGATCGCGCACCCCTTGATCGTTATGGAACCCAACGGATCCAGTCATGAGGTGTCGTCGGATGCACACACAGAGTGGTTTGCCCACGTGCCGTTGCAGCACTTTGCTGCTGGCGCTGCGGTTTACCGGGTGATGTATCAGTGTGTGGAAGATGGTGAACTCTTTTTTGACCTGCATACCACCTGGGCCTACCCCAACGGTGTTCAGAGCTTTTCCTATTCCGTGTTGGCTGATGACACACCGGTGCTTACTATTCCCGGCTCCCATGATGCGGGGCGCCTGCCGGTTGCGGTGCGGGGGTTGTCGAGCGGACAGACCGTCCGGTTGGCTATTTTGGTGCATAAGGATCGGGACAGAATTTCATGGGAAAACGCGTCCCGCGTAAATGTCACGGACATCCGGTTTGATGCGAAAAATCACGGTTTGAGCACTGTTTATGGTGCGGCATTAGGTCTATCTGATCAGAAACGTCTTCCACTCCCGTATCCTGTGAGGGACCTTGTGCCCGATACTGCGGAGAGCTCCTCCTTGACCGACAAGTGGGCTGGAGATGAACTGGCTGAAAACTGATGACGACACCCTCGTTCTCACCCTGGAAGAGCTGCAACAGGTGGATGCGGGTGCGTTTGTTATGGACACTCCCACCAGGGTGGATGTGGTTACTCCGCATGTGGTGCTTCCCCTCCTGGTGATCAATCGTAACTTTCCTCGATTGTTAGTACTGAATAACGGCGCTGTGGATCTAGAGCGCTCTCAGGGCAAGCCCATTTTTCAGCGTTCCTCCTGGTGGGAAGGGATCGAATCAAAACAAATTTATGTTTGTGACCCTCGAACAGTTGGTGATGATGCGCTGAGCTTGCCATGGATGCAGTGCAAACCTCCGCAGTGGTTTGGGCCCCACATGGTAAAGGCTTTGAAATATATTTCAATTGCGCTAGGAGTTCTCAGGCCTGCCGACCGAACATATTTTGGTTCCTCGGCTGGGGGGTTTACCGCGTTGATGCAGTTAGGCTCAGATCGTGGTGCGCGTGCGGTTGTGAATAACGCTCAATTTGATTGGACGCGCTGGTATCCGCAGCACGTTAAACCAGTGCTAGAGAGATATTTTGACGGTCGAACGGCAGCCGAGGTGCGTAAGAAATGGCCCCGGCGTGTGAACTCTCTGCGATATTTGTCAAATAACCAGAGTCCCTTGCGTATCGACTACTGGATTAACATGGCTTCCGAAATTGACCGAAAAGTTCAAATGAGTATTTTTCAAAATTTTTTCTTAGAGCACCCGGAGCTGGTGGGGAAGGTGACTGTTCATCAGTATTCAGATCAAGCGCAGCTCCATAACCCCATGGTGAAAGAAAATATTTTAGAAATACTTAATGATCACAAAGAGAATTAATGTAATAATAAGTACACAAAATCTGATCAACACCTGAGAAGGGAGGAGAGATGCCCCCCGTATCTCCGTACCAACACCGACCTCGCAGAACTTTCTGGAGGACCGCCGTATCTGGGAGGACTCCAGTTCGGGTGCAGGAGGTTGCTGATACCACCTTGCGCATTAGTCCCACCGATAAAATTGTGACGGCCGGTAGTTGTTTCGCCCAACATATCGCAGCACGGCTTAAGGGGGCTGGGTTCAACGTGTTGGACTACGAGCCCGCTCCTCGTAGGACGTCTACACACTGGCAGTACCAGCATGGATATGGCATCTACTCAGCGCGTTACGGGAACATTTACTATGTCAGACAGCTGTTGCAGCTGGTTCAAGAATCTCTGGGGATGTTCCAGCCTGCTGAGGCAATCTGGCAGAAAGATGGAAGATATTTTGATGCTTTGCGGCCCAGTGTTGAACCAGAAGGCTTTGAATCAGTTGAGGAAGTTGCAGCGCACCGTGCGGAACATTTGAAAGCTGTGCGTCGTCTGGTCCGGGATGCGGACGTTTTCGTTTTCACGTTGGGGCTCACTGAAGGGTGGGAACATGTGGATTCTGGCACTGTATACCCCACCGCTCCGGGAACTGTCGCCGGAGTTTGGGATCCACAAACTATCGTGTTTCATAATTTTACCTTCTCAGAAATTTTGGATGACCTCCGTGAAGTGATGAAAATAATTGAATCTCAAAACCCCACTGTGCAGTTTCTGTTTACGGTTTCCCCCGTTGCCCTTGCGGCGACGGCAACAGATCATCATGTTATGGTCGCAAATTCCTATTCTAAGGCAATTTTGCGTGCTGTCGTAGGGCAGATTACTGAAAATGTTGAAAATGCCCACTATTTTCCATCTTACGACATGATCACTGGGATGAACTCTGCGGCGACTCTGTATGAAGAAAACCAACGATCTGTTCACCCGGATACTGTAGATATAGTGATGCGTAGATTTATGGATGAATTGATAATTCATGAATCGGATGATCTCACGAAGAGTTCCCAAGAATCACAATCTGGGCAAAGTCGTACATCACAAAAGCGGATTACGCCAGAGCAGCAACTGTGTGAAGACTCTTTATTGGAGGATTTTGCGTGATGAGTATTGCAATTTTTGGTGATTCTCACGCGGGGCGGATTAAGCGGAGTTGGGATCGTACGGTTAAAAACGATGACCGCTGGGTCACTCAGTGGTTTATCCAGCGCTCCATGGGCGAGTACCCCATGCGATTTGCCCCATCCGTACATGATAATCCGCAAGAATTGACAGATCTTTTGCTAGTGGATCCGAATGTTTTCATTGCGGACCAGCACGCCAGTGTGTTGGTCGTCGGTATGGGCCCTTCTATGCAGATAGCGATGGAACTTGCAGAGCAGTTCCATCATCCGGATCTCCCCTTGGGCGCTACTCGTAGCATGACACGCAAGACGTGGGAGTCCGCTTTAACAGATATCTTTGTGTCATCCGCTGCCGGGCGAGTTCTTGGCAAGATTCGTGATGTCGCCCCACAGATTCCCGTGACGTATGTGCCGCAAGTACGGCCGATGCTATGGGTTAATTCGCGTGATGGGCACATCAAGTCGTGGTCACAGTCCTTGGTGGGGGTCGGTGCGGATATCCAGAATCTATACTCCTGCGCCTTGGAACAATTTGCCGTGCGGTTCTCCGTGGATGTGCTGGATCAGCCGCCATCCACCATTGAGTACGATGCCTGGACAAACCCTCATTATGGGTTCGCAACCTACGGGGATGACACCGACCAATATTGGGTGCGTGGAGACTATTTCCACAGCAATGATGCGTACGCCACGGTGCTGATTGACCATCTCCGCACCCGCAGCGAGCAGTTCCAGGATCTGCCGGCAGCTCACCAATGGACGTAGTGAGTTACTTGTGGGATGGGGATGTAGTGTACTCACGCGCTAAGCGGTAGCCAGCCTCGCCCCAGTCTGGGGCCTCCCAGGAGTGGGTTAATGCGAATTGTAGAGTCTGCACAATCAGGTCTTTGGGCGGGGGGTTGTGCCCCTCCCCCCAGTCTCCAACGAAGTACCTGACTCCGGGGTGTCCCTGAGTGGCGCGAATAAAAGGCTCAAAATGTGGACTCATGTGCGTGCCGTCTTGGGTATTTTGCAGGTAAATAACCTTGTTCGGCGAACCACCTGAATATAAAGATACGAGGTCAGTGGCGGGATCAATCTGATCTATGTCAGCAGGCTTCTGGTTATTGGTTGGCCAGCATGCCTCCAGCCATCGACGGACTACCGGCGGATTGTATTTGCGAAGATCCGTTTGCGGATTAGCCGCCACGCAAATACTGTCCGGTAACTCAAAGCCATTCACTAGCCCCGCGAAGCCTCCGCCCGAGCCCCCGTACATGACGGTTCGCCCCGACGAATTTTCTGGTTGATAGTGCCGGATGATCTGCGGGATAACCCCGCGCATGGGCTGCTGTGCGCTGCCTGTGTACCACGCCAGGAAAATTTCGGGTGTTAGAGCCACAGAGGGGTCAGCGAAATGCAGTCCATTTGTTGGGAGAGTTGTGCTGATCCCAAAGCCGGTGAAGCGAGGAGCTAGAGAATCTTTCGGTACTGCAGCAGTGAAGAACGCTGTCAGATTTTCACTGCCACGATCAATGTACCGGAAGTCTAATGGCATTGGGCCATCCTGAATTCGCACCACCTTCTGGTGGCGATCATCCTTGGCGAGAAACTCTTCCAGACTGTTGTAGACCGCATCAGGTTCGTGCTGAGGATCCAATAAAACCATTGACGTATCTTACCCTCACATGCTCGGTCATGAGGGTAATGATGCAGATTCAGCACCAAAGACGAATTCCGTACGAATGTAAATTTCTCCGGTGAATTCCTGTTCCCAGTGCAATGACCACGCTGGTTCCAATGTGCGGTCCGCCCGAGATCGGAGCCCCCGTACATCCGCTAATGTTTCACCCGTGCGGTTGATACGCACTTCCAACGACTCCCGTCCAGGGGCAGAGCGGGTTACCCGCAAGGGCGCATTCCAACGAGGGGACGTGATGCTCAACGGGCCAGCAGTGATGTGTTCTCCAAATTCGTGCCCATTGGACAAGGTCAATCCCCCGTCTAATAAGAACCATGAATGCGCGGTATGGCTAACATCATCCTCAGCGCGGATATGGTCGTCAATCACCAGGCTGTGTCCGGGGCGATAGGTAACGGTGCGCTGTGAACTCCATCCAGTCTGTGGCACATGCGAAATGATGCGGTAGCTGCCATCCTCTAGTTCCTCGACAGCGTTGAGACCTGAGCCGTAGGGGGTCCGGCGGCGATTATGCAGCTGACCGTCCACGCTTACCGTCGAGTGCGCTGCACAAGATTCCATGTACTGGCGGATGGGATCGGTGTAATAGAAACCGTCCACCCGCAGCGGAGAATCGGCAGCAAGTAAAGCGCCGTACCCGTAACGCCCGCCGTCCACCAGAATCTCCTGACCGGCTTCGAACCAGACCAAAGATTGATCATCACACTGTTTATGGGTACGAGAGTGGAAACCTGCCGTGAGGGCAAGGTAACTACCTCGAACCCCTTCAGGATCACTAGCGTGGATATTGCGCACAAAGGCATAACCGGTTTTGGGCAGCCACTTGGTGTTCGACTGTGGTTTTTGCCCCGTGGCTCCGTTACTAAACACCCATTGAGTGGTAGGTGAGTAGGACGAGCGTCCGTCGTTCATCTTGCGCTCTGGGGAATCGCCCATCTGCAGAATGAGCCCGTTGGGCAGAACCATCCATCCTAAGATTTCTGCGGCTTCACCAATCAGCTGCAATACTTCCGGGTCATCAATTGCTCCCACCCGGATGGCGCCTTCAAAAGAGGTCAACAGCATACGGTGGTAGTCCGGTGAGTGCTCTGCATGGCCCCCATCCGGGTTGAACTGGGAAGCCGTCATGATCCGTACCCTGGCTTCGGCCTGGCTGCGCAGTGCCTGCATGCCAGGCAACTGATCCAGAGTGCGGGCCAATACTAGTTGGCTGACTGCTGCGTAATAACCATGGTTGCTCCGGGCGTTGAAGGAGTAATCCATCCAGTGAGCGTCACGTTGACGTAGCGCCATCAGCAGCAGCTGCTGGATCTCGTGGTCCGGTACTTGCGGGCATCCTGCGGCGGCACGGATCAAACCCTGCAGAGCAACGGACCGATAGGCCAAAGCCATGTCGTACCAGGCCATGGAATCTGTGTCGATGTGGGTAAAGGTCTGTCCCCACCGCAAGGCACGCTGCACACACCACAGCAGATAGTGGTCACTTCCTGTGACGCGCCAAGCATCTAACAGTGGAAGCATGAACTCCCAGCTGTGCATATGCATCTGCCAGGTTCGTTCTGCTTCAGTAATGTCTTCCCATGCGAAGTCCTCTGGGATAGCGACAGGAGGATATCCATGGCCACCCCAACCGTTGGACATGATCCCGTCGGCGATCGGCACGGGGTGCAGCCGAGACTCATCCCCGTGGACGGTTAAATACCGTGTCGCTTCCTCACGGCTCAACGTGGACCATTGGGAACGTAAAGCGGCGAGATCTAGGGATGTTTGTTCGTGATCTTTCGTGGGATCAAAGACCCGAATACCTATGTGCTCATACGGGGCGTCGTACAAATCTGCAATGGCTTTCCAAGAGCGAGCGGCGCGCACCCAGGCGGCACCAGCAGCGGCCATATCGCGGCGGCGCTCCGGGTTTGCTAGCAGATCGGATATCACCTTTGCCAGATCTGTGGGGTCGCTGGCTGTGAACGTGGCTGCCGCACCACTGTGGTCGGCGATTTCCTGTAGCGCATCAACATCCGAGAGCACGACGGTGCGTCCGGTGGAAAACGCTTCGAACGGCTTGAGCGGCGTGACAAGTCGGCACACCGTACGGTCCTTGCGCGGCACCACAAAAACGTCAATCAAGCTGTAATAGCTGAGCACGTCTTCGTGGGGCACTCGGCCGGTAAAGATGATCCGGTCCGCCAGACCCAGATTTTTGGCCTGTAATTGCAGGGAAGCTCGGACGGGGCCATCCCCCACCAACACCATCCATGCTTCTGGGTATTCCTCTTGTAAAGCAGCGAAGGCCGTGATGAGGGTATCAATCCCTTCATATTCCACTACGGAAGTGATGTACCCGATCACCGGTGCTTCGCGGGGAATGCCTAGGCGGTCCTTGAGCTCCAGATCCGGATCAATAACCGGGAATTCTTCCGGAGCTACACCGTTGGGCGTTACCGAGACTCGGTCGGGGGTCTCTCCCCGCGCAATGATGTGTTCTTTCATCACCTCAGCCAGAGTGGTTACCTGATCTGCTTCAGTGCGCGCCTGATCTTCGCGATCGCGACGCAGTGTATAAGCATCCGGCAACCCATATCGCTCATAATCGGGCTCTAAGTCTCGCCCAGCTTTGGTTTCGATTCGGGACAGCCAAGATTCTTCCCAGAATCCCCTACTTTCATAAATCAGCGGAATTCCAAAGGCTTTGGCCACGGGGGCGGCGATCATCTGGTTGATGAAATCAGCATGGCAATGCAGCACACTGGGGCTGGTTTCGCGCACTTGTGCGGCTAAAGCTTCGGTGTTGAGCTGCAACCATTCATCCCATGGCAAGGACCCGCGGGCTGGTCCGTCGGGAAGGTGGTACACCACACCGTCCTCTGTGACCTGTGTTCCCGCGGTAATTTCCGGTACGCCACCGACTTGACGGAACACATGGATGTCATAGCCCTTAGTTACCTGCGCTTTGGCAAGATAGTGGGTGCGGAGTGTGTAACCGGTTTGAGTTTCTGGAATGGCTTTGCCAACGACGTGCAGAACTCGCCCGGTGACAGGTTGGAATGTTTCAGGTGATTCGCAGCTCAGCGTGACATCCCCGCGCATCATGGCCAGTTCAGACGTGCGGAGCTTGACGGCCCACGCATCACGCTCTGTCCCAGTGTGGTTCACGATGCTGGTGAGAACCTCCAGGCTGCGGGACATGTAACCGCGTGCATACAGCTCTTTGGCCAGGCGGCGTCGTTGGGTCAGGGTTAACGCCACGGCGTCAGTTTTGTGCTGCCACTGGTCGTGTAGGTACAGCGGGTCTTGGATGTATGGCACATAGTCTGAGAACTTTTCCCCCGCCAACAGTGTGTCCCGTGGAACGGAAGGGGGTAGCAACGGTAATAACGCAGCAGTTTGCATCCTGGACAATTCGCGGTCCTTGTCCCGAGTGGTCTGAAGTTTTTTGAGTTCTTTTTTGGTGGAGTTCACCTCCTCGGTCAAGATGTTTTCCGGCATGGGGGTAGCAGCATGGTTGTATTCGGCGGTGAGGGTCGCCATGGTGTTCAGGCGCTTTTCTAGCTCCTGCACCTGAAGCTTAAGTAGGGCCACAGTGGTATCAACCAACGGCGCTTCTTGGGGCGTGTGATGGCTGGATCGGACCGCATCCCGCTCGACTTTCACTCCGTTGCTGTTTACCGTGATGTCCCAGAATGAGCCTGCGCGTGTTAGGCGCATCCACAGAGAATCTTGTTTGCTGAAACTCGATACCACTGCCCAAGGGTCGCTGGTTGAGGGGGCAAATACCGTGGTGAAATGTCCACGTCGGGCAGTTTGTTCGACGTGGAATCCAGCTGCGGGGTTCTTCTGCCCCCATTGGCGCGATACCCAGTTTTCAGGGTGTTCTTCTTGCGCATAGTAGACAGTGGGGCGGACTCCAGACCCTATCCAGTTCATGGTGAGCTGTGCACCGTCTGCGTGCTGTAGCTCCAGGGCGCTGTCGCGGTAACGCGGTTTAATTCGTTGGTCGGTGTGCCACAGTTGCCGTACTGTCACAGATGATGTAGATTCAAAAGCATCTAAGACGATGGTGATATCCAACGTTGGGAAGTACAGGAGGCGACGAGTGAGAATGGTGCCCTCGTAGTTTTCATCACGAATGAAAACATCATGGTAGGCCTCAGTGAACTTGGCGTGATCCAAGTGGACGCGGCCCGCGCGGTTGTAGTCCCGTTCATCGACTATGAGGAGGTTATGTCCACCACGGGAACGTAAATATTGCCGGAAAGGGTCATGTGGTTCGTACGTGAAAGACCCTGGGTCTGTGAGCCAGTCAATTCCTTCTGCGAAAAAGGTTATGCTGCCTCGGTCGTCGTGACCGTGGGAAGGCGCGGGCGATCCGAAGCGAAGACTGTAGTGGCTTTGAGCAGCGAAACTTTCGGCATCCTGCCCCCACCCCGACCTTCCAAAGACGTAGCCGTTGCTAGAGGTTGTGGTGGTTGAAGTTGGCGCTTTGCCGTGCATGCCTTTACTGGAGACAAACTCAAGTTCGTCAAAGCCCATGTCTGGGACTCCGCGCACATGAGTATCCCCAATGGGAACCATTGTTCCGTCGGGCCGTGTTGCATGCGCCAAAAACGTGGCAGCTTGGCTTAATTTTTCTGTGACACCAGATGGAACGTCCCATCCTTCTGCGGCGATACGGCTCCAGGTCGACTTCCACCAGGAGATATTCATCCTGTGGTAATCGATCGAACCTTCGTTATTTGCGCCGTTTTCGTCAAATGAGTGCTCAAAAAGTTCGCGCAGTCGGTGCATGCCGAGCTCTTGCCATTGGCTGTGCTGTAAAAAGCTGGCAAGTACGAACAATCCCATGTTTTGGTGTAATGCGTGGTTTGCGGAGGACTGATGTTCTTCCTGAGCCAACCATTCACCGTGGGTCTCTACCGCGTGGAGAAGCATGGAGCGTTCATTGTCGTCCTGGGCTAAATGCCACCCAAATACCAGTTCCTGGGCACGCAACCCGTCGGCCATGTCCATCCATGAGAAAGGGGACGCAGGCTGCTGTGGGGGGTTATTTTCCAGCCAAGAACGCACTGTATCGAGCCAGAATATGCGGGACCGTTCCGAGCCATCCGCTGCGTCATGGCGTACTGGAGAAAGCCACCGCAGTGTGTGGAACTGGAACTGCCAATTGCGGGACGCGAAAGGATCAGCAGACCAATCCGTGAACTGACCCGCCTCCCAGGTGGGGTGCGGCGGAAGGCTAAGGCGTCCCGACATAACCTCTTCGGCAGCCTTCTGGTTCTCTTCTTGACGTTCAAAACCGAACCCCACACACTGACGACGGCTGACATCGGCGTCAACGCTGTAGCGTCGCAGAATCTTGTGATCCCCATGAGGCAGGGTGATGGTCTTGGCAGATGGATCACTGAATGTCATGGGTCCTTGATCTTCCGTCACACGGTGGTTCGGCGTGCGCCGAGCTGGTCATAGATGTCGGACACGATGCGGGAGACCGCATTCCATTGGCGGTTCTCCAACACCCAGGTCCGTCCACGGGCTGCCAGGTCATGGCGTAGTTCCACATTGTCTAACAACAACTCCAACTTACTCACCAGATCTTCGCAGTCACCCTTGCGGTGCAACAACCCATTAAAAACGGGAGTAATGATTTCGGCCAAAGCTGCCACGTCGGAAGCCACAACGGCTTTCTGCATAGCCAAGGCCTCAAAGGGCTTGAGGGGTGAAACCATTTCACACACGGGCAATGGCAGGCGCGGGAACGGTGCGATATCCACGAGCGAGTAGTACCGTTCCACGTCCTCATGCGGAACGCGGCCTGTAAAGTGCACAAAATTTTCCACGTCACGGTTACGGACTTCCTGCTGGTATTTTTCAAGCTCAGCGCCATCGCCCACGATCAACACCACAAAATCATCCCGTGTGTGGCGCATCCGATCTGCCGCCTCAATAAGCAGTCCCAGTCCTTCGTAATCTAGAACAGAACCCACGTAACCAATGACCGTTTTACCGAGTAAGCCCAGAGTGTGCTCCAACCCGGGGTCACGTTCTTGAGGAGTGAACCGATTCCCATCTACGGCATTAGGGACCACGGTGATCTTTGCTGCATCAACCCCACGTTCAATGAGCTCATCTTTGAGTGCTTGTGTGATGGCCAAGACATGGGTGGCTTCCCTGGCGGCATCTGCTTCCATCCGGGCCATGAGTTTGTACATTCCACTGCCAACCCACTCTGGGTCGCGGGAACCGCGGGTGACCTCCCACAACCCTCGAACCTCGTAGATCGACGGGACTCCAAGATTATTGGCCGCAATGACAGCCGATAGTCCATTCCAGTGGTTGGAGGCGGCGTGGAGTAACGCTGGGCGTTGTTGGCGTGCGAATTCCTCCAAGGCTTCGGAATACCGGTGAATGTAGGTGGCTAGTGGGGTCTTTTTTTCAATCCCCGGCATGGTGCTTAGGCGGTGGTAAGGAACCCCATCAACCACGTCGTCCGGAGCGATTTGACCGAGTTCTGCCATTTTGGGCATATCGAATGGATAACCCAGGCGAGTAAGGCCATGAACATCCCACCCCTGCTGCCGCAGACCAGTCAGCAACCCGTGGGTGCGCGTACTGTACCCAGCGGAGTGATACGGCAATGAATTATGGAGGAGGTACATCACGCGATCCGGCACCGGTTGATAGGCATGATTCCGGCGACGGGGCGGGAAAGGGAAGCCTTTAAGCGCTAATTCTTTCGGGGAAGGGCCGGTTTTTTTTCGTAGGAGAATATCTTGCGTTTTAGCCCAGCCGTCTTCCGGTTCCAAACGACGGTATTCCGTCAAAAGAATACGGGCACCGGTCGTTTTATGTGCCCGCAGATCACGCCTAATTGCCAAACGTAATGACCACCGTGAAATAGCACGATCCGGTAATTGCTGAATCAATTCAAGGGCTCGTGTACGACGCCCACGTTGCAGACTGAACAGTAGTTTGGCGAGTGTGTACTCATCCTCCGAAAGCCACGGTGGCTTGGGATAGTCCCAAGATTGTTCGGGGTTGCGCGCTTGTTCCACGACAGCGCGTGTCACCCGGTCAGGACTCGTGGCTAAGATGTCAAGGGCTGTGGTTAAGCGTGCAGGGATGACAAAATCCAACGCTTTGCGGTGATGTTCTGGCCTATGCGGCAGTACTTCAGTCAACCGGGTGTATGCATGACTAACTGCCCCAGTGCGGTCGGTGTGGTCAGCGGCAGAATCCACCAATAGCTCCAGGGCATCCAGGTTAGCCGGATCCACCGTTACAGCATTTTTTAATGCTTCAAATGCTCCACCGTAATTGTGTGCTTCCACCAGCCTGAGTGCATACAGATGCCAAACCGCACTGTCCTCAGGATGCTCTAATAACAGTGTGCGCAGGTGATCCGCAGCGTGGGCTGCTTGCCCGTCAGCGCGGGCGGCGTGGGACAGCGCCAGGGCTTGTTCACGTGCGTCAACGGCGGATGTCGTAGTTGCGGGGGCCGTTAACGCTGGAGCATTCCTAGTGCGTGACGTTGACGACATGTGCATACCAGAAGGCATGACCCACTGAGCCGTAGACTTCCGAAGATGCCATAAACGGCGGCGGGCATCATCAAAAGCGGGGGGTATCATGGATGGATTCCTTAACGGTTCAGTATTGCTGTGGTAATCACCAGCGCCGCATTAAGCATCAACGCCACAAGCCTTTGGTATCAATCACTTCTTTACCGGCCAAGGCAGTTGCTGGAACATCTTTAAATTCATTGTGATCCACCAGTAACAACACAACATCAGCTCGATCGATGGCTTCGCGGTACTGTGCAAATTCTATATTGGCGATACCTTCCAAAGCGTGAGGTAGGGTCTCTACGTTTGGTTCCACCGCCAGTACAGTGGCATGAGGAACAGAAAGCGCTAGTTCTTTGGTGATATCTAACGCCGGGGATTCTCTGAGATCGTCAATATTGGCCTTGAACGCGAGACCCAGAGCTGCCACCACAGGGTTCGTTCGTCCAGAGGCAGCTTGCTGAGCCTTAGTAATGACCCAGCCCGGTTTGCCGTCATTGACCTCACGGGCGGTGCGAATCAGATTCGAGTTTTCTCGGTCTGAAGAGACGATAAACCATGGGTCCACGGCAATACAGTGCCCACCTACCCCGGGGCCCGGCTGCAGGATGTTAACGCGTGGGTGATGGTTGGCCAATCTAATCAATTCCCACACGTCCACCCCCAAGCCGTCACAGATCAGGGAAAGTTCATTAGCGAAAGCAATATTGACGTCCCGGAAAGAGTTTTCAGTGAGCTTGGCCATTTCTGCGGTGACGTCGTCAGTCTCCAATAATTCGCCGGTACAGAACGTGGCATAGATGGCGCGTCCTCGTGCGGCGGCTTCAGGCGTCATGCCACCAATAATTCGATCATTGGTAATGAGCTCTTCCATGGCTTGACCTGGAAGAATGCGTTCAGGGCAGTAAGCCATATGGATCAACTTTTTCTCCCCAGCAGCGGCTTCCTGGGGGTCAACGGTTAAATCCGGGCGAGCTTTGAGCAGCACTGCAGCCAATTTTCGTGTTGTTAAGGGTGGGGAGGTGGATTCCAGAATGACTAGTTCATCGCCCGCCAGCAACGGGGCAATATCGTTTGCTGCAGCCTCGATGTAGGAGGTGTCGCCCTCGTGATCATCTTTAAAAGGGGTGGGTACGGCGATCACGTAGACATCGGAAGCTTGCATTTGTGTATGCGCGGTGAGATTCCCAGATTCCACGGCCTTTTGCAGTTCGTCCTCTAGGCCCGGCTCGACGATGGTGACTTCACCACGCGTAACCCGCTCCACGACCGTCGTATTAATATCAACGCCGCGAACTCTCACGCCGCTGTTAGCCAGGGTGACAGCGGTGGGGAGGCCGATGTAACCAAGCCCAACGAACGTGACGGTCGGTAAATTCTGTGCCATGAGAATGCCCTTCGGTATGTAGTTCACGCAACGGTTCCACACAGCAGGCGACTCATTTATTCACACACATGAATCCCCGAGATGTGACTGCCCACATCATAAACAAATGTGCTCTAGCCAATCTCCTACGGAGGTAACAACTCCGGTAGAAAGGATGTGCTGGTCCCCTATAGTCCATGTGTGATCATCGCTGCCACGGAACTGGCGAAAGTTGAAGCGATCAGATGCATAGATTCGATACCCGGCCCTGACCGCTGCACGGAGGAACGCAGTGTCCTCTCCCCTGGTGCGAGGTTCAAAAGGGAGAGTCTCGAATACGTGACGGTGTGCCATCAAGGTGGGGCCAAGCACAAAGTCGGTCCATTGGTGCTCGTGATCCGCAAAACGTAGAACTGTCACGTCATAGGACTTGACGTACAAATAGCTAGCCTGTTTTCCCACGATATCGGCACCGGTCACTCGTAACATGGTGAGTTGATCGTGGAGGTAGTGGGGTCCGTACCAATCGTCATCGTCCATTTTGGTGACTACTGGTGCGCTGGAAGCCTGCACACCAGCATTAAAAGCCTCCCCAAGAGTCCACTGTTCCGGGGCGTGTACGAGACGAATATTTGTGATGCCCTGGGCGCGAGCCAGGCGCATCACATCGTGGTCTACAAGGTCCAGGCCATGGCAAACAAGCACCAACTCTACGTTCACATTCAGCTGGGCACCGACGGTCTGTAAGGCGGATCGGAGATTGTGGGGACGGTTAGTGCACAACACGACAGAAACCGCTGGTGTGGGGGGAATCCAGCCGGACCCGTCAGGCCGATTCCCTAATGCAGCCGTGAGTACCTGAGCGGCACGATGAGTGTAGGTGTGTTCGTCCCAGATCCTTCTCTGAGCCTTACGCACCATTCGGTCGGCAAATTCAGGGCTGCGCACCAAAATCCGCACCATATTCGCTGCGCTTTGACGGTCATGAACAGTGGGTAATTCATCTGATGGGAAGTACTCACCCACCGCTGTCGAGGCTGTGGACACTACAGGTGTGCCACGGGAAATAATCTCAAAAACCCGGCGAGGGCACATGGAGGGCGAATCCACCACGGAGCTCACGCTTAAGAAAACTTTATATGCCTGATATGCCGTGAGCATTTGACGGTAGTTTAACGAACCGACAACCCGCTCGTTCAGCGGTTCTGGGAATTGATAACGGTCATCATCCCCCAGGTAACGGGAAAAAATTTCCAAGCCATGTGGCATCTTACTGGAAACATCTGCAGCGCCTCCTAAAAGGAGATTCATTTGTTCGCGGCGTTGTGGGAACTTGTGTGCAAAATACGTTCCTCCAAACGCCACGTCCCGTTCCCGGAAACCATGGTGGGGGCGGGCAGGTGAGTGAACAGCGGGTTGTGCGGCAAATGCCAGTACCCCCACCCGGTTATGTCCTAGATCCGCTCGATAATTCTCCACGCGATTTACATCCGTGGTGAACACATAATCGAAAAATGTGGCGCATTCTAAGAAATCATCGTAGTGTGGGGGGTCTTCTTTGTTCCAAAAAACCGTAGGAATGCCACGCTGACGACATTCTCGCATGAGTTCTTTAAATGGTTCCTTAACACCAGAAGTTCCTGTGAGCTGATACTGCCATTGATCATCATTGCCATGCCAGGCCGATTCCACGAATAGAAGATCGGGGCGGTGTTCATCCAGTTGAGCACGCCAGCTAAGGCGGCACAGCGGAACTTGATTCCACTCGTATCCGAATGCCAGCGTCGAAAAATCATCCAAGATAGTGGCCACTGTGACATCCGCAAACGCAACGGACCACTCAGTGGGAAGTTCGGCTTCCGGGAAAGTGAGAGTTCCCGAGGAAGAGTTATTCACTGCTGTTGCGCCCGTTTGCCGGGTGTGGCGTCGCATATATCGTCGCATCTGAGTCGGGCCCCCGTAGCGTAGGTGCCATAGTGCGGTGCGGATCCTGTGGAAGCTGCCCTGAGCGGCGGAGAAATCTGCCCCGCTATTCACCGGGAGCGTCCCATCCAGGCGGGGGGACGATACTGGTCGGCGCGCTCGTCACGGAATGCTCGGGCGCTGAGTAAATTACCATCGGCCAAGAGCTTCATATAGCTCTCGTACTGCCCCACGACGTGGTCCGGATGACCATCCATGACTACCCGACCGTCGTCGATCCATACCACACGGGTGCACAGGGTTCGGATTTCGCTCATGGAGTGGGAGACGAACAGAACACACCCGGCATTTTGTTGGATCTGCCGCATGCGGGCTTGGCCCCGGGCTTGGAACTGCGCATCCCCTGTACCGAGGGCTTCATCCAGAATCAAAATATGTGGATTGGTTGCGGTGGCAACCGCAAAGCGGAGTCTGGCGGCCATTCCAGAGGAATAGGCCTTCATGGGCCAGTACAACGCTTTACCTAGTGCAGCGACGTCCACGAGCTCGTCGAACACTGCGTCTACCTGACGAGGAGTCATGCCCTGGGCCAAGCAACCCAAGCGAATATTGCGTTCACCAGATAACCCAGGAACGAGGGCTACGTGGACTCCGAGCTTTGCGGGACGCTCCACCGCCCAAACTCGACCAGTCGTGGGGTTCATTTGACCGGCCACAATATTCATGAGCGTGGATTTTCCAGACCCGTTGCGTCCGATAAATCCTACAAATTCGCCCTGCTCCACAAGCAAACGGATGCCGCTGAGTGCCTGGTTTTTCACAATGGGGGGGCGGCCCAGAGCGCGCCGAGCCAGACGGTGTAGGCCGTGAACTTGGTCTTCATCTGTAGCGCCGGTGCTGGTAACGGTGTAGACCATGGTGACGTCATCAATCACCACGGAGGGTTGCACCGTTTCGGTGTGTAGCCGCTGCGCCTGCATGGCACGGGAGACAATCGACGGCGCAGCGATTGAGGGGTCTTCAAACAACGATTTATCGGCGCTCGTTGGCATAACTCTCCTCATGGTGCCAGAAAACTACGAGGCCGACCAGCCAAATGCCACCGGCCCACATCACCAATAAAGCCCACTGTTGCAGGGAAGGCATAGTGTCATAGAGCAATACGCCGCGGGTCATTTGTAGCACTTGGTATAACGGATTGATATGGAATAAAGCCAAAATAGTGGAGTCGCTGGTAAAACGTGACGGTTCGTAAAACAGCCCAGTGGAGTACATCCATAGTCGAGTGAAAACTGCCAGCATGTTTCCAACGTCCGGAATTTTGTGCACCAGTGGAGCAAAAAGCATTCCTAAGCCCCAGTTAAATACGGTTTGTAAGAGGAAGATGGGGATTATGAGTAACCAGTGTAGGCCTACAGATTCCGCCGGGGGAACTAGGATGATCAGGAGAAGCATAGCTACCAAGACGTATACCTGACTCAGTGCTTGCCGTAAGTTAATCGCAAGAGGTAAGGCTGCTCGTGGGAACGAAAATCCGCGCACAAGGTTCTGCCCGTTCGCAATAGATTTTGCGCCTGCCACAAAGGATCGCGATGTGTAGAAGAACATCATGAATCCGATAACAATAAAGCCTGTAAAGTTTTCAACCCCTTTTCCTGTTTGCAGCAAAATTCCAAATATTAGATAAAAAGTAAATCCAAAGAGAACGGGATTGAGTACTAACCAGAACTTACCTAAAACGGTGTGATCTTGACTAATCGCTAGCCGCACTCGTGCGTCATAGAGTACAAAATGACGCGCTTCCCACAGATTTACCAGGTAATCCAACAGAGGCGGCCTGGCACCTACTGGGATCAGCGCTGAAGAGTCGAATGCCACGCGGTGATCACTATCGCGGATCACAGATTGGGAGTCCCCGCTCCAAGGAGTTTTTGTGGAGGTTGTGTGGGCAGCCCGATGGGAATCGTCGGTGCGACGTACAGTCACGCTGTCCTCCTGCTGCCTGTTGTCCTTGACACAGTGCTTTGTCGAGCCTCTGTCATCTGCTGATAACGCGAAAGAGTCGTCCCAGCCACTGATGACCAGGTGCGATGTTTCATCATTGCCTGGCGCCCGGCCTGCCCCAGTCTATGCCTCAGATCAAAGTCCGCCCATAACGTGCGGATAGCGTGGGCCAAAGCGTTTGGGTTTTCAGGGGGAACTAGCAGCCCTGTGACCCCATCCTGAACTGTTTCGGCGATAGCTGGTAAATCAGAGGCCACAACAGGTATTTGACTAGCGGATGCTTCCACAACCTTCAGGGGGGCGACTGCCCGGGTCACCGCACGATCTCTGCGTGGGACCACAAAAACATCCAAAGCTCGTTGCCAGGCATGAGCCTGCGCCTGATTGACGCGGCCCACAAACACCACACGATCGACAAGACCTAAAGACCTGGACAGTTCTTGCAGCCCGGGCTTGGCGGCCCCCTCCCCGACGATCACCGCGCTGATCTGTTGGGGTAAAGAGACCATGGCTCGGATGAGATCGTCCAGACCTTCATAATCCACAACGCTTGTGACCGTTCCGATCAAAAATCCCTCGGGGTCTAATCCGAACTGGTCCACCCGCAGTGCAGCGCGTACCTCAGAGACGGCTTCGGGGTCTTGTTCGTACATAACGCCCACGGAGTTAGGTGCCAAAGGGATGTTGTCCGCCGTCAGGCGGCCTTCTGTGATGTGCTGAATATGCCGGGCAATGGTGCTGCCCAACGCGGTGGTGCTATCGGCATCCAATACCGCTTGAGCTTCCCTTTCAGTGAAGCGGCGATAGCGTTCAGATGCCGTAGATGCTGGTGGCCGACGTGAGGCCCATGTATCGGCTAGCTGGCCGCGAACTTCATATACCCAGGGAATCCCTAGGATTGTGGCGACTTCGCGTACCACCATCGCGTTCACAAAATGCGTGGTGGTGTGCAACACGGTGGGGCGAGTAATCAGGCATCGCAGCAACAATTCTTCGGCAAACAGCTCCAGTCGACCGAGGGCCGTGAGGGGCAGTCGCCCCGGGGTGATCCGGTGATAGGTCACGCCGTCGATAATTTCTGTTGGCGGCGCTGCCAGTTTGCCCAGGTGAACTGGGTAACCCGGACGGGTCATTGCATGGACTGTCCACCCCTGTTCTGCCTGGGATCGCAGCAAAGAATGTGAACGCAGCGCATAGCCACTGGATGTATAGGGCACCGAATTGGTCAGTACGTGCACGACTGTGCGAGGGCGTGGGCGGTACGTGGACGCCATCACCGCCAGTTCACTCCCCAATTTCTTGTAAAGCGCCAGGTCAGCTCCATAGAACTGCGCCCGTTCATCGGCAAGACGCAAGAGCTGACGCTTTTCCCCAGAAGTCGCGGTATTGGTCAGCCAAGCGCGTTGTAGATTTTCTACCGCACTGGTCACCTGCCCCAAAGACCAGTCCCGACGGGCTCGCGTCCCGGCAGCTGCGCGGAACCCGACGGGCAAATCGGCGGTCAACCGAAAAGCGTGGTCCAAAGCATCGACAGCCACGGCAACCTCGGCCAGGCGTCGGTTGATGTGCAACTGACGCCTACGCTGCCATGCGACCCAAAGACGTGATAGACGTGTGCCATGGCTCGCAGTCGCCTGTGAATCGGTATTCGTGCTTACTGCCTTGTCGAATATGTCGTCTAAGGAGTTGTCCGCGCCAGACATGTGCAGTCCGAGCGCTCCTATCGCAGGAGCCCAAGGAGCGCAGCGGCTCAGGGGCTGAGCGATTTGTTGGGTCACGGCCGCAGGTAGTCGTCGGGAAACTTGTAACGCGAACACCACCGGATCGGTCGCGAAATGCTCTGCTGCGGTATTCAATAGCAGTCGCATGTGACGGACCCATGGCACTCTGCCCTGCCGAGTTCTCGTGTTAGTGGGGTTTTGCACGGCCGGTATCACCTGGCCTCCGGGTGGTGTGTCGCATGGGTCTGGTTGTTTTACGTCCTGATGCAGCTGATGGTCCGTGAGCGAGGAGCCCACGCAGCAACTGGTCGTACTGGACCGCCAAATCTTTGTAGTCCGCGTGGTCGGCAACCCACCGGCGTCCTGCGTCGTTGACGTTCAGCAACTGGCGGTTTTCCGCCAGAGCTTGCCAGGCCTGTGCGATGTGTGCAGCCTCGCCTGACACAATATGCCCAGTGCCGGCGTCGTGAAGAACTTGAGCGGCTTCGCCTTTGACCACAGCGGTAATGTGACGTCCCACGGACATGACTTCATAGGTCTTGGACGGCACAGTGACGTCAAAAGACTTCCAATCGTCTCGTAGAGAAATCACCAAGGAATCAGCCTGCTCGTAGTGCGTGAATACTTCTTCCCGGAAAACCGGGTCTAAGAAGCGAACCGGTGCGCCGTGACAAGCAGCGTAAGCCATCAACGCAGTTTTCCGAGAACCTTGACCCACCAGGGTCAACCGCATGACCGGACCAACTAGGGCGGCCGCATCAATGAGCCGCTCTAGGCCTTGGCTCTCACCGTGATTACCCAGGTATAGAACCTCAAGCCGCTCCCGGTAAGGGACAGGTGATAGATAGGGGGTGCTGCCTAACTGCACACCATTGCGGATCGTGATCACGTGCCTGACCCCGCGTTCACGGAGCATCTGGGCAAAACCATCGGTGACCGTCACCACCACATTGGCGTGGTTCTGTATGGATTCCACACAGCGGTTAACCGCTACGCGCATTAATCCCCAGACAGCCTCTGAGTCTGTAATCAGTTCCGGCCAGGCATCACGCATTTCCAACACCAGCGGTACACGGCGGATTGTGGCGATCAACCAGCCTACGGCCATTAGCGGGAGGGCGGGAGCGGTGACTATGACAACATCGGGGCGTGTTGCGGCCAATCCACGCATCAGGCTGCCAACTGCAGTGAAAAGCTGATCAGCAACTTTGCTGATCCTATTATCCCGTCCGGTCATGTAGGGCACCCGGCGGATACTTTCCCCTAGGGGGCCGACAGCAGCGTTCCGTGTGCGTCGTGAATAGTCAGGGCCATGACTGTAATGAGCCACGGGGGCGATCACTGTGATGTCCCAGCCGTATGGGTGCAGATGCCGGATGAGTGCTTGCCAGCGTCGCTGTGGTGGCGAGTGCTCCGGCCAATAGGAATGAGTGATCAGGAGGATGTTCATGGGATGTTCCTTGGGGCAAGCATGACTTCCACGAGCCATGCGCGCGACTGTTACAGGCCACTCCCGTCATTGGTGTGATTTTCGGCGTAATAGTCATCCAACGTGCCGTTATTGATGGCTTCCCCAGCCTTACGCATTGCTTGTTCATCGGGGAGGACGATGGATTGACCGTCGGAGGACGTGCCAATGCCGTTGGTGGGGATGGTGAACATGCGAATATCTGAGTGCCTGGTGCCCACTAACTGGGGGACGATACCGCGGATGTAGGCAGAATCCAGTCCTTCCGACACCGTGAGATACGGAGAGATCGTTTCCACGGTGTCAGAGATCTTGCCCGGATTAGTGAGGGTGGATGGATCCAAAAAACGGTCCATGAGTGCGCGAATATAGGCACGTTGATTAGCCACACGGCTGTAGTCGCTATCGGCGAACGCATAGCGCTCACGGACAAAAGCCAGCGCTGTTGCACCGTTCATCTCCGTGGGGCCCGCGGTGAATTCCAAGCCTTCATTGGTGGTGAAAGATTGGGGGACGTTCACGGTGACTCCACCCAATGCGTCGGTCATACCTTCAAAGCCAGCAAAATCAACCGAAGCTACCTGATCAATATGCGTTCCAAAGAGACCTTCGAGTGTTTCAACCATGAGTGGCATTCCTCCGTTTTGGTATGCCGAGTTGAGTTTTCCCTCACCAAACCCAGGGATATCTACCCAGGTATCGCGCATAACGGACATAACGTAGACCTCGTTGCCATCGGCGGGAATGTTGAGCAGCATGATTGAATCCGCGCGTTCACCATCGCGCCCGAGTTCTCCGCCTCCTTCGGGGCGTTTATCTGACCCCAGGAGCAATATGGTGGTGCTGTCGGTGTCTTGGGGGCGCTGGCCATCGGGGAACGCAGATGCGGAGGGCACGGAGGTTACGTTGTTGTCGTAGCTGCGGCTTAGAGAAGCGATATAGAGGAAAATCGCCGTCACTACACCGATGAGTATGACTAAGAAAAGGACTAGTAATCCCAGAAGTATTTTCCTGCCGCGACGACGCCGGGGCCTGGCTGCACGATGCCCGGATGCGGAGTCGCTGAAAAGGTCGTCGTGAAAATCACGGGCCATGGACATATCCTTGCAGTTTCATTTAATGGTCAATCCTGGAAGGTTTAGAACTAGTCCGCGCTGTCAAGACTTTAAATGCCCCTTGACTTGCGAGATCATCATTCACTTCCTGGTGAACAAGCAACGTCCCCAGATTGGCTGACAGAAGTTGTTCGTGGGAATTCTTTCATCATAAAGGACCATGGGAAATCACAGACACGGCGGCGGGTGTGAACCCCCTTGTGGTGTAAAACCCCCCCCGGAGGGGCCACCTAATGCCGTGTGTGTTGGTTGGGGAAATAATAATGAGGTT
>JAUNHG010000002.1:0-477849 GCA_030524035.1 Kocuria sp. | reverse complement strand
TGATTTTTTGGGTGGTTATTCTTAAATAATAAGGGCCATTGGTAAAACACTTACCGGGCGGCGGTTGTCACCGACTGTGTGGTGACAACCGCCGCCGTGAGGGACACGCTATGGCCTGATGTGTGCTTGGGCCATAGAAGATTCAGTTTGACTTGCCGAAGTTCTTGAACCGGGCGTTGAAGCGCTCAACGCGACCGGCGGAGTCCATGATCCGCTGCTTACCGGTGTAGAACGGGTGGGATTCAGATGAGATTTCCACCTCGATGAGCGGATATTCTTTGCCGTCTTCCCACGTTTCAACCTTTTCGGAAGTCGCGGTGGAGCGGGTCAGGAAAGTCTTGCCGGAGGCCAGGTCGCGGAAAAGGACCGGCTTGTAATCCGGATGAATATCTTTCTTCATGCGTATGAAGTCCTTGAGCTTTCGGGTGACTGGATTTTGCCAGGCACGATGACGCTGGGATGCGGGCGGACATGAAGACCACCAGCGAGCCAGCCTACACCAGCGGCAGGTTGAAGTGGTTACTCAGCCGAGTTAAGCGTCACGGTTGGTGTAGTTGTATTCCTTGACCTAGCGATCAACATCACGGCCTGGTGAACGAAAAATCCTGCAGAAACTCTCAAGGTTTCGTAGAGTGTTCTGTGCTGATCGACCATGCATCGATGAGCAGGGTTCTCCCCCGTACCCTCTACCCCCCCCAACACCAAGGATGCATCCCCCCATGCCACTGCCTTTTCGGTTCCCCTATGCCCTCATACGCCCTGGCGCTGCCGTGGCAATCGCCTGTGCGGTCATCGCAGCACCGCTCGGGGCCTCCCCTGCAGCTGCCACGCAGAGTTCGATGGAATCTGACGTTGCTGATACGGCCCGCGGACAAGACCTAAGCGCCGCACCCACGAACTCCGATGACGAACTCACACAAGAAACAGACCGAGTGATTGTGAAGTTCACAGACCCCACCACAGAAGTTTCTTCGAAGGAAGAAGTAGTGGCTAAAGCCGCCGATTCCGTCGGTTTAACGGATGGTGACCAGGCAGAGCTCACGGATTCCAGTCCGGCCCGCAACGTCAATACCTTGGATGACGGTACGGATGTCATGGCCCTTGACCAGACACTGGATGTGGATGCTCAAGAAGACTTGGTAAACGAACTAGAAGCAGATTCCCGTGTGGAATACGCAGAGCCAGACAGGTTGGCAGTTGCCTCCGCCACCAACGACCCGCTGTACCAACAACAGCACAATTTGCGCAATCGTGATGTTGCCAGCGCATGGTCCACCGCCACCGGCAGTGGGCAAGTGATTGCGATCGTGGATACCGGAATCACCAATCACCCGGACCTTAACGGCAAAGTGGTGCAGGGACGGGACTTGGTGACTAACCACGGGGGGACGTTCGCCATCGACGGTGACGGTCGGGACGCTGACAGCACCGACCCCGGGGACCGTCCGGCTATCTCTGGGTGCAATGCCACGTGGCATGGGACTCACGTGGCTGGTATCGCGGCAGCGAACACGAATAACGGCATTGGTGTGGCCGGTGTGGCACGAGATGCCCGGATTATGCCGGTACGCGTTTTGGGTTCGTGCACCTACGGGTACGAATCGGATATCGCAGCGGGTGTCCGGTGGGCTGCTGGGGCCACCATCGATGGTGCCACAGTGCCCACACCCGCAACGGTGATCAATATGTCTCTGAACCTCTTGGGCTCATGCGGCACCACTATGCAAAGCGCGATCGACTACGCCTATAACCGCAATGTGCCAGTTGTTGTTTCTGCGGGTAACGCCAACCAAAACGCGGCCAACTACCCTCCGGCCAACTGTGCACGCACCATCGTGGTAGGTGCCGCCGATCAGAGTGGCGCGAAAGCGGCCTACTCCAACTGGGGGCCAGCGGTGGATGTTCTAGCGCCGGGAGGAACACTGGGCGCCCCCACCATCTCCACTATGAATTCCGGCACCACGACGACTGGATCGCCGACATACGGAACCAAGTACGGAACATCTATGGCCTCTCCCTTTGTGGCGGGGACGGTGGCCTTGCTGAAACAGAGCAACCCCTCTATGAGCGTTGACCAGGTGGAACATACGTTAAAAACGACCTCCACCGGGCAGCTAGGTACGTTGCAAGTTGCTCCCAAGCACGCGGTGGCATCTGTTGCCCCCAACACGCCTTTCAGGGACGTGGCAGCATCTCACCCGTTCATCCGGGAAATCACCTGGGTTCGGGACGGTCGCTACCTCAAGGGCTGGTCAGATGGTAGTTTCCGCCCGAACAGCAAGATCGACCGCGATGCCATGGCAGCTGCCGCATACCGTATGGCAGGTTCCCCGGCGTTTACTGCGCCCGCTATATCCCCATATACCGATGTTTCGCCGCGGCATCCTTTCTACAAGGAGATCATGTGGGCCCGTGACAAAGGCATCATGCAGGGGTGGGTGGATGGTACTTTCCGCCCGAATCATCACGTGACCCGGGACGCTACGGCGGCGATTTTCCATCGACTGGCGGGCTCTCCTCAGTACGCGGCTCCGAATAATTCGCGGTTCCGGGACGTTTCCCCAACAAGCCAGTTCTACCGGGAGATCCACTGGTTCGCGGACCAGGGAGTCACCACTGGCTGGCCTGATGGGACCTACCGCCCCTTGGATGCCACCAACAGGGATGCTATGGCGGCTTTTATCTACCGCAGCAAAAACTAGCGGCAAGGCCGTGGTGTTTACCGTGTGGCGTAAAACGCCACGGCTGAGCTCGCTGCCACATTGAGGGAATCCACTCCGCCCATCATCGGGATAGTTACCCGCCGATCAAGCACCCTTTCCGTATGTGATGTCAGTCCGTGGCCTTCAGAGCCAAAAACCACGGCGAGTTTCTGGTGATTTTCAGCGACCAAGTCATCCAATGTGATGGCGCCGTCTCCAAGTGTCATGCCAGCGACGATATAACCAGCCTCTGTGAGCCGATCAATATCGTGCGGCCATGAATCTATGCGGGTCCACGGAACCTGAAAAACCGTTCCCATCGAGACGCGGATGCTACGTCGATACAGTGGATCAGCACATTGTGGGGTGACCAAAACAGCATCAACTCCCATGGCGGCAGCTGAACGAAAGCACGCCCCAACGTTGGTGTGATCCACTAAATTCTCCAGGATGGCGATGCGGTGACGAGCTGAACCATTCCCCGGGCGGATGCCGTCGAGCACGGTATCTAACTCCAGTGGCTCCGGCCGCTGCATAGCCGCTAGCGCTCCACGGTGTAAGTGAAAACCTGTGACAGCTTCCAAGACGTCGTCAGCACCGACGTATACGGGGATCTGCGGGTGGGCATCTAGAACATCAGACAGGGACTTTACCCACCGATCCGCCATGAAAAAAGACCGTGGCTGGTGGCCTGCCGCTAGTGCTCTGCGCAGAACTTTGGAGGACTCTGCCAGATACATTCCCCGGGCAGGTTCCAGTTTTCTCCGCAGCGCTACGTCGGTCAGGCAGGTGTAGTCGGCAACACGAGGGTCGTGCGGGTCTGTTAGGCGAATCAGGCGGGCCACAGAGTCCCTTTCATCGTGAAAAGCATATGCGTGCGGGTTACAGCAGTTGTCGGATCATGTTGCCCAGTGCCACAACCCCTAAAGCCACAATGATGCAACGTAATGCCACAGGCGATAAACGTTGGCCCACTTTGGCTCCCGCCCATGATCCCACTGCGGAAGACACCGCGATCAGTGCAACTACCCACCAATTGATGCGGTCATGGGCGAAGATCACATAGGACAACGCGGCAATAATATTCACGACCGTCACCAGCACCGTTTTGACAGCATTGGCGGTTTGTAAGGATCCCGCCAGGAACACCCCCAGGATGCCCAGGAGGAGCACTCCTTGCGCGGCCACAAAATACCCGCCGTACACTCCGGCGCAAAACACCAGAACATAGAGAATCAGCGGTTGTTGATCACGTGCGGTATGCGTTTCAGGTACAAACGAGTGTGGGGTTGCCGATGCGTTCTTCCGGGCCTGCACAAAGGACTGCAACCGTGGTTGGAAGATCACAAACCCTAGGGCGACCACAATCAACCCCGGGGCTACGTAACTGAAAATCTCCTCCGGTAGTTGCATCAACAACACAGCACCCACAGCGCCGCCAAGTACTGAACACGGGATGAGCCGGTAGAGCGTGCGCTCCACTCCCCTCAGTTTGCTGCGATAACCCCACGCACCCGTGATGTTCCCAGCGATCAGCCCCATCGCGTTAGACATGGTGGCTGTCACTGGCGCAATGCCCATGGTCACGAGCACGGGAAACGTCACGAGTGTCCCGGAACCCACGATGGTGTTAATCAAGCCAGCCCACAGACCCGCTACCACAATCAGAACAACTTCCCACCCGTCAAAAGGAAAGCTGTTCCAGATCTCATCCATCCAATCCACGCATCGTTAATCCTGGCGGAACGCGGCAAAACGGTCGCCGACCCGGACCAGTTTGAGCGGTAAGCCGTATGTTTCGGAAAGCGCGGCGGGTGTCATGACTTCTCCCACGGGGCCTGCTGCCACCACGGCACCGTCGCGCAACAGCAAGGCATGAGTGAACCCGGGGGGTACTTCCTCCAAATGGTGGGTGACCATCACCACTGCTGGAGCTACCGGTGAAGCCGCCAGCTGGTCTAGCCGCTCCACCAAATCTTCACGGCCTGCAACGTCTAACCCGGCGGCGGGTTCGTCCAGCAACAAGAGTTCGGGGTCGGTCATCAGAGCGCGAGCGATTAACACACGCTTCTT
Source organism: Kocuria sp. (assembly GCA_030524035.1). Lineage (GTDB taxonomy): Bacteria > Actinomycetota > Actinomycetes > Actinomycetales > Micrococcaceae > Kocuria. The sequence continues at coordinate 473,074 of JAUNHG010000002.1, read as the reverse complement.
TTCCCCGGAAGATAATGAACCGAAACGACGTTGCGTTAGTGCTTGCAGATCCCAGTCCGTGAGCAGCTGGTGTGCGCGATCCTCGTCGGCTTTGTCGTATTGTTCCCGCCAGCGTCCAGCAACGGCCCATGCCGCGGTCACGACGGTGTCGAAGACGGTTTCCCCTGCGGGGATTTGCTCCGCGAGCGGCGCTGATGTCAGGCCGATGCGTGGTCGGAGGTCGAAGACATCCACATGGCCAAGGGTTTCCCCCAGGATCTCTACTGACCCCCGTGTGGGGTGTAACCGAGCGGCGGCAATGGAGAGCATCGTGGACTTCCCCGCACCATTCGGTCCAAGCACCACCCAACGTTCGCTGTCTTGAACGGACCAGGAGACACCGTTCAACAAGGACGTGTTGGATCGGACAAGGTCAACATCAGTCATGGTTAGCACGGCGCTCATGGACACATACTCTAGTAGCGCAACCATGTGCTCTGTGGCAGGCGTCAAATTCATTCCAGTCCATACGGGCGATAGACTCCCCGCCATGACCGAGGAACTTGCCGTGATCGCACTGTCCAGGACTCCACAGCCAGAAGATGTTGAAGAAATCCTGGCTGCTCTTGAAGACTCCGGGGCCACGGTTAAAGAACACGGACGGGTTCGTGTGACCTCCACCGCATCAAGTGGTGGAGAGGATTCAGAAGCCACAGGGTATTCCGTGATGACCGCACGGGTCACCGGGGGCAGCGTGGAGGATCTTCGAAAACGATTGCGCCCAGATCCTTTGGGTTTTCTGTGGCACAGTGTGGACGTCAATGTGATTCCGGGGCACCTGTTCGACCCTGATGCTAAAAAAATGCTGATTATGGACGTGGATTCCACCTTGATTCAGCAGGAGGTCATCGAGTTGCTTGCTGATCACGCGAATCGCCGGGAAGAAGTAGCTGCGATCACCGACCGTGCCATGCGGGGGGAGCTGGATTTTGCACAGTCTTTGCATGAACGTGTCGCTGTTTTGCGTGGCCTGCCGGCATCGGTGTTAGAAGACGTCGTGGCGCAAGTACGTTTCAGCGTGGGTGCCCGGGTTCTGGTGGATACTTTTCAACGGGCCGGGCATAGCGTAGCTGTGGTCTCCGGTGGATTCCGCCAAGTGCTGAGCCCCCTGGCGGAAAAACTCGGGTTAGACCACCACTTGGCCAATGAACTGGAAATCGTTGACGGCCATCTGACAGGTTCCCTGGTGGGGGACATTGTGGATGGCTATGTCAAAGAACGCACGCTACGTCAGTGGGCGCAGGCGGATGGGGTCAGTCTGGACCAGGTAATTGCGGTTGGCGACGGCGCCAATGACGCCCCCATGCTGGCAACGGCTGCGGTGGGTATTTCTTTCAACGGTAAACCTGCCATTCGCCAGGTAGCAGATGCGCAAATTAACTTGCCAAACCTGGATTCTGTGAGGTTTTTCGCTGATCTCTAAAGAGTGTGTGGTGAGGTCCATGTGTGCCGACGGCCCTCACCACACAAAATTCCTGGGCACATTAGGCGACAGGTTGCGCGGCACCGCCATCCGCTGGGAAATCACCGGGGCCACCGGCTAACTCGATGTGGCCAGTGGGCACATCGGCAGTGACCATGGCCGCAATTTCGGTGGCGAACTCCTGCACAGACAACAGCTTTCCCGCAGCTTCGCGACGTGCCTCGAGTGCACCGGGTTGGGCGCGGTTGAGCAGTGTCGCCGTCACGGTTCCTTCGATCATGTCTCCGGAGACCACCACAAAGTCCACACCGTGTTCGGTCATTTCCGGAATGCGCGAAACCAGCTGGTCTTCGCCTGCACGTTTGGAATGAGCGACATCAACGTAAGCATCCATTGTGTCGACATCGCGGATGAAGTGGGCTTGATGACTGGTGACAAAAACCACGCGGCCACCGTGGGGTAAGTAGGTTAACGCTGTGGTGAGGGCATTGTTTTGGGCGTCGCGGTTAAGTCGCATCGCGTAGTCCTCACCCATGCCGGACTCCATGCCGCCGGAGGCATTAAGGATGACCACATCGACGGAACCAAAAGTTTCCATCGCCTGACGGAACATGGCTTCCACGGTGGAAGGATCAGTGAGGTCCGCGCCGACCGCAATGGCCTTGCCCCCTGCTGCTTCAATGTCCTGGACAACTTTGTTGGCGCGTGGAGCCTTTTGACGGTAATTCACCACCACATTGGCTCCCGCCTGTGCCAGGATCTTGGCGGTATCAGCACCCACACCGCGCGAAGAACCAGTGATGATCACGGTTTTACCGACAACAGAGTCCATGAAGAGCTCCTCTACAATTCACGAAATATGACCGCACCGGCGGTAGCAGCTGCCGGGCAACTGATCAGCGCATTGGGTTGATCCAGTGAGTTAAGCCTAACGAAAAGCCGGATCACAGCCCCATGCCCAGGCCGCCGTCCACTCGAATAACCGTTCCGTTTACATAACCTGCACCGGGGGAAGCAAGCCATTGCACAGCGTTGGCTACCTCATCCGCCTCCCCAAAACGGGCGGCGGGAATGCTAGCCATGTAGTTGGCTGTGACTTCTTCCGGTAAATCTGCGGTCATGTCAGTGGTGATATAGCCAGGAGCCACCACATTTGCTGTGACATTGCGGGCGGCTAGTTCGCGGGTAATCGCCCGGGCCATACCGGTCAGCCCTGCCTTGGAAGCGGCATAGTTGGCCTGTCCCGGTGCGCCGGTGACACCAACTACGGAGGAGATGAAAATCACGCGACCCCGCTTGAGCTTCAGGAATCCCTTGGTTGCGCGCTTCGCAACACGGAAGGCGCCCACTAAGTTGGTGTCCAGCACGGAGGTGAAGTCTTCTTCCGCCATTCGCATCACCAGAGTGTCCTTGGTGATACCCGCGTTAGCTACCAAAACCTCTACTGGCCCCCAGGTGGATTCAATCTCCTGAAAAGCGGTGTCAACGGAATCGGTTGAGCTGACGTCGCACTGGACTGCATCGACACCTTCCGGGGCGTCGCCAGAACGGTAGGTAATGATCACACGATCACCCTGGGCACGGAAAGCATCCGCAATGCATTTGCCAATGCCACGGTTGCCACCCGTGACCAAGACGACCCGGGGTTCAGTGACTTCCGGAGTTGCAACTGTCATGAGAGAAGGTTGCCTTTCGGATCAAATGGAGAGCTCTCTTGTTGGCACTGACCACTCCACGCAGGAGGATGCTGTCATGTCAGCGACCGGGTCAGCCTACCCTCACATTACTGGGGAATTCTTAGGGGTAACCCACCACAGCCTCTTCGAGAGGTTGCGCCAAAGGGCTCCAGGGGCTGCTTTACCAGGATGTTCACGACAGCGCTGAAGGCTTCTGGCATGTGGAATTCAGCGGTTGGGTACGCCGGCTATGGGGTGCACAATGATGTGGTTAGAGTTCGCGTCGTCCGTGTTTGCTGAGAGTTTGCAGGGGGTCTTATATATGACTAAGCGATACCTGACTCCAGCGGATATGAATCGGCTTCGCGTAGCCTCCTCCCCCGCGCCGTTGCCAACCAACACGTCCCCTCAAACCACCGGCAGCTTGCAGGCTGATCACGTTGCCACCTACTCAATCACTTCCACTCCAGAGCCGCTGTCTGTGAATATGGGCAGGAGGATGAAGGTTTACAGCATCCAGATGATTTTGCGCATCGCCTGCTTCTTTGGTTTTGTGCTGGTCGACGACCTCTGGTGGAAAGTAGCTTGTGTGGTGGGTGTGGTACTTCTTCCGTGGTCAGCGGTGATGTTAGCGAATGTCGGTGCGGATACTTCTGAACGTCCGTCGCAATACGTGACTCTGTCTTTATATCCCGAACTTGAGTCCGCTCCAGTGGGATCCAAGCCCGCAGATTATCCATCCGTGCACACCACTGACGGCACTGCCCTACGTGCTGTTAGGTACCAAAGTACCGAGCCAGTGATTGATGGTGAGTGGTCGTGACGCTGCCGATGCCCGATGATCTTTTGAGTTCCCTTGGCCGGGAGCGCAGTGGTGATTCTCCTCAAGGGCCGGAAGATATTGTTCAGTGTTCGCGCCGGGGCTGCCAGGAGGCTGCCGTGTGGTGTCTGGAATGGAATAATCCCAAGGTGCATACCCCAGACCGCCGTAAACTCTGGACCGCTTGTGGCGATCACCGGGATTACTTAGCTGAGTTTCTGCAAGTCAGAGGTTTTTTGCAGGACGTGACGCCACTGTGAAAGCGAAGATTGCGGCGTATTCCTTTGTGTTGTCTGGTCGGTGGATTGCGTGGTTTTTGTTGTGCTGCGTGGTCGCGGCGGTGTGCCTTCACCTAGGGTCGTGGCAAATGTCACGTGCAGATGCCATGGAAGCTCGCAATACCGCCATCACGCAGAATTATGATGCTGAGCCGTTGGGCGCTCAAGAAGCCATGGCGCAGTTCCAAGAGTTCGACCCTCAGATGCGGTGGCACCCGGTGGAAATCACGGGGCGTTATGTGCCAGATCAGACCCTGATAGTGCGTAACCGCGCACATGAAGGAATGATTGGCTATGAAGTGTTGGTGCCATTCCGCACCACGTCAGGGACTCTGGTGGTACTTGATCGTGGGTGGATTTCCACGTCAGATGCAGGTGATGGCTCCCCTGGCCAGGTGCCATCACCTCCTTCGGGTGACGTTACCGTCGTAGCGCGGCTGCAACCTAGCGAAGCGGATTTGCAACGCAAATCCCCTGACGGTCAGATTGCCTCGATCCATCTGCCGGGCATCGCCCAGTCGACTGGCCTGGATGTAGAAACTGCCGCATACGGGCAGGTAGCCTACGAAAACCCCGGAACATCAACTTCTCCAGAGGCTCTCACACGGCCAGAACTGGATTATGGTCCGAATCTTTCTTACTCCTTACAGTGGGATGCTTTCGCCGTGTTGGTTTTTGTGGCCTATGGATATTCCGCTCGGCAGAAAGTGCGTCAGGATCAGTGGGAACGCGAATATGCGGCTCAGGTGGAAGAAGAATTTTCCAGGTATTACGACGCTGAGGGTCGATTTGTTCCGCAGGGCGATGGCATGAGTGAGGAAGACGTGGTGCGCAGGCTGGAGATGGTGGGTGATATCCCGGCCCATTTGAAAACCGTTATGCGACCCCGACGTGTCAAACGTAGCTATGCGGTATTGGATGCGGAGGAAGAAGATGCGCTACTGGAAGCAGAGTTGAATCGCAAATAATGCTGTTGCAGATGATGCTCACCACTCACCAAATCACATGATGATGTATTGAAATGTGGGCTACTTGGTATTCTCATGTGATGACTCGGACGACGCTGCACCTGCGCGCAGGGGCTGGACGTGCCACTGTAACCTTGGCTGATCCAGAAGCAGCGGCGGTTGCTTCTGTGGTGTGGAATAGATGCGCGCTCACGCCTGACTCCACGCAGCCCGTGAGCCCCATCAGGGGTATGGCATCCAGCGGGTTGTGGGACAGTGACACCCCCGCGCCGGGACGTAGTGATGCTGTCGTGAGGGACGTGACTCAGGCTGCAATCACGGCAGGGGTTGGGCGCAGCATTATGTTGCATGCCGCTGGCCTGGCGGACTTCGCAACGGGGCGGACTCTTGCGCTGGTTGCCCCCAGCGGTACGGGAAAAACCACGGCGGTGGCAGCCTTAGGTCAGCACTATGGCTATGTCACGGATGAAACGGTGATTATTGATCCCACAACACTGGCGATTACGCCATACCCTAAACCGTTGTCTTTGCTGGGTCCTCAACGGCGTCATCCCAAAACATTGGTTTCTCCCGATGAAATTGGCCTGGGGGCTACACCAGAACAACCGTATCTACATCGTGTCGTGGTTCTGATGCGCAGCCCTGAACACCACGGTGTCCCCCAGGTTTCTCATCTGACAATGCCAGAAGCTTTAGGGCACCTGGTTCCACAAAGTTCATCTTTGGGCGTGTTGGAGCGCGGGCTAGTGCAATTAGCCACTGTGCTTGATAGGACCGAAGGATGTCTGGCCGTGCGTTACCAGCAGGCCACAGATATGCGACCCCTCCTTGACGCGTTATTAGGGCGAAATAATGGGCTCTCTCCTGTTGTGTGGCGCCACCCAGACATGGCGGAACGCTTCTTGCAGGCGCACCATACGGGTACTGAGGCGGCCCCCGGCACCTTGTATAGGACGGCGTATGACGATGCCCTACACTTCGACGAAGATGATGCGATAGCCGTGTTGCATGGTGCTCAGTTCACTGTGCTGACAGGGTTGGGAGCCTTGATATGGGACATGCTCTCCATTCCGTACCCACCGCAGAAGCTTGTCGATGAGCTTGCGGATTCCCCCCATGCTCCGCCCAGTGCCGCATGCCAGGTGCGTCAGGCATTGGGTCGTCTCATGGACAGGGGCCTTGTGGCTGCACTCTGAATCCTCTGAGGTTTAGGCCAGGGAAATCAGATCTTGATACTCCTGTGACCACAGATCCTCGATGCCGTCTGGCAGCATGACCACTCGTTCAGGGTTTAAGGCTTCTACCGCACCTTCATCATGGGATACCAGAACCACTGCGCCTTCGTAATTACGTAGCGCGGCTAGTATTTCTTCTCGGGATGCAGGGTCCAGGTTGTTGGTGGGCTCGTCAAGGAGTAAGACGTTTGCCGAAGACGCCACAAGGGTAGCCAATGCTAGTCGAGTTTTTTCCCCGCCCGAAAGAACACCTGCAAGTTTATCAACGTCATCGTCCTGAAAAAGAAAAGAGCCGAGGATGGTTCGCGCTTGGGTATCTGCCAAATCTGGCGCTGCACTTTTCATATTTTGAAGCACGGTGCGATCAGTATCCAAGGTGTCGTGCTCTTGGGCAAAATATCCCAGTTTGAGTCCGTGTCCTGCTTCAATAACTCCGCTATCAGGCTGTGCTGCCCCGGCCAGCATGCGCAATAGGGTAGTTTTCCCGGCACCGTTAAGGCCTAACACCACTACGCGGGATCCACGATCAATCGCTAAGTCCACATCTGTAAAGATTTCTAAGGAGCCATAGGATTTAGAAAGGCCTTGTGCGCGTAAGGGTGTTTTTCCGCAGGCCGCTGGCGCAGGAAAACGTATAGCAGCCACTTTATCCGCCACACGTTCTCCGTCAACGTCTGCCATAAGACGTTCGGCGCGTTTGATCATCTGCTGAGCGGCAACCGCCTTTGTTGCTTTCGCTCGCATTTTTTCAGCTTGAGCCATTAAAGCTGATGCCTTTTTCTGCGCATTGGCGAACTCGCGTTTGCGTCGCTTTTCATCTTGTTCGCGTTGGAGCTTGTAATGCTTCCAATCCATGTTGTAAATGTCTATTGTGGAACGGTTGGCGTCGAGGTAGAAAACTTTGTTGACCACCATGCTCATAAGTTCAACATCGTGGGAAATCACCAGTAAGCCACCGGAGTAGTTTTTAAGAAAATCACGCAACCACATGATGGAGTCGGCATCTAAATGGTTAGTAGGTTCATCCAGCAACATGGTTTCCGCATCGGCGAAAAGAATTCGTGCGAGTTCCACACGACGTCGTTGACCGCCGGAAAGAGTTCGCAAAGGTTGTTCCAGTACACGCTCTGGAAGGTCCAGATTAGCGGTGATGGTTGCAGCTTCAGATTCAGCGGCATATCCACCCCCAGCAACAAATTCAGACTCTAGACGGCTATAACGCTTCATGGCTTTTTCTCGTACGGAATCATCAGGGTTTGCCATGTCTTCTTCAGCCATACGCATCCGCTCAATCACTTCCGCAAGGCCACGTGCGGAGAAAATCCGATCCCGGGCCAGTTGCTCCATATCGTCAACGCGTGGATCCTGCGGAAGGTAGCCGATGGTGCCGCTGCGAGTGATGGAACCATTGGCTGGCAAAGATTGTCCGGCCAGTACTTTGGTCATGGTGGTTTTACCGGCACCATTGCGCCCTACCAAACCAATCTTGTCTCCCCGTTGAACTCGGAAATTCACCTGATCCATCAACAAACGTGCGCCTGCGCGTAGTTCCATATCAGACACGGTGATCAACGGAAGGCACAACCTTTCGCGGGTGATTTTAGGGGGAGCTGGTGGGATCGGCTTAGTCTAGCCCGGTCCTCTGCTGAAGGTGAGTGATTGAGCGGGTGTGGATCCATAGGTTTCCCGAGCGAATGTACCGATGCAGGCAGAGTGGCACGTAGACTTGAACAGTGTTTAATATCCTCGCATGAGCTCTGACAACCCTCACATGACTTCCCCCTCCCCCACCGTTCCCCCACATTCTGCTGGTACCCAGCTAGCCCTGATTGGTGTTTTTGCTGCTTTCTGTGCGGTGATGTCTGTGATGCCTGCGCTCCCGGTGGGTCCTTTGGCAGTTCCGATCACTTTGCAGACCTTAGCTGTTTATCTGACGGGGCTGGTGCTTGGGCCGCGTCGTGGTGGACTAGCGGTGTTGTTATACGTGGTGGTGGGAGTCGCAGGTCTTCCTGTCTTTTCCGGGTTCCGCGGTGGTCCAGGTGTCTTGGCAGGTCCTTCAGCCGGGTACATCGTGAGCTTCGCCGTAGCTGGGGCCTTGACTGGCTTATTGGCTTACGGGGTGCTGCGTCGTGCTGGGAGCAACAAAACCCGGGTGCTTGGTTTATTCGGTGCAGCCGTGCTCGGTGGATTTGTGGTCGCCCGGCTCATAGGAATCCCGGGTATGGCAACGAACGGAGGATTGTCCCTGCGAGACGCATTCTTGGCCGATCTGCTCTATTGGCCAGGAGATTTACTGAAATGTGCCGTTGCGGCCATCGTTGCGGCCGCGGTGCACCGCGCTTTCCCCCGTTTGGCCGGGCGTCAGTGATCGGCAAATCGACAAAGCGCCGCCTTGCTCACGGTGGTGCCGGTTCTACTCCTCCGGTGGCGGATTTCGCGCAGGGGATACAGATTTCTGCTGTAGGCGTGAATGCTGCTGATCCACAGGACCAACACAACACCGTGTCCATCCTGCGGGATGTCACGCTACAACTGAATCATCCCCGCACCGCCATCGTGGGCCTCAACGGATCAGGAAAATCCACGGTGCTGCGGTTGCTGAACGGCTTGGTGACCCCCACCACTGGTCATGTCCAAGTTCATGGGATCGACGTCGCACGGCACTGGAAGATAGCGCGACGAATAGTGGGTTTTGTGTTTACTGATCCTGCAGCACAGTTGCTGATGCCAACAGCCGTTGAAGATGTTGAGCTGTCTTTACGGGCGACGTTTCAGGACCCAGAACGTCGCCACCGCCGTGCCGAGGAATTGTTAATGGCAGCTGGATTAAAAGACCACATGCATCAGTCCGTTTACGATCTTTCAGGTGGCCAACGTCAGCTGGTTGCCCTGACTTCTGTTTTGGCGGTAGATCCCTCTGTCCTGGTGTTGGATGAACCTACAACACTGTTGGATCTGCGGAACCGTGCCCGGTTGATGGAGCGTTTACATGATCTTTCACAGCAGCTGGTGTACGCCACACATGATCTGGAGTTAGCCGCTACGGCACACCATGTGGTGGTCATACACGAAGGGCGGGTTTATGCCCAAGGTGGCCCACAGTTGGTGGAGGACTACCACACGTGGTGTGTAGAGGGGTTCCCGAAAGTTCACGGAACATGAGCGGCGTTCAGCGGGAGATTTTCGGCACCTACACACCGGGTGACGGGTGGCTGCATACAGTACCTGTGGGCGTTAAAGGCGTAGGGGTGCTGCTTACTGCCTTTTGTATTTTCCCTCCCTGGGAACGGTGGATACCGGGTCTCAGCCAGCCCTGGGTGGTGCCGATGGTATGCCTTGCAGTGGTGGTCGTACTTGGCAAAACCGCTGGGCTGGGGTGGCGTAGCTGGTGGGCGACTATCAAACCGGCATTGCCAGTTTTTATTCTCTTAGCCCTTTACCACGTGGTGGTTGGTACCGCGCAGCATGGTGTCGCCGTGCTGCTGACCGTCACCACGGCCATGCTCACCACCCGTGCAGTGCTGGAAACTACTCCGCAGGCGGTGTTGCTCGATGGTGTTGTCACACTGATCACACCACTACGTGTGGTGGGTGTGGACCCGGAGCGTGTGGGGTTGACCATCCACATTATGATGCGTGCTGTGCCATATCTTCTGGGTGTTATACAAGGGTTGAAGGAGGCTGCCGCTGCACGTGGAATACGTCTGGGACCCATGAGGATAGCAACGCCCGCCGTGATTGCTGCGGTGGCCCACGCCCAACGAACTGGGGAGGCACTGGCAGCACGTGGGCTGGACGATACCTCCGCTGACACTAGGATGCCCCTATGAGTTTCAATCAGGGGGCGCGGCTGGACACCTCCCGCGTACAAACAGGTGGTGGTGGAGGCCGTGGCGTGATGGTCGGTGGCGGGTTAGGTGGTCTGGTGCTCACCGTCGTCCTGGGGTTGCTGTTTGGTCAGCCCATGCTGGGTGGGGTGGACAACGCATTAAATCAGGGCAGTTATTCGGAGTATTCCACCGGCTCGGGCAGTTCTGCGCAAGCCCAGGAGGAGCTTGCAGAAAAATGCCAGACTGGCGAGGACGCCAACAACCATACGGATTGTCGCGTGGTGGCGACGGCTAACAGCCTGGACGCCATGTGGTCGGAGTACCTGCCGCAATCCACGGGGGTGGAATACAACATGCCGGGATTGGTGCTGTTTTCCGGCTCGGAGTACTCACCGTGTGGCACTGCGTCGTCAGCGACCGGACCGTTTTACTGTCCCTCTAACCAGAGCGTGTATTTGGATGCCTCGTTCTTTAATACCTTACAAACTGATTTTGGCGCCAAAGGCGGTGCGCTGGCCGAAGAGTATGTGGTCGCCCACGAATTTGCCCACCATATTCAGTACCAGCTGGGGTATTTAGGGGCGGCATCTCAATCTCAGCAAGGTGCCGATTCCGGGGCTGTTCGGGTGGAGCTGCAAGCAGACTGTTATGCGGGCTTATGGGCCAACCGGGCTTCTGGTGATGACGTCTCCGGTTCAGTGCAACTCAACGACATTACAGAGGAGGATTTGCGTTCTGCTTTATCGACGGCGGAAGCAATCGGCGATGATCACATTCAGGAAACCACTTCCGGACGAGTGAATCCGGAAGCCTTTACACATGGGACATCGCAGCAGCGGGCAGCGTGGTTCATGGCGGGCTATCAGTCGGGCGATATTGGCAAGTGCGACACTTTCGACGCTGGTGACCTTGACAACCCCGGAAGCATCCGCTGAATGAATCCGGGGTTGCCGTGCAGGTGTTTCAGATGTTGAATCCGAGCGCTCGCATTTGGTCCCGCCCATCTTCTGTAATGCGTTCCATGCTCCACTGGGGCATCCACACCCAGTTGACGTACCATTCGTCCACCATGGTGCCGATGTTCTGTTCCACTTGTTCTTCGATGACATCTTGCAGGGGGCATGCTGCGGTAGTCAGCGTCATATCGAGCTTCAGCGCACCGTCCTCTGTGTAGGAAGCGCCGTACAGCAGTCCCAGATCAACAATGTTCACCCCGAGTTCGGGGTCGATCACGTCCTTGAGCGCCTCCTCAACTTCTTCAAGTGACGGAGCCCCTGCGGGCGCGGTTGACGGTTCGGCCATGTTTGTTCCTTTAGTTCGGTGGTTTCCTTGGGCGTTCCCACTGCCCAAGGAAACCGGGAGATCAGCGGTTGGCTGCGACGTACTTGTCGTAACCTTCCTCTTCCAACATGACGGCGAGTTCCGGGCCGCCCTGTTCCACGATTTTGCCGTCGTTGAACACGTGAACGTAATCCGGCTTGATATAACGCAAAATGCGGTTGTAGTGGGTGATCAGCATGACACCCATGTTGTTGGTTTCTTTGGCGCGGTTCACCCCGTCAGAGACCACACGCAGAGCATCAACATCTAAGCCAGAGTCGGTTTCATCCAACAGAGCCATCTTGGGACGCAACAGCTCTAATTGCATGATTTCCATGCGTTTTTTCTCGCCTCCGGAAAAACCTTCGTTGACATTGCGCTGGATCATCGCGGGATCCATTTTCAACTGCTCAGCAACAGTTTTCATGTCTTTGGTCCAGGTCCGCAGGGAGGGGGCCTCGCCGTCGATCGCTGTTTTAGCTGACCGCAAGAAATTTGAGGTTGTTACCCCCGGGATTTCGACGGGATATTGCATCGCCAAAAACAGTCCGGCACGGGCACGTTCGTCCACTGACATTTCCAAAACGTCTTCGCCATCGAGGAGTACGGAGCCCGAATCGACACGGAACTTAGGGTGGCCGGCGACGGTGGAAGCCAAAGTGGACTTACCGGAACCGTTAGGGCCCATGATTGCGTGAACTTCCCCGGAGTTGATGGTGATGTTGACGCCTTTGAGGATCTGTTTGCTGTTGTCTTCATCCAACAAAACGGATGCGTTGAGATCCTTGATTTCGAGAGTGCTCAATGTTTCTCCTGGAAAATTAATGAGGTTTTGTACGTGCTTCAGTGGTCTGCGTTGGACAGCTCGGCTTCAACAACGTCGCGCAGACGAGCCTCAATGTTTTCGTCTTCGATCTGTTGCAGGATTTCGAAAAGGAAACCGCGCACTACCAAGCGCCGCGCTTCCACTTCGGGAATGCCCCGTGCCATGAGGTAATACAGGTGTTCGGCATCCAACTGGCCGGTGGTTGAGGCGTGCCCCGCTCCTTCGATCAACCCGGTTTCAATTTCTAGGTTGGGAATCGAATCCATACGGGGGCCGTCATTGAGGATGAGGTTGCGGTTCAGTTCGTAGGTATCCGTACCTTCCGCTTCCGGGCGGATCAGCACATCACCTACCCACACTCCGTGCGCAGCGCGGCCTTGTAACGCGGATTTATAGGTGACTCGGGATGTGCAGTTAGGTTGCGAGTGATCAACAAACAACCGGGACTCCAAATGTTGGCCGTCATCTACGAACGTCAGGCCGTACATTTCGACCTCGCCACCGGGTGCGTCATAACGAACGGCGGGGGTCACGCGCACAGTCTCACCGCCCAGAGTCACGCAAACATGTTTAAACCGTGCGTCACGGCCTACGCGTCCATGCTGGGCGGAGGCGTGCACCGTGCCGCGATCTTTCCACTCCTGCAAGGACACGACGGTCAGGTTGGCGTTATCGCCCACTAAAAACTCGATGTTTTGACCTAGTACTGCAGTGCCGTGGTGGTGGAGGACCACTCGGGCGCGGGAAAACGGCTGAGCGTCAATCACCAGGTGCTGTGCCGCGGGGTCGGTGTGGGTACCCGTAATGTCTACGAAGATGGTCTCGTCAACCTCGGTTTCCTGCGCGATGGTCACAACGGTGGTTTCCGTAAAATGTTGCCAAGCATTGGCAGACAGACGGTCCTCCGGAATACCCGCAGAGCCTACGCGGGGATCGTCGCGTCCAACTGTTTCTACGGTTACTAAGTCCGATCCAGAAACCGCCACCTGGGGTGTTGTGCCGGTGAGATCCTTGGAATCCAAGCCCTTGAGTCGCTGCAGCGGGGTGAAACGGAAATCTTCTTCACGGCCCGTCAGCTCGGGAAAATCAGTCAGGTTATATGACGCTGTGCGTTCCGCGCGCGAGTTGCCCGCCGGTTTTTTAGCCTCTGGTGAGATTGTGACTTCCACCTCACGTTCATCGCCCAGGGCGTGTTCGGTGGCGAGCTTTTCACCCTCCTCAGTCATACCGGGAATGGCAACGCGTGCCTGGTCGGTACGGACCCCTTGGACAAAGTCGTCCTCAGCAGTGGTGGCGGCTGGTGCCGGCCGGGTGTCAAAGTGTGGCGTATCAGCCAACGGAACCCTCCATTTGCAGTTCGATCAAGCGATTGAGTTCAAGTGCGTACTCCATAGGCAGCTCACGGGCGATCGGCTCAACGAATCCGCGCACAATCATTGCCATGGCTTCGTCTTCAGCGATCCCGCGCTGCATCAGATAGAAAAGTTGTTCTTCGGAAACTCGGGAAACGGTGGCTTCGTGCCCCATAGAGACGTCGTCTTCACGAATATCGACGTAGGGGTAGGTGTCCGAACGTGAAATGGTGTCTACCAATAGAGCGTCACACACCACGTTTGACTTGGCATTGTGGGCGCCTTCCCGCACCTGAACTAGCCCGCGATAGGCGGCACGGCCACCATTACGCGCTACGGACTTGGAAACGATGGAGGATGACGTGTTAGGTGCAATGTGCACCATTTTTGATCCAGTGTCTTGATGCTGCCCTTCACCGGCAAAAGCGATGGAGAGGGTCTCCCCCTTAGCGTGTTCGCCGGTCATATAGACAGCTGGGTACTTCTGGGTCACCTTGGATCCAATGTTCCCATCAATCCACTCCATGGTGGCGCCTTCGTGGGCGATGGCGCGCTTCGTGACCAGGTTGTAGACGTTATTGGACCAGTTTTGAATCGTCGTGTAACGCACTCGAGCGTTTTTCTTCACAATGATTTCCACAACAGCTGAGTGCAAGGAGTCTGTTTTATATATCGGGGCTGTGCACCCTTCAATGTAATGAACGTAAGAGTCCTCGTCGGCAATAATCAACGTGCGTTCAAACTGTCCCATATTTTCTGTATTGATGCGGAAGTATGCCTGCAACGGTATCTCGACATGGACTCCTTTGGGGACATATACAAAAGATCCACCAGACCATACGGCGGTATTCAACGCACCAAATTTATTATCTCCCACGGGAATGACAGTTCCGAAGTATTCTTCAAAGAACTCCGGGTGTTCCCGTAGCGCGGTATCGGTGTCGAGGAAGATTACTCCTTGAGCTTCCAGATCTTCACGAATCTGATGGTACACGACCTCTGATTCGTACTGTGCAGCAACACCTGCCACTAAGCGTGAGCGTTCTGCTTCCGGAATACCTAGTTTTTCGTAGGTTTCGCGGATGTCCTCTGGTAAATCTTCCCACGACTGTGCTTGCTTTTCGGAGGCTCGGACAAAGTATTTGATGTTGTCAAAATCAATATCCGAAAGATCAGCCCCCCACGTAGGCATGGGTTTGCGGTTGAAGAACTTGAGAGCTTTAAGGCGCATATTCAGCATCCACTCAGGCTCGTTCTTCTTATCGGATATATCCCGAACGACCTCTTCATTGAGACCACGACGTGCAGATGCACCCGCGACATCAGGATCCGCCCACCCGTATTCGTAGTTGCCGATGCCTTCCAGCTCCGGATTTTTCTCCAAAATGTCGCTGATGACGGTGTCATTGGCGTTTGTCACGTCAGTCATGCCTGCCTCCTCGTATCGAGCAGTTGGTGTGTCTCGGCGAGCTGTACCAGCTGCCGACGCTAAATGGTCAAGAACCCGGTGCGCCGGAGCGCACTCGGACATGGGGTTGCCGTGACAACGGCACATGTGTGTTGCACACATGTGCCCCCGCGGCAAGTGTGGAAAGTCTTCGGATGTCAACATCGAGCAAGGCCGCAATTATCCGAGTTTCGGCCTCACAGAATTCAGGGTGTTTAGTGGCAATCTCCTGTACTGGGCAATGCCCCTGACATAACTGGGCTGATAACACGCGGCGACGTGCGGGTCCGACCTTAACGATGTTGGCGGATGCTGCGTATCCATCAGCTGAGAGTAGCTGGACGAGGATGTCTAGCCGTGCTGACACGTCCTCGCCAGCAGCTTCAACAGTCGGACGGTAACGACGTTCCATCTGGTCAAACTGCCGGTCCACAAAAGCGCGGAGTCCTTGGTGCCCACCAAGTTCTCGAATGGTGTCTAACGCATCTGCTGCGATCCCTAGATAATCATTGCCTAGTCGCTCATGGCCTTCAGGTGCTACCACATAACGCCGGGCGGGCCGTCCGGCCCCGGTTCCCGGGCGGCGGACCAGCGTAACCTCAATGAACCGTTCACGTTCCAGGGTGTCCAGGTGGCGACGAATAGCTGCGGGTGTGAGATCGAGGCGGTCGCCGAGTTCACGGGCAGTTACCGGGCCATGCTCCAGAACGGCGTTCAGCACTTTTGAGCGTGTTTTGGACTCAGTGGGCTCATCGGTTGTTGCGGGGAGGCACTGTTGGCTCGTACGGCTTTGCGAGCGAGCGCTGGAACCAGTCATCTGTATCTCTCCCCTCATACCTGATGCGCCTGTGTCACGGATCCCGCCAAATTACAGAACCAAAGTATGTCTAAATTCATTCCGTGTGCCTAGGAAGGGTCACCTCAGTGAGGTTCGCATTAGACAGGTTGTGTCGGTGCTGTCGTCAACGCAAAAGACTTTTCGACCGTAGAAGCCACGGTGGCAATCAACAGTGCAGAGCCGACTAAATGTGCGGTGACCACAAGCACCGGCAGGCCATTGAAGTACTGATAGAAACCGATGAGGGCTTGGAACACGACAACACAACCCACCAGTGCGTATGCCTTCCAAACGGGCCGGGGCCACGACGTACGCCCAACCAGCAAAGCCAGCGCAATCAACGCCGTGATGGCATAGACGGGGATAACGTGCATGCGAGTAATAACGACGGCGTCAAAGGTGTGGCGGACTACTTCTCCAGAATCCCCTGAATGCGGTCCGGTTCCTGTGACTAAAGTGCCCAAGTAGACGATCGCAAACGTGAGTAAGGCCAAGAGCAGCGCACTCCCCCGAACGACGCCGCTTAGGTTTTGGGCTTGCCCCGGGGCCTCACGGATCGCAACATCCGGCAGACTGTACCGACGTGTTCGATTCACGTAGACCGTAGCCAGAAAGATCATCACGGCTGAGATCATGAAGTGGATTCCTACCACCCATGGGTTAAGGCCCGTTCGAACCGTGATTCCCCCAACCACTGCCTGCACTACGATGCCTAACCCAAGAACCAGGGTGAGTCCAAAGAGGTCCCGGCGGTGGTCGCGCATCTTCAGTACGGCTAAGAAGGCGAGGACAGCGACCAAAGCTAAACCGAAAGTCAGAAGACGGTTACCAAATTCAATAGCTCCATGGATTCCCATGGCAGCCGTCGAGGTCCACGAATCTTCTGTGCACTGTGGCCAGGTAGGGCACCCCAACCCTGATCCCGTCAATCTCACCAGGCCCCCGGTCAAAATTAAGAGTGAGTTGGCTAATAGGGAGGCCCACGCAGTTATGCGAACCCATCCATCCACCTGAGTCCGCATGAACAGTGCCGACACCCGCTGCCAGATATTTGGGTTTTCTGTAGGGCGGGGGAAGCGCTCTGATGAGGTAGAAGAGTGCGTACGGGGTGGCGCGGAACTCACAGGTCACATCCTGAAGCGTGCGGGTTGTCAAGGTCGCTTCAGTCTAACGGTGTCAGTTCCACCGGAACCAACGGGCTGCCGCAGCCCACGCCGCTGCTGTCCATAACACCAGAATGAGAGCAGGCCCCCAAAGTCCACCAACGCTATGTGTGACCAGCACATGACGCAGACCGTCAGCGAGTGCAGCAGATGGCAACAAAGACACTATGGGAGCGAACCAGGTAGGCAGCACCGTTGTCGGTGCCAAGGTTCCGCCGGCGGCAGCCAGCAATACCCACAGCAGGTTGACGACGGCAAGAGTGGCTTCGGCCCGCAGAATTCCTGCTACTAACAGTCCCAGGCTGGTAAACGCCGCAGCCCCTAGGAACATGATGATCACGGCGGGGGCTACGGCCGTGGCCGGTGGTTTCCATCCCACGGCGAGCCCCACCATGATGATCACGGCGCATTGAGCGACCAGAACGGTCAGAACGGCACAAAATTTTCCAGCAATCAGCCCGCTACGCCCTAACGGTGTCGTAGATAGTTGCCGTAGTACTCCATAACGACGGTCAAACCCTGTTTGAATGCCCTGGCCTGAAAAGGCGTTGGAGATCACGCTCAAGGCCAGAACACCGGCCACGGCATAGTCCACACGGTTTGCGCTGTCAGGCAACGTACCGTCCAATATGCTGCTTTGTGATAGAGCAACAAGAGCGATGACCGGTAAGATCACTAGTAACAAGAGCTGTTCGCCGTTGCGTGCCATCGTCAAAGCTTCGTACCGAGTCTGACTAACTACCCGTCGCCACAGTGGCGCTGCGCGCGGTGCGTCATCGATGATGTTTGCACTGGTTTTATGGGCGGGACTGGTTATTTCGTTCATCGAATCTCCCGCCCTGCTACCTCCAGAAAAACGTCTTCTAACGTTTGTGGTTGCAGTGTCATGGATAGTGGTAGTTCCCCTGTTGTGGTGAACCAGGTGGTGAGGTTGTGCAGAAGATCTGGCCCTAATGCCCCGGTAATGGTGACCTCGTGGTCGGTCGCCTCCACATGCAGTCCTTGCTGCGCTGATGCGATCACACATTGTGGAGGGTGGCGATCCCAATGGTTGCGTTGTTGATGTGTGAGCTGCAACCGCAGCGTCGCCGAACTGTCGTCTCTAGAAATCAACTCGGCGACTGTCCCAGATTTTCGAACCGTCCCCTGATCCACAATCACCACGTGGTCAGCGAGTTTTTGGGCGTCGTCCAGCAGATGGGTGGTCAAAACCACCGCAGTGCCACGTTCTGTGAGCTGTGTGATCAGCTCAAAAACCACCGCGCGGGATTGCGGGTCAAGGCCAGCTGAGGGCTCATCCAAAAACACGATATCGGGGCGCCCAGCCAAAGCGGCGGCCAGTGCCACCCGTTGTCGTTGACCACCGGACAGGCGCCGTAAGGGTGTATGGAGAAAAGAGTTAATACCGAGTATGCCGATCAGTTCTTCCATATCGGCTGGATGGCGGTACATGGTACTGATGTGCTTGAGGAACTCACCGGGGCGTGCCGATTGCGGTAACCCGCCGTCTTGCAGCATAACTCCCATGCGTGCCCTGAGCTCGGGTTTGGCGTTCCACGGGTTCTGCCCTAGCAGTTCGATGGATCCGCCAGTGGGCTTGAGTAAGCCCTGAGCGCACCCTAGCGTCGTGCTTTTGCCCGCGCCATTAGGCCCTAACAATGCCGTGACGTGCCCATATTGCGCCTGGAAACTCACATCGGCGACCGCTCGAACACGGCGAGTGCTTCTGCCCGACGAAACCCTGTACTCCATGCACAGATGCTCTACCCACAGCGCTGGAGACAGTACCGACCTCGGCGCGCGGGAATGGGAAGGCATCATGTGATCCATAGACACGTAGTCAGTTTAGGTACTACGAGGCCAGCGCCTGGCGGACCACACGGACAGCTTCTGCAATCCGTTCGCGACTTTGTGACGTTACTGGATGAATGGGACGGCGTGGCGCGGCCGTACGTACTCCGCAAACATCGTTAAGAGCGTAAATGGAACTTAAGGGACGTTCCCATCGCAAGACGTCGATGAGCGGGGCGAAAGCTTCACGCCAACGATGTACCGCTTCCGAATCGTCAGCGGCGGCGGCTGCGCGAAACGCCACAAATTCCTGAGGGAGCGCCGCAGCTAAACCGGTGTGCCATGCGGTGGTGGGGTCGGGATCATCCATCATCAGCTGGGGGCTGGCGATCGCAAAACACGTGCCAGGCTCACACAGTTGATTCAGCAGACGGCGACGGTTGTGTAAAGCACGTACAGAGTCCGCAGTGTCCTTAAAAGCTACGACGTTATGGACACGTGTCAGTTCTGCGGCCAAATCCACGGGGTACATAAAACCTGTGGTTGAAGGATTGTTATCAAGGCATAGCGGAAGACTGACGGAGGACGCCACAGTTTCAACCTGGTCGGCGATTTCTGGTGATAACAGCGGTACATATGACAACGGGTTGACTACCAGACCGTCCGCACCAGCGTTTTCCGCATCCCATGCCAGCTCTAATACCTGTTGAGTGGTCAGGGCTGATACGCCAACACCTATGGGAATGCCAGAACCGGCTGCAGCAGACACGGCGGTGCGTACCACTGCAGCGCGTTCGTCGTGACTCAAATAGGCGAAAGACCCTGCCGTCCCCAGTACACAGATGCCGTCCACCCCGGATTCAGCAAGCGCTGCGATGTGAGCGGAGAACGTGACCTGATCAATGGCACCACCAGGGGCAAAGGGGGTAATTGGATAGGCCACCACACCGGAGAACCGCATAGTCAGCATGGTGTGCAGTCTACGGTGCTGAGAGCACAGATCCGCCCACAAAGGGATCAACGGCGACAGCTACAAAGACCAAAGTCAGGTAGGTGATGGAGCCATGGAACACTCGCATGGCTTGTTTATCCGTGGGTTGGTTGTCATTGGCGGTCCGTAGTAACCGGTGGCATTCGTAGGTGAACCATGCGCCGGCGGCTAGGCACACTGTGGCGTAGAACCATCCGGCGCCACCGACGGGGACCAATAGCAGAGAGCACATCACGGTAGCCCAGGCATAGAGCACAACTTGGGACGCTACTTTGCCAGCTGGGGAAATAGCACCCAACATGGGGATCCCAGCCCGCGAGTAGTCAGCGGCATACTTCATGGACAATGGCCAGTAATGCGGTGGTGTCCATAAAAATACGACAGCGAATAAGACCATGGCGGGCCACTGAACGGTCCCTGTGACAGCCGCCCACGCGATGACCACCGGCATGCATCCCGCAACACCGCCCCAAACGATGTTTTGGGACGTACGCCGCTTGAGGATGATCGAGTAGAAAACAGCGTAGAGGAAAATCGCGAAAGCGCTCAGTAGTGCGGCAAGGCCGTTGACAAAAACCCAGAACCAGGCAACAGAGAGCACGGCCACGACCCAGGCGAAGATCAGGGCTTCACGATCACCGACTACTCGAGTGACCAGTGGTCGATTGGATGTCCTTTCCATAACGCGGTCAGATTCACGGTCAATATAAGAGTTAAACGCCCCTGCTGCTCCGGCAGAAAGGGTGCCGCCGATTAAAGTATTGAGAATCAACCAGAAGTCGGGCATGCCCTGTTGAGCGAAAATCATGGTCGGGACTGTGGCGATCAGTAACAACTCTACTATTCGCAGTTTCATTAACTGCAGATAAGCGCGTAAACGGGCGGGGAAAGTAGTTTTGCGCTTGGGCGTCTCCCGATGGGCGCTGTGAGGTGCAGGTATGGCAACGTGCTCTGAAGCCTGCGTTGAGCTCACGTTCCTGCTCTCCCTGACTGTGTGGGTTACTGGGTCGCACCGAGACCGCGCCGTAGTAGGTTCGTGCGATCGCCGGCCATGTAGGCACAGCAAATGCGGTAAGCAGTCTAACCCGGATCATGCTCTTCGTGCTGAGCCTTCCGCTGTGCGTCATGTATGGGACAAACCGAAGGAAATTGCTCCCGGGTGAAGACAGGGACACCATGCCGTGACTTAGGCTGATCAGCGAACAAGTATTGTTTGTCTCGTCGTGGGCACCAAGTCACGACGTCTCGCGAACCGTCTTACTCGAAAGGACAGTGTTCTCAATTGACTCAGTCTGAGCAGCTCACCTGGACCGACCTTGATCAGCGTGCGGTCGACACCGTGCGAGTCTTGGCCGCAGATGCCGTTGAAAAAGTGGGTTCCGGTCATCCGGGTACTGCCATGAGCTTGGCTCCTGCGGCGTACCTTCTTTTTCAGAAGGTCATGCGTCACGACCCGCGTGATGACCAGTGGGTTGGCCGTGACAGGTTCATCCTCTCCCCCGGCCATACGTCGTTAAGTCTCTACCTTCAGTTGTTTCTGGGTGGTTTTGGCTTGGAGATGGAGGATATTGAGTCACTGCGTACCTGGGGTTCTAAAACTCCCGGCCACCCAGAGTACCGGCACACTAAAGGTGTGGAGATCACCACGGGCCCGTTAGGGCAGGGGCTGGCTTCTGCTGTGGGATTTGCTTACGGGCAGCGCTATACCCGTGGGTTGTTTGATCCCGACGCTCCTGCCGGCCAATCCCCCTTTGACCATCGCATTTACGTGATTGCTTCTGATGGTGACCTTCAGGAAGGCGTGACGTCGGAGGCATCTTCGTTGGCAGGTCACCAGGAACTGGGGAACTTGGTTGTTATTTACGATCAAAACCAGATTTCCATTGAGGACGATACTGACGTTGCCTTTACCGAGGATGTTGCTCAGCGTTATGAGTCCTATGGCTGGCAGGTGCAGACAGTGGATTGGACCAACAACGGAGGGCAGTACACAGAGGATGTTCAGGCTCTCTTTACCGCAATCAAAAACGCTGAATCTGAAACGTCGAAGCCGTCCTTGATTTGTTTGCGCACCATCATCGGTTGGCCAGCTCCTACGAAGCAGAACACCGGTGGCATTCACGGATCCAAGTTGGGGGCAGAAGAGCTGGCCGCCACGAAGGAAGTCCTAGGGTTCGATCCTCAGAAATATTTTGTGATTGAGGACGATGTTCTGGCGCATACGCGCGAACTTGTTCAGCGTGGGCAGAACGAGCGCGCACTTTGGGAAGAGTCTTTCCAGGCCTGGCGTGAGTCCAACCCACAGCGAGTTGAACTGTACGAACGTTTGCAGGCAGGGCGGTTGCCCGAAGGGTATGCCGATGCCTTCCCGGTCTTTGAACCAGGAAAAGACGTCGCCACCCGATCAGCATCCGGGAAGGTCATTAACGCTATCGCTGAGACTTTTCCAGAGCTGTGGGGCGGGTCTGCTGACTTGGCAGGGTCGAATAATACGACGATCGAGTCAGCGTCTTCCTTTATCCCGGCTGATCGTTCGACCGCACAGTGGACCGGGAATCCGTATGGGCGTGTGTTGCACTTTGGTATTCGCGAACATGCCGCCGCGGCGATTGTTAACGGCATCACTCTATCCACATGGACTCGCGCGTTCTCTGGAACGTTTCTGATTTTCTCTGATTATCAACGTCCTGCAGTGCGGTTGGGTTCTTTGATGAAGGTTCCTTCCGTCTATGTGTGGACGCACGACTCCATCGGGCTGGGTGAGGACGGTCCGACTCACCAGCCGGTGGAACAGCTATCCGCTCTGCGGGCCATTCCTGGGCTTGATGTGATCCGGCCAGCCGATGCCAATGAGGTCTCGGTGGCATGGCGGACCATCATGGAAAATAGGCAGCGGCCAGCGGGTCTTGCTTTGACCCGGCAGAACGTTCCTACTTTCCTCCGTGAAGGTATGGAAGGTGAGGGCGAAAAACTAGCCTCTGCTGAAGGCACTGCTCGGGGCGGTTATGTTTTGGCGGATACGGATGGTGTTCCCGATGTGCTCCTGATCGGTACTGGTTCTGAAGTGCAGTTGGCCCTGGAGGCCCGTCAGGCCCTTGCCGAAGAAGGTATCCAGGCTCGTGTGGTGTCCATGCCATGCCGTGAATGGTTTGACCTTCAGGATGACCAGTACCGCGAATCAGTGATTCCAGCGGCTGTTCAGGCGCGGGTGACGGTGGAAGCCGGGGTTGCCATGTCATGGAACGATCTTTTGGGCTCCTGTGGACGCGCTGTCAGTTTGGAACACTATGGTGATTCTGCTGCCTACGAAAAGCTTTATGAAGAATTCGGCATTACGGCTGCTGCTGTGTCCGCCAAAGCGCACGAATCCATGGACGCCGTGGCTGCAACCCATGGCTGATCACTGAACCCTGTGTACGGACCTGAGAAACCTATCGCGACTTAACGTAAAGGAGCGCACAATGACTGCCTCGACTAAAAAACTGTCTGACACGGGTGTATCCATTTGGTTGGACGATCTTTCGCGTGAACGCCTGACCAGTGGGAATCTACAAGAACTGATCGACACTCGGGATGTGGTGGGGGTGACCACCAATCCCACGATTTTTGCCGGAGCGCTGTCGAACGGAGCGGCTTACGCGGACCAAGTGAAGAAACTAGCTGCAGAAGGCGCTGACGTTGACCAAGCAGTGTTTACGATCACCACTGACGACGTCCGTGATGCCTGTGACCTTTTCGCCCCGATTGCAGAGGCCACTCAAGGGCGGGACGGCAGGGTGTCGATTGAAGTTGACCCCCGGTTGGCTCATGATCCTGAAGCAACGGCGACCATGGCTCGGCGCCTGTCCGAAACCGTGGACCGGGATAATGTGCTGATCAAGATTCCTGCAACGGAGGCAGGGCTGCCTTCCATCGCTGAAACCTTGGCAGAAGGGGTTTCGGTGAATGTCACCTTAATTTTCTCCCTGGAACGGTACCGGGCAGTGATTAATGCCTATATGACCGGTTTGGAAAAGGCGTTGGAGAATGGCAAGGATCTTTCCACGATCTACTCCGTAGCGTCTTTTTTCGTTTCTCGTGTGGATGCGGCGGTGGATCAACAACTGGAAACCATCGGAAGCGAGGAAGCGTTGGCTTTGAAGTCCCAGGCTGGTTTGGCTAACGCCCGCTTGGCATATCAGGTGTACGAAGAATCAGTTGCTACTGAGCGGTGGAAGCGGTTGGAATCTGCTGGAGCTAATCGCCAGCGGCCCTTGTGGGCTTCCACCGGGACGAAGGACCCTGCTTTACCGGCCACGCTGTATGTAGACGGTTTGGTGGCGCCGGAAACCGTCAATACCATGCCGGAAAAAACGTTGGAAGCGGTTGCTGAGCAGTCCCAGGTCACTGGAGACACCATCACTGGTACCTATCGGGAATCGAACGCCTTGCTGGACCAGCTGGCAGAACTAGGCATTGATTACAACGACGTTGTAGCCGCTCTGGAAGCGGAGGGGGTAGAGAAGTTCGAAGCCTCGTGGGCCGAATTGCTTGATACCGTGCAGACTGCTTTGGACCAGGCTCGTTGAGCCACCTGTAGCCCGCGTATAGGCAACAAGTGCGTGTGCCTATGCCTGTCCCACTAAATGTAAAAATGTTGTTGCAGGAGCGTTGCGTACGCTCAGAGAGGACACCATGAGTTCCCTGTCCGTGACTTTGACGGGTGCCGCTCGCCAGGCGGCACATCAGCATGTTCCTGTTCTGGTAAAGGAGCGCTTCGCTTCCCGACTTTTCGCCAAGGATCACACTTTGTGGGGTCAGGCTGCTGAGGAAGAATCCGCCAAGCGACTGGGGTGGGTAGATGCTGCTGAGGTCTCTCGTGGCCTCGTAGCGGAGATCAACCAGTTGCGTGAATCATTTGCTGCGGAGGGGGTGGACCGTTTTGTCCTTGCGGGCATGGGGGGGTCGTCGCTTGCTCCCGAGGTCCTGACCAGAACCGCCGGGGTTGACTTATTCGTCCTGGATTCTACGGATCCCGTCATGGTAAGTGCCGCTCTGGCTGAGGGTATTGAGCGGACTGCTGTGGTGATTTCTTCCAAGTCAGGTTCCACCGTGGAAACTGACTCGGCCCGTCGTGCGTTCGAAAAAGCATTTTCTGATGCGGGAATTGATGCTGCTCAGCGCATGGTGGTGGTAACTGATCCTGGATCACCGTTTGACCAGGCCTCACGCGAAGCCGGGTATCGGGCGGTTTTTACTGCAGACCCCACTGTGGGGGGACGATTTTCAGCCATGACTGCTTTTGGACTAGTGCCATCTGGTCTAGCGGGAGTGGATGTAACGGCCTTGCTTGACGATGTAGATGAAGCCGCTGAAATTTTGCGTGACGATGCTGCCGATAACGTCGGGCTGTTGTTAGGTGCTGCTATGGGGGGCACTTCTCCCCTACGTAACAAGCTTGTGATCAAAGATCAGGGATCGGGCATGCTAGGTTTCGCTGACTGGGCGGAACAACTCATTGCTGAATCCACCGGTAAAGACGGCACCGGAATCCTGCCTGTGGTGGTGGGTGATGATGTTCCGGAACTTCACTCGCCGGTGGCGGAAGACGTCCTGGCGGCGTACTTAGTTGCCGTTGACGCAGATGATGCACGTGTTGATGACGCCGTGGCCGTAGCTGGTTCACTGGGTGGTCAAATGCTGCTGTGGGAAGTCGCCACAGCGGTAGCGGGTCGACTGCTGGGTATTAACCCGTTTGACCAACCTGATGTGGAGTCGGCCAAGGCCGCAACGCGTGCTCTGCTGGCAGATAAACCTGACCCCACGGCGGCCACCGTGGTGGATGGTGCAGTGGAAATACGCGGCACCAAAGGCTTGCTCGACGATGCTCATAACCTTACTGAGGCACTTGAGGCTTTGCTGAAGAAATTGTCCGCCGATGGCTACGTATCCGTTCAGGCGTACTTTGATCGCCTGACCTGGACTGAGCTGGAACGAAGCCGGGAGCTATTGGCTCAGGTGACACACCGCCCTACTACGTTTGGTTGGGGTCCTCGGTTCCTGCATTCCACGGGACAGTTCCATAAAGGTGGGCCCGCTGTTGGTGTCTTTGTACAGATCACGGCAGCTTCGGATACTGACGTTGAGATCCCAGACACCCCGTTTACTTTTGGCGAGCTTATTTCGGCCCAGGCTGATGGTGATGCCCAGGTTTTGGAGGAGCACGGGTGTCCGGTGCTGCAACTGCGTTTCACGGACCGGCGCGCCGGTGTGTCTCAGTTGCTGGATGTACTCGCGGCGCTGCCCGAACGGTGATGATGTGGAGATCGTTGCCGTCTGTTTCTGAGTTACTGCCCAAGGAGAAAAGTGTCCACCTCAAATACACGCCCTAATCCGCTGCGGGATGATCGCGACAGCCGACTTGTTCGAGTTGCTGCTCCATCCGCACTGGTGCTCTTTGGGGTCACGGGTGACCTGGCACGTAAGAAATTATTGCCGGCCATGTATGACTTGGTGAACCGGGGGTTGTTGCCGCCGTCGTTTTCTTTAGTGGGGTTTGGGCGGCGCGAGTGGAGTGATGAGGACTTTAGGGACTACGTCAAAACCTCTGTGGAAGCGCATTCCCGGACCCCATTCCAAGAGGTAGTGTGGCAGCAGTTCGCTGAAGGGCTGAGGTTTGTTCAAGGCGAGTTTGACGATGAGTCTGCTTATCAGCAGCTTCAGCAGGTACTGAGTGATTTGGACCAGGAGCGCGGCACTCGGGGAAATCACGCGTTTTATTTGTCTATTCCGCCGAAGGCCTTTGAAGTGGTCTGCCATCAATTGGCGGAAAATGGGTTAGCTGAGCACGACGGCGCCTCTGGATGGCGTCGTGTAGTGATTGAAAAACCTTTTGGTCATAATCTGCAATCTGCCCAGGAGCTCAATCAGATTGTGGAATCTGTGTTTGCGCCGGATTCGATTTTCAGAATTGATCACTATTTGGGTAAAGAAACTGTGCAAAACATCTTGGCTATGCGTTTTGCTAATACGATGTTTGAGCCTTTATGGAATGCAAAATATGTAGACCATGTGCAAATCACTATGGCAGAGGATATCGGTATTGGTTCCCGTGCTGGGTACTACGATGGTGTTGGTGCTGCCCGCGACGTCATTCAAAATCATTTGTTGCAGTTGCTGGCTTTAACAGCTATGGAAGAGCCTTTCGATTTCTCCGCTAAGGCGCTCCGGGCAGAAAAAGCTAAAGCTTTAGCTGCCGTGCAATTGCCTGATGATTTAGGGGAAGGGTCGGCATTAGGTCAGTATCGTGCCGGTTTGCAGGGCGGGGAGGAAGTCAAAGCCTTTATTGAAGAGGACGACATTCCGGACGATTCCCGGACAGAAACATTTGCCGCCTTGAGGTTGGAGGTGTACAACCGTCGTTGGGCCGGTGTGCCTTTCTACTTGCGTGCCGGTAAGCGCCTGGGGAGGCGAGTGACGGAAATTGCGGTGGTTTTCAAGCGCAGCCCAGATCGTTTGTTCAGCACCCCTGATACGGAAGAATTTGGGAATAACGCCATCGTGATTCGTATTCAGCCGGATGAAGGTGTGACTATACGATTTGCTTCCAAAGTTCCGGGGACCCAAGCCCAGGTCCGGGATGTCACTATGGACTTTGGATACGGTCATGCGTTTACCGAATCCTCTCCAGAAGCTTATGAACGGTTAATTCTTGATGTGTTGTTGGGTGAACCTCCCCTGTTTCCAGACCATGAAGAGGTCGAACTTTCCTGGAAGATCCTTGATCCCTTTGAAGAATTCTGGGAATCCAACGGCATAGAACCTGAACAATACGATCCCGGTTCTTGGGGACCGCCGTCGGCGGATCGTTTGATGGAACGTGATGGAAGGACGTGGCGTCGCCCATGATCGTCACACTTGAAAACACCACTACTTCTGAGATTGATAAGAAGCTACACCGGTTACGTGATGAGGGTGGCGTGGTCACTCTGGGTCGCGTGCTCACTTTAGTCATCATGGCTGAAGCGGGGCGTTCTGAGCGAGCGCTTGATGCTGCCATTTTGGCGAGTCATGAGCACCCATGTCGCATCATCATGCATGTATCTCACTCGGCCTCAGAAGCGACCCGACTGGATGCCCAATTACGCATTGGTGGTGACGCCGGAGCCTCCGAGGTAGTGGTGCTGCACGGGTACGGCGAACTTGCAGAACCCACGGAGATGTTGATGTCCGCCCTTCTGCTGCCTGATGCCCCAATTGTGGCTTGGTGGCCGCACCGCGTCCCCGACCAACCCTCTGATTCATCTATCGGGCAGATTGCTCACCGCCGC
This sequence comes from Kocuria sp., assembly GCA_030524035.1. GTDB lineage: Bacteria > Actinomycetota > Actinomycetes > Actinomycetales > Micrococcaceae > Kocuria. Next base: position 444,768 of record JAUNHG010000002.1, on the reverse strand, counting down.
ATTATGGATTCGTCGAACGCGCATAATGTGCGTGAAGCTTTAAGTCATTTGGCGCAGCAGTACACTCCCGGGGACACAGATATCTCGTGGACCCGCCTGACCCACTGGCGCGTGCAATTGGCTGCAGCGATGGACCAAGCAGAGCCGGCTCCTGTGACAGAAGTGGTGGTGACCGGTGCCGCTGATTCCTCTCGGGTTCACCTCTTGGGTGCATGGTTGGGTAATCGACTTGAAGCACCGGTGCGTTTCGCGCACGTTGAAAAATCTCAGCACGGCCTAGAAGGTGTCCGATTGGTCCGTCCCACGGGGGATATTGTGCTGGAACGCCCGGGACAGTCCGCGGGCACTCTTAAACAGCCTGGTCAGCCAGATCAACGTGTTGCGATTCCTCACCGAGAACTCAGCGCGTGCCTGGCTGAGGAGCTGCGTCAGCTGGATCCCGATGAAGTCTACGGAGAAGTTTTGACCTTTGCCGGTGGTGCCTATGCTCAAGACGACGGTGCTCCGCTGCAGGTGGAAACTGAGCACAGCAAAGAAGTGCTGGCTGAGCGGGTGGCTGGGGAAATCAATAAAGTGCTGGTGGAAGCTCAACAGCAGCGTGGACGTGCTGGTATTGCCCTCACTGGAGGTTCCATGGGGATTGCCACTATTCGAGCGTTGGCGGCTTCCACTCGTACGGCAGAGCACGTTCCCGATTGGTCCCATGTGGACCTTTGGTGGTCGGATGAGCGTTTCCTCCCGGATGGGGATGTAGAACGTAATGTGCAGCAAGCCGCGGAAGTTTCCCAGGACTTCGCGTTGCTGAATAACATCCCACCGGAAAATATTCATCCGATGGGCTCGTCGGATCACTTTGATTCGGCTGTTGATGCTGCCGCAGACTATATGGCTGAACTCAAAGCAGCAGCGCAGGCCGAAGGTCGTGAAGCAGACTTCCCAACCATTGATATTGCCGTGCTCGGTATGGGGCCGGACGGCCATGTGGCTTCGATTTTTCCGGACCATCCGGAAACCCGGATCAAAGAACCGAGCGTGGTTGCAGTGGAGGACTCCCCCAAACCGCCACCGGTACGGGTGTCGATGACCCTGCCCTTGATTTCTACCGCTGACCATGTGTGGTACGTGGTCTCAGGAGAGGACAAAGCAGAGGCCGTTGGGCGGCTGCTGCACGGTGGCAGTGTTGCTCAGACGCCTGCGTGTGGTGTTCAGGGGCGAGTTTCCACAATCCTGTTTGCTACTCCGGATGCGCTGGAACAGACGTGATACTCGGTTCATAGGGCGGTCGTTTTCTGGTAGCGGAAATGGCCAGCGTGCAATCAGGTGGGGCTTTCGGAAGCATCGTATAGATTCCGAAAGCCCCACCTGTATCAACAAATCCTTCGTCAGGACGCCATACGTTGTGACAATCACACACCCACAGCTGGAGTGGCAAAGCGCATAGTGAGCGCGAAACCTATCACGCATAACGCCCAGATGATGATCACCGTGGTGGTCAAACGAACCAAGTTCTTCTGAGCTACACCGGAGGTATTGAGGGACTGGGTCATGCCGCCGCCAAACATATCGGACAATCCGCCACCCTTGCCCTTGTTGAGGAGGACCAATACCACAGCTAACAAGCTGGTCAGTACGATCACCACCATCAGGATGCTCTGCAGAATTTCCATGAGTTCATTCCTTTGGGCTGCGAAAACCGTAGGGTTATCGGTGCCGGTTGGGTGTCAGATCAATCAGTGACGAGGTGCTGCTCGAACTTGGCAATGCTAGCAAATTCCTCGGGATCTAAACTGGCGCCCCCGACCAGAACACCATCGACATCCTTGCCTTTGAGGATTGCCCCAACATTAGCAGCCTTCACCGACCCCCCGTAGAGCACGCGAACAGCGTGAGCGGTGTCCCGATCGTAAAGCTCAGCCAGATCAGCGCGAAGCGCGTGAGCCATCTCCTGTGCGTCATCAGGTCCTGCTACTTCTCCGGTGCCGATAGCCCAGACCGGTTCGTAAGCGATCACAATGTTCCGGACCTGTTCAGCGGAAAGTCCGGCGATGGAACCACGGAGTTGCTCCACGGTGAATGTCACATGCTCACCAGCCTGGCGGACTTCCAGTCCTTCACCCACACATAGGACGGGTGTGAGCTGATGACGGAACGCGGCGTTGACTTTCGCAAGGCATTGTTCGTTGGTTTCGCCGTGGATGCTCCGGCGTTCAGAGTGGCCCACCAATACATAGGTGCATCCCAGTTTATTCAGGAACTCACCAGAGATGTCTCCGGTGTAAGCACCAGAGTCTTGATCGGAAAGGTCCTGGCCGCCGTAGACCACCTTGAGGTTGTCTCCATCCACAATGGTCTGGACCGAACGAATATCCGTGAAGGGCGGGAACACAGCCACCTCTACCCGATCAAAATCGTGTTTGGCATCCTGCAAAGTCCACGCCAGTTTTTGCAGCAGGGCGACGCCCTGCTGGTGGTCCATATTCATCTTCCAGTTGCCAGCAATCAGCGGGGTGCGGACAAACTGGCCATCAGTCTGCACGGTCATGTGTACTCCTTACGTTGTCAACGATGGAAAAAGCTTTTTGGGGGACTGCTCAGTTCAGAACGGAGACACCCGGTAAGTCTTTGCCTTCAATGAATTCCAGCGAAGCCCCACCACCGGTAGAAATATGCCCAAATTGGTCATCACTGAAGCCGAGGCTTCGCACAGCGGCAGCGGAATCCCCGCCACCGATGACGGACATTCCGGACGAGTCGGCCAGGGCTTGCGCTACGGCCTTGGTCCCCTCAGCAAAGGCTTCCATCTCAAACACACCCATGGGGCCGTTCCAGAAAATGGTTTTGGCTTCGGTGATGATTGCTGCAAAGTTCTTGGCAGATTCGGGACCGATGTCTAAGCCCATGCCGCTAGCACCCAACTGGCCACCTTCAATGTCCTCCACCGGGCGCACTTCATGCTCTGCTTCTGCCGCGAATTCGGCGGCGTAGACAATGTCAGTCGGCAGCACGATATCTGTACCGGCGGAGGCGGCTTGATCCATGTAGTTCTTCACGGTTCCTATGTGGTCTTCTTCGACCAAAGACGCACCGATGGAATAGCCCTGGGCGGCCAAGAAAGTAAAGACCATGCCCCCACCGATCAACAGTTTATCGGCCTTACCGATCAGGTTTTCGATCACGGCCAACTTGTCGGACACCTTAGAACCACCCATGATCACGATAAACGGGCGTTCAGGGTCAGATACCACCTTGGTCAGCACCTCAACTTCGTTCTTGACCAAGTCCCCCTGATAAGCCGGAAGGATTTTGGCGATGTCATACACAGAAGCGTGTTGACGGTGCACCGCGCCAAAGGCATCGCCCACAAAAGCGCCATTATCACCGGTCAAAGCGGCTAATTCTTGTGCAAATTCGGCACGTTGTGCCTCATCTTTGGAGGTTTCACGCGCATCAAATCGAACGTTTTCAATGACAAGCACGTGGCCGTTAGTCAAAGCGGCCGCCTTGGTCTGAGCGTCAGTTCCCGTGACGTCCGCTGCCGTTTCGACCTCAAGGCCAGATAACTCAGCCAACGTAGCTGCCGCTGGAGCGATCGAATATTCAGGATTCGGCTCACCTTTGGGGCGCCCCAAGTGAGCGGCGACGATCACGCGAGCTCCGGCTCCAGCGAGCTTCGTGATGACGGGCAACGATGCGCGGACCCGGCCGTCGTCGGTGACGGTTCCGTGGTCGAGGGGGACGTTTAAGTCTGAGCGCACCAACACGGAACGGCCTTCGACGCCGTCATGGAGTAGGTCTTCCACAGACTTGGCCATGGTGGGTTCCTTTCAATCGTCAATCGGTCAAGGTTTTCTGGGTAGTAATACAACAACAACGCGCGGGGTGTGCATAGCGTGTTGCGCACACCCCGCGCGTTAGCCAGCGGAGGTTCACTGTCCCGATGCCGACGTCATGACCACGCGATGGGCGCGGATAGTCTGGCGCGGAATCAGAACTTAGAAGCCACGTAATTGGTCAACGACACCAAACGGGAGATGTAACCCCATTCGTTGTCGTACCACGCAATGACCTTGACCTCGTTGTCAATAACTTTGGTCAACGGGGCATCAAACACCGTGGAAACAGCGTACCCTTCGATGTCCTTCGACACGATAGGGTCTTCGGTGTATTCGATGATGCCCTTCATGGCACCTTCTGCTGCTTCTTTGATCGCTGCGTTCACGGATTCAACGGAAACTTCCTTTTCGGCCTCAAAAGTGAGGTCGACCAAGGATCCCGTGGGGGTAGGTACACGAACGGCGAAGCCATCTAGCTTGCCTTTAAGTTCTGGAAGCACCAAGCCAACAGCCGCAGCGGCTCCGGTGGTGGTGGGAACCATGTTCAGTGCAGCAGCGCGAGAGCGGCGGAGGTCGCTATGCGGGGCATCCTGCAGCCGCTGATCAGCGGTGTAAGCATGGATGGTTGTCATCAGACCAGCTTTGATGCCAAAAGTGTCGTTGAGAACTTTAGCTAAGGGAGCCAGGCAGTTGGTGGTGCAGGAAGCACCAGAAATCAGGTTCATGCTGGTCGCGTCATACGACTGTTCGTTCACGCCGTACACAAACGTGCCGTCCACCTCTTTGCCAGGAGCGGAGAGGATGACTTTTTTGGCACCGGCATCCAGGTGAGCCTGCATCTGTGGGCCGGTAGCGAAACGACCGGTGGACTCGATGACAATGTCCACTCCCAAGTCGCCCCAGGGCAGTTTCGTGGGTTCGGGCTCAGCCAGGAACTTCACCTCAGTGCCGTCAACAGTCATGGTGTCACCGTTCAAGGAAACGTCCCCGGGATAACGGCCGTTGATTGAGTCATACTTCAAGAGATGGACCAGGGTCTGAGGATCGGTGAGATCGTTGACGGCAACGACCTCAATGTTTTCGCCCTGCTGTTGCACAGCGCGGAAGAAGCCGCGGCCAATTCGGCCGAACCCGTTAATGGCAATCTTGATGGTCATGGGAATCGATCTCCTCTGTGTTCGGTGACGTCACCGTCGCCCGACAAGTACTCTGCCAGTCTGTTCGGCAGGCTGCCGCCTGACATCTGCTGGTCGGAAGATGTCGTGTTGTTTTGTGAGGGATCAGCCACAAAATGAGTTGCGATCCCAACTGCACAAGCCGTGCCATCTAGGCGACGACCCCACAAGCTCTCCCGCTGAACCAACAGTCTAGAGGCATGAACCGGATACATGCCAGATATTGGGTCAATAATTCGAAACCACCCACAAAACCAACTAAAACCACATGCGGGGATTAATCGCGGTGAGTCAGTTCATGTCCCACGTTTGCTTCCGTGCCGGGAACCCCAAGTTCCTCCGCTCGGCGATCCGCCATGGCCAACAGCCTGCGGATACGCCCGGCAATAGCATCCTTAGTTAAAACGGGATCAGACAACCGCCCCAGTTCATCCAAGCTGGCTTGCTTATTCGCCAACCGCAACTCCCCTGCCGCACGCAAATGATCGGGAACGTCATCGCCCAATAATTCCAGGGCACGCTCAACGCGTGCTCCTGCGGCAACGGCTGCCTGAGCGGACCTGCGTAGGTTAGCGTCATCAAAATTCGCTAGTCGATTAGCGGTGGCGCGTACTTCTTTCCGCATACGACGGTCTTCCCACGTCAACAGAGTTTCGTGGGCACCCATGTGGGTTAGCAACGTAGCAATTGCGTCCCCATCACGTACCACCACACGGTCCCCTCCGCGTACTTCGCGTGCCTTCGCGATGACGTCCAGGCGTCTGGCCGCGCCAACCAGCGCTAAAGCGGCTTCGGGCCCGGGGCAGGTGAATTCCATAGCGGCTGAACGCCCGGGTTCCGTCAAGGAGCCATGGGAAAGGAACGCCCCGCGTAGCACGGCTTCAGCATCCCCGATCGACCCATTGACAACCACCGGCGGCAACCCACGCACCGGCCTGCCGTGCGAATCTAGTAAACCGGTCCGGCGAGCCAATGCCTCACCATCGCGCACCACTCTCAAGACGTAATGACTACCACGACGCAACCCACCCCCGCTGATCACACCGAGCTCGCAGGCATGCCCAAATTCCTCAATGACCGTGGCACGCAGACGCCGCGCCACGGAGGCCGAATCGAGTTCAATCTCCACCACGATGCGGCCGGAAACAATATGTAGCCCACCCGAGAAACGTAAAACGGTCGAAAGTTCAGCACGACGTTCAGAGGCCTTTTTGATCTCCAGTCGGGCTAGCTCGTCTTTCACCGATGCCGTCAGCGACATCTGATTCCTTTCCGCAGGGGGTATTGGTCAGAATTCATCCATAGGGTACCCGCCGACGCTGATTCATGGGGTGGAAGTTCGCGTGGACTGGGTCACCGTGCACTATCGGCAGTGTTCATGTGCCCAGAACTTCTTGGTAAGCAGCGGCTAGCTTGAACGGAGAATGTACCCGTTGCCCGGATCCCAGCCGTAGGTCCGCAAAATGCACCCGAGCGCCCATGCCCTGAGCAACGTCCTGAAGGTGCTCCCGGTCCTCCACCGCGCTGGGGTCTGCTATCACAGCATCAATTCGCAGCTCTGGCGCGTGCTCGTGCAGGATGTGTAGCTCCTCGGCGCTGGTCTTGCCTGCGGTTTCTGCGTCACGTGACAAGTTCATGGTAATGATCCGTTGGCCCTCTGTGGCAACTAATGCTTGGCGTAGTTCCGGCAACAACAAATGAGGCAGGATTGATGTATGCCACGAACCTGGCCCCAGGATCACACAGTCAGCAGCTTCCACTGCCTCTAGGGCCTGCTGGCAAGCAATAGCCCCAGGAGGCTGTAGACGCACATTACGCACAAACGGCTCCTTGGCCAATGCCACTTGCCCGGTGACAGTGCGGGTGCCATGGTCATCGTCTACCTCCCCCTCGATCACCAGAGGCGTGATGGACATAGGCAGAACCTGCCCCTGAGCGCCCAACAAAGCACCAGCCCAGCGCAACCCGGCAACGGGGTCACCCAAAAGTTCCCACAAAGTGACGATTAACAGGTTGCCCAGGGCGTGCCCTTCCAGCGGACTGTTGTGCTCAGGCAGCGAACCGAACCGGTGTTGCATGACATCCCGCCACGTCATTCCCCAATCAGTGTCCGCGCACAGGGCTGAGAGCGCCATGCGTAGATCCCCCGGGGGTAATACGCCCAATTCATGTCGCAGCCGACCAGAGGAACCACCGTCATCGGCTACCGTCACCACTGCGGTTAACTGGTTGGTCAAAAGCCGCAGTGCCGATAAAGACGCCGACAGCCCGTGGCCTCCGCCCAAAGCAACTACGGTCTTGCCGCTGCCGCGCCGAATGGGCGAGTAAGCATCCACGGTGTGCCCTCGACGTTTGTGACGTGTTGACCCAGACAACGACTGCGTAGGCTCATCTGGACTTGGGGGCTGCGGGGTGTTATTCATACGAGTGAAGGTCTCCTTCAACCTCAGATCGTGTGGCTCAGTATGCGCCCGTCTGAGGTACGAATGCGTCAGCACACCTGGTGACGCTATTCAGATTCATTCCCTACCGATGTCACGGTGGTCCACATTGACTGTTACCCGGGGAAGCTTCGACAACCTTCGGGCTACGTCTTCAGTAACCGCCACAGAACGATGTTTCCCGCCGGTGCAGCCGATGGCAATGGTGGCGTAATGCTTATTCTCGTTTCGGTAGCCTTCAAAGACCGGTTCCAGCATGGAAGTAAAGCGTTCCACGAAGGTCTGTGTCCCGTTTTGGCTGAACACATAATCGCGAACTTCCGCGTCTTTACCGGTCCGTGGGCGCAACGCAGGCACCCAGTGTGGATTGGGGATGAAGCGAACATCCGCCACGTAATTGGCATCAGCAGGCACCCCGTATTTAAATCCAAAGCTCATCACGGTCAGGCGTAACACCACGGGGCCGTCACTGGTGTAGAGGTCAGCCACAGCTTTAGACAGCGCGTGGACGTTGTAACTGGAAGTGTCCAAGACGATATCCGCTGATTCCCGCAGTTCCCGCAGTAGGGCACGTTCTGCGGCGATACCGTCCATGATCCGGCCGCCAGCTTGCAAGGGGTGTGGCCTGCGTTGATGCTCATACCTAGCCACCAGAGACTGGTCGGAGGCATCCAGAAACAACACGGAAAATTCGACACCACTAGCTTCCAAAGCCGTCAGTGTTTCTTTCATGTCGTTGAATAATGCTTTGCCCCGAACATCAATGACTACTGCCAGCCGGGGAATAGCTTCGGGTGTTCTGGACACCAGGTCCGCGAGGGGCTGCAACATTTGGGGCGGAAGGTTGTCCACCACGTACCACCCTTGGTCTTCCAATGCGTTAGCCGCGGTGGATCGACCAGCACCGGACATGCCGGTGACGACCACAAGTTCGGCTTTTCGCTCGGGATGCGGCTTGCGCTCGTCACCGGGGTGTTGCGTGGATGGGGAATGGATCGTGTCAGTGGGGGAATTCGCTGAGGAGTCGCGTTGTGTCACGGTACTAGTTTATCGACTAGTACCGGTCGCGATTCGTTCAGTCCAGAATTTCGCCGGTGGCAGTGTTCACGGCCATGCCGCCACCAGAGGCATGGCCGTGAGTCGGGTTGTGGTGCAGTGCGGCTACGACTTTGGCAGCTAGTACTGGACCGAAACCGGGAACTTCTTGGATTTCTTCTGCACTGGCAGCGCGCAGTTTCTTGGCGGAACCGAAGTGTTTCAGCAATGCCTTCTGCTTAGCTGACCCCACGCCTGGAAGTTCGTCCAGCGTAGAGGCGATCATGGATCGGCTCCGTTGCGCCCTGTGGTGGGTGATTGCAAATCTATGTGCTTCATCGCGTATGCGTTGCATTAAGTACAGCGCCTCAGAAGCTCGTGGGAGGATCACCGGGAAATCATCGTGTGGAAGCCATATTTCCTCGAGACGTTTGGCTAAGCCCACAACCGCTATGTCGTGGATCTTCACGTCTTCTAATGCGCGCGCAGCGGCTGCTACCTGCGGGGGTCCGCCATCAACCACCACCAGACTGGGGGCGTACCCAAATCGTTTTGTGCTGCCGGAATCTTTAGTTGAGCCGGTGTTGACAGCGTCGGCGCTAACCGGTCCCGAGGTCACTGGCTCGGTGTTGTCGCGCTGCGCTATGTGACGGCTGAAGCGTCGATATACCACGTCGTACATGGAGGCAGTATCATCACGCGCGGCGTCCCCGGTGATAGAGAACTTCCGATATTCCGATTTTCGCGGTAAGCCATCTTCAAACACCACCATGGAAGCTACAACATTGGTGCCTTGCACATGGGAGATGTCAAAGCACTCAATGCGCATTACGGCATCCGGCAAGTTCAAGGCTTCTTGTAATTGTTGTAGCGATGCGGAGCGGGTGGTGATGTCCCCCGCTCTTTTGGATTTGTGTAAAGCCAAAGCCTGCCGGGCATTCTCTGCCACGGTGTGCATTAAATGGGCTTTATCCCCGCGTTGTGGGACGGAGATAGATACTTTGGAGCCACGGAGTTGAGTGAGCCACTCCTCCAGTTGCGCAGTGTCGTGGATGGCATCTGATACCAGGATGGTGCGGGGGATCAGATCCTCTCGCCGATCTAATTCGTTGCTGTGTGGACGATGATGGGAACCGTGTTCTTCATGTTTCACCTGTTCCTGGAGTTCGGCGCCTGTGATTTCATGGGCAGTGCCTTCCCCATAAACCTGCTGTAACAGTGCTTCCAATAAGTGAGAACGGTCAGTGTCCTCCACTTTTTCGGTCACCCAACCGCGTTCCCCCCGAACACGCCCGCCACGGACATGGAATACCTGTACGGCTGCTTCAAGCTCATCATCAGCCAAAGCGAAGAAATCTGCATTGACGTCTTCGGAGAGGACCACGCTGTTACGTTCAAAGGCCTTGCGGAGAGCCTGAATATCATCACGACGTGCAGCAGCTGTTTCAAAGTCTTGAGCTGCGGCAGCTTCCCGCATTTTTGTTTCGAGTTCCTTGATAAAAGGTTCGGCTTTGCCCGACATAAATCGACAAAGGTCTTCGGCTAACGCTCGATGGTCTTCTTCTGAGATCTGCCCAATGCACGGTGCTGTGCATTTACCGATGTATCCCAGGAGGCATGCTCGGCCAGAACGCTCTGCTCTGCGATACACACCGGGAGCGCAGGAGCGGACGGGGAAAACGCGTAATACGGCGTCCAAGGTTTCACGGATTGCCCAGGCTTGGGAGTAGGGGCCGAAGTAGCGGGTCCCTTTCTTTTTTGCGCCTCGGGTCACCAACGCCCGGGGGATTTTATCCCCCATGGCGACTGCCAGGTAGGGGTACGATTTATCATCTCGGTAAGCGATGTTGAACCGTGGTTGAAATTGTTTAATCCACGTGTATTCAAGTTGAAGGGATTCAAGCTCGGATCCCACAACCACCCATTCCACGCCGGCGGCGGTGGTTACCATCCGTTGAGTTTTGGGTGCCAGGGATTCTAAGGGAGCGAAGTAACTGGAAATCCGGTGCCGCAGATTTTTAGCTTTTCCTACATAAATCACCCTCCCGGCACTGTCCCGGAACCGGTAAACGCCTGGGTTCGTGGGAATATCCCCGCGCGCAGGCCGGTAGGTGTGTGGATCAGTCACGGGAAGCGTCACGCTCCACGGAGGGTGGGGTGTTGTAGGTATCCGCTCGTTCTTGACCAGAAAGTTCAGCGATTGCGCTCATGACCCGTTCAACCACATCGCGGCGCTGAGCACCGGTTTGTCGGCCATCCACACGGTCGATGGTGAGGGGCTTGCCGATGTGCATCTCAAATCTTCGAGGAACAATCAAGCGTGACCCGGGCTTTTGCAGGCGCTCGGTGCCTTTGAGCGCCACGGGCACCACCGGGGCTCCCGTGGATAACGCCGCATAGGCAACACCCGTGCGACCCCGGTATAGTTTTCCATCCCGTGATCGGGTACCTTCCGGAAATACGCCAAACACACCGCCGTCAGCCAGTAATTTCAATGCGGGGTCTAGGGCAGCAACAGATTCCGACTGGCGTGACCGATCCACCGGGATGAGGCCTAGGGCATCGTAGACAAAGGTCATCACCGTGCCTTGAAGACCTGGGGCGTTGGCCAAAGAGGCTTTGGTAATAAACCCCACCCGGCGGGGCATCAACGCGGAGATGATGATGCCATCCAGGAAAGAAAGATGATTTGATGCGACAATGACTGGCCCCGTAGCCGGGAAGTTCTGTTTCCCCGTGATCACGGGGAAACAGGATATTCGGAAAAGCCATCCGACGGCTTTTTGTGTTGCTCGGTACAGCTTCACCGTTCCCCCTTAAAGATTTCTTTCAAAAATTGACCTGTGTGACTTACCGGATTGTCCGCCACCTGCTCTGGGGTTCCCTCAGCCACGACTTGGCCACCCCCCGATCCGCCATCCGGACCCATGTCAATAACCCAGTCCGCCGTTTTGATGACGTCCAGGTTGTGTTCAATGACCATGACGGAATTCCCCTTATCTACAAGGCCTTGTAACACGGTCAGCAGTTTATTGATGTCTTCAAAGTGCAAGCCTGTAGTGGGTTCATCTAAGACGTAGATGGTGTCACCGTGCGAACGTCTTTGGAGCTCGGCGGCTAACTTCACCCGTTGGGCTTCACCACCGGACAGGGTGGTGGCAGGTTGTCCCAGGCGCACGTATCCGAGTCCTACGTCCACAAGAGTGTTCAGGTGGCGTGATATCGCGCTGTATGCGGAGAAGAAGTCCGCAGCTTCCTCGATGGGCATATCCAGAACTTCTGCAATGGATTTTCCCTTGTATTGGACATCCAGAGTTTCCCGGTTATACCGCGCCCCATGGCAGACTTCACACGGGACGTAAACATCCGGGAGAAAGTTCATTTCGATCTTCAAGGTTCCGTCTCCGGAGCAGGCTTCACACCTACCGCCTTTGACGTTGAATGAGAATCGTCCCTGTTGATAGCCGCGGATTTTGGCTTCAGGGGTGTCTGCGAAGAGCTTACGAATGCGGTCAAAAACTCCAGAATAGGTAGCGGGATTGGATCGCGGCGTGCGGCCAATCGGTGATTGGTCCACGTGCACCACCTTTTTGAGGTGCTCCATTCCTTCAATTCGTTTGTGGTGTCCGGGAACCTGTTTGGCGCCGTTGAGTTCATTAGCCAGCTTGGTATAGAGGATTTCGTTGACCAAGGACGATTTGCCCGACCCGGAAACCCCTGTGACGGCGGTGAACACCCCGAGGGGGAAAGTGACGTCAATATTTTTCAGATTGTTTTCCCGCGCGCCAACCACCGTGAGGACCCGCTGCGGGTCAAGGGGGCGTCGAGTATTCGGTATGCGGATGCTTCGACGACCGGATAAGTAATCAGCGGTGACGGAGTCTCTGTTCTGCAGGAGTTTGTCATAACTGCCCGAATGCACCACCGTGCCGCCGCGCTCACCAGCGCCGGGGCCGACGTCCACAATCCAATCTGCTTCCCGGATGGTGTCTTCATCATGCTCCACCACGATCAAGGTGTTGCCCATATCTCGCAGTTTGGTCAGGGTTTGAATGAGGCGGCGGTTATCACGTTGGTGCAACCCGATGGATGGTTCGTCCAGGACATAGAGCACTCCCACTAAGCCCGCCCCGATCTGGGTGGCGAGCCGGATACGTTGAGCCTCACCGCCGGACAGGCTGGCGGATGCTCGTTCCAAGTTCAGGTAGTCCAACCCCACGTCCAGTAAAAAGGTTAGACGGGCTTCGATTTCTTTGAGCACTTGATCAGCAATGCGGGTTTCACGCTCATCAAGGTCTAGATTCCGGAAAAATTCTAAAGCTTCCCGCATGGGTAACGCGGTGGCTTGTGCGATGGAAAGACCACCGACGGTGACGCCCAGCATAGTGGGATTTAATCGCTGCCCCTGGCACGCAGCGCAGGGGATTTGGCGCATGTACTGCTCGTAACGTTCCTTGGCGTGCTCTGAATCTGTTTCCTGATGTTTACGGCGTATATAGGTGTATACACCTTCAAACCCTTGGCTATAGCGGCGCTCCCTCCCCCAGCGGTTCCTATAAGACACTGTGACTTTGTAATTTTTTCCCTCTAACAACGCCTTGCGCGCAGTGCTTGGTAAGTCTTTCCATGGTGTGATCAGGTCAAACCCAATTTCTTCGCCCAGACCAGCCATCAACCGGTTCCAGTGATCGCTTGTGGATTTACCGAGCGCCCACGGTTGGATAGCACCTTCCACCAGGGTTAAGTCCGGGTCGGGGACGACCAGGTGTTCATCCACTTCCAAACGCGTTCCGATGCCGTCGCACTCTGTGCACGCCCCGAAAGGTGCGTTAAAGGAGAACGCGCGGGGTTCGATTTCGTCCGTTCCCAACGGGTGTTCGTTGGGGCAGGCCAAGTTTTCGGAGAAGGTTTGCTGCAACGGAGTGCCTACCGGAGCGTCTTCCCCATCGCGCAGCACCAGCTCAATGACCACACGACCTTCGGCCAGATTCAATGCGGTTTCAATGGAATCAGCGAGTCGCCGCTCTAGGCCTTCTTTAATGACTAGACGGTCGATCACCACATCGATGTCGTGTTTGTACTGCTTTTTCAGCGCGGGGGGATCTTCCATGATGACTTGTTCACCATCAACGATCGCCCGGGAATACCCCTGTTGGGCCAAGGAGCTGAATAAATCCGTGAACTCGCCCTTACGGCGTCGCACTACGGGTGCCAGGACCTGGAAACGCGTACGTTCTGGCATCGCGAGTAACCGGTCCACAATTTGTTGGGGTGTTTGCTTGGTGATGGGTGCCCCACAGGTGGGGCAATGAGGGTGCCCCACTCGCGCCCAAAGCAGGCGCATGTAGTCGTAAATTTCTGTGACCGTTCCCACCGTTGAGCGGGGGTTCTTGGACGTGGATTTTTGGTCGATTGACACCGCTGGGGATAGTCCCTCAATGAAATCAACGTCTGGTTTATCCACCCGCCCCAGAAACATGCGGGCGTAAGAAGACAGGGACTCCACATACCGTCTCTGACCTTCCGCAAAAATTGTGTCGAAAGCCAGGGAGGACTTCCCGGAACCGGACAGTCCGGTGAACACCACCATGGAATCGCGGGGGATGATGAGGTCTACGTTGTGCAGGTTGTGCTCCCGCGCGCCCTGAACCCTGATCTCCGTTAGGTCGGTGGAGGATGCGGTGTGTGGTTGGGAGGCGGGAGCCGTGGAGGCAAGAATTTCTTGAGGCACCCTCTCAGCCTATCGCCGCTGACCGACAACCGTGCGATGAATCCGGTGTTAGGTCAGCCGGGGCGTGTATCACAGTTGCTGCCGTTACTACACAACGGGCGTTGGGTGGCGTTGGGGATGAATACTGCTTCGTAACCGTCCTAGAATCGTTGGCATGATCGTAACCGACACGCAGACTGTCGAACTCACGGAGATCACCATCCGTTCCATTCAGGTTAGCGATATGGCGAACAACGTGTATTTGTTGACCTCCAAGACTCACGGCACCCAGGTGTTGATTGATGCCGCTGATAATCCTCGCGCGATCGCTGGGCTTGTGGGGGCAGGGTGTCATGATTGCAGTTTGTCTGGCAGCTTGCAGATGATCATCACAACCCATTCCCATTGGGATCATGTGCGTGCCTTGGCTGAAGTCAAATCCCGTTCGGAAGCGGTGACGGCATGCGGTTCAGATGACGAGGATGATATTGACGTGGCCATGGACCTGACTTTAGACCACGGCGATGTTGCAGAATTTGATGGGTTTGACCTGGAAGTCATTGGGCTGCGTGGGCATACGCCGGGGTCCATTGCGTTGGTCTACCGTGACCCCTACGGACCTGTTCATATTTTCACTGGGGATTCGCTGTTCCCCGGTGGCGTGGGAAAAACCGAAACCCCGGAGGACTTTCAACAACTCTACGGGGATGTCGTCACGCGCATCTTTGATCGTTTTGACGATGACACGGTGATCCACCCGGGGCACGGCGCGTCAACCACTTTAGGTGCGGAACGTCCTCACCTTCAGCAGTGGCAGGAACGAGGCTGGTAAGGCGCGTGCCAGATTCGACGACACAGAGGCGCGCAGAAGAGGTTGCCGCTCTTTTGGAAAATTGGCTTAGTTGGATACACGTTAAGGAACATATAGAAAAGCTCTCGAATTATAGGGAAGCAGATGAACATCCCCTTTTTCTAGTTGTTCCCATGAATTACGGGGGCCTTCCTCCTCAGTTCCTTACGGATGATTTTGATCTGCCCCGTAGGCCCCCTAGTCTCCCGCCTGAATATAACAGGCTGGATGGGCTCTGGCTTTGGTCACAATACTGGAAACGAACCCTGTTCTGTGGTGGCGGAACGTGGGAGTGGCTTAAGCTCCAACCCTTCCTGATGCCAGCTTGGGTCAGCCTGCACCCCAACACTGATCGGCTGTTGCTGGTAAACACGGCGGCCCGCGCCGGATAAGCTGGGGCGATGTCTCTTCTTGATGCGCTCTCCCCCGGTTTATCAGCCCCTGGGCAAAACTACTTGCGGGGAGACTATGTGCGAAACCCCCTGACACAGGATGAGATTTTCGAAGGGTTTGTGGGATGGGCAGCATCTCAGGACCTTGAGCTTTACCCGCATCAAGAAGAAGCCGCGCTGGCGGTGGCAAGCGGAGCTAACGTTATTGTGTCCACCCCCACCGGCTCCGGGAAATCCATGGTTGCTCTGGCGGCTCACTTCGCGGCGCTGGCTATCGGGCAACGCTCGTATTACACAGCGCCCATTAAGGCATTAGTATCAGAAAAGTTCTTTGCCCTGTGTGAAGTATTTGGTGCTCAGAATGTTGGCATGCTCACTGGTGATTCAGCGGTAAACCCCGACGCTGCGGTAATCTGCTGCACGGCCGAAGTGCTGGCTAATATCGCCTTACGTGAAGGCCCGGATGCCGACGTGGGCACGGTGATTATGGACGAGTTCCACTTTTACGCTGACCCCCAACGTGGATGGGCGTGGCAAGTGCCTTTAGTGGAACTGCCCCAGGCACAATGTGTGCTGATGTCCGCCACGTTGGGCGATACCACCAAAATTCGGCGTCGATTGGCGGAATCCACCGGGCGGGAAGTTCTGGTGGTTGACGACGCTCAGCGCCCCGTACCATTGAGCTATTACTATTCGTCAATCCCCGTTCTGGAACAGATTGAGGAATTGGTGTCCACGCATCGCGCGCCGGTCTACGTGGTGTATTTTTCCCAGCTACAGG
Source organism: Kocuria sp. (assembly GCA_030524035.1). Lineage (GTDB taxonomy): Bacteria > Actinomycetota > Actinomycetes > Actinomycetales > Micrococcaceae > Kocuria. Next base: position 428,551 of record JAUNHG010000002.1, on the reverse strand, counting down.
CCATGGAGCAGGCTCAGGCCCTGATGAGCGCCACGGTACTATCGGCATCGGAGAAGCAGCGAGTGGCAGAGACTATTGCCCAATTCAAGTTTGCTGCTGGGTTTGGTAAAACCCTCAATCGGTTAGTGCGTCAAGGCATTGGTGTGCATCACGCGGGAATGCTGCCTAAGTATCGCCGACTGGTGGAACAACTGGCGCAGGAAGGTTTATTGAAGGTTATTTGTGGTACGGATACTTTGGGAGTCGGAATTAACGTCCCTATTCGTACTGTTTTAATTACGGCGTTATCCAAATTTGACGGTGTGCGAACGCGTCGTTTGCAGTCCCGCGAATTTCATCAGATTGCTGGGCGTGCTGGGCGTGCTGGTTTTGACACTCAAGGGACGGTGGTGGTTCAAGCTCCTGAACATGATATCGAGAATGCTCGTGCTATGGAAAAAGCGCGTCGAAAACATGGCGATGACGAAAAGAAGCTGCGCCAGATTCCTAGAAAGAAACCACCCCAGGGCTTTGTGTCGTGGTCAGAAAAAACTTTTGACGCTCTTGTTCAGTCAGAACCTGAACCGCTACGTCCCAGGTTCACGGTGACACATGCCATGCTGTTGAACCTGCTGCAGCGGCATGGTGATCCCGTGGCAGCAACCATGCACCTGCTGAATGGTATGGACGCTACGAATAGTGAGCGCAGACGGTGGATCAAGGACGCTTTGGCGATCCTGCGTGAATTATTAGCCACGGGCGTTGTAGAGCGGATGGAATCTGCTGACCAGGACGGTCGCCGGTATCGCCTCACCGTAGACCTTCAGGAAAACTTTGCGCTCAATAATGCGTTATCTCCATTTGCTTTGGCGGCGCTGACGCTGTTGGATCCAGAGGCTGAAAATTTCGCCCTAGATGCCGTATCCGTGATTGAAGCCACGCTTGAACAGCCTCGGCAAGTATTGGCCATGCAGGAGAAAAAAGAAAAAACCGAAGCTTTAGCCCACATGAAAGCTGATGGGGTCGAGTATAACGAGCGTATACGCGAGCTGGATGATATTACCTGGCCTATGCCGCTACGCGAATTATTGGAACAAGCGTTTGAAACATATCGGTCTTCCGCACCGTGGGTTGCTCAGCATGAATTATTACCGAAGTCTGTGGTGCGTGATATGTTTGAACGTGCCATGACTTTTGGGCAGTACGTTCAGTTCTATAGTTTGACTCGCTCTGAAGGAATTTTGTTGCGGTATTTGACAGACGCATACCGCGCTTTGCGGCAAACGGTGCCCCTTGAGCTGCGCACAGAGCCTCTGGAAGACATTATCGAGTGGTTGGGCGAAACCATCCGGCAAACCGACAATTCTTTGTTGGATGAATGGGAAAAGTTGGCGCGTGGGGAGGAATCCCCCATGGGTACGTCCCAGGACTCCCTGGCGGAGCTGATGGAGGAACAGGCCCCGGCAATCACCCAGAACGTGCGGGCTTTTCGGATCATGGTGCGCAACGCCATGTTCCAGCGGGTGGAGCTCTTTGCCCAGGAAAAGGACAAAACCTTGGGTGCTCTGGACGGTGGCACTGGATGGGACCGTGCCCGTTGGGCGGAGGCCCTGGACGACTATTTTGACGAGTACGAGGACATCTACACAGATGCCCAGGCCCGTGGACCCGCCCTAATCCGGATTGACGAGAACCCTGAAGGGCTTGTCGGGTTTTGGGCAGTACAGCAAGTTTTTGATGACCCCGAAGGGCACCACGACTACGGCATCAACGCCCGGGTTGATCTTGCGGCCTCCGATGACGATGGCTTCCCTGTGATACTGGTGGACAACGTCGGACCCATCACAGACACCGGGCGTTGAGATGCCGTAGTCGCTGCGCCTAATCACCGTATCTCTGGTTCGGGGGCTTCCCCGGTGCGTTCAAAGTGCTCGTGTTTTCCGCGGGCACGGTCGAGCAGATCATGGAATTCATCGTGCTCTTCGATCAGTTCTTGCCGATATTTTTCGGGAATCTTGGGCATGTCAGATGCAAGTTTGGCTCCCTTGGCGGCTAAACGTTGGCGTTCGCTGGTCGGGGTGTTTTGTGGCAAAGTCACGTAAGTTTCCGCGACGTTGCGCAACCCAGAGATGACTCGGAGAGCGCGGCCTTTGGGGCTGTATAGGGAAATCAGTACCGTGAGCACCAGAACCCCGATGATCACGGTCAGTGATTGACCGATGGTGACTTCCGGCGGGAAGTGCACGGGGTTACCTCCGTTGATGAACGGTAGATCATTTTCGTGGAGGGCGTGGACGATCAACTTGTACCCGATGAAGCCCAGGATGATTGCCAGGCCCCATGACAGGTAAATCAGGCGGTCCAGGAGTCCATCAATGAGGAAGTAGAGCTGACGCAACCCCATGAGGGAGAAGGCCACAGCGGTGAAAACCAAATAGGTTTCTTGGGTGAGGCCAAAGATCGCGGGGATTGAGTCGAAGGCGAACAGGATGTCTGTGCCGCCGATAGCCACCATGACCAGCAACATGGGCGTCATCACACGCTTGCCGTTTTCTACGGTGAATAGCTTGTCACCATCATAGTAGTCGGTGGTGGGAATAAAGCGTTTGGCGAGGCGGACGATGAAGTTGTTCGCCTCATCTTCTTCGTCCCTGTCTTTGAGTTCACCACGAATAAGGTTCACGGCGGTGAGGATCAGGAAGAGCCCGAAAATGTAGAACAGCCACGCCAGGGCGTTGAGGGCAGCTGCTCCGATGAAGATGAATGCAGTCCTGGCCACAAGCGCGAAGGTGATACCAAAAAGCAGAACCTTCTGTTGATCTTCGCGCGGAACCTTGAAGGAGGCAATGATGATCAAGAAGACGAAGAGGTTATCGACGGATAAGGCTTTTTCGGTGATGTACCCGGCGAAGTATTCCCCGCCGTACGTGGGCCCCCACTTCCAGAGAACAAACAAGCCAAAGAGCAGGGCGGCTCCGACATAAATTGCAGACCAGATGGCTGCTTCTTTGAGTTCGGGTTCATGCGCCTTACGGACGTGGAATACATAGTCAAAGAGCAGCATGCCGAGAATCACTGCGATGGTGATTCCCCAGATCAGGGATGATACTTCCACAGAAGCGTCCTCTCCACGGTTTTGGGACGGGTTTGAGAACGCAAGTCTCTCCGCCGGTCGCGCGGCCCACGGTGGTGGGCGCGCGGTAGGTTCCGGCCGTTGCGCCCGGCAAAGCGTCTATAGGCTTTGCGTGTTGACGTTCACAACGTGAGTGGATACTCCCCTACGCTGCTGAATATGGTACATGCCCTATCGCTGGTGGATGGGTTTTAGCTGCCGGAAGAGTCCCGAACGTTGCGCAGTTCGCGTTTGAGATCTGCGAGTTCGTCCCGGATTCGTGCGGCGAGTTCAAATTTGAGGTCCGCAGCGGCTTGGTTCATACGGTCCGTGAGTTCGGCCACAAGATCCTCCAGATTGGTGGCCCCTGGCGCTTGTTGCCCTGTTGTGTTGTGTTGGACAGGCGCGGTTTTCCCACTGGCGGCGGAGCGTTGGGCGAGTAGTTTGTGGGTGTCTTCCGCTTCACGGGCGAGTTGTTCCGTGATGTCCGCAATACGTTTCCGTAGGGGCTGGGGGTCAATCCCGTGTTCGGTGTTGTACGCGATCTGTACGTCACGGCGGCGATTAGTTTCGTCGATGGCGGTTTGCATGGAAGCCGTGATTTTGTCGGCGTACATATGGACTTGGCCATTGACGTTACGGGCTGCGCGTCCGATGGTTTGGATCAGGGAAGTGGTGGAGCGTAGAAATCCTTCTTTGTCGGCATCCAGGATGGAGACCAGTGAGACCTCCGGAAGATCCAGGCCTTCGCGGAGTAGGTTGATGCCCACAAGCACGTCGAATACGCCTTGCCGAAGTTCACTGAGTAGTTCAACGCGGCGCAGGGTATCGACATCAGAGTGAAGGTACTGCACTTTGACACCGTGTTCCATGAGGTAGTCGGTGAGGTCTTCGGCCATACGTTTGGTGAGCGTGGTGACCAGCACTCTTTCATCGCGTTCTGCGCGGGTGTTGATTTCGTGTAGTAGGTCGTCGATTTGCCCGCGTGTGGGTTTGATGATGACTTCGGGGTCCACCAGACCTGTGGGACGAATGATTTGTTCTACGTAGCCCTCGGATTTTTCGAGTTCGTAGGTTCCTGGGGTTGCGGAAAGATACACGGTTTGGCCGATTCGTTCCAGGAATTCATCCCACTGTAGAGGGCGGTTATCCATAGCTGAAGGCAGGCGGAATCCGTGTTCCACGAGTGTCCGTTTGCGGGACATGTCGCCTTCATACATGCTTCCGATTTGTGGGACGGTTACATGGGATTCGTCGATAATGAGTAAAAAATCATCCGGGAAGTAATCCAGTAAGCAGTGTGGCGCGGAGCCGGGGCTACGGCCGTCAATATGCCGGGAGTAGTTTTCGATCCCATTGCAGTAGCCCATTTGCTGCATCATTTCGAGGTCGTAGGTGGTGCGCATGCGCAGTCGTTGAGCTTCCACCAGTTTGTTCTGGTTTTCTAACGCATTTAAGCGTTCACGCAGTTCATCTTCAATGCCTGTGACGGCTCGGGCCATGCGTTCAGCACCAGCCACATAATGGGATGCCGGGAAAACGTACATTTCGTTTTCTTCTCGGATAATTTCCCCGGTGAGTGGGTGGAGCGTGTAGATTGCCTCAATTTCATCGCCGAAAAATTCGATGCGGATGGCATGCTCTTCGTACATGGGGATGATTTCCACGGTGTCTCCTCGGACTCGGAAAGTCCCACGATGGAAGTCAAGGTCGTTGCGGACATATTGCATGTTCACGAATTGGCGGAGTAAGTCATCCCGATCTAGTTCTTTCCCCACTGTCAGGGTGACCATCTGTTGAATGTACTCTTCAGGTGTACCGAGGCCGTAAATGCAGGAGACGGTGGAGACCACAACCACATCGCGGCGCGTCAGCAGAGCGTTAGTGGCTGAGTGGCGCAGACGTTCCACTTCTTCATTGATGGACGAATCTTTTTCAATGAAAGTATCGGTTTGTGGGACGTAAGCTTCTGGTTGGTAGTAGTCGTAGTAAGAAACGAAGTATTCAACTGCGTTGTTGGGCAACAGTTCCCGCAGTTCGCTGGCTAGCTGAGCGGCCAGGGTCTTGTTCTGCACCATCAGCAGGGTGGGTCTTTGCACGGACTCGATCAACCAAGCGGCGGTCGCCGACTTCCCCGTACCGGTAGCACCCAGCAGGACGATGTCTTTTTCACCATCGTTAACACGCTGGGTGAGTTCTGCAATAGCTTTGGGCTGGTCACCGGCAGGTGTGTACTCGGAAACAACCTCAAAAGGGGCAACGGTTCGGGTGATTTCCTGTGCCAAGCTCATGACTCAAGCCTACGCCGGGGGTCCGACACTGAGATGGTCGCAATAATGGTTATATTTGGTGTCCCAATTTTTTCCATGATGACTCTTGGGTTTGATGCCACCAAGCATCCACAGCAGCCTCTAGATCCTCCACCGATGTGTTATTGATAAACACGTGGTCGGCCACCGCCCGGCGCTGATTATCAGTGGCTTGGGCGTCAATACGTGCTAAAGCCTCGTCTTCTGTCATTCCACGGTTTTCCACCATGCGACGAATACGTTCTTCACGCGGAGATTCCACCACCAACACCACGTCAAAATCGCGAGCCTGGCCCGTTTCCACCAGAAGCGGGATGTCATGAACAATCACCACATCCTGCCCCCGTTCGGCGACGGCCTGCTGCACCAGTTCCTTAGAACGCTCCCGCACTAACGGATGAATGATTTCGTTTAGCCGAATACGGGCATGATCATCGCTGAAAATCAGTTCGCCCAATTCCTTCCGATTCAAAGAACCATCAGCGGCAATCATGTGCGGACCAAATTCCCTGGCAATTGCGACGAGCCCCGGTTGGGCCGGTTCCTGGAGTTTGCGAACAATGGCATCCGAATCCACTAGGACAGCTCCGTTATTCACAAGCCGGGCGGCCACGACCGACTTACCCGCAGCGATCCCACCCGTCAACGCAATATGCAGCATGCCCACAGGCTACCCACCCAGCACCGTATTAGGTGTACGTCCGATATCGTGGCGCGCTATTCATGGGTCCTATCCAGGTCACGGCATACCACACCCATACGTACCGGGAACGTCATGGCCCCGCACACATACAGTGCGGGGCCATGACGTGACGGAAAATTATCCGATCAGTTGCCGGTCAGCTTCTCGCGTAACGCAGCCAAGGCTTCGTCGGACGCCAGAGTGCCTTCGTCTTCTGCCGGGGCTTCAGAAGAATAAGAAGTCGGAGCGGCAGGTGCCACACCTGCACCCTCCACAGCGGCTTCGGCATCCTCAGTCAAGTGGCGACGCACCTGCTCCTTGTGCGCTTCCCAACGGGTCTGGGCATCTGCGTACTGCTGCTCCCAGGCTGCACGCTGCTGCTCAAAGCCTTCGATCCATTCATTGGTTTCGGGATCAAAACCTTCGGGGTACTTGTAGTTGCCTTCTTCGTCGTACTCGGCAGCCATACCGTACTGGGCGGGATCGAACTCGGTTGATTCCGGATCCACGCCTTCGTTGGCCTGCTTAAGGGACAACGAAATTCGGCGGCGGTCCAAGTCAATATCAATGACTTTGACGAAGAGATCTTCGTTGACACCCACCACCTGATCGGCCAGATCTACATGGCGCTGAGCAAGTTCGGAAATGTGCACCAAGCCTTCGATGCCGTCTTCAACCCGCACAAACGCGCCGAACGGCACCAACTTGGTGACCTTGCCCGGGACGACCTGCCCCAAAGCATGGGTACGAGCGAACAACTGCCAGGGATCTTCCTGTGTGGCTTTCAAAGACAGAGACACCCGTTCGCGGTCCATGTCCACGTCCAGAACTTCCACGGTAACTTCCTGACCAACTTCGACAACTTCGCCCGGGTGGTCGATGTGCTTCCAGGAAAGTTCGGAAACATGGACCAGGCCGTCCACACCACCCAAATCCACAAACGCACCAAAGTTGACGATTGAGGAAACGTGGCCAGAGCGCACCTGGCCCTTTTCCAGTTTGTTGAGGAAATCAGAGCGGACTTCAGACTGAGTCTGCTCAAGCCAAGCACGCCGTGACAGCACCACATTGTTGCGGTTTTTATCCAGCTCAATAATTTTGGCTTCAAGCTTCTGGCCGATGTACGGGCCCAGATCACGGACACGACGCATTTCCACCAGCGATGCCGGAAGGAAGCCACGCAAACCGATGTCGATGATCAAGCCACCCTTGACTACTTCGATCACGGTGCCGGTAACAACGCCGTCTTCTTCCTTGACCTTTTCGATGTCGCCCCAAGCGCGCTCGTATTGGGCGCGCTTCTTGGAAAGGATTAGACGGCCTTCTTTATCCTCTTTGGTGAGGACCAAGGCTTCGACTTCGTCACCCACGGCAACGACCTCATCTGGGTCGATGTCGTGCTTGATGGATAGCTCGCGGGACGGGATGACACCTTCGGTCTTGTAACCGATATCGAGGAGAACCTCGTCACGGTCAACCTTGACAACAGTGCCTTCCACCAGGTCGCCATCGTTGAAGTACTTGATGGTCGCATCAACGGCTGCCAGGAAATCTTCTTCCGAGCCGATGTCGTTAATGGCAACCTGCGGGGTGGTGGTGGTCATGTAGTAGGGACTCCGATGAATTGGAAATGGTCAGTGAAACAACCGCGAAGTGCTCAGCAGCAGAACGGATGTTTCGACATCTGATGGACAGCGTATGCGGAATGCACACCTCGGCATTCTAGGCGCGTTTTGCAGGTGGAATCAATACCACAAGTGAGTGTGTCAAGGCAGTACTCGCTTGTGCTCACTCACACAGGCCTTCCCAATAACCGGCGTGCCACTCACGGTGCTCAGTGAGCCGCAGCGTTCCAGTCGGCGCCCACTCCCACATTGACTTCCAAAGGTACCGATAGTTCGATAGCTGATCCCATCTGAGTCGTCAGAATTTGACTGACGATGTCCACTTCGCCGGCAGCGGCCTCCACCACTAGTTCATCGTGTACCTGCATCAACATCCGGGACCGTAAATCTTGTCGCTGAATTTCCCGGTCCACCAGAATCATGGCCTTCTTGAGAATGTCCGCAGCTGACCCCTGGATCGGAGCGTTCAGCGCCATGCGCTCTGCCGCTTGACGCAGCTGACGATTATCACTGGTGAGGTCCGGCAGGTAACGGCGACGACCATCAATAGTTTCCGTGTACCCATTTTCTCTCGCTACATCGACCACACCGCGGAGGAAGTCCCGCACTCCCCCAAACCGCTTGAAGTAATCGGACATCATAGTCCGTGCCTCATCAACCGAGATGTTGAGCTGTTGGGAGAGTCCGTATGAGCTTAAGCCGTACACCAAGCCGTAACTCATCGCTTTGACCTTGGAACGCATTGCAGTGGTGACGTCTTCTGGGGCAACCCCAAACACCTTAGCTCCCACGTATCTGTGCAAATCTTCCCCAGCCTGGAAGGCTTCAATCAGACCCTGATCTTTCGAAAGGTGCGCCATCACGCGCATTTCGATCTGTGAATAGTCTGCTGTGACTAAAGCCTCGAATGGAGTCCCTGCATCCTTCCCAACCACAAAAGCGGCACGAATCTGACGTCCTTCTTCTGAACGGACCGGAATGTTCTGCAAATTGGGGTCTGTGGAAGACAATCTACCCGTCGCCGCTACCGTCTGCTGATAGTCGGTATGGATGCGATCATCATCCTGAATCGCAGAACGCAACCCCTGAACAATCTGTTTGAGCTTGGTGGTATCCCGCCAGCGACGCAACGCCAGCAGGAACTGCGCCCCTGGTGAATCTGCGTCTACTCTGGTGAGCAGTTCTTCCAGAGCGGCAGCTGAAGTGGTGTAACCGGTTTTAATTTTTTTGGTGGGCGGTAACCCCAATGTGTCAAACAGCACTGTTTGTAACTGCTTGGTGGAACCTAAGTTGACCTCCGCAGCGTCGGCCTCGCGTGGTACGAGTGCCTGAGCCGTATCCCAGGCTTGTCGGATGGGGGCTTCCAAATCTCGGAGCAGTGTTTCCACTTTATCTCGGTCCACTGCAACACCGGTGAGTTCCATCTGTCCCAAAATCCTGGCTAATGGAAGATCCATGCCCGTCAGCAGTGCTGTTTGTCCGTCTGCCTCCAACTTCGCACGCAGCGTGGCGGAAAGCTGGAGGGCCGCGATGGCTAACTCAGCCTCCCGCAAGGCTTGAGCTAGTGATGTACGCGCCCGCTGCGTTCCGGATGCATCAGGGGAAACATGGAGCTCGAGCTGAGGTTCCTGAGTGTCGTCGTGATTCTCTTGTCGAGCAGGGACTTCCAGGTCCAGGTAATCCACGAGCAGTGTTTCAAGATCGTAATGACGTCGCGCTGGTTCAAGAAGGTATGCAGATAAAGCGATATCGTCCACAACGCCATCGAGCTCCAGCCCGCGCAAGCGTAAGGACTTCCACAGATCCTTAAATCCTTCAACAACTTTGGGACGGTGTGGATCGTTCAACCAATCAGCCAGAACACTTTCAACGTCGCTGTTCGCGTTGAGAAGGTCTACGCGGATGGCCGTAGCCGGCTGATCCTCGGTTGCTGCGCAAGCTAACAAGAGTTCAGTGACCTCGCGACCTCCCGGTTGTGGGGTGTCATCTGCGTGACGTAGCGGTCGCAGCGCGACGTGGTGGTCCGCAACGGTGTTGAGCCAGTCCGCCAAGGTTTCAGCGGACTCCACAGCATCAACCGTTTCCACGTGAGGATCAGCTGTGGCAGGTCCGGGCTCGTCGGCGGCAAAGACGTCAAGAATTCGTCCACGCAGCCCTGCACCAAAGTCCAGATCGTCGAATAATGCGTTGACGGCCTCCAGATTGGGGGTCGGCAACGCGGTGTGTTCCAGGTTCACCCCAAGGTCTAAACCTGTTTCCAGCCGGTTGAGTTTTCGGTTACGCCGGACCAGATCCAGGTTCTCCCGCAGAGCTTCCCCTTTTTTGCCGGTGATTTTTTCCGCGTGCGAGATCACGGACTCAAGGTCTCCATAGGCTTCGATCCATTTGGCGGCGAAGCCCGGTCCCACCCCTGGAACACCGGGCAAGTTATCCGCTTGTTCGCCGGTTAAAGCCGCTAAATCTGGGTAGTACTGCGGCGGAACCTTGTACTTTTCTGCTACCGCTGCAGCGTCCATCACTTTCAGGTCGGACGGCGTGCGCCCCGGGTAGATCACAGTTACATGATCGTTGATCATCTGAAAGGCATCCCGGTCGCCGGAAAAAACTAAAACTTCAAAGTCTTCTTCTGCTCCACGGCGAGCCAACGTGGCCAAGACGTCATCGGCTTCATACCCTTCCTGCGTGACGACGGGAACGCCCAATGCCTCGAGAATCGCCTGAATCCGAGGTACCTGGCCGTGGAAGGCCTCCGGGGTTTCGTCTCGTCCGCCCTTATATTCGCTGTACTCTTCTGAACGTAGTGAGGGCCCTTCAAGATCAAAAGAAACAACCAGATGGGTGGGCTTCTGTTCCCGCAGCATTTTGGCCATGGTGTTTAAGAAGCCGTACACGGCTTCCGTATGCTCACCGGATTCTGTGACAAAAGCCGGACCATGGCCGTACTCAGCTGCCCGAGAGAGCGCAAAAAATGCACGAAAAGCGAGGGAATGGCCGTCGATCAGCAGTAACTTGCGCTCTGGCCGGGCCACTGGGGTAGGAAGCGCCACCTCCTGGGGGGTGTCGGTCTTCGTGCCGATGGTGACGCTGGAAGGCTGAGGATGACTCTGATCGTTCACACGCCCATCCTATGGGTGGGCTCAGACAGAGGACGAGCTGTCCGGCATCACGAAACCTGATTCAAGATGGCATCTGCCACTTCGCGCATAGATAATCGCCGATCCATAGAAGTTTTTTGGATCCACCGGAAAGCTTCCGGCTCACTCAAACCCATCTTGGTAATCAACAAAGACTTGGCTCGCTCCACGACTTTGCGGGTTTCAAACTGGTCTTTCATCTCAGAGACCTCCTCTTCTAAGGTGATGATCTCTTCAAACCGCGACAACGCAATTTCGATGGCAGGCACTAAGTCTGCTGCGGTGTAGGGCTTGACCACGTAAGCCATAGCACCGGCTTCCCGTGCCCGTTCGATGAGTTCTTTCTGACTAAAAGCGGTCAGCAGAACCACGGGGGCAATTCGTTCAGAGGCAATCTGTTCAGCCGCAGTAATCCCGTCCAACACGGGCATTTTCACGTCCATGAGAACCAGGTCTGGTTCCAGTTCCTTGGCCAGGTCTATAGCGCGCTGACCGTTTTCAGCCTCCCCCACAACTTCGTAGCCTTCGCCTTCGAGCATCTCGACGACATCCATGCGGATTAAGGATTCATCTTCCGCGACCAGCACACGCCGTCGGGAGTCCAGGGACTCTGAGGGACCGACACCCTTCATGGACACAGCGTGCGCAACATCCACGTCACTGGCATCAGCAGCATGCAAGGTGCGATCAGATGGTGCGTGAAGATCCTGCTGCGATGGACGACTGCCGCTCTGATTCACTGCCATAACTCCTTACAAGACGCTCAACAGACCTTGTCCAAGCCATAACTCTCTCAGAAATGGCATCGATCATGCTCGCTGTCCAGCGTACAACTGGATGTGCGGTACACTTTTTCGCGTGCCTGGCCCAAGTGGCGGAATTGGCAGACGCGCCGCACTCAAAATGCGGTTCTTCGGAGTGTGGGTTCAAGTCCCACCTTGGGCACCCAATGAGCGATGTTGTAACCCGGGCCTGAAGAAACAGGTCTTGGGTTACAACATCGCTCTTCTTATCGGCGGCGAGCTGGTCGGCCCAGGTGATGGCCTGCTGCTTGGTGGTCTCGTCGAGGATGGTCTCGAACGGTGCCGCTGTGTCCGCGCTGAGTGTGTCGTCCTCGTTCAGGTAGATGCGGGTGAAGAAGGTCTGGTTGGCGAGGCGTTTGTTCTGGTCGTCGCAGCGCTCGTACACGGCGGCGAAATCTCGTGCGAGGTCAAGGGCTCCTTGGTAGTCGTTGTGGTACTCGGCGATCTGAGCCTCGATCCCGTCAAGTTCTGCGCGCAGCCTGGTCTGGAACTTCTTCAACTGTTCCAGCGTGAGCGCGTCGGCCAGGTGCGCTTCCAGGAGCTTGTCCTGCTCGGCAAGGATCTGCTTGCGCCGATCGGTGAGGTCTCGGATGGACTGGTTCGTGCCCGCGGTCAGTTGGTCGAACTCGTGCATCAGCATGCCCCGCAATGCGTCGGTCATCGCTGGGGTGAGGGTGATGCGTTGGTAGTAGTCGGCGATGAGCTTCTCAACCCGGTCCATTGGCGCATACGGCATGTCACAGTTCGTGCGCTTGTTGTTGCGGCTCAGACAGATGAAGTACGGGCAAATGTTGCCGTGGCGATTCTTGGCGTGGCGGATCGTCATCCGCTGAAGACACCTTCCACAGAACAAGGTGCCTTTCAGGTAGTGATCATGCTTTTGCGTGCGGACCCCGGACTGGGCGTGGGAGCGAAGAACGGACTGCACTTGGTACCAAACTTCTGGTTCGACGAGCCGTTCGTGTGCCCCGTCGTAACAGACACCCCGGTAGACGACATCTCCCTTGTAGTAGGGGTTTTGCAGCATTCGATGCACGCTCGAAAGCCCCAAAGGTCTCGCTGGGCGTCGTCGGTGACCGGGGTGCCTTTGGATACGACGGTGCGGGTTACACCGAGCACCCCGTCATGGTCGTTGGTCTGCACGATCCGATCGGTGCGGTGTACACCATGGTGCTTATCGATCGCGTGCGCAAGGTCCATGCTCTTCGGCATCCCGGTGGTGTGCAGCCACGCAATCTGGTCACGGATCTCGAACCCTGCATTCTCGATTCCGCGCACCATGCGATGCCACGTGCGTGCACCACCGAACGCTGCAACATACGCGCCCGGCTTCAGTGCGTGCAATGCTCCTGCAGCCCAAGCCTTGCACCACGCTTCGAACACTTCCGGTGCAGTCATTGCAGAAGTGTCCATGTGTGGGAGGGATTCGCGGAATCCGGATGCGTCGTCCCAGGAGTGACCGTTGAAGCTCAACCCATAGGGCGGGTCGGTCACCAGAGCGTCGATGCTCGCCTCAGGCAGGAGCGGGAGGAGTTCGACGGCGTCACCGAGATATACGGTGGTCTGCTCTTCGGCTATGACAGAGGCAGGTAGTTCGGCGAGCCTCGGCGCGGGCGGCGGTGTGGGGTCTGGCATGGCTGGTAGTTCCCTGCTGGGGGATCCTGTCCGCCTTCGTGTGCGACGAACAGGATCCCCCAGCAGGTACGGGCCACACCGAGGGTTCCACCGCGACACACCCCCGCCGTCAGGTTCAAACCACACGTGCTCGCCTCACTCGAATCAGCCTCCAGGAGTCAGTCTGGCTTCGCTGATTCCCAGTGCTCTCATTACCCCACACACGATCGGCAATCAGCGATGAAAGGCTTTTAGCCCTCATCTGTGTAGGGAAGTATCAGCCGGTGACCAGACCAGCGGCTGCGCAGCCAGCGATCGTGTGAGGCGATTACCACGGTGCCCGGGTACATCTCGATAGCGTCTTCTAGGGCGGTGACCAGGTTTAGAGAAAAGTGGTTTGTTGGCTCGTCAAGAAGCAGAATCTCAGGAGGTTCTGCAAGGAGAACGGCGAGCGCGAGGCGGCGTTGCTGGCCGGTGCTCAAATCCCCTACCGACCGATTTTGGTCGCGCTCTGCGATTAACCCGAACCTGCTCAATGGCACGCGCTGGGCAAGCTCGACACCGACATTTTCTGAGTAAACCTCGATCGCTGTGCGCCCCAAATCGTGATCCATGGGATCAGCCAGGTTGTTCTGTTGGGCGAGTAGCCCTACCCGATCATTTGGTGAGCGTGCAACATGCCCACTGCTCGGTTCCAGTGCACCAGAAAGCACGCTAAGCAATGTTGATTTGCCCGATCCATTTGGTCCCGTAATAAGCCATTTCTCTCCACGGCTGATACTCACGGAGGTGGGTCTGAGGCGGCCAGCAACCGCCACGTTGGCAGCAGTGAGCAGTGGTTCGTGTGCGTCGGTTATGCGGGGCCCTCCAGCAACAGTGAGTCCTCCAAACTTGAGTTGATGTGGAGGCTTCCGTATTTGACGTTCTTCGAGTTCCACGAGACGCATCCGCGCATCGTTAACCCGACGTGAAACAACCTGTGCGTTGCGATCTGCATAGAATTTCTGCGCCATGCGCACCTCAGACCGTGGTTTCCAGTCTGTGTGACCCACCGTCTGCCTGTCCTTTACAGCAGCACGGAGACGAGAGAGTTCTGCCTGCTCATTCCGGTACTGCTGTTCCCAACGCTGTCGAGCCTCGGCCCTAGCAGTGACATAGTCGCTGTAACTGCCAGTGAAGCGGGTAATTCCAATTCCAGTTCCAGTGCCGTCTTGAACGAGGTGGCCCACAACAGAATGCGGGAGCGGAGAGGGGTCCAGATCGAGCAGCGAGACGACGGTCTCGTCAAGGAAAGCGCGGTCGTGGCTGGCGATGATTAGCGGCCCCCTCCAGGAGGTGAGCACACTGACGAGGTAGGCAGTCGCCGTATCATCAAGATGATTTGTTGGCTCATCTAGCAACAACACATCCGGTGCGCTCAACAGCAACCAGGCCAAAGAGAGCCGCGCGCGCTGCCCACCAGAGAGTGTGCCGGTAGGTCGGTCGCGGTCGATCGCACCGAGTCCAAGCCCAGTAAGCGTCTTGGAGATTCGTGCGTCGACCTCCCAAGCGCCAAGCCGTTCTGCTGTGTCCAGGGCCTGCGCATAAGCGTCAGCAGCTGAAGGATCATCCGGGTTGGTTGCTATAGCCGTTCCGAGCACGCTCACAGTTTCAACCGCGAGACGGGCGGTCGCAACTGCGGCTTCCATCGATTCCGCGATGGTCGTGGCTGACGAGAATGGGGGTTCCTGATGCAACAACCCGATAAGTGTTGTGTCATTATGAGGGGAATTGACTGAGACTGTCCCTCTTGACGGTTCGAGCAGTCCGGCGATCACTTTGAGCAAAGTGGACTTACCTGAGCCGTTTTCTCCGATCAAGCCCACGCGGTCGCCCGCGGATACCGCAAAAGATATGTCGGTAAGTATTCGGCGTTCTGGATAAGAAAACGAGAGCCCTTCCACTCGCAGATGCGAACCCGCGCTGATGAACGATGATGAATGATGAGATCTGAGCTTGTCACCGTTCACGACTGGACTTCTCCGCAGGCTTGTCATGTTGTTTGCTTTCTGTCGGTATCGCGCGGGCGGCACGGCGCACGATACTTGTCGCATCCTCAACTGTCATTTCCGAGGCAGGAGTGACCATTTCCAAGCACACCCCGGCTATAAGGGCGCTCAATTCCAGTGCTCGTATACGAACGTCGGAGAGAAGTACGCTCCCCTCGGACGCAAGCACTTCAAGCCACTCGCGGATGCGTTGCCGTGATCTGACGGTCGACGTCGTTAAGAACTCTCGGTAAAACGGCGCACCTTCGGAGTCGAGACCGAACCGGTACATGCCGGACCACACATCGAGCAAACTCGTTGACGCCCCTGACGTAGGCACGAACTGCAGCACACAATGCTCGAGCCGATCCGCCGCAGGAGACTGCGGGTCAAAGATATCGAAGTCTTCAATTCTGTTATCTATGAGCTTGAGGGTCAGCGCTTGATGTAACGATCTCTGATTTGGGAAGTAGTGCCTAAGCGTGCCCATGCCAATCCCAGCAGCCTCCGCTACTGAGCGCACGGATAGCCGCTCCATCCCAGAATCGGTCAGTAACTCGGCCGCTGCCAACAGGATCCGGTTTCGCCTCTCATCGTGTCCCGCATAGCCCATACGCACAGCGCTCGACGAACGGGAGCAGCTCATGGGTGAACGTCTTGACGCGCTCGCCAAGGCCGCAATCGAGCAGCCCGCACCGTGGCTGAGCACACTCGCCGAGCGGGACCAGCAAGTGCAGCGCGACATGGTCCGTGCGGTCGTCGCCTACCGTGACCGTTGGGGCATCACCTCAACAAGCACACTCGGGCCGGTACCCGCCGATGATGCGCATCGCATCGACTACGAACGCACCCAAACCACACTCGCCAGACACCGAAACGACACCGCTGAGAGAACTCAAGAAGCCGTGCGGCGACCGGGCGGGCGGACACTCTAGGCCCAGTCCGCCAACCCCATGGGGTCTTCCTTCTTGCCGGGGCTCGACGTATCCTGATGGTGGCAGGAGCAACCACACGCCGATCCCCGCACGCTGGGGTGAAGCAGACCGTTCGAGAAGTATCTCGGGCACTCAACCACTCAGGACCAGCCACACGCGATAGTCCTGCGTGCAAAAGTGAGGCCCACATAATGCTCCTAAACCGGCTTTGGAACGCCAGCACCCACACCCGCAGCTTCCTCCGCAGGCGGATGCCCACCAACATTCTCCTCGACAAGCTGCGCACCCGACGCTGGCTCAAATGGGGAATCCCCGCGATGCTCCTCGGCGTCGTCTACCTGCTGATCGCAGTCACCTGCACCGGGCTCATCGAGCAAGGCTGGAGCAAATGGCTCTACCTAGTGTTCTTCCTCACGCTGTGGAATGCGTTGAAGTTCATCCTCTTCGGCCCGTGGAGCCTCAGTCTCCTTGCGCGGGCGCGGATTCAGGAGGCACGTCGGCACCGCGGCGCAAGTGCGCGGGCGTGATCAGCGTGTCGCGTGGTGTTCCCGCTTGGGTTCGGGGATCCTAGAGTCACGATGTTGATCTCGCGAAGATAGACGGCCGACCACAGGTTCCCGTCGGTCAGGAACCTCAATGCACCGCACCGTCCCTCCCGTTCTCAGTCCCGCGCCCGCACCATGACAACCACCGTCGGGCTGAGGAAAGTCACTAAGGTTCAGGGTTCCCAACATGCGGGCATCCTGGACGGTTGGTCTATGCCCAGCTCGGTGGAAGATCTTGCCCGGATCAATGTCATCTACGGAGGCAATGGCAGTGGGAAGAGCACACTGGCGCGTGTTTTGTCTCAAATGACGACCGAGGAGCCGAGTGATACTGTCCTCCACGTCGATGTCCATGATGCCGAGGCGACGAAGCGGCAAGTTTCTGACCGGTCAGATCCCTTCTGGTCTAGGCTGAGAGTTTTCGACAAGCAGTTCGTCAGCAAGAACTTGCTTTTCGATCTCAACGGTCGCAGTGACGCCCTCCCGTTGCTCGTGCTCGGCGAACCTAACGTTCAGAGAGACCAGCGAATCGCTGAGATCGATGCCCGACTCGAAGAACTCTCTTCCACTCTGCTCGGTAGACGTAAGGCCGCAGACTCAGCGAACAAGGCTGCGAGGAAGCTTGCAACCGATACTGCACGAACGATTGGCCAAGAATTGCAGGCTGCCGGTAGCCGCTATTCCGCACGCGGTTACAACGCACGACGGGTCCGCGAAGCGCTCCAGGGAATCGACGAGGTGGTCCATCAACGCTCTGACGAGGAAATGGCAGCTGACCTTCGCGTCGTACAAGGTCAGCGACTCGACCCGATTGACCCGATCGCGCAGGTCACTTTCAACCTGCAAGAGCTTCAAGATGATGTTTCGTCCGTGCTCCGGCAGACGATCACGAACGCTGCCTTGGAAGGGCTGTCCGGGAACCCGGCCAGCGAGTCCTGGGTGCAGCAAGGTCTTCGTCTTCACAATCATCGCGATCAATGTCTGTTTTGCGCGAGTACGATCACCGAAGAGCGTCGCCAGGCTCTCGAGAACCATTTTGATGAGAGCTTCAAGCGATTGCAGGGACAGCTCCAGACACTCGATCAGCGTCTTGAGCGAGAAGAGCAAACGCTCGAAGACACGCTGACTACGGTCCGACTCTACACAGATCTCCTGGATCAGTACCAGGCATGTGTGCGGCAGCTAAGCAACGCTGCTGAAGCGTACCGCGAACGCATTGCCGCGCTGCGTTCACGGATCGCCCAGAAGCGTGCTTCGCCCTTCGGCGTCCTTGAAATTGACCAGCTCCCTGGTGCGGTCTCCCTTAGCCTTGAGCCGCTCAACGGCGTCCTTAAGCAGCACAACACCCGGTCTGCCTCGTACCAAGAGGCCGTGAATGATGCTGCACGCAGGGTCGAACAAGCACGCCTGGCATCGATCGTTGCCGACTACCGCGCGCACCTGGCGGAGGCTAAAGAGCAGTCTGAGTCCGCAGATGAGCTCCAAAATGAACAAACAGCCCTCTCTGCCGAACGCGAACGCATCAACGTGACGGACCTTGATCCCTCACCATTGGCGGAGGAGCTGACGCGAGATGTAGCAAGCCTCCTCGGTCGCGACGAACTCGTCTTCGCTAAACAAGACGACAGATACTCGATCCAACGCAACGGCAAGCCTGCAACGGCACTCAGTGAAGGTGAACAGACAGCCATTTCCCTGCTCTACTTCTTGTGTAGCCTGCGCGATGAAAAGACCCGCAACATCAACGCGATCGTCGTCATTGACGATCCCGTTTCGAGCCTCGACCAAGAGATTTTGGTTGGTGCATCCAGTCACCTTTGGGGCACGTTGGTCGGCAATAGCTCTCATCAGGTGATCCTGCTCACCCACAGTTTTGAGCTCTTCCGTATGTGGAGTAACCAGCTCGACCGATTGCCTCCGAACGTCAAGAAGTACTGCAAGTACTCGATCTATGAGCTCCGAGCCCACTACCAGAACCGCCCCGACGGAACCGCGCGCCGCCGTCCAACGATGATTTCGTGGACAGACGAGAAACTGCGGAAGAAGCTGCGTTCCCACTATCACTACCTCTTCTGGCGTGTCGCTGACGTTCTCCGAGCCGACGCCACCGAAGGAGACCTCGTCACAGAGCTCGAGGCAAGCGCAATCATTCCCAATGCAGCGCGGCAGATGCTTGAGGCATTTCTTGCTTTCAAGTACCCAGCAAGATCGGCGACTTCGAAGGATCTATGCGCAGAGCCTTTGAAGCCAAGGCCGTCGCCGATCCCCTGCGGCAACGAGTTACTCGATTCGTTCATCGCCAATCACATAACGAAGAAGCCGACATCAGTAAACCCGTCAGGATCGGTGAAGCAATCACCGTCCTGCGTGCGGCATTCGAGTTCATTAACGCAGTCGACACCGGTCACTTCGATGAAATGTGCGCGGCCCTCGATCTCAACGCCGCCGAGATCCTTGGCGCATCGGACATCGCTGGCGTTTAGCCTCGTGCGAGCTTGCGTCCGATTTGATGAGTACTGGGCCTGGACTCGACACCTGCTCGCTTCAACGCTCGCCACACCATCGAGTGACCCACACCGAGTTCCCGTGCGATCTCACGAGTTGTCAGTCCCGACTCATAGCTGCGAACCGCTTGAGTGACCTGAGCGTCTTCCAGCCCTTGACGACGGATCCTGACACCAGCATCCACGAGCAGATCCCGCACCTTTTCCTTGCCCAACCTATGCTCACGTGCGATCGAGATCAGCGACGCCCCGGACTTGTACGCCGCGACCATCGCCTGCAACACCTCAGGAGCAACCGGGGTTCCAGCCGTCTCAATTGGCGTCACGACCGGCCCACGAACATCACTTCGAGGCACAGCTAGACTGGAAACTGACCCGCCCTGACCGTCGGAAAACCCGCGTGAAATCAACGATTTCAAAGTGACGAACGAGGATACAGTTTTCTCCCGGTTGGGGCACTTGTGTGAAGTCTTGGGGCGTCGAACTCGGCAACCTCACATGACGAACCCCCCTGATCCATTGATCAGAGGGGTTCGTCATACGTCGTAAAGCCCATGCGCTTTAGGGCAGAGTCAGTGCTCTTCGCCCCACGGCTTCACCGACTCATGCCATTCAGGACTGTCATCCGCCGCCGCACCGCCGTCATGTTGATCACCCACGCGATGAACTTTTACCAGGTTGGTTGATCCGGCCACCCCTGGTGGGGAACCCGCGCAAATGACCACAAGGTCCCCGGGGTGGGCACGACCCGATTTGTACATATAGCGATCCACCTGGTGGGTCATCTGATCGGTGTGGTCTGCAGGCTCCGTCATGATGGGTTCCACCCCCCACATTAAAGCGCAGAACGCACTGACCTTCTGATCAGGAGTGAACGCGAGAATCGGTTGAGTAGGCCGCAAACGGCACAGCCGACGCGCAGAATCACCGGATTGTGTAAAAGCTGTGATGTAACTGATATCCAGTTGCCGGGCGATGGTGACCGCAGCACGCGTGATAGCACCACCGCGCGTACGAGGTTCTGTATCCAGGCCACCAATGCGCTCTGACCCATGGCGCTCTGTAGCCTCAATGATCCGAGACATAGTTTGCAAAGCCTCAATCGGATACCGACCCACCGATGTTTCCCCAGAAAGCATCACGGCATCGGCGCCGTCCAAAACAGCATTGGCGCAGTCCGACGCCTCAGCTCGTGTGGGGCGCGGATTATCCATCATGGTCTCTAACACCTGTGTGGCAACAATCACCGGTTTCGCCCACCGGCGGGCTAATTCGATGGCACGTTTTTGAACCATGGGGACTTCTTCTAGGGGAAGTTCTACGCCCAGATCCCCACGAGCAACCATGATGCCGTCAAAAGCATCAATGATTTCGTGAAGGTTTTCCACCGCTTGCGGCTTTTCAATCTTAGCGATCACCGGCAGACGGGTTCCTTCTTCGTCCATGATCTCGTGCACTCGGGAGATGTCGTCTCCGGTACGCACAAAGGACAGGGCAATAATGTCCACCCCCGTGCGCAGCGCCCACCGCAGATCAGCCTCATCCTTATCAGACAACGCCGGCACATTGACCGCTACCCCCGGGAGGTTAATGCCCTTGTTGTTTGATACTTTCCCTGGAATTTCCACCACAGTTGTGACGTCGGTATCTGTGACAGCTGTGGCACGTAAACGCACTTTGCCGTCATCAATCAACAACTGATCGCCAACACGAACGTCTTGCGGCAAACCCTTAAACGTTGTGCCACAGACCTCTTTGGTGCCTTCAACATCTCGGGTGGTGATTGTAAAAATGTCACCAACTTCCAGAGCATGGGGGCCATCCACAAACGTACCCAAGCGAATTTTTGGCCCTTGCAGGTCTGCCAAAATTGCCACATTCTGCTGGGCATCCGCCGCCGCACGACGCAGATTTTCGTACTGCACGACGTGAGTCTCATGGGTGTCGTGGCTCATATTTAGACGAGCGACGTTCAGGCCGGCCTGAATGGCTGCACTGAGCTTCTCGTAGGACGAAATAGCCGGTCCGATCGTGGCAACGATCTTGGCTCGTCTCATGAAGGATCCCTTTCGGTCGAATGCGGATGAGCCCTTCAGGGCAACCTGATGCATCGGCCCGTGACGTCCGCGGGAGGTAGGGCCGACGCGGCGTCACTGCCAGGGCGAACAGCCTGTGTCAGGCCCTAGCCTACTCGCCTCGACGCAGGTGGGCAGCTATGAGGTCGTCGGGTGTTTTGCGGCTGTTGCAACCGCCGCAGTTATCACGCGTGAATCGCCTGTGTGCTAGGACTTACGGGGAAAGGAAGCCGAGTGCTCCCGGTCAAGAACTTTTCCACCGCGGAAGCACATGCGCGTCCCTCAGCAATAGCCCACACCACCAACGATGCTCCCCGTCCGGCATCACCGCAGCAAAAGACACCATCTACCGTGGTCATATAGGTGTCGTCACGGGTTACGGTGCCTCGGTCATCTACGTTCGCAGCAATTTGTTCTACCAGTGTGGATGATTCGTTACCCGTGAACCCCAGAGCCAACAACACCAAATCTGCCGGGATAACCCGCTCGGTTCCAGCCTTGGGAACACGGCGGCCATCTGGCAAATATTGAGTTTCAGCTACCTTCACCCCGGTTACTCGGCCACTATCGCCCAAGAATTCAACGGTCGAGGACAGATAGGTTCGTTGCACCCCTTCCTCGTGTGACGAAGAAATATCCAGGATCTTAGGGTCCATGGGCCATGGTTGGTCATCCGGTCGATGTTCCGGGGGTTGCCAACCAATGGCGATATTCGTCACTGATATGGCGTTTTGTCGGTTGGCCGTGCCAATACAGTCTGAACCGGTGTCCCCGCCACCTAAAACCACCACACGCTTGTGATCGGCGCGGATCTGATCAGGTAGCACGTCACCTGCCTGTACCCGGTTAGCCTGAGTGAGATACTCCATGGCGTGGTGCACACCGTCCAGTCCCCGCCCGGGAACCGGGAGTTCTCGGGCTTCTAAGGCACCGGTTGCCACGATGACAGCGTCATAGCGTCGTCGTAATTGATCCCACGTGATGTCGCGACCGATCTCCACGCCGGTGCGGAAACGAGTGCCTTCCGTCCGCATGAGTTCCAAACGTCGGTCTAATACAGTTTTCTCTAATTTAAAATCCGGAATCCCGTACCGTAACAGGCCACCAATGCGGTCATCACGTTCATAAACAGCCACGGTGAATCCAGCTTGGGTGAGCTGCTGGGCAGCTGCAAGCCCCGCCGGACCGGAACCCACAACTGCCACCGTATAGCCCACCAGCCGGTCAGGGATAAAAGGCTCTATGATCCCTTCATCAAAGGCTGCTTCCCCAATGGAATATTCCACTTGTTTGATCGTCACAGCGGGTTGATTGATCCCCAATACGCATGCAGACTCACACGGAGCAGGGCACACGCGGCCCGTGAATTCCGGAAAATTATTCGTCGCGTGCATACGAGCCACCGCCTCATGACTGCGCCCACGCCACACCAAATCGTTCCATTCTGGAATCAGATTGCCCAGCGGGCACCCCTGGTGGCAAAAAGGAATACCACAATCCATACACCGAGAAGCCTGGGTCTTGACGATCGCCGAATCCGGGGTGGTGTGAACTTCGTTAAAATCCAAAATCCGTACCGGAACGGGCCGTTTGGGGCGGTCCTGACGTTCGGTGTGCTTAAGAAATCCACGCGGATCAGCCACGGGTGGTCACCTCCAGAATCTGGTTCCAGGTTTCAGAGCCATCCGGGTTAAGGCCCTTAGCTTGGGCCTCAGCCCTAATACTGAGTACGGCAGCGTAATCACGGGGTAACACTTTGGTTATCCGCATCACGGTGTCCGCAAAAGAGTCCAGCAGCTTTTGCGCGTGGGAGGAACCTGTTTCTTCCACATGCTGACGCAGCAGATCATGCACCGTTTGGACGTCGTTGTCGTCCAAACTGCTTAACCGTAATTCACCTGACGTACGCGATTGAAGGTTGACCGACGTTTGTTCAAGGTCCAACACATAAGCCACACCTCCGGACATCCCGGCACCAAAATTACGTCCCGTGGGGCCAATAATCATCGCCACACCACCGGTCATGTACTCACATCCATGGTCACCGATGCCTTCCACCACGGCGGTAGCGCCAGAGTTGCGCACCAAGAAACGCTCCCCCACACGCCCCCGCAGGAACATGTGCCCGCTGGTGGCGCCGTAGCCAATCACATTGCCAGCCACCACGTTGTCTTCGGCGGCAAAAGCAGCGTCGCGCTCAGGACGCACAATGATCCGCCCACCGGAAAGACCCTTGCCTGTGTAATCGTTAGCGTCACCTTCTAGGCGCAACGTCACTCCACGCGGCAAAAATGCACCCAAAGACTGACCAGCTTGGCCAGATAACGCCACAGTAATCGTGTCATCTGCAAGCTCATCGGTCTGAAAAGTTTTGGTCACATGGTGGCCAAGCATGGTCCCCACAGCACGATCTGTATTGACGATCTTGTGTTGTAGCGCCACAGGCTCGCGACGTGCCAAAGCAGGTTCAGCCTCCCTGATCAAGGCAACGTCAAAATGCTGGTCAAGTTCGTGGTTTTGACCGCGCTGTGAGCGAATGGCACGTCCCTGATGACTCAACGTGGCCGAGTGCAGAATTGGATTGAGGTCCAACCCGTTAGCTTTCCAATGATCGATAGCTTGGTCAGTGTGCAAAACTTCAGTGTGTCCAATTGCTTCTTCCAGGCTGCGAAAGCCTAACTGCGCGAGAAGTTCGCGGACTTCTTCTGCGATGAAACGGAAAAAGTTGACCACGTGCTCAGCCTGGCCCGTAAAGCGTTCTCGAAGTACGGGATTTTGGGTTGCTATCCCCACAGGACAAGTATCCATATGGCATTTGCGCATCATGATGCAGCCTTCGACCACCAAAGGAGCTGTGGCAAAACCAAACTCTTCAGCTCCTAGCAAGGCGGCAATAACCACGTCACGCCCAGTTTTCATTTGGCCGTCGGCTTGCACCACCACACGGTCGCGTAAGTTATTGAGCATGAGCGTTTGCTGTGTTTCCGCCAAGCCAAGCTCCCACGGTAAACCTGCATGTTTCAGGGAATTCAGTGGTGCGGCACCCGTCCCACCATCATGACCAGACACCAAGATGACATCAGTGCGTGCTTTGGTAACGCCGCTGGCTACTGTGCCAATTCCAATTTCCGATACCAGTTTGACGTGGACACGAGCCCGCGGGTTGGCGCGTTTAAGGTCGTAGATTAACTGCGCTAGATCTTCAATCGAATAAATATCGTGATGCGGTGGTGGGGAAATCAAGGAAACACCCGGAGTTGAATGACGGGTGCGCGCCACCCATGGGTAGACCTTTTGTGCCATAAGCTGACCACCCTCACCGGGTTTGGCCCCTTGCGCCATTTTGATTTGGATGTCATCAGCATTGGTTAAGTACAGACTAGTCACCCCAAAACGACCGGAGGCCACCTGTTTGATCGCTGATCGTCGATCGGGGTCCATGAGGCGTTCTGGATCTTCGCCGCCTTCGCCGGTATTGGATTTACCACCAATCTGATTCATGGCGATTGCTAGGGTTTCATGCGCTTCTTGCGAGATGGATCCATAGGACATCGCTCCGGTGGAAAAACGAGTGAGGATGGATTCGACCGGTTCGACATCCTCAAGCGCAATCGAGGGGCGGCGAGATTCGAAACGTAACAACCCGCGGATGGTTTTGAGCTCTTGTGATTGATCATCCACCAAACGGGTATAGGACTTGAAGATGTCATAACGCCCGGTACGCGTGGCATGTTGCAAACGAAATACTGTTTCGGGGTTGAACAGATGCGGAGCGCCATCACGACGCCAGTCATACTCACCACCGGTTTCTAGGCCAATATAAGGCTCTTTCACACCATCTTCCGGGTAACCACGACGGTGCCGGGCAGCTGCTTCTTCGGCAATGACGTCCAGCCCTACACCGTCAATCTGAGAGGAGGTTCCCGCAAAAAAGTCGTCGATGACCTCGCGAGAAAGCCCTAGCCCCTCAAAGGTCTGTGCGCCGCAGTATGAGGACACCGTAGATATGCCCATTTTGGACATAATTTTTTGTACGCCCTTGCCTAGAGCTTTAATTAAATTCTGGACTGCTTGATCTTCTGTAACACCCACAATCTGACCGGTACGTACCAGCTCCTCAGCGGATTCCATCGCCAAATACGGGTTGACGGCCGATGCGCCATAACCCACGAGAAGGGCAACATGGTGTACTTCTCGCACATCGCCAGCTTCGACCACCAAAGAACAACGGGTTCGGGTGGCAGATCTGAGTAGGTGGTGATGAATG
This sequence comes from Kocuria sp., assembly GCA_030524035.1. Taxonomy (GTDB): domain Bacteria; phylum Actinomycetota; class Actinomycetes; order Actinomycetales; family Micrococcaceae; genus Kocuria. The sequence continues at coordinate 402,940 of JAUNHG010000002.1, read as the reverse complement.
GCGCTGGTGATCAGCAATGACGGAATGGGGGCCCATTGACCATTGGAGTCACGATCAGAAATCACAATGAATTCCACGCCACGGTTGACAGCCGCTGAAACTTTCTCACAAATTTCAGCAATCCGGGCCCGGAGGCCAGCTTCTCCGCCTTCAGGGCGGTACAGGCCACGGACTTTTAGAGCCACCGGCATGTGGTCGTGGTCATCCAAATGAAGGATTTGATCTAACTGATCATTATTAATGACTGGAAAATCCAAAGCAATTTGATGCGTCCGTACCCGTTGCGTAGTCAACAGGTTTCCGGTGGGTCCTAAAGCTCCCCGTAATGAGGTCACTAACTCTTCCCGGATAGCGTCCAAGGGCGGGTTAGTCACCTGGGCAAAGGACTGCACAAAATAGTCAAAGAGTAAGTGTGGTCGATCCGCAAGAACAGCCACTGGGGTATCCGTTCCCATAGCATAAATAGGTTCAGCTCCGGTAAGCGCCATGGGGCCAACGATTTTACGTAATTCCTCGTGGGTGTATCCAAAAGTTTTCTGACGCAATTCAATGGATAGGCGAGGGTGCACCATATGTTCACGCTCCGGCAGATCCTCAAATCTCACCAGGTTATCTTCAGTCCATTCACGCCAAGGCTTGAGGGTGGCTATTTCACGTTTAATTTCCTGGTCCTCAATGATCCGTCCTTCGACTGTGTCTACCAAGAACATAGTTCCTGGCGATACTCGCCCCTTGCGCACGATGGTGCGCTCCGACAGATCCACCACACCAACCTCTGAAGCGAAGACCACTAGACCATCTTCGGTTTCCCAGAACCGACCGGGACGCAGTCCGTTGCGATCCAAAACCGCCCCAACGCGACGCCCATCCGTGAAGGCCACAGCGGCAGGGCCGTCCCAAGGCTCCATGAGCGTGGAGTGATATTCGTAAAAAGCCCTTAAATCCGGGTCCATGGTCTCATGATTTTCCCAGGCTTCTGGAATCATCATCATCAGCGCTTGGGTAATAGGGCGACCGGAGAGCATCAATAACTCAGCAACCTCATCCAAGGATTGGGAGTCAGATGCACCTTCAGAGCAAAGAGGAAATAACTCTTCCGGGTAACGGCCCAATACGGGGGATTTTAATTGAGATTGCCGCGCACGCATCCAATTCCGATTGCCTTTGACCGTATTGATTTCACCGTTGTGGGCCAAAATACGCATAGGTTGAGCCAAAGGCCACGAGGGGAAAGTGTTCGTAGAAAACCGGGAATGCACGACAGCCAGTGTGGTGCAGAAACGTTGATCAGACAGATCAGGGTAAAAGGGCTCCAACTGGGCTGTTGTGAGCATGCCTTTGTAGACAAGGGTGGAGGTTGAAAAAGACGGAAAATACACGCCTAACCGATTCTGAGAACGTTTCCGTACCCGAAAAGCCTTCTGATCTAGTTGGCGGCGAGCTGATGCACCGTCAAGATCACTCGTGGGTATATAGCCGGTAGATGCTTCTTGTGTATCGCAGGTTTCACGGACAAAAACCTGCACAAAATACGGCATGACAGAACGCGCAGCGGATCCCACCACCGACACGTCAATGGGGACCTCACGCCATCCCAGTACTTCTAGTCCCTCGGATTCTGCAATGGACGTGATAGACGCTTTGAGCTGTTCTTCGTGAGAGGTGCCCTGGGAATCTGTGGGGAAGAATGCGGAGCCCACTGCGTATGCGCCCGATGGCGGCAACGGAAAGTCCACAACATCACGGAAAAAAGCGTCGGGAATCTGCACAAGAATTCCCGCACCATCACCGGTGCCTTCATCTCCACCAACGGCACCACGGTGTTCAAGCGCACGCAGTGCAACCAGGGCTTTTTCCACGATTTCGTGGGTTGCTAGTCCGGTCATCGTGGCAATCACGGCTAAACCACAGGCGTCTTTTTCATCCTGTGGCCGGTACAAACCCTGCTGCGCTGGAACTGCTGAGAACTGCCGGAAGGCAATGTCCGCTAGTTCCTGTTGTTGCTGGTCCGCATGAGTCCGTAGTGGTTGCGTTCCGGCATTGGGTTGCGTCATGGAGAGTCTCCTCACTCGGCGGACCGTGACAAACCTGTGCCCTGCACGGGCAGAGAACGCCTCACGGTCACGGGAACGGACCGATTCCATAAAACGGTCGTCGAGAGATTACGCCGGGGACGTTGCGTGCATGTTACACAGCGGAAAAATGTTGTGGATCTGTGCCAGATGCTTGTGAACGTGCTCGGTTTCTGGCGATGGCAAACAGCACAAGACCCGTCACGAAAATTCCGGCGGCGGTGAATACGTGGATACGTAACCCCAGCAGGGTGTAAGACGGATCAATTCGTAAGAACAGTTCAATCACAAAACGCCCGAATCCATACCACACCAGGTACAAAGCAAAGAGCCGCCCACCATCGACCTGGCGTGACGTACGGGGTGAGTTACTCAGCCAAATGAGGACAACAGCCCCCAGCACATTCCACAACGATTCATACAAGAACGTGGGATGAAACAGCGTGCCCGGTGCACTGCCCGCGGGGAGATTACCGGAGGCGGCAGAAATTTCTAAACCCCACGGCAACGTGGTGGGCGAACCAAAGAGTTCCTGATTAAACCAATTCCCCCACCGCCCTATAGCTTGAGCTATCAAAAGGCCCGGTGCAACGCAGTCTGCAAAGGCAATAAACGATACGTTATGGCGGCGGCAGATAATCCACACAGCTACTGCTCCACAGGCCACAGCACCCATGATGCCCAGTCCCCCACGCCATATCATGGGGATTTCACGGATGCCTTCCCAGGAACCGAAATAATACGTGGGATCGGTGATCACCACGTGATACAGACGAGCTCCCACAATGCCCAGCGGAATGGCGCTCAAAGCGGCGTCGAGCACAATATCCGGATCAAATCCTCGTTTCTCCCACCGCCGTCGGGTGATGAGGACAGCAGCGACTATGCCCACCATAATGCACAGCGCATAAGCATGAATTGTGAAAGGGCCAAGCGTCACGCCAGACCACGAAGGAGAAGCAAGAGACGACGGAAGATACGTCACGCGCGCCCCGCTAATTCTGCGGCTAATTTTCCGACAGCCTGTGGACCGCCCTCATCCAGAGCCTTCACCAATGCCGTACCGACAATCACTCCGTCGGCGTAAGTTCCGATGTGCTCCACGTGCTGCCGTGTGGATACCCCTAGCCCTACACACACATGTACAGCCCCCGCCGCATGGGCACGATCCACCACGGAACGGGCAGCATCAGAAACCGCATCGCGGGCACCGGTCACACCCATGACCGAAACCGCGTACACAAACCCACTAGAAGCTGCAACGGTCAGTTCCATACGCTCCCGGGTTGTGGACGGGGCCACCAAAAAAATACGGTCCAATCCATGCGTCACTGAAGCGGTAAACCATTCATCCGCTTCATCAGGAATGAGATCGGGGGTAATGATTCCGGCTCCCCCGGCTTGGGCCAGTTCTTGGGCGAAAGAATCCACTCCCCACTGGAGCACAGGGTTCCAATACGTCATCACAATTGGAACGGCTTCGGTGCGCGTGGCAATCGCCCGAATTATGGTGAATACATCTTCTACGCGAAACCCACGGGCCAAGGCTGTAGTAGTTGCGTGCTGAATGACGCTGCCATCCATCACAGGGTCCGAATATGGGATCCCAATTTCAATGATGTCCGCACCGTTATGGCCTAATTCCACGGCGGCTTCAATAGATTCTTCCACGGACGGAAATCCTGCTGGGAGATAGCCAATCAACGCCGGGCGGCCTTCAGCCGCGCATTGTGCGATTCGCTCTGCTAATCGGGAGGGTCCCGGGTTACGTGCCTGCTGCGGAATGATTCGGGAAGCCAAGTCCGTGGCTCCAGCTTTTGCTGTTGTCATAGGGCGGCCTCCCCCAACTTATCGTGTTCTTGCCCAACCAAGCCGAACCATTGCGCGGCCGTGGCAACGTCTTTATCGCCGCGGCCGGACAGGGAAACCAGTACGATTTTCTCGGCAGCAGCCTCTCCCCATTTTTGGCGCCAACGCTGGCCGATTTTCACGGCACCGGCCAGCGCGTGAGATGACTCAATAGCGGGAATGATGCCTTCCGTGCTGCACAGCAGCCGGAAAGCATCCATGGCCTCTGTATCCGTTATTGCCTCGTACGTGGCGCGGCCCGCCACGCTAAGATACGCGTGTTCAGGGCCCACAGCGGGGTAGTCCAAACCCGCAGACACCGAATGAGACTCAATGGTTTGGCCATCAGAATCCTGCATCAGGTAGGTTCGGGCACCGTGTAACACCCCAGGGCGGCCTAGAGAAATGGTGGCCGCATGACGCAAAGTATTCACGCCGTCTCCACCGGCTTCAAAGCCCCATAAAGCAACGTCAGGGTCATCCAAGAAACCGTGAAAAATACCGATAGCGTTTGAGCCACCACCCACGCAAGCTGCGACGGCATCGGGTAACCGTCCTGTGTGAGCTAGGCATTGTGCGCGCGCTTCATCCCCGATCGCTTGGTGGAACCACCTGACCATAGCGGGGAATGGATGGGGACCCGCCGCAGTACCCAATAAGTAGTGCGTGGTATCAACTGACGCCACCCAATCCCGTAACGCCTCATTAATGGCGTCTTTTAAGGTCCGTGATCCGCTGTCCACCGCAACAACCGTGGCTCCCAAGAGTTGCATGCGAGCTACGTTGAGGGCTTGACGCTCGGTATCTTCTGCCCCCATGTAGACGACACATTCCATGCCCATGAGTGCTGCTGCTGTTGCGGTAGCAACACCATGTTGGCCAGCACCCGTTTCAGCGATTAACCGCGTCTTGCCCATCCGCTGAGCTAGCAGAGCCTGTCCCAATACATTATTGATCTTGTGGGAGCCGGTGTGATTAAGGTCCTCACGTTTGAGTAGAACCCGGCACCCCGCTTCACGGGAAAATCGCGCAGCTTCCGTTAAGAGAGATGGACGATTAGCGTAATCGCGGCTCAGGCGCTGGAACTCCTCCAAGAACCCAGGGTCAACAACTGCTTTCTGAAAGGTTTCTTCCACTTGCTCTAAGGCAGCGACAAGAGACTCCGGCATCCAACGCCCACCAAAATCACCAAAATATGGCCCGGGGGCGTTGCGCCACTGATGCTCTTGACGGGCACTGGGCTGCTCAGCACGCGCCATTGCACGAGCTGCTGTGCCCACAGTACGGAACAAATGCACCATACCTACGGGGTCACCAGCCTTAACCAAGGCCTCTCCGGTGAGCACCGCATCGGCGCCGTAGCGTGCATAAAGTTCAATGTCCTCAACACTGGACACCCCGGATTCTGCCACTAGCACTGCATCGGCAGGTAAAGCATCAGCTAACTGAACAAATACCTGGGGATCAACGTCCAGAGTCTTGAGGTTGCGCGTATTGACCCCCACAATCCGGGCGCCGGCTTGTGCAGCCCGTGCAATTTCTTCGGCAGTATGCGTTTCCACCAAAGCTTCCATACCCAATGAGTGGGTCAGTTCCAGGAACCGCTGCAGCCTGGCATCGTCCAGGGCCGCGACGATCAGCAGCACAAGGTCCGCACCGTGAGCTCTGGCCTCCCAGATTTGGTACTCATCCACCGTGAAGTCTTTGCGCAACACGGGGACATTCACCGCAGCACGCACGGCGTCTAGGTCGTCGAGGGAACCATGAAACCGACGTTGCTCGGTTAATACGGAGATTACTGCTGCCCCTCCACGTTCATAGGCTGCAGCTAACGTGGCAGGGGCAGCAATAGGCGCCAGCTTCCCTTTCGACGGAGAGTTCCGTTTGACTTCCGCAATGATTTCGACGGAGTCGTGGTGGTTTCCCCGCAAGGCGGACACCGCATCCAACGCAGGCGCCGCCAAGCGCGCCTGCGCCTGAAGATCTTCAAACGGCGTCAGCGATTTGCGAATAGCAAGATCTTCACGGACGCCGTCGATGATTGTGTCCAGAACCGTGCCTGTACGGGGTTCAGCAGAAAAGTGCTGGTCGGTCATGGTTGTCTCGATTCTGTGTGCACGATCCACGGACGGGCGAGTTAGTAGCGGTTCAGTGCCCGCCCCTTTCTGCTGCCCGAGCAGCTTCGCCTTCATAGCCCAATCCCATACGTTTCATTACAAAACCAACAACAAGCCCCACGCCACACAGGGCCACGCCAACCCAGAGCAACGCCATGACTTGAATGGTGAAGCCCACTACTGCAACCAGGACACCCACTGTGAGCACAGCAATACAGGCCCAGGCAGCAGGAGTGTTGCCATGCCCCACGTACCCTGTGTGGTCCAGCACAATTTCATTCTGGTTTGACATCTGTTCGGTCTCCCGCGGGGTTGTGGTCCACAGTAGAAGTGGACCTGATTCGGTGGACGCCGAGCAACACAGCAGTGTGCAGTAACTCAGCGATGCTTGCTTCTGACATTGTGCCATTGGCCGACAGCCGGTACGTAGTCAACTCCCCCGGCCCGCGCATTATGGACGTGTGGGATCTTGCCCTTCGGAAAGTGCATCCCACGCGTCAATACCGTGACGTCGATCAGCATCCGGGTCGTGGAGTCCTTCCGGGAAGCTCTGACGCGCAGGATCCTCCCTCTGTTGCCGTTGGTATTTTGTATTCTGCGTGCTATTCCATGACCGCAACACGATCAAAATTCTGAACGCGAGGATGGCAAGCAGCGCGGCCATTACCAGTGTTACCCATGGCCACACCCCTTGCTCAGGCACAGTGCCAACCCCAATTACCCCGGCAGAGTCACCCACTGCCGTTTCTGTAGCCTGCCGTGGGTCAAGGATCACGTTGGTCACGGAAACCACCACTCCAACTGCGGCCAACAGGATCACTGGTGCCACTATCCACCGAAGTACCCGTCCAGCAATGGTTAAGGCCAAGCAGGCTGTGGCGGCAACCAGAGCAAGCGCTGCCACAGTGGGAGCGGATTCCGTGCCACGAACAGCCACGTGAACATCTTGAACCGGACTGGGCACAGTGACGTTAAACCACACCAAGGAAGTTGCCCCGAACACGCCAAGGGCCAGGACGAGCCCTGTCAGGATCAGTGGGCTTTTGGCGCTGAGGTTTTTCATATGTGCTTGTTGTCCCGAGCGCTCTGCAGGGCATCGGAGTTCTTTACCACAAGGGGGCGCAGCTGTTGAGCACCCAATGCTGCCCGCAGTGGGGCCGCTGCTTTGTTGAGGGACTCTGCTGCTTCAGTTTCCGGAACTGAATCTGCCACAATTCCGGCACCGGCCTGTACGTATGCTTTACCGTCCACCAATAGCGTGGTGCGGATAGCAATAGCCATATCCATGTCCCCTGCGAAATCCATGTATCCGACCACTCCACCGTAAACAGCCCGGCGAACAGGTTCGTAACGATCCAGCAGCTGCAGAGCCCGTGGTTTAGGAGCCCCGGATAACGTTCCAGCTGGGAAAGTAGCAGCCAGCACGTCATAGGCTTCTACTTCCGGTCGCATGCGCCCCACAACGGTGGAACACAAGTGCATGACGTGGCTGAATCTTTCAATGTCCATAAACTCAGTGACCTCCACTGTGCCCGGTGAACAGACTTTGGAAAGATCGTTGCGCGAAAGATCCACCAGCATCAGATGCTCAGCACGTTCCTTTTCGTCCGCAAGTAGGTCTTTTTCAAGCACAGCGTCCTCCGGCGGGGTGGTTCCGCGCGGACGCGACCCGGCGATGGGGTGAGTCAGGACTTCTCGGTCCGTCACGGTCACGAGTGCTTCGGGGGAGGACCCCACAATGTGGTAATCGCGGCCTTCAGCGTCTTCAAAGGCATATAAGTACATGTAGGGGCTCGGGTTAATCCGCCGTAATGTCCGGTAAACATCTAATGGTGGGGCCGTGCACTCGGTGTGGAACCGACGCGAAATCACCACTTGGAAGATTTCACCGTCCACAATCGCTTGCTTAGCTTCTGCGATGGAGTCAAGGAAAACATCCCGGTCCCAGGACTGCTGAACCACACTCTCCAAGTCATCCGTTAATGAATCAACCGCTGTGCCTTCACCGGACACACTGACATGGCCTGATGGGTTCGTAAGTTTTTTCACCATGGCACGCACACGCCGTACAGCGTCGTGATAGGCGTCCTCAACCCGTTGATCACTGCCATCGACGTTGACGGCGTTAGCCACCAACGTCACGGTTCCCGCCTGATTGTCATGAACAGCCATATCCGCCACAAGGTTCATGGCTAATTCCGGGATGTGGAGGTCGTCAGCTGGTGGATTCGGCAGATTTTCCCAGTGACGCACAGCTTCCCAGCCGACAAACCCCACCATGCCTGAAGTTAACGGCGGCACGTTCGTAAAGCGTTGAGTCCGCAGAACCCGCATAGTTTCCCGGAGGGCTTCCACCGAAGGCCCCGAAGTTGGAACACCGACGGGGGGCGCTCCAAGCCACTGGGCTTCACCATGTGTGCTGGTTAAGGTGGCTCGGGAATGCACACCGATCCAAGACCACCGCGACCATGTTCCTTGTGCAGCCGATTCCAATAAGAAAGTACCCGCCGGTGCGGATCCATCAGGGCGCAGGGCCAAGCAGCGGTATAGGCCAATCGGAGTCATGTCATCAGCAAGTACCGTGGTGTGCACAGGAACCACACGATGGTGTGTGGCTAACTGGATGAATTCCTCCAGGGACGGAGTGATCACGCCCAACGACTCCATATATGCTCCTGATGTACTGAATGATGTGATGCTGCTGGATTGTTAGGAGTGTCCGATGACGGTCGGCACTTCTCCACCGTCAAAACAGGTATGCGTGCCACGATGACAAGCAACGCCTTCTTGGCGTACACGGATTAAAAGCGCATCACCGTCACAGTCCACGGCAACTGCTGTGACGAATTGGCGATGACCGGAAGTATCTCCTTTGCGCCAGTACTCCCCCCGCGAGCGAGACCAGTAGGTGACCCGGCCGGTGGAAAGGGTTCGATGTAGTGCTTCATCATCCATCCATCCCAGCATTAAAACTTCTAGGGTGTCTTCATCCTGGATAATGGCAGCAACTAATCCCTGCTGATCACGTTTGAGGCGCGCTGAAAGCTTCGGATCTAACGGACTTGGTGTGTGCGTTGGGTAAGGCATCACCGAACACTATAGGCGTGGTGGAGGATATCCAACGACGTCTGGCGGGCTCTGACGACGCACATGTCAGCGCACCGGGTGTCCGTCAGCTCGCAAAGCTGCTTTGACTTCGGCGATCGCATCTGCTGAACCAAAATGGAATATGGAAGCGGCTAGGACAGCGTCGGCGCCGGCTGCCACAGCCGGTGGGAAATGTGAGGGGTCGCCAGCCCCGCCCGATGCTATCAGCGGAACGGTAGTAGCTGCGCGAACTTCCCGAATCATCTCCACATCAAATCCCGTCCGAGTGCCATCTGCATTCATCGAGTTCAGCAGGATTTCTCCCACTCCTCGGTGTTCAGCTTCTGCAACCCACTCAACTGCGTCGCGCCCAGTCAGGCGACGTCCACCATGGGTTGTGACTTCAAATCCTGATGGTGTGTTGCCCGTACGTTTGACGTCGCAAGAAAGCACCAGCACTTGATTACCGAAGCGCTGGGTAATCTCGTTAATGACCTCCGGCCTGTTGATGGCAGCTGTGTTGATGGAAGCTTTATCAGCACCGCAACGCAGAAGACGTTGCACATCTTCGACGCTGCGAACCCCACCACCAACGGTTAATGGAATAAAGATTTGTTCAGCGGTTCGAGTAACCACGTCAAACATGATGGAACGTTGCGCAGACGAAGCCGTGACGTCCAAAAAAGTCAGTTCGTCAGCCCCCGCTGCGTTGTAACGATCCGCCAACTCCACAGGATCACCGGCATCGCGCAGGTTGGCAAAATTCACTCCTTTGACCACCCGGCCAGCATCGACATCAAGACACGGGATAACCCGTATAGCAACACTCATGGTCAGCTTCCTTTACAGACGTGCTGCGTGAATCGGGGATACCAAAATGGCCCGAGCCCCCGCTGCGTATAAAGCATCCATCACTTTGTTGGTGTCTGAACGCCGCACCATGGCCCGGACGGCCACGGAATTTCCGTGCCCCAAGGGGGAAATTGTCGGTCCCTGAATTCCCGGGGTAATAGCTGTAGTGGCAGATAAGTCTTGTTCTGCGACGTCGTAATCAATCATGACGTACTGGCGGGCCACCAACACTCCTTGAAGCCGGCGGCGCAACACAGCCAAACCTTCGGGTTCAATTTTCTGGCGGGAGCGGATTAACAAAGCTTCCGAGGACATGATGGGATCACCAAAAACCTCTAGCCCTGCCGCACGCAGTGTGTTACCGGTTTCCACTACGTCTGCGATGGCGTCAGCCACACCAAGCCGAATTGAGGATTCGACCGCACCGTCCAAACGCACTACTTCCGCCTTGATGTTTTGTTCCACCAAGTAGGAGCGCAACAGCTGTGCGTAACTGGTGGCAATACGCTGACCACTGAGCTCGGCAGCGGTGTGGAACTGCCCCTGAGGTCCGGCAAACCGAAACGTAGAGCGGGCAAAGTCCAATGCCAGATCTTCATCGGCGGGGGCGGCTGAATCCAACAGAAGATCCCGACCGGTGATACCAACATCCAGTACGTCGCCGCCTACATATACTGCGATGTCCCGAGGACGGAGGTAGAAGAATTCGACGCTGTTCTCGGGGTCAACCAGGACCAGTTCCCGTGAATCGCGGCGCTGCCGGTAGCCCGCTTCACGCAGCATGGTGGTAGAAGCCTCAGCAAGGGCGCCTTTGTTGGGAATCGCAACACGCAGCATTCAGTTTTTCTTCTCTCTGGTGTAGTTCTTTGTCCCGCCACAGATACAGCGGCTTACTGGATAAGCGCCAACGACGGTGGGTCACAAGTGGCGGTAGACGTCCTCAAGACTTAGCCCTTTAGCTACCATCATCACCTGCACGTGGTAAAGCAACTGGGAAATTTCCTCTGCAGCTTCCTCAGTAGTTTCGTATTCGCAAGCCATCCAGACTTCCGCAGCTTCTTCCACCACTTTTTTGCCGATTCCGTGTACACCACGGTCCAGCTGAGCCACAGTAAATGAGCCTTCCGGGCGGGTCTGCGCCTTAGTTGAGATTTCGGCAAAAAGGTCCTCAAAAGTTTTCACTGACCCACCTTAGAGGAAGGGCCCCGCTCATCACGAGATAGAAGCGGGGCCCGACGGTCGCAAGTGTCAGTGGGCGTGGTCACCGGTGCTGTACTCATACACCAAGCCCAGCACACCCACAATAGCCAAGGGGAAAGACAGCCCGACGATCCACCAGTCAATGGCTAAGCCCAACGCCAAAATTGTGCACGCAGAGCCGATAAACAGGGGCCACCAACTCCACGGAGAGAAATGGCCGTAATCGCCATCGGCTCCTTGCGCGATTTCGCCCTCAAGATCGTCTTCTGGCAGAAGAGCTTTCGTGGAACGCAGGACCAGCATGAAGTAGACCGCCAGCATGAAGCACATGGCCGCCGTGGCTAATAGAGCCGGGAAGCCAGCCCATTCGTTAAAACCGGTCACAAAACCGTAGACGATGCCGGCACCGAGCACAAAGATGCCGATGATCCACAAGGAGTAAACAGTTGCCTTCATAAATTCAGATCAGCCCTTCATACCTGCATGGGTGGCCATGGACTGCTGCGGGGAGTCTTGAGCCAACTCGGGGTGGTGGAGGTCTAGCGCGGGGCGCTCTGAACGGATCCGCGGCAGAGCTACGAAGTTATGACGAGGGGGCGGACAAGAAGTTGCCCATTCGAGGGATCCACCAAAGCCCCAGGGGTCGTCCACGTCAACCTTCGGCGCATTTTTATGAGTGGTATACACGTTCCAGAACCAAGGAATCATAGACACGGCCAGCAGCATGGCACCCGCAGTGGAGACCTGATTCATCCAGGCGAAGCCGTCTTCTGCCATGTAATCGGCGTAACGGCGAGGCATACCGATGACACCCAACCAATGCTGGATCAGGAACGTGGTATGGAAGCCCACAAACAGAATCCAAAAGTGGATCTTTCCGATCCTTTCGTTCAGCATCTTTCCGGTGAATTTAGGCCACCAGAAGTACAGGGCAGCGAACATGCCGAACACAACGGTGCCGAAGAGGACGTAATGGAAGTGAGCAACCACAAAGTACGAATCAGACACATGGAAGTCCAGAGGCGGGGTCGCCAGGATAACACCGGTCACACCACCAAATAAGAAGGTGAACATGAAGCCCAATACCCACAACATGGGCGTCTCAAAGGTGAGAGATCCTTGCCACATAGTGCCAATCCAGTTGAAAAACTTCACACCGGTGGGCACGGCAATCATCATGGTCATGAAGGAGAAAAAGCCCAGCAACACGGAGCCCGTCACGTACATGTGGTGAGCCCACACGGTCACAGACAACGCGGCAATCGCAATAGTTGCGAAAACTAAACCCTTGTATCCGAACAGTGGTTTGCGGGAAAACACTGGCAGGATTTCCGAGATAATCCCGAAGAACGGTAGGGCAAGAACGTAAACCTCCGGGTGGCCGAAGAACCAGAATAGGTGCTGCCACAGGATGGCACCGCCCGCCTCCGCATCAAAGATGTGTCCACCCAAGCGTCGATCCATACCCAATGCGAACAGGGCGGCGGCCAGCGGCGGGAAGATCATGACAATCAACAACGCAGTGACCAAACTGGTCCAGGTGAAAACCGGCATGCGCCACATGGTCATTCCAGGGGCTCGCATACACAGGATTGTAGTGATGAAGTTTACGCCACCCATGATGGTGCCGAAGCCCTGAAGCACTAGACCAAAGACCCATAAATCCCCACCAACTCCCGGTGAGAAAGTGGTGGAGCTCAATGGAGCGTACGCAAACCATCCGAAGGATGCTGCGCCCTGAGGGGTTAAAAACCCTGCGATGGCAATCAGCGAACCAAACAAGAAGAACCAGAAGGCCAAAGCGTTCAACCGTGGAAAAGCCACGTCCGGAGCGCCAATCTGCAGGGGGACAAGCACGTTAGCTAATCCGGTGAAGAACGGCGTGCCAAACATCAGCAGCATGATGGTGCCGTGCATCGTGAACAGCTGGTTGTACTGCTCTTTTGTTTCTAACAACTGCATACCGGGAGCGAAAAGTTCCGCACGGATTAACAGCGCCATGACACCGCCAACACAAAAGAACACAAAGGCGGCAATCAAGTACATATACCCGATGGTCTTGTGGTCAGTTGTTGTCAGCCAATTGACAATGATTTTGCCCTTGGACTTGGGCACGACCTGCGGGGCAAGGGCCCGAGGCTCGTTGACTGAGTACTCGAAAGTGGTCACGTTCTTTTTTCAGCCCCTTCAGTTCTCGTCGTTGTCGTAGCTAGAGCCGACCGGGTTATCTAAAATCTTCGGGCCGTCTTCGTTCTTGTTCACGTTGCGCCCGTACTCTTCGCCCAACTGGCCGGTATTGCCCTGGTCACGTAATAACTGCATCTGGCGGTCGTACTCTTCCTGCGATACCACTTCGACATTGAACAGCATTTCTGAGTGGTACTCACCGCAGAGCTCAGCACACTTGCCCTGGAATGTGCCTTCACGTTCAGTATGGATGCTCATGTGATTGGTGCGGTTCGGGATCATGTCCACTTTCTCTAGGAACGCAGGAACCCAGAAGGAGTGGATGACGTCACGGGACATGACTTCAATTTCGACATCGCTGCCCACAGGTAGGTAGAGCGTGGGCAAAGTTTCTTCAACGCCTTCAGAACCATCAGTGTTCAGATGGGCCTGCGTACCAGAAAAGTAGACGTCTTCATCGACGTAGTTGAAGTCCCATGCCCACTGCTTACCTATCACCTGGATGGTGGCGTCTGGATTTTCGTGCCGAGGAATGATCTGCGCCAAAGCGCGCTCAGAGTAGAAGAACATCGACACAATCAAGGCAATCGGCACAATCGTGTAGAAGATTTCGAGGGGCAGGTGATAGGCGACCTGCCGTGGGTAGCCCACTTCATTCTTGCGACGGCGGTAAGCAACCATGCACCACAGCATGAGCCCCCACGCCACTAAGCCCACGGCAAGGGCCGCGATCCAGGAACCAACCCACAGATCCAAGATGTTCTGAGCGTTGTCTGTGGGAGCGGAATCACCGATTGGCATCCAACCGTTGCGAACTTCCTGAGAGCAGCCTGTCAAGGCCAGAACCGCAATGGACCCCAGGCCAAGCAGTGTCAAAGTTCTGGTGCGACGGCTGTCGGTTCGGGAATGCGAACTCACAGACGGCCCTTCCTCTTTGTGACGGTGACCCAGCTGGGAAGTTGTTAGAACGCTCCACAGCTAGGGCATGATCTTTCGTCCCCGAGCTTACCCTCTGTGCCGACGCTGTGCTGACACTGTGTCAGTGTGTCAGTGGAAGGAATCACCGCAGGCACACGAACCCTGCGCGTTGGGATTATCAATCGAAAAGCCCTGCTTTTGGATGGTGTCCTCAAAATCGATCGTTGAGCCTTCCAGGTACGGGACGGACATTTTGTCCACAATGACCTCAACACCATCGAAATTTTTCACGGCGTCACCGTCCAGTACTCGTTCATCGAAGTACAGCTGGTAGATCAATCCGGAGCAGCCACCCGGCTGTACTGCCACCCGCAACCGCAAATCCGTGCGGCCTTCCTGATCCAACAGGGAATGGACCTTCTGAGTGGCCACCTCCGTGAGGTGTACCCCGTGCGTGGGTAGTTCTTGGGTGCTGACGTTTTCCGTCGTGACGCTCATCGTCGTGCTCTCCTCACTTCGTCCAGTTGCTGGGCGGCAACACAGAGATACCTTTACCGGTCCACAACGACTCTGTTGTCTCGTTCATTCCCGGTGGTGAACTATGCACTCTTGCTACCAGGATACTGCTGCTCCCCCGCGCGGGCTTGTTTGGGCTAAGCACAAAACCTCAGCCAGAATGGCACGGCGAAAACCCCTATCCCTGCTTCCACAAGATCAGTTCCCCAGCCTGTCCGAGCGCCCACAGCATGTCCTGGGCTGCCCAGGCACGATCCGTCTTGACCGTTTCACCTGCGCCAGATCCAGTGTGCTCCTTACAGCCCGAAGCGTAGACACAACGGAACTCCCTTGAATATCCGGTATTCTTGGGCGGGTGTTTGGACGTAACAAAAAAATCGAAGCAGCCGATAACCACACAGTGGAGGAGGCGGAAGCTGACGATCTTTCCCCGGAGCGTCCCGGTGTGACTCAAGGCAAAGGACGTCCAACCCCTAGCCGACGTCAACAAGAGGCGGCGCGTCATCAGCCCTTGGTGCCGAAAGACCGCAAAGCTGCCAAGGAAGCAGATCGGCAGCACCGGCGAGAACAACGTTTACATGTCCAACAGCGCATGGCATCGGGCGACGACCGCTATTTGCCGGAGCGGGACCGCGGCCCCCAACGTGCTTTTGTACGCGACTGGGTGGATTCCCGGTTTTGTATGGCTGAACTGCTCATGCCGATGACGATCGTGACCTTAGTCTTCCTGCTGATCCCAACGGGGTTGCAACAGATTGTGATGGCGATTTTTTACACGCTGTTAGTTCTGATGGTCTTTGACTGGGTTCTGATGGTCCGTAGCCTGAAACGTGCTGTGCAGACGAAATTCGGAAATGTTCAGTCCGGTCACGGGTTCTACTCGGTGATGCGTAGCATTAACTGGCGTTCCACCCGCATGCCGCGTCCCCGTGTTGGGCGAGGACCCCGTCCAACCTGAAACCACCGTTCTCAGCAGACTTCTCGGTGTCTCCATGAGGCTTTTGCGTCAGGTGACGTAGTCCTCTCACGATGCGGGCTGCCCAGAATGGTCCTTCATAGAGGAATGCGGTGTATCCCTGGACGAGGTCAGCTCCCGCTTCTATGGCGTCTTGAGCGTCACGCGCTGTTGTGACACCGCCTACTCCAATGATGCATAGTCGTTGCCCCACGTGAGATCGAAGCAAACGGATGACCTCCAGAGAACGTGGCCGTAAGGGAGGACCGGAAAGTCCGCCAGCCCCATAGGCTTCCAGAACATCCCGTGCCGTCGTGAGTCCCAGGTGGTCACGGCCAATGGTGGTGTTTGTGGCCACGATGCCATCCAAACCAAGCTCAAGGGCTAAATCTGCCACAGCCAAAAGATCTTGATCCGCAAGGTCAGGGGCAATTTTGACTAAAAGGGGCACATGCTGTGCCGCCACCCGCGTGGACTCTTCACGAACGGCGACCAAAATGGGCCGTAAGGATTCAACCTCTTGGAGCTGCCGTAACCCGGGAGTATTAGGAGAGGAAACGTTCACCACTAGGTAATCGGCGGAAGCTGCCAATGCGCGGGTTGACTTACGGTAATCTTCAACCGCCTCTTCGAGCGCTACTGCCTTGGTTTTACCAATATTGACCCCTATCACCGGACGTGTACGGCCAGTCCACTCTGCGGCCAGAACCGCACGAGCCTGCCGAACCCTGACGGCGACTGTTGTAGCACCATCGTTGTTAAATCCCATTCGGTTAATGACGGCCCGGTCCGCAGGCAGACGAAATAAACGGGGTTGAGGATTACCTGGCTGAGCGTGACCAGTCACGGTTCCGATTTCCACGTGTCCAAAACCTAGATCACCCAGTGCAGCTATGGCGGTGGCACCCTTATCGAAACCTGCTGCCAGGCCAAATCTGGATGGAAAACGTAGCCCCATCACCTCAACTGCATCCCACGGACTGGCCGCTGTGAACCTGCGTAGAACCCGCGAGAACCCAATGGCTCGACACCATCTAATCCCTGCGATTCCCATATGGTGAGCTCGTTCGGGATCCATCCGTGAGAAACACAGGGTGAAGAACGTAGGGTAAAAGCGCATAAAAACATTTTCCACCAAAACGGTCGTGAAAGGGTGGTCTCACGTGCAGTGGTCCCGGGATGTTCTTGGTGCTGACTTCAGTATGGTCCGCATTCCGGTTCCGGGAGATGGCGTACACACCACAATGAGTCTGGTTCGCTACAGCCCCGGACCGTTAGATCAAGCGCGCGGTGTTGTGCTTTACGTGCACGGATGGTCTGACTACTTTGCCAACCCAGAACTAGCACAACACGTGGCGCAGGCTGGCTTTCACTTCTACGCCATGGACCTTCACGGGTATGGGCGGAACTTAACGGATGACGTTCTAGCTACCGGGCAGGTCCCCGGAACCACCGCAGACCTCCGCCATTACCAACCAGATTTTGACGCCGCGCAACGAGTGATCACTATGGAACACGGGCCGCAGATCGCGCGCAACCTGGTGGTGATCGCACATTCCACCGGCGGGTTGATCATGTCTTTACTGCTGATGGAGACACCTCAACCCATCGTGGGACTAGCCTTGGCAACCCCCTGGATTGCCCCACAAGGATGGGGGTGGTTAGACCCCCTGATCGCGGCCTGCGGGAAATTTGTTCCCCCGTCATGGGGCGGACGACGGCTGCCAGTGAGGGTCAACACTAATTACCACCGCAGTCTCTCTAACGATCGCGACGGCGAGTGGTTCGTGGACCCCCGCTGGCGGCCTAAAGATTCGTTTCCCTTGACCGTAAATTTTCTGGTGTCCACTGCGCGCGCTCGACTGAGATTGTTAGAACTCGCCCGGAAGGGAAATACAGTAGGGGCTCCGGTTCTGTTACAGATTTCACGCCGCAGTCTCCTTGTGCCCTGGTGGGAAGAACGCATGCATACGGTGGATACTGTCCTGGATGTCGCATCCATTCGGCGGCGGATTGCGCGGCTGTACCCTATCCCCCGTGTCATCAACTATGACGGCGCCATCCACGACGTCCACCGCTCCGCACCGACAATCCGACAACGGGCTTTTCGGGATCTTCAGGACTGGTTGTCATCCTTACCTTTGGGTTGATCGACAGCGTCACCGTACCGGCGGTCGCGGCTTGCATATTCTTCGACCGCAGCCCACAGGGTGAGTCGGTCCACGTCCGGCCACAGGACGTCGTGAAATACCATTTCGGCATATGCCGACTGCCACAGTAAGAAATTAGAAACCCTGTGGTCTCCGCCCGACCGTAAAAATAAGTCCACATCGGGCAAATCAGGTTCATCCAAATAGGCTTGAATGAGGGACTCGTCTACCTTCTTTGGGTGCAGTTTACCCGCCGCCACATCGTGAGCAATGGCTGATGCAGCATCCGCGATTTCCGCCCGGCCGCCGTAATTAACGCACATCGTCAAGGTCATAACATCGTGATCCCGTGTTTCGCGTTCTGCAATTTCCAACCGATTGATCACAGAGCGCCACAGGCGAGTTCGACGCCCCGCCCACCGGATCCGCACACCCCATTCATGGAAAGTCTGCAACTGGCGCTGCATGACTTCAGCGGTGAAATTCATGAGGAAACTGACTTCTGCGGGTGAACGTTTCCAGTTTTCTGTGGAAAACGCATAGGCGGAGACGTACGGGATCCCCAGTTCGATAGCTCCCGCCACCACGTCTACCAGTGATTGCTCCCCGGCTCGGTGACCTTCATTGCGGGTCAATCCCCGCTGGTTAGCCCACCGTCCGTTTCCATCCATCACTACAGCCACGTGCCGTGGCAGGAGAGGCTGTGGAATCTGTGGTGGCTGGGCTCCGGAGGGGTGGGCTGGTGGTGCAGTAAAACGGGACATCGTTTAGTTCCTTTCAACCAAAGCCAGAGCACGGACAGTTCGTTCCAGGTGGAATTGAACATAATCGGCCACGATGCGTCCAGCAGCTCCTGCCACCCGTGAAGCTGCGGTGTCGATATGTTCCCACCACCCGTGCAGTAAAGCTTCTACATATTTCAAGACCTCCGGTTCGGGTGCCAATGCTCCGGGGGGACGGCACAAGTCACACACCACCCCACCGGATGCAGAACTGAACCAGCTGTGTGGACCTGTTCGCCGACACAACGCACAATCAGTCAATGACGGTGCCCATCCAGCAACGGAAATCGCCCGTATCAAATAAGAATCCATAATGGCAGCGGAATCGTGTAACCCCCGGGCGATTGCAGAGAGCGCCCCGGCAACCAACTGATAGTGCTGTGAAGACTCCGAGTCATCATTGTCCGTGATCTGCTCAGCGGCCTCCACCACGGCAGCTGCTGCTGTGAATTTGCCATAATCAGCCGCAATGGGTGAGGCCCATCCTTTTCGTCCGATGGCTTGGGATACCACGTCCAATGTTCGACCGTGAACTAACTGCAGATCAGAGAGGTTAAAAGGCTCTAGGCGTGCGCCAAACCGCGATGACGTTCGGCGCACGCCTTTTGCCACAGCTCTGACCTGCCCGTGCTCCCGAGTCAAAAGCACCACGATGCGATCAGCTTCTCCGAGAGGGTAAGTACGTAGCACCACACCCATATCCCGATAAGACCGAGCAGTAAACGAACCGCCCCGTGGCATCAGTGACACCCCTGGCCAACAAGGAACATCACGTTACCGGTGACTGCCGAATAGCTCGATTTACCGCTGACACAATCGCTTTGAGAGAGGATCGGGTGGTGGAGGAGTCAATTCCCGCCCCCCACAGCACCCGTCCTTCAACAGCTAATTCCACAAAGGATGCAGCTTGGGCATCAGCCGCCGCTGACAGGGTATGTTCGGTGTAATCCAGTAAGCGGACATCAACGCCTTCATCAAGAAAAATATGGATCATGGCATCAATGGGACCATTACCTGCAGCTGTTCGCTGAATCACCTGCCCATCAACTTCCAAACCGATCTCCAGACGGGTATCGCCGTCGGCTTCTGAAGTCGTGCTGATCGTGTTGATTCGGTAGCGCCCCCAACGGTGTCCATGGCTATCAGCGGGCAAGTATTCATCCTGGAAAATTTGCCACAGGCGATCCCCGGAAATTTCAGTGCCGGTCTGCTCCGTGTGTTTTTGCACCACCGCAGAGAATTCAATCTGAGCGCGCCGTGGTAGATCCACACCGTGGTCACTCTTAAGCAAGTACGCCACTCCGCCCTTGCCAGACTGGGAGTTCACCCGAATCACTGCTTCGTAGCTGCGCCCTAAATCTTGCGGGTCAATCGGCAGGTATGGGACCGCCCATACCAACTCATCGGTGCTTTTGCCTTGTGTTGCGGCATCAGCTTCCATGGCCTCGAAACCCTTTTTGATCGCGTCTTGATGCGAACCCGAAAACGCGGTAAACACTAAATCTCCACCATAGGGCGAACGTTCCGGAACCGGGAGTTGATTACAGTGCTCAACGGTGCGACGAATTTCGTCAATATCTGAGAAGTCAATGTTTGGATCCACTCCTTGAGTGAGCAGATTCAGTCCCAGCGTCACTAGGTCCACATTGCCCGTGCGTTCACCGTTGCCAAACAAACACCCTTCAATGCGATCGGCACCGGCCAAATACCCAAGTTCTGCTGCGGCTACCCCCGTGCCCCGATCATTATGCGGATGCAAGGACATGATCATATGTTCGCGGTGATACAGGTTGCGGGTCATCCACTCAATGGAATCTGCGTACACGTTAGGCGTCGTCATTTCGACCGTGGCCGGTAAGTTCACGATCATTTCCCGCTCCGGACCGATTTCAAATGTTTCCGCAACTTCATTGACAATCCGCGCCGCAAACTGCACTTCAGTTCCGGTGAAAGACTCCGGCGAATACTCGTATGTCACCTGTGTAGATTTCAGCTGTTCTTCGTACTTCATACACAACCGCGCGCCAGTCAACGCAATATCGATGATGCCGTCCTGGTCCTCACGGAAAACTACCTTGCGCTGCAGCACAGAAGTTGAGTTATACAGGTGAACAATTGCCTGGTCGGCACCATCGATCGCATCAAATGTCCGCTCAATCAAGTGCTCGCGTGCCTGAGTCAAAACCTGAATGGAAACATCGTCAGGGATGCGGTCTTCTTCAATGAGCTGCCGGACAAAATCAAAATCGGTCTGCGAAGCGGACGGAAATCCTACTTCAATCTCCTTGTACCCCATCCGCACCAATAACTCGAACATCCGCAGCTTACGGTTGGAGTCCATGGGGTCAATCAAGGCCTGATTACCGTCACGGAGATCTACTGCGCACCACCGTGGTGCTTGCGTGATGACGTTCTGTGGCCAGGTACGGTCCGGCAGATCAAACGGCAACTGACGGTGGTAGGGGACGTACTTATGGATGGGCATACCGGAGGGTTGCTGACGATTTTTCATGGCAGAAAACCTGTTCTTTCTGAAGAACCATATGGCGTCATGGTGAAAAATCACGCAGTTCTGCGGTCACAGCATGACGGGCCGGGCACGGAGGAACGCCGCAACGGGAATCCGGCGCTGATGACTGATCTCAGGCCCCGTTGCGGCAACTAAGCAGAAGAAAACGGCCCATGCGCATACTTGCAAGTTACCACTTGTCGCCACGGATCGTGGCACGCAACTCACTGCTGGCACGTGAACTGTTCAGCGGTTTGGCCCGAGAGTCCCTTGGGTACGACACCCTCTGACTTCATGCGATCCCCGGATGTGAAATCTTCACCAATCATTAACTGCACCGTGGCGTCAGCGTCCCCCGATGCCACCAACTGGGCGTGTGGTATTCCGAGCTCATCCGCTACCTGTTGGGCTGCTGATTGCCAACCAGGGCCGTAGAACACCTGAGTACCGGGCAAGGACTGTGATGAGCTATCGCCTTCTGTTGTCTGGGTGTAATCAGCCTTGCTCAGAATTTTTATCACTTCCGCAGCACGACCATCAGTCCCAGAGGCATCCACAACCTCAATCGGGATATCTGCGGGATTGAATAACAACACCGACGCACCATCCGTCGGCTGTTCAAGAGCCAGATCATCAGGACCAGTGGACGACGGTTGCGGCGTGAAAGTCGCTGTGGCGGTCTGTGTAGCATCAGGGGTGATTTGCTCTTGGTCCGTCAGAGAACCGTCATCACGCAAGATCTGAAACAGTTCCTCCGCCTGCGGATCAGCCAACTGCAACCGGTTGGGATCCTTCGGATACACCTCACTGGGAGCGCTCACAAACACTACATTGGATAGATCCACGCCGGACATCATCCCCGCGATACTCACAATGCGCGTGATGTTGCCGAGTCCTTCATCCACATGAAGATTACTGGTCATCACGTCCGCGATTTCGTACAACTTCCCGGGATTCGTTAACGTGCCTTCTTCCTTGACCTTACGGGCCAAAGAAGCCATGAACTGCTGTTGAGAGCGAATTCTGGATTCATCACCACCGTCGCCAAACGCTGCACGAGAACGCAGGAAGGCCAAAGCCTGCTCCCCTTCGATGCTGGAGACACCAGCGGGCAAATCCAATCCCGATTTTGGATCGTCCACAGCCTGATTCACGCAAACGTCAACTCCGCCGACCGAGCGAGATAGCTGGGTGACGGCATTGAAGTCAGCCAGCATAAAGTGATCAATATTCAACCCGGTCATCTGGTTGATCGTGGCCACAGTACACCCAGGTCCACCGTTTTCTGCGGCCGTATTGAGCATCGCGTTGTCCATGGCCTCATGAACTTCCCCCGTACTGGGATCTGTGCACTCCGGAATATCCACGATCAGGTCACGCTGGAAAGAAACTACCGTGACGTTATCCCGACTTTCGGAGATGTGCAGCAACATCATCACATCGGTGCGCCCATCACCGTTACCTTTTTCAACTTCCCCGTACTGGTCGTTACCTTCACCGCGGCGGGTATCCGAACCCATGATCAAGATATCTGTGGGCCCATCATCTGCCAGTTGTTCATTACCCAAGTTCAGAGGGCTGGTCATCAGGTTCTGTTGTAACCGATAAATTCCCAAACCACCGATTGCCAGGAGCACCACCAGGCCCATCGCCAAACTGATGAGAGCCCAGCGCGTGGCAGGACTTCGGCCAGCGTGGGCGCTCCAGTGCCGCCCCGCTTGGCGGGTATCAGCCCACGGCGTGCGCTCGCCGGCGGAGGTACTGTGCTTCACGAATCGGGCTCCAGTGGATCGTGGCTACGCGATGGGATCGCGAGTCTTAAAGGACGAAGATTCACAAGATACGGCGTAGAGATTACGCCCCTTACCGTCTGATCGTGTAACCAAGTGCGCGCCGTCACGCATCGCAGATTTCACATCAGCAGCCAGTGGGCGTGGGTTCAGAACCCCAAACGGGACAGTTGTCGGGGGTCTTTCTGCCACTCCTTAGCCACCTTGACGTGTAAATCCAGGTAGACTTTGGTGCCTAAAAGTTTTTCAATCTGAGACCGTGACTTCGCCCCGATTTCCCGCAACCGTGCGCCCCCCTTACCAATGACGATCGCTTTCTGGGACGGTCGTTCGACGAATAAAGACACATGAACATCCACCATGGGGTTATTTTCCGGACGCCCTTGTCGCGGAATCACGTCCTCGCACACTGCTGCCAGAGAGTGTGGAAGTTCGTCCCGTACACCTTCCAAAGCAGCTTCCCGAACCAGCTCAGCGATCATGGTGTGTTCTGGCTCGTCCGTCAGCTCACCGTCCGGGTACAACGGTGGTGATATCGGCATGTGATCAATCAGCAACTTCCCTAAAGCATCCACCTGGAACCCATCCACAGCGCTGACCGGAATGACGTCCGTGAACCCTAGATCTTCTGGGGGTGCTGTGGCGTGATATTCGGTGCCTTTTTTGTGGGCTCGTCGTTGCTTGCGCCGTTCGTTATCGGCAAATTCAGCCCCTATAACGTCACGCCCCAAGGCGTCAACTGCCACCAACTGTTGACTGAGTTGTTGTCGGTTGACGGTATCGGATTTGGTCACGATGGCAACGATGGGGGATCCACCGACCCGTGCAAGTTGTTCGGCAACAAATTTGTCCCCGGGGCCAATTTTTTCGTTGGCGGGAATGCATAACCCCAGCACATCGACCTCGCTGAGGGTTTCTGACACCAAGTCATTGAGGCGCTCACCCAATAAAGTCCGCGGTCGGTGCACACCTGGAGTATCCACCAAAATCAGTTGGCCATGGGGCCGGTGCACGATGCCACGAATGGTATGTCGGGTGGTCTGAGGTCGATTAGAGGTGATTGCCACCTTCTGACCGACCAAGGCGTTGGTCAGTGTTGATTTACCTGCGTTAGGGCGTCCCACCAAGACGGCGAAACCCGCCCTAAAATCACGGGCAGTGGAGGAAAATTTTTCCCCCATAGAAGGCTCCTTTCAGCGCACACACATGGCGTGGTTCTTCAGTGCATGGTTTCCACGGGTGCATCTCTGCCCAGGAAATCTCGCAAAAGATCACGTTGCAGTTGAAACATGACCTCACGTTCGTGGTTTTCACGATGATCGTGTCCCAGAAGGTGCAGAATCCCGTGAACAGTGAGCAGAAAAAACTCATCTTCCGTCGAGTGCCCGTTTGCGGCAGCCTGTGCAGCAGCCACCGGCGGACAAAGCACAATATCCCCTAGGGTCCCTTCTGTTGGGGCATCAGAGCTTCCCTGACGGAGCTCATCCATGGGAAAAGACATCACATCTGTTGGGCCGGGAAGTCCCATCCAATCCAGATGAAGACGCTCCATCTCCGTCTTATCCACTACTGAAACGGATAATTCAACCGAATCCGCCAGGTGCAATGCCCGGTAACAATGTTGGATTAGCTGCATCTGCCGCTGTGGCTGGTAAGCGGCCCAGGCTGCGCGATCTTGTTGCTGGTCGGTCGGTAGAAGATCGGGGGCATGCTGCAGATGAATATCAACGTTCATGCCCGTTCCCCTTGCTCGTAAGCATCCACAATCCTGCCAACCAACTCATGTCTCACGACATCCTCACTGGTCAGCACCGGAAATGCAATGTCTTCAATGCCGCGCAGAATTGTTTGAACTCGTCGCAAACCAGATAGTCTACCTCCGGGTAAATCAACCTGTGTGATATCCCCGGTAATCACCATTTTGGAACCAAATCCCAACCTAGTGAGGAACATTTTCATCTGCTCGGGCGTAGTATTCTGAGCCTCATCTAAAATAATGAAAGCATCATTCAACGTTCTCCCCCGCATATAAGCCAGCGGAGCTACCTCAATAGTGCCGGCCTCCATGAACTTAGGAATGGATTCGGGGTCAAGCATCTCGTGCAAAGCGTCGTAAAGCGGCCGTAAATAAGGATCAATTTTGTCGGTTAGGCTTCCGGGCAAAAACCCTAATCGCTCACCAGCTTCCACGGCAGGGCGAGTCAGGATGATGCGGGCCACTTCCTTGGCATGTAAAGCTTGAACGGCTTTGGCCATTGCTAAATACGTTTTGCCAGTGCCCGCCGGACCAATACCAAACACCACAGTGTTCTGATCAATCGCATCGGTATAGAGCTTCTGATTGAGTGTCTTGGGACGGATATTGCGGCCGCGGGAAGAAAGAATATGTTGATTCAGCGCCGCAGAGGGTCGCGATGCGCCGTCTCGGGCCAGCATGCCCATCACCTGGTCAATCACCTGTTCAGTAATGAGGGTGGAGGTGCTTGCAAGCAACTGAAGTTCAGTAAGCAAGGCCACGACGATGGTCACGTCCTCAGCCGTACCTTCCGCTATCACCTGAAGGTCTCTGGCCAGGAGTTTGATTCCTGGGCGGAAACGCTCAATCTGGCCCAGCGCAGCATCTGCCTGCCCCAAGCAACGCACCATCATCTCTCGATCCGCAAAAGTGACAACACGGCGTTGCCGGCTCGCGCTTTCTACCCCGGACGTGTTCTGCAGCGGTACTGATGTGGAATCTTGCATAAGCGACGGCCAGAGGCCAGCAACTCTCTTTCGCGATCGGAGAACTCTCCCCCAGCGTACCGCCAGAAGGCCTCATAGTGCTGTGCTGTTGCCACAACAACTAGTGGGGCGTTGAGTTCCACCGCCCGGTGAACATATTCACCAATACCATGCCAGCTGGCCCGGCAGTCGAGGATCGCAGCACATCAGGCCCCAGTAGGGCCGTGCGGGCTCCGCGCGCGGTCAGCTGATCAATTTCCGCGTCACTAATTCCGCCTTCAGGCCCCACCACCAAGGCCACGCGGCTTACTTCCGACCCCACGGACACGTCCTGATGCTGTTGAAAAAGCCCAATCAATGTCTGCTCAGCCTTTTCATGTAAGACCACCCAGAAGGTTTGTGGGGAGGAGGCCATGAGATTCGTCAACCCTGCGGTATCTACGGGATCCCACAGCACCGGCCATCGACTGCGACGCGACTGCTTGGCTGCTGCCGTAATGGTGTTCCGCCACTTATCGAGCTGTTTCTGTTTGCGGCCCTCCCGAAATCTGGCCACCGAACGATCTGCTTGCCAGGCAACAACGTCATCTACGCCAAGTTCTGTGCACGATTCAACAGCCTGAAGATCACGATCTGCTTTAGCCAAAGCCTGCACGAGCATGAGCCGCACCGAAGGAGCCTCCGTGCGGTGGACCTCCTGCACGGCGAGTACTAAACGTTGAGTATCGGCAGAAACCACCTGAGCGCGCACCCGCACACCCTCGCCGTCCACGACATCTAGCCATTGGCCTGGCCCCAACCGGCGAACCGTCACCGCGTGACGGGCCTCCGGTCCGGAAAGCACAAACTGTTGTCCGGGCTGGTGCCCCATGAGGGCAACATCAGATTTAAAAACTGGCAGGGTCACTGGTCAGAAAACCGATCCCGCAGCCGGGAGAAGAATCCGCTGCCAGAACCGCGTTCAGCTGTGTTGCTCACAGCAGTCCCGGTGTGTTCGTGCTCCCCGCGCAATTGGGCGAACTCCTGCAACAACTCACGTTGACGGTCATCCAACTTGGAGGGTGTGTCTACTTCTACGTGAATCATCAGGTTGCCGCGGGCACCATCACGCGCGTTGAGTTTACCCACGCCCAAACCATCAATCATGCGAGTTTGACCAGACTGAGTACCAGGTTCCACTGCGACGTCTTGTGGGCCATCAAACGTGTCAACTTTCAGCGTGGTACCAAGGGCAGCGGCCACCATGGGCACCCGAACCACCATATGGAGATCATCACCGTCGCGCCGGAAAGTGGGGTCTTTCTCGACCCTGGTTTCCACGTAAAGGTCACCGTTTGGCCCCCCTGCAGTGCCAGCTTCGCCTTGCCCCGTCAGACGAATGCGCGTCCCCGTGCCCACACCCGCCGGAATCTTGACGTTTAGCTGCCGCTTATCGCGCACCCGGCCCTGCCCATAGCACTCTTGACATGGACTTTTGATCACGGTGCCGAATCCTTCGCACGCATGACAGGGCGCGACAGTCATCACCGTACCTAACGGGGAGCGAATGGGTTGACGTACCTGACCCGCACCTCCACACACACCGCACTGTTCTGGTTCTGTACCTGGTTGGCAGCAGCTGCCATGGCATACAGAACACACCACGGCAGTGTCTACAGAGATTCGTTTTTCTGTGCCAAAAACCGCTTCCTGCAAAGAAATTCGTTGAGTGATCAGAGCATCTTGACCTTGCCGAGTCCGAGATTTTGGCCCCTGTTGACCGGTACCCCCTTGGAAGAAGGCATCAAATATATCGCCAAACCCCCCAAAGGCTCCGGAACCGCCAAAGCCAGCTCCGAACCCACCGCCAAAGCCGGCTTGACCATTTTCATCGCCAGTAGCGTCGTAGATCCGTCGTTTTTCAGGGTCGGACAGAACATCATGGGCGTGTGCCACCCGTTTGAACTCTTCCGCAGCTTCCGGGGAAGGGTTAACATCCGGATGCAAGCTGCGGGCTTTCTTGCGGTAAGCCCGTTTGATCTCCTCGCCGCTGGCATCGCGGGAGACACCTAGTGTCTGATAGTGATCACTCAACGATTAGTCCGTTCCATGGTTGTCGATCATTATTCGTTCTGGTGACTGTTCACCAGCTTCAGGAGTCCAAAAGTCGCGATAGGTACCGGGCCACAGCTCGAACCGCCGCCATAGTGTATGGGTAGTCCATACGGGTAGGACCGAGAACTCCTAATTTGGCGCTTTGTTGCGGGCCGTATCCGGTAGCGACCACCGCGGTTTCCACTAAGGGATCAGAGGCATCTTCTGCGCCAATACGTACTGCAATACCTCGTTCGTCTTGCTGCATTTCTGATAACAAGCGCAGCAAAGCCACCTGTTCTTCAAGTGCTTCTAACACCGGACCGATTGTATGAGCAAAATCCCCCGTGGCCTGGGCCAGATTAGCCGTACCGGCCATCACCATGCGCTGTTCCGAACTACTTTCAGTCAGAGTTTCAAAAGCCTCAGCAACAGCTGTGAGCAAAGGACGCTGTTCAATCGGTGACTGAGCCACGTTGGCAGCCACGACAGATGCTGCTTCCGCCATAGCTAAAGCGGTGACTGCCCCAAGCACACGAGCACGAACATCCAGCACTACCTGTTCATCGATGGGAGTTGATAAGGTCACGGTCCGCTGGGAAACCCGACCGTCGGTGGGGATAAGCACCACCAAAACAGTGTGTTCATCTAGGTACACCAACTCCACGTGACGAACTGTCACCCCTGCTGAGACCGGATACTGCACGACCGCCACCTGGTGGGTGAGCTGCGACAACAGCCGTACGGATCGGTCCATCACATCGTCGATATCCTCGGCATTTTCCAAAAGAGTGCGGATGGCGCGGCGTTGTGGTGGGGTGAGAGGTTCGAGTGACGTAATGCGATCCACGAAGGCGCGGTACCCCTTCTCGGTGGGAATGCGCCCAGCGCTCGTGTGCGGGGCCATAATCAGCCCCTCTTCTTCCAGCACTCCCATGTCATTACGCACGGTGGCCGATGACACCCCTAGGGAATGTCGGTCAACTAACGCCCGGGAACCCACCGGTTCACCGTAGTGAACATAGTCCTCCACAATGGCTTGTAAAACTAGCTCACGGCGCGGATGGTCCATGGGGTTCCTCCTCACCTCAATTCGCACAAACCCGCAGAAGACCTACGGGCCAACCAAACAGTCAGACGGATGGCATTTAGCACTGAGCCTAGAGCAGTGCTCAGGAAGTCTAACCGTCCGGGTCGTTGAGATGCTTCACGCTAAGCCCTTGATACGCTCGCAGCTGATGTGAAACACACGGTGATCCTGCGCACTCCAGCGATTCACCACGGTACGGGTGTGAATAAACACGCCAGGAGAGCGATGCCAGATTCTTCGTGGGGCCCAAGCAGCTTAGAAGACCTCAACCAGCAACGACGCCCACACCAAGCACAGCCATTGCCTGTCGCCGCTGGGATGGTGCTAGAAGAAGTATCGACAGGCTGGGTGGGGGCCGTGGTTCGTGTGGAAACCATCGGCGGTATGCGAGTCATGAACCTTGAAGATCGCCGGGGCAAGGTCCGCGCTTTTCCCCTTGGGCCAGGTTTTTTATACGAAGGAAAACCGGTTATTGCCACGGAGCCGCAGAGACAGGCTGGGCGGCCAACTACACGACACACCCGCTCCGGATCAGTTGAGGTTGAAGGTTTCCGCGCACGTACAGCCCAGGCATCGCGCATCTGGGTAGAGGGTAAGCACGACGCTGAACTCATCGTCAAAGTATGGGGTCATGACCTTGCGGTGGAAGGGATTGTGGTGGAACCACTGCACGGTATTGATGACCTTGCAGCCACTGTTCAACAGTTTGCCCCTAGTCCCACTAGGCGACTAGGAGTCTTGATTGACCACCATGTGGCAGGATCCAAAGAATCTCGGATCGCTGAAGAAACCATGCGGATCCCCTCGGCTGCGGGCAATGTTCTGATCCTGGGGCACCCGTACGTTGATATTTGGCAGTCCGTCAAACCATCCGTGCTCAATATCACAGCGTGGCCGCAGGTCCCTTACGGCACAGACTGGAAAACCGGGATCTGCCGTGGGCTAGGCTGGCCGGCAGAAACCCCAGATGACCTGGGTAAAGCATGGAGTCGAATTCTTTCCCGCGTGGAGACTTACGCGGACCTGGAACCACAACTTCTCGGCCGAGTTGAGGAACTTATAGATTTTGTGACCGTCCCCGGCATGAACAGCAACGCCGGGTAAAATACATCATGACCGTGACGTCGCCCCCAGTGGGCGGCGAATCTTTGACCGTTGAACCACACGTCCGTGTGGTGTTGAGCATGAAGGTGGACCGTGGCTGTTTCGACCGACAGCAACCAGCGACCCGGCGAAGAAGAACCATCCCAAGGTACCGGTTCGGGGCAACCGTCCTCGCCCACGGGTTCAGCGGAGTCTGACGACACACCGTTTGAGGGTCTGGCTGCTCGCCCCAGCAACACTGTGAGCGTGGCCGAAGATCAGCAGATGGCTACGTTGGCACACATGCTTGGCATCGCCGGTTGCCTGCCTGCCATCGTGATCCATCGGTGGTCCAGAGGACGCGCACGGTTCGCTGAACAAGAGTCGTTGGAGGCCGCCAATTTCACCATGGCTCCCACTGTGGCGGTGATCAGTGGGGCGCTGCTTGGCTTCATCCCTTATGTTGGTTGGGTTTTTGCGCTCGCGGCTGCCGGAGCCTGGCTGTTCCTTGCTGTGTGTTCTATGCAAGCAGCCATTGCGGTAAATAAGGGACGCCCTTTTGTGTACCGGTTTAACTGGTATTTGTACGACATTGTGACTCGTCGTCGAGCCGAGCGCCGGGCAGAGCGAATGTCATCAGCGCCGCTCACTGCGTCCGGGGAAATCGTTGGCGTTCGTGAAGTTCACGATGATTGAGGCAACAAACGCCTAACCACAGTATCCCCTAATAAACGGCCGCGTAATGTCAATACAACTTTTCCATTGATCGCCTCGCGCCCCTCAAGCAGTCCGTCTGCTACCAGTGCGCCTACCTCGTGGCGCCCGGCAGTATCCAACGCTTCGATAGGCAGACCGTCTACGGTGCGGGTTTCTAACATGATGCGTTCAAAATGTTGTGTGGAAGCATCTAAAGTTTCTCGACCGATGGCCGGGGACTGTCCTGCTCGAAGAGCATTCGCATAGGGAACTGGATGCTTGCGGTTCCACCAACGCACTCCCCCTATGTGGCTATGAGCACCGGGACCTACCCCCCACCAATCTTGGTTATGCCAGTACGCCAGATTGTGGCGTGACCTGTTTTGTTCGGCAGTTCTACCATGCGCGGTACGCGACCAATTAGAAATTTCGTACCACTGATAACCCGCGCTTTTCAGCAGAGAATCCGCCAACTCGTACTTTTCTGCCTGGTCATCTGGGTCCACATCCGGGATTTCTGCTCGCCGCACCGCAGCCGCCATTTTTGCCCCACCCTCAATAATCAATGAATAAGCACTAATATGATCGGGGTTGTATGACAGCGCCTCTGTGAGGGAACGCTCCCAATCCGCTAAAGACTCCCCAGGGGTTCCGTAAATTAAGTCGACACTGACCGACAGTCCGGCCTCGGCGGCCCAGCGAACCGCTGTCGCCACGTTGACGGGGTCGTGTGTGCGCTCTAAGGTAGCTAACACATGAGCAACCGCTGACTGCATACCGAAAGACACTCGGGTGAAGCCGCCGGCAGCCAGCATCCGGAGATCTTCAGCGCTCACGGAATCCGGATTAGCTTCAGTGGTAACTTCCGCTGTTTCGTGGATACCGAAAACATCGCGAGCCGTCGCCAGAATGCTGACCAAATCCGCACTGGCCAATCGGGTGGGAGTACCACCCCCAAAAAACACTGTGCTGAGTTGTCGATGCGGGGCACCAGAGGTTTCTAAGACCGATGCCGCAAAGCGAATCTCCCGCTCAGCATCCAGGTAATACGCAGCCTGGGAAACTTGAGTGCCTAGTTCCTGTGCTGTGTAAGTATTGAAATCGCAATAACCACAGCGCACAGAACAAAACGGCACGTGAACATACAAGCTGAGATCACGTGCCGCTGCCTCAGAAACAGCTGGCGGAGGCAGCAAGCCGTCTACCGGCGCTGGATCGCCATCGGGAAGAGCGGGCATAGGCTAACTCCTACCCCAGCATAGTGGCACGATAAAAAACACTATTTTTTCTTATCGCTAGACCCGGAGTCAGAGGATAGAGCGGCCACAAATGCTTCCTGCGGCACTTCAACCCGCCCGACCATTTTCATACGTTTCTTACCTTCTTTTTGCTTTTCCAGCAATTTTCGCTTTCGAGAGATATCCCCACCATAACATTTGGATAACACATCTTTGCGCATTGCCCGGATATTTTCACGAGCAATAATGCGCGACCCAATGGCCGCTTGGATAGGAACTTCAAACTGTTGACGTGGAATGAGATCCTTGAGTTTGCTCGCCATCATGACGCCGTAAGAATATGCCTTATCTTTATGGGTGATAGCAGAAAAGGCGTCAACACGTTCTCCCTGTAACAGGAGATCTACTTTCACTAAATCGGCGGCTTCTTGCCCCTCAGCTTTCCAGTCCAAGGAGGCATAGCCTTTTGTTCGTGACTTTAACTGATCAAAGAAATCTAGGACAATCTCCGCTAAGGGTAAACGATAACGTAGCTCTACGCGATCCTCGGAAAGATAATCCATCCCCCCCATCTGACCGCGTTTTGACTGGCATAATTCCATGATAGTTCCGACAAATTCAGAGGGAGCCAGGATGGTAGCTGACACCATAGGTTCTTCAATTTTCTGAATTTTTCCTTCGGGAAATTCAGAGGGGTTCGTTACCACCATCTGCGTGCCATCTTCCATAGTGACGTCATATGACACTGAGGGGGCCGTGGAAATCAACGCCAGGTCGAACTCTCGCTCTAATCGTTCCCGGGTAATTTCAAGATGCAGTAACCCCAAAAACCCACACCGGAACCCAAATCCCAAAGCAGCAGAGGTTTCCGGTTCCCACACCAACGCAGCGTCATTAAGCTGCAGCTTTTCTAGAGCGTCCCGTAAGGCTGGATAATCAGAACCATCGATGGGAAATAATCCGGAAAATACCATAGGTTGGGGATCTTCATATCCCCCCAACTCTTCTATTGCCCCTTTGGCCGCTGCCGTCACAGTGTCACCCACACGTGACTGTCTCACATCTTTAACCCCCGTGATCAGATAACCAACTTCTCCCACGCTCAAGCCTTTGGTGGGTTGGGGCTCTGGGGAAATTACACCGATTTCTAAGAGTTCGTGCTCAACACCAGTGGACATCATCTTGATACGTTCACGGGGAGTGAGTTTTCCATCCACCACACGAACATAGGTGACCACACCCCGATAAGTATCAAAAACCGAATCAAAGATCATAGCCCTGCTAGCGGAATCCGCGTCGCCGTGTGGGGCGGGAATCTCATGAACAATCCGGTCAAGTAAAGCCTCAACCCCCTCACCGGTCTTACCGGAAACCCTCAAGACTTGGTCGGGATCCTCGCCAATCAAACTACCAAGTTCTTCAGCATATTTATCAGGCTGAGCAGCAGGAAGGTCAATTTTATTCAGTACCGGGATAATAGTGAGGTCATTTTCCATCGCTAGATATAAGTTCGCCAATGTCTGGGCTTCTATTCCTTGAGCTGCATCGACTAGGAGTAAAGCACCTTCACAGGCGGCTAGCGACCGGGAAACCTCGTAGGTGAAGTCCACGTGCCCTGGAGTATCAATCATATTTAGGGCGTAATCCACACCGTCCACGCCCCATGGCATGCGAACAGCCTGTGATTTGATCGTGATGCCACGCTCTCGTTCGATGTCCATGCGGTCCAAATATTGGGCCTTCATCTCCCGTGGAGTGACCACACCGGTGGCTTGCAACATGCGGTCAGCTAACGTGGACTTGCCATGGTCGATATGCGCGATGATACAAAAATTCCGCAATAACGATGGGCCGGTGTTCGCAGGCACCGGTGGCATAGCAGCCTGTGGGGACACAACGGACCTTTCATGATGGTTTGGCTCCCCAACGCTACCACGCTACTGGCCCATATTGCCGGGGTAACCACTGTGGTCAACCACCTAATTTGACCTGGATCAAGAGCATGGTAACCACAAACCCCACCACGTAATTAATCCATAAAAACCGCTTCCATCCCTGATGAGCTTGCTCGCATGTGGCATCGTCAATAGCAAGGAAAGGAAGCATGTTGGCGATATATGGCAGAACACATAGTGCTGCACTGGTAGCCGGCTGTGGGGTAAACAGCAGCACCACACCAGCCGCCAAATACATAGCTGCCGCATTCCACACGGTAGCGCGAGCCCCCAGAACTGTTGCTATCGACCGTATTCCACCCGCACGGTCCGCTTGAATGTCTTGAACTGCCCCAAAAGCTTGAGAAGCCATACCCCACAGAAAAAAGGCCGAAGTAATTGCCACCAAAGTCCAGTTCCATTCGGCCTTAGCTATCATTAATCCGTACACCATAGGAGAGACAAAATGAGTGGCTGATGTCGCAGCATCCAGAAAAGGTTTTTCTTTAAAACGTAAACCTTTTATACTGTAGGCAATCACTGCAAATAAACTTATAATCAAAACCACCGTTGCAGCATAATCACCAACGAATAGCAAATATAGAGTGAAAGGTAATGTTAGTGCCACAGAGGCCGCCAAAATTCCCCGATGCTGCGAACGATCGATCACTACCCCTTCAAGGCCGCCTTTGCGGGGGTTGCGAAGATCGGATTCGTAATCAAAAACATCATTGATTCCATACATCAAAAAGTTATATGGAATGAGAAAAAATAGTGTTCCGACAATCAAAACATCGTCAACTTTTCCCGTCGTTAAGAAATAAGCGGCGGCAAATGGATAGGCCGTGTTTACCCAGGATACAGGTCGACTGGTAGACATCCATGTAAAAATTTGAGATTTTGCGCGCTCAGGATGCTCCCCTATCCACCATAAAACCGGGAGCAGTATAGAACCTGCTAATACGTAAGAAATATCTTCAACAGGAGCTTTCCATAGTGTGATCCCACTCAATTTGGTCTGGTTATATTCCACAAATCCCGCTGCAATGATCAGTGAATCAAAGATAATCGTTAACGCCACAAGGACTAGCAGCACACCTGCCACGCACAACAGCTTGAAGCGAACACGAAGTGCACCAATCTGCACCAATAAAACACCAGGCAGGGTGGCCAGTGAACAAAAAACAAGAATGAGTTCTCCGTATGTCACTGGGTCTCCTCCGGAGGGCCCTGCTCTCTACCACTCCAGTACCACAAGCCACGCTCCATCGCAACAAGTAGATTCATAGTGAGGTAACACAAGAACGTCAAAAATACGATCTCTTCTATGGGCATTTCAGGACCCAATAGAATTCCGGTATCCATATCTGAATTCCCATGTAAAAAAATTCCGTGAGCGATTCCTGCAATATCCCATACTATAAAAAATATGACACCAATACATGTCACTACTGCTGCTCGTCGTGGCGACGCAAAGAAAAACAATCGATGGCGAAAATCCAGAATGACCATACCCGCCATACTCGTCAACAAAATGAAAAGATGTGTGAAATTTAGTAACGTCATGGTGTTAATTTTGCGGTTCAGGTAGGGGTGCCGTCGTGGTGTTTGAACGAAAATCCTTGAGAATATTTTCCGCACTGATCAAACACATAGGAAGGCCAATTCCAGGCACAGTAGTGGATCCGCAATAATGCAATCCATCGACTGTACGGCTGCGCATCCTCCCCCGTAAGAACGCTGACTGCCGCAGTGTGTGCGCTGGGCCCAGAACATTACCGCGCCATGCGTGGTAATTATCCGCAAAATCTGCGGGTCCTATAGTGCGGCGAACCACGATTCGTTGCGCTAAATCCGGCACATCTGCCCATGCTGCGATCTGGGCTATTACTCGATCCGCCACAGCCTCTACTTGTGGCGAACCTTGTTCATCATTACCACCGTGTCCAATGCTGACGTCTGCAGGGACTGGCACCAACACAAAGAGGTTTTCGTCGCCTTCAGGAGCTATAGATTCGTCTGTTTCAGATGGTTTACACACATAGATTGACGCGGGGTCAGGCACTCGGGTGGGATCATCAAAAATCGCACTAAAGTTCGTATCCCAATCCTCTGTGAAAAATAAATTGTGATGGGTTAATTGTGGAATGGCCCCACGCACACCGAGTAGTACCAAAACAGCGCCCGGCCCTGTCTGCTGTCGAGCCCAGCGCGACCGCGGATATGTCTGTAGGTGTTCTGGCAACATCGTAGTTTCCAGGTGGTGCAGATCCCCTGCGGAAATCACACGCTCTGCCGTATGGTCGCGCAACGCACCATCTGCATCACGCCATTGCACCCCGGTAACTTTTGCGGAGTATTTTCCCTGTTTATTAGGGACAGTTAGAATACGTTCCACGTTCGCGTTGAGGACGATATCTACACCGTACTCCCTGGCTAATCTTTCGATCGCTTGGATGATAGTAAAGAACCCACCTGTTGGATACTGCACAGAATCCGCCAAATCCATGCGCGACATCAGGTGATAGATCGATGGTGTCTGCCGAGGACGGGAAGCCAAAAATACTGCGGGATATCCCAAAATTTGTCGAAGTCTGGTGTCTTTAACGGTCTGGTGTGTTAGTGCGTGCAGCGAACTTATGAGGTGTTTGCCGAGGCTGGGCAGATGTCGCAACACATCAAAGTTCAGCAGACGCGCAAAAGTCTTGGGTGAGGAGAACGAGGTGTAAAGGAAGTGTTGCACTGCCAGGTTATATGTACGATCTGCTGATGCGACATAGTCACGAATCTTTGCACCTGCTCCCGGTTCCACAGACTCAAAGACCCTTACCGTATCTTCAAGATCCGCACGAATATCCAAGGGTTCAGCATAATTTTGCCCAAAAACACGATACGCCGGTTCTAAGCGTGTGAGGTCTAACTCACGCTGCGCACTCGTCCCCATGAGGCGGAAAAAATGTTCAAAAACCTCCGGCATCAGATACCACGAGGGTCCCGTATCGAAGGTGAAACCGTCACGTCTATACACACCCACGCGTCCACCCGTACAGGTACCACGTTCAAAAAGCGTGACTCGATGGCCATCTTTGGCTAGTAAAGCAGCTGCGGCTAACCCGCTGATACCGCCTCCGATCACCGTGACGTTCTGGGTCATGACAATGAACTCCTAGACGATTGTGGGATGCCATGACGTGCGGTTATGTCCTTGATCCACGGCACTGCCCTAGCGGTCCCCATTGCACGCGCCAGTAGAAAAACTTTGTAAGTATCTGGTACACGAACACGAACGGTCAGCAGATCATCAGCGGGTGTTGCTCGCAAACGGCGCGCTAATTCCGCAAAGAGGTCATGGGCAACCAGCACGGCGGTGCGGGAATTATCAGGGAGGTCGTCAATGACTGCACGGGCTGCAATAAGGTCGCCCTGGATATCATCTAAAATATTGTTTTTAATCGACTCATTGAAAACCTGGGGGGTTGTCCCCGGAATATACACCCGCCCCAGCATGATGTAGTCCTGGGAAAGATCCCGCAGAAAGTTGATCTTCTGGAAGGCTGCGCCCAAGCGACGCGCCCCAGAAACTAACTCCTTTTCCTGGCCGGGACCCACCGGAGACGACGCCAGAAAAATCTTGAGACACATCAGCCCCACGACTTCGGCTGACCCATACACATATTGATCTAAGGAGGCGTCTGAGTGTATCTCAAGATCTAAATCCGCCCGCATGGAGGCGAAAAAGGGAGATATTAATTCGTCCGTGATGTCGGCTTGCCTGGCAGCCAACGAAAAAGCATGAACCACCAAATTTGTGGAAAAACCACGTGTGATACTCGCTAAAGTTTCTGCTTCCAGTTCTTGAAGAAGATCCCATGCCTCTTCGGGACTCACTCCCGATCCCGCGCTAGCACCATCAACAATTTCATCCGCCACACGCACCAGGGCATACACGGAGCGCACCTGTGTACGAACATCTGAGCTAAGGAGTCGGCACGCCATGCCAAAAGACGTTGAATAGGCCGTGATCACGGTAGCTGCAGCTGTCTGCGCCGCATGGTCGTAACGCTGAGCTGCTATGCGGTTAGAAGATACGCTCTCGGCAGTCATCGCATACGCTCCACAGCATCACGCGCCACAGCATGGACATCCTGAATCAAGGGGGCAGGAAGCTGCGCATCTTCTGCAATTTTCCGCGCATGGGCCGCCGCCTCACGAGCACGAGTTTCTACCGCCTGGCGTGCACCACTTTCCGTCAAAAAACTCCGAAGGATTTGGGTGTCTTCCTGGGATAAACAAGGCTGTGCCATTAAGGAGCGCACACGGTGGTTGTCATCACGAGCCATCGCTTCGGCGATCAACAGTGTGTGTTTGCCTTCCCGAAGATCATTATCAATGGATTTACCCGTGTACTCATCGTTGCCAAACACGCCCAACAAATCATCCGCTAATTGAAAAGCCAAGCCCAAGTGCATACCGATATCCCCTAATGCCTGAATGTGGTCCTCCGGGGCACCAGCCACCAGTGCTCCAGCTTGCAACGGAGCTTCAAAGGAATACACAGAAGTTTTCAACCATGTGGCCTGCACGACAGCATCAGAAGAAGGCAAAAAGTCCGGTAAAGCGTGATCGATGTCCATCAGTTCGCCCGCTGCCGAGGCAAATACCGCCTGGTCCAATAACTCCATGACTCGCTCGCTCACCATAGACTGCAGTCTGGCCGAGCGGACTAACCGTTGAGCCCCCATCAGAGCTAAGTCGCCGGCGATAATCCCCACGCTATACCCGTAGTGCTCGGCGCGGTCAGCTCCAACGCCACGTGCCGTGACGCGCTGCTGAGCAGCGCCATGCAATGTGGGTTCGTGACGACGCCGGGTATCACGGTCAATCACATCGTCATGGATAATCAGCGCACTATGCAGTAGTTCAAACGCTGCCCCCACTGTCTCGACTGCCACAGGAGGAACATCAGCTCCGTAAGGCCGCGCTGCCATAGCCACAAGTGTTGGACGCAAACGCTTACCTCCACTGCTCAACCGTGTGATTTCAGCCCAGAGTCCCTCAAAACTGGGGCAAATTTTGGCCGCACGCTGTCGCGAGTCTTCCAAGAAGGCCTCAAGAACAGGCGGGGGGCCGGCAGCTGCGTCGGAATGCGTGAAGGTCACCCCCTCATTGGACCACACCTTGACTCGTCATGGAGCTGAAAGCAACCAGATATCTTCCTGTGGTGGTTCAATGACCACCATGGATGCCAATATCAAACGACTCATCCGCATGGCGATGACTGTCTACCGTCGGACCCGGAGGTACCAATCCCGTGCGACTTCCACCCAACGCCGTTCCAGGGCAGTAGCAACGTCTACTGTCCCCTCACATTCGGGCTCACGGCACGCCGCTGGTGGAGAAGCTGGCCAGCTTTCCAAGCCCTACCCCGGTGATTACGTAGGCCGTATCAACCCCAGCTATAACCCCCACCCGGATGGCAAGGCTGATCCTGGGGAAATTGTGTGGGCCTGGGTGCCGTTCCAGGAAAATTACAACCAAGGCAAAGACCGCCCCATTCTGTTGGTAGGGCGTGACGGTGAATACTTATTGGGATTGATGTTGACCTCCAAAGATCGCAATAACGAGCGCTCACGTGATAACAATTACGTAGATATCGGCATGGGCAAATGGGACCGACAAGGACGCCCCTCAGAAGTTCGAGTAGACCGTGTGATCCGCGTGCTGGAAGCAGATATTCGTCGAGACGGTGCCGTTTTGGAACGCGAACGTTTCGACACGGTAGTTCAAGCACTTCACGCCCGGTGACTCCACGTTGGCGGGCGCTTCTGCTAGAGTTTTCCGCTGTGTGTCCGCACTGATCGTCGGGCACTGCGGACAGGACGCCACAAGAGCATCCCCACTCTCAACGTCTCAGTCGGTGACACCGTCCGTTTGCCCTCACTGACCGATCATCGCTCACTCAAAAGGAGTTATCTGTGGCCAACATCAAGTCCCAGAAAAAGCGCATTCTGACCAATGAGAAAGCTCGTCTGCGCAACAACGCATACAAGTCTGAGTTGAAAACCTACGTGCGTCGCCTCGATGCAGCCGTAGCTTCCGGTGATAAGGACGCTGCGACCACCGCACTACGTGAAGTTTCTCGCAAATATGACAAAGCCGTTTCCAAGGGCGTCCTGCACAAGAACAACGCAGCTAACAAAAAGTCTGGACTGGCTGCACGCGTCAATCGGATGGCCTGAACGCCAAAACACCAGTCATCGCCGCTGATAGATCAAGCCGCAAGCCTCGCGTAACGCACGGTCTGCGGCTTGATCTATATCACGCCGGTCAGACTGAACGACGTGCGGAGAGCGCAATGGTTGTGATTGCCCGTTCTACTGCGTAAGCAGCATCCCGGGATTCTCCTTTAACTTGGGCGTCTGCATCGGCCAATGCTTGTAACGCCGCCACCATATCTTCTTGCTCAAAGCGGCGGCTTTCTTGTTGGGCTCGTTCCACCTGCCACGGTGCCGCACCGACGGCCCCTGCTAACTGACCAGTGGACCCACGGACACCATGAACGGCAGCTACCAGTCGGACTTTAACCGCCAGGGCAGCCACCATAGGCACAGGATCTGTACCCGTATCAAGGGCTTGACGCCACAGTTTCAAAGCAGCCTCCAACCGTCCAGCTAGCACGGCATCTGCCACTTTGAAGGCAGTAGCTTCTACCCGCCCTCCGTAGTAGGTATCCACCACGTCATAGGTGATGTGCTCGGGTCCATCAGACAAAAGCTGTGCACATGCTGCAGCCAATTCAGATGTTGAAGTTCCAACAGCCTCTGTCAATGCTCGCGCGGCATCTGGTTCAATGCTGCGTCCATGGATGCGGAACTCATGACGGACAAAATCAACTTTTTCCCGGTCATTTTTTAACGGTGTGCACTCCACGACCACGGCCACGGATTTCAGGGCGTCCAGCAGTTTTTTGCCACGTGTTCCCCCACTGTGTACAAAGACGGTGACAACATCGGGATCCGGATGTTGTACGTAGGCCAAAGCATCCGTCAAAAGATCATCCGTCATGTGAGCAAGATCTTCGAGCACGATCACTTTCGCTTCCCCAAAAAGAGAAGGGCTGGCCAGCACGGACAACTGCCCGGCACCATAAGTAGCGGCATCAACACGAGTGAATTCCACTTCCCCACTGGCGCGCTTCACCAACGACCGGATGCGTTCTACCGCACGGGCAGCCAAGTAGCCCTCTTTGCCGGTAAGCAAGATCAAAGCAGCAGGTTCAACATCCCGCCAGGTGGGTGCTGCGGAGGCTGAACGGTCACTTTTACGTGGTGGCATGCTTCAAGAATCCCCTACCGTTTACCGCAAGGAGCGGACTTCTAACTCTTGCCGAGTGTAGTCCGGGTACAGCCCGATAGCGCCTAATTGGTCTGTACGGGCCACCATAATCCCCGCGGCACTCAGATGGGATGTAATGCGTGGGCTCGGATGCCCGTAGCTGTTATCTGCACCCACGGAAATCAATGCGACGGCGGGTGAGGTGGCATCCACAATCGCTGTTCCACCATTGGCTGCTCCATGATGTGAAACTTTCAGAACGTCAGCATCTAATGGTCCCCCCGGCTGGTCACCGTATTCTCGCAGTAAGCGATCGGCGCCGCCTTCTTCTAGGTCCCCTGCAGAAAACACCGTCGTTGTGGGAAAATCACGATTGCCCAGAAGCTGTATACGTACCGCCAGCGAGGCGTTGTTCTCTCCGCTGGAATCCACCCTCATAGATGGTCTTGTAGAAGCCGCAAGAACATCAATCTTCATCGTCTCCGTTTCCAGTACAGTTCCCGGCGACGGGGTATTAGAAGGGGTGTCCCATGCGGAGATTTCATGGGGTGGTTTGCCCGTGCCGGTAGACCACCACACATGCTC
Organism: Kocuria sp.; assembly: GCA_030524035.1. Classification (GTDB taxonomy): domain Bacteria; phylum Actinomycetota; class Actinomycetes; order Actinomycetales; family Micrococcaceae; genus Kocuria. The sequence goes on along the minus strand of JAUNHG010000002.1, from coordinate 361,202 downwards.
AATATGTACGTGGCGATCTAGTCCTGCTGCACCAGCCACGTGATCTGCGTGGTCATGACTAAGGATCAATAGGTCTAGGTTGGTAACCCCCGCATCTTTCAGGCACCGTTGCACAGCGGTGGGGTCTGGGCCCGTATCAATCAGCACCGTGTTGGTTTTCTCCCCCGTGCTTCCACGGATCAGGAGGGCATCACCTTGTCCTACATCGCACATGAGGGCCATCCAGTCCTCTCGAATAGCGGGCTTCACGAATAGCCCCGCTACGAAAATCACCACACACGCGAGCGCCACAGTCCACGAACCTACGGTGATCCACCGTTGACGACGCCGTACTCGATGCCAATAGTCCTCGGGCACAGACAACGCCACCGGTGTAGTGTCAACCATTCCGGAAGTCAAACGACGAGTCAGTCGAGCATCCCAACGATGCACTGCGAGGATCATTACCAGACAGATCAACGCCATCACGATGGGACCAAGCGGAGGTGACCACCACGGCAACACCGCTGCCGGAAGTCCCGCAAAAAACCTGGCTGTTGTTGCCACGAATGTCACGGGCAACTCACCAAGGTTTAGTAGTGCCTGCCCCACAACGTGGCCAACTGCGACTGGTTGTCCAAAGCACAACAACGCCAATAAACCAAGTACCGTGATCACCGGCACCGTGGGAGCTACGACGGCATTGGCCAGAACAGAAAACACCGGAACGCTGGGAGTCAAAAGCGTCAGCACGGCAGCACACCACAGCTGGGCTACGACCGGGATAGCGATGGCTGTCGCCAAAAACGGAGGAAGTCGGCACGTCAGGATGCGAATAAGGGGACGGCCAGTCACTACGATTCCGGCGGTGGCGCACACGGATAATGCAAATCCGAAATCTCTGCCCCACCCGGGGTCCACGATGAGCAAGCCACATACGGCAACACTGAGCGCAGCCAATGAGGCCCCACCACGCCCTGCCAACACGCCGATGGCAGCAACCAGTCCCATAACAGCTGCCCGGAGCACTGAGGCATCAGGTCCCACCAACACCACAAAAAGCCCTAACGCGAACAGACCCACTGTTATACAGGTTTTTCGCCCGGCCCCGAAGCTCAACACCATATGTCCGGTCAGGATCATCACCAAAGCACAGTTAGAGCCGGATACGGCAGTTAAATGCGTCAGCCCGGTGTCTTTCATCGCCTGTTCGAGGGCAGGGTCAAAACCGCTTCGGTCCCCGTAGGTCATCCCGGGAAGCAAACTGGCAGCTTCCGGGCCACGGTTGAGAGCATCCGCCATAAAACGCGTGGTGGATGTTTCGACCCATCCCATCAACCCCGTGGGTTCGTCCCTCCCCACAACCTCCGGCGGGCTTGCCGACCTTAAAACAATTTCTCCCCCACTTTCTGGTGATCGAGTCACTACAGCGGTGACTCGATCACCAGCCCTCAGCTGTCTCCACTGGGGATTCTCGGCAAATACGGTGGCAGAAAAACCATCACCACGTACTGGCACGACGACACCGGATGCGGCTTCACCACTGCCCCTGGCCCAGGAAGTAACATCGGCGGATGCGCTAGCGTGCCAGGGAACCGGGCGATCAGTAACGGTCAATCGGATTCTGTATGCCGCGCCCGGTGAATGGCTCGCCGCCACCTCTGGTGCAGATTCTGTCGTCATGCTCATGGTTACGGCTTGGTGTTCTGTTACTTGCTGGTCGACAGCACAAACGGCAACAGTCCCCGAGATCAGTACGCATAACACAGCACTGGGGATCGCCTGACTCCAAAAGGGATGGCACCAATGTTTCGTTAGTGGTCTCCCTTGGGTGTCTGGCCGCAGCGCACGTAGGCACACCAGTGCCGACAGTAGAGCTCCGGTTGCACCAACCCCCAAAGCCACTGCACCAGCCACACCCCATGTAGCCCACCAGTTTTGAGACTCTAAGGGTGCGGTAAACCACTGCCCCGTGACCACCAGTGCCGTGGTCCATGCCGTGATACCCGCTGGGACTAACCTGATATCCACAGTGGGCAGCGGAGCCAGCAGATGATGGCGTTGCAGTGACGTCACACCGTCACCAGGGGTGTGAGCGTGGCGAGCATGGCCGAACCGATTCCGGAAACATCATCAAGTTCTTCAACGTTGCGGAATCCACCCACCCGATCTCGGTGCTCAATAATCCGTTGGGCCATTACCGGTCCTACCCGTGGCAAGGTTTCTAATTCAGCTTCTGTGGCGGTATTCAGATTGACCAGTCCCTGCCCCGCACCGGATGCGTCAGGGGAACCAAAACTGGTCGCTGTGTTGCCCCCGGTTGTCGGTGACGACCCCGGTGCAACAGCGGCTTGTGTCGCCAATTGCTGATCTCCGGCTGCATCGGGAATTACGATCTGGGCTCCATCCGTAACCGGAGCCGCCAGGTTCACATGGTCCACAACAGCGTCCGGGGTGAGACCGCCGGCTGCCTCCACAGCGTCCTGGACTCGACCGTCACCGGGTATTTTCACCACCCCGGGACGCTTAACTTCACCCACCACATGGACATAGACAGTTTCCGGTTGCGCTCCGGTGGTATGCAGTCTAGGAGCGGCACTGTGACCAGGATCTGGTTCACCGGTTGGTGCCATGACACCCAGTGATGCCGTTGTGCCGTCAGGAAGACTGGCACCCTCAGTGCGCCCGGCATCCGGCCACATTATGCTCGCCATCACGGCGATCAAAGCCACTAGCGCCAGCACAACCGCCGCCCACGGAACCTTCCACCGCACGGGGGAACGCCGGGACGACCCAGTCCCTACAGACTGTTCATCCACTCGCAGAGTGGAAGTAACCTCGGCTACGGGTACCGCAGCGTGATCGGTGTCATGGGTGTGGTCAAATTCGTCAAGGATTCCGCCGCGGTGGTCAACAGCGTCATCGGCCAGGAGTCCACGCAACCGTTCCACCGGAGCATCCGGTCCCAGACGGCTTCGACCCCGGTGATTCACAGGGCTCATGCCCCCACCACAGCACCGAGGGCCCCAACCGGTCTTGCAGTTACTCAGATCTGTGGAGGGTTATTTGCCCGGCGTCCCCACAATATTCCGGTGTGGAGTCACCACAACGGACAGGTGCGCGGAAGCTAGTGACTAGATCAGATCACGATATTGACCAATTTGGGTGCTCGCACAATCACCTTACGCACAGAGGACTGACCAATCACTTCCTGAATGACCTCAGAGGCCAAAGCACGCTGCTGAAGATCCGACTCCGTGATATCCAGCGGAACCTCCAGGCGATCTTTCACCTTGCCCTGAACCTGCACCACAGCAGTGATCGTATCGTCCACAAGCAACGATTCATCCACGACAGGCCACCCTGCACGCAGGACGGCATCGTCATGGCCCAGAGCGTGCCACATATCTTCTGCGGTGTACGGAGCGACTAAGGACAACAGAATTGCGACAACCTCCACCCCTTCACGGACTGCAGGATCTGCAGGATCTGCAGGACCGGCACCGGAATCAATCGCCTTACGCAACGTATTGACCAGTTCCATGGTCTTGGCAATCACCACGTTGAACTTGTGCTGGTCCAATAACGCCTGTGCGTCTGCCACGGTGCGATGTGTGGCACGCCGTACCTCCACCGCACCGTGGGCAGCATCTGCACCAGGAGCAGATGTGACATCCTGCGCCAACCGCCACGCACGGCCCAAGAATTTTTGAGCACCAGATGGGGAAACATCAGCCCAATCCACATCGTCTTCCGGTGGGGACGCAAACACCATAGCCAGACGCACAGCGTCCACACCAAAGGTGTCAATCTGTTCGCCCAAGTCCACACCATTACCCAAAGACTTGGACATTGCCCGACCACCGTTAAGCACTTGTCCTTGGTTTAACAGATGGGCAAAAGGCTCCGCATGTTCGATCAACCCCATGTCATATAGCACTTTGGTGAAAAAACGGGCGTACAGCAGGTGCAAAATCGCGTGCTCTACACCACCCACATACTGATCTACCTGACCCCAACGTCGCACAGCATCACGGTCAAAGGCTGCTGTGGCATCGTTCGGTGAGGTGTACCGCAGGAAATACCAGGAGGAATCCACGAAGGTGTCCATTGTGTCTGTGTCCCGCTGCGCTGCCCCACCGCAGGAGGGACAGGTGATGTTCACCCAATCACTGGCGGCAGCCAAAGGGGACTGCCCCTTGGGTGCCAACTGTTCGCCACGGAGATCGTCGGGCAACCGCACCGGCAACTGATCCTGCGGCACCGGAACCTCACCACACGATGCACAGTGGATGATAGGAATGGGGGCTCCCCAGAACCGTTGACGGGACAACAACCAATCGCGCAGCCGGTAGTTCACTGTGGCCTCACCGATCCCGGATTCTTCAAGGATCGCTACGGCCTGGGTTATGGCATCTTTTGTGGTCAATCCGTCTAATGGCCCGGAATTCACCAGGCGACCTTTACCGGTCACGGCTACACCGCTCACCGCAGGATCTTCATCGTCAGTAGCAATAACCACCTGCACGGGCAGATTAAACGTTGTGGCAAAGTCCAAATCCCGTTGGTCATGGGCGGGAACCGCCATAATCGCCCCTGTGCCGTAATCAGAAAGCACATAATCCGCAGCCCACACCGGAATTTTCTGCCCACTCAGTGGATTACGAGCATAACGACCTAAAAACACACCGGTTTTTTCGCGATCCGTGGACTGGCGTTCAATATCAGACAGTGCTTTGATCCGCTCCCGGTATGCGGCCAACTCTTCTGCTTTGTCTTCCGTTACTAAATCCTGGGCAACATCAGCATCGGCGGCCACCACAAAAAACGTTACCCCATACAGAGTGTCTGGGCGTGTAGTAAATACGATGACTTCCTGCTGTCCCTTAGCTCCAGGTGCATCGTCAATCACAAACTTCACGTGCGCACCTTGGGATCGACCAATCCAATGGCGCTGCATAGTCAAAACACGTTCAGGCCATGCGCCCTCCAGTTGATTCATGTCATCCAGCAGACGATCCGCATAATCGGTAATCCGGAAGTACCACTGGTTCAGAGATTTTTTGGTCACTGGGGTATGGCACCGTTCGCACGCGCCATTGACCACTTGCTCATTGGCTAAGACTGTTTGGTCTTTGGGACACCAGTTCACCAGAGAATCTTTGCGGTACGCCAGTCCTTGCTCATAGAACTTCAGGAACAGCCATTGGGTCCAATGGTAGTATTCCGGATCCGAAGTATGTATTTCTCGGTCCCAGTCCACCGCAATACCATACCGCTTAAAAGAGTACTTTTGGGTTTCAATATTTTTATACGTCCACCCCGCAGGGTGCTCATTTCTTTTGATAGCGGCATTTTCTGCGGGTAAACCAAAAGAGTCCCAGCCAATCGGATGCATCACGTCATAGCCCCGCAAACGCCAATAGCGTGCCACCACATCACCCATGGCAAAGGCTTCCGCATGCCCCATATGAAGATCCCCGGAAGGGTACGGAAACATATCGAGCACGTACCGGCGGGGTTTTGAACCGTCATCAAGCGGACGAAACACGCCTTGCTGCTCCCACCAACCGCCCCACCGGGACTCAAGTTCTTGGTGGTTCCACGCATAAGGACCACCCGCTGTTGCGGGTGCGTGCTGACCGGTGGTGTCCTGCTGTGTGCTCACGTGCCTCACCTTTTCACACTGTACATTCATGGTGCGGTTATCAATTCGCACTATCCTAGCCCGGACACCGTGTGACCATGGTGCAGTCCACCGACGTGAAAGGAAAACATGCTGGAAAACCCCCGGGCTGAACGACGCAGCATGATGATGGACGGCCACAAGGTCCGGTATTGGTTTTACGACGTCGATACCCACAACAAACCATTACTGGTGATGATTCATGGGTTCCGGGGGGACCACCACGGGCTGCAATTAATTGCCGATGCCTTGCGATCGCGATACCACGTGGTGGTTCCGGATCTGCCAGGGTTTGGGCTCTCTGAACCTTTCCCCCACGGCGGCGATGCAGCGCGTCAGCACAATGTTGCACATTACGTGCAGTTCCTCCGCCAATTTATTCAGCGCCTCACAGATCATTCTGTGACCCCCGACAGTGGACAAGGCATTGCCTTACTGGGGCATTCTTTTGGGTCTGTTATCACAGCCCACATGGCTGCACAGTCCCCACGCATGGTGCAGCGCTTAATACTGGTCAACCCGATTAGCCAGCCCGCCCTGGCAACGTCCAATACTTTTGCTGCCGCAGTCGCGGATACCTACTACACCTTGGGCACCAAGCTACCGTTTGGGCTGGGAGACAAGGTGTTACGCAGCAACCTGGCCACGGATGTGATGAGTCGGGCTATGACCACCACCACAGACCCCGACCTCCGGCGATACATCCTGAACCAACACCGTGCTTACTTCGGTGGTTATTCACGGAATCAGGTGATCCGGGAGGTCTACCACGCATCGGCAACCGGCACAGTAGCTGAAGTTGCTCCCCTGTTAGCTATGCCGGTGCTTTTGATCACCGGCGGTGCAGACCCCCTGGGGACGCCGGAATCACAGCGCCGGATGGCTGCGTGGATTCGCCGTCACCGACACCATGACTTTGCCGATGTTGGGCACCTGATTCACTACGAAAAAGCAGAGGAAGTAGCACAGCTCGTGGATGAATTTCTCTCCGGACCGGCACCAGAGCCACTCGAAATACACGATGATCTTCCGAGCCTTGACACCGCTACCCCGAATACCTCCCAACTCACACAACTCCTACCCGTCATCGCACGGCGTCGAAAGCGATAACCATGACACCCCCCGGCCGTCTTCGTTTGGTACTTGATGCACGCTACGTGCGGGTTGGCCGTCATGACGGCATTTCGCGGTATATCACCGGCTTAGCTCACGGGATAGCCCAGGTAGCATCCTCCCGACCGGACCTTGATGTACTGCTGATGGTCTCAGACCCTCAACAGGTAGAAAAGCTGCCGGCTCTGGAGTGGTTTCTGGGGTGCGACCCGGTATCAGCGCGGGAAATATTCACCGGCCAGCTCCTCAACCGTCTTAGAGCGGACGTGGTGTTTTCTCCCATGCAAACCATGGGCGCTTTTCGACGCCGTTTTGGACTCATTCTGACTTTGCATGATCTGATTTATTACGACCACCCCACGCCTCCCCCGGATTTACCAGCTCCGGTTCGAGCAGGGTGGCGTGTGTTCCATGCCAGCCCTTTGCCACAACGTCTGGCTTTAAACCGTGCCGATGCCGTCGCGACGGTCTCACGCACTTCGGCTGACCTGATCCGTGACCGTGCCCTGACCTCCCGCCCCGTTCATATCGTGCCGAATGCCGCAGACCCACAATGGGTGGTTCCCCTGGAAACCGCACGTAGCTCCTGGGAAAAGCGCCACCGTGAGAACCCCCGGATCTTGGTCTACATGGGATCTTTCATGCTGTATAAGGATGTGGAAACCCTAGTACGGATGGCGTCGTTGCTCCCGGACTATCACCTGCACCTGATCTCACCCATTAGCCAGGCACGTCGTGAGGAATTAACGTCCTTGGCTCCACAAGCGCGGCTGGTATTCCACAACGGGGTGGATGACAACACATACCGATCGCTGCTGCAGAACGCAACAGCCTTAGTGCACGCTTCCAAAGCAGAGGGGTACGGGCTCCCCCTTATGGAGGCGCTCAGCGCCGGTGCCCCCGTGATTTGCTCGCAAATCCCTATATTTCACGAAGTCACCGAAGGTGCAGCCCGCTATATACCGGTCGGCGACCATGCCAGGTTCGCCGCGGCGGTGCGTGAACTGGAAGACCCCCACGTATCGTGGTCAATGATTAAGCGCGGGTTAGTAGTGGCTCAACGGTCGTCGTGGGTGGATTCCGCACACAAAGCGCTGTCTGTGGTGGATACAGTTCACCGGGCGCGATCCACATGAGCTTATAAAAGATCAGCAATGTCGCAGCGAACCTGAACCGGACCAAAGCGCCGCAGTGCGGAAGCTTCCGCGCGAGCTGCCCGTAATCGTTGCGTGACGTCAGCTGCCACTGTGTACGGGAAAAATAACAAAGCTCTACGGGTGCTGTCGTTGTTATCAGCACCCGGGAGAGGAGACGGCCCGATGATACGGACCACCGGTTCCAGACTGTTGCGCCCTAAGAGGTCAAGAAAATGCTCCACAGCGGGTGCTGGACCACTTAACGCTGCTGATCGAACAGCTGGGGGCAAATGCAATGCGCGTCGTTCCGTTAGTTCCCGAGTGGCATGTCCCGCAGGATCCCAACGCACCAAAGTGTTCACCGCCCGCTCATGTTCGGAAGTGACCACCACCACTCCCCCGTCCGTTGAAGAGCGAACAAGCGCGGCAGCATCGAACCACCGGCGCAGCGTTTCTTCTTCTGCGCGCAGCCCGGGGCGAGAAAGCATGCGATCACCATCAAGCAATAACGCAGCCGCGTATCCGCCTTCGGTCCATGGCTCCGCTCCCGGGGTGGCAACAACTAGGGCAGGTTCTGCCGCAACAGTGCGTCGAATGTGATCACCGGAGGATGCAATGACCGGAACATGCGGAAACGCACGTCCCAACTCTTCAGCAGTACGATGCGCCCCGACTGATGACATCCGCCACCTAGTGTGTGAACACACGGCACAGGACCATGCCAATGCCTCTCGAGAGCACCAAGCACACACCGGCAAAGTATCTTTGGACACAAGCGTCAAAGGCCCGTCACACACCGTACAGCGGGCCGTGCTGCGGCATCTCTCACAAGCGAGGGTTGGTGCATAACCACCCCGGGCTACTTGCACTAGCACAGGGCCACGTTCTAACGCTTCCCGTGTGGTTCGAAACGCTGTTTCCGGCAAACGTGCGCGTCCTGCCAAGCTGTCGTGTTCACTGTGCCAGGAATCTGCCGTAGCAATGACCCGAGGGGCACTACTACGCAGAACACGGCGTTGCGGCCACACTGGGGTGGCCCATCCGGTATCCACCAACCGCTGTGCTTCCGGGGTCACGGTCTGTGAAGCCAGCAGTACACCTACTTTCTGGTGCTCGCTACGGAGCAGAGCAACATCACGAGCGTGGTGGTACGGTGCCCGCTGTTCCACCAAGGCAGAATCACCATCATTGATGACCACCATCAGACCGAGGTTATGTACAGGGGCCCATGCCACGGTGCGCGTACCTAGCGCGACGGTGCGAGTGCCACACAGAATGTCCATGAAGGCCCGATAACGCGGGGTGGGTTTGTCGTCACCGTGCAGCCGGGCGACGATCTCACGGGGAACCACAGCTTCCAGCGACGCCTGCAGACGATCCAGAGTTTTGGCATCTGGCACCACCACAATAGCGCCGCGCCCCGTGGCGTGGACTGTAGCCACAGCGTATGCCACCAGATCAAGGTAAGTGTGTTCAGCGTGTGCAGGTAACCCCTGGAGAACAGCGCGAACCGGGGTAACGGATCCGGATGTGTCAGTGCCGATCCGTTGCCACACGTCGGCTCCGTTCTCGTAGAGCGACCATAGACGCTGAGCAGTCTCACGCATATCGCCAGCAATCGCTGTGTCATCGAATGGTGCGAGGCCATCTTCTTGGGAAGAAGACTGCTGTGTGTCAGTAGTGGCTGATTCCAGCAGATCGGCATACTGTTTTTCGACGGCGGCCACCCGTGGTGGCACAGCTGCCCTGAGCACATCAGAAACCACACCAGCTGAACGTGCTGCGACCAGACGCGCGACGGATAAGGTGTCCCCCGTCAGAACCGGGCCAGCAGAAATCACTCTCTGCACAGGTTGAAGACGCTGCCGTGGTACCTCCGAATCATGACGACGTTCAACCAGCCACCCCGTCATCTGCTGGGAACCAAAACGCACCCGAACCCGGGTGCCCGGCACTGCGTGCTCCGCCAAGTCACGGGGAACCCCATAGTCAAACGTGCGGTCAAGATGGGGTAGGTGCGTTTCCAAGATCACGCTGGCAACGGGGCGATCTTCCGCCAGATAGGCCGGGGTGTGGTCGTGCATTTTCGGAGATCGCCGTGCACCGGTAGCCTTTCCATCCGCAGACGCCTCGCTATTGCCGTCAAGCTCTGCGGAGAGCCTGATAAGGGCAAGTTGCTCCCCCGCAGGTTGCCCGGCGTGCTCAGCTGAGGGCTGTTCCGACCGGTGGTTAGGCATTCACAGCACGACGTAAAGCATCAGCGCGGTCAGTGCGCTCCCACGTGAAATCGGGATCTTGACGACCAAAATGACCACCTGCAGCTGTTTTGGCGTAGATCGGCCGTTGAAGGTTGAGCTCTTCGATAATGGCTAACGGACGAAGATCAAAGACGTCCTTGACAGCGTGTTCAATGGCTGCGGGATCCACAGTTTCGGTCCCGAAAGTATCAACATAAACCCCCACCGGACGCGCCTTACCAATGGCGTAGGCCACCTGGGTCTCAGCTCGATCCGCTAGGCCAGCGGCCACAATGTTTTTGGCTACCCATCGCATAGCGTATGCCGCTGAACGGTCTACTTTCGACGGATCTTTTCCAGAAAAAGCCCCGCCCCCGTGACGGGCCATTCCTCCGTAGGTATCTACAATGATTTTGCGGCCCGTTAAACCCGCATCACCTACGGGGCCTCCAGTAATAAAGTTTCCAGCGGGATTAATGATGATCGTGACGTCATCCACATCTAATCCGGTTTCTTCAAGGACGGGCTGGATCACGGATTCGCGGAGATCATGACGTAGCTGATCCAAAGCGTAATTTTCCGCATGTTGAGCTGATACCACCACGGTATCCACGGCTACTGGCTTCAGGCCGTCATAACGCAACGTGACCTGCGTTTTGCCATCCGGACGCAGGTCAGGTAATACAGCGGTTTTACGCACCCTGGTGAGCTGTTCCGATAACTTATGTGCCCAGTGAATAGCAGCAGGCATCAAAACGTCGGTTTCGTTGGAGGCATACCCAAACATAATGCCTTGGTCTCCAGCTCCCTGGGCGTCATGAGGATCACGAGCTGTACCTTCACGGGATTCCCAGGAGTTAAAGACACCATCGTAAATTTCCGGGGACTGCTCCCCTACGGAAATAGATACGCCGCAGTACTTTCCGTCAAACCCTTGAACTGAGGAGTTGTAGCCAATATCCAAAATGGTTTTCCGGACAATTGAGGGGATCTCCACATACCCCCTCGACTTGACTTCCCCAGCAACATGAACCAGCCCGGTGGTTGCCATGGTTTCCACCGCCACGGATGAGTCGGGGTCGCTGAGCAACAGAGCATCAAGAATGGAATCTGAGATCCGATCACAGATTTTATCCGGGTGCCCCTCGGTAACAGATTCTGACGTGAAGAGGCTGGTATGCCCGGTGGTCTGAGCTGAATGGCGGGCGGGGTGTTGATCGGCGCGGAGCGTGGAAGTCACATCTATCAGGGTACCGAATGCTGTCACCGTGCACGATGGGCACCATCCGGCCCATCGTGGCGTCTGTCACGCAGCGTGACGATATGGCGAGTCAGCTCCACCGCAACATCATGTTTGGAGCCTTGCACAGTAACCGGTGGTGCACCGTGGGAGGACAAAATCGTCACCGTGGTGGCGTCCTGACCAAACACAAGGTCTGTGCCCACTTGGTTGACGCACAGCAGGTCACAACCCTTACGTCTCATCTTGGCTTTACCTAAGGTGAGCGGATCATACTGATCGTCACCTGTTTCAGCTGCAAAACCCACCACAATCTGCTCTCGCTGATGGGCTCGGCGTTGTTCCACCAGCCCCTGCAGGATGTCTGGGTTGCGCACCAAGTGGATGGTGGGTGCTTCCGCGGCGTCCTCAGTTTTCTTGATTTTTGTGCGTTCCACCCGCACCGGGCGAAAATCTGCCACGGCCGCTGTCATCACCACGACCTGTGCGGAACGGGCAAAGTTCTCCATCACCCGTTGGAGTTCATCGGCTGAACTGACACGGGTGACCCGCACACTACCCGGTCTGGCAGTGTGTTCATCGGGCAACGGAACATCCACATGGGCTGCGACGAGTTCCACGGCGGCCCCAGCGGCCGCCAAAGCTTCAGCGATAGCGATCCCTTGTTTTCCCGAAGAACGGTTTCCTAGATAACGCACGGGGTCGAGTGGCTCCCGGGTACCGCCTGTGGAGACAACCGCGCTCACTCCACGCAATGGGGTATCCGCCGAGTCCTCCTGAACTAAGGCCAAGGCCGCATCGCGAATGGCTTCAGGGGACGGAAGACGCCCAGCTCCTGAATCTTTTCCGGTCAGTCGCCCCACATCCGGCTCTAGCACAGTGTGTCCGTGGCTGCGCAAAGTCGCCACGTTGGCTTGAACCGCCGGGTGATCCCACATCTCTGTGTGCATGGCCGGGGCAAAAAGCACCGAGGCTTGTGTGGCTAACAGGGTCGTGGTGAGTAAATCATCAGCATGTCCATGCGCAGCACGCGCCAAGAGGTCAGCGGTAGCCGGGGCGACCACCACCAGATCAGCCGCCTGCCCTTGGCTCACGTGGTTCACCGTAGACACCCGGTCAAAAACATCAGTGGTGACCACCTCACCGGACAGAGCTTCCCAGGTCGCTGCGCCCACGAACTCCAGCGCCGACCGGGTAGGGATAGGCACCACATGATGACCAGCTTCAGAAAAAAGGCGAAGGAGCATTGCCGCTTTATAGGCAGCAATGCCCCCCCCTATGCCTAGCACAATGCGCATGGATGTCCGTCAAACCTTAAAAGTCTTCGGGCGTGCTTTCAGCCTGATCTTCACCAACTGGCGTATCTAGCGATAGTGCAGCGGAATCATTCTGCTGGGCATCGGCGGGATCTTCTTCCGTCACCACGGGGGTATCAGAGAAGACCATGGAGGAGTCAACATCTGCTGAGGCATCAAAGAAGTTCTCACCATAGAAGTCAGTCCCCGCTAGCTCAGATTCAGAGATCAACTGACCGTTCTCGGAAAAACCCGCAGTTTCAACCACGGTGGAGTCAATCAACCCCCCATCAATTTCACGCAGCGCAACAGATAAGGACTTTTCATTCAGCTCGACGTCGACCAGGGGGCCAACGTACTCAAACAGTCCTTCGTGTAGCTGTGAGTAATACGCGTTGATCTGCCGAGCACGCCGCGCAGCAAAAATCACCAACCCGTACTTGGAATCGGATTTCGCCAAAAGGCGGTCAACCGGGGGTTCGACGATGCCCTGGTTCTGAATGGACAAAAGATTGCTCCCAACCATGTGGATGTCTGTCAGCGGTTCAAGACGCGCCCGAATGCGGGTTAAGACCCATAAGTTCAACAAGCGCTGCCGCAGCAGCCTCTACCCGGTCGTTGACCACTGTGTGATCAAATTCGGGCTCAGCCGCGAGTTCCATCCTAGCGGTTTCTAGCCGTACCCGCTGTTCATCAGGCGTCTCAGTCCCGCGTCCGATTAACCGAGAGACCAATTCATCCCATGTGGGAGGAGCTAAAAACACAAATTGTGCATCTGGCAAGGTGGTCCGAATCTGCCGGGCTCCCTGCAAATCAATCTCCAGCAACACTTTGCGTCCCTGGTCTACCGCCTCAAAGACCTTGTGTCGTGGTGTTCCGTATCGATAGGAATTGTGAACTACCGCCCATTCGAGCATCTGGTCTTCTGTCACCAAACGATCGAACTCACTGTCATCCACAAAAAAATAGTGAACGCCGTCAATTTCTCCCGGTCGTGGATGACGGGTAGTAGCCGATACGGAGAGCCACACCTGTGGGTAATGGTCCCGTATGAAAGCAGAAACCGTTCCTTTCCCCACGGCGGTAGGTCCAGCCAAAACGGTGATTGATGCGCTGTCGTTCGGGCTACCAGCAGTTGGGATTCTGGACTCAGCGAACACGAGCAACAACCTTTCGACGAACCTGTACACGCATCAACTGCTCAACGGTTTTCACCACCCTACCGGCAGCAACAACTTCGGGTGCCTTCCACAACACTGCAGAAGACACCCGAAAGTTGGGATCGTTATTACCGCAGAGTGCCGGAAACAGCACCATCGGTACAAGCAAGCTGATCAGGAATCGAGGTATTCGATCAGCGCTTTGCGTTGGTGCACACCGAGTCCACGGACGCGTCGTGTCTTAGCGATGCCGATTTCTTCCATGATGGCGGCAGAACGCACTTTGCCGATTCCTGGGGCAGCCTCTAAAAGGTCTGACACCTTGAGCCGACTCAAGGCCTCTTCCTCCTGGGCACGTTCCAGAATTTTGGCGACAGTGATCTTGCGCTCTTTAAGCGCAGCCTTCGCTTCAGCACGGACGGCGCGAGCGGCCGTAGCTTTCTGACGTGCAGCTGCACGCTCATCATCAGTCAACATACGCAATGCCATGTTGGTTTTCTCCCTCTCTGGTTATGCGGATCTCGGGCCCACGATTCGACCAGAACCGAAGTGATCCGCTGCCACAAGCGAGTTTATGCGTAATCACATCAAAATGGGGGTCACATTCCAGCGGCATGCCTCCAAGACCACCTGTCAATGATGTTCGAAAGAAAATTGCCCTACCCGTCAGTAGTGTTTATGTAATTGCAACCACTGGCGTGAGTTTATGCGTTGCAGCCTCTGCTGCGCGCCGCAAACCACTAACCGTGGGCCCCTCGCGCAGCACCGCACGCGCCGAGTTCACCAAAATCTTACCTCTGACCTGGGCAAATGCTTCGCTAAGTGCAGAAATGGTGGCCCCTTGCGCTCCATAACCTGGCGCAAGGATCGAACCTGTGAAGCCAGCAAGGCTCACTCCAGCATCACGCAACGATGAGCCCACAGTGGCCCCCACCACAATGCCATGTGATTTTATAACAATTTGGTTACGCTTGTTTTCTGGCGTGTCCTGTCGACATGCGTTGCGCCGCTCCACAGCATTCACCACCTGAGCTGCCACAGGACGGGACCCGCCCGCACGCTGCACAGACAAGCCTTCCGGATTAGACGTCAGCGCTAAAACGTAGGTCCCTCGCCCCGTTGCCTCCGCCAACTCAAAAGCAGGAGTTAAAGAATCAACGCCTAGGTACGGACTCAGAGTGACGGCATCCGCCGCCAATGCAGAATCGTCAGAGAGCCATGTATAACCATATGCCTGCATCGTGGATCCAATATCCCCCCGCTTAGCATCAGCAATACTGAGCACTCCGGCTTCCCGAGCCGCAGCCAGTGTCTGTTCCAATACTGCTATGCCCGAAGAACCGTATGCTTCGTACCATGCCACTTGAGGTTTAATGGCTGCTACTCGACCTGCCAAGGCCTCAATCACCGTCATGGATAATCGCAAAAGTCCCGCAGGGCTCTGCGGCAAACCCCAGGCATTCATGATCTGTGGATGGGCATCAATCCCCACACATAACGGTCCGTTCTGCGCCAAAGCCTTCCCTAGGCGCACACCATAGGGCTCACGTTGCCCACTATTTTCAGTACGTGTAGACATCATCATCCTGGCGCGCCAGACCAACCACGGTGTCGGCAGGAGCACTCGATAAGCGTCGCGCGTGCTCCTGCAGGGATACCACATCCCAGGAATACGAACGTAGGGCGGTAATGGCTTGAACGGCAGCACCAATTTCTGCCACGGTGGTCACAATAGGCACTCCCACACTCGTGGCTGCGGCCCGGATTTCGTAACCGTCCCCCCGGGCTTCTCCTCCGCTAGAAGGTGTATTAAACACAAGAGAGATTTCACCATTTTCTATCAGGTCAATGATGGTGCGCTCGCCCTCCTGGGCGTCAGAGATCTTGGCGACGGTTGTCGATTCAATACCGTTACGTTGAAGTACTTGAGCGGTACCCCCAGTAGATACCACCTCAAAACCAAGTTCTTTGAACATGCGCACATAAACCACGGATGCCCGCTTATCTTTATTAGTCACCGATACAAAGATCTTGCCCTCGGTGGGCAAGGCTCCCCCAACACCAGCTTGTGCTTTAGCGAAGGCCGTGTCGAAGTACTTATCAATACCCATCACCTCGCCGGTTGATCGCATTTCTGGACCTAGCAAGGAGTCCACCACCGCACCGTCATGGGTGCGGAACCTGGCAAACGGCAACACCGCCTCCTTCACCGCCACGGACGCGGCTTCTGGAAGACGGGCACCATCACCTTCTGGCAATAACAGCCCTTCAGCGCGCAACTGACGTATCGAGGTGCCGGTACCAATCAGCACAGCTGCTTTTGCCAACTGAATCCCCGTCGCCTTTGACACGAACGGCACCGTCCGAGAAGCACGAGGATTAGCTTCAATCACATACAAGATGTCGGATGTCAAGGCGAACTGAATATTGATCAGCCCTCGAACCCCGACTCCCGCCGCAATAGCTTGTGTGGCGTCCCAGACTCGCTCAATGACATCCGGACCCAAAGTGATCGGGGGCAAAGTGCACGCGGAATCACCTGAATGAATCCCTGCTTCCTCAATGTGCTCCATAACCCCGCCCACATAAAGTTCTTCGCCGTCATAGAGCGCGTCCACGTCAATTTCGATGGCATCCTCAAGGAATTTGTCAATCAGCGCTGGACGCCCAGCAGAAACTTCTGTGGCGTTATCCAGGTAGGAACGCAGCTGTTGATCCGTGTACACGATCTCCATACCCCGGCCCCCCAAGACATAAGAGGGGCGCACCAGCACGGGGTATCCGATGTCGTTGGCAATCATGCGAGCATCGTCGAACGTATATGCCGTGCCATTACGCGGCTGCCGCAACCCTGCTTCCTGTAAAACCCGGGCAAATTCTCCACGGTCTTCAGCAAGATCAATGGCTTCCGGAGTAGTGCCCAAAATCGGTACACCGGCGGCTTTAAGCTGTGCTGCCAATTTTAAGGGGGTCTGCCCTCCCAGTTGCACATAAACGCCCAGTAGGCCACCCGTGGAACGTTCAGCGTTCACAATCTCCAGCACGTCTTCAAAGGTCAGAGGTTCAAAGTACAGCCGCGTGGAGACGTCATAATCCGTAGAAACCGTTTCTGGGTTGCAATTAACCATGACGGTTTCATAGCCCGCTTGACGTAACACCATGGAGGCATGCACACAGGAGTAGTCAAACTCAATGCCCTGACCAATCCGGTTGGGACCTGAACCCAAAATCATGATGGAAGGCTTGTCGTGAGCAGCAACCTCGTTCTCTTCGTCATATGACGAATAGTGATACGGGGTGAAAGCTTCAAACTCTGCCGCACAGGTATCAACTGTCTTAAAGACTGGGCGAATGCCCAGTGCATGCCGCACGCCACGGACTACGTCCTCGCTCACATGTGCAAGCTCACCAATTTGTGCATCCGAAAAACCATGCCGCTTAGCTAATTGCAGGGTAGTGACCGAAAGATTAGGGTCCTGTCGGATGACCTCAGCCACATCATTGAGTACCTGAATTTGGTCTAAGAACCATGGGTCAATCTTTGTGACCTCATGAACCTGCTGAATTGTTGCGCCTTGTAGCAGCGCCTGTTGCACCGCATAAATTCGTTCCGTGGTGGGGGTGCGAGCAGCTTCCAGCGCTTCCTCAAACCCCTGAGCACTCTCTGAGTCTTCCAAGAGTTGAAAGGTGAAAGACGATTCTTTCTGTTCTAAAGAACGCATGGCTTTTTGCAGAGCCTCTGTGAAATTGCGTCCCATTGCCATGGCTTCCCCCACAGACTTCATCGTGGTGGTCAATGTCGGATCAGCCGCTGGAAACTTTTCAAAGGCAAAGCGCGGAACCTTCACCACCACGTAATCAAGCGTCGGTTCAAAAGAGGCCGGGGTTTTCTGGGTGATGTCATTGGGAATTTCATCAAGGGTGTAGCCCAAGGATAACTTGGTCGCAATCTTGGCGATGGGGAATCCGGTGGCTTTAGAAGCTAATGCCGATGACCGCGACACTCGTGGGTTCATTTCAATGACCACTACTCGACCGGTCTGGGGATCCACCGCAAACTGGATATTACATCCACCGGTATCCACACCAACTTCACGGATCACGGCGATGGCCACGTCACGTAGCTTTTGGTACTCACGATCTGTCAGTGTCAATGCCGGGGCAACTGTTATCGAATCCCCAGTATGCACACCAACGGGATCAAAATTTTCAATCGAACACACGACCACCACGTTGTCGTTGGCATCGCGCATCATTTCAAGCTCGTACTCTTTCCACCCCAGAATGGATTCTTCGAGCAAGACCTCAGTGGTCGGTGAGTACTGCAATCCAGCTCCGGCAATTCGATGCAGGTCATCTTCGGTGTAGGCCATCCCGGAGCCCAAACCACCCATCGTGAACGAAGGGCGTACCACCATGGGATAACCCAGACGATCAGCAGCTGCTAGCGCTTCCTCCATTGAATGCACAATTTCCGAACGAGCCGATTCAGCTCCACAACGCTGTACGACACCTTTAAAAGCTTCACGGTCCTCACCAAGATTGATCGCCGCAATATTGGCGCCGATCAACTCTACGTTGTACCGATCCAGGACACCGTTGGCGTCTAAGGCAATGGCAGTATTGAGAGCCGTTTGTCCGCCCAACGTGGGCAAAATAGCATCCGGGCGCTCTTTAGCAATGATTTTTTCCACCACCTCCGGGGTGATGGGTTCTACATATGTGGCATCCGCAAATTCGGGATCAGTCATAATCGTGGCGGGATTGGAGTTGACAAGAACGACCCGCAGACCCTCTTCTTTCAATACCCGCAGCGCCTGAGTTCCGGAATAGTCAAACTCCGCAGCCTGCCCAATCACAATGGGACCTGAACCGATCACCAACACACTGTTTACATCTGTTCTGCGTGGCATCAGCTCTGCTCCTTCTGCGGTTGCTGAACGGCCATGGAATCGCCGCCCAGCATGTGCACAAATCGATCAAAAAGATAAGCAGCATCATGCGGACCAGCTGCCGATTCTGGGTGGTATTGAACAGAAAAAGCGGGGATATCCAGGCACACTAGTCCCTCCACCACACGATCATTGAGGCCAATATGGGAGACTTCCACGCGCCCAAACTCTGCGACAGGCGCTATGACGGGTCCATCAACAGGGGCATCCACCGCAAACCCATGGTTCTGTGCGGTGATTTCAACCTTTCCGGTTCGCAGGTCCATAACGGGCTGATTAATCCCCCGGTGCCCAAACGGCAACTTATAGGTGGAGAATCCCAGCGCTCTGCCCAACATTTGGTGACCAAAACAGATACCAAAAAAAGGTGTCCGTGAACGGAGCACCTCACGCAACACCTCAACCTGTTGCTGTGCGGCCTGCGGATCACCGGGACCATTAGACATGAACACGCCGTCCGGTTCCATTGTACGGATCTGTTCCCACGTGCTGCGAGCAGGCACCACGTGCACACGCAAGCCACGCTCCGCCATACGCTGTGGTGTCATGGCCTTGATGCCCAGATCCACAGCCACAACATCGAACAGGGGTTCCCCCTCCCATCCGTGATCGGACGGTTCCACTACGTAGGTCTGATCCACGCTGACTGTTTCAGCCAATTGCCGCCCAGCCATAGAAGGTTGCTGGCGGACGACCTCCACAAGCTCAGCCTCAGTTTTGTGTTCCAAGGCATCGCCTGAAAAAACACCAGCCTTCATGGCGCCTTTATCACGCAGGTGGCGGGTGACCGCACGTGTATCTATATCGCATATGGAGACGACGCCCTGCTCGGCGAGTACAACATCCAACGGTTTTTCGTTCCGCCAGTTAGAAGCCACACGAGAAGCTTCACGCACCACATAGCCTTCTACCCAAATCCGCCGTGACTCATCGTCAGCGGTGTTAGTGCCTGTATTACCGATATGCGGTGCGGTGTGAATCACGATTTGTCCGGCATAAGAGGGATCCGTGATCGTTTCCTGGTAACCGGTCATCCCGGTACTAAAAACAGCCTCTCCCAGCGCCTGTCCAGTAACTCCCCAGGCGCGTCCCCGAAAAATTCGGCCATCTTCCAAAACCAAGACTGCGGGTGTCGTTGACAACAACATCACGGGGTCTCCTTCGTGGCAGTAACAGGGGCGGGGTGTACTGGGGCCAGCTCATCAAAGGCTGCCAATAACTGGGTTTTACCTTCGCGGGATTGGGCGCGCATGCCGGTATCGACTACCTCATCGCCCCAGCGCCAGGACAACACCACGATGCCATCACGCTCCACAAACTTGCCCACCATTCCCGATGTGGTTCCGTGGCCCATTACAGCGTGAGCATCAACCCACACGGGTAAAGCGCCATCGCGGTCATATAGCACGCCATCCGGGTATACAAAAACCCTGGCGGACGTACGAATCCCCATGTGGTGAGCCATAACACGTTGTAAATGACTGCGATGCCAACACGTGGCCACATACATGCCAGGCACCACTGCGATCGGTTCACGAGTGTCGAGATCTGCAGGCAGCTCTGGCAAAGGACCTGCAGCTTCGCGTTGGGTACGACGCATCCACCCACGTGCCGCGAGAGTAAAAATCACCACCACAACGACAGCTAGTAGCAAGGCAGTCAGCAACTTCTCATCCATCACAACGTCCGATCGTCCACGGGGTGGATCGCGATCATGCCATTCACCGAGCCACCCCCGGATGCGGTGTTGTGAGAACACCATCTAAAACCACAGGGTGACCGTAGAAAAAAGTAGCGCGCACAGAACCCGGCAAGGTCATTCCCGTGTATGGACTATTGCGCCCTTTTGATACGTGTGTCTGCGGATCAACGGTGGTTTGGGCTCCGGGGTCGAACAGCACAAGGTTGGCAGGTTCCCCAACGTCTAACGGCCTACCCTGGCCTCGTAGTCTCCCAATCTGAGCTGGGGTTTCGGACATGATCCGCGCTACATCACGCCATGTGATCAAACCGGTGTCAATCAGAGTGTGCTGCACTACCGACAGCGCAGTTTCTAGCCCCGTCATGCCCATGGCCGCGCATGACCACTCACATTCTTTGTCTTCCACCGGATGTGGAGCATGGTCTGTGCCCACCACGTCAATCGTGCCATCTGCCACGGCCTGTCGAACCGCGTCCACATCTTCCTGCGTGCGTAGGGGCGGGTTAACTTTGTAGACCGGATCAAAACTGCGCACCAATTCTTCAGTCAACAACAGGTGATGCGGTGTGACTTCAGCGGTGACATCAATTCCTTTGTCCTTAGCCCACCGCACTAATTCCACGGATCCTTTAGTGGAAAGGTGACAGATATGAACCCGCGAACCAACATGCTGAGCTAGCAAGACATCGCGGGCAATAATCGCTTCTTCCGCAACCGCTGGCCACCCCGCCAGCCCCACGTCTGCCGACACCGCACCTTCGTTCATCTGGGCTTGTTCCGTTAAACGCGGTTCCTGTGCATGCTGGGCGACGACACCGTCAAACGTTTTGACATACTCCAGAGCACGTCGCATCAGGAGAGGGTCATACACGCATTTTCCGTCATCAGAGAACACGCGGACCTGTGCTTGAGATTGGGCCATGGCACCAATCTCGGATAACTGTGCACCAGCCAACCCCACGCTGACGGCGCCAACAGGCTGCACTTGGGCCCACCCGGCTGCCCGGCCCAGCCTCCATACTTGTTCAACCACTCCCGCTGTATCAGCCACGGGGGATGAGTTAGCCATCGCAAAAACAGCAGTGTAGCCCCCTTTGGCTGCAGCTTGCGTGCCCGTTTCGACTGTCTCCGCATCTTCTCGGCCAGGTTGACGTAAGTGCGTATGGATATCCACCAAGCCCGGCAGGGCGACATGACCTACCGCGTCGATAACCCTGGCATGGGCATCGTCAATCTCCGGTCCAATCTGCTCAATCACGCCATCCGCAACCACGATATCTACGGTTCGCTCCCCCACCAGATTGGCGCGGCGAATCAACCACCGACCGGTATCACTGCCCCCGGTTGGTCCCTGGTGCTGGCTTACCATCGGCAGCAACCTTTCGTTCTTGTGTATACGGGCATGATGCATAACCTCAGCACGCTCACAACGGATCCTCCTGAACGTCATCCCCTGTCAATAACAGGTATAGGCAGGCCATACGTACCGCCACACCGTTGGACACCTGGCGCAGCACAGTGGAGCGTGAGGAATCAGCGGCCACCGAAGAAATTTCAAGCCCTCGATTCATAGGACCCGGATGCATGATGGCGGTCGTGGCACCTGCCCGATCTAACATGGCAAGCCGTTCAGGGGTCAGCCCCCACCAGCGGGCGTATTCAGACTCGGAAGGGAAAAAGGCAGCATGCATTCGTTCACGCTGAACCCGCAAAAGCATCACGGCATCTGGTTGCTGGGCTAAGGCCTCATCCAGGTTAAACACTATGTTTGCTGGCCAATCCCCTGTCCGCACTGGCGCAAGGGTTGGGGGAGCCACAAAAGTCACCCGAGCCCCCAAGGTGGTGAGTAACCACATATTTGACCGGGCAACGCGCGAGTGTAGAACATCGCCCACGATCACCACACGCATACCATCCAGCCCCATACCGTGCGTGTCTTCGCCGTTAAGTTCAGCCCGGTGTTCACGCAAGGTCATGGCATCCAGCAGGGCTTGAGTCGGGTGTTCATGCTGTCCATCCCCGGCGTTCAGGACGGCAGCATCAATCCACCCGGCAGTTGCCAGTCGTTGCGGAGCCCCCGATGCACCATGACGGATCACCACTGCGTCGGCGTTCATCGCCATCAGCGTTTGCGCTGTGTCTTTTAAAGATTCGCCCTTCGAGACGGATGATCCCTTCGCTGAGAAATTGATGACATCCGCCGATAAACGTTTTGCGGCGGTTTCAAACGAAATCCGGGTCCGCGTGGAATCTTCAAAAAAGAGATTGACCACGGTACGACCACGCAGGGTCGGCAATTTTTTCACAGACTGCTGCCCAATCTGGGCCATTCGGTCCGCTGTGTCTAAGATCTGGATTGCCTGCTGCCGGGAAATATCCCGAGTGCTCAAAAGATGCTTCATCCCAGAATCACCACCTCATCCACTGAACCTTCGTCCGTGTGTGTGGTATCTAGCGCATCAAGTTCTTGTAGTCGGACCTTCACCATTTCCCGCGTTGCGGTTGGCACGTTTTTTCCCACAAAGTCGGCACGGATTGGAAGTTGCCGATGACCGCGATCCACCAGAACCGCCAAACGCACAACCGCAGGACGCCCAAGTTCCGTTAACGCGTCCAACGCTGCGCGAATTGTACGACCTGAATACAGCACATCGTCCACCAAAACCACCGTCAGGTTATCGACGCCGCGCTGTGGCATCAGAGTTGGTGAAGGCACCCGAGACGGCTGACGCCAAAGGTCGTCCCGATACATGGTGACATCCAGTTGACCAAGGGAAGTTGCGGGATCAAATGCATCAAACTGCGACAGTTTGCTGGCCAAACGCTGGGCCAAGGGGTAACCACGCCGCGCAATACCCAGAAGCACGACGTCCTGGGCTCCACGATGAGATTCCAGAATTTCATGGGCAATACGCGTCAAAGCACGATCAATATCAGCTGCAGAAAGGATGCGCCGAGATTCGGAGTCCGCCCGGCGGGGACTTTGGTCGTAATACGGTGATTGACTCATAAGTGCTGCCGTCCTTCCCCGCCTCACAGGACGGATTTAAAGGGATGAGCCGCTGCACTAAAACCCTAGCACCGGACTAGTCGGTATCAGGCTGTGGCTCGGGAATAGCTGCCACGGGAGTGTCGACATCCACCAATGTGGGTTTCACGGTCTGTAGCCGTCCTAATACCCCGTTGACGAACGATGGTGAGTCATCGGTGCTCAGCTGTTTGGCCAACCCGACGGCTTCATCCACCGCAACGGTGTCAGGAACGTCATCATTAAACAAAAGTTCCCACGTACCCAAACGCAGAATGGTACGGTCCACGGCGGGCATCCGTTCCAGTGTCCACCCACGCGCCCAGGTCTGGATCGTTTCGTCAATTTCGTCACGGCGTGCCAATACTCCCCGCACCAGCTCCTCGGTGTAGGCACCAAAAAGTTGCTGTGAGTTGGAGCGACGTCGCTCCAGTACCTGGATGGGATCTTCACTGCGTTGTTCAGCCTCAAAGAGAATTTCCACAGCCCGAGTCCGGGCCTTGGTCCGCGCCCCGCTCATTCGGTGACGCGGCCCAGGTACTCACCCGTACGGGTGTCAACCTTCACCCGAGTGTTGTTCTCTAAGAACAACGGCACCTGGATCTGATAACCAGTTTCCAAGGTCGCGGGCTTGGTACCGCCCGTGGATCGGTCTCCCTGCAGCCCAGGTTCGGTGTAGGTGATTTCCAGGACCACCGAAGGCGGAAGTTCGATGTATAACGGAGCACCTTCATGCATAGCGATCACCGCGTTGGTGTTTTCCAACATGAAGTTTTCAGCGTCTCCCACCACGGCGGCTGGGATAGTGAGTTGGTCATACGTGGAGTTATCCATGAACACAAAATCTGCGCCGTCCTTGTACAGGTACTGGTACTCAGAACGGTCCACCGTTGCCGTGTCCACCTTGGCGCCGGCGTTGAACGTCTTGTCCACCACTTTGCCAGAAGTCACATTGCGCAGCTTAGTACGCACAAAAGCGCCACCCTTACCGGGCTTGACGTGCTGGAACTCAATAACGCTCCACAAGTTCCCGTCCAGGTTCAAAACGGTGCCATTTTTAATATCGTTGGTGGTTGCCACAGTGCTCTCTTCAGTATGTTCGGGTGGATTCGGGCCATCCTATCAAGGCCAAGCGTCACTCACGCAGCCGCTCACGGACAGCTATCGCAGGAAGTCACTCTGCGATTTCTTGATATGCGGCAAATAGCACGGAAGGGTCCGGAACTTCCATGATGCGCGGACGCGCAATGTTGTCTAAAACGACGAACCTCAGCAAACCGCCACGGGTTTTTTTATCTCGCTTCATGACTTCCAATAATTTGGGCCACTGGTCAGACCGGTACCCCGTGGGCAGCCTTAAGGACTCCAAAATCCTGTAATGCCTTTCCACAACAGCATCCGGCAGTGTTCCTGCGGTCCGTGCCAGATGCGCGGCATACATCATGCCAATAGATACCGCCGCTCCATGACGCCACTGGTAGCGTTCATTATTTTCAATGGCATGACCCAACGTGTGGCCATAATTCAAATACTCACGGCGTCCGGACTCCTTGAAGTCCTCCGACACCACCTGCGCCTTCACCCGCACGGAACGTTCAACCAACTCACGCAATACTTCAGACGCGGGATCCTGTGCTTGCTCAGGGTGCTGTTCTAAGAGTTCCAGGATCGTGGGATCAGCGATAAACCCACATTTAACGGTCTCAGCCATACCGGTTAACAGTTCGTGGACCGGCAATGTACTCAATGCATTGAGATCACACAAGACCCCGGCTGGTGGGTGAAAAGCACCCACCAAATTTTTACCTTCTGCCGTGTTGATCCCGGTTTTGCCGCCGACAGCTGCATCCACCATGCCTAAGAACGTAGTGGGCACATGAACCACCCGCACACCGCGTAACCACGTAGCCGCTACAAAACCCGCCAGATCAGTCACCGCACCACCACCCACGGAAACCACTGCGTCACTACGGCTGAAATCTGCCTGCCCTAAAGCTTGCCAACAGAAACCTGCTACTTCCAGACGCTTGCCTTCTTCAGCATCAGGAATCACCGCCTGAAATACCTGATACCCATCAGCCGTGAGCTGGTCCACTACCACTTGACCGTTAGCTTCTAAAGCCTGGGGGTGAATTACTAAAACCTTTGTGACCTGTTGCCCCAAAACTTCTTTCAGCTCACCCATCAACCCCCGTCCCACCAGGACGTCGTAGTTTTCGCAGGCTAAAGAACCGGTGACCGGAATGCGTGTGGTCGTCATGAAATATCCTTCGGTAATGGATGCTGACGCCCGTGCATCCGCTGGATCTCGTTGTGCAGATCCTGGGCAATATCTGCAATCTGACGCCGCCGAGTACCATCCACCCGGATATCTGCCAGTTCCTCGTACCGAGGTGCCCTAGCTTCCAAGAGCTCCAGCCAACGCGTGGGCGGATCAGGCTGGAGCATCGGACGAGAGGTGCTGTCCGTAATCCGTGGGAGGACCGTGGCAGCATCTACTTCTAGGTATGCCACCAGTTCATCACGCAATACGGCACTCACCCGCTCCGTCATGGGCGCTCCACCGCCGACAGCAAAGATTGCATTGGCATACTGTGGATCTGCCAGGACTTCTTCAATCGCATCCGCTTCAAGATCACGGAAATACTTTTCCCCGTGCTGGGTAAAAATATCCCTAATCACCCCGTGTTTCTGCACGATCAATTGGTCGGCATCCACAAAGCCATACCCAAAAAACCGTGCCATGTGCTGGGCCAGAAATGACTTACCTGCCGCCATAGGGCCAATTAACACGACAGGCTGGGTCAAAGCAGCGGTACCGGGGGTCCCCACGGGACCAAGGTCCCCACCCCGCCCGGCAATCCGTCCCCCAGGGTTTCGCAAGACTGAATGGGCCAGGGAACGGGCAAAATCCTTTGGCGAAAACTTCCCGTTCATGCGTGACGTTCCTCAGCGGGTGCTTCCGTACCCTCAAAACTTCCTAATTCCCCAGAAGAACGCAGGCTATGGTCCATGGAAGCCACGTAGGAGTCCCTATTGCGGATAGTTTCAGTGATGTTGTCGCCACCGAATTTCTCCAGGGCGGCATCCGCTAACACCAGAGCAGTCATGGCCTCCGCCACCACACCGGCGGCAGGAACCGCGCACACATCCGAGCGCTGGTGATGAGCCCTCGCCGGTTCTCGGGTGGAAACATCCACCGTTCGCAACGCTTTGGGAACGGTGGCAATAGGTTTCATAGCCGCGCGTACCCGCAAGACATCGCCGATAGACATCCCGCCTTCAATTCCTCCAGCACGATTAGACACCCGGTGCACTTGACCGTCATCACCAATCATGATTTCGTCATGAGCAGCCGATCCCGGCCGCGCCGCGGTCAGGAAACCATCACCGACTTCTACGCCTTTAATGGCTTGTATGCCCATGAGAGCACCGGCCAACCGGGCGTCTAGACGACGATCCCAATGCACATAAGAACCCAGTCCTGGCGGCAACCCGTACGCCAGAACTTCCACAACGCCGCCCAAAGTTTCGCCATTCTTATGGGCGGCATCTACAGCCTGGACCATTGCGGCGGACGTCGCAGCGTCAAAGCACCGCAGGGGATCACGATCCAATGTCTCTACGTCTTCCGGGGTGGGCCGGGCAGCATCCAACGGCACCTGGGCCGCCCCCACCGCGGTGGTGTGCGATACCACGCCGACTCCCAGGGCTGCCAGGATTTTGGAAGCCACCACTCCTAACGCCACACGAGTTGCGGTTTCACGCGCAGAAGCACGCTCTAACACTGGGCGGGCTTCCGTATGAGCGTATTTCTGCATTCCGGTAAAGTCAGCGTGACCTGGCCGAGGACGAGTCAACGCAGCATTGCGTGCTTTACCTTCCAGCTCAGCCGAATCCACAGGATCCGCGTTCATCACCTGCTCCCATTTGGGCCACTCAGTATTAGCGATTTCCACAGCCACCGGTCCCCCTTGGGTGACTCCGTGCCGCACACCTCCCAGGAGTCGAACCGCGTCCTGCTCAAACTTCATACGCGCGCCCCGGCCGTACCCCAACCGGCGCCGGGCCAAAGCAGCCTGAATATCCGACGATGTCAGAGCCACCCCTGCGGGGACACCTTCCATAATGCCAACCAGGGCCTCCCCGTGGGATTCTCCGGCTGTGAGCCAACGGAGCATGGCGCGTTTCTCCTTGAGTGATGGACGTCAGATAGTGGGTTGAACCATGGGTGATTTTACGGGCTCGCAGGCAAAGAGGCCCGCCCCACCGCGGCACACATCGCATCCACCACAGCCTGCCGTCGGGACCGGTTATTGCTTAAGTCAACTCCTGTGAACATCGCGATCTGATCCACAGCTTGGAAAATCAGCATCTCTAACCCGGCGGCAACATGTCCGCCGACGTTTGTCCAAGCCTGAGCAATAGCCGATGGCCAGGGATCGTAGGCAACATCCAGCAGAACACCTGTTGTGGCGTTCTCAGGAATATTCTTTAGCGCTGCGGCAAGTTCATCACAACCGTGCGGAGGCAGCGTGGCCACCACCACGTCGTAGGTTGTGAGGTGCTGAACAGCCTGTTCCCAGGGTTTCAGATCTAGGGCAACACCAGCCGCCCGAGCCGCAGCTACCACCCGGTGTGCGCGGGTAAATGACCGGACCCAGACATCCACAGCGCCCGCACCTAGCCCTTGCGCAGCAACAACAGCAGCGGTGGCTGTACCTCCACCGCCCAAAATTGCCACCCGGGGCTTCGATGGCACCGCTCCCGCTGCACGCACCGCACCAATAATCCCGGCAACATCCGTATTGTGCCCCATTAACCGCCCCTGGCCAGCCGGGATTACGGTGTTCACCACCCCCACCACGCGGGCTAGTGAGGTCAGATCATCGCACAGGGAAGCTGCTTGAGATTTCAGCGGCATCGTCACAGACAATCCTCGCCACAGCGGATCCCCCCGTAACTGCTCCGTGTGACCCGGCAATTCGGATTCCGTGAGGTCCACCGCCCGGTAGACCAATTCCGCACCTAAAACACCGTAAGCCGCCGTGTGTAGCTCCGGCGACCGGGAGTGACTGATCGGATGACCCACTACCGCCGCATAGGCTTGACCGTGGGCGGCAGACTCAGGAACCGGCTTGTGGGTCACCACAGTGATCAGTCACACCGTCCGGGGTTATTCGAACACCACGCTTGGTACTCAGCGACGTTGACTTCGTGCTCCTCGAAGTCTTTTCCGAACTTGGTTTCACCACTGTCCAGGTTGACGGTCACCCAGTAGTAGTAGTCGTTATCCGCTGGGTTAGCCGCAGCGTCAATCGATTCATCTCCAGGGGACCCAATCGGTCCCACAGGAAGCCCCGGGTTAGCAAACGTGTTGTATTTATTGCTCGCGTCCTTACGCTCCGCGTCAGAAAAATCATAGGAACGTCGCCCCAACCCGTAGGTCACTGAGGCGTCGGACTGGATATAACCGTTGGTTTCATCATCCGGGCGATCAATGCGGTTGTAGATTGCCCCGGCAACATCGGCGTAGTCGGATGGGACACCTTCAAATTCCACGAGTGAGGCAATCGTAAGCACGCGGAACACTTGATCCTTGGGCACGTTATTGCGTTCCAACGTGGCGTTGGTGCGATCAACCATTTCCTGCAAGATCTCATCTGGGGTGGCGTCCAGAGCAAATCGGTACTCACCGGGGTGCAGGTAACCCTCAATTGTGGGGAACTCGTCAGAGACCCCAAATTTTGTGGGGTCCTCAGCCGCATCCTCAAATTCCTGGACGGAAATACCGGTGGATTCTGAAAGTACTTCAAAAGTGTCGTCCATACGCAACGTGTTGTCCACGGCCGCGTAATTGGTGGGATCTCCCTCGTCCATGAGAACACTCACCGCCGCCTGAGAACTCATTTGTTTGCGCATCTCGTAATCACCAGGTTGGATGAACTCGCCCTGATGGCTTTCGTTGAAGGTTTCAATGAACCTTCCGGGGTGAGCAACAATGTCTTGATTCGCGAGGTCAATCCCCACTTGTTCTACCGTGTCGCCTTCTTCAATAGTGAAGTTCACGGGCTCCTTACCTTCACCACGGTAGTCACGCCGTTCAAACCAGCCGAAACTGTTGCCCAGCACAGCCACGGTAAAAACCATCGCGGCAGTGAACAACGCGATGGCCCCCAGGAGAGAAAGGTTGTGTCGCTTCTTAAGGCGCAGAAGCTGGGCTTCCGAACGTTCCTCCACCTGAAAGGCCCCGGAAAGCTCCTTAGAGTCTTCCGGGCGTGTTCGCTGTCGGACCTGATTCTCAGGACCACGCTCGTGGTCGC
Organism: Kocuria sp.; assembly: GCA_030524035.1. Taxonomy (GTDB): domain Bacteria; phylum Actinomycetota; class Actinomycetes; order Actinomycetales; family Micrococcaceae; genus Kocuria. The sequence goes on along the minus strand of JAUNHG010000002.1, from coordinate 331,351 downwards.
TCACGTGAGGTCTCCCTCCGGGTTGGCGGACAAGGCAGAACCTTCCTTGATCATGTCAATATTCTGATCGGATCTTTCGATAACGGAAAGATCACGGTCATCTACGGCGCGGCGCGCTGTTGCCAAAGCCGCCTCTAAAATTGTGACCGCCGCCTGCTGATCCACCTTGGCTTTGTGCTCTTTGCGCGAAAGCCCTGCGTCCAGCAGTTGCCGGTGCGCCTGCACACTGGTCCAACGTTCATCCACCATGTGCACCATGGCACTGTGGCCATTGCGTTCTAGTCTGTCAGAAAGGCGCTGCGCCCACGTCAACGCATCGCGCGTGGATTCGGTGTGCTGTCCTGACATGGATAACGGCAAGCCCACGACGATTTCCACAACATCATGTGCAGCCGCCTCCTTCGCGACAATCTTGACATCAAAGTTCTTTTTTGTATCCCGCTGTACCATGCTCAACGGCGTGGCCAATGTCGCATCAGGGTCGGTGATTGCCAGCCCAATTCGGACTTTACCCACATCAACCCCCATTCGACGTCCCCTCATCCGCAGATCCAGGGGGCGCGATACCGCGCCGATATCAGGCATGACTATTACCCGTCAGAGCGCGAAGGTCAGCGATAATGGCGTCCAGAGCCGCGCCAGTTTGGGTAACGTCCTGGCCACCGCCCTGAGCAATATCATCCTTACCACCGCCACCGCCACCAAGAACTCCCGCTGCGGTACGCACCAACGCGCCAGCTGATGCCCCAGCCTGACGAGCTGATTCAGTCGTAGCTACAAGAACCAAAGGACGGCCGTTAGCCACCCCCACAACAGCCACCACGGCTGGACGTTCGCCTATCCTCCCTCGTAGGTCCAGCGCCAAGCTGCGCAGATCCTCCGGCCCGGCGACTTCCCCCAGATCATGAGTGATGGCCTGGACGGCACCTAGATCTTGGGCTGAATCCAGCAGGGTACCCGCCTGAGCGGTTAACTTCTCCCGGCGTAATGTGGCCAGCTCTTTCTCGGCTGCGCGCAGTTTATCCAGGGTGTCCTGAATGCGCTCAGGAAGCTGTGCAGAGTGTTGGACCTTCAGCAGCTCAGTCAGCTGGTTCACCACCGCGCGTTCCGCCACCAAATGCTCAAAAGAATCCAGTCCGACCAAGGCCTCTACACGCCGGTTCCCCGACCCCACGGAGCTTTCAGAGATCAGGGAGAGCGACCCAATCTGAGCGGTACTACTCACGTGCGTGCCACCACACAGTTCCCGTGACCAAGGTCCGTTGAGCTCCACCACACGCACCCGATCACCATATTTTTCACCGAACAGGCTCATAGCACCCAGTTCTTTGGCCTCGGCCAGGGGCATTTCAGTAGTGATGACTTCGTGATTGTCGCGAACAACTGTGTTCGCAAGCCCTTCTACTTCCTGTTTTTGACCATCAGACATGGCCTCACCCCAAGCAAAGTCAAACCGCAGATAGCCCTCTTTATTGAAAGAACCCCGCTGCACAGCTTCCGGCCCCAGCACCTCATGCAGTGCCGCATGCACAATGTGTGTTCCGGTGTGCGCCATTTCAGCATCACGGCGACGCCGCACGTCAATAGTCGCGACGGCGTCATCCCCCGCCACAATCTGACCAGAATTCACCCTGGCGCGATGGACAGACAACCCCTTAACGGGCTGTTGAACATCGATCACGGTCAAGGCAAAGCCATGCCCCGTAATGGTTCCAACATCCGCTGCCTGACCACCGGATTCAGCATAAAAAGGAGTGGAGTCCAGAACCACTTCCACGCTGTCACCTTCAGCTGCTGCGGGCACTGTGGCTCCGTCCACCAGTAAAGCTCGCACAGTCGTAGCGGTGGTGGTTTCCGTGTACCCCGTGAACAACGAATCACGCTGCTCCTGTAAGGCTCTGAGCACAGATAAATCTGCGTGGGCGCCCTTCTTTGATTGGGCATCCTGACGAGCGCGGTTGCGCTGTTCTTCCATCAAGGCCCGGAAAGCATCTTCATCCACGGCCACCCCGGCTTCTGCGGCCATTTCCAAAGTCAAATCAATCGGGAATCCATAGGTGTCGTGCAGAGCAAAAGCTTCTGCGCCGGCCACAGCTCCTCCCTGACTTTTCGCCTCAACCACGGCTTGATCTAGACGTGATGTACCGGATTCGATGGTCTTTAAAAAAGCTTTTTCTTCCGCATAAGCAACCCGCGAGATCCGGTCAAATTCTTCAACCACCACAGGGAACATCTCCCCCATGGCATCACGTGAAGCTGGGAGCAACACGTTTAAACACGGTTCAGTGACACCCAACAAACGCATGGCACGAACAGCCCGACGCAGTAGGCGACGCAGGATGTAGCCTCGACCTTCGTTACCGGGGGTCACTCCATCGGCAATCAACATCATGGATGACCGAACATGATCGGCCACCACGCGCATCCGAACGTCGTCGTCGTACCCTTCGTCCTGGGCACTTTCGGCCCCATGGTAGGTCTTGCCAGATAACTGTGCGGCAGCATCTAACACCGGCCTGACCTGATCAGTTTCGTAGAAATTCTCTACACCCTGTAACAGCATGGCCATACGTTCCACGCCCATACCGGTGTCAATGTTCTTACGTGGTAACTCTCCCAGGATTTCGTAGTCTTTCCCGGTACCTTCACCCCGCTGGTACTGCATAAACACCAGGTTCCAGATTTCCACATAGCGGTCGTCATCAACCGCAGGACCACCTTCTTGACCGTAACGGGGTCCACGGTCATAAAAAATTTCCGAATCTGGGCCAGCCGGACCAGGCTGTCCGGTGTCCCAATAGTTTTCCTCCTTGGACATACGCTGAATCCGATGATCCGGCAGACCCACGGTATGGCGCCATAGGTCGTAGGCTTCATCATCACCTTCGTAAATGGTCACCCATAAACGTTCGGGATCCAGTCCATAACCACCCTCATCTACCGATGTGGTCAATAGCTCCCATGCCATGGGGATAGCTTTTTCTTTAAAGTAATCACCAAAAGAGAAATTACCCGCCATCTGGAAAAACGTTCCATGACGAGCGGTTTTTCCTACTTCGTCAATATCAAGGGTGCGGATGCATTTCTGCACTGAGGTAGCCCGAGACCACGGGGCTTGTTCCTGACCCAAGAAATACGGGATGAACGGCACCATACCCGCAATTGTGAACATAGAACCCGGTTGAGTAGATACCAGGGAAGCGGAGGGAACGACGGTGTGGCCTTGCTTCTGGAAATAGTTCAACCATCGTTCGGTGATCTCATGGGTCAGCATGGGTAATTCGTGGTCCTTAATTCTGTCACGCGGTCAGTTGATCTCTGGTCCAGTCGGCAGGTCTCCATGGGCTGTGTGAGACCGCAAAGCCTGACGAGAACGAATATTTTCCGGGGACGGCAGCCCGAGCTGCTGGCGCAGTTCACCCTCCCTCTGATTCATGGCCACCCGTACATCTTGGGCAATACGCAGCGCCCGGGTGGCCCATTTGTTTTCCCGCATAGGTTCTGATGCCCCAGACTGACCCGTTGAAACCATTCTCGAATCTGTTGGATCTCTGCCTTCAAGTGCCGACGACGTGGAGCCAGAGAACGCCCGACGAACGGATTCTGAACCCGCCCACCGGGTCGCTACCGCCCCCACAGCAGCTCCAGCGGCCAACAACGCCAATCTTGCCGCCGTGCTCATCGTGCGTCCTCCGGGTACCGACTATCAGCGCCATGATGCTCTACCGAACTGGCAACATGCCGGCCGCGGCCAGAAGGAACGCCGGGAACCCGTCCGGTGTGGGCCGTTGCTGCACCGGGGTGGGCATCAATCACCACAGGTTCGGGGGCAATGGCAGGGTCAATATCAAGATCCATGGGGTCACGCGGTGCTGAATCCACAGAACTCCCGGCGGCCGGTGCGTCCGAGCGGGGTGGGGTGTCAAACTCGGTCCCCTCCCACCAGGGACGTCGCGCGGTATCCGATGGTGACGATGAAGCAGTCTCAGCAGAAGACACCACCGGTTCCGCAGCCGACGAGGGCGGATCGGGGATTATCGTGCGGTCTGGTGGCGATGAGGGGGCGGCACGCATCTTCCGTTCCTGCTCCCGGCGCTCGCGTACAGCCTGGGGGCTGAAAGCTCGCCGCACACCGGAAGAAAACGCAGCGACCTTGATAATCGGCTGCCCCACTGTTGAGGCCACCAGAGAAGTCATGGCAGAAACATTCGCCGAAGCATCCGAGACGTTATCCGTAATGCCATCCACCTTCTCCAACTGGGAGTTGGTGGTAGCCACCGTCCGCACCATTTCGTTGATCAGAGGTTCGGTTTCTGCGTTCAAGTCACGCACCCACAGGCGCAGTTCGTCGAACACACGGCCCAACTTGACGATGGGGACTGCTAACAAAGCCACGAGGACGGCAAATACACCTGCGGCGATCAGGCCCGCGATATCTCCTCCGGTCATGAACTCCGTGGGCTCCTTACGAACGGGCTGGGCAATGTGGTCTCTACTGTAACTAATAGGTCACGGTGCCGATGACAGGCCTGACGGCGCGGCTTTCGGCCCCGCAACCCTACCGAACGGTACGCGGCAAGCATGTGGCCCCCAACCGTTAAACGGTGCGGGGGCCACATGGCAGAACACAGTGGTGTCGTACGTACAACCACTCAGGCCATACGCGCGTAGTACTCGACCACAAGCTGTTCTTCACAAGTCACCGGCACCTCAGAGCGCTCCGGCAAACGGGTGTAGGTGGCCTGTAATTTATCGATTTCCACCGTGAGGTACGGCGGAACATTCGGCAGAACATCCTGATGCGCCCCAGTGGCGGCCACCTGGAAAGGCACCATCTTTTCGGACTTTTCGTGGACATGAATCATCTGCCCCGGCTTCACCAGGAATGATGGGCGATCCACGCGCTGACCATTCACCAAAATGTGGCGATGAACCACCAGTTGGCGTGCCTGTGCCATGGTGCGGGCAAAACCAGCACGCAAAACCAAAGCATCCAGGCGAGATTCCAACAACCGGATCAAGTTTTCACCGGTCTGGCCTTCACGACGCTTTGCTTCCACATAGGCGCGGTGCATCTGCTTCTCACGAATGTTGTATTGAGCACGCAGACGCTGCTTTTCCAGCAGTCGAACTTTGTAGTCCGAATCAGCCTTGCGGCGGGCACGGCCGTGCTCACCGGGACCGTAAGGACGGCGCTCGAAGTACTTTTCAGCTTTGGGCGTCAGCGGAATACCCAAAGCGCGGGACTTGCGCACCTGGCGGCGCGCGCGCAATGCATTGTCAGACACCGATGTGTCACCTTTCACGCGGTGATGTCCGTGACTGTTGCTGCAGAAGGTTTTCCTGGCAACAACAAGATTGACATCATGAACTGCTCGGTTCGGCCTCCGGGCGTGGATTGGTCCACGCGGAGAGGTGGGGATCAGCCGCAATCCCGCAGAGCTACAAGCGACCCATCCTGCTCGAGGTGTGTGGTTGAAGCACCCCCGACGCACGAAATAAGACGCCTTGCCGACCGACCGATCAACTGTAGCAGTTATGTCACCACCACATTCCCCGGGCTCCCCGGTGATACTGCCCACGGGCGTATTGGCCTGAAGAGACCCGGGCGATGTAGACGGCTTCAGTCAACGTCGGCATCGACCCAATCGAAAGTCTTGGTCACTGCTTTCTGCCAGTTACGGAAGTACTTAGCCGTCGTTTCGGCGTCTTCGGTGGGTTCCCACCTGGTGTCCTCAGCCCAGTTAGCGGCCACGTCCTCCGTCCCCTTCCAGAACCCCACCGCAATACCGGCCGCATACGCAGCACCCAGTGCCGTGGTTTCCGTTACCCGAGGACGGATCACCGGAATATTTAGCTGGTCCGCCTGAAACTGCATCAGGAGTTCATTAGCGGTCATGCCACCATCCACTTTAAGTTCCTGCATGTCCACATCGGAGTCCTTATTCATGGCCTCAATGACTTCGCGGGACTGGTAAGCGGTAGCTTCCAAAGCTGCCCGGGCAATATGTGACTTATTGACGTATCGGGTCAAGCCCACCAAAGCACCACGGGCGTCATCGCGCCAGTGTGGGGCGAACAAGCCAGAGAACGCCGGGACAAAATACGCCCCACCATTGTCCTCAACTTCCCCTGCCAAGGCTTCTACCTGGGAAGCATCAGAGAACAGGCCCAAATTATCGCGCAGCCACTGAATCAAGGAACCAGTCACCGCGATGGAACCTTCCAGTGCATACACCGGGGCTTCGTCACCAAGCTTGTAGCACACGGTCGACAACAGTCCGTGTTCAGAATGCACAACCTCCGTGCCAACATTCATCAGCACAAATGATCCCGTGCCATAGGTGTTTTTCCCCATACCGGGTTCAAAACACGCCTGTCCGAACATGGCAGCTTGCTGGTCCCCCAGGATGCCGGCAATCGGGACATCTTTGAGGAAACCGCCCTGCCGACCGTGCCCGTACACCTCAGAGGATGATTTGATTTCCGGCAACATGGATAACGGAATGCCCATGTCTTCAGCGATCTCCGGGTTCCAGTCCAAGGTGTCAAGGTTCATTAGCATGGTCCGGGACGCGTTAGTCACATCCGTGACATGCACGCCGCCTTTAGTGCCCCCGGTCATATTCCACACCAGCCAGGAATCAGTGGTACCAAACAGCAGATCACCAGCTTCTGCTTTCTGACGCGCTCCACCAACGTTATCGAGGATCCACGCAATTTTGGGGCCAGAAAAATAACTGGCCAAGGGCAAACCCACGCGGTCCTTGTACTTATCCGCGCCGTCTTCTCCCCCAAGTTGTTCCGCAAGTTTGGCTGTGCGGGTGTCCTGCCACACAATCGCGTTGCACACCGGTTCACCTGTGGTTTTGTCCCAAACCACAGTGGTTTCACGCTGATTGGTGATGCCCACTGCCGCTAAATCTGCTGCAGACAGTTCAGCTTCAGCGAGCGCATCCGCAACCACTTTGCGCACATTGCGCCAGATTTCCTGGGGGTCATGTTCCACCCAACCTGCCTTGGGGAAGATTTGCTGGTGCTCCAGCTGGCCAGTGCTCACAATCTGCCCGGCATGGTCAAAAATAATGGCCCGGGAACTTGTAGTCCCCTGGTCAATGGCCATGACGTACTGCGCTTGGCCCTGTTTAACCGACTCGGTAGTGCTCATGATATTGACTCCTCACGTCCTTGTGGCGGTCGAGTGTTTCACGGGTTGATACGAAGAGGCGTGACTATAAACCTTCAGAAATTTGCGGCGGGGTATAGCTGGAACACACCACCGGCGATCAAGCCACCAATCACGGGGCCAAGCACAGGAACCCACGCGTAGGCCCAATCGCTACCACCCTTACCCTGAATCGGCAGAACGGCATGAGCCACACGGGGACCCAAGTCACGGGCGGGGTTGATGGCGTAACCGGTGGGACCACCCAAACTCGCACCAATGCTGATCACCAACATAGCCACCGCCAACGGCCCCAGCCCGGATGGTGTTCCACCGAACATCAGAATCACAAAAACCAACACAAAAGTAGCGATCACTTCCGTCAACACGTTCCAAGGGTAGGAACGGATTTCTGGCCCCGTGGAAAACACACCGAGTTTGGCAGCGGGGTCCAAAGGTTCATCAAAGTGTTGTTTGTAGGCCAGCCAACACAGCACTGCCCCCAGGAAGGCTCCCACAAATTCAGCAGCAAAGTACACCAGTGTGGAAGCCAGCGTGACCGCCACTCCTGGAGCATATTCTTCCGCTCCTGATGCCCAGATACCTACAGTGACGGCGGGGTTCAGGTGAGCTCCGGACTGCCAGCTGACGTACACACCGGCAAACACAGCAAGACCCCACCCAAAGTTGATCATGAGCCAACCACCAGCGTTGCCTTTAGTTTTGCTCAAGAGGTGGTTGGCCACCACACCCACACCCAAGAGTGTGAGCATGCCCGTGCCCAGGACTTCAGACCAGAACACACTGGCCAGTGAGATTTCTTCTGCTGCCTTTTCCAATGGCAGCAGAGCGGGTAAAGCTGACATCAAACGACTCCTTACATGGTTTCCAAGGACGGCGCTGCAGCTCGTCGCTGAGCGGCAGCAGCGTCATCGTGCGCGCTGGCTGCGGCGTCTTCTGCCGCACACCGAGCTCGGTAAGCCGCAGTTTCCTGGGCCAGACGGTGGGCGTCCCACCCCAGCTCGGCAGCCAGCAATTCCCCAGCTTCCTCGATCGCAGCCAAACCGTGGTTCGGTTGGTCAAAGGTCATACGGGTACGGGTGTCAAAAACGTCTTCCACGTGCAGCGCGCCTTCGTGACGTGCTGCCTGCACGATCTCAGCCCGTAGGTATTGTGGAGCACCGCTTAAAGGAACACCCAAGTCAGGACGCTCTTCCACGAGTGCTTCGATCTCTGAGATCGCTGAACCATAGCGGTTGAGCAGGTGCTCCACCGTGGCAGGCTCCCAGTGATAACGGGCTGCAATCTGCTCCACCTGACGGGTAAGCGGAAGGTAGCCGTCGGCTCCGTACAGCAGAGTACGATCAGTCACCGACGGCAGACGTTTAGCTTCCTGCTCCCCGAGAGCAAAATCGACAGCGTCCCGGGCCATCACACGGTAGGTGGTCAACTTCCCTCCGGCAATGGAGATCAGCCCGGGGGTCACCTCGGTCACGGTGTGTTCGCGGGATACCTTGGTGGAGACAGCCTCAGCTCCATCTTTGAGCCCCGGCTGCAGCAGCGGACGCAACCCGGCAAAAGCGCCGATGACATCGTCGCGGGTTAAGGGGTCGTTCAAGACCACATTGGCGTGTTCCAGCACATAATCAATATCCGCACCGCTTGCTACAGGTGCAGATATGTCATGGTCGTATGGGGTATCTGTGGTGCCAATCAGCCAATGGCGATCCCAAGGGATCACAAACAACACAGATTTTTCTGTCTGAAGAATCAGTCCTACATCGCCCTTGATGCGCTCACGCGCAACGACGATGTGAATACCTTTAGACGCCAAAACTTTCAGGCCGCCATCCACCTGAGCCATATCCTGAGTTTTTTCTGTCCAAACCCCGGTTGCAGCAATGACTTTGCGTGCACGGACCGTAAATTCACGTCCACTTTCTAGGTCCTCGATATGCGCACCCACCACAGCACCGCGGTCATTGGTGTCCAGACCCGTCACCCGGGTGCGGGAAGCCGCCAATGCTCCATAGCCCACGGCGGTACGAATGAGAGTTAAGACCAGTCGTGCGTCATCAACTTTGCCATCCCAGTACTTGACCGCCCCTACCATGCTTCCGGGTTTGATGCTGGGGAAGGCTTTACTCACTCCACGCGCACTCATATGCCGGTGGAATGGCATAGAAGCAACCTTTGAACCCACATGTGCCAGTGTGTCGTACAGCCCGATTCCTGCGGTGACATACGGTCGTTCCCACACAGGCCGAGTAATGGGGTACAGGAACGGAACAGGTTTCACCAGATGAGGGGCTAGTGTATAAAGCAGCCGTTCCCGCTCGCTTAAGGCCTCGGCCACAAGTTTGAAATCAAGCTGTTGTAAGTACCGCAATCCACCATGCACCAGCTTGGACGACCACCGGGATGTCCCGCCAGCCCAATCTTGGGCCTCCACGATACCGGTGCGCAATCCGCGCGTAGCAGCGTCAAGGGCAATTCCTGCTCCGGTAATGCCACCTCCAATCACCAAAACATCAAGTTCGGCCTCGCCATTCAACGCCGAGGGGTCAGTGGCAGCGAGGGCATCCAGCGCAGCCTGACGAGATACAGAGGACATGGAAGTGGTTCGCACAGAAAATTCGCCTCAAATCAGTAGATATGTCTCCAGCAAATGTGACGCCCGCCGCATTGCTTGCGCACCACCATGCACCCACAATGCACGTATGCTCAAGTTCTATGCACAAACGTGCATGCTGGGAGGGGATCCGTGCACGACGACTCATCGCTGTACCACGTCTGTGAGCTGTATTTTGTGCAAGGAATGACCATGGGGGCAGTAGCGCAACGATTACAGGTTTCCCGATCAACAGTTTCACGCATGTTGTCACTGGCCAAGGAGCGAGGAATCGTCACCGTATCCCTGCGGATACCCACCAACCCATCCGACCACACCACCCGACGTATGAATGAACTGTTTGGCATCCGAACACATGTGGCGGGCACCATAAAAAACGCTAACCCCACTCAACAACTGGAAGCAGCATCCCGGTATGCGGCCAACTTGCTAGGCGACTGGATCACGGATGGAACAGTTTTAGGCGTGGCCTGGGGTACGACAACCTCTATGGTGGCTTCTCATCTGCGCCCCTCCCCCGTGGACGACGTCACCGTGGTTCAGCTCAACGGTGCGGTGGGGCCCCGTTCTGTGGGGGTAAGCGCATCGCGCCCCGTGCTTTCCACCATGGCGCGGGCCTTTAACGCCGAACTCTATTCCTTCCCAACACCTGCTTTTTTCGACTGGGAACAAACCCGCACACAGTTATGGAAAGAGTCCTCAATCCGTCATATTTTATCGGTCAGGGCATCAGCCGACGTGGCAGTGTTCAGTGTGGGCGCTTTCCACGGGCCGGTACTTTCTCAGGTGTATTCGGAAGGGTATTTGAACGCAGAAACTATGCGCAGTTTGCGTGAAAACCAGGTTGTGGGAGATATCTGCACTGTGTTTATTCGGGAAGACGGCACCTACGCGGATATTGAACCCAACCGCAGGGCCTCCGGCCCCACCCCCACGGAGCTGGCGAGAATCCCTCGGCGACTTTGTGTGGCATCTGGCCAGCATAAAGTCAAAGGCATTCTGGGTGCTTTACGGTCAGGAGCAGTGACGGACCTGGTGATTGACGACCAGACAGCCGCCCATATCCTGACGTACATGGATGCCCGAAACACGACACCTACCCGTTAGAGTCACCACGGATAATCTGGCGTAATTTCGCCACGCGTTCCGCTAGTTCTCGATCATTGCCGTAGGGGCGTGGGTGGTAGTAGTCCTTCCCCACCAACTCATCCGGCGGGTACTGCTGCATGGCCACACCGTTGGTGGCGTCATGCGCGTAAATATAACCTGCACCATGTCCAAGCTGTTGGGCCCCCTTGTAGTGCGCATCTCGTAAGTGCAATGGCACGGCACCGGCCTTACCTGACCGGACATCTGCGATGGCCTGTTCGATGGCCAGATAGGCGGCATTGGACTTCGGTGCAGTAGCCAAAACAATGGTGGCTTCCGCCAAAGGAATCCTGCCTTCTGGCATGCCGATCATCTGCACGGCGTGAGCCGCTGCCACCGCAGTCTGCAACGCCGTAGGATCAGCGGTTCCAATATCTTCCGCAGCAGAAATGATTAACCGCCGGGCAATAAAGCGCGGGTCTTCCCCGGCTTCGATCATGCGCGCCAAATAGTGCAGAGCAGCATCCACGTCCGAGCCGCGAATGGACTTGATGAATGCCGAAATGACGTCGTAATGCTGGTCGCCGTCACGGTCGTAACGCAGCACCGCACGATTCATGGCCTCGGCGGTGTGCTCCACAGTAACCACCGGAATAGAAGGCACTTCTTTTGCAGATGAGGAATAGTCGCTATGCCTGGCGGCTGTTGATAATGCCACCGCAGCAGCGGCTTCCAGACCCGTCAGCGCTTTACGAGCATCCCCACCACACAGTTCTAACAGATGCGAACGCGCAGCAGGATCCAGGTGAACCTCCCCATCGAGGCCCCGGGGATCCGCCACGGCTCGGTCAATGAGCTCACCGATGTCCCCGGGCTCTAGCGGCTGCAAAGTCAATAACAACGACCGCGATAGCAAAGGCGCAATCACTGAAAAAGACGGATTTTCGGTGGTTGCTGCCACCAGCACCACCCACCGATTCTCCACCCCGGGCAGTAAAGCATCTTGCTGGGCTTTAGTGAATCGGTGAATTTCATCCAAGAACAGCACCGTGGTTCGTCTGTGGAGATCACGGTCAGTTAAAGCCTGATCCATCACAGCGCGAACATCTTTAACACCAGCTGTGATTGCAGAAAGTTCCACAAACTTCCGGTACGGGCCCCGTGCGATTACATGGGCCAATGTGGTCTTACCCGTGCCCGGTGGGCCCCACAAGATGATGGAACTCGGACCAGCGGGACCATGATCATCACCAGCCAACACATGCAAGGGTGCCCCCGGTGTGAGCAAATGTTTTTGACCTACTACTTCCGCCAAGCTACGCGGACGCATACGAACAGCTAATGGTGCGGCAGGGCGACGCGCTGCCGTCACACGCCCCGGATACACCTCTGAATCTGCGGCGTCCTCGGTGTGACCCGATGCGTCAGGGTTCTGGTCCGGTGGAAGGTCAAAAAGGGAACCACTCACCCTGCCAGGCTATCGGGTGAGTCTGACAGACGAACTACGATCCTTCCTATGACCAGCGGTACTCTCTCCACATCCTCCACGGCACCCCTACTCCATAAAGTGGCAGAAGTCGTGGCTGCCATCTGTTCACCGGCAATCTTGGGCACCGTGCTGTTACTCGCAGCCGGGGTCACGGAGGACGGTCATCAGGGTTTGTGGTGGGCAGTCGTTACAGCAGCGGTGGTGTTAGGGCTTCCCATGGCTGTGTTGATCTACCTTTCGCGGCGAGGAGTAGTCGAAACACGCTACGTCAGACGCCGCGAGCATCGTTTGCCTGTCTACACTTCCGTCGCTGTGCTGATGGGTACCGCGTTATTGGTTCATGTTCTACTCGCGGATGCACTCAGAATTCCTCGGTCCATCACCGTCACCACCGTGCTTCTCTTATCCGGGGTCATCACGCTCGCAGTGGTCACGCTGATCTGGAAAGTTTCTGCTCACAGCGCCATGGCCGCGGCCTTTGCCGTCACACTACCCGTCGTCATTGATGGCAGCTTAGTGCTGGTGAGCTGGGTGATCCCAGTGATCGTAACCTGGGCACGACAACGGACCCGCGACCACACATACTGGCAATGCGTGGTGGGGATCTGGATTGGAATACTGCTCGGCGGACTCTACACGTTAGCCTGGCACCATTGGCTCTAGAGCCTACGAATCAGCTTGTGTTCCAGGTCGCGCGTCGACACCAGCTTCCTTCCGCTGATCGGCGGTAATAGGGGCCGGAGCAGCTGTCAGGGGATCGTATCCACCACCGGTCTTGGGGAAAGCAATAACCTCACGAATCGAATCCACCCCAGCCAACATGGACACCACACGGTCCCACCCCAAGGCAATCCCCCCATGGGGCGGTGCACCGAAGGAAAAAGCCTCCAGTAAGAAACCGAACTTTTCCTGGATCTGCTCGGGGGAAAGTCCCATGACCCGGAAAACCCGGTCCTGGACCTCACGTTGGTGGATACGGATGGAACCGCCCCCCAATTCCACCCCATTGCACACGATGTCGTAAGCGTAGGCCAGAGCCTCGCCGGGGTTAGTGTCAAACGTCTGGAGGTATTCCGGCTTGGGGGAAGTAAACGCATGGTGCACAGCAGTCCAGGCTCCGGAACCCACCGCTACGTCACCGGATGCCACAGCGTCAGAAACGGATTCGAACAGTGGGGCATCAACTACCCACACAAAAGCCCAGTCCCCCTCCTGCACAAGCCCCGTGCGATGTCCGATTTCCACCCGGGCTGCCCCCAGCAGGGCTCGGGAAGGTTTGGGGTCACCGGCAGCAAAGAAAATGCAATCACCTGGCTGGGCACCGGTAGCTTCCGCCAGCCCTGCTTTTTCAGCATCAGTAATGTTCTTGGCGACCGGACCGGTGATCTCGCCGTCGTCTTTAAGTAAGACATAAGCCAGCCCTTTAGCGCCACGCTGCTTAGCCCATTCCTGCCAAGCATCCAACGTGCGCCGAGGCTGAGAGGCGCCACCTGGCATCACCACCGCCCCGACATACGGAGCTTGGAATACCCGAAAAGGCGTGTGCGAAAAGTACTCCGTGAGATCTTTGAGTTCCACACCGAACCGAAGATCTGGTTTATCGGAACCGTATTTTTCCATTGCATCCGCGTAAGTCATACGCGGAATGGGCGTAGTGATGTCAACGTCAATTAATGCCCACAACTGACGGATCAGTGCTTCACCCAGTTCTATGATGTCATCCTGCTCCACAAAAGAAGCTTCAATATCTAGCTGAGTAAACTCTGGTTGCCGATCAGCGCGGAAATCTTCATCCCGGTAACAGCGGGCAATCTGGAAGTACTTTTCCACACCGCCCACCTGCAATAGCTGCTTAAACAACTGTGGAGATTGCGGTAGTGCGTACCAAGACCCAGGGGCTAAACGGGCAGGCACGAGAAAATCACGGGCACCTTCCGGCGTGGAACGGGTCAGCGTGGGGGTTTCCACCTCCAGATAACCACGATCATGCAAAACCGTGCGGGCCACGCGGTTTACTTCTGAGCGCAGACGCATAATGCGCGCCGGCTCCGTACGCCGTAAATCTAAATAGCGGTACTTCAATCGGGCTTCTTCCCCAACCTCCACATGTTCATCAATTTGGAATGGCAGAGGAGCAGCGGTGTTGAGCACCGTAACGTGATCAGCCATGACCTCCACCTGCCCCGACGCCAAATGGGGGTTTTCATTACCTTCTGGGCGACGTTCCACCGTACCCGTCACCTGCAAAACATATTCGTTACGCAGGTGGTCAAAGTCCTTTTCGTCTCGTATTACCACCTGGGCCACACCGGAGGCATCACGCAGGTCCACAAAAGCAACACCGCCGTGGTCACGACGACGCCCTACCCACCCGGCCAGGGTGACAGTTTGCCCGATGAGATCGGAATCGATTTCGCCAAGGGTATGAGTGCGCAGCACCGATAAATTCCTTACGTTTTTGTCTGACGTGGTCCGGGATGCACCGCATGCATCATGCAGCGCCATCAACCGCCCGAAGATTTTCCGTGCCCGAGTCTACAGACACCCAGAAAGATCAACGACCTGTGGCAGTGACCTGCACGCCCATATCCCCAGCCGGGGGCAGCCACGTGTGAGGGTCTGCAACAATTTGTTCTCCCGACCGAATATCTTTCACCTCATGCACCACAGAGCCGTCGTCGTGAGCCGTAGAAAACCAGACAAACGGGATACCGCGTTTATCGGCGTACTTGATCTGTTTACCAAACTTGGCTGCGGTCGCAGAGACTTCGCAAGCAATACCCCGGCTGCGGAGTTGAATAGCAACGTCCTGGGCCGCAGACCAGCTGTCTTCATCCGCTAACGACACGAGCACAGTCGTGGGCACAGGCCGGGAAACCGATGCCAAATCCTGACTGATAATCCGTGACACCAGACGGGTAACACCAATCGACAACCCCACACCCGGATACGCCTTACGGCCCGTGGAAGCCAGGGATTCATAACGACCACCGGAACAAATGGAACCGAGCTTTTCGTGGCCCACCAACACCGTTTCGTACACCGTGCCCGTGTAATAATCCAACCCGCGAGCGATGGATAAATCAGCCACAATGCGCCCCGGCGCCCGGCGCGTTCCCTCTTCCACTAACTCGCCCAACTCCTGGAGACCTTCTTCCATGAGCTCGTCGGTGACGCCTAAGTCCCTGACTTGTTGCACAAACCCTGTGTCTTCGGTGCGGATAGCAGCCAAACGCAGCGCTGCTTTGGCTTGCTCAGCCGTGGCACCCACATGATCACACAGGTTTTTCATGACCTTGTCGGCTCCAATTTTTTCCAGTTTGTCGATCTCCCTCAGCACGGAAGGAGCATCCGTCAAACCAATGCCTCGGTAAAAACCTTCGGCCAGTTTTCGGTTGTTGACGCGCAACACAAACTCAGGAACCGGTAATGCAGAAAGGGCTTCAATCATCACCAATGCCAGTTCAATGTCATACCGGAACGGCAGGGTGTTTTCCGCAACAACGTCGATATCTGCCTGCGTGAATTCCCGGGCACGGCCTTCCTGCGGACGTTCCCCGCGCCAGACTTTCTGGATTTGATATCGACGGAACGGAAAATTCAAGTGTCCAGCGTTTTCTAGCACGTACCGAGCAAACGGAACCGTGAGGTCAAAGTGCAAAGCCAGTTTGCCTTCCGACGCAGTCGCGGTGGCGTGCTCGTCCTCCGCCAAGCGTGAAATCCCATAGACCTCTTTATCAATCTCTCCCTTACGCAGCAGATGTTCCACTGTTTCCACTGCGCGGGTTTCAATCGAGGAAAACCCGTGGAGCTCAAACGTCTCCCTCAAGGTATCCAGCACGTGTAACTCCACCAGTCGATGCTGTGGTAGCCACTCGGGAAACCCGGAAAGGGAGGGTGTCGAGGCCATGAGCATGTCTCCTGCAAGTGAGAGGGTCACAAAAGGTACGCGAACCATCCTATGGGCAGGCGAGGCATTAGCCAGAAGGCCACGGTGACTTCCACCGCATTCGCGCTAGTGTGCCCCATGGATACCATGGTCTTTCGTAGGGTGCTGTGGGTTACTCGCGTAGCCCACAGACAAGCTGCCGGACGATCCAGGAACCCGAAGGGAACAGTCCGGCACGAGTGAAAGAGTTTCAGCGGTGACAGAACGTCTCAAATCCGACGACCAAACCCAGCCCCAGGTGCCCACGCCTGCAGCCATCAAACCTTCGGGTGTGGCCCCTTCCCCCTCGACCACCGATACCCTTCATCACGGTACCTCCGATGGGTTACGCACAGAGCAACTTGAAGCTGCCCGACCTTTTGGTGAAGTCACTGATGATGGCCATGTGTACGTCCTGGTTGATGGGGAACGCGTGCTGTGCGGTCAAGTGCCTGATGTTTCCGCCGACGACGCTTTGGCTTATTTCGTCAAGAAGTTCGAAGACGTCAAAACCATGGTCGACGTCTTAGAACAGCGGGTGGAAGCCAACACGGCGTCGTCGGATATGAATCGCAATGCTGATCAGGTCATGGCGCAGCTGGCCGAACGTCACTTAGTGGGTGACATCAAAGCCCTAGAAGCACGGCTGGAATCCCTACGCCCCAGGATTGCTGAGCTAGAAGCAGAGCACAAACGGGCCACGGAAGCGGCCAAAGCAGAACATTTTGCGCAGCGCGACGCGATCGTGTGTGAAGCAGAGCAGATCGCACAACAAGAACCGGAAAAAATCCAATGGAAACAATCTTCCACACGGATGGCCGAATTATTTGACGAATGGAAATCACACCAGAAATCAGGGATTCGCCTTTCTCGTAAGGACGAAGACGCATTATGGAAACGTTTCCGCAATGCGCGCACTGCCTTTGACCGCCATCGTCGTGCCTACTTCTCACAACTGGATGAAGCCAATGCCGAGGCAAAACGCATCAAAGAGAAATTGATCGCGGAAGCCGAAGCTTTGCAGCACTCCACAGAGTGGAACCTGACAGCGGGCAAATACCGCGACCTGATGGACCGTTGGAAGGCGTCTCCCCGGGCTTCGCGCCGTGATGATGACGCTTTGTGGTCGCGATTCCGTGCAGCTCAAGATGTCTTTTTCGCCGCCCGTCAGGCGGCTCACGATCAGGTCGAGCAGGAATTTGAACGCAACCTTGAGCTCAAAACTGCTTTGGTGGAAGAAGCCCAGCAGTTATTACCAGTCACGGATGTTCGCAGCGCCCGCAAAAAACTATCCGATATCCAACAGCGTTGGGATCAGATCGGTAAGGTTCCCCGTGCACACTTCAAACGGATTGAAAGCGAACTACAAACCGTCGAAGAAGCTGTTCGCAGCGCCGATTCAAGTCATCGAACCACGCAGGTGGCATCGGAGT
This sequence comes from Kocuria sp., assembly GCA_030524035.1. GTDB lineage: Bacteria > Actinomycetota > Actinomycetes > Actinomycetales > Micrococcaceae > Kocuria. Next base: position 313,615 of record JAUNHG010000002.1, on the reverse strand, counting down.
CTGAACTGCGCTCCCACGCTCTGCTCGCTCAGGCGCAAGACAAGGTCACTCAATTGCAAGAACAGCTCACGGCAGCAGAAAGCACCGGTGACACCACCCGCGCGGACAAGCTGTCCCGTGAACTGGCGGATGCCCGCAATATGTTGGAGATGATCCAACGGACAGCTGCTGGCTTGTGAGGCAAAGACCTGCGATGTCCACAGGGGCAGCGCAGGTCTTTGCCCACTCACTGCCAACGAGGTTCGATGGTGGTTATGACCGTCGATTCTCCGCCATACCCAGTAGCTGCTGCGTCGAACATTCCCCAGAACTTTGAGCTGATCTGGACCGCTAGCCCAAGCTATGGCGGGCTGAGTCGTTCTGAACTTACCGCACTGGTACACGATGGCATGCTGTTACGGGTCCTAGGTCCCGTGTACGCAGCGGTAGGCATGGGGGTTACCCGGCACATGAAAGCCGCGGCTATCAAGCTCACGATGCCACCTGGGATTGTGCACAATGCCGTGCTGCACCGCGCTTCAGCCGCCTGGTTCTATTCCTGCGCCTCCACCCCTTCAGTCGTGGAGTTTTTAACTCACCGTGAGCACCGTTCGTCCATACGCCCGGCTCCTCCCACAGCCACAGTACGCTGGACGATCCGGCAGGTGCTTTATGAACCGATGGATGTTGATCAGTTTTACGGGGTACGCGTCACGACACCCTTACGCACGGCAGCCGATCTGGCGTGCTGGCAGCACCCGGATGCTTTTGCCGCGTTACTTGTGATGTTGCAAGCACCGCACTTGGGAGTGAACCCATCTGATGTGGTGCGTCTGTTACACACACGTCCCCGAGTCCCGCATCGACCTCAGGCGGTGGTCACCATCCGCAAAGCATGCCGTCGGTTGGGATTGGATATACCGAAGGGGGCCAGGCTCTGACGCGGGCAACTTTTGCGCAGGAGCAGTAATCTTAAGGGCGCGATGGGCCGGGCAAACGCTTGTGCGCTGATGTCCGGTATACGTCATACACCCCGTCAATATTGCGGACCTGATGAAGCACGTGATCCAAGTACTTGGCGTCTCCCATTTCAAAGGAAAATCGTGAGATAGCCAAACGATCCGAGGACGTATGAACGTTAGCGGACAAAATATTCACATGATTTTCAGAAAGCACACGAGTAACATCTGACAACAATTTTTGCCGATCCAGCGCTTCCACCTGAATTTCCACTAAAAATACTGATGACTGGGTGGGCGCCCAGTGTACGGCGACCTTACGCTCCGAATCGGCCTGGCTAGTCATGTTCACGCAGTCTGTCCGGTGAACAGATATGCCTTGGCCACGGGTGACAAATCCGATGATCTGATCCGGGGGAACCGGGGTGCAGCACCGGGCTAGCTTAATGTAGACATCCGTGGCACCATCCACCGCTACCCCGGGATCTGCCACGCCGTGACGCACGGGGTGAATAGGCGAGATAGTGTCCACCACGTCTTCGGCCGAACCTTCAGCACCACCGGCGGACTCAACCAGCAGGTCAATCACATCCCGCGCGGAAACGGTTTCATTGCCGATAGCCTCGTATAAAGCCGTGATATCAGAGCGGTTGAGCTGTTGTGCCACCGACACCAACGCTTCCTGAGTCACGGTGCGCTGCAGCGGCAAATGATGTTTACGCAATGCACGCGTTAACACTTCCTGCCCCCGCGTAATAGCTTCTTCACGTCGCTCCTTCGTGAAGAACTGTTTGATCTTCTGTCGTGCCCGCGGGGAGGAAACAAACTTTAACCAGTCCTGAGAAGGGGCCGCGTGGGGGGACTTGGACGTCAAGACCTCCACCCAGTCACCGTGCTGTAAAGCAGAAGACAGCGCCACGAGTTTTCCATTGACGCGGGCACCGATGGTTTTATCCCCTACCTCTGTGTGCACCGCATACGCGAAATCCACCGGCGTGGATCCTGCGGGTAAAGCCATAACATCTCCACGGGGAGTAAAAACATACACTTCTTTGGTATCAATGTGATAGCGCAGCGAGTCAAGGAATTCGGTGGAGTCTTTGGTATCGTCCTGCCACGACACCAAAGACTTTAACCACCCCATATCCTGAGAACCAGATTTAGTGGGATTACCCCCACGCTGCGCGTGATCCTTATATTTCCAATGCGCAGCCACACCATATTCCGCACGCTGATGCATTTCGTGAGTGCGGATCTGAATCTCCACCGGCCGCCCACCGGGCCCCAACACTGTTGTGTGTAAGGATTGATACATATTGAATTTTGGCATGGCAATGTAATCTTTAAACCGCCCAGGCAGAGGACGCCATCGGGCATGCAAAGACCCTAGCGCCGCATAACACTCTCGAACAGAGGAGACCAAGACTCGAACGGCCAGAAGATCATGGATTTCATCAAAGTCTTTACCCCGCACAATCATTTTTTGATACACGGAATAGTAGTGTTTAGGCCGCCCAGTGATGACCGCATCTATTCTAGATTGGGCAAGATCTTCCGCCACGAGGGTGCGAATCTCCGCTAAATTTCGCTCACGCTGCGGTTGACGCTCCCCCACCATACGCACAATTTCATCGTAGATCTTAGGGTAAAGCGCGGCGAAGGAAAGGTCTTCTAATTCCCACTTAATAGTATTCAACCCTAAGCGATGCGCCAAGGGGGCAAATATTTCCAGGGTCTCCCTCGCTTTTTTTGCCGAAGATTCCTGAGACACAAAACGCCATGTGCGAGCATTATGCAGTCGATCAGCCAGTTTGATTAACAAAACCCTGATATCCCGCGCCATGGCCACAATCATTTTGCGAACAGTTTCCGCCTGAGCGTGTTCACCATACTGGACTTTATCCAGCTTGGTTACACCGTCCACCAGTTGGGCAACTTCCTCCCCAAAATCTTGAGTGAGCTGCTCCAAAGTGTAGTCAGTGTCTTCCACCGTATCGTGCAGTAAGGCCGCCACCAGCACCGAACCAGTCATCCCGAGTTCAGCCAGAATGGTAGTTACTGCCACGGGATGCGTAATGTACGGGTCGCCACTTTTGCGTTTTTGACCTTCGTGCTGACGGTCAGCGACAGCAAAGGCCCGCTGCAGCACCGTAAGGTCCTCATCCGGAGCGTTTTCACGCACGGTACGCAGCAAGGGTTCAATCAGCGGAGACCGGGAAACGGAGGCACCCGATAAGTAGGACAATGTCGAACGTGTCCGCTCCGAACGTCCGGGGAATACTGGGCGGCCAAAAACTGGGCGGGACGCTGGAAGCACTCCGTGAGTTCCCGAGCTACCGGACACAGTCTGAGCGCGCCCGGTCTGCGTCCACGACGACACCTCAGCGTTAGCATTCAGGTCTGGAGAGTCCTCCACAGCTGCCCCCTTCCGACGGTCCCCGATACGCTCAGTATCACGAAGTTACCCCGTGCGGGGCTCTAGTCTAGGCAGGTCACCCAGCTTTCACGGACTCGGGCGTGTCACCTGCCGGGACCGTGTGTTGTCCAAGCTCTTTGCGGTGTGCCTCAACTCCATGGCCTGTGCTTCCTGTTTTTTGACGGCAGATTCTGTAGACCGCAAGGCGGCGTACAGTGGAGTGGCCACAAACAAGGTGGCCAGGGTGCCCCACACAATGCCCACGAACTGCGACAACGCCAGGTCTTTCAACGTCCCTGCACCAAGTAAAACCGCACCGATAAACAAAATGGAGCCCACTGGCAACAACCCCACCACAGAGGTATTAATCGAACGCACTAGCGTTTGGTTAGCTGCCAGATTGATGTGATCACTGAAACCCCGGTTTTGCCGGGCGGCTGGGGCGCTGCCATCCAACAGCCCCCGGGTGTTTTCACGGATTTTATCGAATACCACAACCGTGTCGTACAGAGAATAAGACAACACCGTCAGAAAGCCGATGATCGCAGAAGGAGTGACCTCAAAGCCAACTAGCGCATACGTCCCCACGGTTAAAGCAACGGTGACGAACACACCCACCATGGCGGCCAAGGACATCTTCCACGTTCGGAAATACAGCGCCATGACCACAGCGGTGAGGGCTAGAAAGATCACCAACCCCCTGATCATCTGCTCAGAGATCCCTGCGCCCCATCGAGGGCCGACGAAGTTGGAGGCCACCTGATCATCAGAGACGTCATAGGCTTTAGTTAAGGCTTCCCGAACGGCTAACGTTTGATCATCATCAAGCTGCTCGGTCTGCACCCGAATGGTTCCTGGAGCAATCGCGGTAACGGTGGACTCACCGTCGTGTCCGGCGGCTGCCACCGCCTGCTCACCTGGTTCCGGGCCAGCTTCTGCCACATTCGAAACCACAAATTCAGACCCGCCCGTGAAATCGATACCCAGGTTAAAACCACCCCGAAGCATCGGAACGAGGGCAGAGGCTACAACCAGTAGGGCCGCTAACCCCAACCAAAGCTTACGTTTGGGCACAAAGGGGAACGACTTCCGCCCGCTGTAGAGGTCATTACCAAAATCTGCGAAACGCGACATCAGCTCTCCCCTTTCTCCGATAGTTGCACCCCGGACCCCGGTTCCACCTCAGCATCAGCTGCACGGCGGGCTTGACGGCGTCGCTCAGCTAGCGTCAGGCCGTCTTTGACCCCCGTAGGAACAACCACGGGATGTAGCTGTTGCTCAGGCTGCTGCGGTTGTGGCGCATCAGGATCCTCCGATGCGGCAATAGCGGCATCGTCCACCTGGGTGGCACCGGACGCCGGGTCAAGATCTTCAGGAGCACGGAAGCGTCCACCACCCCGGTAAAAAGGCACCGCATCCAAAGCCTTGGGATCCAAGCCGGATCCTGGACTACCGCGCCCAAAGTACCGAGTACGTGACAGGTACACCATGACCGGGTGCGTGAAGAAAAACACCACCAACAGGTCAATCACTGCGGTCAAGCCCAGCGTGAAAGCAAAGCCACGAACGTTACCAACCGCCACAAAGTACAGCACCACGGAGGCAATCAGGTTTACGGCTTTTGAAGCCAAAATGGTCTGTTGCGCACGCTTCCACCCATGGTCGATAGCCGCCGGAATGGTGCGGCCAATGCGGACTTCATCCCTGATGCGCTCGAAATACACGATGAACGAGTCCGCCGCCATGCCAATGGATACCACCAGACCCGCCACACCCGCCAAGGACAACCGGTAGTTCATAGTCCAACCCAAGATGACGATGGCCAGCCAGGACATCACGCCCAGCACAAGCAACGACACAATATTGACCCACCCCAGCCACTTGTACTGCAGCAGGGACCAGGCAGCAACCAACAACAGACCGATAACGCCGGCGATGATGCCCATACGCAGTTGATCCGCCCCCAATGTGGCAGAAATCTGTTGTTCCGATGCGATGGTGAAACTTACCGGCAAGGAACCATAGCGCAGTTGTTCGGATAGGAACGCTGCAGATTCTTCCGTGAACTGCCCCGTGATTTGGGCTTGCCCATTGGCCACCACGTTATCCATTCTGGGGGCCGAAATAACCTCACCATCCAGCAGAATGGCGAACTGCTGACGGGGATCGCCCGAGTTGGTTTGGCCAATGTTGTATAGACGTTCAGAAAGTTCTTGGAACGTCTCCGTGCCTTCGGCATTGAACTGAAGATCCACGGCCCACTGCCCCGTGGTGGTCCCCCCCTGCCCTTGCGCCATACCGTACTCGGAGTTGGCGATCTCGGTGCCTTGAATCTCTAGCGGACCCAGAATGTACTTAGCATCAGAAGTCGGTTCACAAGCCACCACAGCGGCATCGGGATCTTGCGAAGCACGTTCCTCAGGGCTCTGCGGCTGCGTGCAATCCGTGGATTCGAACTCTTTGACCAGATCCGCAGTCACCCAGTTGGGGTCAGAGGAGTTCTCAGGTTTCTCCGTAGGTTTTGGCAGATCCTCCTGTGCTGTGCGCTGATCTTCCGGGACTGCTGCCGCCGGACCAGTTTGCAGAACTGGACGGAAAGACATGTGCGCAGACGTTTGAATTAACTCGCGGGTTTCCGAGTCAGGAGCTCCCGGCATGGAGACGACGATGTTTGATCCGCCTTGCGTGGCCACTTCAGCTTCCGCCACGCCGGAACCGTCCACACGCTGCCGAATAATTTCGACCGCTTGTTCCAATTGTTCTGGGGCGATTTCCTCCCCGGATCCTTCCCCCTGCAAACGCGGTGTGAGCACCATCTGTGTGCCGCCTTCAAGGTCCAAAGCAAGGCGCGGAGTCCACTGCGTACTACCACGACCTGCACCCCACGCCAACACTCCGATGAGGGCAATGATCACCACGGTCAACGTGATCAGGGAGATTCTGGCGCGGCTCACAGCACGTGAAACCGCCGTGCGGTCCCTGGGAGTTGTGCTGGAGGAGTTTTTCCGTGAACCCTCCGGTGGCGGTGAGGCTGCGGTGGCCATGGGTGCATTCCTTGTCAGCAGTACTCGATATTCCGAATGGCAGTGGGTAATCCCCGGTGGACGCTACACCACGTGGTTATTTCTCGTTGGAGTCCGTAGCATCTGTCTCACGGGTGTTCGTCACATCCGCGGTGGTGCCCTCGACAACGGTGCTCACGGTCTGTAAATGAACTGTGACCTGAGTCCCCGGAGCAATTTCCAACACAGCTTTAACGGCCTCCCGATCAATGCTGACCACACGACCATAAAGACCGTAGCTGGTCATCACCTCCGTGCCAGGAACCATTTGAGACTGCTGTTCTTTAAGTTTCTGTTGCTGGCGACGACGTCCACGGCTGGTGAACCAAAACATCAGCAACAGCAGTCCCATCATCACAGCAAAAAACAAGAACTGACCCGATCCTCCCGCGCTCTGTTCAGCGGCCAGCAGCTGGGTTTCGGTCTGGGCGGACAGCACGGAGGGAAGCACACGTTCTCCTGGTTCTGCAGCACAGGCTGCGTTGATGTCTTGAGGGTTGTGGTCACGTGAGCACAACATGTCCTACAAACATGGTAGGTGACAGCCGCGCATCCGGGGACCGCTACGTCATGGAAACGAATCGTCATGGGGTGTTTCGTCATACATCACGGCTTCCCCAAACGCGGCGTGCTGCGGGACGGGCATGCCCAAGTGTTCCCACGCGGCAGGCATGGCAACCCTGCCACGCGGAGTGCGCGCCAGCAGTCCTTCCCGTACCAAGTAGGGTTCTGCGACTTCTTCAACGGTCTCAGTTTCCTCCCCCACCGCAATGGCCAGTGTCGATAAGCCCACCGGTCCACCACCGAACTGTTTCACCAAGGCCTGCAGAACACTACGATCCAACCGATCTAGACCACGGGGGTCCACTTCGTACATATCCAAAGCGGCGGATGCTGCCCGGGCATCAATCCTGGTGACTCCGTGCACCAAAGCCCAGTCCCTTACCCTGCGCAACAAACGGTTAGCAATACGCGGGGTACCGCGCGAACGTGACGCCACTTCCTGGAACCCTTCGGTACTCAGGTTCAGGTCCAACAGTCCCGCAGAACGGCGCAGCACCGCAACCAGTTCTTCTACCGAATAGAACTCCAAGTGCCCGGTAAAACCGAATCTGTCCCGTAATGGCCCCGGTAGCAATCCCGCACGGGTCGTGGCGCCCACCAGCGTAAACGGTGGAAGGTCCAAGGGAATGGACGTCGCACCGGCTCCCTTACCGACCACGATGTCCACCCGGAAATCTTCCATGGCCATGTAGAGCATTTCTTCAGCGGGGCGCGACATCCGGTGGATTTCATCCAAAAACAACACTTCGCCCTCTGTCAAAGAAGACAAAATTGCGGCCAAATCCCCGGTGTGCTGAATAGCGGGGCCGGAAGATATGCGTAATGCAGCTCCCATTTCTTCGGCAATGATCATGGCTAGGGTCGTTTTACCGAGTCCAGGCGGACCAGACAACAGCACATGGTCAGCCGCACGCCCTCTGAGTTTGGAGGCCTCTAGCACTAACGACAGCTGTCGGCGCACTCGGGGTTGCCCCACAAAATCATCCAAGTTTCCCGGGCGCAGAGCGGCTTCTACGGTTTTTTCATCCGGCTCGTTTCCCGGTGATACCAGACGCTCATGGCCATTCACAGCTCCGCGTTCTCCTAGCAATCTCAGGCCTCCTGCCCCTGGGCCGCGCTATGGGATGTTGACGCTCGCGACCCCAACCAGGCTAAAACGGTACGCAAAATCGCCGCGACGTCACCGGAAGCCACAAGTTCTTCCCGTCCGGTTAGGGCATCGTCGATCGCCCGGGCCGCATCCTTATCGTTCCATCCCAAGCTCACCAGGGCTTCAGTCACATGAACCCGCCACTGCGGTGGCGCTGAATTCGCCGCTTTAGCGGTTATAGACGCAGTTTCCGTGGGCACAAGTTTGCCCGCCAGCTCCAGCACAATACGTTTGGCACCTTTGGGCCCAATGCCCACCACGGCAGTAAAAGGTTTGGGGTCCCCGGAAGCAATAGCCGAACGGACATCATCTGGCCCTAACGTGGCTAATACGGCTAATGCCGTCCGTGGCCCCACCCCGGACACACTGAGCATAATTTCAAAGACTTCTTTTTCCTCAAGGGAAGAAAATCCAAAAAGCAGGGGGGCGTCATCCTGGCGCGCCACGTATGTCGTGAATAACCGCGCCTCCCTACCGTGATGCAGACCGGAAAGGGTATCCGGTGTCACGTGTACTTCCAGTCCCAACCCATGAACATCCACCACAACGGTACTGAGTCCCTTATGGAGAACCTCCCCACGCACCGCAGCAATCATGTGTGTGATGTCCTTTCGTGCTTTACCGTCAACCCATGAAATACATCGAACATATGTACTATTAGATTCAAGGCTAGCAGTGCACAACGCGCACCCGGTTTATCTACCGTTGCGCCGGGCTCGTTGTTCTGCGGCCTTCCATGCTTTCTGTGCAGGGGTAAGCGCTGCCCCACGACCAGCCGTGAGCTCAGCAATGCGAGTTTGTGCCCCCTGGTGGGTGGCTGTAGCCACCTGGGCGTCATAACCAGACCCCACACCAGAGCGCCACCCATGACAAATCGCAATGGCTATGGCATCCGCCGCGTCGGCTGGTTTGGGCGGAGCCTGCAACCCCAGAATGCGCACCACCATGCGGGTCACAGCATTTTTGTCCGCGGAACCATCCCCTGTGACAGCTGCTTTCACCTCAGAAGGGGTATGCCACGCCACGTTAATACGGCGTCGTGCGGCTTCGGCGATCACTGCGCCGGATGCCTGCGCCGTCCCCACCACGGTGGGTGCATTGTTCTGAGCGAAAAGTCGTTCGATCGCCAAAACATCCGGAGCGAACCGTTGCATCATGGCTTCTGCTGCCTGGGCAATACTGAGAATGCGCACTTCCAAGGGCTGGTCAGGGCTGGTTCCCTGTACTTCGTGATGCACCCATTCCACCTGGCGGTTAGCACGCATCCGCACCACGCCGAAACCACAGCGAGTCAGTCCGGGATCAACCCCCAGGATGACCTGCTCAGAGGCAGACATTCAGTCCTGTTCTTCCAACTGAGTTAGCACATCCGGGGAAATCTGGGCATTGGAGTAGACATTCTGGACGTCGTCGAGCGCCTCAACCGCGTCGGCCAACCGCAGGAAAGTCTTGGCGCCTTCCACATCCAAATCAACGCTCATATTGGCGCGGAAAACAGGATCGTCGTTGTTGTATTCCAACCCCGCTTCGTCCAAGGCAGCGCGGACAGCAGGCAAGTCCGTGGCTTCACACACCACTTCGAAGACTTCGTCTTCTTCCACGACTTCTTCCACGCCAGCATCTAACACGGCCATCAGGACGTCGTCTTCCGTCAAGCCATCACTCTTGGCGACTTCAGCCACGCCCTTGCGTTCAAACATGAAAACCACTGACCCGGGATCCGCCATGCTGCCACCATTGCGAGTAACGGCTACACGGACGTCAGAAGCCGCGCGATTCTTATTATCCGTTAAACATTCAATGTAAAGTGCAGACCCTTGCGGGCCGCGGGCCTCATAAAAAATCTCCGAATAATCGATAACTTCGCCGGTCAAACCAGCCCCACGCTTAATAGCGCGGTCAATATTGTCATTCGGCACGGAGTTCTTTTTAGCTTTGGACACAGCAAGTTCCAAAGCAGGGTTACCAGCGGTATCTGGGCCACCTTGGCGAGCAGCGACTTCAATGCCCTTAATGTACTTGGCAAAAGCCTTGGCTCGTCTGGCGTCAATCACGGCCTTTTTGTGTTTGGTGGTGGCCCATTTGGAGTGACCTGCCATGCGTGCCTCCTATAGGTGTGTGTCTGACGGGCATCGGGAATCCGCCTGCCAGTCTAGCGGGCAGTGTTCAGCGTGGCCGTGACTGTGCCACGTTGCGCGCTTTAGTAGCCAGAGTGTCGTTGAGTGGTTCCAAATCGTCGTGGGAATACCGACGCCGCACAGCTGTGGCAATCAGATGATCAGCAATCGCGGGGTTCTTGGGCAACAGCGACCCGTGCAGATACGTACCAATCACCTCACGGGTGATTGCACCTTCCGTACCGTCCTCCCCATCGTTACCGGCACCACGGATCACCTGCCCCAAAGGTTTTTGTCCGACCCCCAGCCGGGTCAGCCCGGAATGGTTTTCATAACCGACGATGGTGCCAAACTGGGGTGACTCAGTGACGATATTGCCAATCAACCGGGATTCCCCACCAACCGTCGTGAGGTCAAAAATGCCAATGCCTTCCAGGGTCTGACCACCGATAGTGCGGAATTCGTGACCAAAAAGCTGGTAAAGACCACAGATCGTGAGCATGGGGGCGCCGTCATCCACCAGTTCGTGCAGCGCAGGCTTGATCCGCTGCAGATCCTCCATGACCCGGAACTGGCCGGAATCCTGCCCGCCACCACCGACAAAAATATCCCCGTCCGAGGGGAAGGTATCCCCGGGGTTGTAATCAGTGACAGCGACCTGGTACCCGCGTCGCTCCAGACGGCGTTTTAAAGTCAGGGTGTTGCCCCAGTCCCCATAGATATTCATGTCACGGGGATAAAGTTGCACCACCGTTATAGCGCCTCGTTCACCCAGTTGATACTCACCCATCGGCGAACCCGAGCCCGGACTTTGTGGAAACGTGGAATCTGTAGTGGTCATCAGTCAGATCTCCGGAACCTCAGTAATAGCGCGCAACGCACGGCGCAAGGACAACATCGCGGTATAGGTGCAGAACACTCGCATGGGCCGCCCATCAGCGGCGACAATACATTGTGTGAGGGCTTCCTCAAGCTCGGGTTCGACTGCCGTTACCGGCACTTGGTCATAGTCCAGCCGTAAGGCCATATCCCAGGCACGTGTACCGGTCACCACATCCACCCCGCCATCACGCAAGGAGTCAAAATCGACGTCCCACAACCATGAAACGTCACGGCCATCCGCGTATTCGTCGTTAATGGCAATCATGGTCGCGTAGGACTCAGGCTTTGCTGAGGCCAGAGAAAGCCGGAAACCCGCAGGATTCTTCACCAACAGCAATTGCAGTGGGCTACCTTGCACCATAATGGTTTCCCCGCGGCCAAAGGCTGGGGTCACCCGTGACAGTTCGTCTAACAGTCCTGCAACATCAGTACCTGATCCTGCAGGACTGTTCTGCAGCACGGTCAGCGCCAACGCCAATGCCCCCGCTGCGTTGTACACGTTATACACGCCGTACAGGTGCACCGTGGCCTGCGCGGGATCCCCTTGGACGGTGAACGTCACGTCCGTGGCATCAAAATCGGTCAGCTCCACTACAGCATCGGGCCTGGTGGATTGTTGCGGATCACCTGCCGTAGAGGTTTGCCCACTGCGCATATCGTCATCGGACGGGAACATGGGGCGTAACTGATCCGATAATCCGTACCACAGCACCCGTGTTCCAGGCTGTACTGATTCCGCGAGCGATGCGATGCGGGGATCTTCCCGATTCAGAATCACCGCATCGGTGGTTGCGGCAGCTACCTGTGCAAGCATCCGGCGGGTGGTGTCAATTTCTCCAAACCGGTCCAGCTGGTCGCGCATCACATTCAAGAGAAGAGAAAACCGCGGTTTGACCTCTCGCACAAAGTGCACGGCGTGGGCTTCGTCGAGTTCCAGAACAGCAATATCCGCGTCAAATTTACCGGTCAGGGAAATCTGTTCCAGTAAAGCCGCCGCCACCCCCCGCACAAAGTTCGACCCCGTGCGGTTAGTGAACACTTTCAGGCCCTGAGACTCCAATAACTGCACGGCCATTTTGGTGGTGGTGGTCTTACCGTTAGTGCCGGAAACAACCACCACACCGTGCGGTAGACGGGCAAGTTCTTCGGCAACGAACCGGGGATGCAGTTTTTCCATCACCAGGCCTGGGAATGCTGAGCCGCCTCCACGTAACGCAGTGGCCGCACGCACCCCCTGGCCCAGGAGCCTCACGAGTGGTCTGGACATAAGAAACAGCATAAGGGGGTCACGGAAGTGCCATGAACGAGCCACCGCCGCGTGTGGGGCTGTTCGTCATCACATTTCACGACGAGTTTTCTGCCTCTATCCACGAGGCTCGGATAAGTTCCCAGGTGGAACCTAGAGTGTCCATCATGGCCTTGGTGCCTGCGGTCACCGGCATAAAGTTAGCGTCCCCGTTCCACCGCGGCACCACATGCATGTGCAGATGGGCAGATAGAGACCCGCCAGCCGCCTCCCCCAGATTTAACCCAGTATTAAAAGCATCCGGCGAGGATGCCGCACGCACCGCCGTCACCGCATCCCGGGTCAGCTTCATCAGCTCCGTAAGTTCCGCATGACTCAAATCCACCAGATCAGCGACATGTCGGTACGGGCACACCAACAGATGGCCCGGGTTATAAGGGAACAGGTTGAGGATCACAAAGCAGTGCTGACCACGGTGAACGATCAGCGAATCATCGTCCTGGTACTCAGGGCCTGAGCAGAATGGGCATCCGGGTTTCACCGGCACAGAGGTATCTTCACCCCGCACATATGCCAGGCGGTGCGGGGTCCATAGCCGCTGGAAAGCATCAGGCACCCCGGGTAACGGGAAATCGTCTTGACGAATCCACCCATGGGGTGCCTGATGTTCAGTCATTCTTGCCCAGCCTCCGGATTCTGTGCCACGGCCTCTGCGGGGGAAGGGTCCGTATTAACCCGGTTCGTCACGTGGGCGGTGATTCGCGTGATCGCCTCGTCCAAGGGCACACCGTTTTCCTGCGAACCGTCCCGGTAGCGGAAGGACACTGCTCCAGCGTCAGCATCATCACCACCGGCAATGAGCACAAACGGTACTTTGTCCTTGGACGCGGTACGGATTTTTTTGGGGAACCGGTCAGAGGACGCATCCAGTTCCGCGCGCACACCGGCGGCCCGCAGACGATCCACCACATCATGTAGGTAATCGTCAAAGGCATCCGCCACCGGAATGGCCCGCACTTGCTCCGGTGATAACCACGCGGGGAAAGCACCCGCGTAGTGTTCGGTGAGTACCCCAAAGAAACGCTCTATGGACCCAAACAGGGCGCGGTGAATCATAACCGGCCGCTGTCGTGTGCCATCGGCTGCAGTGTATTCCAGGTCAAACCGCTCCGGCATCATAAAGTCCAGTTGAATAGTGGACATTTGCCAGGTGCGCCCGATGGCGTCCTTGGCCTGCACGGAAATCTTGGGGCCGTAAAAAGCAGCCCCTTCGGGATCTGCAACCAGCTCTAATCCTGATTCAGCGGCAACCTCTTCTAAGGTTCGAGTGGCTTCTTCCCAGGTATGGTCATCACCAATCGACTTTTCCGGGTCGCGGGTGGATAACTCTAGGTAAAAATCCGTAAGTCCGTACGCGGTAAGGAGATCCAAGACGAACCGTAAAGTAGCCGTGAGTTCATCTTTCATCTGCTCACGGGTGCAGTAAATGTGAGCATCATCCTGCGTGAAACCACGAGCACGGGTCAGTCCATGTACCACACCCGACTTTTCATTGCGGTACACAGTGCCGAATTCAAAGATCCGTAGGGGTAATTCACGGTATGAACGTCCCCTCGAATTAAACACCAGGTTATGCATGGGACAATTCATGGGCTTGAGGTAATAGTCCGCACCCTGTTTGGTGATGTTGCCTTCTGCATCCACCTCCTGGTCCATGTGCATGGGCGGGTACATTCCGTCCTTATAAAAGCCCAGGTGACCAGACCGTTCAAAAAGGTTGGACTTAGTGATATGCGGGGTGTTGACGAATGAATACCCAGCTTTGAGATGCTGCTGCCGGGACAAGTTTTCCATTTCCATCCGGATTAAACCACCACGGGGGTGAAACACCGCCAGCCCTGATCCGATGTCATCCGGGAAGGAAAAAAGATCAAGTTCAGTGCCTAGTCGACGGTGATCACGACGCTCGGCCTCGGCCAAACGCTCCTTATACGCCTTGAGCTCGTCCTTGGTAGGCCAGGCAGTACCGTAAATGCGCTGGAGCTGCTTATTTTTCTCAGAACCGCGCCAGTAAGCCGCCGCCGAACGCATCAGAGCAAATCCGTTGCCAATGATCTTGGTGTGGGGCAGGTGAGGTCCGCGGCATAGGTCCCGCCATACAACCTCCCCTGTTTTACGGTCTACGTTGTCGTAAATGCTCAGTTCCGCACCGCCCACTTCTTGGGATGCGCCATCAGCAGCAGCTTCTACGGAAATGCGTTCGGCCCCCGAACCAGGCCCGTGGGCTAATCCAATGAGTTCCAGCTTGTATGGTTCATCCGCCATCTCCATTAAAGCTTCGTCGTGGGTGACTTCACGCCGCCGAAAACTTTGGGTGGAGTTGATGATCTTCTGCATGCGCTTTTCAATCGCTTGAAGATCTTCCGGGGTAAAGGCATCATCGACTTCAAAGTCAAAATAAAAACCATCTGTGATATACGGGCCGATCCCCAGTTTTGCTTCTTGCTTCAATTCCTGAACGGCTTGTGCCATTACGTGTGCGGTGGAGTGCCGTAACACGTCAAGCCCTTCGGGATCAGAGAGCAACACCCGCGTGACGGTGTCAGCATCAGCCAATGGGGTGGAAAGGTCCTTGAGCGTGCCGTTGATATGGGCCACCACCACATCACGGTTATCAGCGTAGAGGTCCGCGGCTGTGGAACCTGCCGCAACTTGACGGGTGTGACCGTCGATGGTGACCGTGATGGTGGGGCCGGGTTCAAGGACCTGATCGCTCATGGGGGTGTTGTGCCTTTCAACGATGGGGGCGACCGTACCGGGGCCGCGCTCGACCCACATGATCCTACCGGCCCAGGGTCACAACGCTTGTTCTTGGAGAGACCCATACCCCATGTACCGGGCATACATCCCATAAACTTTGCGTAAAGCAGCTTCCACGTCGCTGACCTGTGTTCCTGGGCGCAGGTCTTCCACAGCACCAGCTGTGGCCGGGTTCCATTCCAAGCCCAACCGCCGGTAGGTATCGGTCAGGACCGACCGCAGTGGTTCCGACTGTTCAACCACCACCACCGTGGAAAAATACCAGGCACCTTGCACAATACGTTGAGCTGACCCCGCCAATTTAATGGGCTGGGTGGTGGCGCCCTGTAGTGATCCCGTGGAATGCACACTGTATTTTCCTGGGCAGTACTCGCCAGGTATTTCCCCCACCTCAGCTGGGAATTCCAGTTCTTCGAAAGCTGCTACCACCATGTCAGCAAACAATCGGTAGCGTTCTTGGATGCCGCTTTTAGGGTCCGGATCAGGTTCGATGTGATCAATCACCAAGCAGCCTCGGTGGTAAGCAGCCGCACGCCCCCCAACATCACGGACCAACGGTGTATAACCAGCGCGGGTGACGGCCCGCTCTGCGGCACTGAAGCCAGGGAGCAATTCGTCCCTGCGGCCAAATGCCACCGTGGGTCGGGGCTGATATATGCGCAGCACCGGTCCGGCGTTACCAGTACGCACCGCACGCAGGATGTTTTGCCCCGCCCGGTAGTCTTGGGCGGCCCCCAGGGACTCGCGTTGACGGATGAGTTTCACGCCCGGCTCTGCTCTGCCTGAAAGTCCACCCACCACCGGGCTAATGCCCGCGCTGACTGGTCCACTTGGTCGGCCCAGGCAAGGGCTTGTTCATCGGCATGATCGGAAATATGTTTGACCATCCGTAACCTCACCCCGAGTTCGCGGCAGGCCACGGCCACCGCAAATCCTTCCATGTCCACAAGGTCTGCGCGTTGCGCCAACGCATCGCGTACCGCGTCGTCAGCGATGAAAGAGTCCCCGGTAGCCAAGACTGACCCATCTCCCGGTTGTCCTAGGTCGGCCAAAGGTATGGAATCCTGCGGATCTGTCCCCAAGGCACGCATCGAATCACCATCAATATCTCTGTTGATCACCGTGGATGGCTCAAAAATCCCGTGGGCTGTTGGGGCGAGCCCACCACAGCTTCCAAGGTTCACCAGCGTCAGCTTGGACCGTTCTTCAGGGGTCGGGCAGCGCTGCATGATGGCGCGAGTAACGCAGGTGGCGGCGCGGGACATACCAATGCCAGTGAGCACCACATCTGTATCCGGCGGAAGATGCGCAGTCTCAGCAGGGTGGGCGGCAACCACCAGGAAAGCACTCATACGTGCCACTGTATTAGGACTTTGGGGTCATTGCCCGGAAGTTCAGCACAGCGTTCGGGTCACGCAAAATCTTCGCCTTCAGCCAGAGCCAACCAACGGAATCGAGCGGATACGGGTGCCTGCTGTGGAGCCTTCGCCTCTTCTGTCGGTTGGGCATCGTCCACGGAGCCAACAAACTTATCTGTGAGGGGTTTTTGAATAAACCACCACGACAATACCGACAGCAACACCGCAGAGCTCACGACAACCACGGCGGTGATTGCCGTATCCCACTCAGATGCTCCCATGAGCAAAAGAACTAGGTGCACGGGCCACCCGTACAGCACTATGCCAAGCCATAAATCCTGCGCACGCAACCACTGCGGCATAGGAATAATGACGGCGGGTAGTAGCGCCAACGCCAGGAAAGGCTGACCGATGTCCACGCCCGCCATGGCTAGCGGGAGCAACACCACAAACATGATCGCACCGAGCACAGGGAGCAAAAAACGCAACAGGGAAGGACGTTTCAGCAACGCCCCTCCTATTCCCACAACAAAACTTCCGGCGAAGAAGTATGAGCTCAGATGCGCCATACAGGTGAGAGTCTGTGACCACGAGAATGTGGGCTCTCCCCAGAGCGCAGACCCCACGGGGGGTGCAGATCGGGACAGCACAACCCCCACCACCCAGGAAAACCCCATGGCTACGACCAGGAGGGCGGGGGCAATGCGTGCCATATGTATTTGCGCCCACGGGTGGCGGACCAACAGGGCAATGGTCACGCACCCCACAATCCATGCTGGCAAAACGGTGAGTGCCACCTTAAACACGGTGGAGGGTGCCACGGCATCCGCAAGCACAACAACCAACGTGACCCCTGGGATTAGGGTGGTCAAAGAAGTCCCCGTCGCATGAGCGACCAAATCAGCCCAGACTGTGCGGGGCGATGCGTGGATGTAATGGTGCGTGGTCAGGATCCCGGTGAGCACAAAAATGCCGCCCAATGAAATCTGGCCAATAAACGCCGGTAGTCCTAGTTCGGTTGCGCGACCTATCCACGCATTCTGCGACTGCTGGGCGGCGGCGTCGCTCAAAGCCAATGCAAGGCATAATGCAAAGAGCAGGGCGAGTACCGTTCGGAGAATCACCAGGTTTCCCCGCTGCTGTCTATTCAGGGTCAAGACCGACGACAGTGCGCCACTTGCCTGCTCACCCACAGTGGCATCCCGTACGAGGTACGACGATACGGACAGCGTGCGAATGGGGTCGTCGTCAAAAACGCTGTAGTACAGGTCCCCAGGGGTGGCGCTGCTCAAACGTTCGCCGCGGAAAGAGCCACCACGAACCGTTCCATGGGCGCGATAATCACGCGGTTCAGCACGAACCGTCCGGTACAAGCTGTCCTGGGACATCGGTCACATCCGTCGTCAGGTGGATAGGTAAAAGTACATCTGACAGAAATCTTGACACATCGTGAACCCCCTCCTGACTAGTCCATTCAGCCTGCATTTATCCGTCCCCTGGGCGGTGGACGAAAATCGGGGTTAGTTACTCAAGAAAACAACGTACTGCCTAGTGGACGGCTCCCCGTCCCCCAACACGCGCCTACAGACTTACTACGCTGCGTATGTGGGCCTTCGAGTATACGTATAAGCAGTCTTGGAGGTATCCAGGCGCGATGACCCAATCCTGATTGTGCTCACGGCGGACCCCTTCTCAACGGATCCTGATGCGCTCTGTGCTCCTCCTCTGGTCGTCGAGGAAAGACAAAAAGGCCCGGACCCGCAGAAACCTGCGGACCCGGGCCCCTTACCCGCCAGGCCTTACGGCGATACTTAGAACGTCTGTCTTTAGAAGTCCCAGTCCTCGTCATCGGTGTTCACGGCCTTGCCGATCACGTACGAAGAACCTGACCCAGAGAAAAAGTCGTGGTTTTCATCCGCGTTCGGGGACAATGCCGAGAGGATTGCCGGTGACACATCGGTCATTTCCTTGGGGAACAACGCCTCATACCCCAGATTATTTAAGGCTTTATTAGCGTTGTAATGCAGGAACTTCTTGACTTCTTCAGTCCAGCCCACGCCGTCGTACAAAGATTCGGTGTAAGCAATTTCGTTGTCGTAGAGTTCATCCAGCAGATCGTACGTGAAGTTCTTGAGCTCATCACGGCGTTCTTGGGTTTCTTTTTCTAAACCACGCTGGTATTTATAGCCGATGTAGTATCCGTGCACGGCTTCGTCACGAATAATTAACCGGATAATATCCGCTGTGTTCGTCAACTTAGCCTTGGAGGAAAAGTGCATGGGCAAATAGAATCCTGAGTAAAAAAGGAAAGATTCCAGTAACGTGGATGCTATCTTTTTCTTCAGGGGATCACTTCCCACGTAACGGCCAATGACAATCTCAGCCTTACGCTGTAAGTGTTCGTTTTCCCGTGACCACCGGAAGGCCTCGTCAATCATTTTTGTTGACGCCAAAGTGGAAAAAATGGAGGAATAGGACTTAGCATGCACCGACTCCATGAAAGCGATGTTTGTGTATACCGCCTCCTCATGCAAGGTCGCAGCGTCCGGGATCAGGGAAACCGCGCCCACCGTTCCCTGGATCGTGTCCAACAACGTCAACCCCGTGAACACTTTCATGGTGAGGTCTTTCTCCTCATCCGTGAGTGTGTTCCATGACTGGACGTCATTGGACAGCGGAACCTTTTCCGGCAACCAGAAGTTAGCGGTCAACCGATCCCAGACCTCATCATCCTTGGGGTCCTCAATGCGGTTCCAGTTAATAGCTTCAACCTTGTGGTGAAGCAGCTCCACCTTCTCGCTCATCATCGCGGGTGGTGCCTCCTTATTCGGCAAATGTGGGGGTCAGAATTGTGGAACACTGGAGTTACAGCATGCAGGAAACGCAGCCTTCAACTTCAGTACCTTCCAGCGCCAACTGGCGGATGCGTGAGTAATACATTGTCTTAATGCCTCGACGCCACGCATAAATCTGCGCTTTATTGATATCGCGCGTGGTGGCACTGTCCTTAAAGAACAGCGTCAAGGACAAGCCCTGATCTACGTGCTGGGTGGCAGCGGCGTAGGTATCAATGATCTTTTCGTACCCAATCTCGTAAGCGTCCTGGAAGTATTCCAAGTTCTCCATATCCATATGCGGTGCTGGGTAATACACACGCCCCAATTTACCTTCTTTACGGATTTCGATGGCGGAAGCAATCGGGTGAATGGAAGAGGTCGAGTTATTGATGTAGGATATCGACCCCGTAGGCGGAACGGCCTGCAAGTTCTGATTATACATTCCGTGTTCTTGCACCAAGGATTTCAACTCACGCCAATCATCCTGCGTGGGGATGTGCACACCGGCGCGGGCAAAAATTTCCCGCACCCGATCCGTAGTGGGCCGCCACTCCTGATCAGTGTATTTATCAAAATACGTGCCATTGGCGTAATCCGAATTCTGGAAATTTACGAAAGTTTCGCCGCGTTCCTTGGCGATGAGCATAGAAGCCCGCACCGCGTGGTACACCACGGTGTAGAAGTACATATTCGTGAAATCCAGGCCTTCTTCGGACCCGTAATGGATGTGTTCCCTGCCTAAATAGCCGTGCAGGTTCATCTGCCCCAATCCCACGGCGTGGGACATAGAGTTACCCCGCTGGATAGATGGCACAGAGGCAATTTCTGACTTATCCGACACCGCCGTCAAGCCACGGATTGCGGTTTCCACTGTCTGCCCAAAGTCCGGGGAATCCATGGTCATGGC
This sequence comes from Kocuria sp., assembly GCA_030524035.1. Lineage (GTDB taxonomy): Bacteria > Actinomycetota > Actinomycetes > Actinomycetales > Micrococcaceae > Kocuria. The sequence continues at coordinate 293,318 of JAUNHG010000002.1, read as the reverse complement.
GATATTGAGTGACCCCAGATTGCAAGAAATATCCTTACCTACCGTCGAATACCCCAAATCAGGGTCATAGATAGAAGGTTCAGAAACCTGGAGAATTTCAGAACACAGGTTGGACATAATCACCTTGCCCTCAATGGGGTTAGCTTTGTTAACCGTGTCCTCAAACATCACGTACGGATAGCCAGATTCAAACTGGACTTCTGCAATGGTTTGGAAAAATTCACGCGCGTTGATTTTATTCTTGGCAATCCGAGCATCATTGACCATCTCATGGTATTTCTCTGTGACATTAATATCAGAGAACGGCACGCCGTAAATGCGCTCGACGTCATACGGAGAGAACAGATACATATCCTGGTTCTTCTTGGCCAGCTCGAACGTAATATCCGGAATCACCACGCCCAAAGAAAGTGTCTTAATACGAATTTTTTCATCCGCGTTTTCCCGCTTGGTGTCCAAGAATTTGTAAATATCCGGGTGGTGGGCGTGCAGATACACGGCACCCGCACCCTGACGTGCACCTAGCTGGTTAGCGTAGGAGAAGGAGTCTTCCAACAGCTTCATCACCGGAATCACGCCCGACGACTGATTTTCGATTTTCTTAATCGGAGCCCCGGCTTCACGCAGGTTCGTCAAGGCGAATGCCACACCGCCACCCCGTTTGGATAGCTGTAGGGCGGAGTTAATGGAGCGCCCAATGGACTCCATGTTATCTTCCATGCGCAGTAGGAAGCAGGACACCATTTCACCGCGCTGCTTCTTGCCCGCGTTCAAGAATGTCGGGGTGGCCGGCTGGAAACGGCCGGTGATAATTTCTTCCACCAGTTTTTCCGCCAACTGTTCGTCACCATCGGCCAAGTACAGCGCCACCATCACCACACGGTCCTCGAAGCGTTCTAGGTAGCGGCGTCCATCAAAGGTCTTGAGCGTGTAGGAGGTATAGAACTTGAACGCACCCAAAAAGGTGTGAAAACGGAATTTATGGGCGTAGGCCTGTTTGGAAAGTTTCTTGACGAACTCAAAAGTGTATTGATCGAGTACTTCTGGTTCGTAGTACTGGTGATCCACCAGGTACTTTAGTTTTTCTTCTAGGTCATGGAAGAACACGGTGTTTTCGTTGACGTGCTGCAAGAAGTACTGACGGGCCGCCTGACGATCAGCCTCAAACTGGATGTTGCCGTCAGCATCGTAGAGGTTCAGAACCGCGTTGAGTTCGTGATACCCCATTCCTCGGTATTTCTCAGGAACGGAGGGGTCGTCGTGCCCGGACTCAGCGATGCCGATATGTGAGGTGGGGGTGGTCACTGCCACAGTTTCATCAGTCCTTCGTTCACTGTTGTTACATCGTCGGTGGTGCCCATGAGCTCAAACTTGTAGAGCACAGGCACCCCGCACTTGGCTGAAATTTTGTCCGCGGCGATACAGAAAGAATCGCCAAAGTTCGTGTTCCCCGCGCCCAGCACACCGCGTAACAAGCTGCGGTTAGTGGCGATATTGAGAAACTTCATCACTTGAGGTGGTATGGATCCGGAGCCGTCTGGACGCCCGTAAGTGGGAACAGCCAAAACATAAGGTTCTTCCATCACCGGAGGTTCCTGGGAGGTATGCAATGGAAGCCGAACTTTACGTGCCCAAATCTTGTCCATAAACCGGTGGGTGTTGCCGGATACGGAGGAGAAGTACACCACTACGGGCACCGCCGCACCATCCGCCAGCATGCTTTCTGTGCCGACCGCAGACTGAGACCGCCCATAGCGGGCAGTTTCCAGTAGCGTAAATACTGCGGACATCGGACATCACTTCCATCAACAGGCGGACAAGAGGCTCCCGGCCCCGGCGCAGAACACCAGAAAGGTGGGGTCAGGCGGAAAGGCTGACCCGTAGCGCGGAAATTTTGTCAGGGCGGAACCCGGACCAGTGATCTTCCCCAGCGACTACAACGGGCACCTGCTGGTATCCCATGGACACCACACGGTCGTAAGCGGCCTGGTCCTCAGTGACGTCAACTACCGCATAGTCGATACCGTTTTTATTCAGGGCACGGTAAGTGGCGTTGCACTGGACGCAAGAAGGCTTGGAGTAAACGGTCACGGACATTGGGCAAGGTCCTTTCCTGTGGGGGTAGGTCTATGTAGCGGTGGGGAGAAGCCGGCCGGGGAAGTACGTGCGCCACTGGGTCAGCGACGCGGACCGGTCCGCTGGTGGACCTCTCTCCTGCGCTGAGGATTGATACTACATCTAGTGTCCGCAACACTGAACAGCCCCAAGATGTCGTGTCTGATGGTAATGAGTTGTTGTCCTCACACTGTCCCCAGACAACAGTGAAGTCATCCACAACCGCTCATGTGGCCCTCCCCCAGGATCTCGCCGGATGCCCCATGCTGAGCCCCAACGATCCACAGGTGTGGACAATGCCCGCATGCTGCCTGTGCGCACAAAATTCACATCCCGAAATCTCTTCACGGGCGTGTCGCACGACTGCCGAAGAATTTTTGGACTGCCTTCACCGGTGACGGCACACCCATCGCGATCTTGGTGACTGCGGAGCGTAGCGCCGTATAAGGCGGGTAAATCATGGCCAGTGTGTCGGGTTTCAATGGTTTATCTACGACGGCGCGTTCGTGGCTGAAAGTCTTTAACGAGTGTTCTCCGTGGTAGCTACCCATGCCAGAGTTTCCCACCCCACCAAACGGTAAATGGGGATGGGCCAAGTGAATCACCGCAGCGCCCATGCACATACCACCAGAAGATGTGGCGCTGCGGAACGCTTGCCGGATGTGGTCGTCCTGGCTGAAGACATACAAAGCCAACGGTTTATCCCCGCCGTTGATGTACGCAATGGCTTCCTGATCATTCGCTACAGACACTAGGGGCAGCACCGGGCCAAAGATTTCCTGCTGCATCAACGGCCCATCCAAGCGCTGTCTGATGACCGTGGGGGCCAGGTAGCACTGGGAAGGGTCACTCGTACCGCCACACACCACATCGTCTGCGGGAACCTGATCCAGTTTTTCCGTCAGCGCCGTTAGGTGCTTTTTCGACACGATCCGTCCGTACGAATCGCTACAGTCGGGATCCGGCCCATACATGCGACGTATGGCCGCTACCAGAAGGGGCTCCAGACGACGCAGCACTTCCGATGTGCCCATAACGTAGTCCGGGGCCACGCAGGTTTGCCCCGCGTTGAGAAATTTTGCCCAAGCAAGGCGCTGTGCGGTGGTCGCAAGATCCACCGTGTCATCCACCCACACCGGAGACTTTCCGCCCAATTCTAAGGTGACCGGGGTCAGATACTCCGCAGCAGCCCGCATAACCACCCGCCCCACGGCGGCATTACCCGTGTAGAATATGTGATCAAACCGGTGTTGGAGCACCCGCGTAGTTTCGGGTACTCCCCCAGTCACAACACCCACACAATCCGATAAGTGCTGGGCCACCGCACGCTCCAACACAGCGGCCACGTGCGGGGTGACTTCCGAAGGTTTGATAACTGCTGTGTTACCCGCCGCCAATGCACCAACCAACGGCAAGAGCACCAACTGCACGGGGTAATTCCATGGGGCGATGATCAACACCGTTCCCAACGGCTGGTGATCAATCCACGCCGTAGACGGTGCCAAGGCCACCGTGCCCGGCACCTTAGTTGGAGTAACCCAGGTGGGTAACAAGCGCCGTACATGTCGGATTTCTGACAACACGGGGCCTAATTCAGTGCTCCACGCCTCTGCGGCAGATTTACCAAGGTCCTGGGCTAATGCCTCCAGTAATTGTGGTTCCCAGGTACGCACCACAGCTTCCAACCGGCTCAAACGCTTTAAGCGGGTTTCCAGGGAGACTGGTGCGGCAAAAGCTTCCCGAGTAGTGCGCACCGCAACGTCCACCGCCTCCGCGTCCTGTGCGGACAGTCCTTGGACATCGCTTAAACGAGAATCATCATCCTGACGGTGGGCGTGTAGTAAGGGTGACGTATGAACGGTGGTTTCCATGCCCTCTACGCTACGGGCGGGCACAGACAACACAACTAGAGCAGGCCAACCTCTCGAAGTTTCTCCGCTATGGTGGCGCCGTCGTTGGCTTCAATCAAAGGGATACCTTCCGGCATTCTGGGGCCACCTGCTCCGGGTAACTGCCCGGAGGCCAGTACCGCCTCCGCCGGAGAAAGATGGCGGATCACCACAGCAGCCACATGCTGCGGGTAACGGTGTGCAAATCCACCATAAATAGCGGGGTCGTGCTGACCGTCGTCCCCAATCAGAATCCACTGAACATCAGGGAAATCCCTTGCCAACTGTTCGAGGTTTTCGACCTTGTGCCGTGAACCAGAACGGAACCAGCGGTCCGTGGTTGGCCCCCAGTCCGTGAGCAGCAAAGCACCGAATGGATAGGCGTTACGGGATAGGAAACGACGCAGCGTCGGAGCCACGTTCCAGGCGCCCGTGGAAAGGTAAATAAACGGCGCGTGGGGATGCTTTTTCGATAACCGTTCCATCAGTACCGCCATACCGGGGGTTGGTGCACGGGCGTGTTCGTTCAACACAAAGGAGTTCCAGGCCGCCAATAGGGGGCGTGGCAAGGCGGTGACCATCACGGTGTCATCAACATCAGAGATCACACCGATGTTCTGATCATCGCGCACCACCGTAACGTGAGACGTAGCCCAGTCGGACCCTTCGGTGCGCAGTTGGACCTGGTGAATGCCCGGCTCCAAAGAAATCTCCAGAACAGCGTCAATTACCCCGCCTTTGTCAGCCACCAGATAAAATTCTTGATCACCGATACGCACATCGACGTGGGCGAAGGTCATGGGCAGTGACACAAAGGAACGCCACCCACGGATGGATGCAACGTCTTCTTCTGTGGGGGCTTCGAACCCCGCGTTCTTCAACAACGCCCGCCCCAAAATACGGACGTGGGAGGTGGTTCCCAGACCGTCAAAAGCCACCATCACGGGGATGTCCCCACGCCGTTCAGCGCGGCGTTGACGCGCTGCGGTCAGCCGCTGTTCTAGCCGATACCCTAGATTCAAGGCACCTTCGGTCACCTGGCCCATCGTCTGGCGTAAATCCGTGGCGCGATCCACCGGCATATGATCATGGCTGGGATGACTGGAGTGCATGCAGTCAGTCTTTCACAGGCCGGAAACCCCACGAGCGGCCTATGCACCCAGCAGCATGACAACATCAGCACCGGGCGCAGTGGATCACCTCCGCCACAACGGACTACCCTGCGGTCATGGCACAGGACAGCACACAAATCACTCGTCACAGCCCATCTGCTTCGACCACGAAAAAAGCGAAATCCTCCGCACCCAGCAAGCGGATGAAAAAGTCTGTGTATGAAGCCGAATTACTGCGCCTTCAAGCCGAGCTAGTGGAAATGCAGGAATGGGTGAAAGCCACCGACCAGCGCGTGGTGGTGATCTTCGAAGGGCGTGATGCTGCAGGTAAAGGTGGGGCCATCAAGCGGGTGACGGAATACCTGAACCCCCGGATTGCGCGCATAGCAGCGTTACCAGCACCGACCGAACGGCAGAAAACCCAGTGGTACTTCCAGCGTTATATCGAGCACCTCCCGGCGGCTGGCGAAATCGTGCTTTTTGACCGCTCCTGGTACAACCGTGCCGGGGTGGAACGAGTCATGGGTTTCTGTACCCCGCAGGAGTACCGCCGGTTCTTACGCCAGTGCCCCATCTTTGAACGGATGCTGGTAGAAGACGGCATCATCCTGGTGAAGTACTGGTTCTCCGTTTCGGGCGATGAACAGTACAAACGCTTTGAATCACGCATGGAAGATCCTATGCGGCATTGGAAGTTGTCCCCCATGGACCTAGAATCCATCACCCGTTGGGAAGACTACTCCCGGGCGCGCGATGCCATGCTGGTACACACAGACATTCCCGAATGCCCCTGGAATTTTGTCGAGGCCGAAGACAAACGACGCGCCCGGATCAATATGATCGCGGATTTGTTGGACCGGGTGCCGTGGAGCCGTGTGGAGCGCCCTGAAATCACGTTGCCCAAACGGCCATCCACCAGTGGATATCGACGCCCGGATCGTTCCTTGCAGCATGAGGTACCGGATCATGCATCCGCTGTGGAACGGGCGGCCGAAGCAACGAGCAAGACAAAAACCAAGAAGAAGAAGTCATAGCCTCACCCAGCATGCCACCGGCCGCCCGTGACGGGTTTGAATCAGAACGTGGAAGTATCAATCACATAGCGGTAGCGCACAGCGGAGTTCACCACGTTGTCGTAGGCCTGAGTGATCTGCTCACCGGAAATGACTTCCACCTGCGGGTGCACACCGTGTTCAGCGCAGAAATCCAGCATTTCCTGGGTCTGTGCCATACCACCGATTTGGGAACCGGCCATGACTTTTGAGCCAATCACCATGCCAGATAGGTGCAGGTTAATGGGGTTTTCCGGCAAGCCCACATCCACAAACACACCCATAGGTTTCAGCGCGCCCAGTAACCCGGCGTAGTCCAGATCATCGGCACTAACGGTGCATATGATCACGTCAAAGGTTCCCGCCAGATTGGCAATGGTGTCTTCTTCGGCCAGGGCGTAGTAGTGAGCGGCACCAAATTTTTTGCCGTCGGCTTCCTTGGAACGCGTTTGGGAAATCACGGAGACCTCAGCCCCCATGGCCGCAGCGATCTGTACAGCCATATGCCCCAAACCGCCCAGGCCCACCACGGCTACTTTTTTGCCAGGTCCCACGTCCCAACGCTTAAGGGGTGAGTACGTGGTGATACCCGCGCATAGCAAGGGAGCTGCGGTATCAAACGGAATGCTATCCGGGATGCGGGCAGCAAAATTTTCATTGACAGTAAAGCCCTGGGCGTATCCGCCGGCAGTGGGGTTACCTTGGGCGTCGTCGCCGTAGGTCCACAGGGTGCCACCGTCACCCACACAGTACTGTTCTTCCCCGCCCTGGCAGTATTCACACTGACCACACGAGTTCACCATGCAACCCACACCCACCTTGTCACCGACCTTGTACTTGGTGACCTGGCCGCCCACCTGGGTCACGATTCCTGCAATCTCGTGACCGGGTGTCAGGGGGAACTTAGCGGGACCCCATTCTTCGCGTGCCGTGTGAATATCGGAGTGGCAAATCCCCGCGTACTTGACCTCAAAGGTGATGTCATGTGGACCAGGTTCGGGGATAGTCACCGTGGTGCGGTGAAATTGCGTGGTGTTGTCGTCACACGCATAAGCCAATACGTCAGGCATGATTTGTCCTTATATAGAGGGCGGGAGTCTTCAGAAACGGCATACGGTACGCCGGTAGCCATCCTCCACCCGTGCGGAGCATCTTCACCAGGACCATCGCTGTCAGTGAAAAGAGTGACGAAACTTCCTGGCAGTTGGAACAGCCTCAACCTCCGCGCTGGTTGCCGCTACGCGGCGAGTTTGCGTTCCATCTCTTCCAGGGGCACGCCCTTGGTTTCTGGCATGACTTTCAGCACCCACACCAATTGCACGACCATGCAGGCAAAGAACAGTGCGAACGCTGCCGCAGGCCCCAAACCATTGGCAATCCATGGGAAGGTCCAGCTAATCGCAGCAGCTCCAAACCAGTGAGTGAAAGAACCGAGGGCTTGGCCACGGGCACGCACACGGTTGGGGAAGATTTCGGAAATGAACACCCAAATCACCGCACCCTGGCCAAAGGCATGAGCTGCAATGAACAGTAGCAACGAAACCAACACCAGGGTGCTGGTCACCGCCCCAAAGTTGTCACCTTGCGTAAAGAACAATGTGGCAATGAGGCCCAAGCTGATCAAATAACCAATAGACCCGATCAACATCAATTTACGACGACCAAATTTGTCAATTACTGTCAGTGCGATCATCGTGGCCACCAAGTTCATACCGCCTACCGCCACAGATTGCAAGAAGGCGGAGTCATCTCCAGCCCCTGCCATTCTGAAGATATCCGGGGCGTAATACATGATGGCGTTAATTCCAGATAATTGATTGAACGCCGCGATTGCCACAGCCAAGAGAATCACACGGCGATACTGTGGTACAAAAAAAGGAACTTTTTCCTGTTCTTGCCCAGCAGATTCCAATGCCTCCTGGATTTCATGCTCAACATCCGCAGCTTCCGCCTGGGATGACGTCAACAGGGCAATGTTTTTGCGAGCCAAGTCTTTTTTCCCCTGCAGGAACAACCATCGAGGAGATTCTGGGACGGTGAATAGCAGTAGAATAAATAACACGGCGGGCGCGGCTTCTACACCGAACATCCACCTCCAGGCTGTTGTGTCACCCACTAGATTGGCGATGCAGTAATTGGACAGATAAGCGAGCAAAATACCCAGCACCACATTAAACTGGACCAGGCCAACCAGACGCCCCCTCAGGCGAGGAGGAGCAATTTCGGCGGTGTAAATGGGGGCGGTCACAGATGCCCCACCCACTCCAATTCCACCGATGAAACGGAAGAAAATGAACAAGTACCAGTTATCCACGACGGCTGAACCCACCGCAGAAACCAGATAGAGCACGCCAATCACCAATAGAACGTTTTTACGCCCATAACGGTCCGACGGGCGCCCCGCTGTCAAAGCGCCAACGATCGTTCCGATCAATGCAGAGGCCACCGTGAACCCCAGTGCAAAAGTTCCCAAATCAAATTTTTCAGTTAGGGCCTGTGTGGTTCCGGAAATAACAGCGGTGTCGAATCCGAATAGCAGCCCTCCGAGTGCCGCCACGATGGCGCTACGAAGAACAATATTTTTCATGTGAAATCATTTTCCCCTGCGATATGGCCGGATACTTTTGGGGGCGGTTGAGGTAAAACTCGCACTCCATCTTGGGCAGTATCCTCTTGTTGTCACATATGACCAACAAGTAACCGCATGCCTCGCACCACATGTCCCCATATGTTACGCATCACACCAACAACTGTTTACCGAATACGGGCAATCCCGCTGCCTAGCGCACGCTCAGCGACCCACCAAGCCAAGGTGGAACTTGTTGTACCGCTCCCCCTTAACTTCCAACCGATGCGTCAGAAGATCGAGGTCAGCTTTTTCATCGGCAGATAAGGCCACTGTGGTGGATTGAGTGTTCTCATGGATGCGGGAGGTGCTGCGGGTTCCGGGAATAGGAACGATCCATGGCTGTTGGGCCAGCAACCATGCCAGCGCAATCTGCCCTGCGGTAGCCCCTTTGGATTCTGCCAACCGGGTTATACGATCCACTAGCGCCTGGTTGGCAATGCGGTGCTCTTCCGTAAAGCGCGGAATGGTCGCGCGTATATCGCCATCACTAAAACGCGTGTGGGAGGTAACGGAACCGGCCAGGAATCCTTTACCCAAGGGACTGAAGGGAACAAATCCGATTCCAAGTTCCGCAAGGGTGGGCAGCACATCTTTTTCCGGATCACGGGTCCACAGTGAGTATTCGCTCTGGACCGCCGTGACCGGTTGTACGGCATGAGCGGCTCGAATAGTTTCTGCAGAAGCTTCTGACAAACCAAAATGGCGCACCTTGCCTTCGGTGATCAGTTCCCGCACGACGCCAGCCACCTCTTCAATCGGCACGTTGGGGTCTACCCGGTGTTGATAAAACAGGTCAAGCGCGTCCACCCGCAAGCGTTTGAGTGATTCGTGGGCAACACGCCGAATCTGGTCCGGGCAGCTATTAAGACCGCCCACTGCGCCATCGCGAATATCCCACCCGAATTTGGTGGCAATCACCACCTGACCCCTGACGGGTTCCAGCGCTTCCCCCACCAGTTCCTCATTCGCATATGGGCCGTACACTTCGGCGGTGTCAAAGAAGGTTACACCGTCGTCCACGGCGGAACGCAACACCGCAATCATGTCGTCACGGCTCCCCGGGTTGGGGCCGTAGCTCTGGGACATCCCCATGCACCCCAGCCCCACCGCAGATACCTGAAGTCCTTGACCCAAAGTTCGGGTGTGCACAGTCATACCCCCATACGCTGATAAGCCGTTGAGGAAAGGGCAACAGATCTTTCCCGCGAAACACTAGGTGACCACATGCATAGCAGGAAGCTCAAGAAGCTAGCGCAGGGCATTTCTGAGCCCCAGCAGTTGAACGGTGTTCAACTTGCGTTTAGCCTTGCGCCATGGTGATTGAAGAGCGTTCAGGCACGGTGTCCTTGGCGGACCTTGCGGACAAGGTTTTGGAAGGTGAGGGCCTCACTCCGGAGGAAGCGTTAGGCGTATTGCACACTCCTGAAAGTTCACGGATGGAGCTGGTTTCTGCGGCGTCCCGGGTGCGGCGGCACTATTTTTCCAACACGGTGAAGGTCAATTACCTGGTTAATCTGAAGTCTGGACTATGCCCAGAGGATTGCGGGTATTGCTCCCAGCGTTTGGGGTCCAAGGCTGGAGTGCTGAAATACTCATGGCTTTCCACGGATGATGCGGCAACCCAAGCGCAGGCTGGGCTGCGGGGTGGGGCGTCACGGGTGTGTTTGGTGGCATCTGGGCGGGGGCCTTCGCACCGGGATATTGAGCGAGTGGCGGATATGGTGACAGCCATTCGTGAAGAATCGCCCGGAGCGGAGATTTGTGCGTGTTTGGGGTTATTGAAGGAGGGGCAGGCCGAGCGTTTAGCCGAAGCTGGTATTGATGCGTATAACCACAACATCAACACTGCAGAGTCCCACCATGCAAATATTGTGACCACACATACGTATGAGGATCGCGTGTCCACGGTACAGAAAGCCAAAGCGGCGGGGCTTTCCCCGTGTTCGGGTCTTATTGTGGGCATGAAGGAAACGGATGAGCAGATTGTGGAGGCGTTGTTTGCACTAAAGCAGATGGGCGCCGAATCCATTCCGATTAATTTTTTGATGCCCTTTGATGGAACTCCTATGGCGGGAACCTGGGAGCTAACTCCGCACCGCGCTTTAGTGATTGTGTGTTTGGCCCGACTGGTGTGCCCGGATCGGGAAGTCAGAATTGCCGGGGGGCGGGAGATGCATCTGCGGTCTTTGCAGCCACTGGCGCTGGAGGCCGCTAATTCACTGTTTTTGGGTGATTATTTGACGAGTCATGGTCAAGCCGCTGCTGATGACCTGCGTATGTTGTCTGATTACGGCTTCGTGATCCTGACTCCCGAAGGTTTGGTGCGTGAGCCTTCGGAATTGTTGGCTGGCGTGGGGATGGACGCGCCAGAGGCAGTCAATGAGCATGCTTCCGTGTGCGGCGGATGCCCAGTGAGTGGAGCCGGAGACGGCTGCGCGGGGTGCACCTCAGCGCCCGCCAATGCGACAGGACAACCCATGGAAACAGCGCCATTGGAAATCCGACGACGCGGAGCGGGCACTGAGGTGGCACCTAATGCGTGATCAACAGAGAGTATTTGAGCGCAAACTCAGCCGTTGTTAGTCGGCGCGGCAAGCTGCCAGAGCATCGTGAAGCGGTCTTCGACCTGGCCGTAGTAATCACCCCACGGGGCTTGCTCAAACGGCACAGTGACTCGTCCGCCGTCGGCCGTGAGCTCAGGAATCAGACGCTGGACCTCTTCGACGGTGTCGAGCTCAAGCACCATACTGAGGGACCCCCGTGCGAACGGTGCCGGATGAGGAGACAGGTCGTCGCCTCCGCTCAGGGAAACGATGGGGCCAACTAGTGTGCCGTGCACGATTGCCTCAGCCGGAGCTTCGAAGGGAAATTCGACGCCCAAAGCAACCTGTTCACCAAAGGTGATCAGATTTAGCTCACCACCAAAGACTGATTGGTAAAACGAGAGTGCCTCACGAGCATTACCGGGGAAGGACATGTAGAGCATAGCGGTGGGCATGGACTGCCTCCTTATCATTTGTACGTGACGCCGTCCACCTTACCGTCCCACCCTGAGCCAAGGACGTCTCGAACAGAACGCCCCAGTTTGTGTTCACGGAAATAAAGTTTTATCGACTGGTTTCCGTAAACGCCGATTCGTGGAGTGGGGGCCGGAACCTGTTTATTCTTGTACCAACCGTTACCTTCATTATCGGAAATCAGGTTATCCCGATGGCGGCCTTTGCTCCCGGCCACGGGCACCGCTTTCCACCCTGCGTTCCGCTTCCCGGTGGTATTCATGAACAGCTGAATCCACCCGCCACGAGAGCGATAGTTGTAGTTGAAATGCACCACGATATCCACCCATTTACCCAGGGGAACAATGGTGTCTTTTTCTTTCAACAGCGAAACATCGTCCCCCATTCGAAGGTAGTGGTTGCCGGTCTTCGGATTAAACACCAGCGCAATCACACTTCGACTAGCGGTCCTCCACGGGGCGCCGTGAACCTCACCCACGCAGGTCCAGTGGGCTGTGGAGGTAAAGGCGCTACTATGTGGCACGTAGAAGGAAAATCTGTGCGCATACACGGAAGACGTATTCCCGTGGGCTGTGGAGTAGACCCTGGCCGGGCTTTCCACCGATGAACGGGCATACTTGTTGCTGGCGTGCTTCACCCCATGTTTGGAATCGAACCATGCAACGATTTCACCACTGCCAGCTGGGTCGGTAGTCGTGCCCAAGTCACGACCTATCACTAACTTTTCCGGGTGTAAATTTTTGTACTGCGAAAATCCCAAAGAGCCGAAATTGGCGTCGTGCAACAGCTTGCTACCGGCTGGTGCAACAGGTGTTGAAGGACCCAGGGTTTTGGGGGCTGCCTGAGATGGGAGTAATGCCATGAATTGTGCTCCCACAAGGCCTGATGCAGCAAGAACAGCGCGGCGAGTGACATTTTCCATTATCCATTTCCTTTGCACATAGTTCTATCCCGAGGCCAAGACAACAGGTAAACGGCAGTAATCGCTAAAGCTCGGAATATTCGGGGGTTGGGGGCGCTCCGATGAACAGAAACCACCATGACACATTCAGCAAACATGTATGGCAATAATGTGCTGTGGATCACCCTTAAAAAACCCCGTGAGAATGCGCAAGAATTCTAGAGAAAGTGGCGGATTTTTTGATTTCTCCTTGTCAGAAGCATCAATAGTTCTATAGCTTTTGCTTACGCCCAGCTGAACAGCTTCGACCAGAACCCGGATTATCTGACCGCTACTATGATCCTGCCGCCTAACACACCTATAACGTTCCCGGTTAGGCTTGGTCGGTGATGACGTTTGCCTGGGACGGCACAAAGCTCAGCCCTGCACCGGAGCCGGCGGGGAAGATGCGGGTGGCTGACTCCTGGAGACAAGTGGATGGTCGGGTCAGACGACTCGATCTGCACCAGCTGCGATTCGCACAAGCTGTTGCCGCGTGTGAGTCGGGACTCGACGGAGGTGCAATGGTGAGCGCCGCCGCGGCTCTAGTGCCCAAGAGTGGAGAGTGGTTCCCCCGAGCAAGGCTCGTGGAACGCACGCTGTACCTTGACTTACGCAGGGGACCCAAACGTCGCCCCTCAGTAGTTGTTCAGGTGCTGCCGACCGGCGATCATCGTTCAAATCCGTGGGTTAAGGGCCCTGATCTGGCCGCGACAGCCGAACTCATCACCTCAGCGCACGCGGTTGGGGCAGACGAGGTCCTCTTGCGTAACGGCTGTGGTCACGTGCTAGAGGCAGGACATGCCGCCGTCGTTTGGTGGGACAGCAACGCACTGTGCTTTCCTTCGGCTGAGCTCCCGGTCCTTCCCAGCGTGACACGTGCCCTGGTGGAAGCCAGAGCCCGTGTCATGGGCATCGAAGTGCGCCGAGTTTCGGCAAGTTTGTTGGACCTCAACGGCCGTGAAGTCTGGCTTCTCAATGCCTTTCAGGGCATCCGGCTCGTCACCGGCTGGATCAACGCAGATATCACCCCCGGTGCTGGGGAGCGCTTTCACACGTGGCGTGCTGCCCTCGACGACGCATTAGAGCCGGTGTAAGCATTAAGAGCCCCCATTGGGTAGCTGCTCGTGCACGTCTGCCACGTTCATGTGAGTATCGAGGTCAAGTCCTAGTGCTACGCCAAAAGTACGCGCCTTCACGAGCGTCTCTTCCCATTCCTCTAACGCGTCTGATCGTGTGGTTATGGCCCCACCCATACCGAAGTCGAGGTACTCGGCCTGGTGAACGATCGTACGAATAATGATCGAGAGATCAACCGTGCCATTGACCGAAAAATATCCAAGAACTCCTGAGTAGATACCCCGTGGACCATCCTCCAGTTCCCGAAGAATTGACACGGATCTCTCTTTGGGTGCCCCGGTCATCGATCCGCCAGGAAGTGCGGAACGCACAGCATCCAGGGGGCTGCACGAAGGAATAAGGGTGCCCCGAACCGTGCTCACGAGCTGGTGGGCGCCTGCGTGTGACTCCACGTCGAAGAGCAGAGGAACATGGACTGTACCGGGAGAACACACTCGGGATAGGTCGTGCCTCAGCAGATCGACGATCATGAGGTTTTCGGCTCTTTCCTTGACTGATTGCACGAGCTCTTCCGCCAAGCGTGCATCCTCAAGCTGGTCCTCCGATCGAGCTCTGGTGCCCTTGATAGGTTTGGCCTCTATCTGTCTATCGGTCTGCACTTTGAGGAAACGTTCGGGTGAAGCTGACAGCACGTGGTGGTCTTCGAACGCGAGGTATGCGGCAAATGGTCTCGGGGAAAGAGTCCGGAGCCGGCGGTAGACCGCCCACGGGTCGGAATGGGCAGCAACCCGGATGCGGTTGGTCAAGCACAGCTCATAGCTTTCACCAGCTCGGATCTTTTCCTTGCATCGTTCAATGAGTCTTATGTACTCAGCTCGATCATGGCGTACCGTCACTTCATCACATACCGGTGGGTTCGGGAGGCTGGTGGGTGGCGTCGTTAGAGTGCGAAGCTGTTCAGCAGTTCGAGTGACCCACTCGTGTTGTAATGCCTCCACTCGGTCTTGCGTTAGCGCCATTACCCAGGCGGTGCTGCCTTCGATGGCGACGGCACGGTCCCCAAACACTAAGGTGGCCGGTGACGTGACGTCGCCGTTCCCAGATTGTGTCGCTGCGGCCTGGGAACTGCCATCGGAATATGGGGGAAGCCAACGGCACGTGTACTCGTAGCCGAGATACCCCACCCACCCTGGGGTGAACGGGAGATCCGCTGCTGTCAAGCCCTCCCCTCCGAGGTCGACGACCCGCACCGCACCGAACGTGCGCTCAACTAGATTCAGAAGGTCTTGCGCGATTTCATAGTTGCCGTTTGCGTCACGCACCCGTACCCCACCCGGTTCGGCTACCGCGACTCTTGCCAGGGGCCCGGCCGCCGAACCGCACATCGACACCCCGTCGCCGGTGGCTGAGTCGAGCCACCACGGGTGATCGTCGTGGCGAAACAGGGTGTCAAAGATCGTCTCTGATGACGCTGCCGTCCGAACCCGTCGCAGGAGAACCTGCCACGTCAGATTTGGGTTATCTTGACTTGCGGGGGGCAGCGCATCGGGGTATTCGGGTCGAGAGACCTCTGAACGTCCGTGTTGCTGATTCCAGTCTCGTGCGAGTTCAAAGAACCGCGTCAGAAGGGCCTGGCCGTTTTCTGAGCAGACAGATTCGGGGTGTGCCTGAAGTCCCCACTGCGGACGGCTTCTACGGTGAAGAGCCATCACGATGTCGCCGTCCCGTGCGTCGACAACGATGTCGTCGCACGACTCGCATGCTTGTGGATCGACGACAAGCGAGTGGTATCGCACCATGCCGAGGGGCGAAGGTAATCCTGTGAACAAACCCGCACCGTGGTGTTGGATGTCAGCCACTTCCCCATGGACCGGGCGGGGTGCCCGGATGATCGGTACGCCAGCGTCGTGGGCAATGGCCTGCATTCCGAGACAGATTCCCAGTACTGGTACGTCATGTTGCGCGATCGCCCAGTGAGAGATCATCAGGTCTGAAAACCGTTCGGGCGTTCCTGGGCCGGGTGAAACGACAATGGCGTCGTACCCGCTGAGCCACTCAGAAAGAGCGGACCAGTGAACTGGGGGATCATCGTTCAGAACAACGTCGGGGTGTTTGCCGGTGACAATAGCGATGTCGTGCGCCAGGTTATAGCTGAAAGAGTCATGGTTATCGATGAGCAATACTCGCATTGATCTCCGTCTTTCCAGGCTGCCCCTCCCCCATGCCGCAATAGGGGTCAAGCCGCACGGAAGAACCACAACTTTCAGGTGTTGTTCCTGCGCATTGGTGCGCATAACATCGTACAGAGGTGCAGCATTGTCCCGCGCAATCGACAATCTTCCAGAGTGACCGGGCTCGCCACCGAACTGTGGCAGACCTACCTCGGCATGTTCCTCCTTGGGGTGTGTCAGCGCTGGTCTTAGCACCGGCAACGACGCTCATGAGCAACCAGGGGTACAAGGCGAGCTCACCCACACTTGGTGGCTCGTTCGCGCTCTATAACCTTGCCTATGCTGCGGGACTCGCGGGTGGTCTGACAAACTGAGTAGTTGAGTGGCCCAAGGCTCATTATTCAACACTCAGCTCCTCCAGTTCGCTAGACTTTCGATCTACAGCAAAAGCTTCAACCCAAGGATTGAAGTATGTAAGAAAATTATCCCTGCTTGTTTCTAAAATTGCCAAATCGGGGTATATTTCAGTGTGCCAAATCAAATTTTTTCATCGTCCCGGCAAAATGTTGGTAAGCGAAATTCGGATACTAGAGATTCCAGCTCACTTAGCGTCACCCTCGATAACTCACATTCGATTGAGTTGATGATTTTGCTCTCAAAATTACGTAGTGGATACCTATACCCTCTCCAGTAGGCCAGATTCCAACGGTTCGTGCGCGCAGTAGACCCGAGGGCATGCACAAACTTTTTTTGATACTCCCGTGAAGCAAAGCCGAAGCTCGATTGCCAGTCGCAAGCCGCTGGTCCAGCGACCTCTTGAAGTTCAGACAGGTTCCTGTTTCGGATTTCTTCAACCTCCCCAGAGTGGCTGAGAACCCTGGTTCAGGAATTGAATTCACCACTAGGTGATTGCATTAATGGAAGGAGTATTCGATATACATTCAAAGACTCATCTTAAACTCTCTTGGTGGCATGGTCAGCCATCACAATCCTCCGGACTTTCACACTTTAAATGCCCAAGATACTGAATACGACGGGATACTCTCATTTATATCAGATTCTTCAAGCGTGGGGTAACGGATTTCCACAACTATGAATTTGGAGGTTGTTTGTGCGAAATTTTCCCCTTTGATTCGCACGATCCCGGAACCATATTCATTAAAATTGATTCTGCAGTGATTAAATTCAGGAACCTCAGAGTGACCACATTTATATTCTTCGCCAAGGTCACCCCTAGCGGGATAACCGTCAGGTCCGACGGATTGAAAAACCCTCAAATGAACTTCAGATGATATACGAAGGTCAGATAAGAAAATTCGCAAATAATTTTCGCTCGGAAGAGTCATTTTATTGATAGAGAGCAATTCATTACTGGATGCATCGGCTTGTACAAACTTACCCTTAACCCTCCATTGAATGAAAGTGGGTTCAAGATTCTTGTCACAAATTCTTGCATCCAGTGGTCGCAGAGGGGGCGGCTCATATGGCACGAATGTCTGAAATCCCATATCAGAATCATTTAAACCAGGCTTAGCCACTTGGTCTTCACTGCCACCACAACCTGAAGAGGAAAAAGAAACACCTTAATGATCATTAAGGCCATCACACACCTGCAATACCGAAAAATCAGCATGTGAATCTACCGCCTACATCCAAGGGGTCAGATATCATCAGATCAGTACTCCTACAGTGCTTCACCGCGGGGAGGTATATGCATGGGCGTGGAGAGCTTCAGTACGGACGATGTTGCCTTCCATCGCCGGATCGACTACTGGCAGGACGTTGTCACTGGCTCACGCGCACTGCGCAGTCCGCGTGAGCAGGAATGATGAAACGTTCCATGGCCGTATGGTGACCAGAACCCTTGGCCCAGTGACATTTTCGCTAGCGGAGTACCGCGCCACCGGCGGCTACGAAATCACCCGAAACGCTCGTCACGTTCGACAAGAAGAAACGGACGTATTCCTTCTTCAACTTCACCTCGAAGGTGGGAAGATTGGACTCCGCCAGGACGGCAGAGAGTCAATGATCGAGCAATCTGGGGATTTCAGTATACTCGACGATTCGATTCCTTCAGTCCTTTACTGTCCGCCAAATTCATCAGTTCGCGCAGTGACTGCAGCAATACCTAAGAGCTTGCTTGAAGATAAAGTTCCCAATCTGTGCAATATCACCGCTGTTCATGTAAGCGGGCAGAACGGCGCCGGACGACTCCTTTCAACAATGGTTGCTGAAATCGCACCCAACCTAGAGCAACACTGGCTCAGTGGGGCATCTGCCGCGCGACTATCAAATGCTCTTGTAGATCTACTTTCAGTCGCACTCCTGCAAGCACAAGATCGTACGGGTCGCCCCAGCGAAGGACATGCTTCCCTTGTCGACTCTATCTACCGCTTCGTGGAGAAGAACCTCGCCAGTCCAGAGCTGACACCGAGACTCATAGCCGATGTTCACCACATTTCGGTCCGCTATCTCCATCGCCTTTTTGAGAATGAAGACTCCACACTGGCTGAGTGGATACGGGCTCGCCGTCTAGACGGTGCCAGTAGGCAACTGATTGATCCCGCCTTTAGTCATATCCCTGTGAGTAACATAGGGGCAAATTGGGGATTCTCGGACCCGAGCACGTTCTCGCGAGCGTTCCGTTCACGGTTTGGCGCGCCGCCGCGCGACTATCGCACGACCTTTCTGGTGAATCCTTAGATTTCAACCGTTAGGCCTATGGCGCCGCCGTGCCATCCGGCAATCATCTCAGTCATCAATCGCTGGCATGGCCGATCTTCGGCTTCAGTGCATGTCGTGCGGTTTTCGAGATCCTATTCCAAGCCCTTTTATCGCGGGCGAAACGCTGTGCCTCCGTTGCCAAGTTCCTGGCGCTCGATGTCAAGCGACGGCACCGGTCTCATTTTATAGCGTGAGATCAGGAGGCAGGGGCACGCTGCGGACAGCGCGTGTCTCCCCGGCCTGTGATCCATCTGACGGCAGGAGCACATTGTGGACCCCAAACCGACTAACCCGGATGTCACCCTCCGTGACCGACGCGATGAGTTGGACAGGCTAGACGCGCAGTTCCTGGATATCCTGCGTCGTCGTATCGAGTGCTGCGTGAGCATTGCGCAGCTCAAACGTGAGCATGACATCCCCATGATGCAGCCCGAGCGGGTGGGTTTCGTACACCAGAGAGCCGAAGCCTTTGGCCGGGAGCACGGCATCAGCACGGACTTCTTGCGCAGGCTCTACGAGGTGATCATCACCGAGACGTGCCGCGTTGAAGATCTCATCATCGACGGCTCTCCCGCGCCCAACGACAGCGCCACGTTGAGGTAGCACTCCGATGAGAACCCTCCTGATCGACAACTTTGACTCGTTCACTTACAACCTGCGCGATCTCGCGCACCGCGTATTCGGCGCTGAGCCAGTCGTCATCACGAACGATGCCGAGTGGACAGACATCGCCCTCGACGAGTTCGATGGCATCATCGTTTCCCCCGGGCCGGGTCGTCCCCAGCGTTCTGAGGACCTGGGAATCTCACGTCACGCTTTCGAACAGGACCGGCTTCCCGTCCTAGGCGTTTGCCTCGGTCACCAGGCGCTTTCGTTCGCGTCGGGCGCGATCGTCGATCTGGCACCTGAGCCCATGCACGGCCGGGTCACGAGCGTGCACCACTACGACACTGACCTCTTCCACGGCGTGCCCCAGGGGTTTCAGGCAGTGCGTTACCACTCCCTGGCGGTCACTGACCTACCCGCCGACGTGGAGCCGATCGCGTGGACCCCGGACGGCGTGGTCATGGCGGTCCGGCACAGAACTCGGCCGTACTGGGGCATCCAGTTCCACCCCGAGTCAGCGCTGACCGAGTGGGGCGAAGCGATGCTGATGAACTTCCAGGCGCTCGTACACACCCACCCCAGACCCACAAGCCACAACACGAACGTTCAGCGCAAGACACGTCGCCCCCGGCTACGTGTGGAATGGCAACGAATCGACGGCGAACCCGACACCCAGCGTCTGTTCGAGGGCATTTATGCCGAGCGTCAGACCAGCTTTTGGCTCGATAGCTCGACTACCGATCCCACCTCCAAGCGCCTAACGATCATGGGGGACACCACGGGACCGCTCGCCGAGATCCTGCAGTACGACGTCACCGCTAGCCAATGGCGCGTCCGCGGTAGAGAGGGTGAACGAACCGTCAACCAGGGCTTCTACGCCTATCTTCGAGACCAGCTGCAGGAACGTGCAATCCCCGCAGACGAGGAGCTTCCTTTCGACTTTAATCTCGGCTACGTCGGGGCTCTCGGCTACGAACTCAAAGACGAAACTGTCGGAACACCAGTCCATCAATCGCCTCACCCTGACGCAGTACTGCTCTTCGCCGACCGAGCCATCGTCATCGATCATCGCCAGTGCTACACCTACCTCCTCGCCCTGGTTGACGATGAACGCACCCGCGTGCTCTACCCCTGGTGGGACTACCGCCGACTTCAAGACAAGGCCGAGCAGGCAGCCACGGACCCCGACCCCATCAACCTGGCATGGACCCGCGGCGACGTCGACCTCTTGCGGTCGGTGAACGACGCCGGCGGCCTCGTGGTGCTCGGCACCGACGCACCCTTGGACGACCTCGGCGTCAGCATCCACACCAATCTCCGGGCCCTCGTCCGACACGGCTTCACCCCGGTGGACGCGCTGCGCACCGGAACGGTCAACGCGGCCAAAGCCCTCGGGGCCAGCGAACTCCTCGGACAACTCACCGTCGGGGCACATGCCGACATGCTCATCATTGACGGCGACCCCCTGACAGATATCGCCGATACCGCCAGGATTCGCGACGTGTTCGTCGACGGCCACCGGCACCGCATCCCGGACCTGCTCGACGCCTACCGCGACCCGTCGGACGCCACCGGCAGCGTCGCACTGACCATGACCGCACACACGTGCTGCAGAAGGAGAAAGTAATGTTCCACCTCGATCAGCCCATCACCACCTCCCGCCTCATCATCAGACCGTTCACGCCCGCCGACGAAGACGACATGTTCGACTTCGAATCCCGCGACGACGTCGCCCGGTACCTCTTCAACGAGCCCCGCTCGCGCGAGGACAACGCCGAGGAACTCGCCAAGCGTGTGACCCAGACCAAGCTCGAGAAGGACGGGGACACCCTCCTGCTGGCCGTCGACTACGACGGCACCGTCATCGGCTACGTGCTGCTCACACTGCTCAGCCGGGACAACTCCCAGGGCGAGTTCGGATACGTCTTCCACCCCGACTACCAGGGCAAAGGCCTCGCCTCGGAAGCAGCCGTCGAAATGCTCCGCCTGGGGTTCGAGACCCTGCACCTGCACCGCATCATCGGGCGATGCGACCCGCGAAACGACGCCTCCGCCCGGCTCATGGAACGACTCGGCCTGCGCAAGGAAGCTCACTTCCGCGAGTTGGAGATCTTCAAGGGCGAATGGGGCGACGAGTTCACCTTCGCCATGCTCAAGCACGAATGGGACCAAAGAAAGCACACCGGATGACTCACGACAACAGCAACACCCGACCCGAGACCCTCGACGCCAACACCCCCGCTCCCGGAGACACCCGGGCCCGGCGCGGCCGATGGATCGTCCTCACCGCCGTCTCCCTCGGCCTCCTTCTGGCCACGATCGACACCTCGATCCTCTACATCGCCGTCCCCGTGCTCGATGATGCCCTTGGCGCGACCACCAGCGAGCCCCTATGGATCATCAACATGTACCCGCTGGTCATGACTGGCCTGCTCCTGGGCACCGGCACCCTGGGAGACCGCTACGGCCACAAGCGAGTGTTCCTCCTCGGGATCGCCCTGTTCGGGCTGGCCTCGCTCGTCGCCGCGTTCTCACCCACGCCAGGCATCCTGATCTTCTCCCGCGCGCTGCTCGCCGTCGGCGCAGCCCTCATGCTCCCGGCGACCCTGGCGATCATCCGCATCACCTTCGACGACGAACGCGAACGCAACATCGCCATCGCGGTCTGGTCGAGCGTCTCGATCGGTGGAATCGCGTTCGGGCCCCTCGTCGGCGGCCTCCTGCTCGAGTGGTTCTGGTGGGGGTCGGTGTTTCTGATCAACGTGCCGATCGTGATCGTGACGTTCATCCTCACCGCGATCTTCGCCCCGAAAGCCGCCGAAGAATCAGCCGTCCCATGGGACCTTGTCTCCTCCATCTGGGCACTCGTGGGCCTGACAGGGCTCGTCGCTGCGATCAAGGAAATCGCCTCCACCTCGCCGTCAGCGACGATCATCGGGATCTCACTGGTCGCCGCTGTGGTCGGCTTCGCGCTGTTCGTGACCCGCCAACACCGCCTGGATACGCCGCTGCTGGACTTCACCATCTTCCGCGACGCCGCCGTGTCCGCCGGTGTCCTTGCCGCCGGACTGAGCACCTTCGTGTTCGCCGGCATCGGGGCAGTGACCTCGCTCTACTTCCAGACCGCCGCCGGGTACACGCCCCTCCAAGCCGGGCTGCTCGTGGGTTGCATCGCCGTCGGCGCGACGATCACCTCCCTGGCCAGCGGATCGCTCCTGACCCGCATCGGGCCACGAGCGCTACTACTGGTCGTCACCGTCCTGGCCGGTATCGGATACGGCCTGGCCACACTGACCCTCAACGCCCACATCACCTGGCTGGGACTGAGCCTGTTCGTCGCCGGTACCGGCATCGGCGTGCTGATCACCGTCGCGTCCTCGACGATCATCACCAACGTCGCCCCCGAACGCGCAGGCATGGCCTCAGCCGTCGAGGAAGTCTCCTACGAGTTCGGCAGCCTCCTCTCGGTGACCGTGCTCGGCAGCATCTACACGACCATCACCGCGCTCTCAACATCCGGCACTGACGGCTACCGCGCCGTACTACTGATCGTCATCGGAGCATGCGCACTCGCCCTAGCCGGATTGGCCGTGCTTCTCCGCAAGACGCCCACGCTGAAAGCCGCACCCCACTAAGCGATCACCGGCGTTGTGGCGCACCGCAAGCGGTGCTCCCCAACGCCGCCCGGACCGCGATATCACCCGAGAAGAAGGACAGACCATGACACTACGGCTTTTCACGTCGGAATCGGTGACCGAAGGCCATCCGGACAAGATCTGCGACCAGATCAGCGACAGCATCCTTGACACACTCATCAGCCAGGACGCCCACTCACGCACCGCGGTGGAAACCCTCGTCACCACCGGCCTGGTCCACGTCGCCGGGGAGATCCGCACCAGCGGCTACGCCGACATCGCCGCCATCGCCCGCCGGGTCATCAACGGCATCGGCTACACCTCCAGCGAGATGGGCTTCGACGGAGACTCCTGCGGCGTGACCGTATCGATCGGAGAACAGTCGCCCGAGATCGGCGACGGCGTCAGCACCTCCGAAGAAGCCCGAGATGGCAACGCCTCCCATATTCACGACCAGCAGGGCGCAGGAGACCAGGGCATCATGTTCAGTTACGCCACGAACGAGACCCCCGAAATGATGCCCCTGGCGATCAAGACCGCCCACCGACTGGCCGAGCGCCTCACGACAGCGCGCAAGTCAGGACAGTTGCCGCTCCTCCGACCAGACGGCAAGACCCAGGTCACGCTCGGCTACGACGGTGCTACGCCCCGCACCGTCGAGAACCAGACGATCGTGAGCGCCGTCCGGGAGGTCTTCGACCTCCGCCCCGGATCCATCATCCGCGATCTCGAGTTGCTGCGCCCGATCTACGCCCAAACCGCAGCCTACGGGCACTTCGGCCGGGAGCTTCCCGAGTTCACCTGGGAACGCACGGACCGCGCCGACGCCCTGCGCGACGCCGCTCAGTAGACGAACCATCACCGAAGGAGACGTCATGAACCGATTCGACGAACGCACCGTCATCATCACCGGCGCGAGCGGAGGCATCGGCGCCGCCACCGCCCGCAGACTGCATCACGAGGGCGCCAACCTCGTCCTGGCCAGCAGAAACCACACAGGACTCCAGGCTCTGGCCGAGAACCTCGACACGACCCGCACTCTGCTCGTTCCCGGTGATCTGAGCAACCCCAAAACCTGCGCGAAGCTCATCGCACAAGGACATGAAGCATTCGGTCAGATCCACGGGCTCGTCAACAACGCCGGAGTCGCGTGGGAAGGCAGCATCCTCGACGAGTCGTTCTGGGGCGACTGGCGCGAAGCGTTCGCGATCAACACCGAAGCGGTCATCCACCTGTGCCGCGCGGCCCTGCCGCACCTGCGCGAAACGCGGGGAGCAATCGTCAACGTCTCCTCCGTCGCCGGCATCGGAGGTGACTGGGGAATGAGCATCTACAGCGCCACGAAAGGCGCCGTCTCCAACTTCACCCGTGCACTGGCCCTGGATGAAGGCTCACACGGAGTCCGAGTTAACGCGGTCTGCCCGACCTACGTACGCACCGAGCTCACCCGGTACATCACCGACAGTCCGGCCCTCGTCGAACGGTTCACCGAGCGCATCCCTCTCAGGCGGGCCGGCGAACCAAAGGAAGTCGCGAACGCTATCGCGTTCCTTGCCAGTGATGATGCCCGTTTCATCACAGGCGTCAACCTCCCGGTCGACGGCGGTTTGACTGCTTCGAGCGGGCAACCGGTTTTCACCTCAACGTCGGTATCTGGATGACCGCAGCCAACGTCGGAGAAACTACCTCTCGACGACCACGTCCGTGGGCGGCGAGCGTCCATGCCCCCGATCAGAGGACGAAAGCTACGGTTAACGAGCAGTCTCTTCACCTGCAGAGGGCCTCACTGCCCCCGCATGGCGCCGGGAGAGCTTCCTCACAGTCACAGACAGTGACCCAACGTGTGGAGCGATGCGAATACGATGCGTGAGCCGCGACCACGTACGCGGAGCTGATCGAGCGTGCCGGACCCGCCGGCGATCGCCGCCACGTTGGAGCGCCACGGCGAACTCGGCCAGTCCCTCGCCACCGCCGGCCCGGTCGCGGTCAACGAGTCCTGGACCCGGCTGCGGACCGACTCCGCTCACCACGCCGTGCTCTGGGTCTCCGAATGGCCCCGGTCGCTGGTCTATCCCGGCTTCCTGTCACCGATGCTGCTCTCCACCGGTATCCAACGGTCATTCTCGCTGATCTGCACCCCGATGCGCTCCGACCAGGCCGCACGAGATATCCGCAAGAAGAAGGTCGAGCACATCTCCGATCAAGCGCAGCGGGCCAAGATCGGGTAGATCGAAGACGCCTCCCAGACCGCCGAGTACCAAGACGTGCTCCAGCAGGAAGCCGACCTCACCGCAGGACACGGCGTCCTCAGATACACCGGCCTCATCTCGGTGTCCGCGCCCACAATCGAGGAACTCGAGGCCGGGGTGGCAGCGATCGAGCAGGCCGCCATCCAAGCCTCCTGCGAGACCCGGCTCCTGGTGGGCCAGCAGGCTGCGGCGTTCACCGCCGCCGCACTGCCGCTGTGCCGGTGGGTGTGAGTCGCTACGCGGCGCGGATCGGTACGACTGCTGCACCGGTGGGCTGCGGCGCATGTTCGGCACGTTCCCGCTCGATCTCGTAGCGGGCTTTGCGACTGTGGTCGGACTCCAGCCTGCTCATCCAACTGATGATCGACAGTGGCAATGAGATGGCCGCGAGGGCGATCGCAAAGATCGTCGCGCAGAGTCCGAAGCCAACGCGATAGGCCACGACCGCCACAAGCGAGAACAGCAACTTGACCAGCTCACCGGATCCGTAACGGTTCGCGATGAGATACAGCACACCGGACACAAGGAGCCCGGCGATCATCCAGGCCGCCACCGACACAGCCGTGTGTTCCCAGCGCTGGAGCGTCGAGGTGATGTCGCCCTGCTGCGCCGCGATGAGCAACAGAATCCAGGTCGTGGATGCCGCCGGTGAACCAAGAAGGCGGAACGGCTCATAGCCGAACATCTGATTGTCGTCGTGACGGCCACGCCAGAGCGGAACGATCACCATGCCAGCCACGAGCAACAGGAAAGCGGACAATGCGGCCGACTGCACCGTTGGACTGCTCTCGGCCAGCACCGGCGGTGCGTTTGTGCTGAACGAGTTCGCGACGGGGGTGATGCCAAGCCCGTGAGCGACCGCCGCGAGGGAGTCTGACGGTCGCTTCCCGTCGACAAGCGCGGTCACAACGAGTGTCGCGGAGATTCCCGTGGCGAGTTGATACAGCAGGTCCCGGTTGTCTCGCCAGTTCTTGATCGTATCCGGGATGGCCTTGATTGCACCGAGCATGTCTTCCTCCGTCCGTTCCGGCACTGACATTCCCCGGCCGATCGCACGCACCTTCCTGACACGCCATGTCAGGAAGGAACCGTCATGCCCACGTTCCACGATCCGCTCGCCGATGCCGCCGAAGCATCGGAAGCGATGCGGGTTCCTGGACCCGGCCGTCCAGACCCTCGCCTTCCGTCACCAAGGACGGAAGGCGAGGGTCTGGAACTCAAACCGGTGATGTCGTTGGTTTGAACAACGACTTTCTGGTGGAGCTGAGGGGACTCGAACCCCTGACCCTTTGCATGCCATGCAAATGCGCTACCAGCTGCGCCACAGCCCCTTGGGTTACCGTTGCAGAAGCTTGCTCTGTTCAGGCAACGTTGCCAATCCTAGGCTGGATCACCAGTCGTCCGCAAATCCGTGGACTTCAGTGCTACTCAGGGCTTTCTCCACCGGAGGGTGGGGCCAACCCAAGGTCAATCACGGGGCACTCACCCCATAAACGATCCAGCGCGTAATAAGAGCGGTCTTCCTCATGCTGCACATGCACCACAAAGTCGCCGTAATCCAGCAACACCCACCGCCCTTCCCCTTTGCCTTCGCGGCGCACAGGGCGCAGGTCGTGTTCCACAATCATGGCTTCTTCCACCGCATCCACCACAGCGCTCACCAACCGCTCGTTGGACGCCGAGGCCACGAGAAACGAATCCACAATCCCCAACGCATCCCCCAAATCCAAGGCCACAATGTCCTCGGCCTGTTTTTGGTCAGCGGCACGGGCAACAGTCCGCAAATACGCCAACGACGTTTCCGGAACAGTCATCAACGGCTCAATTCCCTCCGCATCACAGCAAAACCATGAGAACAATCACAATGACCGCAGGGATAATCACCGCAGCCAATATCGTCAAAATCGCCTTCAAACGGGATGCCTGCCGGTAATCGTCCGGATCCAACAAATCCAGCCCCTGAGCCTCCAACGCGCTCACCGGTTCCGCAGGCTCCTTGTGCCCCTCCTCAGCGGCGGAAGACGACTCCTCCGTCTCCGTAGACTCCTGCACCGCAACCCCGGTGCCCGCAGCACCAAAAGATGCCTGAGAGTCAGAAGCACCACCGTGCTCCACGACCTCAGCACCCGGCCCACTTATAGAAGCCGCCGTGGCCAACGCCCACGTATTGCCCTCCGTCCCCGGAGCATCATCCACAGTGGGAGCCAAGACCGTGGTTTCATCATCCGCAGGGACTCCATCGGAAGCCAGCCCGTCAGCCTCAGCGGTATCCGCCGTCGAGGCTGTTACCCCCACATGATCACCAGAAGACTGTTCCTGCCCCCATGCAACGTCAGCCTCAGAACCGCCATATTGGGGGTCAGCAGTCCACGTGCCAGCGGACCACTGTTCGGCGCCCTCGCCCTCCGGGGCATCATCCGCATACCCACGCAAGTCACGACGCCGCACCCTCGGCGCAGCAGGATCAGAAGACGGTGAATCGACATCCTCACTAAAGGAAGCCCCCACATAATCACCCTCAGACTCAGCCCCCGCGATCCCAGAAGACCCCCATTCAACATCAGTCGCAGCCGACGCATCAGAGTCATCAGAGCCCGCAGCCATGGCGCGCTCAGCGGTCACACGGTCCTCATCCGAGGACAACGCAGCACGAGAGGCCAATTCAGCCATGCGCAGCTGCTTCTGCGCCAAATCCTCGTCCACGTGTTCCGGATCATCGTTCTGGTTCTCCGCCAGTTCCTTGGCGTGCTGCGCCATCTGCTCACGTAGCAACGCCAAACGGCGCGGTCCCAACGGCTTATCCGACTTCGGTGCCGGTTCCGCACCGCCCCCCAAGTCTATTTCCGGGGCGGGCAACTGTTCTTCGGAACTAGCGTTGGATTCAAAATCCACCACGTCCGGAACGTTGATGTCCTCCGGGGACGGCTCACTGCTCTCTAAAAAACGGTCCTGGCTCATGCGGTGGCCCCTTTCGGTTCCTGCACGGGGTCTGTAACGGGTTGCGTATTCTGGTCCTGGTCGTACGATTCCTGCACCGTTGTACGGTACAGACCATACTTACCAATATGCTGCACCACCCCGTCCGGGACCAGATACCAGACTGGTTTTCCTGCCATCACACGTTCACGGCAATCCGTGGATGAGATGGCCATAGCGGGTACTTCCATAAGCGAAACCCCCCGGGCACCATCAGGCACAGATAATTCGTGCCCCGGGCGCGTCACCCCCACAAAATTCGCTAAATCCCACATCTGTTCAGCGCCGTGCCAGCTCAAAATCTCACTCATCACATCAGCGCCAGTAATAAAAAACAGATCAGAATCCGGACGCTGCGCACGCAAATCTTTCAAGGTGTCAATGGTGTATGTGGGCCCAGCACGATCAATGTCCACACGGGACACACTAAACCGCGGGTTCGATGCTGTTGCAATCACAGTCATCAAATACCGGTGTTCGGGTGAGGAAACTTTTTGACCAGCCTTCTGCCACGGCTGCCCTGTGGGCACAAAAATGACTTCGTCCAAGTCAAAAACAGCGGCAACTTCCGAAGCCGCCACCAAGTGGCCGTGGTGGATGGGGTCAAAGGTGCCGCCCATGATTCCCACCCGGGTGCGCTCTGCAACTCTGGGGGGAACGTCAATGGTGTGGGAAGAATTCACGGAAACTCTGCAGTTCAGCGGCCGCGCTTGGATTCGTAGTGAGCAACCGCCTGCGCTTCATCAGCAGGCAAGGCCGAAGGGTCATCATGATGACCAGATGCCTCAGGCAAAGAGCTACGCGGGCTAAAAGCCCACGTCGCCAAGAACATTGCAATGAACAGCAAAAAAGTGACAATGCCGAACCAGTGAGCTTCCACCGGGAGTTCATTCACCACATGGTGGGCGCCTTCTTCGGCCGCCTGAATCAGCGGACTCGACTGTAGCATTCAGAGACCTTTCACTAGCAGTTCAGCGAGCAGGGGCCGGCCCGTAGTTCGCCGACCCGCCCGCGTCACTTTTTCACGATGTTGTGCACCATGGTAACCGCACATAGGGGCTTGCCGCGTGAGTACGTGAACAGTCATCGGCACAGAACGTCACTTTCTTATGTGCCCATCCCCCTGCACAATCCACTTGGTAGTGGTCAGCTCTTCCAACCCCATGGGGCCACGGGCATGCATTTTCTGCGTGGAGATCCCGATTTCTGCGCCCAATCCCAGCTGCCCGCCATCCGTAAACCTTGTTGAAGCATTCACCATCACCGCAGCGGCATCCACCGCAGCAACAAACTCCTCCGCATGATTCACATGGTTGGTCACAATGGCTTCGGTGTGCCGGGTGCTCCACCGGTCAATATGCGCAATAGCTTCATGCAAGCTATCAACCACTTTCACCGCCATCTGGGCATCCAAATATTCCGTTGCCCAGTCGTCATCCGTCGCTGCCACGACCGTCGCGCTGTCAGGCACCATCTGGGCGGCGCGGTCGTCCACATGCAGCTGTACTCCAGCCTTCACCAACGCTTCCAAGACCGCAGGACCAGCGGCCGCCCCGCTGTGCAACAGTAAGGTTTCGGCAGTATTGCACGTGGAATACCGCTGTGTTTTGGCATTGACCACAACATCAACCGCCATTTTTTCCGGCGCGGATTCGTCCACAAAAACATGGACGTTACCTTCGCCTGTTTCAATCACGGGCACGGAGGCATTGGTGACCACCGACTGAATCAGCCCATGCCCCCCACGCGGAATCAACACATCCACTTTGCCGCGTGCCCTCATCAACGCTTCAGCACCGGGGCGACCGTAATCATCAATGGACTGCACAATATCCACGGGAAGTTTCTGGTCTGCCAAGGCATCCCGAATCACCCCCACCAACGCCCGATTCGATTCCAACGCAGCCGATCCCCCACGCAACAGCACCGCGTTACCGGACTTCAACGCAATGCCCGTGATATCCACGGTCACATTGGGGCGGGCTTCATAAATCACCCCCACCACACCCATGGGCACCCGAACCTGGCGCATCCGCAACCCATTCGCTAGCGTCTGCCCCCGCACCACGCTGCCCACCGGATCCGGCAAGGCCGCCAGTTCCCGAAGGGCGTCGGCTAACCCCGCAATACGATCAGCATCCAGGGCAAGACGGTCCAGCATGGCGGTCGATGTTCCGTTGTCACGGCCACGGGCCAAATCCTTTTTATTCGCCCCGACGATCACATCAGCCTGCTGCTCTATCCGCTGGGCGATGTGCAGCAAAGCAGCGTCCTTACGGGCACGGTTGACCCGAGCCAAGGAACGAGCCGCCGCGCGGGCGTCATCTGCCAGAAGACCCACCCCCACAACCGGGTCCTCACCAGAAACCTGTTCACTGTGTTCTTCGACGGTGCTGTTGTGTTCTGACATGGCTGCTCCTGTTTTTGTTAATGCACCTTGATCGTGGCAGATCTAGCGCGCATGATCACCACGTTATCCACGTGCACCAGCTCGCGTTCGTAACGCGCCCCTAACTTCTTCTTGAGTTCCACCGTGGACTTACCGAGCATTCCGGGGATTTCATCAGCGGAGTAATTGCAAATCCCATGGGCTACTTCCTGCCCCCAGGCATCCACCAACCTGACCGGGTCCCCCGCCTCAAAGTTCCCGTCAACGGCGGTTACTCCCGCCGGCAGCAAAGACTTACGTTCCTGGCCTACTGCACGCACTGCACCGTCGTCTAACACCAAAGAACCCTTGATATCCGCTAAATGCGCCAGCCACAACAAACGTGCACTGGACCGCCCGCCCGTGGTGGTAAACCAGGTGCCAACATCCGCGCCAGTCAAGACCACATCAATTTTTTCCGTTGATGTCACCAAGGCCGGAATTCCTGACGACGCCGCAATACGGGCCGCCTGAATTTTGGTCACCATGCCACCGGACCCCACGCCCGCACTACCCACGGCACCTACTTGGACTCCTTCTAGGTCCTTCACCGGATCGTGCACCACGGGAATCCTGTGCCCACCACTCAATGGGGGTTTGGTGTACAAGGCATCTACATCAGAGAACAACAACAGCACATCCGCTTTGATCAGATGGGCAATCAACGCCGCGATGCGGTCGTTATCCCCGAACCTGATCTCCTGGGTGGCCACGGCGTCGTTCTCATTTACAATCGGCACAACACCTAAATCCAGGAGCCGTTCAATTTGCCGGTGGGTGTTCTTGTAATGATGACGTTTGGTCAAGTCTTCAGCCGTCACCAACACCTGCCCAACGGTCACCCCGTACCGGGCCAGAGAATCAATGTAACGTCCCATCAACAGGCCTTGCCCCACAGAAGCAGCCGCTTGCTGGGAGGCAAGATCCTTGGGCCGTCGGGAAAAACCCAACGGAGCTAATCCCGCAGAAATAGCCCCCGACGACACAAACACCACTTCTTTGCCCTCTGCCTTAAGCCTGGCCAAAGCAGCAACAATCCGTTGCACAGCAGCTTCATCAATGGAATTTTGAATGCTGGTCAGCGACGAGGACCCCACCTTGATCACTATTCGCTTGGCCAACCCGATCTGGCTGCGGTCCTCCACAGGGGAACGCCGGTTCTTCCCCCGGTGCTCGGAACTGAGTTGGGATACAGACTTCACGGGATCATCCCCCATGACCATCATCCGTCGTGCCTGCCTGCTGTTCCCGATGCGCGCGGCGCTTCTCCACAGATTCAGTCCACATACCCGCCAACCGCTCCGCTTCAAGTTCGTCACGGGCAGCGGTTTTAGCGTCCATCCGTTCGTAATATTCACGACGCCTCTGCTCCCGTGTGGGGCGGTGGTCCTCTGACAAACGAGGGTCCGTACCACGCGGCGATCCCAAAAGCTCCGCGCCCCCCACCATGGTGGGTTCCCAATCAAAAACCACACCACTATCCTCCGGGCCGATCAGCACGGCGTCCCCCGGACGAGCGTTCATCTTAAACAGTTCTTCTTCAATACCGATTTTGGCAAAACGATCCGCCAGATAACCAATAGCTTCCTCATTGGTGAAGTCCGTTTGCAGCACCCATTTTTCGGGTTTGGCACCCCGCACATGCCACAGCGGTTCCAAGGAACGTTCCTCCCGCGTGATAGTGAATTCCTTGGCACCGCCACGTACCGACGCTGGGCGCACCACCACACGTGCGGGTTGTACAGCAGGTTCCCGTTCACGGCCTTCTTCCACAATCCTGCCCATAGCAAAAACCAAGTTTTTGAGGCCTTCATGGGATGCCGTGGACACGGTGAACACCCGATAACCCTTGTCCTCAAGCATGGGTTGGACAAACTCCGCCAGCTCACGAGCATCCGGAACGTCCACTTTGTTCAGTACCACTAGCCGAGGACGTTCCAGCAACGGCACAGAGCGCCCACCATCCAAGCGCCCGTCCACAGCGTAAGCGGCCAGTTCGTTCTCAATCACCTCAAGATCGGATACGGGGTCGCGCCCGGGTTCCATCGTGGCGCAATCCACAACGTGCACCAACGCCGCACAGCGTTCCACGTGCCGCAAGAACTCCAGCCCTAAGCCTTTGCCATCGGAAGCCCCCGGAATCAGTCCGGGCACATCCGCTACGGTGTACCGGTACTCTCCGGCTTCCACCACCCCCAGATTGGGCACCAGTGTGGTGAAAGGGTAATCCGCGATTTTAGGTCGAGCTTTAGAAATCGCCGCAATCAACGACGACTTACCCGCCGACGGGTAACCCACCAAGGCCACATCCGCCAAGGATTTCAATTCCAGAACAACGTCTTTGACTTCTCCCGGCAAACCCAGCAACGCAAACCCTGGGGCTTTGCGTTTGGGCGAGGCCAATGCTGCGTTGCCCAATCCACCTTGGCCACCGGAAGCGGCTACGTATTCGGCACCGATCCCCACCAGATCCGCCAGCACGTTACCGTCCCGATCCTTCACCACGGTGCCATCCGGTACGGAAAGCACAAGATCTTCCCCCATGCCACCCTGCCGGTGATCACCCATACCCGGCCCCCCGTTAGCCGCAGATTGGTGGGGGGAACGGTGATAGTTCAATAGCGTGGTGCTTTGGCCATCCACCCGCAAGATGACTGAGCCGCCGTCGCCCCCGTTAGCACCATCCGGCCCACCCAGCGGTTTGAATTTTTCCCGTTTGACCGAAACACACCCGTGGCCACCATGACCACCCGCAGCGTGCAACACCACACGGTCAACGAATTCTGCCATGGGGCTCTCCTGGGTTCATGCGCTGCAAAACGCAGCAGGCTATAGCACGGGAACTGATGCGGCACACCGTACCTGCGGATAAGAGTAGAGGGTGGGCGCACCCGGCACCCACCCTCTACATCACACGTGGTGATTCATTCTGCGGCAACAGCCTCAACCACGTTGACAACTTTGCGGCCACGCTTGGTACCAAAAGCAACTTCACCAGCGGCCAACGCAAACAAGGTGTCGTCCTTGCCGCGCCCCACGTTGTCACCGGGGTGGAACTTGGTGCCCCGCTGACGGACAATGATGGTACCGGCGTTCACTTTTTCCCCACCGAAGCGCTTCACGCCCAAATACTGGGGATTCGAGTCGCGACCGTTACGGGTTGAACTGGCGCCCTTCTTATGTGCCATGTTGCATGCCTGCTTTCACGTAAGTAGTCCAACGCCTCTCAGGCGCTGATTCCAGTGACCTTTACCGTGGTCAATTCAGCGCGAAAACCCTGGCGCTTCTTGTACCCGGTCTTGTTCTTGTATTTCTGAATGCGGATCTTGGGACCGCGCAGATCCTCCACCACTTCAGCGGTCACGGTGACCCCAGACAGGGTTTTGGCATCCGAAGTGACCGTGTCACCATCAACCAGCAAAACAGCCGGAAGCTCGATGGTGCTACCTGCATCACCAGGGACACGATCAATGGTCAGAAGGTCCCCAACAGCAACCTTTTCCTGGCGGCCGCCAGCGCGGACAATCGCGTACACCACGGGAAACTCACTTCTCTCGAAACAAAATTGATCTTGGCGAGCGTGTTCCGTGTGAAAGGCCGAAAAAACTGCGTACATCGCATGAAAACCGGCCAGTGAGCTGGAAACGCCAGTAAGAGGATCACAGGTCACGCACTGAGAGTCGAGAATACGGTATGCCCGCGACCTCGGGCAAGCGCGCATGCTCAGCGCGTCGCGCATGCGACCAGGCTCACGTTATAGATCTGGACATAAAGTCAATCCACCTGAGGGGCGGCAACAGGCGCGGAGGCGCGCCGGGAGCGGCGTGGCTTACGAACGGATGGCTGATCCGGACCGCGTTCGCCCAAAGACTCAGCCAAGGAATCCAACGATGCCGTGGGGGGCAGCTGCCCCGCAGTGGATTCCGTTACCCCAGCACTCTGTGGAAGCGCAATGACCTGCCCCTTGATGGTCACCTGCGACTGCCCCTGCACCCCAGAAGGCTCTGGCGTGGTAGAGGGCTCTGGCGTGCCCACCGGCGCAACCACACGGCGCACACCGCGCGTCCCCCGACGCACTGGAGTCTCCGTAACCTCCTGGACTGAAGCGGGCTCTGCTTCCAGTTCTGGTTCATGCCGCTGCGGTGTTGGTGTTGGCTCTTCCTGTGATGCGCGGGGCAGTTCTGATTCTTGTAGAGACTGTGAGCCGTCGCTGTGCACCCGGTGTCGCGAACGCTTGCCGCGTCGCTTCCTCCGCCGCTTAGCCCCCTCCCGGCTTTCCTCCTGTGTGGAATCACCCTGATGCTCAGCATCGGGATGTTCTACGGCCTCCGGGACCTCCACGGTAGAGGCCGAATCCTCCGTGGTGTCCTGGGTAACGTCGTCATGCTGCGATGCCGATGCAATAGCGGCCAGGGCATTACGCGTCGCTTCCGCGCGTTTAGCCTGCTCAAGTTCCTCTGAGTCCGCGGCAGCCTGAGCATCACCACGCCCAGGCTGCGACCCTTGGTGGTGAGTGGAATCGTGCGAAACCGTCGCACGACGGTGACGTTTACGCTCGTTGCGGTCACGCCGGGTGGACTCTGTAGGAGTGGCGCTCTTTCCCTTCAGGGGGTGATCGTGAATGACTACCCCACGAGACTCACAGGCTTCACACGGCTCCGAAAAAATTTCTAACAGCCCCGTACCCATCCGTTTACGGGTCATCTGAACCAGACCCAAAGACGTCACTTCAGCCACCTGATGTTTAGTGCGATCACGCCCCAAGCACTCCACCAGACGGCGTAATACCAGTTCCCGGTTGGATTCCAGCACCATGTCGATGAAGTCGATCACGATAATCCCACCGATATCGCGCAACCGCAGCTGCCGCACAATTTCCTCGGCGGCTTCCAGGTTGTTTTTGGTGACCGTTTCTTCCAGGTTTCCCCCGGATCCGGTGAATTTTCCGGTGTTCACGTCCACCACAGTCATGGCTTCAGTACGGTCGATCACCAAAGAACCACCAGAGGGCAACATGACTTTACGTTCCAAAGCCTTATAAATCTGCTCATCCACCTGATGGTGTTCAAAGAGATCTTCGTCCTCGGTCCATTGGGATACCCGATCTAAAAGATCAGGCGCCACGTAAGTCACGTACGCCTCGATGTTGTCCCAAGCCGCCTGCCCCTGCACGGTCATGGACACAAAGTCCTCATTGAAAACATCCCGCACAGTCTTGATGGTCAAATCCGGTTCTGCGTACAACAGCTCCGGAGCCAACGTTTTGCCCGCCGTGGACTTCTCATAAATCTGCTCCCACTGGGAACGTAACCGGTTGATGTCATTGGTCAGTTCCTGTTCGGATGCACCTTCAGCGGCGGTGCGCACGATCACCCCGGCACCGTCAGGCAAGTGATCCTTCAGAATTTTCTTCAAACGTTGACGCTCAACATCCGGGAGCTTCCGGGAAATTCCAGTCATGGATCCGCCCGGCACATACACCAGATAACGGCCCGGCAAGGAAACTTGGCTGGTCAGCCGCGCCCCTTTATGACCCACGGGATCTTTGGTCACCTGCACCAGAACGGAGTCACCGGGGTTCAGCGCGTTTTCGATACGCTTGGCTGCACCGCCTAAATCAGCGTCTTCCCAGTTGACTTCCCCGGCATACAACACCGCATTACGCCCACGTCCAATATCCACAAAAGCGGCTTCCATGGATGGTAGAACGTTCTGCACCTTACCCAGGTACACGTTGCCAATCAGGGAATCTTGCTGTGTGTGGGATACAAAGTGCTCAGCCAGCACGCCGTCTTCAAGTACCCCAATCTGGATGCGGTCGTCCTTCTGGCGCACCACCATTTTGCGTTCCACTGATTCGCGTCGCGCCAAAAACTCCGCCTCAGTGATCACATGACGCCGCCGCCCTGACTGCCTAGATTCCCGACGGCGTTGCTTTTTAGCTTCCAATCGCGTGGAGCCCTTCACAGATTGCACCGTGGTTGAAGCTGCGGTCTCCACTACGCGTCCGGTCCGAATCCGGGTGACTGTGCCGGGCGGATCATCATCGTTACCACCCTCTAACTCCATATCCACCGACCCCCGGCGGCGGCGACGACGGCGTTTACTGGTGACCCCAGTACCCGGAGTGGGGTCTGAAAATTCCGCTTCATCCGCTTCATCTTCAGCAGCCTGGCGGGCCTCTTCCCGCGCCTGCGCTGCCCGCTGCGCCGCTGCCGCGATGGCTTCAGTATCCGGGGCATGGAAGAGCAGTGAGGTTGCGGATGAGTAGTCCAGGACCGGCAGCGATTCGTCGTGGTCAGGCAAATCCTCCGAGTCTTGTTCCAGCGTGCTGTGGTCAGCGTCCTCCGGAATATCCTCGTGTTCTTGCGCTAACTGTGCCTGTTGTAATGCTTGATAAGCCGTTTCTGCCGGGGTTTGCGTAACAGGTTGGAACCACGGGTTCTCTGATGAGCCAGGTTCCTCCGGTGAGGAATTCACCTGATCGGTGGTCATATATTCGCCATATTCCTGCGGGTAACGCCGTCTACACCCGGTGACCCACGGTCGGGGCGCCGTGCGGGACCGCAGGGGTCGCGCGGCTGCCAAAAGTCCTTAATGTCCCGTGTGGGGCCTGAGTAACATCCCGGCTCACCACGCGGACCGCCCATGAACCGAGCCACCGGGCCTCCTGCAACACAGGGGCACTCGGGCGGTCTTCACGCCTGCGGACGAGCTCGATCTTTCTGAGAGCTGCAGCCCACCGGGCGCACAATCGGTACCGGTGCGGATCGCACACTATGTGCAGCCAGTGCGCGACCGGCTTTATTGTGGCACATACGCTCCGTGGCATTGGACTCAGGCGACACCCACCTTGGCTGCTTATCATCACGGTGTGATGACACATTCCGCCACACTAAGCACGCTGAACTCCCCCGAAAGTTCCCACCCAACCTCTGGCTTACCGCGCGGTGACGTCTTCTGGGCGGTGTCCGCCCTGATCACAGCAGCTTTGGGTTTGTACGCTTCTGTTTCTCTGGTCATCGAAAAATGGCAGGTACTTCTCGATCCTCTGCATGTGACATCATGTGACGTCAACGCGGTGTTGTCCTGTGGAACAGTCATTCGTTCCGAGCAGTCCAACCTGTTCGGTTTCCCGAACCCGTTCATTGGATTGGTGGCTTACACCCTGGTGATCACCATCGCTGTGGGCGTGCTGGCCGGGGCACGTTACCGCAGCTGGTATTGGTGGGGGTTATTGATCGGTCAAGTGTTGGGGCAAATCTTTTTGCTATGGCTGTGGATCCAAGCCACTTTCGAGATTAACGCCCTGTGTTTGTACTGCATGCTGGTGTGGTTGGTGCACCCAGTACTACTGATGTGCACGGTGGCGCGCTGCGTACGAACTCGCCTAATTCCGGCCCCAGAAGTTTTGCGCTCTACCTCTACGTGGTGGTCCTGGGGTGTTGTGGTGTTGATCTGGTTGGTGGTCTTCGGCTCAGTTTTGGTGCGTTTTTCGGCAACCATGTTCGCCTAAGCGCACTGGGACAAGAACAAGAACCCCCGTGAACCATCAACACCATCCGATGGCTCCACGGGGGTTATGTTGTACGCGGCGGCCGAAACTCAGCCAAACCAGATACTGATTTCCCGTTCCGCGGACTCTACTGAATCCGATCCGTGGACGATGTTTTTCTGAACTTTCTCTCCCCAATCCCGACCCAAATCACCCCGGATGGTGCCTGCGGCAGCTTTGACGGGATCCGAAACACCAGCCATGGCACGGAAAGACTCAATCACGCAGTTACCCTCAAACACCGCAGCGACCACAGGGCCAGACATCATGAACTCCACCAAGGGTTCAAAAAATGGCTTGCCTTCATGTTCAGCATAGTGAGCAGTCAAGATCTCCCGAGTAGCCTCCAACATTTTCAGCTGTACCAACCGGAACCCGCGGGCCTCAACCCTGGCCAACACCTGCCCGGTCAGATTTCGCTCCACGCCATCAGGTTTGATCAAAACCAACGTGCGTTCAGTCATCGCAATACTCCTTGGTCAATGTTTGGATTGTCACCCGCGGTGTCGCACATCATCGCGTCACCGTATCTGCCCATCAGCCTACTGCCCGACTGCCTACCCTC
This sequence comes from Kocuria sp., assembly GCA_030524035.1. GTDB lineage: Bacteria > Actinomycetota > Actinomycetes > Actinomycetales > Micrococcaceae > Kocuria. The sequence goes on along the minus strand of JAUNHG010000002.1, from coordinate 254,575 downwards.
AGACCCGCATGACAAACCCGCTTCGGGGGACGGTGCCTGTTCGGCAGAGGCGGTGTCATGAGGAACGAGGCATCAAACGATCATGAAAAGCCGCACGGAAAACCCCTCGTGGGTCAAGCCGTTCCAGAGCCTTAACGCTCTGCTCCCACTCAGGAAACTGGCCGGGAATCCACCGCAGTAGATGATCTTCACTTGTCCAGGGCCCGGCACTCGTGTGGGCAAATCGTTTAGCCCACTCTGGTCGAGCCACTGCCCGTTCCGCCGGTAACCGTTCAAACCAAGCATCTAAATACACAAAGAACTCACCGGTATTGGGGGTGCCAGGCAAATTCAAGACGTCGATCCACACTGCGGTGTCCTGGTCTGGCCGCCCCGGAACAGGACGGGCGGAGGACAACGTCGCCGTTGCCGCACCGTCAATCCCAATATCGGCGGGATTATCCACCCCGGTAATACGAATTTCACAAACATTATTTGCCGGGTACTGCCCGCGTTTCTGGAAGGTAGATATCACGCTCTTATAGTATTCCGTGAATTCATGAACCAAACCTTGAACTTGATCACGGCGCGTAATCACCACATGCGCCCCGGCTGATACCAATAGCGTGCTGGGTTTTACGAAATGGATGAAGTTCTTTGCCTCACCCCACATATCCAATGCCGCCCATTTAACCAAACCGGCACGAGTGGCCTGCAATAGTGACGATAGCGCCAATGGTGTGAGAGCTCGGGATTCCTGAGTCATCCGAGCAATGAGATTGGCCACGTCCGGGGGCAAACGGTCAGCAAACGGATAATTATATGGGGAATTCCGGGTCACCGATAACAGGGGCTTCTTGGGGCTCACCTCCCAGGTCTGCACCCAAGGAAAGAACGTCATGGCGTACCAAATCACCCCCACCGTTCCTCTGCTATCAAGAAAAGCCTCTATAGACCGCGAACCTGCTTTATCCGGATGCGCAAACAATTCTCCAGCAGGTATCAGCGTGGTGTTACGGCACCGCACGTTGTAATTGGCCACGGTTTGCAGCACCACCTCCGTCACAAAAGCGCGGCCCAGATGCGCTAAGAGTGGACCAATTCGGGAATCACTCCGGTGAAAAGTTTGCTGGGTATACCGCCCCGCTGAGTCGTCCCATACCACTGCCGTGAGCTCCACAACGGTATTACTGAGCGTTCCATATGTACCCCCTGCAGGGGCGGTCACACCAGACTTCGGTGTGCTGGAGCCGTGTCCATTAATCGCCAACACTCCACCAACGGTTAGATTGCCCGGGGCTGGGGCACCTAAAAAGCTGCGACCATTATGCGAAAGGAACATCATCACTTGTTCCATTTCTGCGCCGGCTTGTAGGCGCACACGCTCAGCATCCACCATGCTCATAGCATTCAGCTGCGTGGTATCTACCATGATCACAGCCGTATCACTGGCGGTACCTGCATCCACCAGCAACGGAGACCACGTATGTCCATACCCTTTAGCCCGGACCCGATATGCATTATCGGCAGCCCAATTGACAATACGTTCCACCTGATCCGGACTAGCCACAGCAGTAGTCCACAACTGGTCTGTAATAATTGTGCCGCTCCAGTTACGGAAAACATTCCGATAAATATTGAGTCCTTCAGGAAAATTCGGCGGAACTTCACTTTTTACCGCCTGAGCCGAACTAATACTTCCAATCAATGTCCACGCTCCGGCAACCACGCCACTTTTGAGTAGATTTCTGCGATCGGTGTTGTATTTCTCCAATGAACTCACTGCCCCCATTCCCACTCACCCCACCCCACAAACCGCATATACACCAGAAAATATCGCTAAAATATTTCCCGGACACAGAATATTGGTGTGGTTTTTATGATCTGGGGGAAAATTAACACGGAAGGCAATCCACTATTTCTTTTATATTCATTGAATACGATGCGGTGTCCCCAGATACATGGACCTGCGTGCCCGTCCACCCTCGGATACGGTTACATCAGCAATAGTCATCCACGCCTTCCGCGTGGATGCGACGTATACGGGTCCACCGATGTGACCACGCACCACTTTTCGTCATGAAGCCCAATCTTCACGCAACTTTTTCTTGTTGAGCTTACCCACCGAAGTTCGCGGCAACTGGTCCACCAGCAGCACACGTTCTGGCAGCTGCCACGTAGCAAATCGTGTGGATAGCGCACTGGTGATCTCCTCCGGCGTCACCGTCTCCCCCGGCTTCACGACAACATACGCCACCGGTCGTTCATCCCACCGGGGGTCCGGAACGCCAATCACGGCAGCCTCTGCAACACGAGGGTCATCCAAAATTTTATTTTCCATATCAATGGAGGAAATCCATTCCCCACCGGATTTAATGACGTCCTTCAAACGGTCCGTTAGCTTAAGGTAACCATTAGTGTCAATCACCCCAACATCCCCAGAGCGCCACCATCCATCATCAAACGCATCTGCGGAATCTGGGCGATTAAAATATTCGCCAGTAATCCACGGCCCACGGAAATAAATTTCACCGGCTGATTCACCGTCGTGAGGCTGCTGTTGACCATCAAGAGTCATCACCTTCACATCCACACCTGGCTGAACAAGCCCCTGGGAACGTTTCAGATCCCATACCGCATCATCACTGAGCCCGTTCAGAGATGACTTAAGTTTCCAGTTAATCGCCACAATAGGTGTGGTTTCAGAAGCGCCATACCCGTGAACAACGTCCACCCCACAGGCATCCTTAAAACCTTTCATCAGGGACAACGCAGGTTCCGACCCCGCAACGGTCACACGCAAACCACGAAGGTCCGGTGTGTGCGGCAGCGCCTTGAGATACTCCAGGATGGGCGTCCATATGGCGGGCGCCCCGTTGGAAATCGTCACCCCTTCGGTCATCAACGCGGTGGCCAGCACATCCACAGTGCCCACCGAATACTGACCGGGCATCACGACTTTGGCTCCTGCCATCACCGCCGCATGCAGGTAGCCCCAGGTCATCACATGGAACATAGGGGTTACGGGCATCAGGCAGTCCGTGTGGTGGAAACTTAAGGTGGTGTGCAATCCCCACGCATGCAAATACACGGCACGGTGTGAATAAAAAATCCCTTTAGGCCGTCCCGTCGTGCCCGTGGTGTACCCGGCGTATGCAGCAGTAGTCTCCTGAATTTCCTGCCAGGGGTACTCCCCCGGCTGCTGCGCCATGAGATCCTCCAAGAACACTGCGTTGGGCAAGGTGGTACTGACGCGATCACCAGGCTGATCACTCAACACAATCCACCCTTTAATGTGGTCCGTAGCCGTGATGTTTTGCGCGATTGGCAATAGAGACTCGTCCACACAAATCCACGTGGCCCCAGAATGTTCCACCACGTAACTGAGATCCTCCACAGAAAGCCGGAGGTTCAATTGCAAGTGTGTTGCGGCTAATCCCGGCAGCGCAAAATACAGTTCCAGATGACGCCGGGAGTTCCAGTCCATCACCCCCACCACGTCACCCGGGCCGATGCCGAGACCAGTGAGCGCATGGGCCATCCGGGCTACACGCTGATACTCCGTGCCGTAGTTTGACCGCTGCCACGCACCATGACCGTCCCGGTACACCACCTCAGTTTCCGGAAACGTCCGAGCCGCATGCCGCAGCATAGTGGTGACATTGAGTTGGTAGTGATCGCTGGTGGTGGCGGGGTGTCCGGTGAGCATCGGGAGTCCTCCAGTAGTTCGTCCATATCCAGGGGTGACAACACTGTTTCCCCCTGTCACAGCGAGACTACCGTCCGCGCGCCGCCCGATAGTCCAGTTCTGCTTGGTAACGTTCGGCGTTTTCGTGGTCCATCTGGGTGCCTTTCGTAACCCCGTACCACCACAACGCTACGAACACAGCACCCAGTATGAACATGGCCGGAAGCAAAAACCCTGTGAACAGCATCAACACTTGCAACACCCAACCAGCCGCCATACCCCACGGTTTCCGCAAGACGGCACAGCACAGAATGAACAACAGCGCTAACACACCACCACCCACCAGTAACCACCACCGCTGTGGGTGCCCCGCGCCCCACAGCCCAAACACTGTCAAGGCTCCAAAGAACACCACAAAAGCCTCCATGGTCAGCACGGTGGATGTAAACATCACCCTGATGGAACGCGGCTTTTTGAGTTGATTGGGCCGCCATTCACGCTGAGCCTTGGTCATCCGTACCATGCGAATCAGTGTCCCAGGATTCGACGAGCTGCACCGGCAATAGTCACAGACCCGGTGATCAGCACGACAGATTCACCATGTTCGGCTTGCTCAGTACGCGCTGCTTCAACGGCACTGCCCACGGCCTCTTCCACCGATTCCCCTGTATGCACTGCATCCTCCGGGAAGCCCAGGTCAACCGCTGCATGCGCTAAAGACTCCGGGGCCAACGCCCGGGCGGAATCTGAGGCGGTGAACCACCATTGCGCGTCCGTGTGCGCATACCCTTCTAAAAGAGCGCGCAGAATCCCGTCCACATCCTTATCCGCTAATACGCCCACCACGCCGTACAACCGTTGCGGGTGGAAACTTTCCACCAGCGCCGCTGTGGAGGCCGCGATGCCGTGTGGGTTGTGAGCGGCGTCAATCACCACCGGGGGCGAAGGCTGCATTAACTCCAGACGCCCCGGTGAGCGAACGGCATCCAGCGCCGTTGCCACGATCTCCTGAGCTAGCGGTGTGTGCCCACCTCCTACAAAAGCTTCAACGGCGGCAATAGCTAAAGCAGCATTGGAGGCCTGATGGGCACCCAAAACCGGAAGCAACAGGTCAGGGTACGCCCCTGCTAACCCACGCACCGTCATCTGTTGACCGCCCACTCCTGGTAGGCGGTCTTCCACTGCAAATTCCACACCTTCAAACCGGAAGGGAATATTCAGCTCCTGGGCCTTGTCCAAAAGCACTTGAGCTGCGGAAGGATCCTGCGCAGCAGAAACCAAAAATCCACTGGGCTTCATGATTCCGGCTTTTTCCAGTGCGATGTCCTCGACTGTGTCGCCCAGTAGATCCGTATGGTCTAAGTCAATGGGCGTCACGACGGATACCGCAGCGTCCGCCACATTGGTGGCGTCCCAGACTCCGCCCAACCCCACTTCCAACACCATGACGTCCACCGGGGTATCCGCAAATACCGCAAAAGCCAGGACGGTCAACACTTCAAAGTAGGTCAGGCGTGGGGCTGATTTTGCTGCCAATCGGGAGTCCACTACCGCCATGTACGGCGCGATTTCGTTGAATACCCGAACGAACGTGTCATCGTCCACCGGTTCGCCGTCCACACTGATCCGTTCACTCACTCGTTCGAGATGCGGGGAGGTGTACCGCCCCACCCGTAGATCCTGGGCAAGCAGTAAAGCCTCGATCATGCGTGCGGTGGAGGTTTTGCCGTTAGTGCCCGTGACGTGAATAACCGGAGCACAACGGTGGGGCTGCCCCAAAACATCCACTGCCTCACGTACAGCGTCCAGGCGCGGGGCCATGGTGTGCTCCGGTGCCCGGTCCAGAAGGAACCGGTATACCTCCTCCACCGTATGGGCCTGGGGTGCGTCCCATGCATCGGAAGTCATTCAGGCCACCTCCATACGCTCAACGGATACTGCGATCTGATCATCCACAGGCTCCAACACCAAGTCCAGGGTTAAAGTTTCAGAGCAGACCAAATCACGATTGGACTCAATGGCCTCCACAACTTCCTGGCGGTCCTTGATCACCGTGCGAATTCGATCCGAAACATACAGCCCGGCGTCTTTGCGGGCCTGTTGGATAGTACGAATCATGTCCCGTGCCGTGCCTTCCGCTTCCAGCTGCGGAGTCAGCTGAGTATCCAGTACCAAGAAACCCCCTCCGGGTAACACTGACACTGCTTCGGATCCAGCGGCCTCAGATACCACGGTCTCCACCTCATATTCACCATCCACCAATTCGACACCACCGGCAGTCACGGTGCCGTCGTCGGCAATCTGCCAATCACCAGACTTGGCGGCCTTGATAACCGCCTGCACCCCTTGGCCTAGACGGGGACCAGCAGCACGGGCATTGACCTTGATCTGCTGGGAAATCCCAAAATCAGCAGGGCTGGTATCTGCTGCTTCCAGCAGGGTCACGGATTTCAGATTCAGTTCATCAGCAATGATCTGTTCAAAGGTTCCAGCCAGTTCTTTGCCACCGGCCACCGCCACGGTCAAACCCGCCAAGGGTTGACGCACACGCAATGTGTGCGCCTTGCGCAGCGCTGACCCAGCAGAAGCCACCGCGCGGGTGGTGTCCATACGCTCTACCAACTGCAGATCATCGTGGCTGTGGGGGAAAAGGTCAGCATCAGGCCAGTCCGTCAGGTGCACCGAACGTCCTCCGGTGAGCCCCCGCCAAATTTCCTCACTGATGAGCGGCAGTAGAGGGGCTACTAAACGGGTGGTGGTCTCCAGCACTGTGTAAAGCACATCGCAAGCCACCGAGTCTTCGGCAAAAAAGCGGTCACGGGAACGGCGTACATACCAATTCGTCACCAACTCCATGTGGTGACGAAGAGCTTCAGCCGCACCCCAAATGTCGTAGTCATCGAAACGCTGGCCGACCTCCCGCACAGTAGCCCCCGTGCGGGTGAGCACGTAGCGATCCATCACGTTCTCTGAGGTGTAACGTTCCGATGCCTGGTAACCAGCACCGTTGTGTGAGGCGTTGGCATACAAACTGAAGAAGTACCACGTGTTCCACAGGGGCAATAGCATCTGGCGGGTGGCTTCCCGGATACCTTCTTCCGTGACAATCAAGTTGCCACCGCGCAGAATGGCACTGGACATTAAAAACCACCGCATGGCGTCGGCACCATCACGGTCCAAAACCTCATGGACGTCCGGGTAATTCTGTAAGGACTTAGACATTTTTTGCCCGTCTGATCCCAGCACAATGCCGTGGGAAATCACGTTGCGGAATGCCGGGCGGTCAAATAACGCTGTCGCTAAAATGTGCAAAGTATAAAACCAGCCACGAGTTTGGCCAATGTACTCCACAATAAAATCGCCGGGATTATGGGTGGTGAACCACTGTTCATTATCCATAGGGTAATGAACCTGTGCGTAGGGCATGGACCCGGAATCAAACCATACGTCCAGGACTTCCGGCACACGGCGCATCACGGCACCGGCGGCAGCTGCTTCCGGGGCCGGGTGTGGACGAGTGAGGTCGTCAATCCACGGACGGTGCAAATCCACCTCACCTGAAGCATTACGCGGCAAGCGACCAAAATCTCGCTTCATCTGCGCTAGCGATCCGTAAACATCCCGACGCGGGAACCGCGGGTCATCTGATTCCCACACAGGGATAGGCGACCCCCAGTATCGGTTACGAGATATAGACCAATCCCGGGCATTTTCTAGCCACTTGCCAAATTGACCGTGTTTAACGTTGCCGGGAATCCAGTTGATCTGTTCATTCAATTCCAGCATGCGCTCTTTCAAGCGAGTGACTTCCACAAACCAAGAATCAACAGCCCTGTATATCAGGGGGTTACGGCAGCGCCAGCAATGCGGATACGCGTGCTGGTATGAATCCTGTTTGATCAAAACATTCCGTTCCCGCAGGTTACGGATGATGGTGCGGGAAACCTCCGAATCAAACACATTCATCCCGGCGATCTGCCCCAGGGCAGCCCCCGCTGAAACGGACGTATCAGCTAACCAAGGCAGGAAATTACCGGAGTCATCTACTGATAACACCACCGGGATGCCGTATTCGGCCGTGGCTTTTTGATCATCTTCGCCGTAAGCCGGTGCTTGGTGCACCAAACCGGTACCGTCCGTGGTGGTCACATACTCGGCCACAATGATCTGCCAAGAATTCGCAACATTCTGCCCGGGGGCTAGTTCCACCTGCGTGGACGGCAGGTGCGCAAGATAGTCCCACAGGGGTTCGTACTGTAGGCCTTCCAGCTGCGCCCCCGTGTAGCAGGACAGCACAGCGTTCTGCGCAGCATGCGCGTCGTCATGCCCCAGGGCTTTGGCGTGGGCAGGTAACAGGTTTTCTGCCAGCAAGAACCTACGACCATCCAGGTCGCCGGCACCTGCCACCACCACATAATCAATCTGGGGGCCAACCGCTAATGCTTGGTTGGTGGGCAAAGTCCACGGCGTAGTGGTCCAGGCCAGGGCTTCCACACCATCGAGTTCTGCGGCCAGCTGCGCGGTGGCCGCAGCTGGGGCAGCATGGCCTGTTTTCCCGGTGGTTGCCACCTGTCCGGTCAGCCGGAACGCCACGGTAACCGTTTGGTCCATGCGGTCCTGGTAGACGTCGTCGTCCATGCGTAGTTCGTGGTTGGACAGCGGGGTTTCGTCTTTCCAGCAGTACGGCAGCACGCGGTAACCCTTGTACACCAATCCCTGTGCGTCTAACTGCGCGAAGGCATGGATCACCGACTCCATGTATTCGACGTTGAGTGTTTTGTAGTCATTGTCAAAATCCACCCAGCGCGCCTGGCGGGTTACGTAGTCCTGCCATTCGGTGGCGTATTTCATGACGGATTCACGGCAGGCGTCGTTGAAGCGGTCAATGCCCATAGCTTCAATCTGTTTTTTATCGCTCATGCCCAGTTGCTTCATAGCTTCAAGCTCGGCAGGCAGGCCGTGGGTATCCCAGCCAAAGCGGCGTTCCACACGCCGACCTTTTTGAGTTTGATAACGGGCCACCAGGTCTTTGGCGTAGCCCGTGAGCAGGTGCCCGTAATGGGGTAGGCCATTGGCAAAGGGCGGGCCGTCGTAGAACACAAATTCGTTGGCGCCGTCCTCCCCAGCCGGGCGTTGGTCAATGCTGGCCTGGAACGTCTGATCGCGTTCCCAATACTCAAGCACGTGTTCTTCAATTTCCGGAAAGCGGGGAGAACTTGGGACGCCTTGGGTATGAGAGGTGGCGCTCGCTTTGGGGTACAGCGGATGGTTCACTGCGGACTTCCTTGCCTTGCTCATCTGGTCACACGGGCTGCAAGGACGCCCCTACCCTGGCTGGCAGGTGACGCGGTACCACCTCGCTTGTAGGTACATAAAGGCTCAGCAACGGCCATTTGATGTACCTACCGCTTCATAACAGGCGATGACGGGCCTGACCCGTTCGGTTCTAATGAGATCCTGAACCACACTTCAAGGATCCGTTCTTCCGAAGAACTCCCCGGTGATGGCCGGATCATCGCTCGCGATGGGCACCAGTGTACGTGCTCATAGGGCCAGGTTCACGCCGTGAGTAACCCGCAGCGTGGTGTCATGAAAGAACGTCGACACGTTCACCAAACACCCTCTTGAACCGTGCAAGATCTCTGGTTGACGGAGCCACCAGGTGTGGGGTGCGGGCCGAGGTCAGCAATGGGAGATCTGACCAACTATCGGAATAGGCGTGATCCACGGGGAGATCAACTCCGACAGCCTCCAGTGCGCGGGGCTTATTTTCACCTCGAACGACACACATGTTGCGCGGAAATCCCCATACAGTGCGCGTCAGTGTGGAGGCGATGACCTCCACACCGTGGATCTGTGCGGCCTGGCATACAGCGGTAGCTAAGGGCTCCGCACACGCTGTGACTACTAATACACGGTAACCATTCGCGCGATACTCCCTTAAGCGAGAAATGGCATCTTGAGAGGATGAGCTTTTATCCGATGCGACATGGTCTATAGAAAATTCATAAATGACCGCTTCGTAGGCCACAGAATCAAGCCCAGCACTTGCTAACCATATCAAGCACCTCTCCCCCAGAATGCGCGTCCTGGGACATAACAACAGCACGAGCCACACTGGAGATGTGACGAGCGCGGCAAAGAAACGCGCGGCACTGTCGGTAATACGCCACTTGAGGAACTTTCCGAACGAATCCCCTGCAACCAAGGTTCCGTCTAAGTCAAAAACAGCTACCCGACTTAGATGATTACCCTGAATCGGGTTACAATTTTTCACATTGATATCGTACACCGAAAAAGGGGAGTTTACGGAACGAGTTTTCCATGAAAACAATATTTACCTATAACTCAACATCTTTCATGATACAGTCTATGATTTCCGCCGCTGCAGCCGTTCTAGCTGGGGCGGGCATACTTTCCGGCCCCGTGCAGGTGGGGGCACTGCCTATCGCACAAAACCCAGTATTAGGAATCGTCATGATCACCCTGGGGGTTTTATACGCGGTAGCTGTCATAGTGCGGTACGTTCGTGAAAAGCCCCAACAACGCCAAGACAAGAAGTGATGGTGGCGCGCCCCCAGCGTCTGCTACCTATGCAAACATGGTCGGCAGTCCCACCCCGCCTACGAACTCTTGGAGGCCCAGCTTCATGGCCCAACGTATCGTCCGTGTTACCTGCCCCGACCGCCCCGGTCTGGTCAGCACTATCACCACCGCATTCGCCGACCGCGGCATGAACATCTTGACGCTGGATCAGTTCACCGATGGTGACGCTCTCCCCCAAACCGGCTCACCCGTCCATGGAGCCTCCGGTGGTTCTTTCTTCTTCCGCGCCGTGGTGGAGTCCCCCGCCGAACGCACCCCGGACGATGCCGCCGCCAATGCTGAATTCCACCGTCTACAGGAACGACTAACCAACTCGGTGGACGAATCCACCGTAGACATCCAACCTCACCCTTCCAGATTGCGCGTGGTGGTCTTGGCATCCACAACAGACCACTGTCTGGTGGAAATGATCCGCCGTTCCCAGACCGGCCAATTGGCCGGTGAAGTCGTCACGGTAGTCGCTCATCACGACACCCATCGGGCACTGTGTGAATTCCACGGCATCCCCTATGTGTTCGTCCCTCACACGGATATGAGCAGAGAAGAACACGAGGCCGCAGTCCTTGAGGCCATCGGCACTGACGTGGACGTGATTGTACTGGCGCGCTACATGCGGATCCTCAGCGATGACTTCCTGCAAAAAGCCCCCGCGCCCATCATCAATATTCACCACTCGTTCCTGCCATCGTTCATTGGAGCAAACCCCTACCAGCGCGCCCACGATCGTGGCGTCAAAATGATTGGAGCTACCGCGCACTACGTCACGGCAGACCTGGATGAAGGACCGATCATTGAACAAGACGTGGTGCGGGTTGATCACCGCCACACCAAAGATCAGCTCGTGCAATCCGGAGCAGACGTAGAACGCAATGTGCTCTACCGCGCGGTACGTGCCCACTGCGAAGGGCGGATTTTTCTAGACGGCGACCGCACAGTCGTCTTTGGATAGCGGGATTAACAGCGGCTTACCCCTTGCGGATCACCTTGTACTGCGCGGCCTGAGCCACCGGGCGCATGGTGATCAGATCCAGATTCACGTGATGCGGCAGGTTGAGGGCATATGCGCACACATCCGCGACGTCATCTGCCGTCAGTGGCCTGTCAACACCTCGGTACACGTTATCCGCCTTGGACTGATCCCCGCCCAACCGTTTAAGTGAAAATTCCGGGGTGTGCACCATGCCCGGTGCCACCTCAATCACTCGAATATTGTGCTCCGCTTCCTCCAGACGCAACGCTTCAGTCATGCCGCGCTCCCCCGCCTTAGCCGCGTTATAACCACCACCACCTTCATAGCCGTGCTCAGCTGCCGTGGAAGTCAGGTTCAAAATGGTGCCCTCACCGTTATCCCGTAAGGCGGGTAAGAACGCCCGGATGACCCGCATGGTGCCCAACACGTTGAGCTCGAACATGGACTGCCAGTCTTCATCCTTGGCGTCCCCTACCGGGTCCACGCCGAATGCACCGCCGGAAATATTCACCACAGCATCCACGGTTGGCTGCTCAGAAAGCACACGATCCCGCAAAACCTGAACCTGATCCTGATCCGTGATATCCGTGGGCACCGGAATCACACCCGTATCCGCAGCCAATACTTCCAACCGTTCCACACGCCGGGCTGCGGCGTACACCACCCAGCCATCGGCCCGCAGCCGCCGCGCCGTGGCCTCCCCAATACCCGACGACGCCCCGGTCACCACAGCCACCAGCTGCCGCCCGTCATGATTCATGGGGACTACATCCCGCACAGTCTCCGTCATGCGCCTAACGCTACCGCCAACACGGCTGCGTCAGACACACATGCTCTTCACCTCGTAGCGTCGAGCGGAGCTGACAAACGTGAAAGACTTGACCCCATGGCTGATAACACGCAGGGCACAGACACGCCCGCAACCGTGAACTACCCAGACAAACCCGCGTTGGAAGGTCTGGAAAAAAAATACTCCCAGCAGTGGCGGGATCAAGGCACGTTTGCTTTTGATCCGAATACCACTCGCGATCAGGTGTATTCGATTGATACCCCGCCCCCCACCGCCTCTGGCTCCTTGCATGTGGGGCACATGTTTTCCTACACCCAAACTGACGTCATCGCCCGCTACCAACGCATGATGGGCAAAAACGTTTTTTACCCCTTGGGATGGGACGATAACGGTCTGCCCACGGAGCGTCGCGTCCAGAACTACTACGGTGTGCGCTGCGACCCCACCTACCCCTACATTGAGGGGTACCGGCCGCCGGAAAAACCGGCCAAAAATCAACGTGACTGGGACGTCATTTCCCGCCGTAACTTCATCGAACTCTGTGAGGAACTGGCGGTCGAAGATGAAAAAGTTTTTGAGCATCTTTTTGCCACGCTCGGCCTGTCCGTGGATTGGAACCTGACCTACCGCACCATTGATGCGCATTCACGCATGGTGTCCCAGCTGGCTTTTCTGAAAGATTTGGAATCCGGGAACGCTTACATGGCTGAGGCTCCCACCATGTGGGACGTCACTTTCCGCACCGCCGTGGCCCAGGCCGAAATTGAGGACCGGGAGCGCGACGGCGCTTACCATCGCGTGTGCTTCCGCTGCCCCGATGGTCAGAAAGTTTTCATTGAAACCACACGGCCTGAGCTTCTGCCGGCCTGTGTAGCTTTGGTGGCTCATCCCGATGATGAACGGTATCAGCAGCTTTTTGGTACCACCGTGCGTTCCCCGCTGTTTGACGTTGAGGTAGAAGTCAGAGCTCATCCGCTAGCCCAACCGGATAAAGGGTCGGGCATCGCTATGATCTGTACTTTTGGTGACCTCACCGATGTCACGTGGTGGCGGGAATTGGACCTGCCCACTCGTGCCGTGATCGGGCGGGACGGCCGTTTTGCCGCTGATACCCCGGACTGGATTGCCGATGGTCTCCCGGCGGAACGGTATGCCAATGTGGCCGGTAAAACCGTGTTCTCTGCCCAACAGGCCGTGGTGGAGATGCTGCGTGAATCCGGGGACCTTGACGGTGAACCCCGCAAAATCACCCATCCTGTGAATTTTTACGAAAAGGGCGATAAGCCTTTAGAAGTAGTGGCCTCACGTCAGTGGTATATCCGCAATGGTGGGCGTGATGCTCAGCGGCGTGATGTTTTGCTCAGCCGTGGCAGGCACATGACGTGGCATCCGGGTTTTATGCGTTCCCGCTACGACAACTGGATTGAAGGGCTCAACGGTGACTGGCTGATTTCACGTCAGCGGTATTTTGGTGTGCCGATTCCTGTGTGGTACTCGGTCAATGGCGATGGTGATCCCGACTACGAAAACCCCGTTCTGCCCACCGCTGACCAGTTGCCGGTGGATCCGGCGGCGGACCCCGCACCGGGTTTCACCGAAAGCCAGCGGGATCAGCCCGGTGGCTTCACTGCGGACCCTGATGTGCTGGATACCTGGGCCACGTCCTCACTGACTCCGCAGATCGCCACGGGGTGGGCCGTGGATGACGCCTTGCATGCGGCAACTTTCCCCATGGATTTGCGCCCGCAGGGGCATGACATCATCCGAACCTGGTTGTTTTCCACCGTGGTGCGTTCGCACTCTTTGGCTGATGCTGCACCGTGGACCAACACCGCGTTGTCCGGGTGGATTCTGGATCCTGACCGCAAGAAAATGTCCAAGTCCAAAGGCAATGTGGTAGTCCCCCACGATGTCTTAGAAAAGTATGGGTCAGACGCCGTACGGTATTGGGCAGCTTCTGCCCGATTGGGGGCGGATACTGCTTATGACGAAGGCCAGATGAAAATCGGCCGACGCTTGGCGATCAAACTGCTGAACGCTTCAAAGTTTGTCCTGGGCCAGGGAGTCACGGAAGCTTCCGTTCTTGGGCACCAAGGCACTGTGGATGTTTCCGTGGTGTCCAATGGCCTAGACCGGGCTTTGTTGGCTCGTTTGCGCGACGTCGTTCACACCGCGTCCACGGCGTTAGCGAATTATGAGTACGCCCGTGCTTTGCAGGTCACTGAATCTTTCTTTTGGACTTTCACGGACGATTACGTGGAGCTGGTCAAGGATCGCGCGTATGGTGCCCGCGGCGACGCCGAACAAGCATCCGTGCACGCCGCACTGGCTACCACCTTGGACACCATGTTGCGTCTGTTTGCTCCCTTTATCCCATTTGCCACGGAAGAAGTGTGGTCCTGGTGGCGGGCGGGTTCGGTGCATCGGGCGGCGTGGCCCACAACTGACTCGTTTGCAGACGCGGTCGCTGACGCTGATCCGGGTGTTCTAACGACAGTAGGGCAGGCCCTGTCGGGCCTGCGAAAAGCTAAATCCGAGGCCAAGGTGAAGCAACGCACGGAGGTGGTTTCCGCCACCGTGACCGGTTCGGCTGCTCAGGTAGCGCAGGTGCAGGCTGGCTTGAATGACCTCAAGGCCGCAGGCAACGCTAGAAGTCTCACAGTGACGCAGGGGGCCGTGGAAGACGGCACCCTGCTGGTCACCGACGTAGTCTTGGCGCAACCGGAGGATGCCCCCGAACTCAGCTGAAGTCGGGGCCTTTTTCCCGCCCGCGCTTGAGTTCGTAGAAGCCCGGATATGCGGATAGTGTCAGTGCGGCGTCCCATATCCGGCCGGCTTCGTCGCCCTTGGGCGCGGGCGTGAACACGGGACCAAAGAACCCCACGCCGTTCACCGCAATGCACGGAGTTCCAATGTCCTGACCTGCTACTTTCTGGGCGGCTTCGGTGGAGACGCGCAGGACGTCGTCGTATTGGTCGGAATCACGGGCTTGCGCTAGCTCCACCGGCAGTCCAACCTCTTGCAGTGCTTCCTCAAGGACCGTGAGCAGTTCAGCGTCGCTGCCGCGTCCTCCGGGGTGAATCCGGGTGCCGATGGCGTCATAAAGCGGCTTACGGTACTGGTCGCCATGCTGCTGCGCCGCAGCCTCCACCACGCGCACGGGCCACATGGACTCGATGTGCCCGTGGTGCTGGTTCTGTGGGTTGTTTTCGTTAAGTATGCCCAACGATATAACCCGCCAGTTCACGTCTACGTCGCGAATCTGCTGCACCTCCCCCATCCAACGGGACGTCATCCACGCCCACGGGCACAGGGGGTCAAACCAAAAATCGACGCTATCGCTCATGAAGTCTCCTTCGTCGGCACACACCGCCGCTGGCGGGCGGGTGCGTAGGATTATTTTTCTCCTGGCTCAGCTTAGGCGGACTTGGATTCGTCAGCTTCACCTGCGGTAATGACCTGCGGTGTCACACCGTCGGTCACGCTGTTGGCATCCACGATCACTTCTGCAGCATTCTCCGCCGTGGGTAAATCGAACATCACGGGGAGCAGGACTTCTTCCATAATCGCCCGTAGACCACGGGCACCGGTGCCCCGTTCGATGGCTTTTTCCGCAACAGCCTGGAGGGCTTCAGGGGTGAAGGTCAACGTAACGCCATCCAACTCGAACATCTTTTGGTACTGCTTGGTTAGCGCGTTTTTAGGCTCTACCAAAATGCGTTTGAGATCCTCATCCGTGAGCTCACGAAGGGCCGTAATAACGGGTAACCGACCAATGAATTCCGGGATCAAGCCAAATTTCAGCAAGTCTTCCGGCATGACCTTACCCATTAATTCCGACACCGGGCCCTGCGCAATTTGCTCCATGGGGGCACCAAACCCGATGGAGGTTTTCCCTGCACGGGATTCCACAATGTCCTCCAGTCCCGCGAAGGCCCCGGCCACAATGAACAACACGTTGGTGGTGTCAATCTGGATGAAGTCTTGTTGCGGGTGCTTCCGTCCGCCCTGCGGCGGGACTGAGGCGACGGTGCCTTCCAGAATCTTCAATAGCGCCTGCTGCACACCTTCACCCGAAACATCCCGAGTGATCGACGGGTTCTCTGACTTTCGTGAAATCTTGTCGATTTCGTCAATATAAATAATCCCGGATTCTGCCCGTTTGACGTCAAAATCAGCGGCTTGAATCAGTTTGAGTAGAATATTTTCGACATCCTCACCCACATACCCGGCCTCCGTGAGTGATGTGGCATCAGCCACCGCAAAAGGCACGTTTAAGCGACGAGCTAGAGACTGCGCTAAATAGGTTTTACCGGACCCTGTGGGACCTACCAATAAAATATTGGATTTGGCGATTTCTACGTCTTCATCACCGGCAGCAGTGGCCAGTTGCAAGGGCTTGCCAGACTGCGACGCCCGAACCCGCTTGTAGTGGTTGTACACCGCTACGGATAGCGCACGTTTGGCAGTTTCCTGACCCACAACATACTGCTGAAGGTGCTCAAAAATTTCCCGAGGCGTGGGGAGAGCAGACTCCTCCGAGGCTTCAACCTCAGTCAGTTCTTCTTCAATGATCTCATTGCACAGCTCGATACATTCATCGCAGATGTACACACCAGGCCCAGCGATGAGCTTCCGAACCTGCTTCTGGCTTTTTCCACAGAAAGAGCACTTCAGCAGATCAGCACTTTCGCCGATGCGGGCCATGGGCACTCCTTAGAGCTGATTGCGATCACGGTGCATGAGGACGATCTAACGTAGTCCGTCCGATTCTGTCAGCAGCAGGGCTCGCACCTACTGCTCCCGGAAGCCCACGATACGCGAGGGCACTGACAGGCACCAACGCGACACCACGAGCGCATCCCGTGGGATTTCCTTCATATACGGGTGGTGGCGGTGACCGCCAAGCCACCGCCACCACCCGTCAATACCCCTGTGGGCCGATCAGACGCTAGAGCTTCAGCTCGCCACTGTCTTCGGTTTAACAGCTTTGCGGGATTCCAAGACGTGATCAACGATCCCGTAATCCTTGGCTTCTGCTGCTGTCAGGATCTTGTCGCGCTCAATGTCCCGGTTGATGTCCTCGGAGTTTTTACCGGTATGCAAGGCCATGGTGTCTTCCAGCCATGTGCGCATCCGTACAATCTCGTTGGCTTGGATTTCGATATCTGACGCTTGTCCGCCGCCTTGGCCTTGCATAGCCGGTTGGTGGATTAACACCCGTGCGTTCGGCAGGGCCAGGCGCTTGCCCGGTGTGCCAGCCGCCAGTAGCACGGATGCTGCGGAGGCTGCCTGGCCCAGGCACACGGTCTGGATTTCGGGGCGGATGAACTGCATCGTGTCGTAGATGGCGGTCATCGCGGTGAAGGAGCCACCGGGTGAGTTGATGTACATCGTGATGTCCCGGTCGGAATCCTGAGCTTCAAGCACCAATAACTGAGCCATAACGTCATCCGCTGAAGCATCGTCCACCTGTACGCCGAGGAACACAATGCGGTCCTCGAATAACTTGGTATACGGGTTTTGACGGCGGTAACCGTAGGGGGTGCGTTCCTCAAAATCGGGTAGCACATAACGGTTGGTGGGCAGGTTTCCGGCGGCTGAACCGGGCACATAAGGTGCCGCACCAGTCTGTCCAAACATAGAGTTCATGAAAGTTTTCCTTTGAAATCGTGAACCGTGATCTGACGGTGGGAACTGCAGTGCGTTCAGGACTCCTGGTCCTTCATGGTTCCGCCGCCACCGGAAACACCGGAAGCGTTTTGTGCAATGTGGTCAAAGAAGCCATACTCCAGACCACGCTCCGCCGTGAACCAGTTGTCACGGTCGTTATCTTCCAGGATTTTTTCGATGGTCTGACCGGTCTGCTGTGCTGTGAGTTCCGCCAGACGCCGCTTCATATCCATGATCAGTTCGGCCTGCACACGGACGTCCGATGCTGTACCACCCATTCCACCGGAAGGTTGGTGCATCAAAATTCGGGTATTGGGGGTGGCGTAACGCTTGCCCGGCGTACCAGAAGACAACAGGAACTGTCCCATAGATGCGGCCAAACCGGTGGCCACGGTCACCACATCGTTGGGAATCAACTGCATGGTGTCATAAATCGCCATACCGGCGGTTACGGAACCACCCGGCGAGTTGATGTATAGGTAAATATCCGCTTCAGGGTCTTCGGCGGACAGCAACAGCATTTGGGAACAGATCAGGTTAGCGTTGCGATCTTCCACCTGGGAGCCCAGCCAAATGATGCGTTCTTTCAGCAGACGGTTGTAAACATAGTCGTCCTGGCCTGCCACGGGTTGGCTGTCCATCCGTGGCTGTGCGGAGGAAACCTCCGGGGTCAACGGAGAGGTCATCAGGGTATCCCTCTTTCGCAGAAGTTCATGGTCTGTCGGGTTCGAGCCTAGTTGACCCGCTCGCGCAGTTATCGGTTGTCCGCAGGGTGTTCGCTGGGGGCTTGTGCCCGGTAAACGCAATACCGTCAGAGATGACAAGCGATGCCTGGCCGAAAGTCGTTCGGTCAGGCATCGCTGCGTTTGTGGGACTTACATTCCCACGGGAAAATCACGCGTTATTGGGCTCTTCGTCGGTGGTTTCTTCGCCTTCCGCATTCGCCGGGGTCACAAAAGCGCTGAGGTCCACAGCGTTACCGTCTGTGTCCACCACCTCGGCGTATTCCAGAACTTTCGCCAATGCTTTACGGCGCCGCACCTCACCAACCATCATGCCCGCTTGGCCGGAGCCATCGAGCATTTGTGCGAACTGGTTGGGGTCCATGCCGTACTGCTGGGAGGTGGAAATGATGTAGTCAATCAGCTCTGACTGCTCAACACCCAGTTCTTCTTGGTCAGCAACAGCATCCAGAATGATTTCGTGGCGGAAAGCGCTCTTGGCGTTGTCCTCAACTTCTGCGCGATGCTCAGCGGTGTCGTGATCGGCGTCAGCATTGGGGTTATTGAAATGCTGTTGCACCTGTTCGGTGATTACCGCCTCGGGCACCTCCACCTCAACTAGGTCAACCAATTGTTCCAGGACTTTGCCGCGGGCTTCCACCCCCTGCTCTGTCACCACGGAGTCAGCGGCTTGTTTGCGCAGATCAGCGCGTAGCTCCTCGATAGTGTCGAATTCAGAAGCCAGCTGTGCAAAGTCGTCGTCAGCTTCCGGCAGCTCCCGTTCCTTCACCGCAGTGACTTTGACCTTGACGGTGGCGTCCTGACCGGAGTGTTCACCACCGGC
The DNA here is from genome assembly GCA_030524035.1 of Kocuria sp. Taxonomy (GTDB): domain Bacteria; phylum Actinomycetota; class Actinomycetes; order Actinomycetales; family Micrococcaceae; genus Kocuria. The sequence continues at coordinate 235,303 of JAUNHG010000002.1, read as the reverse complement.
CAGTTTGGTGTCAAAGGTGGCATCTTCACCTGCGGAAAGTCCGGTAACGGCTTCGTCTAGTCCTTCCAGCATGGTGCCGGAACCGACTTCGTAGGAAAGGTCGTTGGCGGCATCAACTTCTTGATCGTCAATCAGGGCTTGGAGGTCCAAGGAGACAAAGTTGCCGTCCGCTGCCGGGGTGTCAATAGTCTTGAGGGTGCCAAAACGGCCCCGCAGTTCGTCTAAAGCCTTTTGCTCGTCCTCGTCACCGGCAGCGCGAGCTTCTACTTCAACCTTGAGGCCCTTGTAATCGGGCAGTTCAATCTTTGGGCGCACGGTGAGGTCAATCGTGGCCTTGGTGTCAGCTTCACGATCGTCGGCCGTAGGCTGCTGGGAAACTTCCAGCTGAGGCTGAGCGATGGGTGTGAGTTCGTGCTCGGACAACGCCTGCTGGAAGAAGGTGTCCATGGCATCGTTCAGGGCGTTTTCCACCACCAAGTCATACCCCACGCGTTGCTCAATCAGTTTGGCGGGCACCTTGCCTGCACGGAACCCAGGGACCTGGATCTGGTTGGCTAAGGACTTGAAGGTGCGTTCAACGAACGGCTTGAGGTCCTCAAAGGGGATCTCCAGCTCGATCTTCGCCTGAGTGGGGCTGACGTTTTCAACGGTGCTCTGCACTGGGGCTACGCTCCTGATTGGGTGGACAGTAGTTGAACGTCGGGGTGACAGGACTCGAACCTGCGATCTCCTGCTCCCAAAGCAGGCGCGCTAGCCACTGCGCTACACCCCGTGGATGGTCTGCTGATGGTGCCCAAACTCCGCCGGAACGCCACGCTGGAACACAAGTTCCACACACAGACATCAGCTGAGTCTAGCGCGTGCTAGCCCATGTGCGAATTCACCCCGCCCACACAGCGACCGAAAGGGGCTTTTAACGCCTCACCAGAACTCGCCAAACGGCCATCAGTTTGGCTGTGCGCCAGAAACTCAGGTACCGTTGCATCGCTCACGATAACGATTCTGGCCTTGGCCGCATCTGTCCTCGTGTGTGGGGATGTAGCTCAATGGTAGAGCCCCAGTCTTCCAAACTGGCTACGCGGGTTCGATTCCCGTCATCCCCTCTGTATATCTATGCACCCCGCTGGTGGCCCGTTCGCGCACCGGGGTGTTTTTCATGTTCAGCTTGGTGTCAAACGCCTCAAAAAGCCATCGAGGCCTAGGCTTGGCAGCATGGATTCCCTGGCAGTGCTCACCGGACAACACACCATGCTCATGCCTTTACACATGGATCATCACGACGGCCTTGTGGAAGCCGTCAAAGACGGACAGCTCTGGAACCTGTGGTGGACCGCTATCCCGACCCCGGAGATGATGACCGAAGAAATACAACGCCGTCTACACCTGCTCTCTGAAGGTCTTATGCAGCCCTACACGGTTTTTCGATTAAGTCCGCAGGGGCGTCAACAGATCGTTGGCATGACCACGCTGATGAATATTGACCGGACTCACCGGGTAGCTGAAATAGGTTCCACCTGGTACGCGCAAAGCGCCCAAGGAAGCAACGTAAACCCGGAGGCCAAATTGCTGTTATTACGCGAGGCTTTCGAAAATCAAGGATTCAGGCGTATAGAGCTACGCACCCATTCGATGAACACGCACTCCCGCCGTGCTATCGAAAAACTCGGCGCACAATACGAAGGAACCCTACGGCGTCATCAGATCATTCCCAACGGAACAATCAGGGACACCGTCGTATATTCGATTCTGGATATTGAATGGCCAGCCGTGAAAGCAGGCCTCGAGCACCGATTGAATGCCCCTGAGGATCGTCACTCCCCAGACGTCTGACACCCAGGGCACCAATACAAACTCCGGCCAGCTAAATCCATGGTCTGCACAGGCGTCTGACACCGCAGGCAGGGTTGATCAGCCCGCTTATACACATAATTTGCGTGTTTAGGCCACGCAGCAGCTTCCGGAATCCCCGGGCGATCCTGCGGGTCCGTAGTCACGATCCGCCCCAACCGCACCCCGGTGCGCATCAGCTCCCGGTTTTCCTCCCACAAACCCACCAAAACATCCTCACCGGCCTGGTTGCCGGACAAAAACGGATCCACCGCGCGACGGAACAACGATTCAGCACGATAAATATTACCCACCCCGGAAATCACCTGCTGTTCTAATAACAGCGCAGCAATAGGCCGCCCAGAGCGCCCCGCACGAGCCACAAAAAGATCCGGCACAGCCTTGGAATCCAAAGGGTCAGGCCCCAAGCGCTTGAGCGCCGCTGCAGCTTCCGACACCGTCTCTACCCGGCACTCCGCCGGACCCCGCAAATCAGCCCAGCCATGAGCCCCCACCAACCGGGCACGCACCGCACCCACCGGGGGCGCTGGAATGATCCGACCAGCATCGTCATAATCCCACTCCTGCGCTGCGGCACCGGCGGTTTCCCTTTCCCCAATCTTCCGAGGAGCTCCAATGCTGGAAGCCGCCACAAAATGAGAATCACCGGTAAAGTTCCACGCACCATAGAGCCCCAAATGGGAGCGCATCACCAAACGATCCTCAATGTCCTGCGGAGATTCAAACATCAAATGCAGCTGTTTACCGTAAGCGTGAGCAGACACCAACCGACGGTTATTCAACAAAGCCGCCCCCCTGGCAAAACGCCCCTGGGGACTAGAGACCGCAAGCTGCTGCCCCACAAAAACATCACTTATTTGTGTGGCCAGCCGATGAATAGAATGACCTTCAGGCACCCGCAGGCCCCGGTTCTTCCGCCGCAAAAGGCCGCGCCTGAACCCCAGCTAATAATCCCGGGATATCCCCAGAGTTTTCAAACTCGGCGATCTGGTTAATCCGGCGCACGTGTCGCTGATCACCAGAAAACGGCGTGGACAAGAACGCTCTGATGATCTCCAACCCTTCTTCTGGGGTGTGCTGCCGCCCTCCCAACGCCACCACCTGGGCGTCATTATGTTCGCGAGCCAACTGTGCAGTAGCCACACTCCAGGCCAACGCCGCGCGAACACCCGGAACCTTATTAGCCGCTATCTGCTCACCATTGCCGGAGCCCCCCAACACGATGCCCAAAGAATCCAAACCGTCGGCTCGATCCGCCATTACCGCCTGAGCAGCATGAATGCAAAAAGCGGGGTAATCATCCACGGCGTCATACACCACAGGCCCGTGATCGACCATGTCATAACCGTCAGCGGTCAACTGGCGGATTACGTACCCCGATAACTCCATACCGGCATGATCAGTGGCAATATGAACGCGCATCCACGCAACTCCTTTACGAGAAACGACCGCCAACGGCTGTTGCCGCCGTGGCCACACCGGCACTCAGTCGTGGCCAGCCTAATCCACAGAGCCCGAGCCATGGCATCATGGGGCGATACCCTCTGCACGTCTTCCCCCTGTTAGGGAACGCTGGGTGGCGTTCCGTTGAAAGGACTGCACACGAAGTGTCCGGAAAAAATCTCACTCAGGCTGAAGCCGCCGAACGCGCGGAACTGCTCACTGTTAATTCCTATGACGTGGCGTTGGACCTCACCACCGGGGAGACCACTTTTCACACGACAACAACCGTGACATTCACCGCAACGCCGGGTGCATCCACCTTCATTGATGCTTTCACCGCGTCAATCAACTCCATCCAGCTCAACGGCCAGCAACTCAACCCGGCCGATGTAGCCGATGGCGCGCGGATTCAACTACCTGATCTGCGTGAGCACAACGAACTGACGGTGGATGCCGAAATGTTCTACACCAACACCGGGGAAGGTCTACATCGGTTTGTGGATCCCGTCGATGGTGAGGTGTACCTGTACTCACAGTTTGAGGTAGCGGACACCCGCCGCATGTTCCCAGTTTTCGAGCAGCCCGACCTCAAAGCACGGTTCGCGTTTACGGTCACAGCCCCTGACCACTGGCAAGTGGTTTCCAACCAGCCCACACCCGAGCCCACACCCGCCGGTAACAATGCCGCGACCTGGAAGTTTTCCCCCACTGCGGTGATCCCCCCCTACATCAGCGCGTTAGTAGCAGGACCCTACGAGGTCGTCCGTGACGAACTCACGTCCTCCGACGGGCGCACTATTCCCTTGGGAGTCTTTGCCCGAAAATCCCTCATGGAATACGTCGATGCCCCCGAGATTTTTGAACTGACCAAACAGGGATTCTCGTTCTATGAATCGCAGTTCGATACCCCGTATCCGTTCGAGAAATACGACCAACTTTTTGTACCCCAGTTCAACGCCGGGGCCATGGAAAATGCCGGATGCGTGACGTTTGTGGAGTCCTACGTGTTCCGTTCACGCCCCACGCAGGCTAGGGTAGAACGACGCGCCGTCACGGTATTGCACGAATTGGCACACATGTGGTTCGGCAACCTGGTCACCATGCGCTGGTGGAGCGACCTGTGGTTGAACGAATCCTTCGCCGAATACGCATCCACCCTGGCCACAGTGCAAGCCACCCAGTACAAGAACGCGTGGACCGCCTTCGCGGTCATGGAAAAGTCTTGGGCGTTTGAGCAAGACCAACTCCCCACCACCCATCCCGTGAAGGCACAGATTGCCGATCTAGAGGACGTCCTGGTCAATTTTGACGGCATTACCTACGCCAAAGGAGCGTCTGTTCTCAAACAACTGGTGGCCTGGGTGGGTCAAGAACAGTTCATGACTGGTTTACGCTCGTACTTCCGCAAACACGGGTGGGGTAACGCCGAGCTCAAGGATCTGATAATTGAGCTCGAAGCTGCCTCCGGTCGTGACCTTCAGGATTGGACCACCCGATGGTTGGAAACAGCAGGAGTTAATACCCTGCGCCCAGACTACGTGCGCAACGACGACAACATCATTACCTCGTTCGCTATCGAACAAACAGCAACCGAAGAACACCCCACGTTACGTCAACACCGCGTGGCCATCGGGTTCTATGACATTGATGAAACCACCGGAAAACTCACCCGCAACCACCGCGTGGAAATTGATATAGCCGGGGCTTTCACGGAAGTTGCTGAACTCGTCGGCATGGAAGCACCCGACCTGGTGTTGATCAACGATGATGACCTGGCATACGCCAAGATCCGTTTGGATGAATATTCCCAAGACACCGCCACCGAACACCTCAAAGATTTTGCGGAATCTTTGCCGCGCTCCCTCGTGTGGCAGGCCGCGTGGGACGGCGTGTACGACGCCGTTAGCCCTGCCCGCACATACGTGCACACCGTGCTAAAAAATATTGGGGCGGAAACAGATTCCACCGCTGTGTTGGTGCAGTTGCGCCATCTGGACACTGTGGTGGAACGCTACATTACCCCGGAAGACCGGGAGAAGATCGGTGTGGATACCGCAGAACGTCTGTGGGAATTAGCGAACACCGCACAACCCGGCTCCGACCAACAACTGCAATTCGTGCGGGCATACGCCAGGCGGGCCCGGAGTGCCGAACAACTAAATCGAGTTGAGCGCCTGCACTCCGGGGACTTGGTATTAGACGGCCTGGATATTGACACAGACCTTCGGTGGGCCCTGCTGACTTGCTTGACCGCCGGTGGTCGCTGGGCCGCCGACGCTGTCGACACCGCCCTGGAACAGGACAACACCGAACACGGTGCCATAGCAGCGGCACAAGCGCGAGCTGCCATTCCGACTCCGGAAGCTAAGGCTGCAGTATGGAAGGCAGTGGTAGAAGAAGGGTCTTTGCCGAACTCTTTGCAAGAAGCAGCCATTGCGGGCTTCCAACAGGCAGACGATGACCAACTACTAGCCCCGTACGTCAGCGCATACTTCCAAGCTATCACCGATATTTACCGTGAACGATCCCATGAAATTGCCTCACAAATCGCAGTGGGTATGTTCCCGCGAATCGCTCAGCAGTCCACGGTGGATGCCGCCGATGCTTTCCTTGCTGACCTACCCGAGGACCTCAACGGTCTGCGGCGTCTGATCCTGGAGGGTCGCGACCGAACAGCCCGCGCAGTGGCTGCTCAGAAAATAGACGCTACGGCGCGATGAACGATCACCTCCACCCCAAAGCTCACGACGTTGGGGACGCAGAACTCAACCCGCAGGCGGCAGCAACCGCAGATGCCCGGATAATCCCCGTAGGACGACCCCTATCTGCGATGCGCCGCCCCATGCGGCAGGTGGGTGACAACCGTGACAGTACCGGCCCTCAGAGTGGGGCATCGTTCTACGATCAAATCGGCGGGCACGAAACCTTCAACAAGCTGGCACACGAGTTCTACAAGGCGGTGGCCGCTGACCCCGAGTTCCGGGCCATGTACCCCGACGAAGACTTAGCACCGGCTGAACGACGACTACGGATGTTCTTGGAACAGTACTGGGGTGGGCCAACCACCTACTCTGAGGAACGTGGTCACCCACGTCTGCGGATGCGTCACGCGCCCTTCCGCGTTGATGCCCACGCCCGGGATACGTGGCTCAAACACATGCGCACCGCCTTGGATTCGCTGGACTTACCGGCTCTGCACGACGGCATTTTGTGGGACTACTTGCAAAGGGCAGCCCATTCGCTCGTGAACTCCCCGGGCTGATGCCGTAATCCCTGACCGCGAGTAGCCGTTAAAAGGTACGGACCAGCACGAACCCACCGGGGCAGGACAACCGAAGCCAGGAAGCATTCACTGCAACGGGCACCCGGGATGTGTCATCTGAGCGCAGAAAACCCAGAGCCCAAGCGGCGAATGCAGCAGCGTCAGGAATATCGGGAAAGGTGTCATGTTCTGCGCCTTGCGCAACAGCAGAGGCACTGCCCCATGGCGATACACGACCCCAGATCGCGGAACGAACCCGCTGCACCACTTCACGACCGGAATCTTTTGGAACCGCTTGGGCTACTTCCTCCACCCCAGCTTTTGCGGTGCCCACTAGATGGTGTGCTTCCACCGAACCCACGACGTTCCATCCGGATAATGACGGTGAAATACCCGCCCATGCAGCCTGTTCGTCATAAGGCGGCAAAAGCACCTGAGTCCTTTGTGTGTCTCGGGATCGCGGCATGCGGTCCAACACGGCACTCACGCTCACCACAGCGTCCAATGAAGACGCCTCCCCTAGCCCGGCAGTCCGTAGACCCAACACGGTGGGAGTGGAGTCCAGTAGTCCAGCCTGAGCCAACACGCACGTCCAAACCCCTACAGCCCCGCCAACACCCTGGAATCGCACCACAGCATCAGGGTCTACAGCCCGTGCTCGAACGAGGTACGTGCGAACGTCTTCCACGGAATCAGCATCAACCAGAGTAAAGAGACGTGCCATACCGTGCTACTTACCGTTCGTGGGACGCCGCCTAAACATCACAGGCTCATCTTGATAGAACTCCAAGAAACGACGCTGTTGGTCAGTCAATGGCGTCGGGCGGCCCGAGGCCCGGTCAATTTGTACGGTAGTGGACTGCGCCACTGCATAAACTGTACCCACGCCCCGTGACTGCCCGTCAGCATCCGATAGGTTTTCCGTGCTGTCGCGTTCTTGCAGGCGGTAATTAAGCACGTAGGACGCTACTCCAATGTGAGAAGTCCACAGCTGCACATATATGGGATCTAGCCGGTAATACAGTTGAGAAAGGTACTCAACTTCTTGACGACCCACCACAGTCAGGTATGCGTCACTCAGGGTGCGGAACGTTGTACCGCCATCAATGCCGTCAATGCCCTGGACCGGCATTTCGCTCAACCGAACACGGGCGTCTTCAAAGTACTGGAGTTGAATGACGTTATTGGCGTGCCCATAAGAGTCAATATCGCCAAAACGCATGTGAACCGGAAAACTCTTGGACGTCATACACCCATACAAGCACATCACCGTCCGAACACAGGAGCATCATAGAGTGACATTTATGAACACTCAGCCCGCCAGCGATGACACGTTAGATCCCACCCAGGCCCTCCTGGACATGCTTGATCTGCAGAATGAAGGCGGAGTACGCACCCTGGAAGATATTTTTGTGGGGCGTACCATCTCCCCCGCCCGCGGTTCTGTGTATGGCGGGCAGGTGATGGCGCAGGCACTCACCGCGGCCATGCGAACCGTGGAAAATGAGCGGGTCGTCCACTCCATGCACGGGTATTTTTTGCGGGCCGGTAACATCCATGAACCCATCACATTCGGGGTGGAGCGCATGCGGGATGGCCGATCATTTTCGACGCGGCGGGTACACGCTTATCAATTCGGCAAACCCATTTTGTCCAGTATCTTTTCCTTCCAAGCCCCCTCAGTCGGATTGGAGCATCACGATGAATGCCCCCCGGGGATGCCCGATCCCGAATCGTTGCCCACTCCACAGGACCTTGTAGGGCATCTAGACCTTCCGCAGGCGCGGGCCATATTGCAGCGCCCATTTGATCTGCGCTACATCACCCCCGCGATCTATCTTGACCCAGATCATGATCACACACCGTTCAACGCCGTGTGGGTACGGACGCACAAGCTCTTGCCAGACGATCCCCGGATACATCAAGCAGCCTTGGCTTACGTCTCCGACTACGTCATGCTGGAGCCCACCCTGCGTCGTCACGGAAAGGCCTGGACGGAGCAAGGCATGAACATTGCATCCCTGGACCACGCCATGTGGTGGCATCGCCCGGCACGGGCTGACGACTGGTTGCTGTACATCCAGGAATCTCCGTCAGCTTCCGGGGCTCGCGCTTTGGGATCAGGACGCATGTTCAACCGTGATGGCCACTTGGTCGCCACGGTCATGCAAGAAGGCATGATCCGACTGCCCGAATTCCGAGACCCGGATGAACCCTGACATTCCTTCCCAGCAAGGCAGCTCAAGGTTCACGGGGCAAGCACAATAGCCGTGAGCACAATTCCGTTGTCGATACTCCACCGCCCCACGACCTGATCTCCATATGCACCCTGCGCGCCAACAGCACGGGGCAAGCTGGCTCGAAACCGCCCATCGGTTTCCACGGAAATCGTGACCTCTTCAAATCCCAGCCAAGTCCCCATCAAGGGGTACCAAACCTTATATACAGATTCTTTCGCGCTAAAAACTAGTCGGTCCCCGTAGATCAGTTCCTGGGGATTCCCTCCAGCATCGCTGTCGTGGAGCATGCGAATATTTTTCTTGTCTGTGGATGTCAGCACGGCAGAGTGCACACCATCTGGCAACGGTTCATGTGGTTCGGCGTCGATACCCACCGCCGCGACACAATCCGCGCGGGCCACCGCCGCCGCGTAGTATCCCGCACAATGCGTGATCGACCCCACGATTCCCGCAGGCCACACCGGTTCACCCCGTACACCGCGACTGATCGCCGCTGGCTCGCACCCCAACTGGCGCAATGCGTCCCTCGCGCATGCTCTGCCCGTGGTGAATTCCGCACGGCGCTTCTGCACCGCGCGGGCCACAACTTCTTCTTCCCCAGGCATTAGTGGCTCGTCTCGGTAGCGGCGGCTGGAAACCACCGTGACGTTTCCTGGCAGGATTGAGCGCATGCCGTTCTGAACCCTGTGGTGATCAGCGTGTTCAAAGGCCATCTCAACATCCTGCCGCTCGGGTGTACTTTCTGGCCGGTATGACGGTGCACACAAGCCACCATGAAGTTAGGTAAGGCTAACCATGCTAAAATACGCCCATGCCACGAAGCCACACAGGGCCTACTCGTGCCCGCACCCAGGTCATTATTCTGGGCGTTTTACTTTTGGTCGTTGTGGCATGTTCAAGTCTGAGCCTATTCCTTGGCTCCCGAGGAGTGGCTCCGCACGATATCTGGCACGCTCTGCTTCGCCCACAAAGCTCCCCGCGGGAAATCGCGGTCCTCGTTCAAGAATTACGGCTGCCACGCATCGCTGTCGGCATTGCCGTGGGAGCGGCTCTTGGGATGGCTGGAGCTTTGACGCAAGGACACACCCGTAATCCTTTAGCAGATCCCGGGCTTCTGGGGGTGACCAGTGGGGCATCCCTCTCCATCGTGGCAGCAGCGTTTTTCTTAGGTATCACCGCCCCCAGTGTGCAGGTGTGGTTTGCATTCGGCGGCGCCATTCTGGGGGCGGCGGCGGTTTTTGTGATCAGCGCCTTGGGAGGTTCGGCCACTAATCCCCTGACGTTAATCCTGGCAGGTTCAGCACTCAGCGCTTTTCTCACTGCCATGACCACCATGCTTGTGCTCTCCGACCGAGGGGCGCTGGACGTCCAACGATATTGGCAGGCAGGCTCAGTAGCGGGACGGGATATGAGCGTCCTCGTGGAACTGCTGCCCTATCTGATTCTCGGGGCGGTTATCGCTTTGCTGTCTGGCCGGGCGTTGACCCTCTTAGGACTTGGGGACTCAACGGCACGCTCTCTGGGGGTACGCCCCGGGATGATCCGCTGGAGCGGTTTTGCCGCCATCGTGGTACTCGCGGGAACCGCCACAGCCATCGCAGGGCCCATCGCTTTTGTGGGCTTGATGGTTCCGCATATCGCCAGAATCCTGGGGGGACCAGATTATCGCTGGGTCATTCCGGCCTCTGGGCTATTAGGAGCCATCCTAGTGGTTGTGGCCGACACCATCGGTCGGATTATTGTCCCGCCTTCTGAGGTGCAAGCGAGCATCATGCTGGCTTTTGTAGGTGCCCCTCTTTTCATCATGATGGTCCGACGAAGCATTCCGGTGATGCCATGACAACTGCCCCCAAGCCCATGGCTAGCCTCACCTCCACCCTGAAGCAGCTTCCCCCGTCACTCTCAGGGCAGTTTCTGTCATCCTGGGGACTCGATCTGAGGTCCTGCATCGTGATGTTCACCGCGATCATCACCGGGATGGCAGTGTTCATTGTGGGGCTCGGAGCTGGTGATTACCCCCTCACTCCCGGGGAGGTGGTTGGGGTACTAGTGGGTGAAGGCACCCGGCTGCAACGCATGGTGGTTTTTGAATGGAGGCTAGGAAGATCACTCGTTGCCGTAGCAGTCGGACTGGCCTTAGGAATGGCCGGGGCCATCACCCAAAGTATTGCCCGCAATGCCCTGGCCAGCCCCGACATTCTGGGGATTTCCATGGGGGCCTCCGCAGCTGCCGTCTGGGTCATTGGGTTCGGCCCCCACCTTGCACACCCTGCAATCGTCCCGCTGGTGGCAATACTTGGCGCCGCAGTCACCGCAGTAGTCATTGTGCTGCTAGCACACGGCGGCAATACTCAAACCTACCGTCTGGTGCTCATTGGCATCGGGGTCCACACGCTGCTCAGTTCAGCCGTCAGCTTTGTGCTAGCTTCCGCCGAATCAGACAGCGCCGCCCTGGCCATCGTATGGCTCACCGGTAGCGTGAACGGCCGTGGTTTGGGTGAGCTCATACCGATTCTCATCGTTCTGGCGATGGTGTCACTTTTGCTCACTCCAGCCGCAAGTCACCTACACCCCCTACAGCTCGGGGAAAACTCAGCGTTATCCCTGGGGGTGAACGTCTCCAGGTTCCGTCTTCTGATGCTCCTGGCGGCGGTGGCGCTCACTGCGGTTGCCGTGGCTGCCGCCGGGCCAGTGTCCTTCGTGGCATTTGTGGCACCACAATTAGCCCTACGGCTGCAGCGCACTCCGCACCCACCCCTAGCCGGTAGCGCCATCTGCGGCGGTGTTCTTGTCCTGACCGCTGACCTGGTTGCTCGCGTTGCCTTGCCCTGGGAACTGCCCGTAGGCATCGTCACCGCAGCCATTGGCGGCCCGTTCCTGCTCTACGTGATCGTAACCAATCGACGAAAGACCACCCTGTGAACAGCACCGTACCCACCGAACACAACCATTCACCGGCACGCCTGAGCGCAGAAAGAATTGACGTCGGCTACCAAGACACCGCCGTAATTCGTGATTTATCGCTACACATACCGCAACACGCCATCACCACGATCATTGGACCAAACGGATGCGGCAAATCCACCCTTTTACACGCGTTGGGACGGCTATTAAAACCGCAATCCGGCAGCGTCACACTCGACGGGGAAGACGTCTACTCCCTAACTCCCCGAAAGCTCGCACAAAACATCAGCCTGTTGCCGCAAACACCGGTGGCTCCGGAAGGCATGACCGTATCGGAATTAGTCACCTTGGGCCGACACCCGCACCGTGGCTGGTTACAACAGTGGTCTGTTCAAGACGCCGAACACGTCCAACAGGCTTTGGAGCTGACGTCCGTAGCCGATCTGGCCGATCGGCCCGTAGCTGCCCTCTCAGGGGGCCAACGGCAGCGGGTATGGCTGGCTATGACGCTGGCCCAAGACACCGACATCCTGTTATTGGATGAGCCAACAACCTACCTGGACCTGGCACATTCTTTGGAGCTGCTGGACCTGGTGGACACCTTGCATGAAGAACGCGGCCGCACCGTAGTAATGGTGCTACACGACCTTCTGTTGGCCACCCGTTATAGCGATCACCTCGTGGTTTTACACGAAGGACGCATTGCCGCCTCCGGCCATCCGTCAGATGTCATCAGTGAAGAACTCCTGGCTGATGTCTTTGGCCTGCACGCACACATCATGGACGACCCCGTCAGTGGCCGCCCCCTCATTGTCCCGATCGGTCGGCGTCACACTACGGTGCTCAATACCACCGTATAAACCCGGCTCACGGTCACTGTCCTCCACTGGCCTCCCAGAGCCGTGCGTAGTTACCCCCGGCAGATAAAAGTTGATCGTGGTTGCCTTCCTCAACCACCCGGCCAGCCTTCATCACCAAAATCTTGTCGCATGTCTTGGCCTGTGACAGTCGATGCGCGATAGTGATGCTGGTCCGGCCTTGACTCACGCCCCGTACCGCCGCCTCTAAAATTCGTGACTCTTCTTCCCCCACTCGTGAACTAGGTTCGTCAAGCACCACAACGGCGGGATCTACGACGACGGCGCGGGCTAACGCCAGTTGCTGGGCTTGATGATCCGCCAACAGTGTGGTTCCCGGCCCCAGCCGAGTGTCCAAACCTTCCGGCAAACTTTCCGCCCACTCCCGCAACCCCACATCTTCCAGACAGCGCCACAAAATACGGTCGCTGACCCCGGGACGGCCAATATCCAAATTCTGGCGCAGTGTGGTGGAGAAGACGTAGCCTTCCTGGGCAATCAGGGCCACCCTACGCGTGCGTGCAGAACCGGTGAGACGGTGAAGATTCTGGCCGCCAATACGCACAACCCCCGACGCTGGTTCCCGGACCCCTGCCACCACGGACGCCACGGTGGATTTCCCGGCACCGGAGGCACCCACCAGGGCCACTGAACTGCCATGGGGAACCACAAAGCTAACTCCGTGCACCACGGCTTTGCTCCCATAGCCGGCCCGCAATGCCTCAACAATCACCTCGCCAGGGGCTGCGGTGCTCTGTAAAGGTGCCACCGACGGCACGAAAATCCGCCTGTCAAAGCGAGTCCTGCGACCATCAGCAGTACTACTGTCGGCGTCTGTACTCTGAATCAACCCCACAATACGGCTCAGCGATGTCGCCGCAGCCTGCAATTTGTCCAGCAGCATGAGAGCCGTGCCAATAGGTGCATACAACTGCATAAAGAACAGCACCGCAGCAGTGGCTGCGCCCAACGTCACCGCATCCCGCTGCAAAAGCACCACGGTGGTGCCCAATAAAGAGGCCATGCCTAAAAATTCCGCCAGGTTGACCCCACCAAACAGCTTGGTGGTGGCAATCTGGGTGAGCACCACCATGCGGGACACCGACCACGATGGTCCCACAAGCCGACTACGCATAAAGCCAGCGGCATGGTACGTGCGGATATCCGCATTCCCCCGAACAACATCGAGCACCACACCAGCGCGCTGTGCCCTCAGCTGCCTTTCCTGTGCGTACAACACAGGAGCTTCACGCAAGTAACGCCGGACGGCAACGTAATACACCGGTCCGGTGACAACAACCAGCACCACCGCATACGACCAATGAATGGCGACCATACCCCCCGCCGTCACCACAATGGCGCTAATCGCGGCAACAGCCGAAGGGAGCGCGGTGTTAATCGCGACGGTGACCGCTGCAACATCATCACTGGAGCGCGCTACCACTTCCCCGGACCCCGTACGTTCAATCCGTTGTTGACTACGGTTCAACGCAGCACTCACAGCGTCCTCACGCAAAGAGGCAATAGCCCTATCCGCGACCCCAGATGACCAGATAGTGCCGAACATGCTGCACGCCGCCCCCAGCACCACTGCCCCCAACAAAACGGCAGCCAACCGTGCCACGTTTCCATCGCCAACCAGCCAATGCCCCCCGCTGTGCCCAACCATCACATCCATAAAAGCCCCCAGGACCGCTGGGAGCGCCAAACTGCATACGGCAGCGCCAAGCAAGGCCACCACTGCACCCGCCATACGCAGTGGGTACTGGGCTACAGATCGGCTTAACACACGCAGCACCTGCCCACCGGTGGCCCACGGAATCGCGGTGTCACTGTATGAACGCGTGTGGAGATCAGAAGGGGTTTGTGCGTGCTTCATGCTCGCCGCCGACCAGACAACCGATGCCGTCCTGTGGGACGGGCACGGCTTATCTCCATGGTGTGGTCAGCAATTTCATGCCATACCGTGGACGACGAAAAAACTATTGTTCTGCGAGATGCCCGATATGTTTTAACGCCTTGGGCAACGGACATTTCCGTCACCGTATCTACCGCTGAGGTTGGTTCGTCCAGGACTAACAGTTCTGGATCAGCCGCCAATGCGCGGGCAAGGACCACTCGTTGCCGCTGCCCACCAGATAGCCGGTTTCCGGCTTCACCAACGGACACATCCCGGCCATCCCGCGACCCGTCCAAAAAGTCCTCACACGCAGCGGCTTGCAGCGCTCGCGCCTGACGCCTCGACCCAATCCGGCCTAATCCGACGTTCTCTGCCACATCACCGGCGAATATGTAGTCCCGGCCAGATGCAACCACTGGCACAGAAGTCTTCAACACACCAACCGATGCAGAAAGACTCCGGATGTTGTGCACCAGCTCATTTTTCACCTCGGTTGGTGCATTCACTACCAGCAAACCTGATGGTTCCGTGGCGCGGAGCATCTGTTGCCATGCCTGCCCAGGGTTATGAAAATCTTCCGGGGGCGCCTGTAAGAGATCCAGAACCCTCTGCGCGGATGCCACTCCAGCTGCCCAGGCCACACCAACGTTCCGCCCCAGAACTGACATGGGTTCAATCAACATTTGTGAGATAGCGACCACCACCACCAATTCCCCCACGCTCAGGCGACCATTGACGGTTTGTTGAATGGCTAACAAGGCTGTGATGACCACAAAGAGCCCGCCGGTCAGTTGTGTGATCCCACCGAGCTGGGCACGGGCCGTATTGGCTCGCAAAGCGGCTTGCAAGGCACTGCGTGACGTCGTGCGGTAACGTCGTGCGGCTTCATGCGATGCCCCTAGCCCCGTCACGACTCGCAGTCCGGACAGATAATCGACGGCGACATTGGCGGCGTCCCCCGCCTGGAACTGCGCCTGGCCTTGGCGAACGGCCAGGGGTGCGGCGCTGCGGTCAGCGGCCCACGCTGTTGCCGATGCCCCTAACAGAATGCCAATGCCCAGTGGCCACCACACATTAATCAGCACCACACCACCAACAACCACCGCAGCAACGTCACCGATGGGCAGAAAAGCCAACAACTTGGTCATCGATACCGCTTCGGTGTCCGTCCCGGCAACGGTCAGTAGGTCCCCGGTGGAACGCTGTTTACCGCCAAGACCACCACGAGCGGTCAACCGATCCGTGATGATCATGCGTAACTCATGCTGCACAAAACTTGCTGCGCTGTGCCCCAGCCGCGCACCAAACCGATAGGCCGTGGACAGCATAAGAAAGGCCAGCCCCAATGCCACGACAGCCAACACGGTGCCCTGGAGGTCGCCGCGAGCCAGTGGACCATCCACAGTTCGTCCAACGATCACCGGCACCAAAACTTCCCCCACCTGGTGAGCTATCGCCAAAACCGCTGCACCCAGGGTCATCCACGGGCGGGAAACGATCACCTGCCATACCAACCCCACAACCGTGGTGTTCTGGTCAATATGCACGGTGCGCCGACGATCTTCGTGCACCGGCGGGGTGAGCATGGCACGCACGATAATCGTCAGTCCGCGTGGTCGGTGGTAGTCGCAGCTAGTTCCACTGCCCACAAGCCCCACCCGACTGCGGTGAGCTTGTGCACGATCCCCCCGGCATCCGCCGCAATCTGGGCTAATCGCCGCTTACTGGGCAATTCGCCGCCGTAGAGGCAGAGTCGACGAATGTCTTCTTCGACATCAAATTCATCCAGTGTGGATTCATCCACCAAGGCCGATACCACCACCACACGCTGGGCATGGTCCACCAGGTGTTTCAGATACGTCACGTGTTCTTCTCGGGGCATCGTGCCAAATGGATCAATGGAAATTACTGTGTCCGTGGTGAGTGTGATCTTCCCAGACGTCGTTTCGGAGGTTGTGACAGACCCTTGGCGTTCCGGGGAAATTTCACGTAGTTCGCGCTGCACCGCCTCCGGTGAACCGGCTAAGACTACGCGTAACCCCTCGATTCGACGCACAGCTTCGTCGGCATACACGCCCGCCCCACTGCCCGTCAGCGTTACGCTGTGCTCCGATTCCAGTCCCAGCACACCGGGTAACGCGGGGGCTGTAAACCATGCTTCTTCTGAGATGTACTCATCCGCCTGCGCTGCCAAGGTTGGTTCAGCGCGACGAATCTGTGTCCAGGTCCGCCCATGGGCATCCACAGCAACCGGGCCATTCCCGGCCCGCAGAACCTCCTGCACACCGCTTAATGACAGCTCTGCAATCGTGGCCGCCTGAGACAACGAGCGCACCATGCGCGAATCGGGATCAGACAGTAGTTGCCCCATTTCAGTCAGCTGAAGTCGCCCGTCACTATCAACTTCCAGCAAGTCATGGCATATCAGGAGCCGCACAAACCGATAGAGGGCTTCTTCATGTGTCTGTGTGCGGCTGGCAAGGTCAGCAACAGTGTTTACCCCGTCATCCACAAGCGGGAAAATCCCCATGGCGCACGCCGCGCGAACAGCTAAAGCCGGCGCCAGCTCCGTCATCTCATGCAGTCGCATTTCCGCGCTAGGACCGGTGGCTGCGACGTCAACAGTCTGCATGTCATTTTCCAGGCTGACCACTTCCCGCTGCCGCCAGTAACCGGAAATATCAGTGTGTTCCCGGGGCACAGACCGCTCCTGCTTAAACCAGCGGCGCAAGGGCTTAATGGCGTTCGCTTCACCGGCCACCCAAACGAAAGGCTCACCGTCCCACCAGTCAATCGCCTTGACGGTTTCCACCAGGTCTTCCCCGGCATCGCGCACCACCCATGTCAGTTCTAAGTCGGCCTGAGTGTGGAGGCTCTGGCGATCAGCTTCCGTGGGAACTTCCACGACAGCCCGAACCCTGGTTCCGGCGGGCACGTCTTCCAAGCAACGGGCGATCGCCGGTAAAGCGGTGTCATCGCCTACCAACAACATCCAATCGGTGTCCGTGGGCACGGCAGCGGAAACCTTGGGGCCCGCCAGATAGACCGACTCCCCTGGTGTAACTCTGCGCAACCAACTGGAAGCCAAACCTGTACCGTGCAGCACAAAATCAATGGCCAACTCACCTAAATCAGCGTCAAAAGAACGCACCGTGTACGTCCGAGCCAAAGCAATTGCTTCTTCCGTCCAGGCCACCGTGCCCCCTGGCTGAGGCTGCGGAATCGGACACAGTCCAGTCACCGGATCAGGAACAATAATCTTGACGTCATCGTCAAAACCACTGCTACAAAACTGCGGAATCGTCACCCCATTGCGTTCATGTTCCGCAAGACCTGGACCGCCCAGGACCACACGCCGCATACCCGGCGTGACGTCGTGGACCCGAAGCACCTCTAACTGGCGAATGGTGATCGGATAGACGGTCGTCTGCCTGCTGGTCCGTTGCATTGCCTCCCTCTCAATAACTTCGTCGGCGGATGAAACATTGGGGCTATCGCGCCGCGCTCACAGAATCCTCATGCCCCACGCCACGATGCAACAGACTCGCGAGAATTTCCCCACTGCGCACAGCAAGATTGGACAAAAGAGAAGACGTGAGCCCGTGAGTATGCTCAACCCCTCCGTTGAGGAAGACCATGGGCACGTTCTCCCGCTTGGGCGCCCAGCGGTAATCGCGGAGCACCTCAGGGCGTTGGCCATCATGGCCGTACCACCGGGAGTCCTCACCAAAGAGCTCAACAGGATCAGCTTGGCGATAACCGGAGCCAAAAACCACCATGTCCGCGCGCAAGGTGTCCACCTCGCCTGTCATCAGATCACGTACCGTGACGTTCACACCATCAGCGTCTTCCACACAGGCCACCATTTGTGTGCAATTGTGCATGAACAACCGGCGGTCTCCATTGACTCGTTCTTCGTATTCACGATTGTATAAGGCCTCAATGAGCTCGGGATCCACTGCCGAGTAATTAGTTCCGCGATGATATGCGAACATCCGGTCGCGAACATCCTGAGGGGCTGCATGCCAGCGGTCAACCATGTCTGGATCAAAAATCCGATTGGCAAAAGGACTGTCATCAGCCGGGGTGTATCCCACCTTACTAAAGACAGAATGCACAACGGTCTGATCATCACGATCATGCAAGTATTCAACCACCTCAGCAGCACTTTGCCCCGCGCCAATGACCACCACCTCACGCAGCGGACTATCCCGTGCGGTAACCGCATCAAGGATGTCACTGGTATGGACCACTCGGCCTGAGCTTTCGACGCCCTCTGGCAAGTACGGCTGCAATCCCGGCGCATGCACAATCGCCTTGGCTCGGAGTTGCTCGCCAGAGCCCAGCTGAACCATGGCAGCTGACTCAGCGTCCACCACACTGACCGACACCACATCAGCCCCATACCAGACATATTCCGACACCGCTTCTGCCGCCCACCCCAGATAGTCAGCGAACTCTTCACGCGTAGGAAAGAACGTCTGTTTATTCACGAAATGTTCTAACCGGCCCCGAGCTTGCGCATACCCCAAAAAGGATAATCTATGCGTAACATCACGGAAAGAAACTAAATCTTTTAAGAAAGAGATCTGCATAGTTGCTCCCGGCAACATCATGCCCGGGTGCCAGGAAAATTTTTCACGCCGTTCCAGGAAAAGTGCAGAGATTTTCCGGCCTGAAGCACTCGACCGATTGTGATCATCAATGGCAATCGCCAGAGCCAAATTAGCGGGACCATACCCGATTCCAATAACGTCGTACATAAAATGTGCCTCATTCCTTGAGGAGATGGATGGTTTAATGCGTTGTTGTGGTTGATGATCCATCACTGACGCTGATCCTTTTTACTGACTTTCCCAACTCCGGTATGAGGAAAACGATCAACAATCCGCAAAACATCGGGCATCGCAAAAGAAGCTAGTCCACGTTCTCGCAAGAAATTCCGGAACTCCACGATGCTGGGCATACGATCAACGCATCCTGCGCGCGGTATAACGTAAGCGCAGATTCGTTCACCGAGGATGTCGTCGGGCAGCCCAACCACTGAGACATCATGAACACAGTCGTGGGCCAGTAATTCGTTTTCCACCGCTTCAGGAGCAATTTTTTCCCCACCACGATTGATCTGATCCTTATCCCGTCCCACCACAATCACATGCCCAGTGTCCAGCTGACGAACAATATCCCCCGTACGGTAAAAACCATCATGAGTAAATGACCTAGCATTGTGTTCAGGTGCCTTGTAATACTGACGAATGGTGTACGGCCCTCGAGTGTAAAGCAGACCTTCTTGTCCGGTGGGAACGTGATTTCCTTGATGATCCACCACCCGTATCTCGTCATATTCAGACATAGGTTTACCCTGGGTGGTCGCCACGGTGTTCACGTCATCCGTTAACCGCGTGTAATTCACCAGGCCTTCAGCCATACCAAAAACCTGTTGCAATTGACAGCCCAGTTCCGGACCCACTCTGCGGGCAACTGTGTCGCTCAGCTTGGCTCCCCCCACCCACACAGTGCGTAAAGAACTGAGGTTATATTCAGGCAGAGTTGGCGCATTAAGCCAGGACAACAGCAATGGCGGAACCAAAGCCACCTGAGTGACCCGACGGCGCTCAAGAGTTTTCAAACAAGTAGTGGGGCTAGGGTCAGCTGCTATAACAATCTGCGCCCCAGCGTATATTGCACCCAAAATCCCTGGCGAACTCATGGTGAAGTTATGAGCGCATGGCAGAACAACCATCATCACGTCCCCCGCGCGAAGATCACATAATTCCACGCTACGACGCACTGAGTACAAATAATCGTCATGAGTGCGGGGGATCAATTTAGGAATGGCTGTAGTTCCTCCGGATAGTTGCAGGAAAGCCAGAGCATCAGCGGACACAGCGGCGGGCTCCCTGAGCTCCTGTTCCGGTAATGCCTTCCACGGGTTAGTCGCGGCAGTATCAATGTCAATAATGATCATTGACGGCTGATCAGATCGCAGCATATCAACCACAGCTTTTGCGTTCCCCTGAGCGCGAGACGACCCCACATAAGCCACTGCCTCTGCAATCCGGCAGAAATGGTGAACTTCCAATGACCCATGACTAGGAAGAGCAAAAACAGGCACAGCCCCCAACCGGAACAGTGCAAAAATCACTTCTAAGAAAACCACCGAATTAGGTAACTGAACAACCACCCTGTCAGCCGCACAAATACCACGCGCGGCCAATTCTGTGCTGAGTCGCTCTGCAGACTCTTGAAGCTGCCGGTACGTGAGGTTCCGGTAACTATCACGCGCCACAGGCGCATCACCATGACGCTGCACTGCCTCAATCAGAAAATCCCAGTGGGTTTGCCCAACCCACAACCCCAGGTCTCGATACTGCTGGGCGACCGACTCCGGTACACCCGTTGGTAGCACGACGCTCCCCGACGCGCTCACGGCATGAGTGACATATGAGCTGTTCGCCTCAGGCATCAGTAACCTCCGGTACGCCGTGTCCGCTCAGAGCATCGAGCACATAATCGGAGGCCACCGACCGGCCGCACCGTTTTGCCACATAATCAATCGCCCCTAAATGTTCTGCGTGCGAAAAATCAGCGATAGCGTCATACACCAAAAACGGCTCAATATCCTGCATAAACGCCTCCGCCGCCGTGAGCTGGCAGCCCATATGTGCGTAAAGACCCATAATCACAAGCTGGTCACGACCAGCACGGTGAAGCAGATCCCGCAAATCTGTGCGTTGAAAAGCTGAATATCGCCACTTGGTCACCACAATGTCTTCCCGGTGGGGCGTTAACTGCTCAATGACCTGCGTGTCCGCGCCACTGCTCATCCCAGCACCCCAAAAATCCTTCAACAACCCACGTCGCATGGGGTGCTGGTCGCCCGGTTGCACGGAATACACCACGGGTACGCCCTGAGAACGTGCCGCATGGAGAATCTGCTGCATGTTCCGCACCGCCAAAGCCACGGGATCCTGATCTTTGGTGTATGCCTCAACGAAATAATTCTGCATGTCATGCACCAATACAGCACACCGCGAAGGATCAATATCCCACGCCACCCGATCCGTTTCCGTTGGATACGGGATCAGGTAGCTATCGATCTTAGGAATCGACATCTCGGTCCTCTCCAGGGTCGGGGCATAGACGCACTGCTTAGGTTAGCCTACCCTTAATTGTGATTTGTATGCCCTTGTGAGCTACCGGGAGCCGTCATCACTTTGTCAGCGCACACTCCATCCTTTGTTCTTACCGACAAAAATCACACTGTTGTTGGAACCGGAAGCACCCAGGAATTCACCACTGCACAAGCAGCAGCATCAGCGCTTTCAACTGGAGGGGCGAAAGTGGTAGCCGGGTGCATTCCGTTCAACCCCGACCACCCCACCGCGCTGTTCACACCCCACACGTGGCAGCACTACAACACCGGCTGGTTGGAACTACAGCGTCGTGATGTTGGTGATGCTCAGACACCAAACGAGCAGACCTCCATATCCGATAGCCCACAAAGCTGGCAGGAAATCCCTTCCCCCCAAGAACACATCGCCCGCGTTGCATCGGCCGTAGAGCGAATAGAACGCGGTGACATGGACAAAGTCGTCCTGGCACGCAGTCTTACAACCCGCTTCCGCCAACCACTGTCAGTCATCCGTATGCTCGACCGATTAGTGACCGCAGACCACGATGGCCGCGGTTTTCTGGCCTCTCTAGATGCCGCAGGTGGTTGTTACGCAAACACCCACATCGTCGGCTCCAGCCCAGAGATCCTGATCACCCGACGCGGCAGCCGCATTTTCACCTATCCGCTGGCGGGTACCGCCGCACGCCGCCTAGACAATCGGGATGCAGACCGTCACACAGCACTGGCGTTACAGAACTCCAGTAAAGACCTAGACGAACACCGGTTTGTGGTCGAAGCCATCGAAGAAGCACTCCAGCCTTGGTGCCATGAACTTGATGTTCCGCCACTACCCACGCTGACCCACACCGACCATGTGTGGCACCTGGGCACTCCCATTCGAGGCACCTTAGCTTCCACCGAAACCACCGCACTAGAGCTCGCATTGGCTCTGCACCCAACGCCCGCCGTCGCGGGAACCCCACGCGCCGAAGCCATGCAACACATTCGTGAAGTGGAAGGCGAGCGCGGTTTCTACGCCGGAGCGGTGGGATGGTCAGATGCCTCTGGTGATGGGCATTGGAGGGTACTGCTGCGAGCGGGTCACCTCAGTGACGGCGGCCAGACCATGACGATGCACGCCGGTGGCGGGATTGTGGCCGACTCTGACCCGGAGCACGAACTGGCCGAAACCTATCTGAAATTCTCCCCGATGTTGTCAGCCCTGGGCAGCGGTCATTGGCTGCAGGAACATATCGGTCTTTCTCCCGTGGCGGGTGGCTGAGCCCTTAAAAACCCAGCCACCCGCGGGTGCGTTACCGAATGGAGCGTGGGCGCATGTCCGTCCAGTGGCTTTCAACGTACTCCAGGCATTGCGCACGTGAAGCACCATCACCGTCACCGTGGACGACAGTCCATCCCTCCGGAACATCCCGGAAAACTGGCCACAGGCAGTGCTGCTCTTCAGCGTTCACCAACACGCGGAACATACCGTCTTCGTCATCAAACGGATTGGTCATGGTTACTCCTTTCCTAGGGCTATGCTCAGCCGAACATTTCCTCGATCCTGTCCAGGGTTCCCATAGCACCGTCATAGTCCGGGCGGTAGCTGGCGGCGGGAAGCTCGTGGACTTGGTCTTCTTCGAAAGCTGGTAGCTGCGAGTAGACCGAATCGTCTTTGAGTTCATCCACGGTCTTTCCACCCAAGTTGATCACAAAGGCGGTATCAGCATCTGCCACCGTGGGCAGGACTTCGTTGCTGACGTTGAAGGAGTCCCCGGAACCGTACAGCTCGGGCTCATCGGCTTTGGTGTAGACATCAGAGGCGCTAAAGCCGAGTGCTTCAAGCTGTTTAGGCAGTGCGGCATCTGCCGGGACCAAGCTGGGTTCATGAGTGGACAAACTCAACAAAACCTCAAATTCGCCCTCGGGGACTGTAATGGCATTTTTCACTTCTTCCACCCGGCTGTCGTAGGCGGAGATCATTTCTTTCGCTTTGTCCTCTTTCCCCAGGGTTTCGGCAATCATGTTCAGTTCGCCCTGCCAGTCCGTCACGGAGCTCGGAACAAGAACGGTGGGAGCGATTTCGGACAGTTCGTCATAGGCTTCCTCAGCCTGGACTGCCGTGATGCCCTGACCACCACCGATGATGAGATCGGGGTCGGCTGCCGCTACGGCTTCCACACTGAGCTGTTCGCCGCCGGGCAAAGCTTCAGTGCCTTGTTCTTTGGCTTCATCCGCCCAAGCTTCGGGGAATTCATCAGAGAGGTCAGTCACCCCAATCACACGGGTGTCTGTGGCAGTCACCGGGGCGTCCAAAGCAAACGCGTAACCGGCCAAACTTCCCGACAACACGACCACACGTTCAGCGTTAGCCGGTACCTCGATGTCGCCCTGGTCAGTCTTGATGGTACGAGTTTCACCGCTGGTTTCATGACCAGACGACGAGTCATCGCTGCTGTTCCCACTACCACATGCGACCAGAACAAACATGGCGATCAGTGCGACCACGAACATACCGAGGAGGCTCAACGGCCCCCTCCGATGGAGGATTGTGGAGTTCATGGATTGGCTCCTTCTACTTCTGTGTAGATGTGTACAAATGTGCGGCATGCGGCGGTCACCGCTGCCTTTTTCGAAACCCGTCCCCAGGGGTGGGACAGATTTACGGTGAGTTTCTGCTGGTGTCTCTACTCACAACGGGAGTTGACGCCAACAGAGCAGCTATGTGGTCCCACCCTTCAGGGGTGACAAGGCGGGAATGGGTAAATGGCAGATGGTGCACGGTCAACGGCCCTGTATGGCTTTGCCGCCAGTGCTGTTCAGGTGCCCACGCGGTATCCCCGGGGCGAGCCACACGGGCGTCGTGCCAACCTGGGGATACCGCGTGGGGCAGCTGATCTGCGATGACCAAGGTGACGGGACCAGTGAAGACCCGGGGACGCGAAGTGGCCAGCAACCGTGTGCACCGTTGCAAGTTGGTACGTAGCACATCCATGAGTTCTGGGGAACGTTCCTGGAAGTCATCGGGTATTCCAGCAAGCTCTGCTACATCCTCTCTTGATAAGACATCAGTAAAGTTTGTGGTGTCTCCGGCGTGACGGTGTCCGCTTTGGCCTGCGGGTTCCGCGTCAAGGACCCCCATAAAAGCCACCCGTTCTCCATTTCCCTCTAATTCGGCGGCGATGTGGTGCGCCATGGTTCCACCAAAGGAGTACCCCAATAGGTAGTAGGGTCCGTCCGGTTGTAGTGAGCGGATGGTGTGCACATAGTCCCGCGCAAGATCCCCCATGGTCAGGGGTTCTGTCCCGTCACAGGTGTTCTGCGCAGGGGAAACTTCCGGTGGCAGTTGCAGGCCAATCATGGGTCGGTTGCCCGGCAGGCATCGGCCTAATGCAAGGAATGGCCAGGCGAACCCTCCCCCAGGATGGATGCAGAAAAGCGGCTCCCCCGTCCCATGACGAAGACGCAGAACGTGCTCGTGGGTCCGGGGCGCAACACGTTGGCCGTCGGTCATGGGGTGCACATCACCAGCCAATGACGCCAGCGTTCGGCCACCGAGCAGGTCCGCCACGGGGAGGCTGAGCCCCAGCTGCCCTTCAGCGGCGCTGGAACACCGCATGGCGGTCAGGGAATCCCCACCCAGGTCACGGAATGAGGCGTCGGGGTCAGCGGCACCGGGCTCTAGCCCCAAGATCCGCTCCACCAGAACGCACACATCAGTTTCAGCACCGGGATGGGGGGGACGTGTACCACCGGTTGCCGCGCCGGGGTCCGGCAGAGCGGCGCGATCGCTTTTCCCATTGGGGGTCAGCGGGATTTCAGGGACCACCATCACTTGTGACGGCACCTGATGGGCTGCCAACACCTCACGTAGCTGGGACTTTATCTGCACTGGGTCTGGTTGCCCTTCCCCATCCGGCGTCACCCATGCCACCAACCGAGCCGGGGAAGTCGCATCTGACGGGGCACGAACGTCCACGACACAGCCGCCCACACCCGGCAGCGCCATAGCCGCTGCCTCCGTTTCGCCAGGTTCAACACGCATGCCCCGTACCTTCAACTGGCGGTCGGTGCGCCCCAGGTACGTCACAACATCCTGTTCACCACGGCGCACCATATCGCCAGTACGGTACATGCGAGCGCCCGTGACATCTGGGTCAGGGACAAAAGTGGCAGCGGTTAATGCGGGACGTCCTAGGTAACCATGGGCCAAACCATCACCGGATAGATACAGTTCACCCACCGCCCCCACGGGCGCCTCACGCAGGAATGCATCTAGGACGCGTGCACGCGCGTTACGCACCGGTTGCCCCAAACAGGGCCGCTCGTTGCCATCCACCGGGGACCCAAAGGCGTTGATGGTGAATTCGGTGGGGCCGTAAAGGTCGTAACCATCAACGTCTTTGCGTTCACGCAACAGGCTCCACAGGTCTTCCGGAACCGCTTCGCCACCCAACATGACTAAGGCAGGGTGTGTGGTGTGCTCCAGAAGTCCCGCTGCCAGGAGTTCCCGGGCATAGGAGGGGGTCACGTTCACCACGTCAATCCCGATAGCGCGGTAATGCTTCACCAGTGGGCCCGGTGTGAGTCGCATAGTTTCGTCAATCACGTGAACTTGGTGACCGCGCAACATCCACAACAGTTCTTCCCAGGACATATCGAAGGCGAAATTCACGGTATGGGCCACCCGGGCGGGGCGCCCCAAGCGTTGCGCAAGTGGATCAAAGATTTTCTCCACGTGGTTGTGGTACATCGTGGCCAACCCACGGTGACCAACAACCACACCTTTGGGTGTTCCCGTCGATCCTGATGTGTAGATAACATAAGCCGGCTGATCAAGGTGGTGTGGTCCGTCGACCGCCGTGTGTGGTACAGACGGCGGGGTTTGAGTTCCTCCCACGATGGCCTGCACCGTAGCGTCGTTCAGGTCGAGCACCACACACCCGTGGGGCACTTGCACAGATGACTCTGAATTAGCTCCGTGCCCGGTGATCAGTACGGCAGCACCAGAATCCGTGAGCAGTTGATGAACCCTGTGAATAGGCTGGCCGAGTTCCAACGGCAAATAGGCAGCACCGGCGCGCATCACAGCAAAAATCGCCACCACGTGGTCAGCGATGCGTGGCAAGAAAATCCCCACTACATCGCCACACCCCACACCTTGAGCCGCCAGAATCCGAGCCATTCGCTCTACCCGAGTGTTCAGCTCGTGGGCAGTTAAGGAAAAGTCGCGCCCCACCAAACTCACTCTGTCTGGCCAACGTCCGGCCATTTCCCGTAGCAGGGCATCAACGGTGCCACCAGGTTCTTTCGCCGACGGGGCTGGTTGATACTGCGGCGTGAGGGCCGTACTTGTGGTCGTGGTGACCTGAGTTTTTAGCACCGATGCCACGGAATCCTGGGGCTCAGCCGCCACGATGCATTCCAGTATTTGGGTGAATCGCTGAATGACGTGCCGGACTCGTGAAGTCGTGACCCGTTCCGGGTGGTATTCAATCCGCACACACCCGGGGGTATCAGCACCACCAGGGTCCACATCGAGCACAAGCCCGTAGTGTGTGGCATCGAGTGCTTGCGCCTGGATCACTCCGACCTGCGTAAACACCCTGTTCCGTGCACCGGTATCGCGAGGAGTATTACGGTAAACCATCAAGGTGTCGAACAGTGGCAACTGCCCCACCGCCCGCTGGATCTGCCCCAACCCAATTCCATGGTGCGCGCTTAAAACACCGTGTTCGTGGAATATTCGCTGCGCTACGTCCTTGAGTGAATGGTACGGCCTCACCTGGACGCGTAACGGGAGTGTATTCAACGTCAGCCCCACCATGGATTCCACCCCTGGTACAGCCGGGTCCCTGCCGGAAACGGTGATGCCGAAGACGACGTCGTCCACGCCAGTGAGTTCTTGCAGCGTTAATCCCCAGGCCAGCTGCAGCACGGTGGCACGGCTGACACCCAGCACTCGTGCTACGTCATCGAGGGCGTGCTCTGTGCTGGCGGGCACCACGGCTTCGATGCTTTCCGGCACCGGTTCTGTCACGGCACCCTCCCCCACCAGGATGGTCGGTTCGGTGAAGCCTTCCAGATAATCGCTCCACGCCTGCAACCCAGCATCGTGCGGTTGTTGTGCAAGGTGGCGCAGGTGCTCCCGAAAGTCCGGCGCCGGTCCGCACACCGATGCTGCATCCCATGATTGGCCAGGCTCCACGTGAGCAATGTGGTGGACCAGGGTGAACAGTTCGTCGAATAGCACCGCCTGAGACCATGCGTCTGTGAGCAGATGGTGCTGGGTAATAATCAACTGCGCTGAACCATCCGGCAGCGTCCCCAAAAATGCTCGGATCAGCGGAGGACACTGGGGGTCAATCCAGCGGTGGAACTGTGCGGAGGCCTCGGCATCAAGTACTGCGTGGTCAGGCAGCGCACGCTGCACCCATGGCATTCGG
The DNA here is from genome assembly GCA_030524035.1 of Kocuria sp. Lineage (GTDB taxonomy): Bacteria > Actinomycetota > Actinomycetes > Actinomycetales > Micrococcaceae > Kocuria. The sequence continues at coordinate 207,286 of JAUNHG010000002.1, read as the reverse complement.
CCTTCCGGTAACAGGAACTGGATGACCGATGACACACCACGGTGTGTGAACCCGGCACGCAACATGGGGTGACGCACATATAGGGCATCACAGGCTTGACGAATGACATCGGGACGGACCGGGGCTTCCAGGGTAAACCGGTGCTGTACGACGTAAGCGTCTGCTCCGGCGGAACCATCCACCATGGATTGCAGGTACATGCCTTCTTGCAAGGGGGTGGTGGGAAGCACCTCAGTCCATTCAGGTGCTAAAGCATCCAGTACACCACGCAGTTCGTCGGTCACCTCCGGAGCCCATAGGCCGTGGTCAGGCGCGGTGTCACTACTGGGTGCTTCCGTACCATCCGCCCACACACCGGCTGCAGCCAGAGCCCCAAGACGTGGTGTGGCAAAAACCTGGGCCACGGTCAGCATCAGCCCTGCCTCACGAGCACGTGCAACCACACGCACGGACATAATGCTGTCCCCGCCCAAGGCAAAGAAATCGTCATCCGGCCCCACAACCTCAAGGGATAACACCTCCGCCACAACACCGCAGAGGATGTTTTCAGCCGGTGTGTGTGCTCCCCTGCCCTGATGAGTGAGAACGTCTGGGGCAGGGAGCGCAGAGCAGTTGATCTTGCCGTTAGTGGTCATGGGTATCGCATCAACCACAGTAATAATGGCCGGGATCATGTATCCGGGAAGCACCGCAGTGAGCTGCGCACGGATATCGGCGGCAACCGTGGGATGTGTAACTGCCGCCCCATCACAACTCATCACCACGTAGCCCAGTAACTGCGATACCCCGCGGTTATCGGTGCGGATGGTAGCGGCGGCCTGTCGTACACCGTCGACCTGTCGCAAGGCGGCCTCAACGTCTCCGAGTTCTACACGGTGACCACGGATCTTTACCTGGTCATCTGCCCTGCGCAGGAACTGGAGCACACCGTCACGTACGCTCACCAGGTCGCCCGTCCGGTACAGCCGCTGGCCCGGGTATTCAGGGTCTGCGATGAAACGGCATGCGGTGTGCGCCGGACGTCCCAGATAGCCCCGCGCCACTTGGGCGCCACCGATGTACAACTCTCCCGCTACCCCGTCGGACACTGGGCGCAGGAAATCGTCCAACACCCGAACCCTCACGTCAGTCCACGGGGCGCCAATGCGTACTGGCGATCCTTGGGTGATCGGGGCTGTGGTGGCCCATACGGTCGTTTCCGTCGGACCATACACGTTGTGGACCTCAGAACAACATTCTGCTAGTTGTTGCGCAAGATCAGGGGGGATTGCTTCCCCACCCACCACGGCGCGCACACCGGATAGTCCCGCTCCCGCAGCGGCGCCGGAAGCCTCCACCAGACCACGCCACAGGGAAGGAGTTGCCTGCAATACAGTCGCATTGCTTCTGACCAACGCCCCATATAGAAGTGTGGGGTCCACCACAGTATCCCGGTCTGCGATATGTACGGTGCCACCCACCATCAGCGGAGCAAACAGTTCCAACCCGGCAATATCAAAAGACACGGTGGTCACAGCCAGCAGGGATTCACCGTCACGCACCCACCCCAGCTGGAGCGCCGATGCCAAGAAAGCCGCCACGTTAGCCCGAGTGACCATCACACCCTTGGGACGTCCCGTAGAACCCGACGTGTGCAGAATGTAGGCCAAAGACTCATCGGCTGTCGGGAGATCCGGTAGCCGGGTGACATCGTGAATCTGCCCACCACCCGGCGGTTGGTCCACTGCCACAACATCGGGCGAGCCAATGGGTAGGCGGTGCTGATCGTTGGAGGTGCTCAACACACAGTGCGGGGCACCGTCGTCGAGCACGGGGCTCAGACGGGAGGGAGGATGCTCAAGATCCAGCGGAAGATATACCGCCCCCAGACGCTGCACAGCTAATAGGGCCACCACCAACCGACGATCACGAGGCAGAGCAACCGCCACCACCGTTCCTTCACCCACACCTGCCGCCATCAAACGCGCCGCGAGTGATTCCACGGATTCTATGAGTTGCCCGTAACTGAGCTGACCGTCAGTATCTGTGACTGCCACCCGCTCTGGTGTTCGCCCCGCCTGCGCATCCACTGCCTGCGGAACGCTCAGCAGCACACTGCCGCGCATCGGGGGGTCTGCCACCGGTTGTGACGTCATGGTCAGTTCATGTAAACGGGCATGTGGCGATTCCACCATCTGCCGGAGTGTCTGCTGCACGGTATCGGCCATAAGGGCCACGGTGCGGGAGTCAAAGAGGTCACTGGAGCCCACCACACGCAACGCGTGTGGCCCCTGTTCGGGTTCCACGAGCCACACCGCGATATCAAAGCGGGAGGTGTCCGTTCTAATGGTGATTTCGTGGGTGTCTAAGTCCCCGATACCTGGAACTTGCGCAGGAACCTCGTAGGAAACCAAGGTCTGGAAGAGTGGGTGACGTGCCCGATCACGGGCAGGTTCCACGATCTCAACCACCCGTTCAAAAGGCAACCTTGCGTGTTCTAGGGCGTTCAGAGAAGCTGCCCGGATTGTACTGATCGTCTGCTCCACCGTGGAGTGTGCATCAAGGCGACAGCGGACAGTTATGGAATTCACGTGATAGCCCACACTCCTGTGGGTATCAGCAAGGTCATCACGCATAGCCATTGTGGACCCGAGCGGGATGTCCATCCCCGCGCCCAGCATGGACCACGACACCGCCACGGCGGTGCGCAGCATCATCAACGGAGTCACACCATGCCGCACACACGCCTGGTCTAGTGCAACTTGTAGGTCAGGGGCAAGATCCTGGATCTGGGTGTGCCCCTGATACGACGGGGTTTGAGGCCTGGGTCGGTCCGTGGGAAGGTCAAGTTCATCCGGCACACCGGACAGTTCAGCCGCCCAATAGTGTTCATCATCGCTGAGTTGTTCGAGTGGAACCGGTTCCGGGGACTGCGCCGCAACATCCGGCCACGACGGAGATTGGCCTGCCGCCCGAGCTCGATAGGCCGCCGATAGATCAGCCAGTAAGGGGTCGATGGATTCGGCGTCAATGGCAATGTGATGGACTGCCAACAGCAGTACCGCATGGTGGTCCGTCACCCGCCATAAAGCCGCCCGCACCGGAGCTTCACGAGTGATATCCATAGCCAGATCCGGGTCACGGAACCAAGCCTCAGCGCTATGTTGCACGGCGTCCTGCGCGGCACCGGATAAGGAATCCGGTGCCCCGTCCACTAGGCGCGGCAGCTGTTGGGGCGGCACAAGTTCTGCGGTGGGTGTGCCATCGGCGCGCTCCGGGTACATCGTGCGCAGCACCTGATGGCGCTGCAGCACGTCGTCCCAGGCCTGCTGAAGTGCGCGCGGATTCAGTTCCCCTCTCAGTTCAAGGGCCACGGGGACGTTATAGACCGTCGAACTACCTTCAAGGCGGTGCAGGAACCACAAACGCTGGGCCGCCGGGCTGAGCGTGGGGCCACGGTCGGTGGTCACAGTGGTTTTCTGTGCAGGTTCCGTAGAGTCGCACTGCACTTTTCCCTGGGCACGGGCGGCGATCAGTGCGGGGGTCCGTTCTTCCAGGATCTGGGGCAGGGTGATTGCCACCCCGCGACGCTGTAATCGTCCGAGTAAGCGCATAGCAGTCAAGGAGTGCCCACCGAGGCTGAAGAAGTCATCGCCTTCGGTAACGTCCGGACGCCCTAAGACCTCACCCATTTCGGCGGCGATCAGCGCTTCTGCATTGGCCACCTGCGGCATGTCTGTACCGTTGTCAGCCGGCGTTGAACGCACAGCCTCACGGGGAGTGCTGATGTGTTCAGTCGCATCTCGAGAGGCAGCAACAACGCCAGTAGTCTCAACAGGTTGGTCCAGGTCAATCTGCCGCAAGCTCACCGTGGGATCAACACATAGCGCCTCAAGCACACGCACCAGCCCATGACGCAACATCCGCGCTGTGCGATCGTCAATCCTGGCGGGGTCATGTTCCACGATCATTCGCCATGCCTGACCGGGTGGCACCATCACATTCACGGGGTAATGGGTGCCTCCCGCACTGCGCACACACGCCACCCTGGGGATTCCGGTATCCGTTACGACGCTGGGGGCGTTTTGGTACACCACCAACGAATCGAACAGGGGGCCCAGCCCCACTTGCTGGTCAATCATGGCCAGGGACACCGCATCGTGCTCACCCATTCTGGCCTGATCGCCTTGCAGCCGAGTGAACGCTTCCAGTAAGGGTTCATCAGGGTTGATCGTGAACCTGGCTGGCAGGGTGTTGGCAAACAGCCCCACGGTGTCGGCGATCCCCGGAATATCGGTGGGCCGCCCGGATACGGTGACCCCAAAAACGACGTCCTCACGCCCCAGTGCACGCGCCACCACACTGCCCCAAGCACCCTGCAACAGGGTGTTAGCGGTTAAGGCATGATCGCGGGCAAGCTGATCAAGTTGTTCCACAGCACCGGGGGCAAGATCTAAAACTTTCCGTATGGTGTCAGGGCCTCCCGCTGCATGATCAGCCACAGATTCAACGTCAGCTATGTTCTGCAGCAACGTAGGTTCTGTCAGCCCGGCCAGATGTGTGCTCCACGCAGCCAAGGCAGCATCGGCCGTGGTCAAACTCAACCGCCGCAGATATGTTGCAAAGGGTGCAGCAGCGGGAAGATCGGTTTGTTCCCCACGGTAGAAAGCCATCATGTCCCGCACCATCACGGGGGTGGACCATCCATCGGTTACCAAGTGGTGGGCACCCAACACAAGAACCGAACGGTCTTCAGCAAGTTTCAGGTGTGTGGCTTTCAGCAATGGTGAGCTGGTCACATCCACGGCACGGTGGGCAGTTTCCGTCAAAACGCTATCCACCGCGTGTTGTGCGGCCTCTTCTGGGATCGCTGACAGATCCACGAACTGCCAGGGTACCTCCACTTCGTGCGGCACAACATGAATGGGCTGCGGGAAGGCGGTGATGTCAAAGGCTGCTTTGAGCACAGGATGGCGTGACAACATGGCAGTGAATGCTTCGCGTAACCGTCCGGGGTCTGTATGCCCCTCGATCTCCAAGGCAGCCGCCAAAACGTAGGAGTCGTCACTGCCATCAGATAGAGCGTGGAAAAGAAGGCCTTCTTGCAGCGGGGATAACGGCAGGACGTCCTGAACAGCCCCGTGCCGCCCCTGGAGTTCGTCCAGGCCTTGTTGATCCGCGTTCAGTAACGAAACATCAGATGGGCTGGCCCACCCCGCCGTAGCACTTGTGGCCGCATGTGTCCCCAGGGCGCAGAGCGCACGGTGAAAATGTTCATGCAACCGGTCTAGGTCGTCCTCAGAGAAGATTTTCCCCGCGCAGGTCCATTCCACTACCAGTTCTGAATCCGCATCTGCCGGAAGGAACACGTTGACTGTCAATGGCTCCGTGAGGTGGCGTTGGGGGGATTCGATGACACGAAAAGCACGGTCACCCTCCAGCTTCCAAGCAGTCTCTGCTGCGGTGAAGCCCTGCACTACGTTGAGCACAACCTCGGGTTCGGGCAGGTGCCCTAGCTTCTGTTTGCCTTCGGAGTCCAGATGGCGCAGGTACCCGTAGGAGGAGGTATCTGTGATAGCCCGGCAGGATTCTTTGGCCGCTAGCAGCAAAGCACGAGCGGCCTCCCCACCGCCCGTTATTGAACGAACCGTGGCGTGATCCATCACCCGGTCCGGTCCTTGGGCCGTTCCCACCACGGGGGAACTCACATGAACCGGGAATTCTGTGGTGAACCACCCCACCGTTTCGGAAAGATCCGCATCTTCTAACACGTCACGCCCATGGCTTTCTAATGTCACGGGCCGTAAGGCAGCAGCGGAGCGTTGCTGTTCATGGTCAAACATGGCCAAGGACAGACTCAGGCCCGCCAGTAAGACCTCATCAGGCCGCATACGGTAAGCGGCGGTTAGCTCTTGGGTGATCGCCCGGCTAAGTTTGGGATCTACCCTTGACACACGTCGACGCGCCGTTATCACGGTGTCCTGCCCTGGATCCAGGCGACGACGCCCCAAGGCGATGTCTGGCCCAGCCCCCAGTATGCGCTGCCATTGGTCAAGTCGTTCGCGCAGTTGCCCGCTGTTGACCCGTGCCTGGGCACTGCGTGACGCGTGACGCCATGAAGTCCCCACGGATTCCACGGACAAACATGTTCCGTGTGCTGAGACGTCGTAGAACTGTTGGAGGTCACGCAGAATGATTTGCCAGGACACCGCGTCAACAGCCATGTGGTGGATCAGGATCAGGAGTTTGTCGCCCCGGCTCCCCGGGAGCACTGCCACCCGGATCATGTCACCGGTTTCGGGGTCGAGTCCCTCGACCAGCTGCTGTGCCACAGTGTCTTCGGCATCTGGGTGTTGATCCGCCGGGAGCGTTGTCAGGACATCTGCGGCCTCCACAGCTCCAGCACGCCGAATCAGTAAGTGAGGGGTAAGGCTGCGGTACAGCACTGCCCGGAAGGCGTCGTGGCGATCCAACAGGCTTTGAATTGCCTCTTCCAAAGCATCAATCACCAGGCAGGCTCCGGTGTCCACGACCACCCATTGAGCGTGCCCGCGCAACGCATCATGAGTTGGTGCTGCGCGCAACTGCGTGTGCATCACCGGTGATAACGGCATTGACCCCACCGGAAGGTCTGTCAAGGAACCCTCAAGCTCATCAGCAGCGGGCATCTCGACGTGTTTTTCCTGGTGATCCCCCTCCTGAGTGAGTTTAAGAGTTCCGGGGGCGAACGTTTGAGGTTTCTCCACTATGGTGGCTCGTGCTGCCACAGCCGCCAATGGTGTTGAGCTGAGCAAATCCTGGGCAGCAATCACCATGCCGCGTTGCTTGGCTTGCCCCATCACGGTCAGAGCTGCAATGCTGTCGCCGCCCTGTGTGATGAAGTCCTGGTCCATGCTGATACTTGCGGGAGCACTTCTGCCGGAACGGGCCAAAACCTGCGCCACCACATCTGTTAAAACTTCCTCTGCAGGGGTGGCTGCCGCTTGCGTGCGTTCACCCTGGTGGGGCTCGTCGTGGGGCATGGGCAACGCAGCCCGATCCACCTTGCCGCCCACCGTGGTGGGAAGGCTATCGAGAACCATCACGTGGGCGGGAATCAAGTACGGCGGCACGCGTTCACCTAACGCATCACGCACATGATGCGGAGTCATCGTGGCGCCGTGGGCTGGTAAAACGTGAGCTATCAGGGCGGCTTCCCCTACCTCCCCTACGGTTCCCACTACGGCGGTGGACACCCCCGGTAAATCGTTCAGCGCGGCTTCTACCTCCGCTAGTTCCACCCGTTGACCGCGAATTTCCACCTGATCATCGGCACGTCCCAGGTGGATGTACCCCACCCCGGGTTCCCATCGAACTACATCCCCGGTGCGGTAAAGCCGGCGCCCTGGATTGTAGGGGTCAGCCACAAAACGTACTGCGGTTTCGGCAGGCCGCCCCAGGTACCCCCGCGCCACCTGGGGGCCACCCAGGTACAGTTCACCTACTTCACCATCGGGCACCGGGTACAGGTCCGCATCCAGGACCACCGCCTGAGTTCCTGCCAAGGGACGTCCGATGGTCGGGGTATGACCAGTCACAGGTGCCGCTATTGCGTCCACGGTCGCTTCCGTGGGGCCGTACAGATTCCAAGCTTTCACGCCGGACGCCACCAAGGAACGCCATAGATTCCCGGGCAGTGCCTCACCACCAAAAATTAGCGTGCTCGGGGCGTTGTCCGATGTCAGAAGGCCGAACTCCACCAGCACGGATGCAAGGGACGGCGTAGTGTCTAAGACGTCTATGTCATCAGCGGAAAGCGCCTCCAGAAACGCCAAGGCATCGCCGGTGACTGCGGCGTCGTAGATATAAACACTGTGCCCACCAAAAATCCACGAGAGCTGGTCCAGGGAAGCATCAAACGAGAAGGACGCGGTGTGCGCTACTTTCACCCGGTCTCGACTGGCTGCTGTCTGGGCAGACGGGAACAGGTGATGCAGGTGGTGTCCGATCAGGTGACGCAATGCTCCCCGGGTGATCTGCACCCCCTTGGGCCGCCCGGTAGTTCCTGAGGTGTGCAGGATGTACGCGAGTGCGGCGTCGTTGGTGTTCTGCGACACAGGGCAGCGACGCTGGTGCCAGTCGATGTCCTCCCAGCGCACATGGGTGGCTTCCGGACGGGTCAGGGAGTCGCCGTCAGCGTCTGTGAGCACCACACGGGCCGCACCATCGTTCGCCGTATCCCGACGCCGCTGCACGGGGTGGGCGCGATCCAGCACCTGAAAAGCCGCCCCCGCCAGCAGAGTTGCCAGGATCCCTATCACAATGCGGTGTCCGCGCGGAAGGTCAAGTAATACAACGTCTTCCGGCCCCACGCCGTTGTCTTGCAAAACGGCAGCGAGGTGTTGGGCTCGATCCAGAACGTCAGCGCCTGTCAGCCGGTCGTGTGCGTCCACCAGAACGGGAAGGTCACCAGAAAATTGCGGGATGGAGCGGATCAGTTCTTCCAGCTGAGGAACCTGGGGGCATATTTGTGTGTCCGCTGAACGCAGTAGCTGCATGGTTTCAATATCCCGCGCCTCGTGGGTGCTGACGCTGCCCACTAACGGTTCAGAAGGCTCCAGCAGTCCACGCAATAAGTGGGTGAAGCTCTCCATGCGTTTCCTAGCACGGGGGCGGGATACACGGGCGGGATCCGTCTCAAAACTCAGCTGTATACGGCCCGGGGAACTTCCCGGTGTTTGGGGCAGGGGTGTGACGGTCAAGCCCAGGTCTTCTGGAGGACCACCAGCTACGTTGCGTAGCACCCCCGGCACGCCCGCAAAATCCAGCATGGGGTTGAAAACCTTCACGTTGGCGCCCACACCGTGCAGTAATGAACGAGCTCCCGGAGTGGCCAAAGCCCCCGGGAGCTCTTCACCCCGGTACATTTGATGACGACGCATCTGGGCCATCACCTCCGCCACCTGACGCGCAAGATGTTTCACGGTATGGGTGGGATCTACTGTCACACGCAGGGGTAGGACGTTTACCGCCATCCCTGGGGTTTTGAGCGATGCTGCGGTTTGCCGGACCATCATGGGGAAGGCGATCACAACATCACGATCTCCCAGCAGCCGATGAATGAACGCGGCGTACCCAGCCAGCAGAACGTCCACCCAGCTCACTCCGGCTTCTGCAGCCACAGTTTTCAGCCGTTCCACCTCATCTGCGCTGAGCTCTGTTGACACAAAAACTGTCCGCGCTCCAGGGTTTTTGGGCGAAGCATCCCGGGCATTCATGATGGGCAGGGGTGTAAAAGCCTCTACCCAGTAGTCGCGGTCTACTGCGTGCTGCGCACCGGTACGGTAGTCACGGTCCTGGTCCACCAGTTCACGAATCGGGTAATGCCCGGGCCTAGGCACTTCCGCCCCGGCCACGATTGCGCGGTAGACAGTGGCAATGCGGCGTGTCAGGCGGGCTGCCGAATAACCGTCGATGACCAAGTGGTGGTAAAGCTGGATCAGCCAGACTGTGTTGCCATCCAGTTGCAGGATCACGTACCTACACAGGGACCGGCTAGTCATCCCCGCACAGTGTTCTGCCATAGTGGTGCGCTCAGCATCCACGATCGCCTGAGCCAACACCCAAGGGGCAACGGCGGTACGTAAATCACGAATTTCGGGTAACGGAATAGGGCCGTCGTCTACCTTCTGTTGGGGGCCTGAATCGCTTTCACGGAATCGCAGACGCAGTGTTTCAGTTTCTTCCACGACTGTCTGAACGGCTGTTGCCAGTGCCTGGATGTCAATGCACCCTGGGCCGATTTCCACTACTTCACCGACTACGTAGAAGGGAGAGGCCTGCTCCAAACGCTGTGCGTTCCAGATCCCCTGTTGGGCCCCGGACAGTGGGAACCATTCCGAGGCATCCCGCTGGTCTGGACCAGGCACTGCGTCCTGCATACTTCCCTTTCCCCCACGTCACAAGCAATACAACTCTATTAGGTTAGGCTAACCTATGTTAGTTTGAGAAGTCGAGTGAATGACCAGACTGAGCAGGAGTATCCTGCGGAAATCGGGGACTTAGATGGCTGAAATCATCGCGCAACTACGCAAAGAAGTGGCCACTATGGTGGGGGGTACGCCTGATGAAGTAGATGATCAGGCTGATTTGAGCGATATGGGTGTTGATTCTGTACGCATCATGAGCCTGGTAGAGCAGGTGCTGGCTGCGGGATACCCCGTCGATTATGCGGATCTGGCCGCCGAACCCAAACTAGCGTCGTGGGCGAAACTGCTGGGCGATTCCCCTCATGCCACAACGGATGGCCAGTGAGCACACCAGCAGTTCTGGTCACCGGGGCGCACGGCGGCATTGGACGAACTATTGCTGATCACCTGTCAGGATTAACGACGCCTTCCGGTAAACGACGGTTCACGGTGGTGCGGACGGATCTCACGGCGGATCACGGTACGGGCACGGATAAGCTTGACGTGACGGATGCTGCTGCGTGCGAATTGTTCTTGCAAAACATTGGGCAAAAATATGCCCTACATTCCGTGGTGCACGCCGCCGGCGTTTTGGTGAACGGACCCGCACTGACTACCGAAAGCACCGCCGTGGAACATGTCGTGCACGTGAATCTGCTGGGGACTATTCATGTTTTGACAGCAGCAGCCAGGGTGATGGTGGCTCAGGATCCACGTGGTATTGGCAATCGACGCTGTCTGTTAACAATTGGCTCTAATTCCGCCCGGCGTCCACGGGCACATCTTGCCGCCTATTCCGCCACAAAAGCTGCTGCATCGCAGTTCACCCGCAGCTTAGGGCTTGAGGTGGCAGGTCACGGAATCCGCTGCATGGTGGTTTCCCCGGGCACCACCAACACACGCATGGTTCAGGACATGTGGGATGGGCAGGACCGTAGTGAACAGACAGTGGAAGGCAATCTCGCGACGTATCAGCCCGGAATTCCTTTGGGGCGCATTGGCCAACCGGGCGACATTGCACCTTTGATTAGCTTTTTACTCAGTGACGACGCTTCTCACATGACATTAGGAGATATTGTTATTGACGGCGGGTCCAGTCAATCATGAACGATTAGTACCGTTGAGTTTTTGTTTGATGATCAAATACGTCACATCATGATCCAGTAACGACGACTGCAAACCCACCGTATTCCCCACCGCCAACAAACCACCCACACCACCAGGGCGTCCCGAATGCCACCGATTCGCTTTCCGCACACGATCAGCAGCCCCTTGCGTGACCTCCACCACAATCTTTGACGGTAACTCACGCACACCCACTACCTCACCCCACACCAACTCCCACGACCGAGTCCGCAACCCCCGCTCATCCAACACCACATGCTCAGGACGCACCCCACCCCACAAGAAATACACACCCAACACCACCAAAAACACACCCATCACCGGAAACGCCGGCCACCACACCCGAGAAATCCCCGACGCCGACCCAGTCACCGCAAGACTCCAAAACAACAACACACTCACCACACCCAACCCCACACACACCACACCACTAACCAACCACCGAACCACCTGAACCCTCGACTTAAACGGCAACTCCCCCGTTAAATCCTCATCCTCGTCTATCACCTCGCCCCACTCATCGCTAAGGTCCAACTCCCCCGTAGCTAAAAACTCTTTAATCCACCCCGGCAATAAAAACCGCGGCAACGGGAAATACCGGCCCCACAACGCCACCGGCAACACCACCAACCAATTAAACGCCGCCAAAAACAAACTAACCGCCCCAATGAAAGTGGACACACCCTCCTCAGGGGGATCGAACATTGTCATAATCGACGCAAAAATACCCCCTTGGAAGAATGCGGCGATCGATAACCCCAAGAGGGGTGGGTACCCCCACCCTCGGTGTAAGATCCATTCTTTATCTGCCCCTATCCAGGCAGGGAGGAAAATGAAGTAACCCACCCCGGCAAAAAAAGCAAACAATGGAATCGCGTAAGGCGCAGCCGGGTCATATATCGTCATTTTAATCCCAGCATTCCTGCGATTTTATTTTTCGCGTCATCTGCCACTTTACCCGCTTCCTTGGCGGCATCACGTAAACTATTAGCAGCATCCTCTGCCTTATTACCTAGAGCACTACTGATGCTTTCTTTTTCCCCATCCCCATCAGAATCCGACAGAAACCACTCCTACTGCTCGATCGGCCACGTGATCCGATGGTCAGCCAGGCCTAGAATGGTCTCAGGATCATCGACGGGTGGATAGATCCACTCGGTGTTGATCTGCGTTTTCAGTGATTTGGCTTCTTCGCCTATCAGCTTCACCGTGCGTTCCCACCCCGTGGTGAACACGGCATCGCCAGGGCCCAGATCCAGACAAGTCACGTAATCCTCCGGCGCGAACGTCACTGACTCCAGCCCCAAGAGGTCCGCAGCCACGTTATGCCCACCGTGTTTACCCAAGGGGACGGCGTGCTGACAGGCCTGCATCACTGTGTGTTCGGAATCCACCGACGCCTCCGCGCAGTCGCCTGTGGCGTACACGTCCGCGACACCTACAACGCGGAGGAACTCATCCACTTTCAAGCGACCCAAGGAGTCACGTCGCCCAGGGACCATCTCAGTCAGCGCACTAGCACGCATTCCCGCAGTCCAGATCACGGTTGCACTGGGAATGATAGATCCGTCAGTGAGCGTGACGCCTCTGTCATCAAGAGCGGCAACCGAAACACCCTGGCGAACCTCCACGCCGTGCCGCTCCAGTGCCGCAACAATCTGCGGCCGCGGACCATCACCCAGATGTGCCGCCACCTGCTGGCCGCGGTCTACCAGCACCACCCGGACGGCGCGCTCGCCAGCAACGGCAGTAAGGCGTGAAGGTAGCTCGGTCGCCACCTCCAGGCCCGTGAAACCGGCGCCCACTACAACGGCGGTGAATTGCCCTGGATGCTCGTTCAAGCGCGTCAAGGTACCAATATGTGCGTGCAACCGGGCCGCAGCGGGCATAGTATCCACGTCAAATAAGTACTCAGCACCGGCAATATTCGGAGCAACCAACGAACTGCCGGCGGCCAGCACCAGCCGATCGTAAGAGAGTTGTTGCTCTGCGCCAGTACGATCAATCGCAGTCACGGTGTGCGCGTCGGTGTCGATGGACGTCACCGTGGCAGCGATACGACGCACTCCGATGGGCCCCAACACACGATCCAGGGCAACTCGCATTTTTTCCGGGTTATCCTCGTAAAGCCGCGGCCGGATCACGATGTCGTCATGCGGGGCCACCACAGTGACCTGCACTTGCTTACCCTGACCAGCTTCTTCGATGACACGCGTAGCTGAAGCCGCGCTCCACACACCGGCGAATCCCGCGCCGATCACCAGAATTTTCAGCATGACTGCCTCCACAACATCACCCGACGTCTTTACCTTGTACCGATAGCAAAGGGAGTGGGCTCATATTGCCCCCTCCCCTTTGCTAGATGAATAGGAAAGAAACGTCAGTCCCGGGTCAGGCGACGGTGCGTCACTCTCTTGGGTCGGGCGGCGTCAGGGCCGAGCCGTTCCACTTTGTTCTCCTCGTAGGATTCAAAGTTACCTTCAAACCAGTACCAGTTATCCGGGTTCTCGTCGGTGCCTTCCCACGCCAGAATGTGTGTGGCCACTCTGTCCAGGAACCACCGATCGTGGGAAATCACCACGGCGCAGCCGGGGAAGTCCAGCAGCGCGTTTTCCAAGGACCCCAGAGTTTCAACGTCAAGGTCGTTGGTGGGCTCGTCTAACAACAGTAGGTTGCCGCCCTGTTTCAGGGTCAGCGCCAAGTTCAATCGGTTACGTTCACCACCAGAGAGCACCCCAGCTTTTTTCTGCTGATCTGGCCCTTTAAACCCAAAGGCGGACACATAGGCACGCGCCGGCATTTCCACCTGACCCACGTTGATGAAATCCAAGCCATCAGAAACTACCTCCCACAAGGACTTTTCCGGGTCAATATTTTCTCGGTTCTGATCCACATAGGAAATTTTGACGGAGTCGCCGATTTTCAGTTCGCCGCCATCGCGCTCCTCAATTCCCACGATGGTTTTGAACAGAGTGGACTTACCAACACCATTGGGGCCGATAACGCCCACAATGCCATTGCGTGGCAAGGTGAAAGACAGACCATTAATCAGTGAACGTTCACCAAATCCTTTCTGCAAGTCTTTAGCCTCGATCACTTGATTGCCCAACCGCGGCCCAGGCGGAATCTGGATTTCCTCAAAATCAAGCTTCCGGGTCTTTTCCGCTTCTGCGGCCATCTCTTCGTACCGTGCCAAACGAGCCTTGGACTTAGCCTGGCGCCCCTTTGCATTAGAACGAACCCATTCAAGTTCGTCTTTAAGACGCTTGGCCTGCTTGGCATCCTTCTTACCCTGGACCTCCATGCGCTTGGCTTTGGTATCCAAGTACGTGGAGTAGTTCCCCTCATAGGGGTACAGGCGGCCTCGATCCACCTCACAAATCCACTCAGCCACGTGATCCAAGAAATAGCGGTCGTGTGTCACCGCCAACACAGCACCGGGATAAGACGCCAAATGCTGCTCCAGCCACAGCACAGACTCCGCATCCAAATGGTTAGTGGGCTCATCGAGCAACAACAAGTCAGGTTTTTCCAACAGCAGCTTGCACAATGCCACCCGCCTGCGTTCCCCACCGGATAAGTGAGTCACCGGGGTATCACCCGGAGGGCAACGCAAAGCATCCATAGCCTGTTCCAGCTGCGAATCCAGATCCCACGCGTTAGCGGCGTCAATGTCCGTTTGCAAAGAGCCCATCTCTTCCATCAGAGCATCAAAATCTGCATCCGGCTGGGCCATTTCTTCCGATATCTGGTTGAAACGGTCCAGTTTGTCTTTAATCTGACCCACGCCTTCTTGGACGTTGCCCAGCACAGTTTTGTCCTCATTCAACGGCGGCTCCTGCAGCAGGATGCCGACGCTATACCCCGGGGACAGGCGGGCCTCACCGTTCGATGGTTCATCCAACCCCGCCATGATCTTCAGGATGGTGGACTTACCGGCCCCGTTAGGCCCCACCACACCGATCTTGGCACCGGGGTAAAACGACATCGTAACGTCGTCAAGGATGACTTTGTCGCCCACTTTTTTGCGGGCCTTGTTCATGGTGTAAATGAATTCCGCCATGTCCCCAGGCTACCCGTGCACCAGCTATGCGTGGGAAACCCACGCCCCTACGCAGCACCGTCTCTTAGCTCGTAGCAGCTTCAGCCACAGGCGCTGGTTCATGCCCACGAAGCAGACGGAACTCCACACGCGACTCGGCGTCCAAGTCCACCACATCACCCGAGCTCGGTCCCACACCACCGGTCTTCGTGTTCTGAGGCTCGTGCATGGGGTGAGAAACGCGGCCTGCGGTTTTGGTGTACGTCGCGGTTCCCAAGGCAAGGTCCGGGCCGACCGAAGATGCTTCAATCTCGACGCTGTGACGCTTGGCCCCGGCATGATTTGACCACTCGCGGATTTTCAATCGCCCGTGCACCAGAACCGCATCACCAACACTGACAGAATCTGTGACATTCTGCGCTAAAAAACGGTAACAGTTGACCGTGTACCAGTTGGGACCGCCGGCATCCACCCATTCGCCCTTATCCGCGTCGTACCGTCGTGCTGTGGACGCCAGCCGGAAATCTGTGACATCCGTGTTGTTGGTGGTCTGCCGCAACGACGGTTTGGTGGCGATAAACCCACGCACCGTAATCATGTCGTTCATCAGGTGTTCCTCCTTGAGAGAATGAGTTGGCCCTGGCAGTTATCTCCTCGCTCGGGCCCCGGTCATGATCCGGGTATTGGTGATCACTATGCGGCGCTGATGCATGTTCGCCTGGCGGCATGCCCGATCAGCCGGGGAAAGCCCCACGCATCACAATCCGTATTTTCACGTTGTGGAGTGCTGGACCTGGCAGAGGGTTGGATTAGACTGTCCCGGCTAGCCTCGGTAGCTCAGTGGATAGAGCAGGAGCCTTCTAATCTCTTGGTCGGGGGTTCGACTCCCTCCCGGGGCGCTTTGAGATCACGCACATCCCGCAGGATGCCAGCGTGAAACGTGCGGTGTTTAGATCACCGTTGACTGCAAGGTATTGCGGTACTTACCTCGGAACAGTCGCCTAGTGGCGGGATCCAAGAACCACAGATATGCCCCATAGGCAATCGCGATCACTGCCGCAATGGTCCGACCTGAACTGAGGTCAATATCCAAGTACGGGAACACATCAAGCTGATCAGATACGGCGTAGATCATGAAAAACGCCGTGAGAAAAAACAGCACATCCACGTGCCAGTCAGAACGAATACCTGTGACAGCAAACAACGGGATGAGCCACACTACGTACCATGCTTGGATCATGGGGGCGAAGATCACAATCGCCGCAAAAGCCCAGGTCAATCTGCGAATGATTTTTTCATCCCGACCCAAAAACATCATCGCGAAAATCACGGGCACCGCCATGAGCTGTCCTGCCCGATGAACCCATTCCATAGCTTGGGCGCTATCACCACCCATTGGGCCCACCAGTGCACTGGCTAGCAAACCCAGCATGCCAACCGGTGCATACCAGATGAACACCGACCCCGGAGTGGAAAGCGCAGAAACCCAGTCGAATCCAAAGTCAGATATCAAGCCCATGACAGCCAGGATTCCAACAGACCACGCCAAAGTCAGAAACCAGACCAGGAACTTCCGAGGCCAGGAGGCCCCTTTGCCTGCCCATAGCAGGCCAATAAACGGCAAAAACACCAAGGTGATGGGTTTGATAGCCACCGACATCGTGACTAAGAACGTCCCCAACAGCCCACCCCGCCAATCACGCCATGTGGCAGCTACTAACACACCGCCCAATGCTAAAGCGATCATGATGGCGTCATTATGAGCGGCCAGAATGAAGTTGACCAACAACAGTGGGTTAGCTATGGACAGCCATAAAGCCCTGGTGGGGTTAATCCCATGCATCGCGGCCAGTTTCGGGATCATCCAGACCATAGCGATCACGGACAGTACACACAGAGCGCGGAACAGCAAGGCTGACTGGTCTGGGTGAGCATCCGTCATGGCTACTACCCCTTGTTCCATCCACAGAAACAAAGGACCGTACGGGGGTGGGGATTCACTCCACAGCTGGTCCGCACCCAGCTGGAAAAAGTTTTCGATAGTTGACACGCCGTACTCGTAGGGATTCAACCCGGATTGCATCACCCGGCCCTGCCCGATGTAGGAGTAGACGTCCCGGCTGAACATGGGAATCGAAAGGGTCATGGGTAGTGACCATGACAGCATGGCTGCATTCACCCAACGCCTGGTGTCAGGCCCCCAGTGGTTAAGTTTTTGGCCCAGACGTAACCATTCACGCACTAGGAGCATGCCGCCCAGCGCCACCAAAATGATGGACACAATAGCTCCGGGGGTAGTGAACCTCAGCGCGATCACCACGGGGTTCTGCCGGATCTCTGATACTGCGGCCAGCCAGCCCACACCCAAAGATCCGATGAACAGTAGAAGTGAGCCAATGGCACCTGCCACCACAGTTCGCAGGGGAGAGCGTTTCAAGCGTTGCTGAAAAGGGCTCACGGCTGCGGTATCCGTGGTGTTGAGTCCTGTGCCCATGGCGGGCTGAGTGTTAGGTGCTGACACAGGTCCCCTCTGCTGCGGTTGATCGCTGACTATCTTACCGGGGGCCTTGGTACGTAACTGGAGCACTACGCGCGAGGCAGTGGCATTACAGTTGCGTAGGTGGGTATTTCCAATGAACGAATCGTGTGGATCGATTGCGAAATGACGGGGCTCTCCCTCGAGCATGACGCCTTGGTTGAGGTGGCGGTGCTGGTCACTGATGACAAGCTCAACGTACTAGGTGACGGTGTTGACGTGGTGATCAAGCCCGCGGACGCTGCTGTGGCTCAGATGAATGACTTTGTCCGCGACATGCACACCTCATCCGGCCTTCTGCAAGAACTTCCGCACGGAACCACCATGGAGCAAGCTACTCGCCAAGTCTTGGACTACGTCCGGCAGTGGGTGCCTGAGCCCGGAAAAGCACCTTTGGCGGGCAATTCTGTGGGCACGGACAGAACTTTCCTAGTCCGGGACATGCCAGAACTTGTGGAGCACCTGCACTATCGGGTGATCGACGTTTCCACGATTAAGGAGCTGTCGCGCCGGTGGTACCCGCGTGCCTACTTCCATGCTCCACAGAAGACCGGCAATCACCGGGCACTCGGGGACATCCAGGATTCCATCGACGAGCTGCGGTATTACCGCGGTGCCGTATTTGTCCCGGACCCCGGCCCGTCCTCGGAGCAGGCAAAGGATGTAGCCGCTGCCGTGGTTGCCAACCGCACAGGTTCTACCGGCGATACTTCCACCCAGGAAGTCTAAACGCTTCACATGCGGCACATACACCGGTGCGAATGGGTTATAGTTATCCGCGTTGCTTTTCGCGGGTGCGGTGCCTATTGCGGTCGTGATCAGCATCGTGGTGGGCGTAGCTCAGTTGGCAGAGCGCCTGGTTGTGGTCCAGGAGGTCGCGGGTTCAACCCCCGTCGCTCACCCCATATGGGCGAGGTTCAAACCTTCGACAAGAGTCTCCACTCTTGAAAAGGTTTGGACCTCGTCCTTTTTCTTCGCCTCGGCAGCCCAGTTCAGAGCGTTCGCCTGAGACTGCACATCACAGAGCGCCTCGTACGACGGCTGGTACTCGACCTTCACTTCCCGATCCTCGTCAATGAAGATCTTGCGGAAGAACGCCTGATTGCACAGACGCCGGTTCTGGTTGTCGCACCGGCTGTAAATCAGCGAGATGTTCGCCAGCAACGCCAGGCAGTCATCGAGATTCGCACGGGCCGCAGCGTACTCGTCATGGTGAGCCGAGAGTCGCCCCTTGATGTCATCAAGCCGGGCCTCGATCCGCATCTGCTCTTCCTTGAGAAGTTCGAGCGAGATCGCACCCGAATAGTGAGCGCGCAACACGACGAGCCGCTCCTCTTCCAGGGAGGCGCGCTCCTTCGCCAAGGCTTCCAACTCGCCCGAGTCTGACGCCAACAGCCGGTCGAACTCCGCGTGGATCATCCCCGCCAATGACTGGCGCAGGTCCGCGGAGATCTGAATCGTCTCGTAGTACTTCTCGACCATGCGCTCGACGTCCTCGATGAGGATCGCCTGCCGGGTGCATCCCGTCTTCTTCGAGTGACGGCCGTTGCAGACGAAGTACGGGTAGATCTTGCCCTTGCCGTTGTTCGCGTTCACGATGATGAACCGCGAACCACATGCTCCGCAGTAGATCGTGCCCTTCAAATAATGCGCGTGGAGCTGGGTGGCGTCCGCTGCCGAGACATGCGACTCGAGGACGTTCTGCACCTGGTACCAGACCTCCTTCGGCACCAGTGCTTCATGCGACCCCGGATACACCGCGCCTTTGAAGCGCACCATGCCCCGGTAGTACGGGTTCGTGAGCATCCTTTGGACGCTCGTCTTTCCGAGCGGCTTCGATGCGCGCTTCGGCGTCGGCGGAGTCGTCAGGCCTCGGGCTTCGAGCTCGCGTTGCATCTGCGACAGCGTCCACCTGCCCGATGCGAACTGCTCGAACGCCCACCGCACCAACGGGGCACGCTCCTCATCCAGCACGACCGTCCGATTCTCACGGCCCCGCTCATCGCGCACACCGACGTTCAGATAACCGATCGGTGCACGGTTCGTCGTCCCACCCTGCGCCGCCTTCTGCGACAGACCCTTCACCGTCTCAGTCGCGAGGTTGCGGGAGTAGAACTCAGCGATCGACGACATGATGCCGTGCAGCAGCATGCCAGACGGGGTTTCGTCGATGTTCTCGCTCGCCGACACAAGGGTGACGCCCGCGTCACGCAGCGCCAGGTGGATCGCGACATCGTCGGCACGGTTGCGGGCAAGGCGGTCGACTTTGTGGACGATGCAGTAGTTCACCTGATGCGCGGTGACGTACTCGATCATCTTCATCAACTGCGGCCGGTCAGCTTTCCTGGCTGATTCGCCCGCGTCGACGAACTCCTCGATCACCGTCGCCCCGAGCGACTCCGCCTTACGCAGGTTCGCCTCGCGCTGCGCTGGGATCGAATATCCCTCGTCGGTGCCGCCCTTCTCCGCCTGCTCCTTCGTGGAGACACGCAGGTACATGACGGCGACCGGACCGCCGGTCGCATAAGCAGGATGGATCAACCCGCTCGATGGGGATACGGCTGTGGTGTTCGTGGTCATGGCTCTTCTCCGCGTGTGCTTGACAGCGCCCGCCGCGGAATCGTCAACTGCGAATGTTGATCGTGAGAAGAGCCCGAAGGCTGTAGGCCTAGGTCCAGAAGGACCACGTTTACGTGCCCCGTGCCGAAGCTCGGGGGTTTAAGAACCACAACATCCGCTGCTACGGCGGACGGTTGCATTCTACGCTTGCCCCTCTCTGCTCGCATCGAAAATCTTGTCGCCCGACTCTGCCGCGCGACGCTCGCCGAGGTCCTGTAGGGCGAAGCGGATCATGAGTTCAGTCAGCAGGTTCAGATCCGGCTGCTCGCGGTGAACCGCACGAATGCTCAGACGGCGCTCCTCGCGGCTCCGACGGTCAGTCTGCTTTTCGTAGTGCCCGCTCACGATTCCTGCACCTCGCCCGTGCTGGGGTCAGCGTGGGCGAAGAACGCATCTTCAGCCGCTTGTCGGGCCGAGACCGCGTCGAGCACGAACTTCACGAAGTCAGCGTCACGGTCGGTGATGACTTCTTCGACGATCTCCTGGTCGCGGTTCTCGCCCGGCCACGGCGTCTGCCTGGTAGGCCGGTCGCGATCCCGTTTGGTACCGCAGGCGGCAACCCAATCGCGGAGTCGCCCGCGCGCATCCGCGAAGTCGCGGTGCCAGCCGAACGGCGCTGAGCCATCCTGGTCAGGGTCATAGGCACAGAGCCAGTGCAGGTGCAGCGCTGAGAGTTCCCAGAGCAGCTCCGGATGCCGGTGCCAGTACGGCGGGATCTCCGAGGCCGGCAGTCCGTACTCGATCCGAAGCCAGTTGACCCACCGATTCAGCTCCAGCATCTCCTGTTCGAGATCGTGAGCCGTGAGCAGGGCGACGTTCCCGCAGCGCCTACTCGACGCGTATCTGACCGATTCGCCTAGCCAACGCGACGCGCTGGCACCGTTCACTCGCTGGCTGCGAAAACACCGGCTGAGCACCCTTCGGGTCGAGTTTCGAGCCCATCGCCTCGAGGGGCGAGACTACGCCTCTGATCACCGATGGCAGATGGCCCGCAGGTTCCTATCCGATGCCGACATGGACCCGAAGACCCGGGCCGCGGGTCTCCTCGTGCTGCTCTACGGGATCCAGCTGACCCGCATCGTCACGATCACCCGGGCACAGGTCGACACGAGCTCGCGGCCCGTGACGCTCACCGTCGGGGCCGAGCCGATCGAGGTCCCCGCGATCCTCGGCGACGCCATCGTCGAGCTCGTCGATGCCACAAAGGGCCATCCTGAAGGGTGGTTGTTCCCCGGCCGGAACCCGGGCCGTCACCTCACCCCGGGGCCGCTCAGCCGTCGCCTTCGCGCCGAAGGCCTGCTTGCCGGGAGCGCCCGCACGACAGCGCTCATCGAGCTCACCCGGCAACTGCATCCCCGGATCGTCTCGGATCTCCTCGGCATCACGACGGCATCCGCTGCCTCATGGTCGCGTCTCGCCGGTGGCGAGTGGTCCGATTACCCGGCTCTCCGCTCCACCCACCCCTGATCAAGCATCACCCGTCAGAGCCGGGCCGGAAATCGCTTCGCGCAGTTGCTCGACGGTCGGAGAGCCTCCCAGCCCGGCAGGGGTACGGAACACCCGGCAGGTGAGCCCGACCGGCGTGTGCTCGTCGGCGAAGGGATCGACGCCGTCGACGAGGACGGTCGGTGACCCGTGGAATCCGAGGCGCTCGGCGTCCTCGGCGGTCTCGACCAACTGTCGTGTGACGCGGATATCTGATCGACCGTCGAACAGCTCAGCAAGCCGGCGGTCGAGTACTTCCCAGTTCGGGCAGCCGTCGAAGTACTGCAGGGTGATCTCCATGGTTGGCCCTCTCAGTTCTCGGTGCCGCGGAGCATCAGGAGCGCTCCGGCAATCGTAGCGGTGACGATCACGATGTCGGCGAGGTTCCCGATGAACCAGTTGCCGTAGGCGAGGAAGTCGACGACGTGCCCCCGGGCGAATCCTGGTTGGCGGAAAAGCCGGTCGCCGGCGTGCGAAGCAGCGGCCCCGCCGAGCGCACCGATCACGATCGCCCACCCGGGGCGTCGGACCCGGAACGCGAACACGATCGCGGTGGCCGTGGCCGCGACGGCGATGAGAGCGAACACCCAGGTGAAGCTCTCCCCGAAGGAGAACGCCGCGCCGGGGTTGTACGCGAGCTGCAGGCCCAACAGGTCGCCGATCAGCGGGATGCGCTCGTGCTCCGACAGGGTGGCCTCGGCCCACACTTTCGTTCCCTGATCGATCACGACGACGACCACGGCGATCAGAAGCGCCCAGGCAGTGAGCCGCCAGCGTCCTCTCTGCGGACGCTCTCCCGACGCCGATGCCGACTCAACGTCGGTATTCGTGTCCGGGGTCATGCGAGGGCCTCGAAGAGACGGACGATAACGCCGGATTCAATGAGGATGAACAGGCCCAGGCCGATGAACACGACGGGGACGAGCCAGTGCTCGACACGTTCGAGCGTTTCGGTGACGGCCTTGTGGGTGCCGATCAGTCGCCCGGCAGCGCACCAGACGGCGACGAGGATCAGGAACACGACGATCATGACCGCGACGTCGCCGGGCGAGCTGGTGCGGAAGATCGGCGTGTAGAGGGAGATGTTGTCGGCCCCGTTGGCGATCGTGATCCCGGCGACCCCCCCATAGTCCGACCGCGGTGATCTTGGAGTCGTCATCATCGTCGTCGCCGTTACGGCGCAGGCCGCGAATGAGCGTCCAGATGCCGATGCCGAGCGGGATCAGACCCAGGAAGCCGACCCATTCGTCCGGGACGATCGTGAGACCGAGCGCGGCGATCACGCTGATCACGACGAGTGTGATGAACCCGAGGTACTGGCCTGCGACGATCTGCCACGGTCGCGGCTTTCCCCGGCTGGAGGCGAGGAACAGCACGGTGAGCACGACGATGTCGTCGATGTTGGTCGCCGCGAACAGGCCGATCGCCGACCCGATGGTTGCGAGCATCAGCTTTCCATTCGTGGTGTGCGGGTGCGTGCGGCGCGCAGGCCGTTGAGGATCACGATGACCTCCGCGACCTCGTGGACCAGGACGACAGCCGCGAGCCCCAGGACCCCGAAGAGCGCGAGCGGGAGCAGTGCGGTGATGATCAGCAGGGACAGGATGATGTTCTGGTTGATGATCCGCCGGCCCCGCCGCGCGTGATCGAACGCCCGCGGGATGAGCCGCAGATCATGACCCGTGAAGGCCACGTCCGCAGACTCGATCGCCGCATCGGAGCCGGTCGCTCCCATCGCGATGCCGATGTCCGCGGACGCCAGGGCCGGGGCGTCGTTGATGCCGTCACCGATCATCGCGACCGATCCCGCCTTCGACAACTCGCCGATCGCGGTCGCCTTGTCCTCAGGGCGCAGCTCCGCGCGCACATCAGCGATCCCGGCCTGCGCAGCCAGCGCACGAGCGGTGCGGGCGTTGTCCCCGGTGAGCATCGTCATGCCGACGCCCTGATCCGCAAGCGTGCGGACCACCTCGGGGACTTCCGGACGCAGCTCGTCGCGGACGCCGATCGCCGCGACCGGTGCCTCGTCGCGGTGCACGATCACGACAGTCATGCCCTGCTCCTCAAGCCCTGCAACCCGGTCGCCGAGCTCGCCGGCGTCGAGCCAGCGGGGGCTGCCGACCGTGATACGAGCGCCATCGACGGTGCCGTCGATGCCGTGCCCGGCCTGCTCGGTCACATCCGCGGCCACGGGAACACCCGGGGCTGCAGCGGTGATCGCCGCCGCAAGGGGATGCGTGCTGTGCTGCTCCAGAGCCGCCGCCCAAGCCAGCGCCTGCTCCTCGGCAATGCCGTTCGCAGTGAGGACCGCGGTGACCGCGGGCTCGTTACGGGTCAGGGTGCCGGTCTTGTCGACCGCGACGTGCCGGACCGTGCCGAAGCGCTCGAAGACCGCGCCGGACTTGATGATCACGCCGAACTTGCTCGCCGCGCCGATCGCGGCAACGACCGTCAACGGCACCGAGATCGCCAGCGCGCACGGAGAGGCCGCTACCAGCACGACGAGCGCACGAGTGATCCATACCTCCGGGTCGCCCAGCAGTGACCCAATGATCGCGACGAGCGCTGCGAGAATCAGCACACCGGGTACGAGCGGGCGGGCGATCCGGTCCGCGAGACGCGCACGCTCGCCCTTCTCCGTCTGCGCTTTCTCGACCAACTCCACGATCGTCGTAAGCGAGTTATCGGTACCGGCCGCGGTCGCCTCGACCTCCAGCACGCCGGAGCTGTTAATCGCGCCGGCCGACACCGCGTCCCCGGGCTCGACCTCGACGGGGATCGACTCCCCGGTGATCGCCGAGGTGTCCAGGCTTGAGCGGCCAGAGCGGACGATCCCGTCGGTTGCGATCCGTTCGCCCGGGCGGACCACCATGACCTGGCCGACCGTCAACTCCCTCGCCGGCACCTGCGCAGAGACGCCGCTCTGCAGCACGGTCGCCGTCTCCGGCACGAGCTTCAGCAGCGCCCGCAGGCCGCCACGGGCACGGTCCATCGCCTTGTCCTCAAGCGCCTCAGCAATCGAGTACAAGAACGCCAGAGCAGCGGCCTCCTCCACATAGCCGAGGATGACCGCGCCGATCGCGCTGATCGTCATCAGCAGCCCGATCCCGAGCTTGCCCTTGAACAGCTTCCGAATCGCGCCAGGAGTGAACGTCGACGCGCCCAGCAGCAGGCCGATCCAGAACAGTACGAGCGCCGGGATCTCGAGCCCGGACCATTCAAGGATCAGACCAGCCAGGAACGCGACACCGGAGAAGACCGGCACCATGATCCCACGGTCCCTCCACCAGGGCCGCTCCACCTCTTCGGTCTCATCCTCCGCCGCAGTGGCAGGCTCGTGCTCGCAGCTACACGCCGCGCTCACGCGTCCGCCCCTGTACCGCAGCAGCCCGGCACCGTGCACGACGAGTCCACACACGGCGCGTGCTCATCGACCGCCAGCGTCACATCCACGAGCGCGACGAGCGCAGCCGCAAGATGCGGGTCAGCGATCTCGTAGCGCGTCTGGCGACCCTCAGGCTCGGCGACCACGATCCCGCAGTCACGCAGGCACGTCAGGTGGTTCGAGACGTTCGAGCGGGTCAGCTCCAGCTCGCGCGAGAGCACGGCTGGATAGCTCGGGGCGTTCAGCAGAGTCATCAGGATCCGGGAGCGCGTCGGGTCCGCCATGGCCCGGCCGAGCCGGTTCATGACGTCGAGGCGCGAAGCAATAGTCAGCATGTACTGAACGATACAGCAAGCGCTGATCAATCATTGGTGATCAGTTCCCCACCATTCATTGGGAGAAGAGTCGGAAGCCGCTGAATACGCAACTCAACAACAGTCGGCGCTACCAGTATGATCTCGTCGGTTTGGAACCCGGACCAGTGATCCTGCTCGTCGACAACGACGACGGGGGCCTGCGAGTATCCGAGGTCCGTGGTGATCCACGGAACCCCGGGCTCCATCTCACACCCGGCCCGCTCAGTCGACGTCTCCGCGAACAGGGGCTTCGCTCAGGAAGCGCCCGGACCACGGCCTTGATCGATCTCACCCGTCGGATGCACCCGCGGATCGTCTCCGACCTGCTCGGCATCACCCCCGCCTCCGCAGCCGCATGGTCGCGTCTCGCCAGCGGCGATTGGACGGACTATCCAGGGCTCCGCTCGGCCCCCGGCTTATGAACAGGTGCACCTACACTCGTCACGTCCGCGCGTCGTTCGAGCAGGATGGTGTCGCGCCACTGGCCTGCGAGCGGGCCGTGCTCCATGAGCGCTATCCGCTCGCGCCGGCCGACCTGGCGGAACCCCGCTCGCTCGTGGAGGCGGAGGCTGGCCGTGTTCTCGGGGAATACCGAGGACTGGATGGTCCAGATGCCCGTGTGCTCGGCGGCGCTGATCAGCCCCTCCAGCAGGAGACGCCCGACGCCTCTGCCCGACGACTGCGGCGCGACGTAGACGGAGTGCTCGACCACGCCGCGGTACACGGCGCGGGCGGAGACGGGGCCTGCGGCCGCCCAGCCGACGACCGTCGGTCCATCCGCCGCGACGAGCATGAGACCGGGCTGCTTGCCCGCTGCGAACACGTCCCAGGAGGGCGGCGGCTCGGATTCGAACGTCGCGTGGCCGGTCGCGATCCCGGCGCGGTAGATCTTCTCGACCGCGGGCCAGTCCGTCTCGACCATCGGCCGGAGCCCGACCGCTCCCATCAGCCCAGCAGCGCCTTCGCCGCATCGGCGAGCGTGCCGGTGGTAGGCCGGTAGTAGGCCCACTTCCCGCGCTGCTCCCTGGTGACCAGTTCCGCCTCGACGAGCAGCTTCATGTGGTGCGAGACGGTCGGCTGCGACAGGCCCACGGGGTCCGTGAGGTCGCAGACGCACATCTCGCCGGCGCTGCTGCCGACGATCATCGAGAGCAGCTTCACCCGCGTCGGGTCGCCGAGGGCCTTGAAGACCTTCGCGAGGTCGTGGGCCGTGCCGTCGTCCATCGCCTGGCCGGGGGCGCAGCACGCCCCAGCGGAAGAGGCGATGGTGGCGGGCAGTGCGTTCATGGCTCCATTCTGCCCGACGTATTGACATCTGTCGATATGAAGGACAGGATCGTTCCTGTCAACGCATCGAAGAACGTCAATGCATGGAGGTCGCAGTGAATCCTGTCGTCGTCATCGGGGCCGGTCCGCAGGGACTGGCCGCCGCCGCTCACCTGCTCGAGCGCGGGCTCGACCCGATCGTCCTGGAATCCGGCGACACGGCTGCCTCCGCGGTGGCCGAGTGGGGCCACGTCCGCCTGTTCTCTCCGTGGACCGAGCTCACCGACGCCGCGTCGCGACGCCTGCTGGAGCCCACCGGGTGGTCGGCCCCGACTCAGGGCTACCCGACCGGCGCGCAGTGGATCGATCAGTACCTCGCGCCCCTCGCCGACGCCCTCGGTGACCGCGTACGCTACGGAGCTCGCGTGGTCGGCGTCGGCCGCAAGGGCCGGGACCTCTCCGTCGACGCGGGCCGCGCCGAGCAGCCCTTCGTCGTCCACGTCGCGCGCGCCGACGGCACCGAGGAGCGGATCGAAGCGAGTGCCGTGATCGACGCTTCCGGCACCTGGCGGACACCCAGCCCCGCCGGCGCTGACGGTCTTCCCGCCCTCGGTGAGAGGGCAGCGGTCGAAGCTGGGCTCCTGGAGCACCGCATGCCCGCGATCGAGGACGCCAGCCCCCTGGCGGGCCAGCACGTCGTGGTGGTCGGCAACGGGCACTCCGCGGCGACGACGATCGGGATCCTGTCCAGGGTGGCCAAGCGCGAGCCGGGGACGCGGATCACCTGGGTGCTGCGCCGCGGCGCGGTCGGCAACACCTTCGGCGGCGGCAGCGCCGACGAGCTGCCCGAGCGCGGCGCGCTGGGCCAGCGGGCGAAGAAGGCCGTCGAAGACGGGCTCGTCGATCTCGTGACCGGGTTCCGCACCGAGCGGGTCGTCATCGACGGCGGCCAAGCGGCGCTCGTGGCAGAGGACGGCCGACGCCTCGAGCCTGCGGCGCGGGTGTTCGTCGCCACCGGCTTCCGTCCCGACCTGTCCTTCCTCTCCGAGATCCGTCTCGACCTCGACATGCGCCTGCAGGCCCCATCGAAGATTGCCGCGGAGGTCGACCCGAACGTCCACTCGTGCGGTTCCGTCCGGGCCACCGGCGCGGCCGACCTCGAGCAGCCCGAGCCAGGGTTCTACATCGTGGGAGCGAAGTCCTACGGACGCGCGCCGACCTTCCTCGCCCTGACCGGGTTCGAGCAGGTCCGCAGCGTCGTCGCCGCGATCGCCGGGGACCGCGAGGCAGCCGAGCGCGTGGAGCTCGTTCTGCCGGACACGGGTGTGTGCGGCGGCTCCGGCCTGTTCGACGCTCCCGACCAGGAGTCTTCCGCCGGGTCGTGCTGCGCGTCGAGCCCCCAGCTCATCCAGCTCGGCACGGCACCAGCTGGCCGCTGAATCGCGGACAACAGGAAGGGGCAGGAACCAGACGGTTCCTGCCCCTTCGCACGTGCGGTACTGCTCAGCCCAGGAGGTCGGCGAGAAGGGTCTCGACGCGGCCCTTGATCTCGTCGCGGATGGGACGAACCGCCTCGATGCCCTGCCCGGCGGGGTCGTCGAGCTTCCAGTCCTCATACCGCTTGCCCGGGAAGAACGGGCAGGCGTCGCCGCAGCCCATCGTGATCACGACATCGGAGTCTTGCACCGCTTCGGTGGTGAGCACTTTTGGCTGCTCCGCAGTGATGTCGATGCCCACCTCACGCATCGCCTCGACGGCGACGGGGTTGATCTGGTCAGCGGGCATGGACCCGGCGGATCGGACCTCGACGCGTCCTGCCGCGAGGTGGCGGAGCCAGCCGGCGGCCATCTGGGAGCGGCCGGCGTTGTGGACGCAAACGAAGAGGACGGAGGGCTTCTGGTCGGTCATGGTTTTCGCAACTTTCAGTCGGTGAGGGTGGCGAGGAGGTCGCGGACGCGGGCCTCGATGTCGTGGCGGATCGCGTCGACCCCTTCCGGGGAAGCGAGGGCCGGGTCGCCGACGGCCCAGTCCTCGTACCGGACCCCGGGGATGATCGGGCAGACGTCGCCGCAGCCCATGGCGACCACCACGTCGGCCGCGCGCACGGCGTCGTCGGTGAGGGGCTTCGGGAACGCCGTCTCGGCCTCCTGCGCGCCCTCGATCTCGGTGAGCAGCGAGCGCACGTGCGGGTGCACGTCCGACGCCGGGGTGGAACCGGCGGAGCGTGCGACCACGCGGCCGTCGGCGAGCTGGTTGACGATCGCGGCGGCGAGCTGGGAGCGGCCCGCGTTCTGCACGCACACGAACAGCACCTGCGGCACCCCGGCCGAGCGGTCCCGCGTCAGGTCGGTGAGGCGCTGCCGGGCGAAGCGTTCGGTCAGCGGGATCATGTGCGCCGTCAGCTTGGCCGAGCGCACCAGGCCCGCGTAGGACTCGCGCACGATCGCGACCACGAGATCACGGTTCAGCCCGGTCAGCTCGTCCGCGAGCTCTTCGGCGAGGCGGGTCACGCGGGTGTCCATCTGCTGCAAGGCCTCGGCCCGTGCTGCGGTGTCTTCGGGCTCGTCCATGGCGGCTGCGGCGGGAGCGAACGCGTCAAGGAGAGCCGCGACGGCGCGCTGCTTGCCTGGCGCGATGCGGTAGTACACCCAGGTACCCCGCCGCTCGGACAGCAGCATCCCCGTCTCCTTCAGCACCTTCAGATGGTGGGAGACCGTCGGCTGCGACACCTCGGCGAGCTCGGCGAGGTCGCACACGCAGGACTCTCCGCGAGGGTCGATCGCGATCGCGGAGAGCATCCGCAGACGCAGCGGATCAGCGAGCGCCTTGAGCGCGCCGGCCACGGTGGTCGCGGCCTCGGTGCCGATGGCATGCGTCGCGGACGGCGCGCACGCCTCCGTGTTGGAGATGACGGCGGTATCGGTCATGACGTCCTCGATTCGACGGCGTAGGGGTCGGTGCGGAACCAGGCCCGGGCGGCCCAGAGCGAGACGTAGACGAGGCCCACGAGCACAGGCACCTCGATCAGGGGGCCGACGACTCCGGCGAGGGCCTGTCCGGAGGCCGCGCCGAAGGTGCCGATCGCGACCGCGATCGCTAGCTCGAAGTTGTTGCCCGCCGCGGTGAACGCGAGCGTCGTCGACCGTGCGTAGCCGAGGCCGAGGCCCTTGCCGAGCAGCAGCCCCGCGAACCACATCAGGCCGAAGTAGACCAGCAGCGGCAGCGCGATCCGCGCCACGTCGAGGGGCTTCGCCAGCACCGCATCGTCCTGCAGCGCGAACAGCAGCACGATCGTGAACAGCAGCCCGTACAGCGCCCATGGGCCGACCGCGGGCAGGAACTTCTCCTCGTACCAGGCGCGGCCATGGCGCTTCTCGCCGATCCATCGCGACGCGAAGCCCGCCACCAGCGGCACGCCGAGGAAGACGAGAACGTTCAGCGCGATCTGCCAGACGGAGACCTCCAGGCCCTGCGCGTCCAGGCCCAGCCAGCCGGGCAGCACCGTGAGATAGAACCAGCCCAGCACCGAGAACATCACGACCTGGAAGACCGAGTTGATCGCGACGAGCACCGCCGTCGCCTCGCGGTCGCCGCAGGCCAGATCGTTCCAGATCACGACCATCGCGATGCACCGCGCCAGCCCGACGATGATGAGCCCCGTACGGTACTCCGGCAGGTCCGGCAGGAACAACCAGGCCAGGGCGAACATCACGGCTGGGCCGGCCAGCCAGTTCAGCACCAGCGACGAGACCAGCAGTTTCTTGTCCCCGGTGACGGCGGCGACCTTGTCGTAGCGGACCTTCGCCAGGACCGGGTACATCATCACCAGCAGGCCCAGGCCGATGGGGATCGAGATCCCGCCGACCTCGAGCTTCGCCAACAGCCCCGAAAGAGCCGGCACGAAACGTCCGAGCAGCAGGCCCGCGACCATGGCGAGGCCGATCCACAGCGGCAGCCACTTGTCTAGGGTGGAGAGCCTCTTCGGGGCGGTACGGGTCAAAGCGTCGGTCATGCGAGCAGCTCCTCGATCTTCGCGAGGTAGACGGGCTTCGGGTGCGCGCCGATCAGCGTGTCGACGCGTTCCCCGTCCCGGTAGAAGCCGAGGGTCGGGATCGAGGTCACGCGGGCCGCGGCCACAGTCTCGGGATTCTGGTCGGCGTCGAGCTTCACGATCTTCACCCGGCCCGCGTACTCGCCGGCGAGCTGGTCCAGGATCGGGGCGATCGCCTTGCACGGCCCGCACCAGGTCGCCCAGATATCGACCACGACGGGCAGCTCGGATTCGAGCACTTCAGCCTGGAAAGTGGCGTCGGTGACGGGGGTGACGGTGCTCATGCGGAGACCTCCAGGACGGGCTCGGGCAGGGTGGCGGGTGCGAGGTTCGACAGGTAGTGCTGGGCGTCCTGCGCGGCCGCGCAGCCGGTGCCCGCGGCGGTGATCGCCTGCCGGTACGTGTGATCGACGAGATCCCCGGCCGCGAACACCCCGGCCAGGTTCGTCCGCGTGGACGGGTGCGCGACACGAACGTAGCCGTCCGCGTCGGTGTCTACCTGGCCCGCGACGAGCTCGGAGCGAGGATCGTGCCCGATCGCGACGAACACCCCCGTCGCGTCGAGCGTGCGCTCGGCCCCGGTGACGGTGTCGCGCAGCACGAGCCCGGTGACCTGCTCGTCGCCGAGGATCGCGGCGACCTCGCTGTTCCAGGCGACCTCGATCTTCGGATCCTCCAGCACGCGCTGCGCCATGATCCTCGACGCCCGGAACTCGTCCCGGCGGTGCACTATGGTCACCTTCGACGCGAACCGAGTGAGGAACAGAGCCTCTTCCATCGCCGAGTCCCCGCCGCCGATCACGGAGATCTCCTTGTCGCGGAAGAAGAACCCGTCGCACGTCGCGCACCAAGACACTCCGTGCCCGGACAAGCGCTCCTCCTCAGGAAGGCCGAGCTTGCGATACGCGGATCCCATCGTCAGGACCACCGCCCGCGCCAGGTACGTCTCGCCAGCACCGGTCTCAACGGTCTTCACGTCGCCGTCGAGATCAAGGCGGATCGCGTCGTCGTAGACGATCTGCGCGCCGAACCGCTCGGCCTGCGCCCGCATCGACTCCATCAGCTCCGGCCCCTGCACGCCATCGACGAAGCCCGGGAAGTTCTCCACCTCGGTCGTCGTCATCAACGCACCGCCCGCCGTCACCGAGCCGGCGATCACGACCGGCGCGAGACCCGCACGTGCTGCGTAGACAGCCGCAGTGTATCCGGCGGGACCTGACCCGACGATGACCAGTTCCACCTCTTGATTCGACATGCATCTATATTGACATCTATCGAATCAATCCGCGAGTCCAAGCCGGCTTCGTCACCGAATGTTCACCCACCCCGCTCTGGCAGGGGCCGCCAATGCCCTCCGAGCGCGAACCTCTATATCGTCGACAAACCGTGCGCGAAAAGTGCACTCATCAACAATCGGACCTACCAGTAGAGATCATCTCCCGCTACTCCGCCTGGCAAGAGGTCTACTCCGTCGACGAATCCTTCGTCGGACTCCGCGGCACACCTGCTGAGCTCGAGGACATCGGCCGCGAGATCCGCCGCACCGTCCGACAGCTCACCGGGGTCCCCGTCCGTGTCGCGATCGGGGCGACGAAGTCCTTGGCGAAGGTCGCGGCGATCGGCATCAAGAAGTCCTTCGCTGACATCGGCGTCTTGCACCTGGCCCGCTACACCGACGAGCAGATGGACCGCATCCTCGACAGCATTCCCGTCACCGACCTCTGGGGCGTGGCCGAGCGCTCCGGGAAGCGGCTCGCGGTGATCAACGTGCACACCGCCCGTGGGTTGCGGGACATGGACCCGAAGTGGGCTCGCAAGCGCTTCAACGTGAACATGGAACGCATCGTCCTCGAACTCCGCGGAGTACCGTGCATCCCGCTGGAGATGGTGCCGCCCGCGGCAAAGGACCAGCTCATCTTCTCTCGCTCGTTCGCGAAGAAGATCACCACCGAACCCGAGATGGAGCAGGTGGTCTCGCTCTACGCACAGCGCGTCTCCGCGAGGCTCCGTGCGCAAGGATCGGTCGCGCATCATCTGTCCGCGTGGGCGGCGACAGGCTGGGCCGATGAAGGCACGGTCAGCCACAGCGCGCAGGCGACGGTCGCGCTACCGACGCCGACGGACGATCCGATCACGCTCACTAAAGCCGCCCGGGCGCTATTGCCGAAGCTGTTCCCGGTGCCTGGCATCCGCTATGCCCGCGCCGGAGTCGTCCTCACCGATCTCCGGCAGGCCGACGGGTGCAGCCGCTCAACCTGTTCCGCCCCGAGTTCGAAGGTCGCGGCGTCGGACACGCGCTCGATGAGATCAACCGCAAGTTCGTCACGACCACAGTCGGTGTCGGGCTCGGCGGGATGAAGACTCCGCCGGGCTGGGAGATGAAGCGCGAGCTCCTCTCACCAAGGTGTCTGACGAACTGGGACGAGTTGCTCGTGGCTGCGGCGTGATCTGCACCCCTTCCTGTGCCTCAGCGCCAAGAAACCCTCCACACCTGTGATGAGCAGACCAAGCGGTCGATGCGGTGACAGTTAAACTCATTACTAATGGCTGGATGACCCAGATGAGTCGTCCCGTATCGGTTCCAATGGCGCATCCAGGATCGGACTTCAGTTGAGCATCAAGAAGATCTCTGTAACGGCAGATTACTGCTTTGGGACACAACCGCTTGTCCTCGAGAATCTCAGCAAGGTCAACTTCATCTTCGCGCAGAACGGTTCCGGGAAGACCACAATCTCCAATACGCTCGCGGGTCAGCCTTCCGACGCTCCCGCCCGCGTTGCTTGGACGACGGCTGCAACGCCACTTCCGATTCGGGTGTTCAATGAACGCTACCGGGAACACGTCCTCCAGGAACGTGTCGACGGCATTTTCACGATGGGGGCCGCTGCGGGCACTGTGGTCGATCGGATCGCAGAGCTCGAGTCCGAACGACAGCACCGGAAACGTGAGCGCCAGGATTGGGAAACCACTATTGGTTCGAAAGGTGCCGAACCAACTGGTTTGTACGCTGAGATCGAGCGCGAGGAGAGCGTCGCTAAAGACGAGGTTTACCGGATTTACAACGAATATCGCGACAAGGACTCGATTGTCGCAGATATTGTATTCAAAGGCTTTAATCGCAATCGAGTAAAGATCCTTGACGAGACGTTACGTCGGAATGCGCTGCCGCTAACCGGCGATCCAACTTCTACATGGGACTCACTCAAGCCGCGCGCAGCGACAATTTCAGGAGATTCGGCCCCGAGGCGCAAAATGCCCTCGCTGAGCACTCGCTCCGTACTTGAAGCCTCCGAGTTGCAGGATCTGAACGCTACAAAACCAACAACATCGGGGAGTTCACTGTCCTCACTAATTCATCAGCTTGCCAACGAAGACTGGGTAAGTGAAGGCCGCAAGTATCTCAACGAGGAAAACACTTGCTGCCCTTTTTGCCAGCAGCCAGTGCCGCCGAACTTCCTGCAACGGTTGGAGGACCACTTCGCCTCAGGGTTTGACGCACAGCTGCAGCGAGCACATGACATCAAGCGCCTGGTGTCCGGCAGGTTGAACAACCTGAAGGTCGAAATTAGTGCAGTGCGCAAGTTCGTCGAAGGCGAGACATTAGCCGACCAGACGCCATTCATCACAAATATTCAACGCGTGGAGTCTGAGTGCACAATTATCGAATCACGCCTGAGCGACAAGGTCGCGCACCCGACGACCGCTGTAAGTGTGGACGACGTCACTTCTGCGGTGGACGCACTGCAGTTTCTGATCTCTTCCTTCAACGAGGAAGTGAAACAGCACAACGCTGTTGTGTCCAATGCGCAGGAGGAGCGAAAGAAGATCGTTGAAGACGGGTGGCGAGTCTTCTTGTCTGACAGGGCAGTAAAAGGAGCGCTTTCTAGATATCAGCGTGTTACCACCCTCAAGAATAAAAACATTTCTGAACTCGAGCAGCTGATCGCGGACAGCGAAGACTTGGACACCGCCGATGAAGTCGAACTTCTTGCGCTTCGCGAACAGGTCTCCAATACACAAGAAGTTGCTGATCGGATTAACGGAACGGTGAACGCGATGGGATTCCATCGGTTCCATATTCAGGCCGAAAGCGGTGTCTCTGGCGGATACCGGATTGTAAGGGCAGACGGTAGCTTTGCCCATGAATCGCTCTCCGAGGGCGAAAGGACATTCCTTTGCTTCGTGTACTTCTGGGAATCTCTCTTCGGAACCTCAGAATCAGGTGCCGAACCCGAAGACGTAGTCGCGGTAATCGATGACCCCATCTCTAGCCTAGACAGCGAGACGCTTTTTCTTGTTGCTGCACATGTTCGACAAGCTGCAGGATGGGCAATCTCTGGCCAAAATAATCTAAAGCAACTCATTGTCCTGACACACAACACGCAGTTCCACCACGAGGCGGCCTATGAAATTGATCGCTCAAGTCGCCCTCATCGCCGCTATTTCCGCCTGTTGAAACAAGTCCAGGGCATAACTATCGCAAAAGATGATGGCCATGTCTCTAAGATCCGAGGCAGCTATCCTCTGCTCTGGGACTCGGTAGTCGAAGCCGCCAGAAGCGAGGACGAATCGAACCTCGTCCGTGTCGGAGTGTTCAACATCGTTCGCCGCATTATCGAAGGCTACTTCAAGACCATTGGGCAGGTCTCGGATTACCAAATGCCAGGAGGGCTCGCCGTATTCGAGGAGCGCGTGATCCTGATGTTCCATATGTGGGCGAGCTCTGGCTCACACACCATCGCCGACGACATGGACCAAACTATCGATGTTGGTGGAACTCAACAGTTCCTTCGGCTCTTTCGCCGCTACTTCGACCTGCAAGGACACTCTGCGCACTTCGACATGATGCTTAGTGCGAGCAACGGTGAAGAACTGGCAATGCAAGGTGAAGTTTTCGCGCCCTGGATCGAGAGGGACGACACCTCCGTATTAACCGAGGCCTCGTGATAAGACCTGCTCGACGCTTAAATGAGACGATTCCGCCTTCATCGCGGTTTTCCTCTCAATTGAGCGAAGGCGAATGAGGCGAAGCAGTGAGACCGGACCGAAGAACAGGAACTTGAACGTGTTCCAGATGCACACGAGCATCACGATGTAGAGCCACTTCGACGCACCGCCATCGACGAGGACGCTCATGAGTGCGGCGAGGTAGAAGTAGACGACCCCGAGGAACATCACCGGGACGCCCCACTTGAGGCCGCGGCGGGTGCGGAGCTTGTCGAGCACGATGTTCGTCGGCATGAACCGGCGCATGAACGCGCGAATGTAAAGGCTGGCGATCCAGATGGTGCGAAGCATGGGAACAGTCCTCTCCTGTCGGGAGGCGACAGGTAGTAGAAGGACCGTTCGACCGGAGCCGCACGTCGTGCCATCACGACGAGTGATGGCGTAGCAGGTAGAGGTCGCCTACTTCGAGGGTACGCCCCAGCGATGCCGTACGGAAGACCCGTATCGAAGACAACGAGGGCGCGAGTCGCTCATAACGTCAGTGGTGCTTGAGATAATTGGCAAGCACGCGCTGGGAACCTACCTCGGCGACACCACACCGAGGAGTGAGGCGCATGACAGACGAGCACGAACAGCCCGACGAGCAGGTCGACGAGCAGGTCGACACGACTGACGAACGTGCTTCCGACGACGGCGCGTCTGGAGAACTGGAGAAGTCGAAAACAGCGATTGTTGAGGTCGCTCCCGGTATGGCCGTTGTCCTGGGCGAGGTCCCAGATGGGCTGGAGCTCATCGATTTTGGCCTCGTGTCTTCGATCGATCGACTGCAGCTGGATAAAGCACTCGGGTCTGTCGGCAACATCGCCACCATCGCAGGGAACCTTACGGAAGTAGCGGCAGGCGCACAAGGGTTATTCCGCGTCAACGAGGCCACTCTCGCCCTCTTGAAGGGCGGAGCGGAGATGGCCACCAAAGATGGAGCCAAACTGGGAGCTATTTTCCAGAACGGCAAGATGGTTGCACAGGCCCGATTCATTCCGGCATCAATGACCGTCGGCACTGCGGTCGCTGCCATTGGGCCTGCGGTTGCCATGTTGGCGTTGCAGATGCAGCTGAGTGAAGTGTCGAGCCTGGTGCAGGCGAACATCGCGTTGACCTCGCAGACGCTTGAGTCGATTCGCCGCGACCAGTGGGCAGAGCTCACCGGTCTTGCCAAGTCCATGGACCGCGCGATCAGCGAAGCTACCAAGGTGCAAGCCGTGTCGCCCACCATCTGGGAGTCAGTTTCCGGCAGCAGCGACAAGCTCGACAAACAACTGGATCTGTACCGGCAGAACGTTGGAAACCACATCAAGCAACTCGCACGTGTCCGCGGAACAGCCCGACGGCAGTACCTAGAAAACAACGCTGAAGCGATCCTCTTTGACGCCAATGCGCTGATCGTGTCGTTGAAAGCTCAAACCGGATATCAGGCACTCCGCGCCGCGCGTGCACGAGCCAATGGCGAGACCAACGAACACGAGGCTAGGCTCGTCGAGGAGATCAAGGCTGATACCCGTCAACAGTTCGAAGCCTCAATGGCGCAAGCCGCGGCGCTCGTGAAGGACCTCACCAGGGAACTTCGAATCATCGCCGAGCTCCCAGGACGTGTAACGATGCCACTGTCCAAAAAGAGAAGTGCATCGAAGGTCTCACGACTCACGTGTCAGCAGCTCCTGGATGCGATTGAGCCGCTGGCAGATGCTCTCAACCCGCCGGTTGAGCCGCTACAGATTCCCGACGTGGCGTGCAT
The DNA here is from genome assembly GCA_030524035.1 of Kocuria sp. Classification (GTDB taxonomy): domain Bacteria; phylum Actinomycetota; class Actinomycetes; order Actinomycetales; family Micrococcaceae; genus Kocuria. Next base: position 169,756 of record JAUNHG010000002.1, on the reverse strand, counting down.
GCCCGCCGACACGGACCTAGAAAAGTATCTTCGTGTGCTTCGCTGGTTCATCGAAGATGACGAGTCGCTCAGCGCGATCGCGTTTCCTTACGAGCCGGGTCAGCACAACCTGGTTGGTGTCGTTCCAGCGGTGCTTGGAGCGCGCGTGGACGCGACATGGGCGACGCTCGATATGAATCGGCCTGGGTTTCGTTCCTATCGGTTTCCCTGTCCGGCGGTCGCCGGGGAGGCTGATCCGAGGTCAGCGTAGTACGCGTCCTCGACCTCGGCCGGGGTGCGCATGCCGAGCTCGCCATGGAGGCGTTGGTGGTTCCACCACCACACCCATTCGAGCGTCGCAAGCTCGACCTGCTCGACCGTCCTCCAGGGCCCGCGCTGGCGGATCAGCTCGGTCTTGTAGAGGTTGTTGATCGCCTCGGCGAGGGCATTGTCATACGAGTCCCCGACAGTGCCTGTCGACGGGGTCGCGCCAAGTTCGACGACGCGGTCGGTGTAAACCATCGACATGTAGTTCGAGCCGTGGTCGGCGTGATGGATCAGCCCGTCGAGCGGGCCGTCCGCGCCCCAGGCGGCCATGTCCAGCGCTTGTAGGGGCAGGACCTCCGCGCGCAGCGTCGAGGCGACGTTCCAGCCCACGATCTTGCGCGAGTACACGTCGGTGACGAACGCCACATACGCGAACCCCGCCCAGGTGGCCACATACGTGATGTCCGCGACCCAGAGCCTGCGCGGCGCGTCTGCGCGGAACCGTCGTTGGACGAGGTCCCGCGGCAGGGATTGCGCCTTGTCGGGCCTGGTCGTGAACGCCTTCTTCGACTTGCGAACCCCACGCACTCCCGCGAGGCGCATGAGGCGTTCGGTCTGGTCTCGGCCGATGTCCCATCCCTGACGTTTCAGGAGGGCATGCATCTTCCGCCGCCCGTAGACGCCGTAGTTCTCCGCATGCAGCCGGGCAACCTCGGGCACCAGCAGCTCGTCCCGCAGCTGCCGGGCGGAGACGATGCGGGTCTTCGCGGCGCGATACCCGCGGGACGTGATGAAACCCTGCACTGCCGGGCGCAGCGTCCGGCAGATGAGCTCGACCCCGAACCGCTCTCGATATTCGTCGATGAAGCGGATCATCTCGGTCAGGGCCGGTCGAGCTCCTTCGCGAAAAACACGCTCGCGGCTTTGAGGATCTCATTCGCTTTCCGCAGCTCGGCCACCTCGCGGCGCAGGCGCTTGTTCTCCTCCGCGACATCGCTCGGGACACCGGGCTTCGCGCCCGCGTCGACCTCCCGACGACGATGCCACACCCGCAGCGTCTCCGCGCTCATGCCGAGGAGACCGGCCACATGCCGCACCGCGGACATCAGATTCGAGTGCTCACCGGAGGCCTTGGCCTCATCGAGCATCCGCAGCGCGCGCTCGCGCATCTCGGGAGAGTACTTCTGGTTCATCGCGTTCCATCCTTGCTTCAAGAACGGAACGAAACCCAGGCCGATTCAATACGACTAAACGTGCCGCGGTCATCGACAAGCTTGCTTCGCCCACGCTCGTTGCGATCACTGATCGACGGATCATCGATGCCTCCCCGCGTGCTTTGATCACGCAGGGAGAGATTCGGAACTCGATTCCCCTCGAGGAAGTCGAGTTCGTTCGTCCTCAGAACAAGCAGAGCAACGCTGTTCGACCGACAATCGACGTGATCACCGCGCACCGCAATGTCCGGTGGATGTTCCCCGAAGACGCGGATACCGGCGAGATCGACTCACTGTCGGAGGTTATCGATCGCAACGCGAACGACACTCGGTCTAGGCAAGCACTGCCAGCGCCAGAGGACGCATCCAAGCCGGATCTAGAGCTGACCTCTGCAGAGAACCAGCCCTAACCGAAATGGAATCCTTCGCCTAGCGGAATGCTTCGTACCAAGAGGGACGACGCTTCAAATGTCAGTGGTCACCCGTACGGTGACTCTCACATGGTTCGGCGAAAGGAGCACCCCATGTCAACAGGCGGATACTCGTACCCGGTCGCGATCTCAAAGCTCGGGCCCGACGAGGGCTCACGGGAGCCTCAGAACGTGAGGGCCATCAAGTGGCTCCTGGCCCAGGACGGCGGGCCGGTCGTTGTAGTGACGCCGCGGAAGGAATTCGAGGGAGCTTCGTTGAAGAAGCTCGTTGCACATCCTCGTGTTCACCATCACAGCTGGAAGGGATTCTCGATGGGATCTCTTCACGGCACTCGCGCACTGGTCGCTTGGCCTGACCGGAAGCACTTGAACGATCTCTGGGATGCAGGCGCTGACGCTCTCGTGGTCATTGAATGGAACGAGCAGGAAACGGCGGAGTGGATCGAAGACTCGAACGCCACCCTCTTGGTACCAGGAGCGGAGATCGCAGCGGAGCCGACGGAGCCAGACGCGAGCGCAGAACCACTGCCGAATGGAATCGACGGCATTCTGGAGCACATTGCCTCGCTGGCTGCTGGCTACGATTCCGGCTTGAAATGGAACGAGGAGGACAAACTCCGGGCCGACATGATGAACCGTCCCGATCGCTGGCGGGATGTCACCGTTGAGCAAGTGCGATCCAAGTGCCGAGCATTGGGGATGCGGCCCAACGATGTCGACACGGTCGCGGGCTTTCTCCAGAAGCGCAAGGAGGGCAAGCGCTTCAACGTACGCTCCTCCTACCGGACGTTCCAGTTCAACTAACGCGCACTCGTGGCGACGGCAAGCCCGTCAGCTGGAGCCTGCTCAACTGGGCCGGGCTGGCGGCGGCACGCGAGCTGCGGGATCTCCCTGTAGCGCTCCAACGTCTTCCGCACCGAGTCCCGGCTGGCTCCGATCGTGCGGGAGATCCCTCGAAGCGATTCGCCCTGTCGGAACAGTCGAACAGCTTCGGCAGCCTCCCATCCGTGGAGCCCGGGTGAACGGCGGACGACTCCGTTGTCGGTGAGATGACGAGAGACGGTGGTGCGGTGCACCTCGTACTTGACGGCTAGCTCCATGACCGTTGCGCCGCCGAGGTAATCGTCGACCAGCTGATCGACCTGAGCAGGGGTGAGAAAGGTTTGAACAGTTGCAATCGTCCCCACGACGGGCCCGCGAACGTCGCTGGTCGGGGGCTCCGACCCTCTCTGCGAGGTGCGGTAGACGCCGCGCTTCCATCGCTTGATCAGGGCATTCTGCCCAGGGGTAAGGTTTGTGAACAGAAGCCTCAGGGACCCCATACGGGGTCAGATATGAACTTTTGTTGAGGGCACTTCCTTAACGGAATTTTTGCCTGGCCCCCGCGTCATACCGCGTGACTTTGAGGTAATCAATGCTCAGCTGTCACCTCCGTGGGGTGAACCACCATCAGAACGTCGCAATTTGCCCGGCGCAGCACATCACCCGCCACATCACCCAGGAGCCGACCACCAATCCAACGGTCCCGAAGGCCACCGATAACCATCAGATCGGCTTCCCGCGATTCAGCCGTTTCTAGTAAAGACTCGGCGGCATCGCCATCAATCAGTAAAGCACCGGCGATCACCGCACCGGTTTCGCGGGCACTGTCTATAGCCATATTCATTGCCGCACGAGCAGCTTTCTTGCCATACACCTGACCAGCTTGCGCTGCGGAACCTTTATGACGCGCTTTAGCTCCCACGCGAAAACTCATGTCCTTATAGGCACACACAATAATTAATTCAGCATTTTCCTGTAGGGCAACCCACGAAGCTCGACGCACCGTGGTTTCAGCTAACTCAGAACCATCCGTACCGACCACAATCGTCTTGTAAACACCCTGCATCATGCAATTCTCCTTGTGAATCCTGGTGGTCGGTCAAGGTTCGAGAGCGTTAATGACCTGGCGCCACAGTGGATGTGGAAAGATCATCCACGTCCCGCACAATCGGGGGTTCCTTAATCCATAGCATCAATAGTGCAGCAATCCCCAAGAACACAGCAGCAAAAGTGATGGCGTTTCCGGGAGTTCCACCAATCAGCTGATAAACCCATCCAAAAGTTAAAGTCTGAATCAGCATGGGAACCACAATCATCATGTTGATAATTCCCATGTACACTCCGTAGCGCGACGACGGAATCATACGCACCGCCATGATGTACGGGACCCCCATAATGGATGCCCACGCAATACCCAATCCAATAATGGGCACGAACATCAGGTATTGGTTTGTCACATGCGGGAAAATCATCAAACCCACCGCAGCCAATAGTAAGCACGCCATATGAACAAACTTGGCACCATGACGTTTAGCCAGCGCTACTAAGAAGAACGCGACACAGAAAGTCACGATGTTGTACCAACCGTTAATCAGCCCAGTCCACGCAACAGCATCCTCGCCAGCTGCTGAGGATAGTGAGCTTGTGCCAAAAGCCGCAGCTGCCACGGTTAAAGCCACAAACTGCCAATAGATATTCATGGCATACCACTGAAAAAAGTAAACCACAGCTAATTTCCGCAGCTGCACGGGCATCTCCACAATGGCCTGGCCAATTTCTTTTAACGCGGGAACCAACCCGCGCTTTTCAGCACGCAAAGTAGCCAGTTCCTCATCTGATGGCGGAATTTCCTGAGTGCTCAGAATAGACACCAGAACCGTTGCAATAGAGGCCACAGCGCCCAGCATGAAAGATGCCAGCACCCAATACGGGATACCGTTCCCCATAGCACCATCAAAAACCTGTTTGAAGATAAACAAACTGACATTAGCTAAAGTTATGCCAAACCCCGTAAAGAATGACTGGGCAAGGAACCCTTTTGCCAGCTGCGAGGGGGGAAGCTTGTCGGCAATGAACGCACGATACGGTTCCATCGCCGTGTTATTGGAAGCATCTAGCAACCACAGCAACAGCACCGCCATCCATACTGCCGCAGCAAAGGGGAACAGGAACAAACACACAGAGCACCCGATCGCTCCGGCCAGCAAAAATGGGCGACGTCGACCCCACTTGGGAACCCACGTCTTGTCGGAAAACGCGCCGATGAGCGGCTGGACCAGTAAACCAGTGACAGGACCGGCCAGGTTTAGGATGGGAATTTCTTCAGGGTCAGCCCCTAAAAAATTGTAGATAGGAGTAACAGCGGTCTGCTGCATACCAAACGAATACTGGATGCCAAAAAACCCAAAGTTCATCAACAAAACTTGAGGCATTGTCATCATTGGCTTCTGTCGCACAACGGTGGTGCTCATGCTTGATCCGCCTCCCTACTGCGACCAGACAAAAAGTTCTCCAGGCGGTCCAATTCGGCCTCCCATCCCGTGGAATGTGAGGCCGCTTGGTTGGGTTCGTACGGCCCCTGAACAATCCGCACCAATGTGCCAGAGTCTCCACGTCCGTACCGGGTGAACTCCACCCTCAGCTCCATTGGGGTCTCTGGGTCGATACCGTCATCTCCGGTAATACGTTGATGCGCCACAAAAACATCCGGTTCAAAAAACTCAGTAAAAACGGCTTCTGTGGTTACTCGGGTCGAAGGGTCATCATCACGCACCTTGACATGGTGATGGCGACCGCCGACTTCCAACTGAGAGCTCACACTGTTTTCTTCCACATGCCATCCAGGACTCCCCCGCCAACAAGACATTTGCCGAGGATCAGTCCACGCCGCAAAAACCGTGGACTGTGGATAATTAAACTTACGCTCGACAACGAGCATCACGTTGGCACCCATGCCCCCCCCTGACCTAGTTGGCGTCAGAGTACCCCCAGGTCAAAAGGCCCGTACAGGCGGCATGTAACGTACACGTTGTGTTACTTAATTCGTTCAGGGGATAACGCTAATTTCACCACGAAGGCGAAAAATAAGGACATCGGAACGATTTCTCCGAAAGTTTCGAGTAATGCAAGACCTGCCATGGCTGGCCCCGGCACATGGTCTTTCACAATGATGGCGGCCATATCTAGTCCGAACGCAAAGATCACCAAGACAACCAGAATGCCCACAAAAACCCAGGACTGCCGACGTTCCCACGCATTTGCTCTGAGATACCCCACGACCAGTGGCGGTAAAATTACCCCGGCGAGAAGCACCCATGTGATGAGTTCACCAAGGTCAACAGCACGCAACCCCATGACCATTGGGAGTCTCAGGGTCTCTGCCAGATACTCCCCCAGCTCTTCATGCAGCTGAAGCAAATCATCTATAACGATGACCAACAGCGCAAAGCCCCAGGCTCCTAGCAACATACTGCGATGAACCCGCGCTAAGACGACCAAAAGCACAGAAGCAGCAAAAAGCTGAATGTGTCCCCAAATTTCTACGTGGGAACCATCATGGTCTCCCTCCCAAGCGTCGGGAGCAAAAACTCCCAGTGCACCTTCTTCCGCACCATCGCCCAAACGATGCGCCACATTAGCTATGAGAAAAAGCACATCAATGCACAGCACAATCAGCAAGCACAGCCACACCATGGTTTTGGGCGGCAAAGCTGCCACAGGAGTATCGCGGTATGAGGCTCGCGGGGTCGCTACGTCCCCTGCTTCCGTTGTCGAGCCTTTCGGCAATAAAGTGCGATAACTCATTTTGTCCCCTAATGCATAGTTCCCCGATCACACAGAGCACGCCCTTTAGCTCCAGATAACATGGGGAAACTCCGCGCACCTATTGACGCTACAGTAAATTTTTAGGAATTTTTCAGAAAAAAGTCCCCTCATGAGTAGTTGCTATACATAGATACTCAGTGATATGGGGAACCAGAAGTCCATCAAGATCGAGAGATCCGAGATGCCTCTGCCACCTGATCCTCAGTAGGACGAACACCTGTGTACAGCAAGAACTGTTCTGCGGCTTGCAGCGCAATGACCTCCGCCCCGGTCACCACCGGCTTACCGGCAGCACGAGCAGCTAGCACCAGAGGAGTTTCAGAAGGAAAAGCCACCACGTCAAAAATTGTGGATGCCCGGGTAATGACCTGATGCGGCACCGCCACCTCATCCGCCGCAAGTCCACCTGCCATCCCCACCGGGGTTGCATTGAGAACGAGGTCTGCCTCCACACCATTGATATCGGGCACCCAGGTATGCCCGTACTGGGCTGCCAAAGCTTTCCCAGTCCGTTCGTTACGAGCCACGATGGTTCCGGGGCCAAAGCCTGAATTCGTCAACGCTGCTACCGCAGCTTTTGCCATTCCGCCAGACCCCAGAACGGCAAAAGGACCGGGGACAACGTGGTGAATATCCAGAAGATTACAGATCGCTTGGTAGTCGGTGTTGTAAGCCGTCAGATAACCGTTGTCATTCACGATCGTGTTGACGGACTGGATAGCTGCGGCAGATTGCGCCATCTCGTCCACCAGGTCAATCACGTCTTCTTTCCAGGGCATCGATACGGAACATCCCCGGATACCAAGACCCCGAACACCGGCGATTGCCTGGGTAATATCCTTTGTGGTGAAGGCTTTATACACATAATCCAGGTCCATCACCTGATAGAGGTGGTTGTGAAAGCGCGTTCCGATGTTGGTGGGGCGAGCTGACAGGGAAATGCACAGCTGGGTATCTTTATTGATGTTACGCATGAGGCCCAGAGTAGTGACCCTGGCTGGCTAGGATGCCAGAATGTCACGGTGCATGTCCTCGACGTGATTGCCACCGTTGTCCCCTTGGCATTGTTATCTGCCGTTAGCCCTATGGTGTTCGTCAATTCGACCACCATAGAACTGCGTGACGGCGTGCAGGGCGCCTGGCGTTATGTTGCGGGCAATGCGGTCATCGTGGCCGCCCTCTGTGTACTAGGCGCGGGATTATTAGGGGCCGCGTTCACGACATTTGTGGAGCGAGAAGTGGTGTCCGCTGGTGTGGATACGGTGCTTGCGGCTGCTCTATTGTGTTACGGCATCTTTTTACTCCGGCAGGACGCCAGAACCGGATCCCGCACCGCGCCAGAGTCCAATAATTTTGTGCGGGGGATGATGACCATGGGTACTAATTTCACGTCTATTCCCCTTGTCTTGGCTGCTTCACAGCACATAGGAGCTTCTGGCTGGCCTGCCTGGTCTGTGCTGCTCAGCGTCGTGGTGGTGGCTGCCATCACCCTGTTACCGGCGTGGCTGCCCATCCTGCTTGCCACAGTCGTACCGGGCCTACTGCCTGCAATACACAACCGCCAGCAGCATCAACACCGGAGGAGCTGGAGTACGAAAATCTCAGGTCTTCTGCCGGTGGGCACGTGTTTTGTAGGAGCAACCTTTTTAGTGCTCCACTCGGTATCGCACTGAAAACCCCGAGCATGCCACCCCTCCTAGTGTTTACTCATCCAGTAAAATCAGCTGCCGCTTACGTTTATCCCACAACCTACGCCATCAGGAGCTGCCCGTATGCCCATCCGTCCCGTGGTCATCACCGGCAACCCCGTGTTGCACACCCCAGCAGCAAAAGTCACAGCATTTGACGATCAGCTACACGCCCTGTTGGTGGATATGCACGACACCATGGATGCCGCCCATGGTGTGGGTTTGGCTGCCCCGCAGATTGGCGTGGGTCTGCGAATTTTCACGTTTGTTTACCCCAATGACGACGACGCACCAGATCGCGGGGAAATCATCAACCCCGTGTTAACAGTGGGCAAGGTCTCCGGAAAAGATCCCAATCCGGACGACGAATCGGAAGGCTGTTTATCCGTGCCTGGATTGAGTTACCCCCTCAAACGTGCTGATTGGGTCAGCATTGCCGGGCAGGACGCACAAGGAAACCCCATTGGCTGGGAAGCCACCGGCTGGTTTGCCAGGGTGATGCAACATGAGTACGACCATCTGGATGGCAAGCTGTATGTGGATCGACTCAATGCCTCTTGGGCGAAAAAAGCCAAAAAAGCCATCCGGGCAGAAGGGTGGGGCCAACCCGGCCGCAGCTGGGAACCTGGTGTGGATGTTGACCCTTTCGGCCACAATGAAGGTTGAGTCAGTGACCTCAACTGGGCGCGACCACAACTGTGAGCTGACCAGGTTTTGTGGTGGTGGGTGCTGCCACCTCAACATCCCAACGCTGCCTCACTACATCGACGACCTCGTCGATAGTGTGGGGGTGTACGCCGTCGGCGGTCTGTTCGATCAGGTGCCTAGCGACTAACCCACGAGTGTGTTTTGCGTTGTGAGAAACCACTACACGCCGCCCTTTAACCTCTTGCACCACGGTGATGCCCACCGTATTGACAGCTGGCGGACGAAATGCTGCAGCGTATGTGGCAGAACGGCAGTCCACCACTACCTGCTGGATTGCTTCCGGCCCTAATACTGCGTCCAGGTGGGGACGCCAGTATGTGGAAGCCTTCAAACTTCCAACCTTGCCCAACCCCCGCAGCTTAGTATCGCCTGATAACCGATAGGGAGTAATACGATCCGTGGCACGCACTGCTCCCCACAATGCGGAAATCACCACCACACAATCTTGCGCTACTTGACGCTGCTGATCCGTGAGGTCATGGTGTGCAAGGGCATCAAAGAGCACACCGGTGTAAACGTCCAACGCCGCGGTAGCTGGGGCATGCTCCAACTGCAGATTGGCCGCTACTTCCTGCGCCAAGGAGGGGCCCACTCCTAACGCTTCCAGTGCGTTCTTCTGGGCGCTGACCTTCATGAGCGCTTGCATCATCCGTTGGCGAGCAGCCGTGAGTTCTGGCCATGAGAGGTCAGAGAGTTCCAGAGGGTGCCCGGTGAGTGGCACAGATTTTGTTTCAGATGGGGGTAGCAAAATCAGCACTTCGTGATCTTATCTACCAGTGGCTACCCGGACCGTTAGACTTGCATCTGCGGGATAGGACGGCTTGGTGATCGCGTCAGCTCAGTCAAAAAAGTGGGATGACGAGGAAAGTCCGGGCTCCGCAGAGCAGGACGGTGGGTAACACCCACTCGGGGTAACCCGCAGGACAGTGCCACAGAAAACAGACCGCCTACGCGGGCCCTGTGGGTTCGTGTAGGTCAGGGTGAAAAGGTGGGGTAAGAGCCCACCAGCACACCGGGTGACCGGTGTGGCTCGGTAAACCCCGTCCGGAGCAAGGCCAGACAGGACGCGCATGAGGGCTGCTCGCCCGAGTGTCCGGGTAGGCTGCTTGAGCCCACCGGTAACGATGGGCCTAGATGGATGGTCACCGTAGGCGTCGCGGGCAACCGGGCGCGTGCACAGAACCCGGCTTACGGCCGTCCTGTCCCCGCGCACATCAGGCCGTACCAATGCTCATGTCCATCGATCTTGCGGCTGGTCGTGAGGGCTGGGGATCTGAAAATCCCATGGGTCAGTGCGGTGAGTGGAAACACTGACCTCTACCCCATAGCCCGCTTTCTCTAACGCGGCTTCCAACGCCCGAGCGGCCACCGGAGTCCATAGCCATTCACTGGCGGCATGGGATACATCAATGAAACACAGTCCACCGTCTGGATCGTTGTGCATGGCAGCTTCACGGGCTTCGGACACCAGGTGATGCCGCAAGTCAGCCGTCACGTAAACATCAGCGTCCGTGGCGGCAACGTCCTGAATCAACGAACCCCCAGCGCCGCCACACACGGCCACGGTGTGGATCATCCGCTCCGCAGGCCCTGCCACCCGCAACCCCTGCGCCGTCGGGGGTATCTGGGCTGCCAGGCGTTCGGATAATTCCCGGAGCGCTACCGGCTGGTCCAGAGGACCAATACGCCCCAGCCCAACGTCAGGGTTACCATCGAGCGGCTGAAGCGGCTGCGCGGTTGATACTCCACAGGCACGGATCAAGGCATCCGACACCCCGTCATGTGCGCTGTCCGCATTGGTGTGACAGGCCAACAAAGCGACGCGGTTTTCGATCATCTCGTGCACCAAGCGTCCCTTATACGTGTCAGCGGCCACCGAGGATTGACCGCCCAACATCAAAGGATGGTGCACCAACAACAGATCGGCGTGTTCCCGGACGGCTTCTGTGACCACGGAACTCACGGGGTCCACCGCCACCAGAATACGACGTACTTGAGCCTGCGGACGCCCAATGACCAGTTCAGACGCATCCCATGACTCCTGGGTGGCAAAAGGCCATAGTGAGTCGGCAACGGCAACCACCTCTGCCACCGTTGGCGCTGCTCTGTGCTGGGGTGATGTGTTGTGTTCCACGGATGCCATGAGCCTCAGTGTAAGAGGAATGCAGATAGGCGGAATAGCCATAGTTCGCATGGTGTTGGTCAACCACGTGATACCCATGACTTTTGTGTTGGCAGGTGGCTGTTTTTGGTGCCTGGATGCCGTCTACCGCATCACCAACGGTGTGCTACAGGTGGAATCCGTGTATACCGGTGGTCACACGGACCATCCCGACTACCACAGCGTGTGCTCTGGAACCACAGGGCATGCAGAAGCTGTTGCGGTGACGTTTGATGCCGACGTGTTGTCGCCGGAGGTTGTGTTAGACATTTTCTTTACCAGCCACGACCCCACCACACTCAATAGGCAAGGCCACGACGTTGGTACGCAGTATCGTTCGGCCATGTTCCCTGCAGATGATCAACAGCATCAGCTATTCCGCGCAGCAATTGACCGGGCGCAACCTTTGTTTGAGGACCCCATCGTCACCAGCATTGAACCTTTGGGGACCGTTTATCCTGCGGAGTCTTATCACCAGGACTTCTATGGCAAACAACCGTTTAATGGGTACTGTCAGGTAGTTATCAACCCCAAATTGGCCAAGGTTCGGCAACATTACGCAGCATTGCTGCGGCCAACTACCGCTGGGGCTGACTAACAATATCTCGATACCCTAAAGGCGACTGTCTCACACCATTGATCTGGCATCGTTAACTCTGCGTGAAAGGAAAACAGCATGGGCAAGATGTACAACAACGTCACGGAACTCGTCGGCGGCACTCCCTTGGTTCGTCTCCACGAACTCGATAAGGATTTACCGGGTAACGTGGCTGTCAAACTGGAGTTTTACAACCCAGCCAACTCCGTGAAAGACCGCATCGGCAAGGCGATCATCGACGCGGCGGAAGCTGCTGGTGAGCTTCAGCCAGGTGGAACCATTGTGGAAGGCACCTCCGGCAACACAGGAATCGCTTTGGCTATGGTGGGCGCGGCCCGGGGATACAAAGTCATCCTGACCATGCCAGAAACCATGTCCACCGAACGTCGGGCTATTTTGCGTGCTTATGGCGCTCAGATTGTCCTCACCCCAGGGGCTGAAGGCATGCGCGGCGCCGTGGACCGTGCGCGGGAAATCGTCGAGACCACAGAAAACGCTATTTTGGCTCGTCAGTTTGAAAATGAAGCCAATCCGACAGTGCACTACAACACCACGGGCCCGGAAATCTGGGAAGACAGCGACGGTGCGGTGGACATCTTTGTGGCCGGAATTGGCACGGGCGGCACCATCACTGGTGCTGGCCGGTATTTGAAGGAACAGAAGCCAGATATTCGTCTGGTAGCTGTGGAACCCGCCGATTCTCCGCTGTTGACCGAAGGCAAAGCTGGTCCGCATAAAATTCAGGGCTTGGGCGCAAACTTTGTACCCGGCATTTTGAACCAGGAAATCTACGACGATGTCTACGACGTCACCATCGACGATTCAGTCCGGGTGGCTCGCGAACTCGGCACCCAGGAAGGCGTGCTAGGCGGTATTTCTTCGGGTGCCATCGTGTGGGCTGCACTGGAAGAAGCCAAAAAGGAAGAAAACCGGGACAAGCTGATCGTCGCTGTCGTATGTGACTTTGGTGAGCGTTATATCTCCACCATTCTTTACGACGATATTCGGGGCTGATGCCCGTTCCATATACTCCTGGCCCCATGCCGTGGGGCCAGGAGCCTGTCAATTTAGGAGTCTTGTGAGTTTCCTCGCCAGATTGCGCGAAGACCTAGAGACAGCGCGCAACCATGATCCCGCAGCACGCACGAACCTTGAGGTGGCGCTGAATTATTCGGGGATGCACGCCATCTGGTTGCATCGTCTCAGCCATCGTTTATGGCAGCGGGATAACACCCGCGGGGCCGCACGCACGGTATCCCAGATAGGGCGTTTTTTGACCGGCGTGGAAATTCACCCAGGAGCGCAGATTGGGCGACGTTTTTTTATCGACCATGGCATGGGTGTGGTGATTGGAGAAACCGCAGAAATCGGTGATGATGTCATGCTCTACCAAGGTGTGACCTTGGGGGGTACGTCTCTGGAACACGTCAAACGCCATCCCACTGTTGACAATGGAGTGACTATTGGTGCCGGGGCTAAAGTCTTAGGCGATATCCACATTGGTGCCGGATCCGCTGTAGGCGCTAATGCCGTGGTGGTCAAAGACGTCCCGCAGAATTCTGTGGTAACGGGAATACCTGGCAAAGCCCGCCCCCGCACCCCCGATAAACAAAAGCCGCTGGTAGACCCCGCAGCCTACATTGATCCCGCAATGTGGATCTAAAAAACCTGGCCAGAAATACCACAGGCTAAGAAGCGCGGGGGTAGGTCTTCCAGATCCGCCCCCGCGCTTCTGTGATTTTCTCACCCCACGATGAACTACTTGGAGATTTGCACCTCAGAATGATCGCCACTCCACAATGTGTGGAAGGTTCCTTCAGCATCAACACGGGCGTAGGTATGAGCACCAAAGTAATCCCGCAGTCCCTGGGTCAGCGCCGCATTCAATCGCGGACGCCGTAAACCGTCGTAATACGCTAGGGATGACGAAAACACCGGCGCGGGAATGCCACGTTCTGTGGCTTCGACCACCACACGCCGCCAGGACGGCAAATACTCCTCGATGACATCACGGAAAACGGGAGCGAAAAGCAGATTACGCGGATGGGCTCCATCGTCGTAGGCAGCCATGATGTCTTGTAGTAGCTCCGCGCGAATAATGCATCCGGCCCGCCACAGGGAAGCAATGGTTCCCAGTTTGAGGTCCCAGTTGTGGGCAGTAGACGCGGTGGAGAGCATTTCCAGACCTTGCGCGTATGCCACAAGTTTGGAGCAGTAGAGCGCCCGACGGACGTCCTCGATGAATTTGTCGTCCCCCACTGTTGATGATTCGCGAACACCAGCAGCCAAGGTTTTTTGTGCTTCCAACCGTGTTTGCCGTTCAGTAGAAGATAAGGCACGGGAAAACACGGATTCGGCGATAGCGGTCACAGGGGACCCCAGTTCCAGAGCAGCCATAACCGTCCAGGTGCCGGTGCCTTTCATACCAGCGGCATCCACGATGACGTCCACCAGCGGTTTGCCGGTCTTGGCATCAACTTGCTTCAACACCTCAGAGGTGATTTCGATCAGGTAAGACGATAATTCGGTCTGATTCCAAGCCGCAAAAGTATCCGCTTGCTGACCCGGTTCCTGCCCAGCAACGTCGCGCAGGAGCTCATAGGCTTCGCCGATGACCTGCATGTCCGCGTATTCGATGCCATTGTGCACCATTTTCACGAAGTGCCCGGATCCATCGGTGCCAATCCATGCGCAGCACGGAGTACCATCATCTGCTTTGGCCGAGATATCTTCCAAAAGGGGGCCTAATGATTCGTACGATACGGCCGAACCACCGGGCATGATTGATGGCCCATGCAGTGCGCCTTCTTCGCCACCGGAAACACCAACCCCCACAAAGTGGATGTCTTTGGCTGCCAAATCTGCTTCCCGGCGGATGGTGTCAGGGTAGTGCGAATTACCACCATCAATGATGATGTCCCCGGGATCCAGCAGGGGAAGGAGCTGATCTATCACGGCATCAACCGGGGCACCGGCTTTGACCATGACTAAGATTTTGCGGGGCTTTTCCAGAGAATCCACCAATTGCTGCATGGTTTCTGTGCGGATGAAATCACCATCAGCGCCGTGTTCGGCCAGCAAAGCATCCGTTTTATCCACGGAACGGTTATGTAACGCCACGGTGTAACCGTGACGGGCAAGGTTGCGAGCCAGATTGGCTCCCATCACCGCAAGGCCGGTGACACCAATGTGCGCTTTTTTCTCGTCAGCCATGGTGCCAGCCTATCCTCGGATCTTCATGACGTTGGTCAAAGCACCCCGTGGGCTAACACAAACTACGTCACGAACGTCAACCTTGACCGGAGTTTCACAAAGGCAGCGCTGCAGCAATTATGTGGTGGGCCCTACCGGGATCGAACCGATGACACCTGCGGTGTAAACGCAGTGCTCTACCAGCTGAGCTAAAGGCCCTGGGGTGTGGGCGCACCGGGTGGACGACTTGCGCAGACGCCAACACCCAGTGCTTAAGACACTAGCGTACCCGCTATTGCCACTCCCTTGTGCAAGGAGTGTTCCTGACGGCCCCGCCGCTGAGATGAATTTGCTCACATCCCATGGCTCCACAGCGGTTCAACGGCCCCTAAAAATTCAGCGACACCGGCATCGATCTTGATGCTGGCATCAGTATCTGACCGGGTTTGCCCACGGTTGACGATCACCACGGGCTTGTTGTGTCGCAACGCACGCCGCACGAAACGCCGCCCGGAATACACCGTTAAAGAAGAGCCCAGCACCAACACTGCCCGGGATGCATCAACCACAGCCGCAGCGTGGGCGACGTCGTCCGGCCCCGCCGATTCCCCGAAGAACACTACGTTGGGTTTCACCACTCCCCCACACACAGGGCAGTCAGGAACCACATAATCACCGTCGTACTGAATGTCAGCGTCAGCATCTGGCGCAAAATCAATATCTGCAGGGTCTTCAGAGCGCCACACAAAATCTGGATTAGCCTGGTCCAGCAGCTGCCCCCACGTACTACGGGGAATCAGGCTCCGGCACTGCATGCACAACACCTGGTCATATCGCCCATGCAAATCCACCACGCTAAAGGACCCAGCCCGCTGGTGGAGCCGATCAATGTTCTGCGTGATGATTCCCCGGATCTTGCCCGCTGCTTCAACTCTGGCAAGAACACAATGGGAAGCGTTCGGAACCGCTCGCAGCAGATGATGCCATCCCACCTGGTTACGGGCCCAATAGCGGCTGCGGTGGGCAGATCCAGCCAAAAACTCCTGATACGTCATAGGTTCGCGCGCAACGGCATTCGGACCACGGTAATCGGGGATCCCCGAATCAGTGGAAACACCCGCGCCAGTCAGTACAGCAACGGACCCCAAGCGCAATATCTCGCCTGCGGCCTCCACATCATGTGTGAACGTCACGTCAGCTTACTCAAAGCCTGCCGGTACGAATCCGACCGCCGCGGCACGTCAAGCTGAGCGGACGTAAACCGATCAACAATCAGACCATCGCCGTCAATTAAAAAAGTGGTCCGGCTGGGCACACCATTTTCTCGGTCCAGCACCCCATAATCCTGAGCTACGTGACCATGAGGCCAAAAATCAGAGAGCAGATCGAACTCCAGAGATTCCTGATGCGCAAAAGCCTTCAGCACGTGTGTGGTGTCCGTGGAAACTGCCAGTAACAAAGCATCGGCTTCCTGGACCTCTTCCAGCATGTCCTGCAGCTGACACATTTCCCCGGTGCATACCGACGAAAACGCGGACGGATAAAACACCAACACCACAGGACGTCCACGATGCTCCGACAACTGGACTTCTTCCCCATACTGATTCATCAACGTAAAATCTGGCGCGAACTGGCCGACTTCAAGCATTACTTACCCTCTCGGCGGCTCAGAAATTCCTTTTGGGTGCCAGCCGGACCGCAGACCAGTCCTCACTCACTCCCGCCGTGGTGGTCCGGTGTAAACCAGCGGTGGATGCAGCAGATTCCACGTCCGCCGGACTCACGTAACCTTCGCGACCGGACTTGGGTGTGAGTAACCACACCACGCCACCGTCGTCCAGTTGAGACTGAGTATCCACCAACGCATCCACAAGGTCGCCATCGCCGTCGCGCCACCACAGCAGCGCCGCGTCCACGACCTCTTGATCGTCCTCATCCAGGATTTCTTCCCCGGTGAGCTCCTCAATGCGTTCGCGTAGCTCAAAGTCGACGTCGTCGTCGTATCCGAATTCTTGGACGATCGAATCCTCCGTGAGTCCGAGCTCGCTGATTGATCCGTCAGCGGTGGCCTTGGCCTCGCTCACTTGTGTACTCCTAACCGTGTGCATGCCGTTCACGGTCCAGAAAACACCGGATTGGAGCCAGGTGCAACCAAGCTGGCAGGAAATCTGCAACTCATGACCTTCCGTAGCGCGCACCACATAGTTGCCCCCGGGGCATGTGAAACGTGAGAACCTACTCACTACAGTGTGCGCAGTTCCGCCCGAATGTTGGATGATGGGTGGCAAGTCTTGACCAACGCTTTAACGCGCAACTGCCGCGGAACTCGACGAAGAGAGGTTGAACGTGGCTTCTGAAAGCAACAACCACATCCTGAGCGGTCTAACCAACGACCTCAAGGACTCCAACACGGAGGAAACCCAGGAGTGGATCGAGTCCTTCCAGGACCTGGTGGAAACTCAAGGGACGGAACGCGCCCAGTACATCATGCGTGCCCTGTTGCAGTACGCCGGCGCCAAATCCGTGGGTGTTCCCATGGTGACCACCACTGACTACATCAACACCATTCCGGTGGATCAGGAGCCCGAATATCCGGGTGACGAAGACATCGAGCGCCGTTACCGCGCGTTGATGCGCTGGAACGCTGCCATGATGGTTCAGCGGGCACAGAAACCGGATATCAGCGTCGGCGGGCACATCTCGTCATTCGCCGGTGTGGCCACGCTATATGAAGTCGGCCAGAACCATTTTTTCCGGGGCCCCGATCACCCAGGCGGTGGGGACCAGGTGTTTTTCCAGGGGCATTCTTCCCCCGGTAACTACGCCCGCGCTTTTCTGGAAGGTCGTTTGACAGAGGAGGATCTGGACGGCTTTCGCCAAGAGCGTACAAAAGAAGGTCACGGGTTATCCTCCTATCCCCACCCTCGGATGATGCCCGATTTCTGGCAGTTCCCTACCGTGTCCATGGGCCTAGGGCCCATGAACGCGATCTATCAAGCCCAATTCAATCGTTACCTGCATAACCGGGGTATCAAAGACACCTCGGACCAACATGTCTGGGCTTTCCTGGGCGATGGCGAAATGGACGAACCCGAATCGCGTGGCTTATTGCAGGCCGCCGCCAACGACAAACTGGACAACCTCACGTTTGTGGTCAACTGCAACCTTCAGCGCCTGGACGGACCGGTACGCGGTAACGGCAAAATCATCCAGGAGCTCGAAGCATTCTTCCGTGGCGCCGGATGGAACGTCATCAAAGTGATCTGGGGCCGTGAATGGGATGCCCTGCTGGAGAAAGATACCTCCGGCAATCTGGTCAAGATCATGAACGAAACCCTGGACGGTGACTACCAGACCTACAAGGGTGAATCCGGCGGATTTATTCGCGATCACTTCTTTGGGCGTTCCCCCGAGACCAAAGAGCTCGTGGCCGATATGAGCGATGACGACATTTGGAAGCTTAAACGCGGTGCCCACGACTACTTCAAGATCCACGCCGCATACAAGGCAGCCATGGAGTTTAAGGGTCAACCCACGGTCATCTTGGCCCAAGGGGTGAAGGGGTATGGTCTAGGCCCCCATTTTGAGGCCCGTAACGCCACCCACCAGATGAAGAAGCTCACAGTCGATGATCTCAAAGCTTTCCGTGACGCTTTGCGTATCCCCATTGACGACGCCCAGCTAGAAGACCAGTACAACGCTCCGTACTACCACCCCGGCCCGGATGCCCCAGAAATCAAATACCTTCTGGAACGACGCAAGGCCCTGGGCGGGTACGTTCCGCAGCGCCGTCATGATCAAAAAGCCATCACGCTTCCGTCTGATAAGGCTTTTTCCTCCGCCATGAAGGGCTCCGGCAAGCAGCTGGCAGCTTCCACCATGGCCCTGGTGCGGGTACTCAAAGACCTTATGCGTGAAAAGGACTTCGGGCATCGCATTGTGCCGATCGTTCCGGATGAATCCCGCACCTTCGGTATGGATTCTTTCTTCCCCACCGCTAAGATTTACAACCCCAACGGCCACAACTATTTGTCGGTGGACCGTGAGCTCATGCTTTCTTATAAAGAATCCGAGCAGGGTGTGGTTCTTCACCCAGGGATCAACGAAGACGGTGCCAGCAGCCAGTTCGTCGCGGCTGGCACGTCGTACGCCACGCATGGCGAACCCATGATCCCGTTCTACATCTTCTACTCGATGTTTGGTTTCCAGCGCACGGGAGATAACTTTTGGGCTGCCGCTGACCAGCGTGCTCGGGGGTTCATCATCGGCGCTACGGCTGGGCGTACCACGCTAACCGGTGAAGGCACCCAGCACGCGGACGGGCACTCGCCGTTGATCGCCAATACCAACCCTGCGGTAATCACCTATGATCCCGCTTACGGTTACGAAATTGGTCACATCATCCGTCGCGGTATCGAACAAATGTATGGCGACAAGGACGAAAACCACGACGTCATGTACTACCTCACGGTCTACAACGAACCGATCCAGCAACCCGCTGAACCGGACGATGTGGACGTGGACGGCATCCTGAAGGGTATTTACCTGCTGAAGGAATCCGACAAGGATGGCCCCCGTGCCCAGCTGCTGGCCTCCGGCGTCGCTGTTCCGTGGGCTTTGGAAGCCCAACAGATGCTGGCGGACGATTGGGGGGTTTCTGCTGACGTCTGGTCCGTCACTTCCTGGACGGAATTACGCCGTGACGCATTAGCTGCCGAAAAGGAAGCTTTCCTCAACCCGGGTGAAGGTGCACGGACGCCGTACATCACCCAAGCCTTGGCAGGGGCGACCGGGCCAGTAGTAGCGTCCACGGATTACGTCTCCGAACTGCCGGACCTCATCCGCCAGTACGTGCCTAACGATTTCGCAACGTTGGGTGCTGATGACTTCGGTTTCTCTGACACTCGCGCAGGAGCACGCCGTTGGTTCCATATTGACTCGGCATCCATGGTGGTTCGTACCTTGGAAATGCTCGCTAAACGCGGGGATGTCGACTGGTCAGCCCCGCAGCAAGCCATCGAGAAATACGATCTGCTCAATCCGTGCGCTGGAACCTCCGGTAACGCCGGTGGCGACGCGTAATTGCGTTCCCATTCACGGGTGAGAATCTGAACTGGTGAACACAGACGGCACCGAAGCGTGAGGCTACGCTTCGGTGCCGTATTGTTTTTCCCATGCCACAAGAGACGACACCGGAACCCGAAACAGAGAGGACCGGGAAGGACCGTTCGGGCACCGGTTTCCTGCTCTCGGGGCCCCGGTGGATTCTTGGCGGACGAACCACACGCTCTCCCGGGCAGCGTACAACTCAGGCAAGCGCCCTCACCCCCTCCAAGAAAACCTTGGAAAACATCCGTGGAAACGTATCGGCGCTCTCCGGTGTGGCTGTTCAGCGCTTGGAGTCTGAGCTGCCCTGGTTTCGTCAATTACGCCCAAAAGACCGTTCGGAACTGGGTGTTGTGGCTCAGCGTGGGATTGCCGCTTTCGTAACCTGGTGTGAGCAAGATCATGACGATGACTTGCCGCTGAACCGCTTGTTCCGTGACGCCCCTACCGATTTAGCACGTGCGATTTCGCTACAACAAGCCCTACAGGTTATGCGCGTTGTGGTGGAAGTCGTCGAGGACAAAGTTCCTGAACTCGCCACAAACCATGACGAAACCATGCTGCGCGAAGAAGTTTTACGCTACTCCCGTGATATCGCCTTTGCCGCTGCGGACGTCTATGCTCGGGCCGCAGAAAACCGTGGGTCGTGGGATGCCCGGCTTGAAGCCCTGGTGGTTGATGGCGTGTTACGGGGTGAACACACAGATTCCCTACGTTCCCAGGTGGCTGCACTGGGATGGACTAGCACCGGGCCAGTGACGGTCATGGTAGGGCACGTACCGGATCAAACAAGCCCGGCCGGTGTTGCACGCATTCGCCGGACCTTAGCCCGGCACACCACGGATGCCCTGGTGTCGATTCAAGGCAATCGCCTGGTGTTGATTCTCGCAGGCTTAAACACTGTGGATCGTTCATTGGAGCGCATTGTGGGACTCTTTGGCCCCGGCCCGGTGATACACGGCCCGGAAGCCCCCACCTTATTCGCGGCCGCCGAATCCGCTGAACCCGCTCACGCAGCATTAACGGTGGCTGCCGCATGGCCGGAAGCTCCCCGTCCAGTCAATTCGGAAGAACTATGGCCAGAACGCCTCCTGGCCGGGGACGTTACGGCACGCACCGCGCTAGTCGAGCAGATTTATCGGACGTTGGAAGCATCGTCGACTGGGTTAACGGAAACACTGTCCACGTACGTGTCCGTGGGGCACAGCTTAGAAGCCACAGCACGCGAACTTTTTGTGCACGCCAATACGGTCCGCTACCGGTTACGGCGGATTTCCGATCTCACGGGGTGGGATCCCCTGGTTCCCCGGGACGCATTTGTGCTGCACTGTGCGATTGTGGCCGGGCGGCTGGTGGATGATTGCCACCAGCCATAAACCTCCACGACCGCTGTTACCCCCTGTTGGTACCCCGCCGCACGTGCCCATATGTGACCAAAAACTCCGTGACCGTGTTGCAGCACCACTAAATTTGTAGGGACCCCACAAACCTTGACCGGGGGCTTGGTCAGTCGCCGTCGCACGGTAGAAGCCTGACAGTTGGTCCAATAGTGTCTGTGATTGCGATTGTTTGTCCGGGGCAAGGTGCCCAGAAACCAGGACTGCTTAATGATTGGCTTGACGTTGAGGGTGTCCGGGAACACCTCGATGCTCTTTCCGAAGCCGCCGACCTTGATCTGGTGCACTACGGCACGGAAGCCGATGAAGAAACTATCCGTGATACTGCTGTTGCTCAGCCGTTGATTGTGGCCGCCGGCTTGATTGCCGGGGCAGCGCTGCGTGATGCTTTCGCCGACCGCACAGACGTGGTGTTTGCTGGTCATTCTGTTGGTGAAATCACGGCCTCTGCGCTTTCCGGCGCCCTGAGTGAGTCGGATGCCATGACTTTTGTGCGCACCCGCGCCCGCGCCATGGCGCAGGCAGCAGCCGCTACTCCTACGGGCATGTCTGCAGTACTTAGTCCACTCGAAGATCAAGCCCGCGCAGCTATTGAAGCCGCCGGGCTCACTCCAGCTAATGTCAATGGCAGCGGGCAGATCGTGGCAGCAGGCACCCTGGAACAATTAGAGGCATTCGCGGCCAATCCCCCAGCCAAAGCGCGAGTCATCCCCTTGAAAGTCGCCGGGGCTTTTCACACGGAACACATGCGTCCCGCGTTGGAACCGTTACGTGAACTCGTACCCCAGCTCACGCCACAGCAACCGTCAGCGCCATTGCTGTCGAATTATGACGGCACTGCTGTGGCCGATGGTGCCGCAAACCTGGATTCCTTGGTGGAACAGGTATGCCGCCCTGTCCGTTGGGATCTCTGTATGCAACAGCTGACCACCATGGGCGTGGAGCATATGATCGAGCTTCCTCCGGCAGGAACTTTGGTGGGTCTGGCCAAACGCGGGCTGAAGTCAACAGCCACGCTTGCAGTGAACTCACCCGCTGACTTGGACACTGCCCGTACCATTTTGATCTGAGCCATCGTGTTCCGGTGGTTCACCCGGCTGGCCGCATGCTCGTCGTGCGCAACCGGTGTGCCCTCTTCGTTTTAAGGAGCGTTCATCCACGTGGTGACTCTCAAGCAACACACCCCTCACGCCCACTCCCGCATTATGGGAATGGGTGCGTTCCGCCCCAGTACTGTGGTAACGAATGACGATATCTGCCAGTGGATTGATTCCTCTGACGAGTGGATTCGGCAACGAACAGGCATCGTGACCCGCCACCGCGCCGATGACAACACCTCCGCATTAGACATGGCATTAGGCGCGGCCCAAGAAGCGATTGACGCTGCAGGTATCCAGCCCTCGCAGGTGGATACGATCATGGTTTCCACTATTTCCTACCCGTATTTGACCCCGTCAATGGCTGCGGTTCTCGCTGACCAATTGGGGGCTTCCACAGCGGCTGCCTACGACATTTCTGCTGCGTGTGCCGGCTACTGCTACGGCATTGGTCAGGCAGACGCCCTAGTGCGCGCAGGCCTGAGTGACTACGTGTTGGTGGTGGGTGTCGAAAAACTTTCTGACGTCATCGACAACGGTGAACGGTCCATAAGCTTCTTGCTGGGCGATGGCGCCGGAGCGGCTGTTGTTGGGCCGTCGGACACCCCAGGAATCGGTCCCACCGTGTGGGGCTCCGAAGGTTCCAAGCACGACGCTATTCGGATGACCCACCCACTGACCGATATTCGTGATGTTGAGGCGGGTAAGCCCCGGGCCGTTCGGAAGGACTTGGTGGACCCTGACACCGGGCAGATGCCGGACGACGCTCCGCTGTGGCCTACGCTGCGTCAGGATGGGCAAACAGTCTTTCGGTGGGCTTCCTTTGAAGCAGCTAAGAAAGTCACGGAAGCACTAGAAGCCGCTGGTTTGCGACCCGAAGATCTAGGGGCCTTTATCCCCCACCAAGCGAATATGCGGATTATTGACCAGATGGCCAAAGTCCTGGAGTTGCCAGAATCCGTGGTAATCGCCAGAGATATCGCCGATGCTGGCAATACCTCCGCTGCTTCCGTGCCATTGGCGGCACATCGTTTATTACAGGAACACCCTGAGCTCTCTGGCACACCAGCCCTACAAATTGGGTTTGGCGCCGGTCTAGTTTTTGCTGCACAGGTGGTGATCCTGCCCTGATCCCCGTCCTGGTGATCGCGGTGTGCGCATCACGGCACCGCAACGACCAGAACGGTCACGGTTCTGCGGCCGAAGCAACTGCGCGGGATATGCATGCCAGCACAGGTAATAGGACGTCAAGTCCCATATGCAACAATCCGACGCAACTGCCCGGGGACCGGTCACATGCGCCATGGGCCAGCTGCCCGGCGTAAAGTGGCACCGCATTGCACTTTGGTCATGTCGGGGTTGGGTTCCCACCCGCTCCGACGGCCCACCGGTCGTCACCCGGCGACCGACACCACAGCAGGTCTGTGTTATCACGGGCCGCGAGGAAAGGAATGCCGAGATGGCGAGCAAGGAAGAGATCCTGGCCGGACTGGCCGAAATCGTGAACGAAGAAACCGGCTTGGAAACCGAAGCCGTTCAGCTGGACAAGAACTTCACCGAAGACTTGGACATTGACTCCATTTCCATGATGACCATCGTGGTCAACTGCGAAGAAAAGTTTGAAGTCACCATCCCTGATGAAGAGGTCAAAAACCTCAAGACCGTTCAGGACGCCGTGGACTTCATCGACAACGCCCAGGGCTGATTGATCCCCCACCCGCTCGACGGGCGGTGTGTGCCCACTTCTTGTGGAGCCCCACGTTCGGAAGTTAGCAGCGCATTAGTGCTTTTCGACACGTGCATGGCATGCACCGCGCGTCGTGCGGGTCACTTGCCCTTTCTCCCCGGATATCAGGAAGTAGCGCATACATGCCCCGCACAGCAGTCGTCACCGGTTTGGGCGCAACCACCCCTATCGGTGGCACCGTCTCTGAACTTTGGAAAAACGCCTTAGAGGGCGTATCCGGTGTCTCCAGGTTTGATGAGGACTGGTTAGATACCTACGACATTGCCGTACGTATCGCCGGATCTGTTTCCACCCCTGCCGACCAGGTCCTGAGCAAAGTTGAAGCCAAGCGTTTGGATCCGTCTGGACAATTGTCGCTCATCGCGGCGCGTGAAGCCTGGGCTGACGCCGGTTTTTCAGCACCGAACGCCGATGAAGCAGAGGGTGTGGACCCAGAACGCGTCGCTGCGGTTTTTGGCACCGGGATTGGTGGAGCATGGACCCTCCTCAGTGCGTGGGACACCCTCCGCGATAAAGGCCCCCGCCGGGTAATGCCATTGACCGTTCCTATGTTGATGCCCAACGGCAACGCTGCCACGGTCAGCATGGAACTGAAGGCCCGCAGGGCCGCTATCACAGCGGTATCCGCGTGTGCTTCCGGCACCGAATCGTTTTATCAAGGCCTGGAATTGATTCGCGGTGGTAAAGCGGATGTCGTGGTGGTGGGTGGCGCCGAATCGGCGAATCACCCCGTTAATTTTGCAGCGTTTGGCGCTATGCAGGCGTTGTCGCGGCGCAATGACGAACCCGAGCGCGCGTCCCGCCCCTACGACATTGACCGCGACGGCTTTGTGATGGCAGAAGGCGCCGGTTGTGTCATCTTAGAGGCGGAGGAATTCGCCAAGGCGCGCGGAGCTCGTATTTATTGTGAGTTGGCCGGTGCGGGATTATCTGCGGATGCTTTCCATATCACGGCACCTGATGATTCAGGTTCGGGGGCTTTACGTGCGTTATCTGAAGCCATGGAATCCGGCAATTACACGCCCGAGGACGTTATTCACGTCAACGCTCACGCCACGTCAACTCCTAAAGGGGACGTGCCGGAGGCGGTGGCGCTGCGCCGCGCTTTCGGAGACGCGGTGGATAACGTGCCAGTTTCTGCCACTAAATCTATGACCGGGCACATGTTGGGTGGTGCCGGTGCAGTTGAGGCGATTCTTGCCATCAAGGCTCTGACGGAGCGCACCGCACCATGCACCATCAATCTGGATCAGCAAGACCCACAAATTAACTTGGATGTGGTGACCACTGCTCGTACGCTTCGGCAGGATGGCGGTGTGGTGGTATCGAACTCCTTTGGGTTCGGTGGGCACAACGCCGTGGTGGCTTTCCGCGATTACTGAGTCTGTGCGGCGGTGCCCGTTATCGCAGGGTCGACGGGCACCGCATATGGCGGAGAGTTCAGGAAACGCGGTGCAACCAACGCACCGGCGCGCCTTCAGCGGCCAAGCGGAAGGGTTCTAACTCTTCATCCCAGGCTTCGCCGAGCGCCAAGGAAAGTTCGTTGATCACCAGTTCGGGATCGCCCTTGGAGTTGGTGTAGGCGTACCGAATTCGGTCTTCGGAGACCACTATGTTGCCAGCGGCATCGGTGGTTGCGTGGAAAACACCGAGATCAGGGGTGAAGGACCAGCGAGAACCGTCTATTCCCGGGGATGGTTCCTCGGTAATTTCAAAACGGATTTTGCCGAGTGTGCGCAGCGCGGAGGCAATAAGCGCACCAGTCCCGGCAGGTCCTGCCCATTCGAGCTCAGCACGAAGGGACCCTGGGGCCGCCTCCTGGGAAACCCAGTTGAGGCCGGTACGCCCACGGGCCAGGGACTCTAGGGCCCACTCGACGTGGGGACATAGAGCCTGCGGCGCAGAGTGGATCTGTAACGTTCCGCGCGTTATGGATGACGACATGACCTGTTCCTCCGGCGTGTAGGTGCGTCTTCCCCAACGACCTTCCACGTGGTTCTCCCCGGAAGAACCAACCCGCTACTGCGAGCTGGCCCTGCCCTGCGTACACAACGTGATGAGATTCGAGGCCCGCCACGATGTCTACGTTTCTCTATAAACGATGTTTTCCATGTATCAGCGGATTCGAGGTCGCAGATACACGGACATCGCAATTTTCGTAATACTGACGCCAATAGTCAACCTAGATCATTTTTAGGCACGAGGGTGGGCTTGTTGAAAAGCCGCGCCCAACCGATCCACAGAAACATGCGTGTAAATCTGTGTGGTTGATACCGATTCGTGTCCGAGCAATTCCTGCACACTGCGTAGGTCTGCTCCACCATCCAAGAGGTGAGTGGCAGCGGAATGCCGCAACGCGTGTGGCCCCCTCGCAGTGACGTCAGCCTGGCGGGAGAGTTCCCGATTGACAACCTCCCGGATCTGCCGCACACCCATCCGCCCGCCGCGCTGCCCCAGCAACAACGCCCTGCCGGAAGTATCGGTCATGAACTCGTTGCGGCGCCGCAGCCACTGTTCAACAGCACTATCCGCTGGTCCCCCAAACGGGACGGTTCTTTGTTTGTCGCCTTTACCAGTGACCACCATGGTGCGTTGAGTGCGGTTCAGGTCGTCAATATCCAACGCGGCCAGTTCTGATACACGTACCCCAGATGCCCACAGCAATTCCACGATCACGCGGTCCCTGGCGATAGTTGCCTGTTCGCGTGGACTGAGGTGAGAGTTATTGCTGGCTTCCGCTAACCGTTGGGTGATGGCGGTGAGATCCGCAGCGGATACCACGGAAGGCAGATGTGACTTTTTACGGGGGGAAACCAACCGCATCGTGGGGTCGTGGGGCGTTCGTCCCGTGCTGGTGCACCACCGAAAGAAGGTACGGATAGCGGATGTACGGCGGGCAGCACTCGCGCTGCTTGCCGCATTTGTGCCAGTGGTGAGTTGCTCGGCCATCCAGGATCGGATGACGTCAAGATCAATCAGCTCCACGTGTAAATCATGGTCCGTAGCAAAAGCCAGCAAGGAGCCCACGTCTCGGGTGTAGGCGCGGACCGTGGCAACACTGCGGGAACGTTCCAGTCGCAGGTACTGCGCAAACGCTTCCAGGTGATCCTGGAAATGAGGGGACAAAGACTCTGATCCCACCATGTGTTCCTTCTTTCCTACCCGCATAACGTTCGTGTAGCTAATGGGCTCGGGTACGTAACCACACACCACCACGATCCACGGCTAACCCAACACGCTCCAAACGACGTAACCCACCCAAAACCTGCCGAACCGGTAACCCCGCCACACGAGCCACCGAATCCACCGTAGCGCCCCGCACCACCGGCAACGCCTCAGCTAACCGACGATCCTCCTCCCCCAATCCATCAAAAATCGCTGTCTGCTGCCCTGCCACAGCCTCAACTTCAGAAGAAACACGACCAGCGTCCAACGGGGCGATCAACGACAAAACATCATCCACATCCGTGGCCAAAACAGCAGTTGACTCCCGAATCAGCCGATGACACCCCGCTGACATCGCCGAGTGGACACTACCCGGCACCGCAGCCACAGGCCGGGATAAATCAGCCGCATGATGCGCTGTACTCTGAGCCCCGGAACGCCACCGAGATTCCGTCACCACAGTGGCCACCCCTAACGCCGCGATCAACCGGTTCCGATCCAAAAAACGAAACCGTGCGGGCATAGTGCCGGGAAGAGACTCCGAGATCACCACACCCTCTTCCACAATCTGGTGCAGCAACTCCTGATTACCCCGAGGGTAAAGCCGATCCACTCCCCCAGCCATCACCGCCACTGTAGGCAATGACCCCGCACACATAGCTAACGCGGCCTGATGCGCCACTGCATCCACGCCATAAGCACCACCGGAAAGAATGTTCCACCCGCGCGAAGCTAACCCACCGGCAATATCAAACGTCACAGCACGCCCATACGCACTACAGTCGCGCGATCCCACAATAGCCACGCTGGAACCAACAACATGCCGTAGACGACGCCGATCCCCACGACCCCACAGACACACAGGTTCAGTGCGTCCAAGATCCCGCAACGTGGCAGGCCAATCAGCGTCTTCAGGGGTACATAACCACAGACCCCGACGCATCGCTTGTTCCCAGACCCGTTCAGGGTCAACAGCCGCAGCCCGCACTGCCCACCGCTCGGTCGTGCGCGCGGCAGCAGACCCGCTCAATGCAGGAAAAGAGGCCCCAATGTCACGAACCGTGTGCTCCAACTTCTGATGCTCCGAGCCACTGACACCCCGGGCGCCAGATATCACTTGCCACGCCGCCACAGGCCCCAAAGCTTCCAAAATGACGTGCCCCGTAAAATCTCGAGGTTCCAGCACAGCTGATAATCCCACACGCGCCAAGCGCACAGCGTGTTGGTCACTGTGTTTGCTATTAATCTGCCCCCGATCGCTCATGCCAGCTCCCGCGCCCGGAAATACAACGCGGTATCCACATCCTCAGCCGTAGGTACTGACCGACCATCCAGATCGGCCACGGTCCAGGCCACCCGCAATACCCTGTGCATACCCCGTGCAGTCAACACGCCACGCTCCATTTCCCGCTCTAACGCAGCCGTCACACGGGGCGGTTGTTTCAGCTCACCCATGAGTACAGAAGCACCAATTTCCGCGTTACACCGCAACCCAAAAGGCTTTAATCGTTCCCTTTGCAGCTCTCGGGCGTGAGCTACCCGAGCAGCCACCGTGGCAGTGCTTTCTCCGCCAGGAACCGACATCAATTCCGCATAACTCATAGGAGCAACGTTGATCCGTACATCCACCCGGTCCAGTAACGGACCCGATAACTTTCCAAAATACGATCGGCGCTCCCGTGGTGTGCACCGACACTGCTGCCCTTTACCAGAAGCCCGTCCACACGGACACGGATTAGCAGCCATCACCAGCTGAAACCTAGCGGGATAACGAGCGGAAGCAGCAGCACGATCAATCCGCACGCTGCCTGTTTCCAACGGTTGCCGCAAAGCATCCAGAACACCACGGTCAAATTCCGGAGCCTCATCAAGGAAAAGCACCCCGTGATGGGCGCGGGAAACCGCGCCGGGGCGTGGAATTCCGCTGCCGCCTCCTAATAAAGCTGTCGCTGATGCTGAATGGTGTGGACTTTCAAACGGAGGACGTCTGATTAACTCCGCCCTGTGACTCACCCTGGTCTCCAGGGAATGCACAGCGGTGACTTCGGTGGCAGCAGCGTCATCAAGCTCAGGGAGCAACCCCGGTAAGCGTTCGGCCAATAAGGTTTTGCCTGCACCCGGAGGGCCACACATGAGCAAGTGATGCCCACCAGCTGCGGCCAATTCCACCGCAGCACGGCCGTCATACTGTCCTGCAACATCGGCCAGATCGACAAAGTCGGCAGCATCCCCTGACACGGAGGTGTCGTCACCGTCACGAGCTGTTGTGTGGGTCGACCGCTTTGTGGGCCGAATCAGACCTTGGGGGTCAGCTCCCGCAGTTTCGGCAACATCCGCCAAACATTCAAAACCTTGCACCATCGCCCCCGGAACTAGAGCAGCTTCCGCAGCATTGGCTTGAGCCACCACAACATTCGGGTACCCACTGTTCACAGCAGCAAGCACTGCCGGAAGAACACCACGTACCGGCCGCAACGCGCCGTCCAGTGCCAACTCCGCCAAATACACGGTGTCCGGTGAACCAAGCATCACACCCTGCGCCTGTAGTACGGAAGCCGCGATCGCCAGATCAAAATGTGACCCCCGCTTGGGCAATGTGGCAGGAGTTAAGTTCACCGTAATTTGCCGTGGACTCAACGGAACACCCGAATTACGTGCGGCGGAACGTACTCGATCTTTGGACTCGCGCACAGAGAGGTCCGGTAACCCCAACACACTAAATCCTGGCAGCTGGGAGCCGATATCCGTTTCCACCTCCACCACGGTGCCTTGTAGCCCAATCAAGGCCACGGATAACGCCCGACCACACTGTTGACCACCCATCACGCCCCTCCCCTGTCATCCATCATGCAGACCGCCGGCCCACCCGAACACGGAGCGAATTCACCGTGTGCCTTGATCCTGACCGCCACAGAACACACGCGTTGGATGACGGACTACTCCATGAAGACAACTGCCAGGACGGCGCAGCATGGCGTGCACTTGTGGAGTCGACAGCCCGGTTGCCTAGCGCAAAAATGGCCGATGCTCGACCACAACAGTGGGGTGTTGCCCCCGGTGACCAGTGATAGATACAGCCACGGCGTCCACTCGACGTTGCCAATGGGCATACCCGTGTTCGCGTGCCCACGCCGCTAACAAAAAGTGCAGTCGCCGCAATTTATTGGTGGTAATGGACTCCAAGGGATGCCCAAATCCTGCGGTTGACCGTGTTTTGACCTCAACCCCCACCAGGTGTGCACCCACCACAACCACCACGTCTAACTCACCAGCCACACCATGGGCGGAAAGCCGCGCCCTCCAATTACGTTCCAGAATCTGCGCACCACGGCTAGCCAAAAATTCCACTGCGATATCTTCGCCGTAACGCCCTAAGGCCTGCGTTTCTCGTCCCATGACACCAACGTGACGCGTCCTCACATCAGGGAGCAGCCCGCCACCGTTGATCTGTGGACAACACATCCCGTACAGTCACACCCCAAGATTCCACGAGCGCCGATGGTGAACCGTCGCTCCATGTTCCGCTAAGGCAACCCGGTGCACGGTTGACCCATACCCTTTATTGGACTCCCAACCATAGTCCGGGAAATGTTGGTGCAGCTGCACCATGACCTGATCACGATCCACCTTGGCCACCACGGAAGCGGCAGCAACAGAGGCGCATCGCATATCCCCTTTGACGACGGTACGCACCGGCCCATGCCACACCGGATACGGAATGACAGATTCACGAGGCTCAGTACCTTCCACGGTAGTGAAAACCTCCTGTGAGGTGTGCGTTAACCAGTCATGCGCGCCGTCCAGAATGACCACGTGGGGCCGGTCGGTATCCGGTAGTGCCGCTAATGCGCGGTGGCCTGCCAAGCGCAAGGCCCCTATGATTCCCAACGCGTCAATTTCTGCCGGTGTTGCTGATCCTGTCCGCCAGCTGCGCACCCACGTTGTCAGTTCCGGGATCACAGCCAGTCGTACGGCGGGTGTCAGCAGCTTAGAATCCCGTAGCCGGGCTGGAACCTGCCCGGTAGCGGGGCCCACCACCGCCACACCAACAGTCACTGGGCCTGCCAGGGCTCCACGCCCCACCTCATCCATTCCAGCAATCAGCGGAGCAACACCCTGAGGCACACCAAAATATTCAGTGCTGCGGCCCATCAGCTCGTGTTCGACCGCAAGTGTCGGAGCCGGGTTTACCGCCATCGTTGGGATCGGTGGGTAGCGGGTGGGTCAGGGACGTCGTCAAATACAGATGTGTAATCCTTCAACGCACCGGTACGACCCAGCGGCCACGTCACCACAAAGGCTGTGCCCACAACGTCGTGACGGTTCACAAAAGCCCGGTTTTCCGGCAAGTAGAAACGAGAATCTCCGGACGAGGTACGCCGATCCCCCAGCACAAAATAGTGATTATCCGGAACAATCACGTCAAATGACATATCCGAAGCTTTCTCACCGTCTTCTAGGTAGGCACCAACCTCATCCACAGGGACATCGTTGATTACCAGCCGCCCGTCATCGTCACAGCATCTGACGCGGTCCCCGCCAACCCCAATCACCCTTTTCACCACGTGTGTGTCAGAGTTGTCCACCGTAACGCCCAAAAAAGCCATGGTTTCATTCACCCAATCCCCGAATGATGAAGGTTCTTCAGCTGGTGGCAGCCACCCCTGAGCGTCATTGAACACAATCACGTCTCCACGCTGTGCGGGTCGTAACGTAGTGTCCAGGACGTTAACAAACACACGATCCCCAGAACTGAGCGCAGGTGCCATGGCATCTGAGGGAATGTGAAACCCTCGCACCAATACGTGCTTGGCCACAAATGCAATCAGCAGGGCCCACGCCACCACCACCGCTAACTCTCGCAGCACGGTCACCGCGCGGCCCTGGGGGCGGGTACGGCGGTTATCATCGCGAGCACGGCGCCCGGAACGCCGCCGGTACATGGGCACACCGTCCTCGCGGACCGCAGGTGCATCCCCTAGGTCTTCCCACTGTTCTACAACCGAGGTGTCCGCGCCCATCCCAGTCGTATGACGCGGTGGTGGCCCCTGCAGCGGACCAGTAACGGAATTTCCGGGGGTCATTGACCCGCCCCGGAGTCCTCATCTGCCCCATCCCGGACCCGGTTAAACGTTTCATCTTCGCTGGAAAGCCCCTGCCAGCGATTGATGGGCCACATGATGTTCACTGCCGTGCCCACCACGTCTTCGTCTTTAATAAATGCCGTGCCGTCTTCAATGTGGTAGCGAGAATCACCGGATGCAGAACGGTGATCACCCATGACAAAATAGTGACCTTCTGGAACAGTGACTTCAAACGGAAGCTCCGAAGGATCGTCGCCTTCATACACATAGGGTTCATCGAGTGCCGTGCCGTTGACAGTCACCCGGCCGTCGGCATCACAACATGCCACGGTATCCCCGCCCACACCAATCACACGCTTGATCAAGTAGCCGGTGCTGGCATCCGGTGCCAAACCAATAAACTCCAGGGTTCTGCGCACGGGGTTGGGCGAAGGAGTGGATGGCCCCATCCACTCCTGGGTGTCTTCAAACACCACGATATCCCCGTGCTGCATGTCGCCATACCAAGAATGCGCCACGTTGACCCCGATTCTGTCGTCAAGCTGCAACGTGTTTTCCATGGACTCCGACGGGATGAAAAAAATCCGGAACAGAAAAGTCTTCAACAAGAAAGAAATCAGCAGCACCACCAGAACGGTGACCAAAATTTCTTTCAGTGCCCCGCCCCGTGACTCTTTCGTGGGTTTCTGCGTCTCCTTCCGCCGACGGCCAGTGGCCCCGGCGGGCACGGAAGTATCACGAGGGCTTTGGCCCTGTCCTGGTGTAGGGGTCTGGCTCACGAATTTTCCTTCCGGATAACAACACAACAACCACATAACGCTACGACCACGCCAGCACCACGGCGCGAGAGAAACCAACAGCCCAACTACTTGAGGTCCTCACGCCCTAAGGGCCACACAATTCCGACGGGCTCACCAACCACTTTATCCGTCCGCACCAGTCCACCACCGGGCGCGCCCAACAAAGAACGCGAATCCACAGACACAGACCGGTGATCTCCCAGCAACCAGAGCCTGCCTTCCGGGACAACCACCTCAAACTCCGTCTCACTAGGGAGGTCATCAGGGTGAACATAGGGTTCATCCAATGGTTGCCCGTTGAGCACCAATTTACCCTCGTCACAACACGACACAGTGTCCCCAGGCAAACCGATAATTCGCTTCACAAAAATGTCCTGAGTAGGGTGCAGGCCCAGCCACACACCCACGTGGTGGACTGCCCGCAACACCGGTGGGGTGTCATCCAACGGGGCAAATGAACCACGACCGTCGAATACCACTAACTGTCCCCGGTCAAGGTGCTCGGTATCAACCCACTTGGTGACCATCAGGCGGTCACCGGGGTGAAAAGTCGGCTCCATGGAATGGGATCCCACATAGTAAACATCCACGAACCAGGCACGAACGACCACAACGCCGACCAATCCCAGCGCCATAGCAACTGTGACCAACCGCCACCCGTGTGTCCACCGTCGCCATCTAGGAGGCGCGGTGCGTTCTGGATGCTGCGTAGATGACAAGAACCCGGGGGCACCATCGCGATGTGATGCCCCCGGGTTCTCCCGAGGTGCACGGTCAGCCACGGTGCTACTGGTCCAATCCCATAGGCATCACGGCAGCAGTCAGAATCACTGGGCTTCGCTGCCGCGCTTTTCGCGGATACGGGCAGCTTTCCCGTGACGGTTACGCATGTAGTACAGCTTGGCGCGGCGTACGTCACCCCGAGCAACGACTTCAATTTTTTCGATCACCGGCGAGTGCACCGGGAACGTACGTTCAACACCCACCCCAAACGACACCTTACGGACGGTGAAAGTTTCCCGCACACCATCGCCCTGACGCCCCAGAACGAAACCTTTAAACACCTGAACGCGGGAACGGTTGCCTTCAACAATGTTCACATGCACGTTCAGTGTGTCACCGGGACGGAATTCAGGGATGTCGTCACGCAGAGACTTAGCGTCAACCTGATCAATCATGTTGGTCATGGGTATATCTCCTAGCGAACGCCGCAGGCCGTTCACGTGGGTCAGACGGCGCGCCGAAAGTCCATCAGAAGGACCTGTTCGTCTTCGGTGCCCGCTACGCATCAATCACCCGTCGATCTGGAGAATCTTACGGGGCATGCACTGTGTGGTCGCTCTTCCCCCTGCGGCGGGGGCGTGCCCAGCACACACAAGCGGCAATTATGCCACACTCTGCCCTCTCGTGGCTGCGCCTACTGCATGGAGCTGAGCATCATTGTGTAGGAAAACACCACGGGGGACGGGCATCCTGATGTGGTGCCTGCACCTGGGTGTCTGTGATCTGCCATCCTTCATGTTCCAACACAGCACGGTCGTGCTCATCCAAAACGGCAGGTTCCAGGGCAGCGATCAGTTCTGGCCGTCTTAACGCAGTCCGGCGTAGCTGTTCATCGCGCCGCCACCGCGCAATCCTGGCATGGTTACCAGACAACAAAACCTCCGGAACCTCCAGGTTCCGCCATACAGAGGGTTTGGTGTACACCGGGTATTCCAACAAACCACTGGCATGGGATTCTTCAACCAACGATTCGGGGTTACCAATCACCCCCGGCACAAGACGTCCGATGGCCTCCACCATCGCCAGCACGGCCGCCTCCCCCCCATTAAGCACATAATCCCCCAAAGACACCAGTCGAACCTCATATGATTCCCGGGCCCATTGGGTCACCCGTTCATCAATTCCTTCGTACCGGCCACAGGCAAAAACCAGGTGACGTCGCTCGCTGAGTTCCTGCGCCATGTCCTGCGTGAACAGCTGCCCCGCGGGTGAAGGCACGATCAACACCGGACGTTGGTTCATGGGTTGCTGTGCGGTGGGACCGGCAACAGAATCGTCACCGGTCTGACGCAGCACATCCGTCAAAGCCAGCGCCCAGGGCTCCGGAGTCATGACCATCCCCGCGCCCCCGCCGTAAGGAGTGTCATCCACGGTGCGGTGCCGATCGTTCGTGTAGTCACGAAGGTCCGTGACATTCACGTGCAGCAGACCGTCCCGCCGGGCTTTACCGATCAAGGAAACGTCAAGGGCCGCCAGGTACTCGGGAAAAATGCTGATGACGTCAAGATGCATCGGGGGCTCCCTCCTGTTTATCAGAGCCGTCTGCACCTAACTCCAGAAGACCCGGGGGCGGAGTGAGCACCACCGTCCGGTCTTCTTCGTTGATCTCCGACACAATCGCCTGCACAAAAGGGATGTCAATTTCCCGGCCGTCTTCATCCAGCGTTACCTGTAGTAGGTCCTGGTGTGGCATTGTTCGCAACCCCGTGACACGTCCAACCCGCTGCGGTTGCCAATCCGCCACCACCACGTCCATCTCAATAAGATCGTGTTCGTACCAGGTGTCATCATCCATACCACTGGAATCTTCTTCCACAAATAACTGGCTGCCGCGCAGAGCTTCTGCCGCGTTGCGGTCCGTGACCTGGTTGAAACCCACCACCAGAACCTGTTTGTTCCAACGGGCGCCGCTCACCTCAAGTTCATGACCTTTCACCACGGCAGCGCCAGCCGGGGTTGCGGTTTCTACCGACAACCGAGAACCAGGCGCAAAGCGTAACTGTGGTTCATCCGTGAACAATTGGACGGTGACTTCCCCACGAATCCCGTGGGGTTTGCCGATTCTTGCAACCTTGACCCTCATGCGGTGCGGTGCGTTCCTTCCTCAACAAATACAACAACCGTGGCCCCATACCCAATAAAAGGTACGGGGCCACGGTACACACACGCCGGTGAAACCTTGTGCTGCCTTAGCGGCGACGATCAGTATCGATCACATCCATGCGCACAGGCTGTTGATCCGCCAAAGCAGACATCACCGTGCGCAACGATCTGGCAGTTCGACCCTGACGACCGATCACACGACCGAGATCATCCGGGTGCACGCGAACCTCCAGAGTGTCCCCCCGACGCCCACTTTTCGTGCGAACGTCAACGTCCTCGGGATTATCGACGATGCCGCGAACTAGGTGTTCCAAGGCTTCAGTCAGCATGCTCATTCAGCTTTCTCGGCCTCAGCGGAATCACTCTCAGCAGCATCTTCGGTTGCTTCGGCATCGGCAGATACGGCTTCTTCTGTTGGTTCCGCGGCAGCGGAGTCGTCTTCCTTAACGTCGTCACCTTTGGGGGTGATGGCTTCCGGGATGATGACCGAGCCCTTATCCGGGGCAACAAATTCAGCTTTGGTTTCAGGCTGCTGGTAACTACCTTCAGCTCCAGGCTCACCCTTAAATTTCTGCCAGTCACCGGTGATCTTCAAAATAGCGGCAACCGCTTCTGACGGCTGAGCACCAACACCCAGCCAGTACTGCACACGGTCAGACACCACGCTGATGTATGAAGGGTTCTCAGTCGGCTGGTACACACCGACTTCTTCGATCACGCGGCCATCACGCTTCTTGCGTGAATCAACGACAACAACGCGGTAACGGGGATCGCGCATCTTACCCATGCGCTTGAGACGAATCTTGACTGCCACTGGTGCAATCTCTCCTGGTTCTTGAGAAATGTCGGGATCAGGGTCTTACGCTCCCGTGGGGCGGGCCGTTCACACTGCTCCCTGCGGACGCGACATACGTGCGGAGAGAGGGTCCGCATGCATCGAGTACCCGGCCATTGTGCCAGAGATCTCTGTGCCTTGCAGACACTGAGTCCTTGATGTTGGTGAGATCACTGCTCAATCTTTAACGCCTCACGCCACTTGAGGGAACGCCCCCCTTGGAACACCGCGCGCTGGTAAACTTTCTCCCCCACACGGAGCATGAACCAACCAAAAAGCACGCACAGGGTCAGCGATACAAACGGCTCCCACACCTGCGCTTGTCCTTCCAACAAGCGCACGGGCATGGCAATGGAGGAAACAATCGGTATATACGACGCTACGGCGAGCCACGGCCCCTGGGCAATAATGCCCGAAAACATCCCCACCATAAGGACTGTGCTGATCACCATGGTGTTGGACTGCAGATCCTCTGTCCGTGAAGCTAACGACCCCAGAGCAGCCCAAATGGTGGCTTGGGCCGTAAACCCAAAAACAAAAAACACCACAAACCATCCAGATGCCGTTAAAGCCCACCCAATGTCCGCAGCAAGCCCGAGGACATTGGCCGCCAGCAGACCCACGCAGGCATATAGCCCAATCTGAGCAAAGACCAAACCACAGTTACCCAACACTTTGCCGTAGAGCAACTGCCGAATGGGAATGGCTGTAGCCAGAATCTCCACCACACGGTTTTGTTTTTCCTCAAGAACCGAGTTGGCAATCGCCATACCAAAGACAATGGCAGAGAAATAGAAGAGGAAGGCAAAGACCATTCTGAGGATGTACGTGGCAAAACCTCGATCATTCCCACCTGTCATATATTCCACTCTGTGATCAGACCCCGCCCGTAAATCGTCCAGATCAACGCCATTTTTCTGACTATTCACGGTCAGGGTGTGCTCGGAGATCGCAGCGGTCAACGTGTTACCGAGAGTAGAATCTAGCTCTGTATCTACCACGATGACCCATTCACCACTCTGTTGGTAGATAGCGGCGTCCGCATCACCACTAGACACTAGAGACCGGGCATCGTCCCGGGAGGCCCGCTCAGCAGCCATAGTGTCATCCCCGGTGAGCGCCGCATCGGCAAGCTGCACCACGTGATCACCGGCGTCACTGTCCGTGGCCACCGTAAATTCCTGGGAACGGTTCATCAGAAAGGCGTTCAACGCCATCACTCCCACAATCAAAACTACTGTGGAAATGGTGGAGAAAACAAAAGCCTTGTCACGAACTTTAACTGCGATCTCACGGAGCATCACAATCAACCAAGGCTTAGTCACAGTATTTTCAGCGGTGTGCTTTTCGGGGAAATTATGCGACGTCATCGGGCCACCTCACGGTAAATTTCGGACAGGGTAGGAACCACATCTCTGAACTCACAAAGTCCGCGATCCAGGGCACGACGCAAGAGGTCGTGCCGAGCGGCATCATCCGCAAGGGTCACCGTTGCACAATTTCCGTCGAGGTCCTCCACGGCGACCCCTGGTAATCCGCGAATCCACCCAACATCTTCAGTGCATCGCACAATATGGCGTTGTGTACGAGAAGCCCGTAATTCATCAGCCGTCCCAGAAGCCAATACCTTGCCCTGGTGCATAATGACCATCGAATCACAGAGCCGATCCACTAAATCCAATTGATGGGATGAAAAAAGCACGGGAACTCCGCGATCAAGATGCTCGCGCAATAAATCCACCATGGAATCTACGGCTGTGGGATCCAACCCGGAGAAAGGTTCATCCAGAATCAACGCCGCAGGACGGTGAATCAACGCCGCAGCAACCTGCACTCGCTGCTGGTTGCCTAACGACAACGTTTCTAATTTGTCCTTGGCGCGATCCGCCAGATGAAAACGTTCCACAAGACGGTTGGCTTCAACCAAAGCCCCTGCGCGGCTCATTCCTCTAAGCTGCCCCAAATAGCCCAGTTGATCTACGATGCTCTGTTTGGGATACAGACCCCGCTCCTCTGGCATGTATCCACACGCCGCACGGTGCTCACGGGTTATGGGGCTTCCGTCCCATAACACTTGCCCCGATGAAACACGCAGCACTCCCATGATCATGCGCATGGTCGTGGTTTTCCCGGCACCGTTAGCCCCCACAAAACCGGTCATCCGCCCGGGTTCCACGGCAAAAGACACATGATCAACGGCTGTTATCTGCCCAAACCTTCGGGTGAGGTCCTGAACCTCAATCCGATGCCCCTCCCCCTGTGTACCCGCAGCATACATCGTGGTTTTTTGCACTACGCTCACGCTATTCACCCCGTACCTCCTCATCATCTTCCGCTATTGCTAACGCCCCTGAGCAACAGCAGTGGCAGCATGACCCTGCATACAACGGAACGGCTTCAGCCTATGAATGGGCAGGCGGGCAAAGAATCCCTCCACAGGGGGAAATCCATCGGTAACAGACATTGCAGCGCATATCACGGCTCCGTCTCAGGGCGGAGGCAGCTCAACGAATCTACGGGCTGAAATCCTCACCCTGTGATGCGTTGTCCGAATCAGTCGCCCAGGGGCAAACCGGAGCGATAGGCAAACACCACAGCCTGCACCCGATCCCGGCTGTCTGTTTTAGCCAACACGTTAGACACATGGGTTTTCACCGTGGCAGCGCCCAAGAACAATTCCTGAGCAATTTCGGCGTTGGAGAACCCACGGGCCATGTACTGAAGAATCTGCAATTCCCGATCAGTCAATGACTCAAGCTCTCTGTTGGGCTGCTGGGCAGGTTTCTCTTCTGTGCTCTCATCGCGCTGTTCGGGTTTCTCCGTGAATTGACGGATCACCGCCACCGTAACTTCTGGTGATAGCAGCGCGTGCCCGTTGGCCACCGCACGTACCGCGTTCACCAAATCGTCCGGGTCAGCATTCTTCAACAAGAATCCGCTGGCTCCCGCGCGCAGTGCCGAAAATAAATAGTCCTCGCGGTCGAATGTGGTCACAATAATCACTCGGGTGTTTCCCGATGCCACAATATTTTTGGTTGCTTCGATACCGTCCATGACAGGCATTTGGACATCCATCAGCACAACATCAACATCATGAATGGCTGCCATCTGCACTGCGTCACGCCCGTTGGCAGCCTCTGCCACCACCTGAATGTCGTCCGCAACGGACAAAATCATGGAAAACCCAGAACGCACCAAAGCGTGGTCATCGGCTAAGAGCACAGAGATCATGTTTCACGATTCTTGCACGCGAAGCTGGCCACAATAACGCGCAGCATTACTTGGTGACTTTGGCCTCCACCGATCGAACATAGGGAATTGTGACCCGCACACGCCACCCTGGCCCTGGGGAACGTGCACCGATTTCGCAGGTGCCAGCATGCATGTGCACCCGCTCCCTGATGCCCACCAGCCCGTAGCCCCCACCTTCTTGACCAGTAACCGGACGCCCTCGATCCAACACTTCCAATTCCACGCAGGCGCCCTCTTCTTGAGTCAGGGTTCGCACGACTACGGAGACCTGTCGCGCCGTGGAGTGCCGGAGCACATTGGTCAAAGACTCTTGAACACACCGGTAGATCGCCAATCCTGCAGACAACGGAAGCCGTTCAAGACTAGAGGCTTCATCCACAGCCCAGGTGAGCGTGACTGTTAAACCCCTAGCGGCGTATTCACGCACCAAATCCTCTAGATCAGCCACTCCATATTCACCAGAGCCTACGTCCCTGGATTCTCCCTCCCGGAGTACCCCTAGCAACTGCCGAGTTTCTGCCACGGCCTGGCGACTTGATGCTTCCACCGTGCGTAAGGCCTGCTGCGCGCCGTCAGGATCACGCCCCAAGATAGTGCGAGCGGCACCGGCTTGAATGCCAATTGCACTGATGTGGTGGGCAATGACATCGTGCAATTCCCGGGCGATCCGCAGGCGTTCTTCCACCACCGCCCGGCGGGTGAGTTCTTGGGACTGATGCTCAATAGTGCGACTTTGTTCTCGCAGTCGGTGTCGGTGTAATGCT
This sequence comes from Kocuria sp., assembly GCA_030524035.1. GTDB lineage: Bacteria > Actinomycetota > Actinomycetes > Actinomycetales > Micrococcaceae > Kocuria. Next base: position 128,738 of record JAUNHG010000002.1, on the reverse strand, counting down.
CCGCGCCATGAAGCTTGACCTGCGTAAATCATGGCACCGAAGGACCCGACGCTCACCAACGCGGCATACAGCACAAACGCGGTATACGGGTCCAAGGGACCGACAGAGGCCCCCAGGTTAGCGACGTATTCCCGGTATGTTGCGGAGATCGTCAGATCCACCACAAGCCACAGACCCACACCAATCACCAGAATGATGAGGGCCACGGCCACGATATGACGGTTCTTTCCCCACGCCACCAGCGTATAGAGCGCCACGGCGTAACCCACTTGTGTTGATACCTGCGCTATAGCCATAGGAGCCAGGTAAGCGCCCCCGAAAAACACGAGGGTGGTCGCCGCAAAAACTAGTAAGGGGTACCGACGGCGCAAGCACAAAGGCAGCATAACTCCCGCAACCAACGCATATCCCCACCATCGTGGGCTGTTCCCTTGTTCCAGGTTGCCCTCGGAAACACCGGCAAAGCTTTCCGCTAACACCAGGAACACCATGCCCACTACCGTGAGCGCAACGGCAGCCATAACGTCACGACGGAACCCCACAGCATCAGGCGAGGGGCGCTCCCAGTACTCAGCGGAAGGGTCGCTCAGAATGCTCGTGAGGGTACTGACTGTGGGCAGTTTCACGCCTTCACCGGGATGTGGGGTCCTGAGTTTGACGACGCTTTGCGGCTGAGTACCAGGCGGTTAACCCGGCAGCATCCGTAAAAGCCAACGCTGACAAGGCACCCAATGCAGGGGCAGCCCGTCCGCTACGGCGCGCCCACGCGGCCAATCCCGTTCCGGCAGCAGCTTCCAGTCCAGCCACCGCCAATAACAACTCCGGATGGCGTAGCACCGCACGGTGCACAGCAGGAGCAATTCCCGCAGCGGTTGGCCGCTGAGTCAGCGCCTGAAGGAACGCGTGCGGAGCGGACCCCGGTTCCACCCGGGTCACACCGTCCATCTGTTCTACGGGCTTAGTTCCCTCCACGACTTTGGCAGCAATCACGGGCAGCCCCAACAGCTGCAGCACGGATTCCAAAACCAACGATGTGGATTCCCCCTGAACGTAGTTGAGCAGACGCTTGGTTTCCACCGGGTCAAGGTCAAAGATGGATGCCACGGATTCACTGTGAACTTGGCTGGTGCGGGCATCGCACATATCGACGACTTCACGCGTCAGCCGGGCCGCTGCCGTGGAATCCTCTGGCGCTGACACCGCCGTCCACTGGGGTCCCCACAACAATCGACACACAGCAGGTTCCGTACCCGTAGGGTCGGCAACGTTTTCCCCGGTGCTTAAACGTACTTCTATGGACCGCTCAACCCCATCTGAGGACACCACAATTGCGGGGCCGGTGAGGCCTGATTGCAGAGCCCACCACCCTGCGTCATCATCAGCCACCACCACGGACCATCCTTCGTGGGAAATCGCTGAAAACATGGTCTTGGATGCTGCCGCGAGCATGGGAAGTTCCGGGGCATCGACGGGCAACACCAGGGCACGACGCAAATGCGGGTGTGCAGGCTCCAGCCGCTGGCCAGTCATCCGTTGAACAGTGGCAGCAAGTTCTTCGATAGCCTCCCCGGGAATCACACTGCCGTCTTCTCCCACGGAAGCCGTACGGCCAGCATCATCCACTAAGACCGTCACTTGCAGGTATGACGGACCTTCCGCCCACGCAGCGACCGCCTTATGGTGGCCCAGAACATGGCGTACGCCCCTGATGGTGGGCACAGAATCCGCAGTGGATGCGGGAGTGTCCAACGGCTCAGTGGGCCCGGAAGCGGGCGAAACTCCTCCCAGGCGGACAGCCAATGGCAGAATATTCCATCCTGCTAGATCTTCAGATGGCATGGTCATGCGGGATATCGTACCCATGGCACCTGAGTGAAACCCTCAGTTCACGAAACCCACTTCAGCGGTGGTGCCGTCAGCAGCACAGGCGATTGCCGCGCGGACTCGCTGTGCTGCTTGACCGGGAAGGTACTGATCCAGACGCTCCGGTTCCACCCATTCATAACCCAACAGCTCTTCTTGCTGCACGGTGACGGTGGTGGTGGACGAAATGCATCCACCGTCGTAAAGAAAGTACACCGAATCTCCCCAGATGCCTTGATCTATCCCGTGAGAGACCAACAACAACCGCCCTGGGGGCAGATTCAAGCCAACCTCCTCCAGCACTTCACGGAAACAACCTGTTCGGGGGTCCTCCCCCGCTTCTGTTGTTCCGCCAGGCAACGTCCACCCGTCTTTGTAATTGGGTTCAACCACCAACACACGCCCGTTGTCATCGCGAATCACCGCAGCAGACGCCAAGCGGCGCGTGGGCAAGGAGTCGATAAAAACCTTCAGTTCTTCCTCAGGCAAGTGGGAGCTCATGGCATCCACGTTACTTCAGGAACTTCTCAAATCCTTTGGGAAGATCTTTCAGATCGGGCTGTTGGTCTTGCGCAGCACCAAAAGCGGAACCAGTAGCGGCCTTCTGCTTGGCATTGGCTGCTGCGTTTTCCTGCGCGCGTTTAGCAGGGTTACCTGAACGGGACCCTTTTTTCTTACCTTTGGTGTTTTTACCTTTGCCCTTGCCTCCTGGTGACGACAAACCACCTGCGGCTGGCATGGCGGTACCGCCCGGTCCCATGCTCGGCATACCGGGCATACCTGCACCCATACCAGGCATACCCGGCACGCCTTTGCCTTGGGCCATTTTTTTCATCATCTTCTGAGCTTGCATAAACCGCTCCATGAGCTGGTTGACCTCAGAAACTGTGGCCCCGGAGCCTTTGGCAATACGGGCGCGTCGGGAGCCGTTGAGAATTTTGGGGGCAGCCCGTTCATGCGGTGTCATGGAGCGGATAATGGCTTCAATCCGGCCGATGGAGGATTCATCGAATGCCTCAATCTGCTCACGCATCCCCGCCATACCAGGCATCATGCCCAGCAGTTTTTTCATGGAGCCCATTTTTTTGAGCTGCTGCATCTGAATCAGGAAGTCATCAAACGTAAAGTCTTCCTGATCAACAAATTTCTGGGCCATTTTCTGGGCTTCGGCCCGGTCCCAGTTCTGTTCTGCCTGCTCAATGAGAGTCAGCACATCGCCCATGTCCAGGATGCGGCTGGCCATACGATCCGGGTGGAACTGTTCAAAGTCCTTCACGCCTTCACCCGTGGAGGCGAACATGATGGGCTTACCCGTCACGGAAGCCACGGACAATGCGGCACCACCGCGCGCGTCACCGTCAAGCTTGGATAACACCACGCCCGTAAAATCCACGCCTTCGTTGAATGCTTGTGCCGTTTGCACAGCGTCCTGGCCGATCATGGCGTCGATAACAAACAGGACTTCCTGCGGCCGGACGGCGTCACGGATGTCACGGGCTTGCGCCATCAAGGCCTGGTCCACGCCAAGCCGACCCGCTGTATCAACAATCACAACGTCAAAGAGTTTGGCGCGTGCGTGTGCCACACCATCGCGCGCCACCTGTACGGGATCACCGGTCGGATCGTCGAATTCAGAGGTCGTTCCCGGATGGGGTGCCCACACCGGCACACCCGCACGGTCCCCCACCACTTGCAGCTGCGTGACCGCGTTAGGGCGCTGGAGGTCGGAAGCCACCAACAACGGGCGGTGGCCTTGAGACTTCAACCAATGGGCAAGTTTGCCCGCCAGTGTCGTCTTACCCGCACCCTGCAAGCCAGCCAACATGATCACAGTCGGCCCGGACTTGGCCATCTGAATACGGCGGGTCTCCCCTCCCAGAATTTCCTGGAGCTGTTCATTAACAATCTTGACGATTTGTTGGGCGGGGTTCAGGGCTTCATGGACCTCAGCTCCCAAAGCACGTTCCTTGACGGCGGCCGTGAACTCCCGGACCACGGGAACAGCGACATCAGCGTCAAGCAGGGCACGGCGGATTTCACGCACCGTGGCGTCAACATCTGCCTCACTAAGTTTGCCCTTGCCCCGCAGGTTCTTGAAGGTGGCTGTCAGGCGGTCGGAGAGAGAGTTGAACACGGATTCCTCGCTGTGCGGTACGGGTTATGGCGAACTGACTAAGGGTGGGAATCACCGAGCCATAAGGGTAACAATCTTCGCGCACAGCGGCGCATTGAGCACCCGGATACCTTAGGCGGAGAGACGCTGCACGCCAGTATCCACCGGCACAGGCTGTCTCGGCACACCAGCGGTGTTCAGCAACGCCACGGTAGCTATCTGGGGTGTGTGATCATGTGAATTTGTACGATCCGTGGAAATTTCCCGGTCTGTCCTGGGGAAAACGAAAGTGTCCATGGCCCACCAACGGAACACCATGGCAAAGGCAGTTCCCAGAATGGGGCCTGCGATGAAGTCAGCGGTTTCTTGCACAAGCAGGCTGTAGGCCGGAGTTTCCAACCCGATCACATAACGGGAGATGTATACCGGGGCGCTATTGATCACGATTCCTAGAGCACACACCAGAGCGAACAACACCATCTCCACACCGGAACGGTGCTTACCTTGCTCAGAAAAAGTCCATTTCTTGTTGAGGTAGTACGAAACCACACTCGCCGTCGTGGTCGCCACGATCATGGAGGTTGTGGGGTTATTACTGAGCACAGTCCATTTCAAAGCAAAATTCATCAACACTGTGAGTACAAAACAAGTACCGCCCACTATCAAAAAACGAATATGACGTCCATATTGTTTATGCAGGGCCGTTGCCTTTTGCTTCCATCCACTCATGATCTGGACTCACCTTTCACCCGCGCCTGGTGACTCCATGCGCAATCTGCCATTGCCCGACAATTCTAGGAAAGAAGAAACGTCTTGACGGGAAAAAGCCTGTGGTGTTGACGACAACACGGCAGGCAGTCACTGCTCTCAATCCAGTAACGCGTCCACAAATTGTTCGGGATCGAACGGAGCTAAATCATCCGGGCCTTCCCCCAAACCAATCAGCTTGACCGGCACGCCCAGTGCGCGCTGGATAGCCACCACAATGCCACCCTTTGCTGTGCCGTCCAGCTTGGTCAACACAATGCCTGTGACATCCACCGCTTCTGAGAAAACCTTGGCCTGCACCATACCGTTCTGCCCTGTGGTGGCATCAATCACCAAAAGAACCTCGTTGACTTCCGCAGCCTTAGACACCACACGTTTGATTTTGCCCAGTTGATCCATGAGCCCGGCTTTGTTTTGCAGACGGCCTGCAGTATCCAACAACACAACATCTGATTCGCCGTCCACCCCGGTTTGCACAGCCTCAAAAGCCACCGATGCAGGGTCAGCGCCTTCCGTCTCGGATCGCACAGTCACCACACCCACCCGGTTTCCCCACGTCTGAAGCTGATCAGCAGCGGCGGCGCGGAAAGTATCTGCCGCGCCCAACACAACGTCCTTGTCCTCCGCAACCAGAACCCTGGCCAATTTGCCCACTGTCGTGGTTTTACCCACCCCATTGACTCCCACTACTAACACCACAGCGGGAGCGAGATTCTGGCGATCAATAGCCAAGGAACGGTCCATCTCAGGATCCACCAAAGCGAGCAATTCATCCCGCAACATAGCTTTCACTGCAGCAGGCTCCTGAGTACCTTCCACTCGAACCCTTTGCTGCAATGCCTCCACAAGATCCGCTGCGGCGTCGGAGCCTAAATCCGCCAACAACAGGGTTTCTTCGATTTCGTCCCAGACGTCCTGGTCAATCCGGTCCCGAGAAAGCAAAGCAAGCAGGCCTCGGCCAAAAACATTATTGGACCGTGCTAGACGCCCACGTAACCGCGCCATCCGGGAACTCAGTGACTCCGGACGATCCATCTGAGGGCTCGTACCGGCTGACTCCGTCGCACCTGATGCGCCATCCGATGCCCCGTCCCCACTGCCAGAAGGCGCAGGGTCATCTGCATCCCGCGTAGAGTCATATCCATGAGGCGGCGCCTTTGGGCCGCGCAACAACACAAACCCCAAAACGGTAAGGATCACAAGGGCAATAATCACGTACACAAACACGGGTATCTGGTCCACACACTCATTGCATCACATGCGCGACCTTCGCGTGCACCCAAGGGCACGGTTACGGAGATCGGCCCGGGGCGAACGGGGAATACCCGCCCGCCTACGAGTCCTAGACTTTTGGGGTGCCATCCACGATGCCTACTGCTCGGGGGAAGAGCCCTCAGCAGCCAATTCCACAGGAAGTCAAAGTCCTTATAGCGGCCTCCTTCGCTATTTCCATTGGGTTCGGCATTGTAGTGCCGGTACTGCCGCAATACGCCACGAGCTTTAACGTGGGAGTTGCCGCGGCTTCGGCGGTGGTGTCCGCCTTTGCATTGTGCCGGCTGATCTTTGCACCAGTGGGCGGGCACCTTCTGGACCGGATCGGCGAGCGCAGGACGTACATCGCTGGCCTTATCATCGTGGCGTTGTCCTCCTTTGCTACCGCATTTGCTGCAAATTACTGGCAACTGCTTCTTTTCCGGGGCTTAGGCGGCCTGGGGTCTACCATGTTCACCGTCTCTGCCATGGGGTTGATTGTGCGACTGGCACCCCCAAGCGAACGTGGGCGAATCTCCGGCCTGTATGGGTCAACGTTCTTGATCGGTGGCATCCTGGGGCCGGTACTCGGTGGCCTGTTAGCTGGTTTCGGGCTGCGGGCACCGTTCATCATCTACGGGGTCGCCATTCTGATCGCAGCAGGTGTTGTGTTCTGGCGCATTGCGCCGAATGCTCTAGGGGACGCCGCAGCACGGGCAGCCCAACCCAAAATGGAATTCAAGGAAGCCTGGCGTTTTGGGGCCTACCGTGCCGCGTTGGTGTCGGGATTTGCAAACGGATGGGCTTCTTTCGGTATTCGCGTAGCGTTAGTGCCCCTACTGGTGGCGTCGGTTTTTGATGCAGGTCCGGCGTTATCCGGTATCGCCATGACTATTTATGCCGCAGGCTCAGCTGTGGCGCTCACCTTCACGGGCCGTCTAGCGGATCAGTTAGGGCGCAAACCACTGGTCATCACAGGACTGATAGTGGCCGGAAGCATGACGATCGTCGTGGGCCTCACAGAAAACACGTACCTTTTTGCTATTGCATCTTTCCTTGCTGGTGTGGGGTCAGGGGCTTTGAACCCTGGACAGCAAGCAGCTGTGGCGGACGTGGTAGGCCCTCATCGTTCGGGTGGCCAAGTTCTCGCCCGGTTCCAGATGTCCGCTGACGCAGGTCAAATCGTCGGCCCCATCGCCGCAGGAATCATTGTGGATGCCAGTGGTTTTGGGTGGGCTTTTGGCCTGTCAGGCACCATGCTCTTGTTAGCGGCTCTCGCGTGGATCCCCGTGGTGGATACCACCAAACGCGATGACGTCAAGGTCGTACCCACAGGCTCCATACCCCAAGTACCGCCGCAGGACGATACGCCAGACCTTAAACCTGATGGCCCGGCCCAGGGGCCACGATCATAAAATAGGCACCGTGGCTTTATGATTTCGGGAAATCACAGCGGCACCTCACCGTAGTTCTTTAAGGCGTTGTCCCAGTACCGTGGTCACGCCATCGCGCATGGTGACCCCGTAGACGGCATCAGCAATCTCCATCGTACGTTTCTGGTGGGTAATCACAATGAGCTGTGAGGACTCTTGCAGCTGCTGGATGATGGTCAACAGCCTGCCTAAATTGCGGTCATCTAAAGCTGCTTCGACTTCATCCAGCACGTAAAACGGTGAAGGACGCGCCTTAAAAATTGCCACGAGCATGGCAATGGCCGTGAGCGACCGCTCCCCACCCGATAGCAAAGAAATCCGTTTAATTTTTTTCCCGGCAGGTCGTGCCTCCACCTCAATTCCCGTCGTCAAATAATCCGAAGGGTCCGTAAGACGCAATCGCCCCTCACCACCGGGAAACAAAGTGGCAAACACATCCGTGAATTCTCGTTCAACGTCATGCCAGGCTTCTGTAAAAATTTTTTCCACATGTTCATCCACGTCTTTGATGATCTGACGTAAATCCGCACGAGATTTCTTCAAGTCCTCAAGCTGTTCGGAAAGAAACGCATGCCGCTCCTCCAGTGCCGCGAATTCTTCAAGGGCCAAAGGGTTGACGCGGCCAAGCTTTGCCAAATCTTTTTCCGCAGCAGCCAACCGTTTTTCCTGCTCCGCTCGCACATAGGGATTACCCAGCTCCTGCTCGGGGGCATCACCCGCAGGGGAAACAGCGTCCGAATCCGTGTCTTCTGGTGCCACCGGAACCAGAAGATGTGGCCCATAGTGTTCCACCAGCGCTTCCGGACTCAGACCTAAGTCCTCTAATGATTTCGCTTCCAACGATTCCACCCGTGCACGTTGTTGTGTACGCGCCAATTCATCACGATGCACCTTGTCTGTCACGTCTTGCAGTCGAGCAGTCAGGGTGTCGTGGGAAACCCGCGTGGAATGCAGTTCCGTGTCCACCTGCACGCGCAGATTGTCAACCCGCGTTCTTTCCTCGTCGGCTAGCTCCACCGAAAGCTCAAGCCGTTCCATAATCTGCTCAACCGCCGCCACGGTAGCCTCCGCGTTGCGTGCCTGCAGGCGACGTCGTTCAGCGCGCTGCGCTGCTTCCTCGCGAGCGCGCCGTTCGGCTGCTGCAGCGCGCTCCTGTGCTTGGGCACGGTTACTCAACGCACGGACTTGCTCCTCCAGCGACCTCAATGCCAAACGAGCTTCAGTCTCCACTCCACGGGCGCTTGAGGCAGCATCAGCAGCAGTATCCCTGGCAGCAGCAGCTTCCAGGTGACGCTGCTCGTCAGCATCGTGGTCTGTGTTCTGTTGGGCAGTCTCCAAACGTGCGAGCGCATCAGTTAAAGTCTGCTGATGAGTTGCCACGTTCTGTTGGGCTTGGCGCAACTGACGGTCAAATCGTTCGGATTCAGCGTGAGCGGAACTCAGCACGGCTTCAATCCGAGTAAGTGCAGCCTGCGCCTGTTGATGCTCACGTTCGGCAGTACGCAGCTGGGTTTGTGCGGAGTCAGCCGCTGGGCGCAACCGGTCCCGCTCTGCCTTGGTTTCGTACATCGTGTCTGTGGCCTGCTGTAGTTCTTGGGCTAGACCCGTCAATGCAGATTCTGCTTCCTCGGCACGGGCCAGAGTTTCGACGGAACCCGCTGCCTCTGCTGCACCGCCCCACGCACTGTGCGCGGTGAAGACATCCCCCTGACGGGTGACTACTCGCAATTCGGGGTACTTGGTCATGAGTTTCAAACCGGTAGCGGCATCATTCACGAGCACTGTGGTGGCGAGTTCGCGGTGAAGGTGCTTGACCACACGCATGGCTTCTGGGTCCTGGGAACCTTGGGGTGGCTGGACTGCCTCCGTTGCGGGCAGTACCTCCTCACGATGTCGAATCTGTTCTGGAAGCCCAGGTGCTGTGGGGGTGTTTAAGGAGTCTGCATCAGTGACCAGCACATGAACACGGCCTGATCCTGCCGTCCGTAGGGCTTCAAACGCGCTGGCCGCAGCTGTACGCGAACGTAATGCCAGCGCCTCAGCTAAAGGACCGAGTGCTGCAGCCACCGCTTTTTCCCATCCTGGTTTCACACTCAGAAGCTCCGCCACAGCACCCACCACAGATTCAGCCACGTGTTCCCGGACTAGCTGGGAACCGTCCGGCTGACGCACAGAAGCCCGTAAAGTCTCCGCGCGGGCGGCTTGGGTATCGTGCGCCCTCAAGGCTTCTGCTCGGATTTGCTCGGCTTCCTGTGCCCGTTGCAGTGCGGCCTGAAAAGCTTTCTCGGCGTCATCGTTGTGCTGACGAGCCCGACCCATCGCGGCTGCGGTTTCTTGCGCGGTATGGCGCAGAACATCAACTTCCATTGTGGCCTTTTGGCGACGCACAACGGCTTGATCAGAAGTTTCGTGCAGCCGCTGTAACTCATTCTGAGCGGCTTCTACCCGGGAACGGGCAGCGTTTGCCATGCCGGAGAGCATCGCTATGCCTTCCCTGTGGTCGGCGGCAGCACGCAAGGTCTCGGTGACCTCGCCCTCAGCGCGCCGGGCTTCACGTTCGGCGCTTTCCCGTTGCTGGACTGCTTCGTTCAAGGCCTCTCCTGCAAGGCGGACCTGTTCGGCAACCCGATGTTCCTCCTCGCGGGTACGCCGGGCTTGTTCGGCCAGCTGCTCAGGGTCTCGGTCTGTTGTCGGTGTGTGCTGTGCGGTGCCTAATAACCGACGACGTTCAGCAGCGAGCTGGTGCAGGGAACGGTAGCGTTCACGCACTGCGGTCAGTTCGTACCATGTTTCACGTGTGGCGCTCACCTGGGGGGTGAGTTCGGCAGCGCGAGCTTCCAACTCTTCTTGTCGTGCGCGGGTACGGGCTAGTTCCTGTTCGGTGGTTTCTTTCTGTTCTTGAAGACGCCGCTGTGTTTCGGTATCAGCAGCCAGGGCAGCTTGTGCCTGCACTAAATCGTCCGCCAATAGCCTGGCTCGGGCATCACGGACGTCATATTGAATCCGTTGGGCTCGGCGCGCTACGCGGGCTTGACGCCCCAGCGGCGTTAACTGGCGGCGAATTTCCGCTAGTAAGTCTTCCAGCCGGTCAAGGTTGGCTTGCATTCCCTCCAGCTTGCGTAGGGTGCGTTCCTTGCGGCGGCGATGTTTGAGGATTCCGGCGGCTTCTTCGATGAAGCCCCGTCTTTCCTCCGGGGTGGCATGCAGGATGCGGTCTAGTTGACCCTGCCCTACCACTACGTGCATCTCCCGCCCCAAACCGGAATCGGATAGTAATTCTTGGATGTCCAGCAAGCGGCAGGACTGACCATTAATCGCGTATTCAGAGCCACCGGCGCGGAATAGGGTCCGGGAAATGGTGACCTCTGTGTATTCGATCGGTAGGGCACCGTCAGAGTTATCAATGGTCAGAGAAACGAATGCACGGCCCAAAGCTTGGCGGCCAGAGGTCCCGGCAAAGATGACATCTTCCATCTTGCCGCCCCGCAGGGTCTTCGCCCCTTGCTCCCCCATCACCCAGGACAAGGCATCGACCACGTTAGATTTTCCGGAACCGTTAGGACCAACCACACATGTGACGCCGGGTTCAAACTCGAACGTGGTAGCTGAAGCGAACGACTTGAAGCCACGTACGGTGAGGGTCTTCAAATGCACGGTAAAATTTTCTCCTCAACGAACTAAAGCCTTCACCTGAAGCTAGCATTTAAGCTAAACATTAAGAATGTGATCACAGATTGTATCGCACTCCAGGCGACCGCAGGTCACGCGTGTGCAATCATTAATAATTAGTTCAAACCATACAAGATTCGCGATTTTGCAGAAATAACCAAATAACACCTCATCGTAGATCGTGAATGAAATCGGTCGCAGAACCACCCATCACAAAAGAGTGCCTATGAAAAAATATGGAAACTGATTAAACACCGAACACTCCTTCCGAGTGCCACACTCCGTAACCCACAGGCGAAAAATCTAATTTTTATCCATGAAAATGACAGTCGACGAACAGACCTACTGCAACCGCTGTGGATCGGGTAAAATCACAGTCCGGATTGATCGCGTTGCGCGAGGGGGCACCGCATGCTTTGGCCCAGGAGTAACAAAGGTTGACAATCGACCTTTTGGTGGACGGGTAACCAACATCTATTACCTCTACAAAGGATGCTAATTTGGCACCCTGGGTAAATCAGCGGGATCAAAAATTGATCCCGCTGATTTACCTTTGAAATAAAAACCAATGGGTACAAGAAATAAACCACAGAAAACCATAGATGCTTGCATCAATGAGTATATACCCACCATGTCATGACTTGAATTCTGCATGGCCCAGTCCCCCAAGTCTGGAACCTGAAAACACATCACCAAAAAACACAGCATTCCAAAGAACTTTGAAGCTAAATTAGCCGAGAATACCAACATTATAGAAGCCGGTATTAAATACACCCAATGATGGGTCCAGCTCACTGGTGATACAAGGCAGGCAAGGATCCCTATTAAACACACTCCGATAATTTTTTCTCCAGATTTCCACCACCCAGTGGATATCGTCATGAATACTGGTATCAACACAAGAGAAACTACAGTTGACCACCATGTACCCTGCTCAATACCCAAATGTCTGGATAAAACTCCCGAGAGTGATCCGTTTCCTGAGGTCGTAAAGAATCCATCTAGCGAGACAGTAGTAGAAAGATTAAATAGTTCATAGGAAAAATATTGTAGAGTTTCCCGGGGCAGGAAAGCCGCACCAAGGATAGTCAATGACACTGCACCCGCAAGGCTCCATCCTGCTTTACTCCACTCTTTCACCCAAAAGAGATATAAAATAAAAATAGCAGGAGTTAGTTTTATTGCAGCAGCAATCCCGACGTAAAACCCTACAGGAATTCTTGCAGAGCTCCTTGTTAAATCGTATATAATTAGCGCAGCCAAGAAAACGTTTATCTGCCCAAAGATAATATGATGCATGTAAACATTCGTTGCTAGTGTTACTGCGAGAACTAGAAAGATGACGAGCTTGCCAGGCTTAAACAAAGACCACCTAATGGCCTTAAGTGAGATATAGAAAAAACACCAGGCCGAAGCGGCAGTCCACATATAATAAGCAGGCCAAGCGCCAATCCAAGCTAGCGGGGATAATAATACAGCAGCACCTGGGGTATAAACAAAAGGCAATCCTTTACTGCCTATAAGGTCGTCTTCAATAAGGACTCCAATGATTTCCTTTCCTGAAAATATGTTGTTTGCCGTAAACTTGTAAACAAAAAAATCAACTGGACTATAGACAGATCCTTCGATTACTATTCGAATCAATACGGCAAATAATGTATATATGAAGATTGCTCTATAGTCATTTTTCTTGAGACTCCGGGCGCTGTCATTCAAAATTTTTGCATCAGCGACCATCGCTGACCTCTCAACCAAACTGATTTACGCTTAACTTTTTGCACACCCGCTGACGACCAAGCTAGCACATGTACATAAATTTTATGCAGCACACCAGTAAATAAAAGTTATGTACATGAATTACCTGCAGCCTAGAAAATATTGAGGTACGGTACTCCTCCGCCAACGGTCTGCACACTGCAACCACGCGCACTCAGCCACCGGAGAACATAGGCACCGATGCGCAAGGGGCTTCCGCGTGATAGCTAGACTGAGCGGAGCCGTTGTGTATCCGTTCTACGAAAGCGCCGTGTGTTGCCAGGAAACTCGATCATCCGCCATCAGAACGCCTCACTGCTGTCTATCAAGAAGGTGGAGGCGGATGTGGTGGTCACATCGCAGACTGCTGATGAGAAACTCAAGGAGACCTTCAGCAGACTTAAGCTACCCTCGGGCTTGCTTGAACGCCTTGCCGGCGTGAAGGAATACCGCGTTTGGTCACAAGGCCGCCACTACACGGATGCCGCAGTCGAAGCTGCTCAGGCTGCGATGGACGACGCCGGAGTCACAAGCAATCAGGTAGGCCTGCTGATGAACTGCTCCGTTACCCGTGATGGCTATGAACCCGCACTGTCCGTATCGGAGCACGCTCGTTTAGGACTGCCGTCGTCCACCCTGAACTTTGACATCACCAACGCCTGCCTAGGTTTTGTGAACGGCCTCACGGTGGCCTCTACCATGATCGACGCCGGTGCGGTGGACTACGCCGTTGTGCTCGCGGGGGAAGACCCCACCCCCTGGCACCGTGAAGCTTTTGAGCGTCTGCGCCGCCCAGATGTTACGAAAGCAGAAGTTATCCGGGAGTTCGCCACCCTGACGTTGGGCTGTGGGGCAGCAGCAGCAGTTGTCGGCAGAGCGGATGCTCACCCTGAAGGTCATAGAATCCGCACATCCGTGACCCGCTCCGCCACAGAACACCACGGACTGTGTATCGGTGGATTTGATGGCATGTTCACAGATGCCAACGGGTTACTCAAACATGGCGTGGGACTGTTGACCGATACGTGGCAAGAAGCCCGCACCCAAGGGTTCGAGTGGGATGACTTTGATTGGGTGATCGCTCATCAGGTGTCCACCTCACACACGGATAAAACCGAAAAAGACATCGGAATCCCCTCCCATAAACTGCCGCGCACTTTCCCGTACTGGGGAAATGTTGCAGCGGCGGCCCTCCCCATGACGCTGGCTCAACAAGCCGATGGTGCTTTCCAACCTGGCGACCGCGTCTTAGCCATGGGTGTGGGCTCCGGGCTGAACGCAACCTTCATGGAGATTGACTGGTGAGCCACACGGGCAACACAACCGCACGAACCGCACCCCGCCTGCCATATACGGACATTCCATTACCGGGCATTGACCCCCGATGGTCCAGCACGGTGGAGGTGGCCTCCAATGCGGCATGCGAACCCGTCCGTGGCCGGGTGCGTCGTTGGCATGTTCTGGATAATCAGGCGGTCCTGAACGCTAACGGCAAAAAACCGGTCGGCACCGTGTTAGCCCTCCATGGCAACCCCACGTGGTCTTACCTGTGGCGTGATGTGATCACCGCCGCCACCAACGCCGAACACCCATGGCGTGTGGTGGCTGTGGATCATCTGGATATGGGGTTTTCCGAACGGACCGGGTTGAACCGTCGCTACGACGACCGCATCCAGGATCTCAGTGACCTCACCGCCGCCATGGGCCTTGACGACGGACCGGTGGTCACCCTGGCGCATGATTGGGGCGGTCTGATTTCTATGGGGTGGGCGGAGCTGCACCCGATGGCCCACGCTGGGCTCATCATGACTAACACGGCAGTGTATCACGACCCCGCCGCTGGCCCCATTCCCGCACCACTGCGGTTGGCCTTATCCCCAGCAGCGCATTCCTTGCTGACCGCACGCACCGCAGCATTCCTGAATGTGTCGGTGGGTTTAGTGGACTCGGGAATCCCTGACGATATCCGACAAGCCTTTGGAGCTCCCTACCGCAGCGCCGCAGACCGTCAGGGTATCCAAAACTTTGTGGCAGATATCCCGGTTTTTGCCTCCCACCCCTCTAACCCTCGATATGAACGCACCGCAGCCTGGGTGGCCACCGCCACAGTGCCCGCGCTCTTGCTCTGGGGCACCAAAGACCCCGTGTTTAAGGAGCAATACCTGCAAGATCTGTTGCACCGGTTGCCACACGCCACAGTCCATCGTTATGAGGGCGCTAACCACCTGTTGCCCCAGGACCGCCCTATCCAGCAGCCCATCATGCAGTGGCTCACGGAAACTTTCGTGGATGCCGCCACCCATCGGCAGCGGCATCACGCCGCGCGACCGGCAAGCACCCCAAAGTCCCCCGGCGCCGATATCAAGCTGTTTCACACCGGATTAACGGAACGCGCAGCTCAGCAGGAATACGCCTGGGAAATCGCTACTGCGGACATGGGACCGGCTACCAACGATGCCGCACCATCGGTAAAAAAACGGTTGTCGTGGACTGAATTGGACCAAAGGGTCAACAGCGTTGCTTCCGGTCTGTTGAACATTGGGGTGCGTCCCGGGGATCGCATTAATTTGATGATTCCCCCGGGCACGGATCTGACCACACTGATTTATGCGTGTTTCCGTATTGGTGCCGTGATTGTGGTGGCGGACACCGGGTTGGGCGCCGCAGGCTTGTCCCGCGCCTTGCGTGGGGCGTCCCCCACTTGGTTGGTGGGTATTCCGCGCGCCCTAACTGCCGCCAAAGCGCTAGGGTGGCCGGGCACTCGAATCAGCGTGGGTACCATGGACCCCGCTCGGGCCAGGGCCTTAGGCGTCAAACACAGCATTACCGAACTCGCCAAGACCCCACCCATCCCGTTCCCGCAGTTAGACCCCGACGCGGACGCCGCCGTGCTGTTTACATCCGGGTCCACCGGCCCAGCCAAAGGAGTGGTATACACCCAACGGCAGATGGCAGCCATGCGTGATGCGGTAGCCTCCGTGTGTGACCTGCACCCGGGTACGGGCCTAGTGGCTGCTTTCGCTCCTTTTGCGTTGCTGGCCCCTGCCATGGGGGCAGCCTCCGTCACGCCAGATATGGACGTCACAAAGCCACGAACCTTAACGGCACGCGCGCTAGCCGACGCCGCGAGCGCCATCGAAGCCACCTCTGTTTTTGCCTCCCCCGCCGCACTTGTCAATGTTCTGGCCACACAGAACGCGCTGTCGGATCATCAACGCCAAGCTTTGTCCAACGTCAAACTCATGCTTTCCGCCGGGGCTCCGTTACCACCGCCGCTGCTAGAAGACTTGCAGGATCTTTTACCCCACGCGGTGTTACATACCCCGTACGGCATGACCGAATGTTTACCCCTCACAGATGTTGACCTGCCCACTATTCGGCAGGCCGCTGCAGATGCCCAGCCTCACACTTCCGCCCCGGAAGCCACATCATCACCCACAGTGCGCGGCGCGGGCGGTGGTGTGTGCGTCGGAACTGCGGTGCCCGGGGCGGTTGTCCGTATCCGCCCACTGGATGCTGACGGCGTCCCCACCGGTGAGCTCACAGAAGAGCCCGGGGTTTTGGGGGAAATCGTGGCACAGGCCCCACATATGAAGGACCGTTATGACCACCTATGGATCACGGAATCTGAGTCCACTCGTATTCCGGGCTGGCATTCCACCAGCGATGTTGGTCATTTTGATGCCGCTGGACGCTTGTGGGTGGAGGGTCGCCTAAGTCACCTGCTTCATACCGCCCATGGGGTGGTTGCCCCCGTGGCCGCTGAACACGCAGCGGCTGAAGTCCCCGGGGTGGGTCGTACAGCGATCGTTGGGGTGGGTGCCAAAGGTGCTCAGGTGGCCGTTGCCGTGTGTGAAACTGATCCCGCTTCCCCCACTGTGGGACCAGCCAGGCCCGCACTGAGCGCGAAAGTTCGTGCAGCGGTGGCGGCATCCACCGGTATAGAACTGGCTGCTGTTTTGGTGGTTCAGACCCACCCCACCGATATTCGTCATAACTCAAAGATTGACCGAACCCTGCTCGCCAAGTGGGCCCAGGAGGCTCTTGGTGGGGGAAAGATCAAGAACCCATGACTGATACTTCCAGCACACACACTCCACGCCGTGTTCTTGTCACCGGAGCTTCCGGCATGTTGGGGGCTGCCGTGGCGCGTTTATTGCGTGACCGTGGGTGGCAGGTGCGTATCATGCAGCGCAGTCCCGCTGACGTGGCACAGGGAAAAGGTATTGAGCAAGTGTTGGGTTCCGTCACGGATCCTGACGCGGTACAGAAAGCCGTGGAAGGAGTGGACGACGTCGTCCACCTGGCAGCCAAGGTGTCGTTTGCGGGTGATTGGGATGATTTCGTGCACACGAACGTCACCGGCACACGTGTCGTTCTGGAGTCAGCACGGGCTGCCGGTGCCCGGAATGTGGTCTTTGTGTCCTCCCCGTCTGTAGCGCACACCGGAGATTCCATCCACGGCGCGGGGGCGGAACCTGCTGACCCTTACCGTGCACGTGGTCATTACGCACGGTCTAAAGCTGCTGCGGAGCTTGTGGCGTTGGAAGCCGATTCCCCCGCGTTCAGGGTGACCGCTATTCGGCCACATATTGTGTGGGGTCCCGGGGACACTCAGCTGGTGGAGCGCATTGTGGATCGTGCAGCACGGGGGCGTTTACCGCTGTTGGATCACGGTGCGGCGTTGATTGATACCACGTATGTGGATAACGCTGCGGAAGCAATTGTGCGTGCTCTGGAACGCATTGAGTTCAGCCATGGCGAAGCTTTTGTGGTCAGTAATAATCAGCCGCGTCCCGTGGGAGAAATCATTGCTCTGATGTGCCAAGCAGCGTCCGTGGCACCCCCAACGCGCAATGTACCTTCATGGTTAGCCAAAGCAGCGGGAACAGTGATCGAAAAAATATGGGCCATCAAACCAGGCAAAGATGAGCCCCCGATGACCGCGTTTTTGGCGGAGCAATTATCCACCGCGCACTGGTTTGATCAGCGGCGTACCCATGAGGCTCTAGGATGGCAGCCTGCCGTAAGCGTGGAAGAAGGCATGGCTCGCCTCAAAACTCACTACACGCAGAACCCCCTGCCCGTAGTGTTGGAAATGCGCGACAAGCGCTTGGCGAAAACCCGCCACAAGGTCAGTTGACCTGGAGTCCACGGCCATCCGGTGTCTGTGAATGGTGACACCGTGTGCCGTTGGATCACTTCACAGGAGGAGCCCTCGATATGAAAACCGTTGGGTGGGGAAGCACTGGCCAGAAAGTGCCTAACGTCATTGCGGGCATGATGCGCATTGCTGCTCATACAGACCATCACATCCGCGATCTTTACGCCTCAGCTCGCGAAGCTGGCATTGATTTCTTTGACCACGCCGACCTATACGGGTTCAACCACCCCGGCGGCGGACCGCACCTGTGTGAACGCCGATTCGCG
Organism: Kocuria sp.; assembly: GCA_030524035.1. GTDB lineage: Bacteria > Actinomycetota > Actinomycetes > Actinomycetales > Micrococcaceae > Kocuria. The sequence continues at coordinate 110,456 of JAUNHG010000002.1, read as the reverse complement.
GAGGCCCTCAAGCTCAGTGCTTCCGAACGGGAGCAGATCATCCTACAAACCAAAACTGGCATCGTCGCTGATCCTTGGGGGTATGACCAGTCTTATGAGCACATTGTCAGATCTGCTGAGGAGTCATTGAAGGCGCTGGGCACCGACTATCTTGATGTACTGCTTCTGCACCGCCCGGATGCTTTGGTTGAGCCTGGTGAGGTGGCCCGCGCTTTCGATCATCTTGAATCCAGCGGCAAGGTCCGCTCCTTCGGGGTCTCCAACCACACCCCACGTCAGATTGACCTGCTTAAGACCGCCGTCAGTCAGCCGATTATTGCCAATCAGGTGCAACTGTCTATCACGCATTCCACGGTGATCGCTCAGGGGTTGTCCTCGAACATGGAAGGCTTTGACGACTCTGTCACCCGCGACGGCGGCGGTCTGGTGGACTACGCCCGCATCAACAACATTACGTTGCAGGCATGGTCCCCGTTCCAGAAGGGTTTTGGGGGCGGCGTGTTTTTTGATTCACCTGATTACCCGGAGTTGAACGCTGAGTTGACGCGCTTGGCCGCCACGTATGGTGTGGAACCCATGGCCATCGCGGTCGCATGGATCACCCGCCACCCGGCTGATATGCAGGTGGTCCTCGGTACCACCACTCCACAACGGGTCATCGACGCTGCGGCAGGGTCCGACATCCCTTTAACGCGCGGCGAATGGTATGGGCTCCTTCAAGCGGCGGGGCACAACGTTCCCTGATGCACCAGTCACCTTCACCCACAGGTACAGTGTTGGCCTTCCTTCCGGGGCGCCACCTGTAAAAAAAACCGTGGTCTTCAGTGCTGAGGGGACGCAGACAAGAACCCCAGTTCATGAGCCGACCCTGCAAGGCCGCCCCGAGAACGCATACGCGGCGACTTCGAACGCCACGATGCCGTGCCCCATGGTCAAGTCACTCTCCCCTGTCGGTCTTGGTGGTGCTGATCAAGGGCTGCGCCCAGCTGATTAAAGTAGTTGTACCCGACCCAGGCGGACTGGTCGCCGATGACGTAAAGACGTCGCTTGGCACGACTGGCTGCGACGTTAACGAGGTTGACCGTAGCAGCTGCCCACTCTTTAGCTCCGGGTGCGGCCGGGTCGCCGCCAAGAACGAGGAAAACGACATCGGCCTCACGGCCTTGCGCAGTGTGAATCGTGCCGGCTTTGAGCCCTTGGTAATCTTGTTCAAGCCGCGCGAGGTGGTCGGCGACCTCTCGGAATGGGGAGATGGCGATGATCTTGTCAGCCGTGATTCCGTCATCTCTAAGTGCTTCGATCCCCCGCCGCAAACGGGCAATTTGGTTGCGCTGAAGATGGGTACCGGCAGTCTTTGCAGCCTCATCCAGCCAACGACTCGCTGGGATTCTCGCACCGTTCAGACTGTCGAAATGATCTGGCCTGCGGGTGAGACCACTGACCATGATGCCGTTGTAGGCGATGTCATTGAACAGACTGAACATTGGTTCGTCGCAACGCCGGTGCACTGTCAGCGGAGAACTGACCCACACCGTCTTCTCACCGTGGCATAGTCGAGTGCCATACCGGGAAACACGATCAGCCAAAGTCTGCACGGACGCGTGTGGAGGGATCCACGTGTCTGAGACGCTATATGCGGAGGCAATAGCGCTCTGTGCCTTGGCCGGGATCGTCACGACCGGCTGCAGCTGCAGCGGATCCCCGACGGCGATCACTCGACGAGCCCGCCAAATCGCACCGACTGCATGCTGCGGGCAAGCCTGCCCTGCTTCATCGATGAGCACCCATCCCAACGATCCAGAGCCAAGACCTTTGAACATACGCCCGAAAGACGCGAACGTCGTCGAGACCATTGGCACAACCAGGAAGAACAGCTGCCATGCCGCATGCACCTTTTCCGGCTCCAGACAACTCGGGTGAGCACCGGCAACGACGTCGATCGCAGCGCGAAGCCCCTCGCGCATGTCCCCGGCGACGGCTGACAGAAAGTCTTCGTGCAACCGTAACGCAGCCAAGAATAGATCAGAACGCGCTTCGTCGATCTCTGCATCAAGCCATGGGGCACGCAACTCACGTTGCGGTCCAGTCCACTCCTCACCTGGGTAGGCGCAACCGTACCGGTCGCGGTCAGCAGCCAGGCGTCTCCGGAGTGCAGCAAGCTCGGACGATAGTTGAGAGCGGAGCTCTTCATTGTTGGCGAACTCAGCGGCCAGCTTTGCCCTAGCATCCTCAAGTTGATTCGCCCTCTCCTGACTTGCCGTCTGGCGCTGCTGGGCCTCTTGCACAGCGACGTCGAGAGGCCCGAGCGCATTCCGCCAGTCACGGGCCGCACGCCCGAGGCTGAACAGGGTCTCCAACGCACTCGGCCGGGTTTCGACGTGTCGATCACGGTCCTCTATCGCCTGTACGACAGCTGACGTAGAACGCTCAACTTCGCGAGCCTGGCTCCGCACCGCTTCAGCCGCTACCCCCAGTTCAGTGCCGATCTCCATGGCACGCTTGGCCACCTCAGCATCGGCTCTGAGCGCGTCACCGAATCTCGCCAATCGCTCCTCAGCAGCGCGACGTGCTTCGATGAGCTCGTCAACTCGTCGCTCGGCCTGCTGAAACGCGTCCCGTGCTTCCGGCCAAGATCTTATGGGCACCTCACCGTTGTGCCACTGGAGAAGCCTCGAGTGCATACGCGGCGCTGTGCCTGGAATACGTTGCTTCGTGCGTGGGCTTGTCTTATCAAACCAGAACTCGGATCTGAACGCTGCACGGTTGGATTTGTTACCCAGTCTGGCCGCCACCAGCCCCCACGCCACCAGCGAATCGTCCGTCTCAGCTGACGAGGATTTATCGGTCTTCGCGGCAGCTCTTAGAGTCGCCGTAGCAATATCAGCGAAGTAGTCGGCCTCAACTTGCCAGTTCTCGGCAATAGCAGTGCGGGCTGGAATCTCGCTTGACACGTTTTCCACCGCGGTGTTGTTTGTGGAGGCCACCACCATCTCAAACCCGGTCAGCTCGTCCCTCAGTTGCCGAACGCGTCGCGGATGGCCATCAGCGGCAGTCCACCGGTGCGTGATCTGGGTGAACGCATCTGCCGGATGGGAAAGCGCTGCTAACCTTCGAGCACGCTCCACCACATTCCCCGCCAGGACGTCACGTAACATGGTGGTTTTCCCCGTGCCCGGGGGACCGTTGACTCCCATCAGACCGCCCGTGCTCGACAGATCTGTCAACGCCTGGTTGACCGCAAACTGCTGTCGCAGAGCCAACCCATGAGCGGGTTCTGTCGGCCACCGCCCCTTCGGTAAGCGCTTGATCGAGACGGCGTCATCGACGACGTGATGGTTGGTCATCACATCAACTCGCGCGTCGGCATGAACGGCAGTATCCGCAGTCAGGTAGCTGGCGAGCGCACCGGTGAGTCCGTTGGTCACGACGTCATCGTGGACGGTGGCCAGATCGTCGAGGAAAAAGCTGTTGAGGAAGTCCATGTCGTTCGTCGAGTCCACGCCCAGACGATCCGAAACGGCGACCGACCGGATAACGATCCGCTGACTTGACAATTCATTATCTCCTGCGGTCCCCGCAGCAGCATGCGCGGCGGCCAGAAGCCGCTGCAACGATTCTTCATCCTGGGGAGGGGGCAGTTCCTGGCCCGAGGCTTCACGACGGGCACCCTCAAGAGCGTCGACCTCCTCCACCAGCTTCGCCGAGGCCTCTGCGAATCCGGATGCCCATCCCGTTCCTTGTGGAGGTCTCCCCGCGGCCAGCTTCGATACCGCCCACAGCGCAGATGACAACACCGCCGAATCCGGCAAGAGCATCCCGGCGTCATCAATGAGCACCCCTGCGCACGCACTCAGCCCGGCACGGCGCTCGTCATAGACGTCGCGGTCCTCGGCGAACACCTCGTGAAGGCGCTGATACGTCGCTTCTAAGTCGTAGACCCCGAGATACACAGTGTGACGCCATACGCGTTGCGTCGTACCCATCGGTCGCGGTGGCTGTAACACCTGCCAAGGCAAGGCCTCCCCGGGCCGCCATTCCACAACCTGACGGTCCTCAGGTCGCATCGCACGCCCCGTGAGCTTGGGGACTTTTTGCGGGTTAAAAAGCTCTAGAAGCCACCAGCACTCCAACACGCCAACGGAACTCTGGCTCATACTCATGAGCCAATCTTGCCCGACGGGTGCGACATCGGCCCCACGATGCAGGGGGCAATTCGTCTAAGACAGAATCCTCGAACTTCGAAAGGCTCGTGCTACGCTTTGATCATCATGATCAGCCTGTTGCTGCAAAGCGCAGGCTGATTTTCTTTTCCAGGGAGAAACACATGGTGGAGTATGAGAAACCGTGGTTATCCGTCGACGAGCAAATTAGTCGACTCAAGGAGCACGGACTCGAAATCAAGGACGACCATCGGGCTGCCTTGCTCCTGAAAGCGATTGGCTACTACCGTCTCACCGGGTACCTCTACCCTTTCCGCCAATCCAAGCCGTATGCCGATAACGAGAGCTGCACACGGATGTGCATACTCAACAGCTACCAGGCGGGCACGACGCTGGACCACGCCAAAGACATCATCGACTTCGACAGGCGGTTGCGCATGCTGGTCATGGACGGCGTAGAACGCATCGAGATCGCTGTCCGCATGCGGATCGGCTACGTGCTCGGCAAAAGGTCGCGCTTCGCCCACGAGGACCCTGCCTGCTTCACCAAAGCCTTCACCGCCGAGAAGACCACCCAGATTCCTGAGCCGAGTAAGCAAGTGCAGTGGCTCCAGAGCGTCAACAAGAGGAAAGCCCACTCCGACGAACAGTTCGTCAAGCACTTCCAGGAGAAGTACGACGACCGGATTCCGATCTGGGTGCTGACTGAGATCCTCGAACTGGGTCACCTATCCAACCTCTATCGAGGCATGCACCAAGAGGATGCTGAAGAGATCGCTCAAGCATTCGGCGTCCCAACCAAGAAAATCATGGCTAGCTGGCTCGCAAGTCTGAACTACGTCCGCAACGTCGCGGCGCACCACTCTCGGCTATTCAACAGGAAGCTCCAGCACGCACCGAAGCGCCCGAAACACGGGGAAATCCCCACTCTCGATCACCTGCAGGACAGTAAGACAGCGAAGGGAACCTTCGGTACCTATAATGCCCTTGCCATCATGGCCTACCTCCTACGCTCCATCGACCAGGGCACCGACTGGCCGGAGCAGATGGCAGTGCTACTACACGACTTCCCGGCCTCGCACGTACTGACGATCGAGTCGATGGGCGCGCCCCAGAACTGGGAGACACTCAACCTTTGGCGCGCCTAGGGGCGTCGATGCCGCCTGGGGCGGGGAAGCAGCGCAGCCACACTGCGACCGATGGACTTAGCGTTCCCGCTGGCAGTTCGGGCACAGAAAAGAGCCCCGGTTCATGAACCGCTCCCGCACTATCGCAGCACCACAGCGCTGACACGGCTGGCCTGCCTGCCCATAAGCGTTCAAAGACAGTGCAAAATACCCCGACTCCCCACGATAGATACATTGAAAAACGGTGACTGCGATAGGGTGGCATTTCCGCTGGTCAGAAGGCATTTTAAGCCCTGGATGCCCCGGACTGCCCCTGCGACCTCCCAACCCCCCATCATACGGTCTCGGGGTGCACCACGGGGAGGGCTCGGTCGAAGGTGGCGGCGGGGCCGCGCCGAGGGTCACATCCACTGTTAGATACGTTGATATACGAGTAGAATCGCACCATGACCCTCGCCGCCGTGTACCTTCGCATCTCCAAGTCCGACGACCACGACGACGAGTCCATGACGCTGGAGACGCAGCGTCGGAGGATCAGGCCCTTCTGCGACGCCCGCGACTGGGAGTACGGCCCCGAGTACATCGACGATGGCATCTCGGCGACGAAGGCGCGCGATGCGACCACCCGCTGGTCGGCGATGCTCCAGGATCTCAACGCGGGCAAGTTCGACGTGATCGTCGCCCGAGACCTGGACCGCCTCCTGCGCACATTGCAGGACCTCGTCAAGCTCATCGACCTCAATGCCAAGGTCGCGACCGTCGACGGCGAGATTGATCTGACGACTGCGGACGGCGAGTTCCGCGCGACCATGCTCGCGGCCGTGGCCCGGTTCGAGATCCGGCGGAAGTCTGAGCGCGCGATCCACGCGAACGAGACGAGACGTCGGCGCGGGCTGCCCGTCCAGCGCACGAGGATCCTCGGCTACGACGACGATGGCGTGACGCAGATCGACGACGAGGCCGCGGCCGTGAAGAAGGCCTTCGAGGACTACCTCAACGGCATAGGCATGGCGCAGATCGCGCGAGACCTCAACGCGCAGGGCTTCACGACGACCAAGGACCGGCCCTGGGCGACGAGCAATCTGAGGTCCCTGTTTGGCAACACACGGTACAAGGGCGTCATCACCAAGTGGGAGTCCGACGAAAAGAAGCGCGCGCTTGGCGTGAAGAGGTCGGAGATCGAGTACCCCGGCGACTTCGAGGCGATCGTGACCCCAGAGGTGTGGAACAGCGTGCAGCTGATGCTCACGGACCCGCTGCGCAAGCGCGACTGGGGCACGGATCCAAAGTCGATCTTGACCGGCATGGCCAGGTGCGGTCGCTGCGGCGACGGGACCAAGGTCTTCACGAGCTACTACCAGCGATCCCCGTACACGGACAAGAAGGGCGTTCTCCGCACCTTCGAGTCCCAGAGGATCTATGCCTGCCTGGCGCACAAGCACTTGTCGCGCCGGGCCGAGCCGGTCGACGACTTCGTCGAGGAGCAGCTCCTGTGGAGGCTCTCCCAGCCGGACGCCAAGGAGCTGTTCGACAAGGCCGAGGACGCGTCGATCGACCGCGACGCACTCCAGGCGGAGCTCAAGGACCGGAGGGAGAAGTATGAGGGCCTGGCCACCCTCTACTCGGACGGCATCCTCGATCTGGACAGCGTCCGGGAGCAGGCAGCGCGCCTGCGCAAGCGGATGACGGAGATCGACTCTCTGCTGGCTCCCCCTCCGAGCAACCCGGGCCGCGACCTGCTGGAGGCCTCCGACATGCTCGAGGAGTGGAATAGCCTGAACATGGACCGGAAGCGCTACATCCTGGAGCACGTGATGACTGTGACCATCCTCCCGGCACCCAAGGGTCGCGGCACAGGGTTCGACTCGTCACTCGTCCAGATCGACTGGGTGTAGAGACAGAACCCCGACTCATCATTGACAGACGAATCGAGTCGTATATAGTCGTGTTAGGTCGTCACTCATGGCCTATGCGCGGTCTCGGGCATGTGCCTCCGCATGGAGGTGACTGGATCTCCCGCATGGACAAGCAGTGACCACGTGACTGACGACCTGGAGACTGACAGCGACTCTCTAGGGGTTCCCATGCGACTGGACGTGATGACGGCGGCTGCGAAGTACGGCTGCAGCGACGCCGCGATCCGCCGCCTGTTCAAGAGCGGCGGCATCGAAGGTCGCTATGAGACCGTCGAAGTCAAGAGCGGGCCGCCGAGGCGCAAGCTCACGTTCGACGAGGCAGACCTCGCCAAGGCGTTCGCCGGCCCCCTGCTCCACCTGGCCAAGCATGGAAGCGAGTCCCTGCGCCTCGAGTCGGAGGTCGCGGCGATGAGCCCCGAGGAGCGCAAGAGGTTGGAGGAGAGGCTCGACGTGCCCGCTGCCGCCGAGGAATGCGGGGTCAGCGAGGCGAAGATCAGGCAGCACTTCGGCCATGGACGGCTGCGGGGAGAGAAGACTCCGTTCAGGGACCGAAGCGGACGGATGTCGCTGAAGCTGACCTTCACGAGAGAAGATCTCTGGGACTGCTTCAAGCGGGATGTGGAGGCGCACGCGCGGCACGAGGCCCACGTCGCCGCAATCCGCGCAGCCGCCAAGCCGTTCAGCGAGGAGCAGAAGAAGGCGATCGCAGGCGTCTTCATCGACCACCTCCGCGAGAAGCGCGAATTGGAGAGCGCGGAGATCTCCGATGGTGAAGAGCTTGAGGTCTCCGAGGACGAGATGGAGATTGCTACCGCGGGTTGATCAGGCCTCGTCGAAGGGCAGGGCGATCTCTTCGTCACCCTCGTCGACGGGCGCTCCGGGCGGAGCCGCCGTTGGACGGTCCTGATAGAGCGCGTCGGAGGCCTGCTCGTCGAAGGCTTCGGCGAGGCCGACGCCGGAGGTCCCCAGGACCTGTTCCCAATCGAATCCCATGAGGACGATTTTATCGATCAGCCGTACTCCTTGAGGATCTCTGCGACACGCCTGGTCAGTTCGTCGGCACGGGCGAGGATCCGCTCCTCCTCCTCCGGCGAGATCCTGCGCCGCGGCGCGTCCGGGCGCGGCTCGGGCACTGGTGCCGGGACGGGCTCTGGGCCCTCGAGCATCAGGCCCATGGCGCTGATCACCGCCGACAGCGACGAGGGGTGCATGGAGGAGTACGTGTCGACGTAGCCCCAGCGATCGACGGCCGGGAGCATGCCGACGCAGAGATTCCAGTCCGGGCTGGCGTCGGGCAGCAGGTGGCGGTGCTCCTCGCCCGCGCCGTCGCGGCGGTGGGCCAGCGCCCGGACTGCTCCGTGCGACCACCCGTTGTTGGTGCCGATCACGTCGAGCCACGACCACGCGGCGCACGCCGGGCACGAGGCAGGGTCGTCCGCCACGCCGATCCCCGGGCGGAGCCGGCGCATGCCGTCGGGGCGCAGGCCGACGGCTCTTGCCCGGTCCAGTCCGAGGCCCCCTTGCGTGGCGGGCGCGATCAGCACCGCGGCGAAGAGCATCCGGCGCAGCCGCAGGCGCAGCACCCAGTGGGTCGCCGGGTCCTGGATCATGACGTCGGCCCGCCGGATCAGGCGCTGCAGGCACGCAGGGTCGTCGCGGTGAACACGCGGCCAGGCCGGGGCGACGGCATCGCCCGAGGCGATCAGCCGGCGCAGCCTCGCGACCACTGCCCGCGAAGGGCCGGCCTGCTTCTCGAACAGGGAGAGCGCCGACTCGTCGACCGACTGCTCGGGCACGCCTGCGACGGAGCACCAGTCGGTCCAGAGGTCTGGGAGCGTCGTCGTCATTCTCCTCATTCTCCCAGCCCGCGGGCCGTGGAGTTAGGCAGCAAGGCGGGGCTTGACACGCCGGTCTCCCAGGAGACACGCGCCACTCGTTCGAACGTCTGTTCTAATGAAGCCATGGAGCTTCTCTTCTGGAACGTGGACCGGCTCTCCGCGAGCGACACCCGAACACGCCGACGCTTCGATCGGGTCATGGCCGAAGCCGCATCCAGGCCCTTCGAGGTCCTGGGCCTGACCGAGGTGAATCGGAGCCCCCTGGCCCGCCTGTGTCGATTCGGCTCGGTGGGCGGGTTCGAGGTTCTCCATCGGGAGGAGGACGAGTGCAGGGTCCATGCGGTCCTTCTGATCGCGCTAGAGCTGCGGGTCACGGCTCATGCGACGGTCGCCTCGATTGATCGTCGAGGACGCATGCGCAGTGAAGCGGTGATGGCCTCGGTCGAGGACCTCTCTGGCCGGGAGCTGACCGTGAGCGCCGTCTACAACTATTCCCCGTGGCCACAGGTGCTGGATGGCGTGCAGGACTTCTCCGACCGGCGTTCGGGCGGAAGCGCGGTCATCGGGGGCGACTTCAACATGGCGCGGTCCCTCGACTCCGACCCGGGCCTCGCCCATCTCGGCACCGCCGCCTTCGACCTCATCGGTGTCGAGCTCGGGTGGGAGCACGTACCGGCGGACCCCGGCGGAGACGAGGTTCCGACCTGGCCGGTCGGCCCCGGCCCGAGCTCCTCGCCGCGGCAGCTGGACCATCTCTTCGTGAAGGGCGTCGGCGACGCGTCGGAGGTGGTCTGTTCGGTGGTGGCACCGCCGACGGAGAAGGTCCGGCTCTCGGACCACGCGATGCTGCGGGCGCAGCTCCTGCCGAGCGCAGCCTGACACCGGAGCCTCGCCCGAGCGAGACGATCGCTACCACGGCGAGGGCGACCGGAGAGACCGAACTCCAGGATGTGTCCTATGCCTCATTAGTGCCATATGTGATCAATCCGACAGCGCATCGCGTCGCACGAAGGCTGGGCGATTCCATGCCGCGATAAGAGCAGTTATCAGGGACCCGACAGGTTGCTCCATGACCGATCGCCGGTCGATGGGAGACACTGGAGTCATGAGCGTGGTAGAGGGGATCGGGCGGCGGACGCACCTGGCGGCGGTCGGCGCGCCGCCGACGATCCTGGACCCCGAGCTCGACGACGAACTGGAGGAGCTCGAGGAGATCTCGCGCGGCCTCGAGGCGCACACGCTCTCGGACAACACCCGGCGCGCCTACGAGAAGGCGTGGCGCTCCTTCGAGTCCTTCTGCGACTCGCATTCGCTGGAGCCGCTCCCGGCCCACCCGGACTCGGTCCGCTGGTACGTGGCGTGGATGTCGACGCAGGTGGACGAATGGGGCACTCCCCGCTTCGCGACCGCCACCATTCGACAGCACCTGGCTGGCGTGGCGAATCGTCACGTGAGAGACGGCTACCTCGACCCGACTGGTCATCGGGCGGTCAGCGATCTGGTCCGCGGACTGGCGAAGCTGAGGGCCGTGCGCCCGGTGCGAAAGAGGCCGCTGCTGCGCGACGACGTCGTCCGGATCATCGCCTCAATGGAGCACGACTCGTATCCCGTCGGCGTGTCGTCGACCCGGGACGCGGCGGCCATCTGGCTGGGGTTCGCCGGCGCGCTGCGCCGGAGCGAGGCGGCTCGCCTGCGGCTGAACAGCCTGGAGCTGCATCCCGAGGACGGGATCCACGTGCGAGTGGGCGCGTCGAAGGCCGACCAGGACAACAGCGGGCCCGACGTGGTCGTCCTGCCCTTCGGCGCGACGGCTTCCACCTGCGCGCCGTGCGCGGTGCACCGCTGGGTGGCGCTGATCGCGATCGCCCAGGAGCAGGATCCTCGTCTGCGCCGGCGCGCGATGATGCGGCGGCTGTTCTCCTACGGGCTCGACGAGCACGTCTGCGGAGCCGCGGGCGGAGCGGGCCTCGTCAGCAGCGTTGACCTGGTATCGGGCGCGCCGCTGCTGCGGGCGACGTACCGCAACAGGAAGGACGCCAGGATCCACGAGGCCGGCGTCAGCGGCGACGCCCTGCACACGATGCTGTGCGGCCGGATGGCCGAGGCGGGCATGGATCCCTCGGCGTACGGCTTCCACTCCCTGCGCGCCGGGCACGTCACCCAGGCGCGCCGCAACGGCGCGACCACGGAGGAGATCATGCGCGCCGGACGGTGGAGCCGGGCCGAGACCGTGAACGTCTACGACCGCGAGTTCAACCCGGCGGCGCGCAACAGCGTCATGCGCCTGGGGCTGTAGGGCCCTCGCTCGACTCGCCGTCCGAGGCATCGTCCTCGAGCGGGACGCGCGCGTCGATGCTCTCCAGGAGGCGGGGGTCGACGACCTCGGGCAGATGTGCGCCGCCGCTGATGACCTGGATCGCCTTGGAGATCCGGAGCACCTCCAGCCTGCTCTTCTCCCATTCCCGCTGGGCCACCGCGAGTTCGGCGAGGTACTGCTGCAGCTGGGCCTCGGTCTCGGCCTCGGGGTCGTCGGCGACCAATACGGTCAGAGGGACGTCCAGGGCCTGCGCCGCGGCCACGGCCTCGTCCAGCCGGACCGCGCGGATCTGCTGCTCGATGCGGGTCACGGCGGACGGATCGACGTTCGTACCGAGGATCTCGGCGATCCTCCGGGCCAGCTCGGCCTGGCTGATGCCCAGGCGCTCCCTCTCCTGTCGTAGGCGGCGGGCGAAGAGGTCTCCGGGCAGGGGGTTCATGGATCAGGGCTCCTGGTCAGGGGTCAGGGGGGCATGGGCGGCTGCGAACGGGCACAGCTGGTTAAAAGGCTACTTCGAGCCGTGCCGGCACTGCACGCCGGACGGCCCTTCATGTGAAATCTACACGTCTTTGAGCAGAACTTCCGCGTGTCGCGCCGAGGCCACGTTTCGCCTGATCTACGAGAATCTTTCGCCCTCCTGTCCGACTCCCTGTCGACTGGCACTGTGATACGTCTGTTGAATGCTGTAGATTGGTCACTGAGGATGTGCACGTATACGAGTCCATAGAGGAGGGCCGGAGCATGGCGGCACCCACTACGGCCCACCAGACGCGGAGTCGAGTCGTGTCACGAGACATCGCGGACAGGGCGATGTATGCTCTATATAGGCGAGTCAGTTGTGCAGTCGCCTTGTGACTCACTGTCATGACAGAGACCATTCGAAAGGCGAGAGGAAAGAACCATGACGAAGATCTACGAGGCGGCGGCCCTGGCGCAGGCGAGCCTGCCGACCGCGGCCTGGGACCTCACCAGCTTCCTGGAGAACGCGAAGTCGCAGATCCAGCTCTGGGGCGGGCTGCTGCTCATGCTCCTGGGAGCCGTCGGCCTGGTCTGGGGCGGCGTGCTCCTGATCAAGAAGCTGATGGCCAATCCGCAGACCGCGGGCCAGCAGCAGAGCTGGGGAACCATCGCCCTGCTCATCCTGGTCGGCGGCGCGCTCGGTACCGGCGGGTGGCAGCTGATCTCCACCATCGGCTCCGGCGGCCAGACCACGATCGAGGAGCTCGGAGGCGGCACGGTCATCGTGCAGACGGTCGGCAGCGTGCTGACCAGCGGGCTCCTGGGCTGAGCCGAGGGCGCAGCAGGAGTACACGACCGGGCACACGAGCGTCGACGGACCGCACCGGGTCGGTTGAGGTCACGAGGCCTCTTCCGGCCCGGTGCGTCGTTTCCGGGGCCGGACGGCGGCGCTGAACGACGACCAGGACAGGCAGAGCAAGGAACAGGACGAACGGGACGGACATGGGGATCAAGGACAAGGCGCTGGCCTTCGGCAAGAAGTTCAAGCTCGACTCTCACCACACGATCGAGCGCTTCGGGGTGTTCTTCGGCATCTTCGCGGTGCTGGGAGTGGTGGTGCTCGGCGGATCGGGTGCCGCGTCCTTCAAGGCGGGCAACGACGCGCTGGCGCACACCGCGCTCTACAACACCGAGTTCACGACCTCGAAGACGCAGCTCAAGGGCGACATCGACGGGGTCTACACCAATGAGGCCGGCGACAAGGCGCTGGTCATGATGCACTTCGCGCCCAACGCGGCCATCTCGTACAACGCGGCGGACTACCAGGCGTTCCTGCTGGGCCTGAACAAGGACGCCCAGAGCGAGGCGGTCGACACCAGCGGCGTCGCGGGCACCTTCCACGTCTTCGGCTCGACCGGGTACGTCGGCGTCCTGCTCGACGCGGACCAGCCGTTCGACCGCCAGGTGCTGAACCTGACCATCCGCGCGAACGCCGAGCTCTCCTTCGACGAGCAGCAGCAGCAGAGCAGCAGCGACGAAGAGATCGTGGGCGACGCGAGCTTCAACAAGTACGACCAGTGGCGCGTGATCTTCAACCCCGGCGCGTCGGGCACCACCGAGATCCCGGCACTGGAGGCCGCGAGCTTCGACCCGGCCCGGGCCTACTACGACGTCGTGCTCAAGGCCGAGGAGGAGGAGACCCGCGGGGAGCTCGACCAGAAGCTCCTGGCGATGCGCTCGAACCTCGCCCAGATCGAGTCCTATACCGCGGACCTGCAGACGACCAAGGTCGACGGGCTCTTCCTGCGCCCGCCGTCGGTGCCGGCCTCCATCGCAGGCGATCAGATCACCGGCGTCTCGGCGTCTGAAGCCGAAGACGGCGTCTCGACGCTGGCCCTCGAGACCGACCATGTGGCCCCCGGCGGGTTCGACTTCAACTGGCGCGCCGGCGACGTCTACGACGGCTACCTCGACGTGCTGGTGCCCTCCGGCCAGGGCTACGTCGAGTTCCTCGCGAGCAAGCGCAACGAGGGCAGCGACGACACGAGCCAGAAGGTCTCGGACATGCAGTGGATCCTCTCGGACGGCTCCGACCTGAAGAACGACTACCAGTCGTCGGACGTGACCATGCGGCCTCTCACGAACGTGATGAACAACCTGTCGCAGGCCTATCAAGACTACGGCAAGAACAAGTCCGAGTACCAGACGACCCTGCTGCTGGACCTGCTGCGCCTGGACGTCCAGCTGCGCGACGTGCAGTCCAACAGCACCGTCAACTCGACCGAGGACTTCCTGACCATCTACCAGTGAGCGCGCGCCGAGGGACGCGACCACGACCACCAGGCATCGAGCCGGAAAGGACAAGCTAATGGCCACTGACAAGCCGAAGAAGCCGGACGACTCGGCTCGGCCCGGTGCGTCGCCCCATCAGGACCGGGGGTCCGAGGGTAGCGCGGGGAAGAAGAAGGAGCCGGAGAAGCGCCCTTCGACGCACCCGGAGGGCCGCCGGGCCGGTGCGCCGAGCGCCGGTCCCGCCTCGGGCAGCACGTCGACCCCGGGCCGCACGCCGACTTCGGGCGGCGCGTCGGCACCGACCGGGTCCTCGACCCCGAGCGCCTCCCCCGGCTCGGGAGGCTCGCCGACCCAGGGAGCTCCGTCGACTCCGGGCTTCTCGTCGGCACCGGGTGTCTCGTCGGCCGCGGGCGCGACTGCTCAGCGGGCGGTGCAGGGCAAGAACGGCGGCTCCGGCCGCCGCGCGGCCGGACGCTACGCCGGGGCGGCTGCCTCGGGAGCGGCCTCGGGTGCCAAGGGCGGGGCCCCTGGCGCGGCCGCGGGCGCGGCCAAGAAGGTCGGCACCGAGGGTGCCAAGGACGCCGCGAAGGGGGCGAAGAAGGCCACCGGAGGCTCCCCCGTCGCCAAGCCCGCTGGCCAGAGCGGCAGCGACGCGGGACGCGGGGTCTCCTCGGCGGGCGGGCTGTCCTCTAGGGGCAGTCCGACCACCGGCGCGTCCGGGCGCGGCACCAAGAGCCTGGGCGGCGCGTCGGCGTCGACCTCGGGCCAGGGCGGCTCGGCGGGATCGGCGGGCCGCAACGGCTCCGCGTCCAAGGGCAGCGTCGGCTCGCCGGGCACCGGGAGCCAGCAGGGCTCCCCCGGGTCGCAGGACGCCTCGACGCAGGCGGGGGGCCGCGGCGCTCCGACCGCCCAGGGAGGAGCCGGCCAGCCGGGGTCCTACGAGGCGGCCGAGAAGACGACGAAGGCAGCCGACGCCGCCGGTACGGCAGGCAAGGCCGCAGGCGCTGCGGACACCGCCAAGAAGGCGGCGAAGAGCCTCGAAGGCATCGCCGCCGGCGCAGCCGGAGGAGCGGCCCAGAAGGCGGTCGAGGGCGACGGAAACAGCGCCATGCGGCGCGGAGCCGGTCGATACGCGGGTACCGCGGCCTCCGGGGCAGTGGCTGGTGCACAGGCAGGAGCAGCCGCCGGCGGCGTCGGAGCTCTGCCCGGCGCTGCGATCGGCGCTGCCAAGAACGTCGGCCTCGAGGGCGGCAAGGACGCCGTCGAGGGCGCGTCCAAGGTGACCGGGGGCGGCCCCGACGCCGAGCCGGCCGACAAGCGCCTCGGCGCGGGCGGCACGGGCTACGAGCGCAGGGACAAGAAGGACGGCGAGCTGGTCTCCAAGACGGCCAAGGGCGTCGCCGTGGGCGGCGCTGCGGCGGCCGCTCCCCCGGCCATGGGGCTGGTCATGCTCATGGCGCTGCTGAAGTGGCTCAAGACCATGTTCTTCGCCATGCTGGCGATGGCGGCGAACGCGGCCAACCTGGTGTTGGGCTTCATCGTCGGCGTCGCGAAGGCGGTGGGCCACGCCATCGCCGCACCGTTCGTCGCGATCGGCGGACTCGTCGGCAAGGCGGCGGGCGCGGTCTTCGGCGTGGCGGTCACGGCGACCGTGGCCCCGGTCGCCACGGCCGCCTCGGGTGTCGTCGCGACGATCACCGCCGTGGCCGTGCTCAGCACCGTCGCCACCGGCGTGCTCAACCAGGGCGGCTACGACGACGGCCGCGGCTCGAGCGCGGCGAACTGTTTCGTCAACGTCGGCACCGGCGGCCCCGGCGCTGACGTGCCGGCGAACACCGAGGCGAACGCGCAGGCGGTCTATTCCGTGCTGAAGAGCTGGGGCATGCCCGACGAGAACATCGCGGGGATCCTGGGCAACTGGTCGCAGGAGTCGGGTGTCGACCCGACCAGCGTCGAGAGCATCTACGACGAGCCCTACCAGATCGGCCCGCGCAAGCAGGCCGCCTGGGATGGCAACTTCACCCACATCCCCGGCCAGGAGCACGGCGGCATCGGCCTCGGCCAGTGGTCGAACGGCCGCACGCCGATGCTACTGGACTACGCCCAGTCCAAGGGCGTGGACTGGTACACCATCGAGACGCAGCTGGCCTTCATGGTCGAGGGTGACAACCCGAGCGACGTGGCCGTGTTCAAGGACATGATCACGACCTCGCAGGGCTCGCCAGCCGCCGCCGCTAAGTACTTCCACGACAAGTGGGAGCGCTCGGCGGACAACGCGCAGATGATGCAGGAGCGCGTGGCCGACGCCGAGATGTGGTACGGCAAGATGAGCGGCTGGAGCGTCGACGACTCGGTCGCCGGCGGCGTCGAGGACATCGTGGGCGACATCGTCGACACCATCGGCGGCGGCATCAACACGATCCTCGGCAACTGCGACAGCGACACCGCCGGCCCCGGCGGCCTGGTCGACGGCGGCATGAACGAGGAGCAGGCCCAGCAGCTGGTCGACCTGTACAACGAGGAGGGCGACAAGTTCCTCGACGAGAAGTACGGCAACAGCGGCGGCCCGGGCTCGTGCGGCGACAACCACGCGATGAACTGCGTGAGCTTCTCGACGTACTTCATGAACAAGTACACGTCCTTCCAGCAGTACGCGCCGGGCAACGGCATCCGCACCGCCTACTTGATCGCCGAGATGACGGGGAAGCAGATGCAGGACAACCCCGTGCCGTACTCGGTCGGCTCGGGACCCGGATCGGGGCCCGCGGGTCACACGCTCGTGGTCCTGGGCGTCGACGGCGACAAGGTCATCGTCGGCGAGGCGGGCTACTGCTCCTACATGGGCCGGGTCCGCGTGGACAGCGCGGCGCGGCTGAAGGCCGAGGGCTGGAAGTTCGTCGACGTCTCCGACCTGATCGGCGAGGGCGGCTCCGACCCGGACATGCTGCCGGCTGCGAACAACGCGCCGTAGGGCACCAGCAGCAGTGAGGCGGTCAACGCGGCGCGCAGCCAGATCGGCAAGCCCTACGTCTGGGGCGGCGGCGACTCCCAGGGAGCCGGCGCTGGCCGCCAGGGCGAGGACCGCGGCGAGATCGGCTTCGACTGCTCGGGCCTGACCAGCTACGCGGTCTTCGAGGCCACCGGGAAGAAGCTCCCCCGCACCTCGAGCCAGCAGAGGAACGCGGGGACGGTGATCCCGCAGTCGGAGGCGAAGACCGGCGACCTGGTCTGGTGGCCCGGCCACATCGGGATCTATGCCGGAGGGGACGCGGTGATCCACGCCAGCCACTCCAGCAACAAGGTCGTGGAGTCTGGCCTCTGGGGATCGCCGACCTTCATCCGGGTGTGACCCGGGTGGAGGGACCAGAGGCCTGAGAAGGCGATGAGAGAGCCGGTGCCCGGCGATTCGGGCACCGGCTCTCTCCATGTCCGGAGCCACTCGCCGCCTTCTCGACTCGTGACAGAGTCGTCAGTGACTCGCATTCGAGATAGACTTGGAGTCGTATACGAGGACAAGACGAATGAAGGGGCGTGCACCGTGACCAGTGCGCAGGAAGAGCCGCGAGACGAGGCCGAGGAGGACGCCGTCGACGACGCGCCGAAGAAGGCCAAGGCCCCGGCCACGCGCAGGAGGCTCAGCGGGGCGGAGCTGGAAGGACGCTTCGAGGACTGGCGCAGCGAGCGGCGCGAGAGGCGAGAAGAGCGCACCCCCGAGGACGACGCCCGACGGGCGCGGCGCGGGCTGAGCATCGCGATGGGGGCCGGGATCCTGGCCCTGGTGGTGGCCAGCGGCGTGACCGGGCAGAGCTTCGAGGCGTCGCAGTCCCGCGGGGCCGAGAGGATCACGGAGCTGACGACCCAGGCGGAGGAGGCCGAGGCGGCCCCCGTGGACGAGGACCTGTCGGAGCGGATGGCCGAGCTCTCGCAGGCCGCGGCGGCCGACGCCGGGAAGGTCGCCCAGGCGCAGCAGGGCTTTGCCGAGCTGCACCACCGCGCGAGCACCGAGCCGGACCCGGGCAACGGCGCGCCGAACGAGGCGACGCTGCAGATCGCCGAGCACCGCCGGGTCCTGGCACCGCTGTTCGACGAGGGCTCGTACCTGGCCGGCGAGGAGGACGCCTACTCCTGGACGTCCACCACGCCGTTCGACCCGAGCCAGGAGATCGACCCCCGATTCCCCTGGTACGTGCGCTACGACGGGGCGAAGGCCTCCTCCCCCGATGCATATGCGTGGTCGGTCGAGACCGTGATGCCCGACCTCGACGCGAAGGACCCCTCGGGGCTGACGAGCTCGGCTCAGGTGATCTGGCTGTGCAAGGACACGGAGACCGGACAGGTGCTGGCCTGGGCGAACGCGAGCTACGTCTACGACGGCGAGAAGGGCGTCTTCGACGACCTCGAGGTCGTGGTGACGGCGGCGGGCGACGAGCACCAACAGATCGGCGGCCCGGAGCCGAGCCGGCCCGAGGTGCCGGAGATCAGCGCACCGGGCACCGGGGCGACGGACGACGAGAGCGGAGAGAGCCGATGACGCAGGAGCAGCCGATGGGGAACGGGCACGGCGACGCCGCAGCCGCACGGCCGGGGTTCGCCCGGCGCAACGCGCTCGTGCTGGTGGTCGCAGCGGTCCTGGTGGCCGTCACGGCGGGCACCGCGCTCACCTGGGGATCGCAGCGCGGCGCGCTGGAGGCGCAGGAGCAGCGGATCAGCGGGCTCGAGGATCGGGTCCGGGCCGCCGAGCGGGCGAAGTCCGAGCAGATCGACCAGAACATGCTCGAGTCGCTGGGCATCAGCCAGAGCCGGGCGACGGGCGACGCGACGATCATCGACCGCCTGGTGATGACGGCCTTCACCTGGGACTCGGGACTGGCGTACGAGTCGGCGCGGGAGGACCTGAAGGAGCGCTACGCCCTCTCCGAGGACGAGCCGTTCCTGACGCAGTTCATGCCTCCGTCGCGGTTCAACGAGGACGACTCGGGCAAGCGCTACTACTACATCGACACGCAGGGCATGAACTCCTCGATCAGCGGCGAGCCGGACGTCGAGGTCGTCAAGGTCCGCGCCGACGAGTACACCTACGCGGTGCTCGTCGACGTGTCGGTCACCTCGGACGCGGTCACGCAGAACAACACCAATCCCGCCCGGGTCACGGCGCAGCGGACCATGCTCCTGTTCCTCACCGTCGACGCCGAGGGGAACGTGTCGGGCCTCTCCGGTGTCCCCGCGAGCGGATCGACTCGCCACTCGGGATAACTCCGACTCCCTTTCGAGTCATCTTCTTGATAGAGTTGTACTGGTATTCGAGTCGAACAGCGAGTTGAGGGTCAATGGCAGCGACACAGATCGACGAGTCGGGCGAGCAGGCCGAGAAGCCTGTCCGCAAGACGCGCTTCGTCGCCTCTCCGTCCGCCGAGGCGGCGTCGGACGACGACGCTGGGACCGCGGGCCGCGTCGAGGCCTCTGGCGCGCTGATGAGCCGCCGCGCGGCCATCGGCGGCGTGGGCATGGGCGCTGTGGCGCTGCTGCTCTTCGTGGTCGGCGCAGGACTCTCGGGCGGCGAGGCCTCCGTGAGCGAGGCGAAGGCCCAGGAGGTCTTCGAGCTGCGCGAGCAGATCAGGACGGAGCAGACGCGGGCCGACGCCCTCCCCCAGCCGCAGGACGCCGACCGCGGCCTGGTCACGGCGCAGTCCTCGGCCGAGCAGATCGCCGGGCTGCAGGACGACTACCGCCACCTGACGCCCTCCGTGGCGGCGGCGGGCGGGGAGCTCGACCCGGCCGCGTCCGACCCGGCCGCGTCCGAGCCGACGCGCCGGAACCTCACGCCGTACTTCTCGCCGGAGGTCGGGCAGAGCGCCCTCGAGCCGTGGTACCTGCTGGCCAGCGACAAGGACGTTCCCGCGGGCACCGGCCTGCCGATGAGTTTCGACTCCGGCTTCGAGTGGGTCGCCCAGCGCCCCTACTCAATCGACGAGAGCGGCCTGATCCGGGTGACCTGGCTCGCCGTGGAGACGCGCCCCGCCGAGGGGCAGGGGCCGGCGGTGCTGGCCTGGGCCCGCGCCGACTACGACATGACGCGCAAGACTTTCTCCGAGGTAGAGACGGGCACCACGACGACGGGCGAGGCCCTGCGGCAGGAGGTGAAGGCGCAGTGATCGAGGACGCGAAGGACTGGATCCGCGAGAGGGCCGGGAAGGTCCTCGTCTGCACCACCGGAGGGCTGCTGGCGCTGTCGGCGCTCTCCCTCGGGGCGACGGTGCTCAACGACGGCTCGGCCGACGTAGACGCCCAGGCCGACGAGCTCATCGTCCAGCTCCATGACGACCTGGAGCAGGCGCAGGACGACCTGGACGCGAAACACGCCCGGCTGCTGGCGGACCTGCCCGGGCTGGACGCGGAGAGGGCCGACCGGGACCGGGCCACCGCGCGCTCGGTGCTCCTGAGCCTGACCGACTCCTCGGCCTCGTCCCGGGACACGGCCCAGGCGCAGGCCGCGCTCGACGCGCGGCACGACTTCCTCGACGGGAGCTCGCGGACCCTCACCGAGTTCGTCCCCGAGTGGATGGCGGCGACGGGGTCCGCCCAGGGCTCGGGGAGGACCTACACCCTGGCGTCGCTCGATGTCGACGTGACTGGCGTGAAGGGCCTGGACTACTCCTACACGGGAGTGGCCCGGCTCGACCCGGTCTCGGAGGACGGGGCGAGCACCGCCAAGAGCGAGTACGTGGTCTTCACCTTCAGCACCCGGCAGGACGGCACGGTCTCCTCCTTCGAGGCCTACCGAGCCTCGAGCCGGACCCCCGACCAGATCGCCCCCGCGGATCCCGACGCGTCGACCGCGTCGCCGACCCCGAGCCCCGCGTCCAGCGACGGCAGCTGATCCCGCGGTCCACGAACACGACACGAACGACGACAACGACGAAGGACGAGACGATGACGACCCAGACCCTGGACAAGACCGACGCACCGATCGAGGGCGAGGCCCGCGAGACGACCGATCCGGCAGCGAAGAAGCCGACCAAGGAGAAGAAGGAGCGCAGGCCCTCCCGACTGGGAGGCGCGCTGCGCCGCCTGGCCCCGGAGAAGAGCTCGGACGGGCTCCCGGTGGTGATCTGGGCGGTGTTCTTCCGGTCGGTCGTGCTCATCGCGGACTACCTGCTGGCGCTCAGCACCGCGATGGTCCTGATCCCGATGCTCGGCGCGTGGCTGCACCAGCAGTCGGGCGCGGCGGGCGGACAGCTGACCATGGCCGGGACCATCGCCATGTGGATCGCGCCGCTGGCGTTCCTCGTCATCGTCCTGGCCGCCGGGGAGATCGCAGCCATGCGCGCGATGTGGGGCTGGAGCACCCGCCGGATCCAGGCGGTCCGCGACGCCCGCGCCGAGGCGCAGGCCCCGAGCGCCCCGGCCCCCCGTGCCAACCGCCGGACCAAGAAGACCACGAACAAGAGGAGCAAGTGATGCGCACCGCTGGACTGATGATGAACGATGTGTGGGCCGACCGGGCCCTGCGCGAGCGGGGCGTCGAGGCGCACCGGTACGACGGGCTGGAGGCCCAGGTCGGCGTGCTGGTCGACTCCGTCGAGCTCAAGCACCGGGGCAAGGAGGAGAACCACCGGCCGTACCTGCACGTGATCGGCGAGCTGCGCTCGATCACCCCGGCCGAGCCGCTGCCGTACGGGATCACCCAGGTGACCTACTCGCACGGGCAGGGCGAGAAGGTCGACGCCTACTACGAGTTCGACGACGAGCAGCTCGCCGCCCTGGTGGGCAAGGGATACTTCAGCCGCTCGTTCGCGGTGCCCGAGCAGGTGACGGGCATCGAGTGGGAGCTGCCCGCGACGGTGGACGCCCTCGTGCTCACCCCGTCGGAGCAGCAGTCCGACGCCCCCGTGGTGTTCATGAACGTGCACCGCATCGCCGACCTCGAGATCGATTTGGAGTCCTCCGGCTACGACCTCAGCGAGTACTTCGCCGACCACTCGAAGGACGGGGCCCAGGCCGAGGTGGTCGTCGACGAGCGCGGTCTACGGGCCCGCTCGGACGCGATCAACTCGCTGTTCACCGAGGACGAGCTCGATCTGGTCGCGCAGGCCGAGGGCCTGCCGCGCGAGGCGGAGCAGGAGCAGGAGCCCGCCGCCGGCGTGGGGACCCAGCTGCAGCAGGTGGAGGCCGAGATCGCCGCCGAGCGCGAGCGGTACCAGGCCGAGCTGGAGAGCACCGAGGGCACGCCGGAGCACCTCTACCACCAGCGCGTGGCCCAGGCGCTGCACGCCGACGAGGTCGAGGACCGGGAGGACCGCCGAGAGGTCGGCCAGGACCTGGACTTCGGGCAGGACGAGTCGGACGCCGAGCGCGAGCAGCACCGGGCGCAGCAGGAGCAGGCCGCGCCTGCCCCGACGCTCGAGGAGCGCAAGCGCGAGGCCTCGCGCCGCGCCGCCGACCTCGACTTCGGCGAGGACGGCGAGCACGGCCTGGGGTCCTGAGTGATCCGAGCAGGAGCGATGAGCAAACGCGGGCCCCGGTCGCTGGAGGACAGCGGCCGGGGCCCTGCGCATCCACGGGGCGGAAGGGATGAGGAGACATGGGGCTAAAGCAGTCGGTGGTCATCGTGAACGAGTACTCGGTGCCGCTGTCCGGCGGGAAGGGCTCCCGCGGAGGCACGCCCGGGGACTACGTCACCCGGTACATGGCGCGCGAGCAGGCGACGGAGTCGCTCGCGCCGATCCAGCGGCTGCGTACCGACGACTTCATCCTGCGCTACATGGCCCGCGAGAGCGCCGTCGAGCGGGCCGGGACTTCGAGGACGGCCGCCAAGACGGCGATGCGCCAGGCGCAGGGCGACGGCGGCGTCGCGTTCGGGTACGGCTCGGTCTCCCTGTCCGACGAGCAACTGCGGGCGGCCAGCAAGGACATCCAGCGCCACTTCGAGAGCGGCAAGACCGTGCTCAAGACGGTCCTGTCGTTCGACGAGGCGTACCTGAAGAGGCACGGCATCGTCGGCAGGGACTTCCACTGCGAGGGCCGCGGGGACTACTGGGGCCACATCGACCAGATGAAGCTGCGCATGGCGATCATGCACGGACTGGAGCGGATGGGCTCGGGCACCAGCGGCTTCGACGACCTGCGCTACGTCGGGGTGATCCAGGTCGACACCGAGCACGTGCACTGCCACCTGGCGATGGTCGACGCCGGGCGGGGCCAGCTGGCCAAGGACGGCACCCAGCGCGGCAAGCTGCTGGACCGCCACAAGTCGCGGCTGCGCCGCGGAGTGGACGCCTGGCTGGACGAGAAGCAGGCCATCGCCCACCTGTCCAGCGCCGTCGGGTACGAGCGCCGGAACGTCACCACCTTCATCAAGCGCTGGGCCCACGACCGCATGCGCGCCGAGGCCCTCCCCCAGTTCCTGCTCGCGTGCCTGCCCGCCGACCGGACGCTGTGGCGCGCCGGCTCCAACGACCTGCGCATGCGCAAGGCGAACCAGCTCGTCTCCGAGCTGGTCGCCGAGCAGCTCGAGCGGCCGGGCTCGCCCCTGCCGGAGGCCATGGAGAAGGTCGTCGACTACGCCAACCAGCGCCGCGAGGCCGAGGGGCTCTCCCCCGACCAGTGGCAGCGCCTGGTGGACTCGGGGCGGGACCAGATCACCGAGCGGGCGGTCAACGGCGTCTACCAGATGCTGCGCGCCGTGCCCGAGCAGGAGCTGCGGGTGCGCACCCCGATGCTCGAGGTCATGGGCATGGACTACGCCCAGATGGCGGTGCTGGCCGCCGAGCGCCAGGAGCAGGACAGCGGCGCAGAGGACGACATCGTCTCGTTCGGCTTCCGGCTGCGCAGCTACGCCTCCCGCCTGCAGCACCACAAGTCCAAGGCCAGCGCCTACCGCGACCTGGCGCGGCAGTGGGAGCGGGCGGATAAGGCCCACGTGGCCGAGGAGGACTCCCGGCCGCTCTACGACTTCTACCGCCACGAGGAGGACTGGCACCGGAGGGTGATGAGCAAGTACCAGCACTTCCTGCCCTTCGTCGGCGACGTCGGGCAGTGGTACGAGCGGCAGCAGCAGGTCGCCGAGTACGGCCAGCGGCTGCTCTCGCTCATGGCCCTGCGCAAGGACGCCTCCCTGCAGCGCATGAAGGACGCGGACCAGGCCGAACGGCTGGGCCGCGAGATCTACGACCAGCCCGGCGGACGGCACCTGACCGAGGGCAAGGCGGGCCGGGCGGTGCTCGACTCGCGGATCGCGACCATGAAGCAGGTCTACGACGAGCGCCTCGACGAGCTGCGCACGGAGCTGGCCGATTCGGGGCTGGTCCTCGTGGCCGGAGGGCCCGAGCAGGGGCGCACTGCCGGCGGCGACGGCTCCGAGCCGGTCCGGGCCGAGCTGACGATCGAGGCCGGTACGCCGCACCCGTTCGACGAGGTCAAGGCGCTGGACCTGCACCACCTGGGCTACGACTTCGTCACCGACGTCGAGATCGGTGCGCGGGCCCGCCGGGCCTACTCCGACGCCGCGGCCGAGCGCCGCAGGCTGCTGCTCGCGGCGATGGAGTACCTCGACCAGTCGGGCCAGTCCGAGGCGATCGCCGACCTCCCGGTCGACGACGTGGCAGCGATGACCAGGCTGTCGCGCGAGCTTGCGGCCCAGGACGCAGGCGCGTCGCCGGTCCTGCGCTCGAGGATCGCGGAGCTGCGCGAGGAAAGGGAGCAGGCCGAGCAGCTGCGCCGGTCCAGGGCCACCTCGCTCGACTCCGGCCTCGTGGTGCGCGTCCAGGCGCGGATCGACGCCGCCGTGGCCAGCGCCGATGTAGCCCAGGAGGCCGAGCAGGAGCCGACCGGCCTGTCCGACTCCAGTCAGCGCGAGTAGACAAACGAGAAAAAAGATGAGTCGAGTGGTTGCGGAGTGCTCTATACAGTATTAGTGTAGAGATCAGTTCGACAGGCACTCCCAGGTCTTGCTCGGACGATGTGACTGATCATGGCCGACCTGTCGATCAGGCAGGCGGAACGACGAAAGGAAGAGATCATGGCACTTCTCAAGGGCAAGGGCGCGATGACCGGGGTCAACCTCATCGCCAAGGTCTACGACAACGGCGCGACCAAAGACGGCAAGTCGCACTACGCCGACATCCAGATCGACCACCGCGACAAGCGCGGCCCGGAGCAGAACAACCTGCACCTGAAGTCCGAGCGCGTGACCGGCCCAGACGGCAAGGAGCGCTTCGCCAACACCGCGCCGTACTCGGTCGGCCAGATGGAGGAGATCGTCAAGGCCGCCGGCCCGAACAAGGAGCCGCTGCTCAACAAGGCCGGCGAGACGGTCGGCACCGTCTACGGCTTCAAGGGCAACGTGATGCCCGCCTCGCGCGGCACCGGCCTGGTGGTCAACACCAAGTCGGTCGAGGCCTCCGAGTTCAAGGTCGACGCGAACACCCTGGACAACCAGTTCGCCTCCATGAAGGCGGCCAAGGAGGCCCAGAAGGCGGCGAAGGAGTCGCAGGCCGCGGCCCCCGAGCAGACCGCCCAGGCCGAGCAGGCCGTGGAGCAGACCGTCGAGGCAGAGGAGCCCGCGGTCGGCTGAGGCTGATCGACAGGCTCGCTGAATCCCACTCGAAAGGCCCCCGGAGAGACCTCTCCGGGGGCCTTTCGCACAGATAGGAGCGAATCATCATGGCAGATCTCAGCAGGGGCACCCGGGGCGTCAACGTCCTGGTGACGGCCCTGGACCGCCACCGCGGCCCCGCGGACGCCGCCGGCCGACGGGTGCAGGACATCGACGCGCAGGTCGACTACCGCGACCTGCAGGGACGCACGCAGACGAACCCCCACCTGGCCGTGACGCAGGAGGCAGCGCCCAGCGGGGGCCGCGTGCCGCGCACGACCTCTCCGTACTCGTCCACGGAGGTCGAGTCGATCGCCCGGGCCACCGGGCAGCGCGGGACGTTCGAGCTGCGCGACCTCGCAGGGCAGCGGGTCGGCATGCTGTACGCGGTGAAGGCCGACCTTGTGCTCGTGGAGTTCCGCGCCGCCGCGCCGCTCGGCGGCGTCGCCGGCGGTGCCGTGGCCGCGAAGATGGCGGCGAACCAGGGAGCGAAGCAGTCAGGAGCCCCGCAGGGCGTCACGCCGGGGCAGGCACCGGCGAAGCGGCCCACGGCGGGCGAGCGGCTCAGGGAGTCGAAGGTCGGCCAGGCGGTCCAGTCCGAGGGCTTCAGGAACGGGGCCAAGCGCGTGGGCACCGAGGCGCTCCGGGACGCGGCGGCCGGCGCGGCTCGCGCGAAGCAGACCGGCTCGTCCGGCAAGGGCGTCGTGGCCAGCGCGGCCAAGGGGGCCGCCGTCGGCATGGCCCGCGGGATCCGCTCGGAGTTGGGCAACCGCGACGCGCGCGGTCTTGGGCAGGTCGCCCATCGTGGTGGGTGTCATGGGACTGGTCTTCCTTCTCTCCCCTGCTCGGGGGCGTGGTCGTTGCGGGTGAGCCGGCGATCAGGCGGCGGCGAGCTCCTGGAGATCGTCGAAGAGCCGGTTGATCGCCGACCAGACCTGGTCGTCGCTCTCGTGCTCCTTCAACCATGCCGCCGCGCGGGCGGCCTCCGGCTCCTCGCGGTCGGCCAAGCACTCGGCGATGGCCTTGGGCAGCTCGTTGTCCCAGCCGACTTCGACCGAGGGATCGTCGCCGACGGTCTCGTCCTCGAAGTCCTTCCGGAACTGCTCCAGGGCCGCCTCGGGGCTGTCGGCGTAGATCCCGGAGATGCCTGAGCCCTTGTCGGGGACGACGGTCCAGACGTCGCCGAAGGCCCACATGCGGAACTGGTCGATGTGGCCATCGGGCGTGCCGTGGCCGTCGGCGACCGCGGCGAAGACGTCACGCCACTCGTCCTGGCTGCTGCCGCGGACGGTCCGGACCGCGACGGAGATCCGCTCCTCGGGGTGGAAGGCCGCGAGGTAGCGCTCCGTTAGAGCCAGCGCCTGCTCGGCGTCGTGGTCCTGCCAGTAGCGATCGAAGGCCTGGGCGGCGAGGTTCTCGGGCACGACGTCGGCGTGGCCGCGGGGACCTCGGTAGGTGTGCACGGAGGCGTGCTCGTCATCGGTCCAGGTGCGTGGGTCCTCCGCGTCGAGGTCCTGCTGGACGGAGTAGCCCCAGCCGGTCTCCTCGTCCTCGAAGCGGTCGGGATGGCTGGTCGTGTGGGCGGGGATGTGCTTGAGCGGCATGGCGGATTCCTAGGGTGTTTGGGAGACGAAGAAGCGCCCTCGCGGCGAGGCGAGGGCGCTTCTGATCGGTCAGTCGTGCGGGGCTCAGGTCTCGGGCCCGAGCTCGAAGAGCTCGGGCTGGGCGGCCTTCGCGCGCAGCTCTCGCGCAGGGACCTCGCCGAGCCTCTCGATCGCCTTGTCCAAGTCGGAGTACGCGTCGGACTCGCCGAGGCCGCCGACGGCCTCGATCTGGAAGTAGAGCTCGGCGAGCTCGCGCTCGTCCAGCCGGTGGCCGAGGATCTCCGGGCCGGTGAGGTCGGTGCAGGAAGTGCTGTAGCCGAGCTCCCAGTCCGACTCGGTCTGCTGCTCGGTCCGGAAGGCGACGAGCACGCTGTGCTCGGGCACGAGCGCCTCCTCGATCAGCTCCGCGAGCTTCGCGTCGTTGGCGGGGCCGGACTGGGAGGTGAAGACGTACTGCTTCTCAGGCTGCGGCTCGAAGCGTCGGCCGTCGTGGATCCAGCCCTTTTCATCGCGCAGAGCGCTGCGGCCACCGGGGGTGAAGTAGCCGGCGGAGCCTACGGGCACCTCGTCGAGGTCGTGGAAGACGACGGCCCGGTGCCCTTCGCCGCTGATGACGGCGAGCAGCTGGGCCCCGAGGCCGCTGACGCGGGCGGTGGAGGCGGGTCCTTCGGACATGGTCAGTCGCCCTCGTCCCCGCGCACGTCCCACTCGGCGCACTCGATGTCGTCGGTCCACTCCTGCTCGGTGAGCAGGTAGCCGGTGCGGTTCACGTAGCGCAGGCCGGGGACGGCGTAGAGGTCTCCCCCGGCGTCGCCCTCGACGATCGTCCAGAGGCGGCGCGGCTCCGAGTCGCCGCCTGGCGCGGTGTCGCGGACGAGCTGCCCGTTCTCGTCGGGCACCACGGTGAAGCGGTGGTCGAACTCGTCCTCGGTGAGCTGCTTCGGGGCCTGATCGGTCGGCATCGTGTTCTCCATTCAGTCGGTGCCCGGGCCGCTGAGCAGCTGCTCGAGCAGCGACACGGCGGCGTCGTCGTCGAGCTCCGGGGGCTGGCAGTGGTCGGGGCAGAGGAAGGTCGTCGTGCTCGTGGCGTCGTCGGTCTCCCAGTGGTAGGTGGTGCCGGCTCCGCACTCCCGGCAGCACTGGCCGAGCTGCTCCCCGGTGAAGACCTTCGACCCGAAGGTTCCGCACCTGGCGCAGAATCCAGCTCCGTTGCGGTAGCCGCGGGGATCCCAGTCGTGGCGGCCGGACCCGTCGGTGCAGCCGAGGGCGCGCTGGTACTGCGCCCAGGCGCTCTCCTCGCAGTCGACGGGTGTCTCGCCCTCGCCACTGATGAAGGCCGCGCCCGGCGGGTAGACCTCCATGAACAGTGTGGTGTAGCTCGGCGCTTCGCCGTCCTTGGGCCGGCGGCGGAAGACGACTCCCCTGCCGGCGGACACGACGGTCTCCTCCGGCCAGGGGTGCAGCGCCTCGTAGGGGCCGACGGTCCTGAAGTCGATGGTGGTGCCGACGTCGCGGCCGGTGATGATCTCGCGCATGGCTGGGGCCTCACTTTTGTCTGGGGTCGGCGTCCCGAGGCTATGTATCTCGGTTCCGCTGCTGGTCGCGGATCGCCTGGCGCTCCCGCTCGCGGCGGGTGCCCTTGCGGGGCTTCGGCACGTGGCGCTGCGCGGCGGAGGAGCTGCGCAGCTGGTGCATCCAGCTCGCGAGCTCGGGATTGGGGATGCCGCGGAAGCCCTCGACGGACTCGCGCGACTTCTTCTGGTGCCTGCGCTTGGCCATGAGGGCCTCCTTCCCGGAGTCGCGGCGTCGGATGTAGGTCGGGTCAGCGGAGCCGCAGGAGGATCCACCCGGCGGGGTCGCCGAAGTCGACCTCCTCGTCGTCCTCGACGAAGACCTCCATGACGACCCAAGTCGTGGGCTCCTCGACCTCGAGCACGCTGCGAGCCATCGGTCCCCCGAGGAACTCCGAGGAGTGCATGACGGGTCCGGCGTAGCCGTGCTGCCCGGAGTGGCCGGAGACGGGGTCCCACGGCGAGTTCTCGGGGGCGTCGAAGTCGACGAGGACTTCCTGCGAGCCCTTCCGGATCGTGACGCAGTAGGGGACGTGTACTTCTGCTGCTGCGCGCGAGAACCCGGGTCCGCTCGGCGAGAGCGTGATGGTGAACGGCACGTCGAACTCGACGAGTCCGTCGAGGCCTTCGGCGATGCCGCTGTCGCTGTGGGGCTGTGGCATTTGGACGCCTTTCTCGAGTGCTTCGTCAGGCCGTGCGGGCCTTGATCGACTGCTGCCCGCCGGTGACGGGCTCGGGGATCCAGAACCGCGCCAGGCCCTTGGTCTCCATGTCGCGCGCGACGTTGGCGACCAGGTAGGCCGGGCACACATTGCTGGGGTTGATGATCAGCGCGTAGTGCGCTGCGATCTGGACCGCCTCCTGGGCGACGATCCCGCTGTGCGCGGATCCGATGCGGAAGCCGGCGAAGGAGACGGTCCAGGACTGGTAGGTGTACGGGTCCTTGCAGACCCTGATGTGGTTCTTCACGGCTGGTCTCTGTTCACGAGTTGCTCCGGGCACGGTCCGTCACTGCGCGTGCGGATCGGGCCCCTGGTGCGGTCGGACGTGGTGCAGCTGCATCAGTCCGCGGATCTCGTCCTCGCCGAGATCGCGCTTCTCCTCGGTGGCGAGGAGCTCATAGGTCAGGGCCTCGATTGCCCTGCTGTGGCGCAGGACGAGCCGGCGGGCGGTCTTCGTGCCCGCGTCGAGGATCTCGCCCGGCGTCCTGTTCTCCGGGTCGGTGATGCTGGCAGCGATCGCGGTGCGCAGTAGCGCCGAGTAGTCGTCCGCCCCGTTCTCGGCCGCCTGGACGACGTCTCCGGTTTGCTCGGCCAGCGGGCCGGCGAAGGTGACCGCTATGTGGTCGATCGAGGCCTGGGCGAATGCGGCGTCGCTGTGCCGCCACACCACCCTCCCGCCGGACCCCCGGTCCGGGACCACCGACGCCGAGAGCACCAGGTGGCCCAGCGCATGGGCGACCACGGCGTGCGCCGCCTCGTGGCGGGCGCGCTTCTCGAGGTCCTTGTGGAGCATCATCGCGGGAGAGCGGCCCAGCCGGGCGGATCCCAGGACGCCGTCGCCGCCGGCGACGGCGATGCTTCGCCTCGGGGCGATGAGCTTGGCCATGCCGGTTCCGAACAGGTGCAGCGCGACGAGGACGATCACGGTCAGGACGAGCCCCGGCGCGGTGACCTCGATGCTCTCGAACGCGTCCGCGAAGGGGACGGCGATGTAGAGCAGGCCGAGCGCCGCGGCGAAGCGCAGCAGGAACTGGACGATCCTCATGCGACTTCCTCGGTGGGTTCCTGCGGCACGAGCTCATCGAGCGCAAGCACGTCGTCGAGGACGGCGATCTGGAACTCGCCGTGGTCCCACTCCTCCTGGTTGAGCAGGAGCGCGGGAGTCTGGGATTCGTTGGCGACCTCGAGCAGCCCCGCGACGGGCCAGACCCGGCCCGAGGTGCCCGCGAAGACGACGAGGTCGGCGTCGAACACGGCCTGGGTCGCCTCGCGCATGCGCCGCGGCCGCTCGCCGAAGAGCACGACGTCGGGCCTCGTCCGCCTCGACCCGTTCGGGGCCTCCGGGGCACGGGGGTCGTCGGGAGTCGTCTCGTACTCGAAGGTCTCGACCTTGCCCAGGCGCTTGGCCCGGAGGATCGAGCCGTGGACCTCCAGGACGTCTCGGGACCCGGCGCGCGCGTGGAGGCCGTCGACGTTCTGCGTGACGACCTTCAGCCACCCGGGCTCGGGCCTGGCCAGGAGTATCCGCTCCCAGCGGGCCAGCGCGAGGTGGGCGGCGTTGGGCTCTGCGCTCCTGGCCTCATGGGCGAGGCGGTGCCAGCTGACGGATTCGATGAGGTTCGGCACGCGGGCCTCCTTCTCTCGTGTAGGGCTGTCGGGCGTCGCTCAGACCCTGCGGGAGGCGACGACGAAGGCGATGCCGTCCTCGTGCACCCATTCGGTGACGATGCGCAGCGAGAGCTCGCGGAGGCGATCGCGCAGTGCGGCGCACTCCGCGGCGTCGAGCTGCCAGAGGCGTCGGGTCGACTCGGCGGCGTACGGCGCTCCTGCGTAGACGTTGATGCGGGATGCCTGCGAGCTGAAGTGCACCGACGCGGGAAGCTCAATCCCGGCCTCGCGGTCCTGCGGGCGCGGGCAGCCGAGATGGTCTCCGTAAGGCAGGTCGTCGTGGACGAGCCGGGCGACCTGCTCGAGCGCCTGCAGGTGGTCGGAGGTGGGGTACGAGGGGCGGCGCTGGCGCAGCAGGTCGTCGTACTGCGCGAAGCGCTCCCGTTCCTGCCGGCGGTGCTCCCGTACCATCTCGTCGAGGGCGCGCCCGTCTGCGTTGATCTCCTCGCGCAGCGCGGTGATCTCGGGCGTGTCGTAGCGCGTGGCGCTGTAGATGCGGTTCATCTGTTCTTCTCCTGGGCGATGAGGGCTACGTGCTCTGCGCACCCCGCCGCCCAGGCGCGGGCGTCCGGTGACCGCGCGTCGGCCACCGCCTTCGCGGCTCGGTCGGCGTCGATCGGCAGCCGGTGCCTGATGAGCAGCGCCAAGGTGACGTCGAGCATCACGGTGTGCTCGTGAGGGCCGAGCTCGGGAGGCGAGAGGGGCGCGTGCCCGACGTCGTGCTCGTGCCGGGCGCGGTCCTCCCGCGAGTCGAGCAGCGTCTGCTCGATCTCCGGGACGAGGCCTTCGGCGGTGATCATGGTGGTCTGGGGCGTCATGCGGGTCTTTCCGCCGGGCACTGCGCCCGGGATGGTGGCCCGTGCCGCGCTCCGGCCCGTCGAAGGGAGGAGCGCGGCACGGGGTTCGGTCGTGTGGTCGCTCGGCGGGCGGTCAGTCCTGGACGCCGTCGCGGAGCACGATGTAGTCGCGCAGGGTCGGCGCGTCCTCGCCAGGCAGGCGGATCTCGTCGAGGACGGCGTCGGCCAGGCGAAGGAGCAGCGCCTTCATCTCCTGGGCGCGGGACTCGTCCGCGGCGCGCAGGCGCTTGGCGTCGATGAGGCACTTCTCGCAGAGGCTCTTGAGGTAGAGCGCGCCCTTGCGCCATTCGAGGTACTCGGTCAGCGATGCGCTGTGCTCCTGCGGGGCCAGACGCCAGATCTCGACCTCGTCCTGGCGGTACGACAGCTGCTGGTCGATGCTCGCGGCCGTGGTCTTCAGCCAGTGCTCGGCCTGGTTCAGGCCGGCGGCCGTGCCGACGACCTCGCTCCAGACGTCCTCGTCGCGCAGGCAGCTGCGCATGACGGCGTCGAGGGGGTCCTTGATGCGCGGCGGGGTTGGGCGGGCTGTGATGGTCATGGTCATCGTGGTCGTCCTCGTCGGTCGTTCGGGATGGGTGCTTCTCGGGCGTCAGCCCTCGGCGTCGAACCGCAGGTCGTCCCAGATCGGCTCGACGGAGACGCTCAGGAGCTGGACGCTGCTCGGGTAGCGGTCCCGTTTGCGCTTCCACGCGCGGCGCGCGGCGGCGGCCTTGCTGCGGGCCTTCTGCTTGTCGGCGAACGGCCCGATCACGCGGGCGTAGCTCTGCGTCCTGCCGGACTTCGCGCTCGTGCTCTGCATCATCACCACGACGCTGTACCCGTTGGCCTCCTCGGAGACGAGGTCATCCCAGGAGTCGTAGGTGCGGTCGGTCTGCGTGCTGTGCGCCTTCATCGGGAGGCCTCCTGGTCGTCGTGGTCGATGGGCCGCTCCCAGAGCGGCAGTCCGTCCTCGCCGGTCTCGGCCGAGAACTCGAGGCGGACGCCCGGCTGGTCGGCGTGGGAGCCGAAGCCGGACCACCCCTCGGGAGGGAGGCGGTACGCCGGGGCGGTATCGTGGTCCCAGCCGTATTCGCGCCGGTCCCTCTCGCCTTTGCACCAGCACCCGTCGCAGGAGTGCGGCCAGGGCGGGTGGTGGAAGCCGTGCGGGCACTGCCGGTATTCGCCGGCGATGGGGAACCCAGCCATGGGTGCCACCCCTTCTCTCGTGTGTCGGTCAGGTTGATGAGGGGATCGGGCCAGCGGCCCGATCCCCCGTCATCACTGCTCCGGTACCCGGGTCGGCCCCGCCGACCCTGACCCGGAGGCCAGCGCCCGCAGGGCGCGCCGCCGATGGGTCACGAACCGGCAGCGGTGCGCTCGGCCCACTGGGCGAGCGTGCCGCCGTTGACCTTCACGCCGTCGACGGCGGCGGCTGCGAGTCGCAGGGCGTCGTCGAGCGAGAACCGGAAGCGGCGCAGGAACTCCTCGTCGCGCGAGGAAGGCCTCGGCTCGTGCTCCCAGGTGCCGTCCGCTGAGAGGCATGCGCCCGCGTGCACGACGGCCCACCGATCCGCACCGGTGTCCTCGTCGGTGCAGCGCCACTCCACGGCCAGCTCGAAGTGCTGCTTGTCGACGAGCTCGGAGGACCCGTAGCCGGTCGGCAGCACGCGGTAGGCCGAGGTGACGACCAGCGGCCGCCTCTCCCCCAGGCGCTCGACGCGCAGCTGCTCGTCGCGGACCGCGTCGGCGACAGCGCCCTTCTCGAACTCGTCGAGCATCGAGTCGGTCAGGCCATCGAAGATCGGGCGCTCGTCCTCGTCGCAGAAGTAGAGCCTCATCGACTCCGCGGCGGCGCGTGCGCCGTGCTCGAACTGGGGATCCCCAGTGGGCGTGGCGGCCCGAGCGGCGCGCACCTCGTGGTCGCGTCCTGCGCACCAGCCTTCGGCACGGGCGATGATCCGGTTCGCGTGCTCGCGGATCTTCTCGACGTCGCCCTTGGCCCAGACCGGCATCTCGTCGGCCGCGAGGTCGTCGGGGACGTCGATGTAGAGGCGCAGGCCGCCGACGCGGTCCTCGACGGCCCGGTACTCGGGCATGTGGAGCTTCAGCGGCCGGACCATGTCGCCCACGTACGCCTCCGTCGCGTCGTGGAGCAGGCCCCACAGCGCGTGCTCGGACGGCACGAGCCGGGAGACGAGCACGCAGTGCTCCGCCACGGACATGAAGAGGCGGACGTGGCCGTTGTACCTGCACTGCATCGACAGGGCGTGGGCGACGTCGACGACGTCGACGTCCTCGGGGCGCGAGTCGAGCGGGTAGAACCGGCGGCCGGTGTAGGTCTGCATCCAGTTGCCGCGCTGCCAAGACGGCGATGCATTGAGCTCTCCGAGGTGTTCTTCGCAGAGCACGGCCTCGCCGTCGACGCGCTCGTAGCATCCGCAGGGCTGCCGCGTGCTGGTGACGGCACCACGCTCTTCGGGGTCGTCGGAACGGGGGTTCCATGGCCAGCCCAGAGGCGGCGGGTTCGGAATCGAATTAGCACTCATGGCGATGTCTTTCAGTCGGTATCAAGGGTCTCGTCCTTGTCGTGGGTGGCGGAGGGGTTCAACATGAGCACGCCCCGCTCACCGAGACCTCGGTGAAGCACTCCGGGCACACCGCGCGCCGCACGGGGGCGGGCAGGGCCGAGTCCAGGGCGCACTCGTCGTGGAAGAGCTGCTGGTCGACGAAGACGACCTGGTCGCCCGGCTCGACGCGCCGGTCGCATACGGCCGAGCCGCACGGGCCGCGGTACTTCGCTGCGAAGGTCTGAGCCATGGTGATGTCCTTGCTGTTCGAGGGCGGGCCGCGGAGCGCTGCACGACGGCGGCGCTCCGCGGCGATGGATGGAGATGCTCGGAGGTGGTCAGATCCGCTCGGAGACCCATAGGTCGCTGAGGTCGTCCTGGATCTCCTCCTCCAGCGCGGCGAGGAGCAGGACCTCGCCGGAGACGGCCGAGATGAGGTCGTCCTGGACCTGCTGCTTCTCGGCGAGCACGCCGGGCATCCGCTCGTCCTGGGTGCCCTTGGCGACGATGCGGTGGATGACCACGGGCTTCGTCTGCCCCGTGCGGTACAGCCGGCCGTTCGTCTGCAGGTAGTGCTCGAGCGAGAACGGCAGCGTGTACCAGATCATCGTCGAGCCACCGTCCTGCAGGTTCAGGCCGTGGCCTGCCGCCGCGGGGTGCAGCAGCATCACCGGGACGCGCTTGGCGTTCCACCGGCGGACCATCTCGCGCGAGCCGTCGAAGACCTGCGCGTCGATGCCCGCCTTCTTGAAGCGCGCGAGCAGCTGCTCCAGGTCCGAGCGGAAGTGGTAGGCGATCAGGACGGGGTCGCCGCCGCTGTTGCGCACCAGGTACTCGGCCATCTCGAGCTTCTTGTCGTGGATGACCTCGTACTGGCCCTTCGTGCTCGGGTCGTCCGGGTCGGCCGTGTAGAGCGTGCCCGAGGCGAACTGCATGAGTTTGCTGGTGAGCACCGCCTGGTTCTCGGCCACGATCGCCTCGACGCTCTGCGTGAGCTTGCCGTCCTCGTCCTGGTAGGTCCGCACGAGGTCGAGCACGAGGTCGCGCTTGAACTCCTTGTAGGCCTGCATCAGGTCCGGCGGGAGGGTGACGCTCGCGTCCTGGATGGTGAGCGGCGGCAGGTTGAGGTTGGTGTTCTGCGCGCTCATCACCAGGTGCTTGATGGCCTCGTGGATCTCCGCCTCGGCGTTCGGGGTCGGGATCCACTTCGCCGGCGTCGTGGTGCCGGGGACCATCTTGGGAATGAACCACCGGTTGCGGAACTCGGTGATGTTCTTCCCCAGCGCCTCGCCCTGGTCGAGCAGGTAGATCTGGCTCCACAGGTCGTGCAGCCCGTTCGGGCTCGGGGTGCCGGTCAGTTCGATGAGCCGCGTGATCGCCGGGCGGACAGCCTTCAGCGCCTTGAACCGTGCGCTGCTGTGGGACTTGAAGCCCTGCGACTCGTCGATGATCACCGTCTGGAACGGCCAGATGAGCGTGTCCTGCCCGTTGATGGACTGGATCGGCATCTGGTCGACGAGGCCGTAGCGGCACTGCGCGCAGCCGTCGCCGCCGCAGCTGCGGCAGTCGTGGGTCTCGCGCTCCAGCGCGCCGCGGGCGACGAGCTCGCTGATCGCCTCCTTGACCGCGGTCTTGGTGGGAGCCTTGCCTCCAGGCTGCCCAGTGGCCTGCTGCAGGAAGTGCTCGACCAGCTGCTCCTGGGCCATCGGCCCGATCGTCCCGATGAGACCGTGCAGCTGCGCGGCCTCGGGCGAGATCGACGCGGCGACGACATCGCCGGCGGGGTCACCGGTCAGCTGGAGAAGTCGTGCGCCCTGGGAGGGCTGGGTGAGCAGCTCCTGGTTGACGAAGTACATCGTGGGCGGGTCGGAGAAGACCTTGCCGAAGCGCTCGAGGCGCTTGGCCTTCGACAGCTTCTTGTCGTTCTCGTTCACGATCAGCGACTTCGTGCGGATCGGGAAACCCCACTTGTCGATCTCGTCGAGCCACGTCGAGCGCGCGATGGCGATCGGTGCGACGACGAGGATGTGGCCCATGGGGCGGACGGTCTGCAGGACGCTGAGCGTGCTGAGGGTCTTCCCGGCCCCGACGCCGAGCCAGGCCCCGGCGAAGGGGCGGCCGACGAGGAAGTCGTGGATCTGCTGCTGGTAGGGCTTGAGTGTGATCGGCGCGGGGGCCGGCTGCCGCGGCGCGATGGTCGTGGTCATGGTGCTCGGCCTCCTCTCTCGGGTCGTCGGTCGTGCGTGGGTCGGTCAGGCATGGAAGGCCTCCTGGATGAGCCCGAGGCGGCTCTGGGCCTCGTCGGCGCGCTGCTTCTCGGCGGACAGCGCCGTCTCCAGCTCGGCCACCCTGCGCCGCAGCTCTCCGATGCGGGGGTCCTCGCCGAGTGCCTCGCGGACCCGCGCCAGGACTGCGTCCGGCGAGTCGTCCATCGGTGCTTGGTCCGGAGCTGGGCCTGTCGGATGGGCTTCGGCGGTCATGGCGTCCTCTGCTTCCTGCCCGGGCTCGGGCGCTATCTTCAGGTGCCCGCCCCGGCGGGGCGTCGGCGCTCCGGCCTGCGCCGGCTCCTTCGCCGCCACCGCTTCGAACGAGGGCTCGCCGGCCTCGTCGAACGAGACGTCGAGCTGCTGGTCGGCGGGCAGCCCTCCGGGGAGGGCGTCGAACCAGCGGGAGAACGGGGTCGGGTGCTCGACGAAGGCCTCCGCGACCGTCATCCGCTGCGGGTGGCAGGGGACCCGCTGCTGGGCCTCGGGGTCTGGCCGGTGGTCGGCTATCAGCCTCTTCATGTCGGCCCTCGCGTTCTGGGCCGACCTGTTGGGCGAGGTCAGGTTGCGCGGCACCGAGGTCGATCCCCCGGCGTTGTTGCGCAGGATGGCGTGCCCCTTGGAGGAGACGCGGCCGACGCAGCCGATGGACATCGCTTCGAGGATGAGATCCTTGGCCTCCTGGTCGAAGGTGACGAGGTCGGCGCGCGTGAGCCGGCGGAACGCCGCCGAGCCCTGGCCGTTACCCTTGGTGACGCGGTTCCTCATCTGGCCGCCTCCTCGGTCTCGGCGGCGCGGCGCGCCATCACCGTGGCCGTCGTCTCGGCGGCGAGCACGTTGAAGACGACGGCCGCGGCGTGGTCCTCGTCGTCCTCCCCGCACATCCACTGCATGAAGTGGCGGAAGGCGCTGGCCCGGAACTCCTCGGCCTCGGCCTCGGTGCTCGCCTGTTCCCAGTCACGGGACTCGTACTTGCGCGCGCCGCGCTCGACGAGCGCCGCCGTCCGTGTGAGCAGCTGCTCCGGGTACGGCACCGTCAGAGGCACGAGGAGGTCGAAGCGGGG
Source organism: Kocuria sp. (assembly GCA_030524035.1). Classification (GTDB taxonomy): domain Bacteria; phylum Actinomycetota; class Actinomycetes; order Actinomycetales; family Micrococcaceae; genus Kocuria. Next base: position 72,458 of record JAUNHG010000002.1, on the reverse strand, counting down.
CTGGCCCGTCTTCACCTCGCGCTGCATGCCGGAGGCGGTGCGGACGCGCGATCCCGAGTCCTTGGTCTCGTACGCGTGCGGGGTCGTGGTGTCTGTGGCCGTGGCGGTCATGAGGCTGCTCTCTGCTGGTCGGGGTCGGCTCGGCCGGTGCCGAGCACGTGGGCGATGAAGGCGTCGATGCTGGGCTCGTCGTCCACGACGTGGATCTCGGCCCCGAAGCGGCGCATCTTGGCGTGCATCACCCGCTGGCGCTTCTCCAGGTCGCCGCCGGGCCGCTTGACCTCGACGAAGACGGTCCCCGTCGGGGCGATGACGATCCGGTCGGGGACTCCGCCGCGGGCCGGCGACACGAATTTCAGGCAGAAGAAGCCGTGCCTGCGGCACTCCGTCAGCAGGTAGCGCTCGACGGCCCTCTCGCGCTGGTCTCGCTTCCTCGGCATCGGCACTCAGTCCTCGGCTGCCTCGTCGTCGAGGAGGCCGCCGAAGCCAACGATGTCCTCGTCGTCGATGTATGCGGCGATGGCGTTGGGGTCGTAGACGAAGCTCGGGTCGTCCGGGTCGACGGCGACCCACCGCTTGGCGGCGTTGCCGAAGTTGGAGAACCCGTCCTCCTCGTCGGCGGCCACCAGTCCTTCGTGCGCGAGCTCCTTCAGCCTGGTGCGAATGCCCGACTCCGAGGAGCGCGGAGTGTCGGGCTCCATCACGACCTTCATGTGGTAGGCCGCGATGAGCTCGTCGTGGGTGAGCGGGCCCTGCTCGCGGATGATGTCGAGGACGACGGGCCGGACGCGGGACGCGCCGAGCGCGGCCTTCACCGCGGCTTCGTAGGAGGTGCCCGGATCACTGGATCGGACGGGGAGAACTGACTGGGACATGATTGCCTCTCGTGGTCGTGTCGGGAGCGAGTCGGACTCGCTTTCTTCCTCAATTATGACGCGATTCGACTGATCTGTGGAGTGCCATTCGAATGGGCGCGCCGAAGCGCCGAAGGGTGCCGCGCGCGTCGCTGGGGACATGTCGCGGCACCCTTCGGCAGGCGGCGCAGGAGCGGCTCAGGCCGCGGCGTTCATCCAGTTCTTGGTGAACGTCTCCTCGAGGATCCGGGTGTAGACCTCGAGGTCGAGCGAGCCGATGAGCCGTTCGATCCGCTCGGCGGGCAGCTGGTGCAGGTCGTCGTTGACGACGACCATCGACCAGGTCGGGTCGATCGCGTTGATCCGGCGGACGACGACGTCCTGGTCGTCGGGCAGGACCGTGAGCCCGTCGGAGGCGCTGGCCTCGGCGCGGGACTTCGCCCAGCCGTGGTGGCGCAGGACCTCCAGCGCGACGGGATCGCGCTTGGCCCGGCCGACCCCGTCCTCGCGGCGCTTGGCCTGGCTGGCCGCGGTCACCTTCCACGCGCCAGCGTTGAGCAGGCTCCGAGCGTTCTCGGTGCCGTCGCGGACGATGAAGACGCGGTTGACCATCTGGAGCACCTGGGGGTCGCGCACGTTGGACACGTGACCCTGGTCGCTGTACTCCACGCCGGTGGCGGCGTTGATCGGCGCGGCCGAGAAGGGATAGGTGATCGACCCGCGGGAGGCCGCGATGACGTTCTGGAACAGCATCAGCGACCGGATTGGGTCGTCCTCCAGCACCGCCTCCTCGATCACCTTCCGGCCCAGCCGGGGGTCGAAGGGCTCCGAGAGCGCGGCCTCCCCCCTGCTCGCCACGATCTGCATGTAGCGGGCCAGCGCGAAGTCGATCACGGCCGGGTGGGCCAGCGACTTCGTCGGGGTCGGGCCCGCGTGGCAGGCCAGCGTGCCGCCGCCGGCGGCGATGATCGGGCTGTCGGCGACGGACCGCCCCGGCTCAGGCGCTTCGATCTCCAGGCGGTTGTTCGAGTCCTTGCTGATGAGGAACATCAGCTCGGGCTCGATGTCGACGCCGATGGCGGCCTGCTGCTCATGGAGGACGCGGTTGTTGGTCGCCTCGTCGAAGCCGTTCTCCCCGCCGACGACCGAGTAGAGGCCGTCGGTGTTCGTCGAGATGATCCGCGCGCCGGCCAGCGTCTGCGCCTGCCCGATCCGCCAGCTGAACAGCTGGCCGAGGATGCGCATCGAGATGATGCGGTTGTTCATCCGGATCGGGGTCTTGTGCCCGGCGTCGCCCGCGCCTGAGGCCGAGTTGAGGATCAGCTTCGTGCCGTTCCTCAGCGTGTTCAGCCGGGTCCTCTCCTCGGGCGAGATGCCGGGCCGCTTCATCTCGCGGCTGTAGCGCTCCTTGTCGAAGAAGATCTTCGCGTAGCGGTCCTCCCCCAGCTCGGGGTTGTAGAACGCCCGCATGTTGCGCAGGAGGTTCGGGTAGTAGCTGGTGAAGTCCTCGTGGATCACCAGCCCGGCCGAGGTGCGGGCGAACTTCGGGTGCAGCTTGTCGGACCCGTCCTCCTTCGCGGTGAACAGCGAGGGTGCCTTCTTCGCGGGCTCTTCGCGGTAGGCGGCGCTGGTGGCCGTGCTGTTGGCCAGCACGACCTTGCCGACCAGGACGCCGCCGTCGGGCAGGCGCACGTCGAGCTTCTCGCTCTCCGGGCGCTGGGTCGCCAGCAGGTCCGCCGGGTCGGGCACCTGGGCCTGGGCGCGGGCGAGCTGCTCGGCTTGGTCCGGGTCGTCCTTCTTCGGCTTCCTGTACTTCACCTTCGAGGGGTCCGAGCCCAGCAGCACCAGGCGCTTGTCGACGCAGGTGCCGTCGGGAAGCACGAGCTCCGCGTGCTGGCGCTTGGCCTCGGCGACGAAGTCGGCGGCCTCGGGGAAGACGAGCTTCGCGCGCGTGAGCATCATGTCCTGCTCGAGGTGCGCGATCCGCTCGGCGGTGAAGACCGCGAGGTCGGCCTCCGCGCCGTGGATGCCTCCGGTGGAGAACGTGGCGAAGCAGGACGACGGCGAGGCGTCGGACCGGAAGTATGGCACGTTGTTGGGGGTCTTGGGCACGTCGCGCAGCGACTTCGCCGGGAGGTCGAACTTGTCCCGGTACTCGTCGGAGTCGTTGAAGTTCTGCCCCTCGATCGAGCGGTAGTACGTGACGACCTGCATGAACTGCCGGTGGGCCTCCCGCTGGGCCGGCGTCGCCTCGGGGTGCGCGGCGGGGTCGGGCGCGACATTCTCCTCGAAGAAGCGCACGCACTCGTCGAGCACGTTGACCGGCTCGATCCCGCGCTCCTTGGCGACCTCGGGGTCGGGGTACACGTACGAGACCGCCTCGATGTCGTCCAGCGAGGCGTAGGGCGCGAGGATCCGGCCCACGAACTTCGCCGACGACGAGTCGACGGCCAGCCGGTCCTTGCGGACGGAGCCGTGCTTGGTGAACACCGTCTCGGCGTACTGCGCGAGCAGACCGGCCTTGAGGTCGAAGTTGTTCGCGTACGCCGGGTGCCGGAACAGCTGCGCCAGGCCCAGGCAGTCCGAGACGTTGTAGGCCAGCAGCTCGTAGAGGTCCTCGACCGCTGTGATCGTGGTGTCGTGGCTGAGCTTCTCGGACTCCTTGATCTGGCGGCCGAGCATCCCGAGCAGGCGCTTGAGGCTGACCTTGGACTGCAGCTCGTTCAGCCGCGCCACGTCGAGGTGGCGGCCCGAGTGGAGCATCGCTCTGCGGATCTTGGCGGCGGGGCCGTCCCATCCCAGGTATCCGGGCATGTACTCGATGTGCTCCCCGGAGAAGAGCCTGTCGTTGTGGTCGCGCAGCGTGCGCGCCGTGGTCGGCTGGAACATCTGGCCGCCGCCCGGGTTCGGGAACGCCTCGTTGAGGAAGAGCGCGAGCATCACGGTGTCGTAGTTCATCGAGTTGTAGCCGGCCAGGAACGGGTGCTGCGCCGGGTCGTACCCGTCGTCGGTGTCGCAGACCGGGCGCAGGGCCGCCGGGTAGTCCCCGCCGCGACCGTCGCACACCTGGTCGGCGTTGGAGAGCCCCATGAGCTCGGCGAGGCGCAGGCTGCCCTTCTCGCCGCCGAGGTTCCACAGCTGGACGCTGACGGCGGGCAGGCCGGGGTTGGACTCGACCACCGCCCGGTAGAGGGCCTGGGGATCGACCGCGGCGGCCAGCGAGGGGTCGTCGGCGAGGAAGAAGATCTCCAGGGCGTCGACGGCTTGCCCGGGCCGCGGGGTGTAGGCGCACAGCGTGAAGACGTTCGAGAGCGATTCGATGTCGTAGAACGTGAAGAGCGCCGTGTCGGCCGTGACGGGGGTGCGCTGCGTGGTCATGGTGCTTAGCCTTTCGGTCGTCGCCGGCCGTCACGGCCGGTATGCAGTTGTCGTCGAGAGGCGCAGGGCCTATGGGAGGTCGTGAGGAGAGCGGCGGCGCGGTGCGTCCATGCGGCGCTCGGCCTCGGCCACGAGCCGCCGCTTCTCCTCGGGGTCCGCGCTGATCTGCGAACGGACGATGAGGTTGGTGATCCGCTGCTCGCGCGCCACGTCGGTCAGGGCCGTGCAGGTCCTGCTCTGCTGCTGGGCGAGGTCCACGACGGCTCGGGCGAGCTCGGCGATGGCCTTGGCGATCTTGGGTATGGTCGGATCAGTCCTCTTCTTCGGTGGTCGTGTCGTCGGCGTCGGCCGGGACGCCGGGGCCGAGGTGTCTCAGCAGGCCTCTGTAGTTGGCCTGCAGCACGGGCTGCGACTTCTTCTTCGCGTCCGAGCCGCTGTAGTGGGGGTTCATCCACTTCTTCAGCTCGTACTCGGCGATCGTCGTCTCCGGGTTCGACATCATCTGGCCGGGGCGGACCTTCTTGTTCTTGTCCGGGCAGTGCCACAGCGGGTCCGCCCGCACGATCGCCACGAGGTCGGTGATGAACTGCTTGTTCGACACCGGCGAGCCCGAGGGCGAGACGTCGGCGAACCAGGCCTTGTAGAGGTCGTAGGCGAAGGTGAAGGGCACGAGGTCCCACACCAGCCGCAGGCGGAACTCCTCCCAGAAGGCGCGCACGGGATCGTTGGCCTCCTTGTACTCGGCCAGGACCTCCTTGGTCGCCACCGGCTCGGAGAGCTGGTAGTAGTTGCCCGGGTCGGCCGCGCCGGCGCAGTTGAGCACGTACCAGAGGGCGTACTCCAGGACCTCGCGGCGCTGGAGGTAGTCGTCCTTGATGTACTTGCGCTCCATGCCGGTGAAGCTCTTGGAGAAGGGCACGAACAGCTGCCTGCGGTAGAAGCTCTCGGACTTGTCCTTCACGCGCGGGAACTCGTTGAGGCACTGGACCATGAAGCCGAAGAACTGGTAGGCGATCGGCATCCGGTATTTGCGGTTGATCTGGATGACGTCGTTGGTGACGATCGCCTTCAGGTTGGCCGCCTTGTCGATGAAGGTGCCCACGTCGTTCTCGTCGACGATGATCGCGTTCGCGCGTACCAGCGGCTCGAGCGCGAAGTCCTTGCCGAAGTCGCTCAGCGGGATCGACGTGTGCGAGCGGGGCCCGCACAGGTTGCGCATGAGCGAGCACAGCGTGCCCTTGCCGTTGTTGCCCTGCTCGCTGTAGAACCAGGCGGTCTTGCCCCAGCTCACGTGCGGCCGGATGATCGCGCCGATGATCTCCCAGAGCAGTTCGGGGATCCCCTCGTCGTCGGAGAGCTCGCGGACCCAAGACTCGATGTCCCAGACGGTGCCGTCGGTGGGGTGGACGATGACGGGGTTGTCGGGGTCCTCGACGTAGTCGATGTGGCACTTGGCCAGGAAGACCAGCGCCGGGTCGAACGGCACCAGCGACTTGGGCTCCAGCTGGAAGTCCTTGCCGCCCTCGTGGACGTCCCTGGCCTGGCGGCCGTAGTGGAACACGCCGTTGTTCACGGCGATGAGGTCTCTGTGGCTGCACTGGTGCCGGCGCGGGCTGTCCTCGCGGAGCACGGCGAGGACCTCGGCGAACTCCTTGAGGGTCAGCTGCGTGTTGTACCGGCGGGCCGTGGTCCGGATGTCGTCCTCGCTGGTGGTGTAGGTGCCGCGGCCGGGCCCGGTGGCCTGGTACATCGCCATCAGGTCGTACTCGCGGTCGGTGTCCTTGGCGTTGGGCGCGATGCGGATGACGTGGTGCAGGCGCAGCAAGATCTGGGCGATCTGCCAGTACGTCAGCGTCCGGGAGAGCTGCAGCTTCTCGGTGGCGACCTTCGTCTTCATGTTCTCGGCCTTGCAGACGCCGTTGACGATCGCGAGCAGCTGCTTCTCGAGCAGGCGCGGCGTCGGCGGGTCGTCCGGGTCGATCAGGTCCAGGTACACCGCGGTCGCGAGCGTGACGATCTCGTTCTGCGGGGCGATGTCTCCGCCGTCGGAGAAGTGGTCCATGACGCGGGTGAAGGCGTCGGCCACGGGGTTGGTCGACGGGACGCTGAGGTCGTCGTCGAAGACGGGCGTGGGGTCGTCAGGAGTCGTCATGTCGCTGTCTTTCTCGATCGCTTCGAGCACCTGCCGGCAGTTGAGTGGGAAGCCGATTGGTCTCGTAATCGAATAGGAACGTGAACTCGACTCTATGTCATCCGAGTGGTCTTTCGCAACGAGTCGACTCCATGTCGACTGATGGTCCGACTGGGGTCCCGACTGGTGCTCAACCAGGGCTCGGAGGGGTCGCGCGCGAGACCAGGAGGTCTCCAGCGACGCTCACGTCGAGAGCGTTGGGTCTGGAATGAGAAACAGCGGCTCCGGGGGCGCATGCCCCACGGAGCCGCTGGCTTCTCGTGCTCGATCACTCCCCCGCGGGCGGCGTGAGCCGCCCAACCCCTTGGTCGGGGTCCGGGGAGTTCTTCCGACCGGCCGGCCGGGGGGCTCCAGAGCGGGAGTCCAGTCGCAGCAGGGAACCGATCATCCCTCCGGGGGTATCCAGAGGTGTACCACTTGACGTGGTACACACATCCCCCCTGGTCAGGCTGGTATTTCGAGGGGTTCTACGACGGGGTGTACCACGTGGAGATTTGGACGTGGTACAGGCATTTGCCCTGGTCAGGCGGGCTATATATACCCCCTGTACCACTTGTACCACTAAATAGAGACTAGATATACGCGGGAGAGACGAGAGAGTGGTGGGCCGGGCAGCATTCTCCGGCGAGCCCCCTAGCAGCGACCATCGCGCTTCTGGTATCACGCGCATGCGCACATGCATATAGAAAGTCTCGGATCGACGTGGTACACGTGGTACATCGTCCTGAAAACGTGGGCTGACCAGGCAGAACGGCGTACCACGACGGCCTGATCCATGTGGTACGCGCTGCGCTCGGTCGGTTCTCGGCACAGCCGTTTTCCCAGGTCAGGACAGGGAATCCGTGGCGTACCACCGCACGTGGTACATCGCGGGCAGCGCCTTCGCTCTCTGGTCGCCGTCCGCGGCGCTGAGCGCCTCGCGGAGGCCTTGGAGTGCTCGCCGGATCTGCATGGGCCCATGCAGCTCGCGCGTCGCCCCAGTTTCACGCAGAGGCCCTGACGGGCCTTCCGGGTGCGACCGCGGATGGACGGACGCGCCCTGTCCGACTGGAGCCCGAATGGATGGCGATAGGCAGTCGCGGCTCATTGCGCATGACGACTGACCACTGGTATCGTGGGGGGACAGGTGGTAGGCGACGACCATCACCAGGCGTTGTTGTCACAGGAACGTGAAAACAGAGAGGCCGGAGAAGCATCCCCGTGGGAAGGGAGCTCTCCGGCCTCTCTGCGCGTTGCGCTGGTGCGAGACGCTGATGGAGCGCAGGCCGCCTAGTGGGCGACGGCGCTGGCGTCTCGCCGGTATCCCGCATAGGGGGACTCGGGAATGTGGCCACGGACCCTGCGCCCGTCCTCGACGGCGTACAGGATCTCGTAGGTGATCGAGACGTTGCGGTTGCACGGGATGACGCCTTGCGCGCGGCTCATCTCGATCTTGCGGTAGCCGTCGACGGACTCGGCGCGCTCGAAGAAGCGCGCGAGCATCTCCTTGGCGCGCTGGCGAGCGTGCCCGGCGGTCAGGCCGCTGGTGGTCATGGTGTAGAAGTGCACGGACCCTCGATCGAAGGTCGGCCTCTCACCGGTGTCGAAGTCGAGTGCGAACCGCGCGCGGCGGACGTCGCTGTCGGACGGGCGGACGAGCCGGCCCTGCGCGTCGTAGACGCACCTGCTGACGACGGTCATGGTGGATCCTCCTCTCTCTCGAAGGTCTGGCTGACGAACATCTTTCAGCCAATCCCCCGGTGACCGGATCACCCCGGTCACCCGAGAGCAGGCCCTCCGGAGAGACCCTCGGCCCAGAGGCCGAGAGGTCGTCCGGAGGGCACCACCGTCGTCCATCGCCCGATGAGCCCGGGTCGCTACGCGGCCCGAGGCTCGTCCTCCTCGGCCCCTCCCCCGAGGCCTCGACCGACCTCGGCGGGCTCCGCCTCGCTGTCGACCTTCCGGTACAGCGCGAAGGCGCAGCCGAGGAAGGCAGTGGTCAGCAGCAGCGCGGACACCGGGTTCGCCAGCGGCGCGAGGAGCGCCGGAGGGACGAGCATCGCGACGACGTTGAAGCCCAGGTGGATGACGACGCAGGGCCAGAGCGCCCTCGTGCGCTCGTAGATCAGCGCCAGGAGGACGGCCAGGGGCAGTGCCGCGGCGAACTGCACGACGTTGCCGTGCAGCAGGCCGAAGACCGCGGTCGTGACGAACACGGAGGCGACGATCCCGGTTCTGCGCCGCAGCAGCGGGTAGACCAGGCCGCGGAAGAGCATCTCCTCGGCCAGCGGTGCCACGACCAGCGCGAGCAGGAGTACGACGAGCGCGCCAGCGTCCTGCCTTGCCCGGGTCGACTGGTCGAAGGCCTCGGACCCGCCGAGCGCGTAGAGCCACAGGGCCAGCGACTGCCCGGCGAGGAACGCCAGGGCCAGGCACCCGAGTACCGTCCGGCGCAGGCGCGGGGCCCCGGGCGACGGCCGGCGCTCCGGGGCGAAGGCGAACCAGCCGGGCCTGAGGAGCCTGGCCGCGCCGACGAGGGCCGCCGCGATCCCGCCGAGCACGGCGGTGCCGAGGATCGGCTCGCCGACCGCCGAGACCACCGCGAGGCCCAGGCCCAGGTAGCACGCGACCGCGCCGAGAGGCACGAGGACGCACCAGGCGACGGCGAGGAGGCGGGACTTGGTCGATGGAGCGGGCATGCCCGCCTCCTTCCGTGGGTCAGGCAGACGCGGGGATCTGCTCTTCGATGAAGGCCTGGACGCGCGTCTCGCCGCGGAAGGTGTTCAGCCCCAGCTTCGCGACGAAGCGCAGGGTCCCCGCCTGGGTCCGGCTGGCGGACCTCGTCAGCCGCAGGAGCTCCGGCTCCTTCTCCTCGGCGACGTTCCACCACAGGCAGGACACCCCGGAGCGGGTGACCAGCCGGAGGTGCTTCTTGCACAGGCGGCACACGCGGTAGCCGCGGGCGTTCGTCATCATGTTGGCATCGGTGCGCTCGTGCGGGCAGTCGGCGTCGGAGCCGATGCGGTCCACGCGCAACCCCAGGGGCTCGATCGCGATCTCCACCAGGGGCGCGACGAAGCCGTGCCCGAAGGGCCGCAGCGCCTCGACCCGGCGGACGAAGGCCACCAGCGGCTCGAGGTCGTCGAGCCCGGCGTCGCAGTCCCGGTCGGGGCCGAGCACGATGTCGGCGCGCCGTGCGTCCTGGTCGACGTTCAGCATGGCGATCCGGGTCGCGGCCTGCAGCACGTCGACGAGCCCGTCGAGCAGCTCGGCCCGGTCGACCTTGACGCCGCAGGCCTGCTGGTGGCCGATCGCGTTCATGCCGTCGTGCGGCTCCAGCGCGTCGATGATGCCGAACCACGACGGGGCTCGCCCGGAGCCGCTGACGTAGTCGTTCGGGGAGGCCGGCCGGTTGAGCACGACCACCGGGTGGCCGTGGCGCTCCATCATCTGGTTGGCCAGCAGGCCGTACATGCCCGGGTAGGCGTCGGAGAAGTACACCCAGGGAGCCAGGGGCTGATCGCCCTCGGCGAGCTCGGCCAGGTGGACCTCGACGAGCTGCTTGCGCTTCTCGTTGGTGGCGATCACGCGATGGGCGGCGTCGAGCATGGCTTCCTGGTCCTGCGCGGTGAAGACCTCGAAGCACGGCTCGAGGGGGTCCCCCGTGCGGCGCGGGCAGTTCATCGCCGGCGCGACGTAGAACCCGTAGAACCCCTCGTCGAGGCTGTCGACGTCGCGGACCTTGCCCGCCTGGCCGAAGGCCTTCAGCAGGACCGCGAATCCTTCGAAGGCGTGGACGAACACCGGGTGGTGCGGATCGGTGCGCAGCAGCTGCATCAGCGTGGCCTGCTCGATGTCGATCGCCTCGGGGTCCGGGTCGAATCCCCACGGAGTCGGGACCGTCCTCGGCGCAGGCGCGTACAGCAGCCGGGCGATGGAGAGCGAGTCGCGCACCAGCTGCCGGTTCTCGTAGAGCACCGGCATGACGTCGGAGACGGTGCCGAGCCCGGCGAACAGCCGCAGGAGGCGGACCTCCCAGAGCTTGTCGGGGCGGTGGACGCGGGCGTAGGCCTCGATCACCTGGTAGAGCACGTGCGCTCCGCAGATCCCCTTGAGCCGGTAGGTCTCGTCGATCCGGCACGGGTCGACGGTGATGTCGGCCGTCGAGCCCGGCTCGAGCTCCTCGTGGTGGTCGGTCACCAGGGTCTTCCAGCCCCGGGCGCGGGCCGCTGCGACGCCGCGGTGGGAGTTCACTCCCCCGTCGCAGGTGAGCAGTACCTTCGTGTCCGGGAACCTCGCGGCGATCTCGTCGATGTCCTCGGGGGTGAGGTCGTGGCCGCGGCGGTAGTCGGGAAGGTGCAGCTCGACGTCGAAGCCGAGCTCCGAGAGCCCGGCGTAGCCGAGCACGCCGGAGGAGATCCCGTCCATGTCGAAGTCGGGTGCGATGGTGACCTTGTGGCCGGCGGCCCGGGCGTCCTCCAGGGCCTCGACCATGTCGGACAGGCCCAGCAGCTCGTCGTGCTCGGTGGACTCGATGTCGCGGAGGTACTCGTTGGTCCAGCCGCGGCGCTGGCACATCAGGGCGAAGAGGTCGACGCCGTCGTCCGAGAGGGGGTGGTCGTCTACGGTCTGGAGCGTGGTCATGGGGGCCTCTCGATCGTGTCGATGGTCGTGGTTCTTAGGGCGGTGAAAGGCCACCCGTTCGTAGTGCGATTTTAGCAGTGTGGATGCTTGTTCATGCTGGTATAGCAGCGTTTTCGAGCCACAGGAGAGCCATTCGACTGACGTGTCGGCGACTTGGGTCGAAAGGCATCTCCACAGGGGGCCGCATCGTCTAGCATGAGGAGTATGGCTATTCGAAAAGTGGTTGAGTCAGACCTCAGTGGCAAGACAGGCGCGGCGACGGTGACCTTCGGATTGAAGGACACCTGGTTCGAGATAGACCTGACCGAGGAGGAGCAGAAGGAGCTGGAGAAGACACTCGAGCGCTATGCGACCAAGGCCAGGAAGGCGACGGGCAAGGGCGAGAAGAAGAAGCTCGTGCCCGACACCACCCCCGAGGAGCGGGAGAAGATCCGCGAGTGGGGTCGCGAGCAGGGCCTGGAGGTGCCGTCTTACGGGCGCATCCCGAAGAAGGTCCAAGCGGCCTATGACGAGGCGCACGGCATCCAGAGGAGCAAGTAGTCCCCAGGGACTCGCGCCGCTCTCGGCATCCACTCGGACGGCCTCTTCACTCGCATTCGATCGACGACGAAGAGCCCTGCAGCACCACGCTGCAGGGCTCTTCGCACGTCCGGGATCAGATCCCGCGCAACGATGCGGGCACGACGTCGATCGTGCGGATGCCTGCCGCGAGGGCCTCGGCCCTGCAGTGCGAAGTGCCGTGCGAGAAGTGGCCGGGCACCGAGGGGATCAGCTGCTGGCGGCGGGCCTGCGGGCAGCGGCCCCTGGCGCAGAGGTCGAGGAAGGCTGCGCAGAGGACGGCCGTCCCCCGCTCGCGCAGCGACCGCGCGAGCCTGACCATCTCGCTGTTGCGCTCGAACCCTGCGCGCAGGCCGTGGGCGTCCCAGTCGGCGGGGACCTCGAGCACCTCGAAGCCCGCGGCGCGCCACAGCCTCTCGGCCATGGCGTCGGCTCCCTGGGGGCAGTGCCCGGAGATCAGCAGCGGACGCGAGACGTCGCCGGGTCCCCAGCTGCGCCAGGCCTCGTTGAAAGCGCCGCGCATCGCGGCCTCGTTGACCCACGTGCGCGCGCCGGTGACCAGCAGGGCGTGGGAGTAGGCCTCCGTCATCGCAGGTCCCCCTCGCTCCGGGCGCAGGCAGGATAATGGTCGGCGATCCCGCAGGACTCGTACTGGGCCTCGGTCACGCGGATGCTCCCCGCTCGCTCGCCCTGTCGGAGCTCGAGGCTCCAGCTGTCGGGCACCTGGTGCGTGATGGGCACGTACACGGTGCAGATGCCCTTCGAGCTGTAGCTGCTGCACATCATCTGCACCCAGCTGTGAGAGGGCTCGAACTCCTTGTCGACGACTTCTCCGGCCTCGATCGCGGAGCACGCGCTCATCGTCGCAACGATGAGCACGGCAGCGACGACGCCCGCCGTCCGGGCGACGCCACCGGCTGTCGGGGCCGCAGGTCTGCGCTCTCGGAGCATCATTCGGTGCTTCTTTCGTCGTAATGCTTTCTGTAATGATTCAGCGCGGTCCGTGCCAGTCGGCAGGTCACCGCGACACATGGGTCTCCCCATCGGCCGCGCCGACCCGGGCAGTCCGGCGCTCGTAGTGGATCGCGACGCGGACCCGCTCGTCCTCGCAGAGAGGCTCGACGTGGAGGGTGTACCCGCCGTCCTCTCCCCGCTCGACGTAGGCGACGCAGACGGTGCTGCCCTCGTCGTCGTCGAAGTCGACCTTGCCGAAGCTCTCGGCCGGCGTGGCGTGCGTGACGCGCTCCCCGTACGGGATCCACGGCTTGGCCTCGCACCGGGCTCCGGTGTCGTAGGGCGAGAGCTCCGGCCGAGGCTCGCGCGCGGACTCGGTCTCGTTCTGGGGCTGCGTCATGGCGATGCCTCTTCCGTTCTCGGGATGCAGGTGTCGGGCATCGAGAGCGGGCTCCGGCGGAGCACGCGGGCACTCGATGTACGGCCCAGCTCCCGTGCCAGCTCCGCTGGCCTGACGGCCCGCCGATCCCGCTTGCGGGATCCGCTCCGACTGGGCCGCGCAGCGGACCGGCCGACGGGCCGTCCTCCTCGGACGAGCCGGGCGCGCAGCGCCAGGCGATCCACCGCCTGGCTGCGCCATCTGCCGCGTCGTCCACCTGTGGACAACTGCGGCGGGGCAGGCGGTGGGCATCCTCCTTTCAAGCGCAGCGCTGGGCATAGCCGGGAGGGAGCGCCAGCGACCGGACGGACCGGTGAGCGCAGCGAACGGTGGAACCCGTCGGCTATGCCGACCAACACGTCCCGGAGCGCAGCGGAGGGACCGAGCGGAGCTAGGGTCCGAAGGACCGTGTTGCCAGGTTCCCTTATGCCCTTTTTCCTCTCTTGCCGCCTTCTCGCTGTTCCACGGCTGGAGCTTTAGCGGAAGCCTGGAAAATCAGGGGAAACGGCCTGTACACCCTTGACCCGTACACCCCCTCTCCATCCGCGCAGCGGGTGTACGGGTCGCGACGTTTCGCCTGGTCACAGCACCATTTGGGCGTACAACCCTTTTGCCGACCGTGGCAACGCCGTACGGGTGCTTCTTCCGCCCCACCGCGAGGCACGAGCGGGTACCCGTACGGGTCCTCGGATCGAGCGTCAGCGACGACGGGCGCAGTCCGGTCCGGGCACCGTCGCACCGTGCTGCCGCAGGCGCTTCAGCCGTGGCGCGCAGCGCCCTCCACTCTTCGCGACCTCGTCGCGTCAGGCTGTGGAAAACTCTGTGGTTTCAGCACTGCATCGACAGGCCGGTGCACTGATCGCACCGCGCTGGTCCAACACCGCATCATCGTCGCGCCAGCACCTGTCGCACCGCGTCCGAGGCGGGCGCTTCCGCGCATTCTCGTCGGTGCCCGGTCCGGGCCCGGCCGTCGCTCCCCTGCCGCCGGGCCACTGTCTCGTGGACGCATCAGAAGAGGAGATCCCCCGGGATGCGACCAGGGTCCCGGGAGCAGCTGTGCACCTTCTTCCTCCAGCGTCGCCGAGCCGTCTGGGTCTCCCACCAGGAGCAGCTACTCGCAGCGATTCACGAGCCCTCGTCGTTTGGACATTCGCCGACCGTGAGTCGCTGCGAGTAGCGGAGCCCTCGCCCTCTCGCTCCTTGCGGGGGCCTACACCCCATCTCGCCTTCTCCCTCTGCTCTTCCTGCGGGCCCCAGACGGGTCGGTGACGCCACCGACCCGCTCGTGCTCCGATCCCGTTCCGATCCTGCTCCGACGCCGCTGCCTGGAGCCGCCTCGCCGGCGCTCCATCATCGCCCCGAGGCGTCGCCGGCGGACGGCACAGGGGCTCCGGAGCCGTACTTCACGGCCCCGCTCGGGCTGGAATCGCAGGACTGATCCCGGTCCCAATCCGGACAGATCCTGTCTCACTGTGGCCGTACAGCGACCCGACAGGGACACGAGCGAGACCCGAATGAGTCCAGACAGGGCATTCGCACCCTATCGAGTGCCGGGTGGCGCTCTCCTGGGCTCGGCTCGGCGCACTGCGGGTCCGATGCTGGTCTCTTGCGGGTCTGCACTGGTCTTCGTCTCGGAGGTGGACCGATGAAGGTCTCTTCGTGGGCTCGTTTGCGTCTCATGAGGACCGCGGTCGGCCCTGCGTCGGGCCGTGGCTTGATCGAGGTCTCCTGCTGATCCATAGAGGACCGCGTGCCGGTCTGGTTCGAGACCTCGGCCGGGCCAGCGCCTCCTGGCGCGCTGCCCCGGCGGTGGACTCCTGCTGGTCCTGCCGGTGGCGCTGACAGGACCCGAGTGCGCCCAGTGGCCCGAGGCCGCGAATCGAGCATCGTTCTCGCGTGGCCTCTTAGTGGTCTCTCACTGGTCCTTGCAGAGACCCGCGAAAGACCATAGAATAGTGACTGATAGATGAGTCGAAAGGCCCGCTACTGGCGACAGCCGATGCGGACCGTGCACGAGAGGGGGTCCGCGATGACTGCGAACGAGTCCACCAGCACGACGGCGCGAGGGGGTGAGCGGCATGGCGGAGAAACCTGAGCCGCGCCGACTGCGCTGGAGCGTCCCGCGGGCCGACGAGTCGACGAACCGCTGGCTCGACGAGCAGTACGACATCTCGCGGTCGCTGCAGCTGCTGATCCGCGAGTCCATCCAGCGCGACGGCTACATCGACGTCGTGAACAGGCCCGTCGAGCAGCTTCCCCGCCGCGGCCGCCCGCCGCAGACCGAGTCCGAGGCTGACGACGACAAGGCCGAGCACGGCGCGCAGGGCCAGACGCCGGCCCGCGAGGAGCCGGTCGCCGAGTCCGCTGAAGCGCCGGCGGAGGCCGTCGCCGAGGTCGAGGCAGAGGCTCCCGTCGAGCAGTCGATCGAGGACGAGACGCCTGACGAGGCGGCCGCACCCCCGGCGCAGCGCGCCGAAGTCCCCGAGAAGAAGAGCGCGCCCTCCGGGCTCGACGCCTTCCTCACCCGCTGAGCAGCACCGCACTTCCTGAGACGACGAACACCTGAACGAGAGGGACACACAGACCATGAGCAGCAACAGCACCGCCCAGAAGAGCATCCAGCTCACCGGCGGCATCGATGTCGGCAACGGCTACGTCAAGGGAGTCATCCGCGGCGAGGTGGACGGCGAGGAGGTCTTCGACGCGATCGACCTCCCCTCGGCCGTGGTGAGCACCTCGCGCTCCACGCCGAAGGTCCCGGACGCCGACGCCGACGCGCGCAAGATCGTCGTCGAGGACGACTTCTACAACCGCCTCGCCGCGTCGTTCACCACTCCCCTGGTCGGGCACTCGGATCTGCGGACCTTCGGCCGGGCGGCCCTGAGCACCCCGGGTTCGAAGTTCACGCAGTTCGAGGTCCTCGGCGCTCGCTCGAAGGCCGACCAGGAGCTGAGCTTCGTGCTCGTCCTGGGCGTCTTCGCCGCGAAGGCCCTGCGCGACCACGTGCGCGAGCACGGTGCTCTGCCGGACCACGAACTGTGCGCCACGGTCCGCACCGGCCTGGCCCTGCCGATCGCCGAGTACGTGCAGCGCCGCAGCGCGTACGCCGCGCAGTTCGTCGGCCGCCTCGGCAGCGACGACCCGACGGTGCACCTGGTGACGATCAAGAACTTCTCGACGCCGGTCACCGTGCGCCTGCAGTTCGAGGACGTGCAGGTGCTGCCCGAGGGCGCGTCGGCGCAGTTCGCGATCACCGACAAGGGCGAGCCGCTCGCGCAGGCGCTGCTGGACGACCTGCGGGCCTCGGACCCCGAGGAGGCCGCGCGCCTGGAGGGCGTCACCGCCGGGCTGCTGGTCGGCGTGCGCAACACCGTCGGCGTCGACGTCGGCGAGGGCACCGTGAACTTCCCGGTCTTCACCGACGGCGCGTTCAACTCCGAGGCGGCGGGCACGCTCGAGCAGGGCTACGGCACCGCGCTGACGAACGCGCTGGACCGCATGAGCACCAGCGGCGACAAGGACCTGCGCTTCAAGAACCGCAAGGCGCTGGCCGACTTCCTGCAGCAGGAGCCGAGCGTGTTCCTGCAGGGCCGGTACGACCGCGCCTCGGGCTACGTCTCGGAGGAGGCCGAGTACCTGGCCGAGGAGATCGGCTCGCGCTTCGAGGACGTACTGACCGAGGTCGGCGGCACCACCGAGGTCGTCTACGTCTACGGCGGCGGCTCGGGCCCGATCAAGGAGATCCTGCGCCCGGTCCTGCAGAAGGCCGCCGGCTCGATCCCGGTCCTGTACCTGGATGCCGCGTACTCGCGCCACCTGAACCGCGAGGGCCTGTACCTGGCGGCGAAGGCCGTCGAGGCCCCGAAGGCCGTGGGCAAGCGCAGCAAGGCGGTGGCGTGATGGGCGCGGACACGGTTGTCGCCGAGCTGCAGGGCCTCCAGGCCGAGCAGGACTCGCTCCTGGCGCGGCTGGCTGCAGTCCATGCGCGCCGGTCCGAGCTCCTCGGGGCTCTGGCCGGGGCTCCGGCCCCGGCCGACGAGGCCGTCGGTCCCGATGACGCCGACGAGGCCGTCGTCCACAGGGGCGTCGAGCTCGGCTCGCAGGTCATGCTCGACGAGGACGTCTACGCCGAGGCCCCGGCGCACGTGCCGCCGAAGGTCTACGTCTTCGACGAGTACGACTCGGAGGCCCCGGCGGAGTCGAACTGCACCCTCGTGGACGCCGCGAGCGGCGACTGGACGGTGCGGGGCATCGGCGAGCTGGTGCCGGTCGACGAGGACGCCGCCGCGGACGACGAGGGAACCGAGGAGCGCTGAGCCATGGCCGCGCCGGTCAACTACACGACGAAGATCACGGCGGCTCAGACCGTCGCCGAGATGCAGGCACTGCTGGCGCAGCACGGAGCGCGCCGGATCAGCGTCGACTACGACGCCTCCGGCGTGCCCAGCGCGCTCGACTTCGTGCTCGCCACGCCGCACGGCCAGCGCGGCTTCTCGCTCCCGGCCGGCGTGGACCGCATGGAGCGGCTCTTGAAGGCTGAAGACGCGGCCGGCCGGCTGAAGTCCGGGTCGAAGAGCGAGCGGACCAGCCGCACCCAGGCCGAGCGCGTTGCCTGGCGGGTGATGAAGGCGTGGCTCGAGGCGCAGCTGGCGCTCGTGGCCGCCGACATGATCGACGTCGACCAGGCGCTGCTCGCGTTCCTGCAGGTCGACTCGGCGGGCAGGACGCTCTACGAGGTCTACAAGGAGCGGGAGGGCGCGGCGCTGGAGCTGCAGCGCGGCGACCCGGACTGACGAGCGCCTGGACCGACGAGATCCCTTCCGGGGACGCCGAGAGGCGACTCGGAAGGGATCTTCTCGTATACGAGAGACGATTAGCGATCCTGTCGGAATGGCATTCGTCGTGAGAGAATGAACGTATACGAGTCGATGCCCCATAGGCGCGACGACAGGCGAGGACAGGCGAGGACAGACGAGACGACGGCGAGGGGCAGGGCGATGACGATCGAGCAGAACAGGGTCGACGACGGGTCCGCGGCATGAGCGGCCCGGAGGTCGCGCTCTACGCCCTGGGGGTCGTGATCTTCCTCGGGGCGATCTTCGTCTCGATCGCGCTGCACGAGCTCGGGCACCTCTACTACGCGAAGAAGTTCGGGTGCCGGGTCAGCCAGTACATGGTCGGCTTCGGCCCGACGGTCTGGTCCCGGAAGAAGGGTGAGACCGAGTACGGGATCAAGCTCGTCCCGCTCGGCGGGTACGTGAAGATCATCGGCATGTTCCCGCCGGAGACGGACCGGGAGAAGAGGATCTCCCGCGGGGAGAAGGTCGCCGTCGCAGCGGCCGCGCCGGCACAGGCGCAGGCGCAGGGCAAGCAGAGCGAGGTCGCCCAGGCCGCCTTCGCGGCGACCGAGGACGAGCCGCTGACGCTGCGCAAGTCCAACACCGGCCTGTTCGCTCAGATGGTCTCGCAGACGCGCGCCGCTGAGTTCGAGCTCGTCGAGCCCGGCGACAGGGACCGACTGTTCTACAAGCTCCCCGCGTCGAAGAAGGTCCTGGTGATGCTGGCGGGCCCGGGCGTGAACATCGCGCTGGCGTTCGTCTGCTTCCTCGGGGTGTACGGCTTCTACGGCGTCCACTCGGTCGAGCCGACCGGGCGCGCCGTGGTCTCCGTGGTCTCCGACTGCGTCATCCCCGAGAGCGCGGACCGCGTCGTCTGCGAGGAGGGCGACCAGCCCTCCCCCGCACTGGCCGCGGGCCTGCGGCCGGGCGACGAGGTCGTGGCCTTCAACGGGCAGGCGGTGAGCTCGTGGGACCACCTCTCGGACCTCATCCACGCCAACCAGGGCGGGATCATCAAGCTCGAGGTTGTGCGCGACGGGCAGCGGGTGATCCTGCAGCCGACGCGCACCGTGGCCATGCCGCGGGACCTCGAGGGCACCGGCGATCTGACGACCGTCGGCTTCCTCGGCGTCGAGCCGGAGTCGCACGAGGTGGTGACCAGGCACGGCCCGGTCTTCACGATGCTGCGCATGGGCGAGATGACGGCCCACGCGGTGAGCTCCGTCGTCGAGCTCCCGGCCCGCGTGTACAACGTCGCCGAGGCGATCTTCGGCACGGACGAGCGCGAGCAGGACGGACCCATGTCGGTGATCGGCGGATCCCGCATCGCCGGCGAGGTCGCGTCCTCGGACGCCGAGGGCCTCGACGTCGGCGGCAAGGCGGCGCTGCTGGGGCTCGTGATCGGCTCGTTCAACCTCTTCATCGGCGTCTTCAACCTCATCCCGCTGCTGCCGCTGGACGGTGGCCACATCGTCGGCAGCGCGTACGAGGGCATCCGGCGCTGGCTGGCCGGGCTGCTCAGGCGTCCCGACCCCGGCCACGTCAACGTCGCCCGCCAGCTGCCGATCGCCTACCTGCTCGGCTTCGCGCTGCTGTCGATGAGCATCGTACTCATGGTCGGCGACATCGTCGTGCCGCTCAGCTCGGGGCTCTGACAGGACCAGCAACAGCCCGCACCGGGACCAGGACGAGACCACGAACGGACCCGAGAAGAACCGTGGCGAGCCCAGCGAGAAGCCCGAGGGCATCGTCGCTCGGCTCAAGCGCCTGTACGAGGAGCGGCCGGGCACTTTCGCCGTCGGGGTCATCGGCGTCTCCGCGCTGCTGTTCCTGCTCGGCGGCGTCGTCTCCGGCGACCTCGACCTCGCCAGGTGCGTACGTCGGACCGCTCCCCTAGCCGCAGGCGAGGGACCGCGGCGAGCAGAAAAAAGAGACCTCCCCGGCAGCGGATGCTGCTACGGGGAGGTCTCTGCGTAGTGGGTCTGACGGGCTGTCAGCCCGCGGCGTCGACCTG
The DNA here is from genome assembly GCA_030524035.1 of Kocuria sp. Classification (GTDB taxonomy): domain Bacteria; phylum Actinomycetota; class Actinomycetes; order Actinomycetales; family Micrococcaceae; genus Kocuria. The sequence goes on along the minus strand of JAUNHG010000002.1, from coordinate 52,609 downwards.
TGGTGCTCCGGGCTTGGCGGTCAGCCTCGGACCGACCTTCAGCGCCGTGATGCTGGCCAGGGCGAACAGCGCCAGCGCCAGCAGCGGCATCAGCGCGTCCGAGAGTGCGAACTCGCGTCCGTAGCCGGCGGCCAGGACGATGCTCGGCAGCAGCATCCCGAGCCCGACGAGGACTCCGATCGCGAACAGGACGACGGCGATCGCCGCCCAAGTCCTGGAGCGTCTGCGCTCGACCATGGTGGGCTCTCCTTCTGCTTCGTATCTCAGGGGAAACGACGTGCGCTGCTCCCCTGCTCACCACTCTAGGCGAGCAGGCGTCGCTCAGGCTGCAGCCTTCGAGGCGGGCTTCTCCTGGAGGTAGCGCGACTCGTCCAGCCAATGGAGGCACCGCGGCAGCAGGTCGTCGATGACCTCGCGGGCGTGGTGGGCACAGAAGTACAGCTGGCCGCCGGTGGCCAGGGTCGCCCTAGCCCACGCCTGGGATCTGCACTTGTCGCAGCGATCGTGGGTCGTCAGGACGTGTTCGGTGGTGTTCGTGGTGATGGGGCACATCGCGTGCTCTCTCTTCGCAGGAGGTGGTGCTTCGGTTCTCGTCGGATGCCGCGCGCTGCGGGGAGGCAGCAGCGGTGCTTGGACTCGGCCCCGCCGCCTGGGGGGCAGCAGGGCCGAGCGTCAACGAATCGTCAGGCCTGCACGCCGTGTGAAGCGGCGAGGCCCTGCAGGTCGTCGAGCAGCGACCCGAGGTCGATGCGGGCCGCGGCTGCGCCCTGCGCGTCGACGATCGCCAGGCCGTCGGCGACCACGGGGACGACCGGCAGGTACTTCGCGAGCATGCGCAGCATCCGTTCGTCCTTGCCGTGGCCCAGCTGGTACTTGATCGAGCCGGCGTTGTCCTTGAGGTCGCTGGCCTTGATCAGCAGCGCCTTGGACCCGGAGCTCGCCAGCGCCGCGAGGTGGTCCTCGTAGGTCCGGCGGGACGCCGCATCGGCGCTCCCGCAGGCGGTGGGATTGGTGACCCGTCCGACGAGGTCGGCGACCTGCGGCCCGTAGAGGCGGGCCAGGCAGTCGAGCGGACCCTCTCCGGCGTGGCCGAAGAGATCCAGCAGCTCGTCCGCGCAGTCCTCGGCGACGTCGTGCAGCAGCGCGGCCGCGATCAGCTCAGCATCGCGCGAGCCCCAGCGGATCAGCCGCAGCGCGACGCGCAGCGGGTGCTCGATGTAGGGCACGCGGTCCATGTCGCCGCGCACGAACCGCGTCTGAGCGCGGTGCAGGAAGCTGGCCATCGTGGCCGCGCTGGTGATCAGCTCGCAGTCCTCCGGCATCAGGCGATGGGTCTCGCGGTCTAGCTCGAACCAGAGCAGCGCGGGGTCCATCTGCTTCAGAGGGACGCGCGGGAAGGTCGTGGGCAGGGCATTCATGGCGATCCCTCTTCTCGTGAGCAGTCGGACTTCTGGTGGAGAAGCCCCCGGCGCTGCCCCGCAGCGCCCGATCTTCCTGCTCTGACCAGGCCTGATGCCCAGACCGACCATCCTTTCGAATCGCCCATCGAATCAGGGGGATAGATCTTCTAAAGGCCTTTCGAATGGTTCCCGAAAGGCGCTAGCCTGCCTATCGGGAAACGATCCCTGAACGAAGAGAGACGAGGACGAGATGACGACTCAGACCACGACCGACTCGAAGCCCGTCGGGCTTCTCCTGGCGGTGCTCGCCGCCGTCGTGCTGGCGGTGGCGCTGCTGCTGGCGGCGACGCTGACGGGACCCGACAAGGCAGTCCTGAAGACCGCAGAGTCGTCCAAGACCGGGGTCGTCGAGCTCCGGCCGAGCGGCGAGGCTGCGGACAAGGAGGCGGGCGACGGCAAGATCGGCCCCCTCCCCCGCTGCGAGGACGGCGCGCCTGCGCAGAGCTCGTGCTGGACCCCGAAGGAGAAGCTGTCGGCCTGAGCGGTCGGCGCAGGACGGCGAGAACAGAAGAGCCCCGGCTCCGCGACGATGCGCAGGAGCCGGGGCTCTCGTGGGTTCAGGCCGGTTCTTCGATCTGCTCGCCGCGCTGGCTGCGGCGGTGCGCCGCCCAGGCCTTCAGGCCCGCCAGTCCACCGGCCCAGACCAGGGCGCTGAGGACGACGAGCACGAGGCTGGGCGTCCAGTGGCCGGTCCAGGCGCTGGCCGCGACGGCGGGCAGCAGGACGAGGGCGTTCAGGACGATCCCGGCGACGAGGAACGTCCTGCCGACGGTCTTGATGATCCGCTCGCGGCGGCTCGGTGCCTACGTCGTGTCGGTCATGTCTGCTCACGCTCCTCTTCGTCGTCGTGGTCGATGCGCCCCAGGTGCTCCTGAAGCGCGTCCTCGGGCGTCCCGGGGGTCGAGCCCTGGCCTTCCTCCGCCGACCAGAGCTCCTCGCCGCATGCGCAGAGGTACTCCTCCTGCCAGGGCTCGGGGCGGTCCCCGTAGACGGGCGGCGAGTAGTGCCTGATCAGGAAGTGCTGGTCGATCGGCCGGCTGGTCGCGGTACTCATCGCCGGGCCTCAGACCGTGATCTGCTTGCCGCGGGCCAGCTCGGCCGACGGGATGCTCAGCCGGTGGCCGCCGACGGGGTAGCTCGGGTGGTCGCTGGTGACGACCGCGCAGGCCCACCAGCCGGAGTGGCGCTTGCGAGGCGCGGCCTCCTCCTCGCCCTCGAGGCGGGAGTCTCCGCGGTACTCGATGGGCACGACCACGACGCGATGGCCCGAGCCGCGCTCTGTGGCCTGCCAGGGCAGCTCGATGACGAGGTCCTGGGGCCAGCCCTCGATGGTCACGGGCAGCTTGGACAGCTCGTGGTTCAGCGAGCCCTCGGGAGACTGGGCCAGGCGCTCGCGCTCCTGCTCTGCGGTCTCGATGAATCCGATCTTCTCGAGGAAGGTCATGGCGATCAGCGCTCCTTGGTGATGCTGGGGATGGCGATCCCCTCCTGGTCGATGAAGTCGTGCTTCAGGGATGAACCCGGATCAGCTGCGCTGATCCCTCCCAGCGGGAGAAAGAAGAAGCCCCGACGAGGAACGATGTCCTCGTCGGGGCCATTGGCGCACTGCACCTGTCCCGCTGCTCCTCGCTCGCGGTGCCGATCCGTCTGTCGTCGTGTCTGCGGCTGGGCGGTCCTGATGCGGTGCTGGTCTGGTGGTCTGGGTGGTCCTGGTGAGCGCCGGGCCTCATGCTCGGGCAGCCCACTCCTCGGCTCCCTCGGCGAGGCGATCGGCGGCCGCCTGGAACTCCTCGAAGGAGATCTCCGGGTGGCCGGCGAGCTCGCCGTCGATGGAGAACGCCGTGCCGCACCAGGCCTTGAAGTAGCGCTGGCACAGCTCGCGGTCCGCCTCGCGTGCGGCCTCGTCGTAGGCGGGTTCGACGGCCGGCGCGAGGTCGAGGTCGAGGGGCAGCGTGTCCTGGACGGGCGCAGCGATGGTGCTCATGGCGGGTCTCCTCCGGGCCGGCGGTGATGGTCTGTCATCCCCCGATCCGGATCAGCTCCGCTGATCCCTTCCTGGAAGAAGAGGGCCCCGACGAAGAGCGCGATGCGCATCCCCGTCGGGGCCCGTGTGAACTGCGCGCTGCCCGGTCTGGGCAGGGCATGCATCGGCCATGCCGATGCGGGTCTGTGGGTGCCGGGCGAACCAGCCTCAGGCGACCATCCGGTGCGAGGCGAAGTGCTCGCGCACGGCCTCGCGGGCCGTGGGGTACTCGTCGTAGGGGTCCGGGTAGGCGGTGTCGAACTGCGCCGCGGTGCCGATCCCCTGGAAGCGCAGCAGCTCCAGGAGGTCCGGCAGGTCCTGGGCGCGGCCCGAGAACTCGGCGGTGTCGGCGGCGATGATCTTGGCCCGGGTCAGCGTGGGCACGCTGGCGAGCTTCAGCTCGATGCACTCGAAGACCGAGTCGTCGGCGATCCATCGGGCCTGGTACATCGAAGCGACCAGCTCGGGGTCGTCGCCGTCCATGACGTTGTCGTTGTTGACCCAGTCGCGCTCGAGGTCCAGCTCTTCGGCGACCTCGTGGATGGCCTCGACGACCTCGGGCGTGAAGTCCTCGGTGACCGTGTCGATGTCGACGGTGAAGGCGCGGTCCGCGGCGCGGATGCCGTACTTCATCAGGGCGAAGCCGCCGATGGCGCGCAGCTTCAGGGGGCCGTCCAGCTCCAGGGCCTTCAGCTTGCCGTCGAGCACCTCGAGGGCCTGTTCCAGCTGGGCCAGGCTGCACTTGTGGTCGTCGTTGCTCATGGCGCTGCTCCTCCTGGTCGTGAAGGAACGTCGATGCCCTTCGATCCCAAATCCGGATCGGCTCCGCCGATTCGAAGAGCACCCAGGAACGAGAACGAGGAGGGCCCGGCACAGGGGCGATCCCCCGTGCCGGGCCCAGTCCGCCCGGAGGGCGGAGGCGACGATCAGCGCATCAGCTGGCCGCGCGCTCGATGCGCGTGGCCCCGGACCCGTCCTGCAGCCCGGTGGCGCAGTCGTACCAGAAGCCGCTCGGCAGCCGGACCAGCGTCTTGGCAGGCCTGTCAGCACCGACGCCCCAGCCGCCGGCGACCGCCGGGACCTCGCGCCGATCCAGCACGGTGCTCGTGCCCAGCTCCTCCACGACCTCAGGGTCGCGGACGAGCTTCGTGTCGGACCCGCTCCTGGGATCGCAGGGGACCTGCTTCATCCAGGCGGGGTGGTCGAGGACCCTCTTGACGAGGACCTTGTCGCCGACGGAGAGGTCGGTCGTCTGGTCGTGGACTGGGGTGATGGACATGGGAGGGCCTCCTGGTTCGGCAGCGGGTGTTCTCAGGCTGGGTTGACGTCGATCTCCCACCCGAGGCGGCGGGCGTACGAGCTCAGCGAGTCGATGTCGGGGGCCGGCGCGCCGGCCGGGAGCTCGCCGTCCTCGACCATGTACAGCTCCTTGACGAACCAGGCGCGGGCCTCCTCCTCCTCGGAGGCGACCAGCGCCGTGCCGACCTCGCCGTACTCGCGGACGACGGTGACGATCAAGCTCATCTCGTTCCTTCCCGGGGATCTCTGGTCGGTTGAGCTCGCGCGTCAGCCGCGGCCGACGCTCGAGCAGTCGGCGTGAGCGCCGAGGCTCTGGGACACCGCCGTGTCGGCGGCCATCCTGTACTCGGGCACGCGCTCCGGCTGGGGCTCGCTCTCTGGGTACCAGGGCATGGCGTAGCCGTCGGCGACCTGCTGCAGACCTGCGTCCGTGCCGCCCCGGGTGGTGACGTACGCGAGCGAGCGGCCGTAGCGGTCGGTGCGGTCGGCCTCCGCGTCGTACTCGATCGTGACGGGCATGCCGACGGGCAGCGTCTGCTCGAGGCGGTTGGTCGCGGCCTCCGCACCGCACTCTGGTGCTTCGGCCGAGCTGTAGTTCATCTCGGGGGCGTCGATGCCCAGCACGCGCACGACGTGCTCGTCGGCACCGTCGCCGGTCGGCTCGAGTACCCCTTCGACGGGCGCGACGGCGACGGTGTCCCCGTCGATGACCCGGGTCACCTTCGTCTCGACGGAGCCGGGCAGGTCAGCGGTCTCCTCGGCGGCGCTCGGAGCCGTGGGCACGGGGTCGTTGGGTAGGCCGGGGACTTCGATGGTGCCGTCCTCGCAGGCGCTCAGCGCGCCGGCGCACAGCAGGGCCGCGGCGGCGACGGCCGCGGCGCGGGAGAGGGTCTTCTTCATGGCGGTGTTCCTCAGGTCGGGATCGATGTGTCGAGTTCTTGGAACTCACCACTCAGGGCGAGCATTGGTGATGATTGCGTGAGCGACGCGACCGACCAGCTCCTGGTCGTCGGTCGTCATCGGCATGGCGAGTGATCTAATGTGTTTGATCTCGTAGGCCATTTGGGTGAAGCTTTCTTCGACCAGCTGTTCCATGATCGAGCGGTCGCCATGCCTTCCATCAAGAACGGTCTCAACCCAGGTATGACTGCCTGATGCGGTGATGACCGTCCGCCCCGTGGCCTGAATGCGATGAGTGTTGATAGCGATCGGCACTTGTATTTCTGTCTGGCTGATGATCTCGGCTGGAGCGATGTGAAGAGTCGTGCTCATGGCTGGTTCTCGATTCGCAATGGATGGCCTATGGCTGGAAAGACGCTTGGTCGTTCGTCTTCGTGGGCGTTGATTTAGTCGTAGATTGCCGTGTTCTCAGGTTCGATCGGCTCGACGACGAGGACGCCGTCGGGCTCGGCGATGTCGCGCTCGGGCTCGCTGAAGCTCAGCCGCGCGCCGTGCGGAAGCGCGATCGAGAACTCGTCGCCCTGCGGGGTGCGGACCACGAGCTCGCGCGCCCGGTGGACCTCCTGGAAGACGTCCGTCGGCGGGTCCAGCCAGGTCAGCTCCTGAGGGGAGTCGAAGCGCTCGACGGGGACCTCGTAGACCGTGAGGCCTCCGCGGTGGCTGGAGTCCCAGAACATGAGCCCAAACAGCGAGCCGTTCTCGACGCGTCCGCAGAGGGCCTCGTCGTCGGAGTAGCCGGCGGTCACCAGCTCGACGCGGCGCACGAGGCGCTGAGGCCGCAGCTCGGAGGGCACAGGGTCGCCGACGGAAACGCCGTCGTAGGCCAGGTGCTCCTGCATCCAGTCCAGGAAGTCAGGCAGCGTGCCGGTGAAGCCCCCGGGGATCGGGCGGCCGTTGGCGGTCAGCCCGTAGGGCGCGGCCGGGTCAGGTCGATCGACCATGGTTCATACCTCCTCGGGAGCGCGCGTGACGAGGACAAGGCGCGAGCCGCGCACGAGGTGCGCCTCGCCGCCGCGGGTCAGGACGTGGACGGTGCTGCCGGCCGAGGGCCGCACCTGCTCGACGAAGGCGGTGCCGCCGTCGAGGTCGGGGTTCAGGTCGCGCAGGGCGACACGGTCGCCGCGGCGCAGCAGGCGGGCGCTCTTGCCGCCGAGGATCCGGTGGCGCTCGGTCGCGCAGTAGACGATGCCCTGGAGCTCGGCCCCGCCGTCCTTGAGGATGTCGTGGAAGGCGGGCGTGATGGTGTCGGTCATGGTGCCCTCCCGGGACGATGGGTCGGAGACGTGGTGGATGCGTCGGTGGCGTCGACGGTCTCATCTGCGACGGTGCGCATGCCTGTCTCCTTCTTCGGGCGAAACGGTGATGCTCTTGCGCAGACACTCCGGATCAGCTGCGCTGATCCCCCCTGCTTCGCCATTCGACGGAGCGCACGGGATCCAGGTCGTCCAGTGAGCAAAAGCAAATCCCCGTCCGAGCAGCGCGAGGCTCCTCGGACGGGGATCGCCGGTGTGTGACCCACCCTATATTCGGTTGTCGGTATTCAGTTGTGCTCGACGCAGCCGTGGCCGATGCGCTCGTCAGGTGCTTCCATCCCTGCGACCCTCGTCGCTCCGGGCGGTCTGCCTGAAGGAGGCATCAGCGGGCTGCGGCTCTCGCGGGCCTGCCTCAGAAGGGCAGCTCCTCCTGGACGGCGCTGGCGGCGGCCGGCTGCGCAGCGGCGGCGGCGGGTGCCGGGACCTGGCTCTGCAGGGCCTGGTTCTGGGCCTCGGCGGCGGCGACTCGCTCGTTCACGCGGGCCTGGGTCACCGAGCGCGGCTCGAGGAAGGTGATGTCCTCGACGATCGCCTTGAGCTCGAAGACCTCGACGCCGTTCTTCTTGTAGCGGTCCTGGCGCAGCTTGACGTTCACGGCCACGAGGTCGCCCTTGTGGATGCTCGCGAACGGGCCGAGGCCGTTGGTGGTCGCGCGCACGAAGGCCTCCACGGGCACGGCGTCCGCGCCGCGGTTGCCCTGCTGGTCCGTGTAGTTGTGGTCGGCCATGAGGGTGAAGGCGACCTTCTTGGAGCCGTCCTGGTTGGTGAAGACGACCGGGTCCTTGGTCAGGCGGCCGATGACGTTTCCGGAGTTGCGGGGGTTCGACATGGTGTTTCTCCTCGTATGCACGAATTGCGCGGGCAATACCATTGCCGCGCGCGAATTGGGTGAGTTGAAGTACTCGGTTGTCTCTCAGACCCCCATCCGGATCAGCTGCGCTGATCAGATGATGATCTTTCGAATGGAGACTCGGATCAGCTCCGCTGATCGAGCTCTCGGCTCTCCACTGGCTCCCGCGGAGCCGTACCGGATCGCCTCTGGTGATCCCAGATGCCTTGCATCACGAGTCCCGCATCAGCTCCGCTGATCTGACTCGCTCCTCAGTCCTCTTGCCGGTCCTCCGGCAGCCCCGGCTGGTCCTGCCGCCCAGGGCCACGACGCCCGCTGCTCCACCCCGACTCCGGGATGTCGCGCAGCGCCGCCTCGATCTGGTCGGCACCGGCGACGTCGCCGATCTCGCAGGCGTGATGGTGCCGGGCCTCGAGGTCAAGGATGGTGAGGGCCCGTTCCTGGGCCAGGCGGCGGAGGGCAAGCCAGGCGAACCAGGCCAGGCCGATGCCGATGAGCAGGACGACGACGATGGTCTGCATGGTTGCCTCCTTCCTGGGGCCGGCGCTCGGATCAGACCCCGAGCCGCTCGCGGACGATGCGCACGAGGTGCGGGTCGGGCTCGCGGCCCTGGGCCTGCTGCAGCTGCATCCAGGCCAGCAGGTTTTGCGTGTCCTGGGCCTCGAGCTGCCTGCGCTGTGTGGCCTCGACGGCCTCGAGGTGCTCGCGGATCTGCCCGAGGCGCTCGGCGCTCTGGCCCAGCCTCTCGAGCATCTGCGCCTCGAGCGCCATCAGAGCGTCACCTCGACCTCGTAGGCGGTCGAGGAGAACGGCCCGACGACGACGGAGCCGACGATCCGGGCCAGGCCCGCCTCCTGCAGGCGCTGGGCGAGGCCGGAGTGCTCCGACCAGTCCTTGACGAAGACCCGGCCGGGGGCCGGGACCAGGCCGTAGCCCTGGAGGCTCACCGAGACGCGCTCGGGGCCCTCGTCGGTCAGCAGCACCAGGTCGCGCTGCGCGTCGTCGTGGTGCAGCGAGCCGGTGAGCTCGATCGCCCCGAAGTCGACGGCGACGCCGTGCTTCGCGGTGGGCGCTGCTGCGCTGATCTGGTCCATGGTCTTCTCGCTTTCGGGCTGGGATGGATGGCTGGATTGGTGACCCCCGAGCCGCCGCGGCTCTTGCCGGACTGCGACCTCTGCACAGAAGCGGATGGGTGCAGGTCGGGCCTGGCGCATCACACGGCGGACCGAGGGCTGTTCGTGGTGCGGAGCTGGTCCGCGTGAGGTCCTGCGGCAGCCCTGATGAGGACCAGGGCTGGCTGGGGTCTCGTCAGATCCCCTGCACGGCCCAGTCGTAGACCTCGGAAGGACCTCGACTGGGCTCCGGGGAGCCCTCGACGAGATGGAGGGCGGGACGGGTCTCGGCGGCTTCGGAGGGCTCCGCCTTCTCGGCGGCCGCGGCGCGCCTGGCTCGGATGGCGTCGTCCGCCTCAGCGATCAGCCATGCGATCAGGAGCACGGCGACGGCGACGAGCACGAGGAAGGCCCAGCTCTGGGCAGGAGTCATGGGAAGCATGGGAAGTCGCTCCTTCTCGGTGTAGGACTGTCGATCAGGACCCCGACGCAGCCCTGCTGCGTGGGAGATCCAGCGGCTTCTCCGACGGCTCGCCGACGGGGGCGGCGGGAACGGGGGCCCGCGTCTCGCGGAACCCGCAGGAGAAGCACCACCACTCGTGGTCGTCGACGCGGGCGAGCCCGGGCTCCTCGCACATCGGGCAGACGTGCGAGGAGAACCCTTCGAGCGCCATGTCGATCGCCTGCTCAGGACGCCGGGCGGGAGACGGTGTGGCCGCACGCCAGGCGCGCGACGTCGTACAGCGGGCCGGCTCCCCACTCGGGGTCCCAGTCCGCCGGCAGCGCCAGCGGCTCGATGGAGCGGTCGACGACGTCCTGGGGCATGCCGGTGGCATCGCCCTCGGGGTCGGCGACCGGGTCGTCGTCGCGGGAGCAGTCCTCGCACCACTCCTGCTCGGGCAGGAGCGCTGCGGCGGTCTGCAGCTGGATCTGCTGCGCGATCTCGGCGGCGTCGGCGGGCGGCGCGGATCCGGACAGGACGTCGCGCAGGGGGTGGACGGTGGTCATGATGGGAAGTCCTTCGGGTGTCGGACGCCGGGGCGTCGAGGTCATGAGGGGCGCACTTCCTGGCGGCAGGGCTGGAAGCGGTGGTGCTTCTTCGCATGGCGGCACTTCGAGACGCCGTCGGCGTACTGGACGTTGTTCAGCGGATGCGGGATCGGGCGGCCGGCGAGCTCGCGGATCTTCGGGTCCCGGGTGCGCTGGTCGGCGTCGTAGAGGTCGGAGAGGGTGGGCACGTCGCTCACCGGTCCTTTCGCAGTCAGGGCGCAGCAGCGGCCCGTCCCGACACGGAGCCGGGACGGGCCGGGGGGGGTGCCCGGATGGGTGAAGAGATCTGGTGAGGAGGGGTTCCCTCCTCGTCGAGGGGGACCCCGGAGCCGGCTGCGCCGGCTCCCTGCCCCGTTGCTCAGCCGCGCCGCTGCCGGCGCATCTCCGCGCGCTCGGCCAGGCGGTCGCCCTCGGTCCGGCCGGGCGAGGGCGACCGCCTGGCCGAGCGCGAGCACGGTGAGGACGACGACGGCACTGATGAAGACGGCCTCGAACATGGACTCCTCCTCGGGAGGTCGGAAGGCGGACCCGACCCGCCCCGGGATCGGGCGACGCGCGCGAGACGCGTCGAGTGCCCCTCCGGATCAACTCCGTTGATCCCCGACCAGACCAAGACCCAGGAACCAGGAGCCGCCCTCTGCGCTCGAGCGCAGCTCGGCGCACCCCTTGTCGCATCTCTTGTCGTCACTCATTCCGACTGGCGACGGAGAGACGATTCGGCATCTAGTCGGATAGGATGTACTCGAAGACCACTCGGACTCGAGCCTTGATGCCGTCCGACGGCACACGTCGACCAACAGGAGAGAGCAGAGCGATGAAGACCCGGACGATGAGGAAGGCGGCGCTTCCCGTCGCTGCGCTGGCCATGCTGGGGGCGCTGCTGGCCGGCTGCTCCGGCGGCGAGGCGGACCCGTCGCCGAGCCCGAGCGCCAGCCCGGCGTCGGTCAGCGACGAGGACCTGGGCAAGGCGCTGGACAAGCTCGTCTTCCAGGGCACCGGGACCAAGAGCAAGGACGGCGGCGCGTGCCTCGTCGACGCCGTGAAGGACAAGGGGATCTCGACCGAGGGCCTGGCCTACATCGTCGAGCGGGACAGCGACGACATCGGGGCGGTGGCCGAGGGGCTGTCCGAGGTCAGCTCGATGGACGCGGCGATCCTGCTCTCCCCCGAGCTGCGCGGCAGGTTCGACGCCTGCGTCGACACGGTCATCCCGCCCAGCGACGGGGGCGGCGACGAGGCGTACGCGTCGCCGAAGCCGGCCGAGGAGCCGAAGGAGGCCGAGCCGAACCTCACGCCGAAGTTCGAGGTCCGGGAGGGCGCGACGATCAACTCCTCCTCGGAGCTGACGGACGGCCTGGTGTCGATGTTCTCGTCCTACGCCCGGGACGACGAGCAGAAGAAGACCTACGAGGCCGCCGGCCAGTGCCTGTCCGGCGTCGTGTTCGAGGCGGGCTTCTCGCAGGAGACCCTGCGCTTCCTGGCCGGCGGAGCGCCGATCGGCACCGGCTCGATCTCGGACTACCTGCCGAACGAGGCCGACAAGCAGATCTGGGAGTCGCGGGACTTCACCACGGCCCTGGTGGACTGCACGGCCAACGCCGAGGCGAAGGGCGTGGACGCCTGATAAGGCCGAGACCAGCAGACGGAGAAAGGCCCCGGCGCGCTCGATGCGCGCCGGGGCCTTCTCTTTTTTCGCACGGACGAGAGATGCGAACCATGGACGGGCGGCCCCGGCTTCGGGGTCGGAGCGCCGCCTGGGGACACGCGATCAGGCGCTGACCGGTGCTGGCATCGACTCTACCCGCCATTCAGGCATGTCCGCAAAGGCTTGTCGCGTCACGACTCGCCCATCACTCGCGACAAGCAGTCGAATGACGATAGAATGGGCTCATAGATCAGTCGAACACGACAGGAGGGCGAGGCATGACCGTCGTGCAGGAGCAGCAGAAGACGGGCCTGCGTTCTGCTCCGGGCCCATCGCGCTCGGGAGGGCCGAGCGTCGACCAGAACGGCAACGATCGTCGGGAGCGGGTCTTCACCCGCCTGTCCTCGGACGAGAAGCAGCGGGCCGAGTACTGGGCGCAGAAGCGCGGCTTCAGCTCGGTCAACGAGTACGTCGCCGAGGCGGTCGCCGAGAAGATCCGGCGCGAGAACCTCGACTTCGACATCCCCGACATCCTCACCGCGCGCATCAACCAGGTCGTCGACGAGCTGAAGGCGCTGTCGACGAACAACGCGAATCTCGAGCGCGTCGTGACGATGGGCTTCGACTCGCTCATCGGCCTGACGCGCGGCGACAACTACCTGCTCGACGAGGAGAACGGAGAGCTCACGTGAGCCAGGGACTGGACGAGATCATGCCGTCGACCGACGAGCGGATGGACATCGACACGTCCTTCCTCGACGCCTATCGGAGCGGCGGGAGCGAGGGCCTGAAGAAGGCCAAGCTCCGGGCCGAGCATCCCGAGCCCGACGCCGCGGAGCAGCGCGCGGAGGAGCTGCGGCAGTCCGAGGAGGAGCAGGAGGTCCCCGACCGCGACGAGGGCTCCGCGCAGCGTGGCGGCTCCGGGTCCTCGGGAGGTGCCGGCGGCCCCGCCCCGGCGCAGAGCGACGCAGCGGCGATCGACGCCGCCCCGGCCCCGCAGGCGCACGACGACGCGGAGGACGCCCTGGACGCGGCGCTGGACGAGCCCGTCAACGCTCCGCCCATGCCCCCGCACGCGCAGGAGGACCTCACTCCCCCGGTCCCGCTCCAGCACACCGACCATCAGGAGGCCGTGCAGTCCGCGGCAGCTCGCGGCGGATCCTCGGGCGGGGATGAGGGAGGCAGCGAGGCGCTGCCCCAGACGGGCTTCCGGCTCTCTGGGGTGAAGAGCCAGCCCGCCGTGCGCGCCCTGCCCGAGCCGGTGGTCAGCGCGCTGCGCGAGCAGCTGCGCTCGGCGGCCGTGCGCGAGCTCGGCGTGGGCGACGCGGCCGCCCGGGAGTTCAGCGAGCGGCTGAGCCAGGCGAGCCTGGTCACCGCCTTCTTGCTGGCGCAGCTGGACCTAGGCCTGGTGACCGACGCCGCCACGAGGCGCGCGGCCGAGCTGTTCCGCTCCCGCGACCCGCTGCTGGGAAGCATCGCGGCGCGCATGGAGGCGCTGGAGAGGCATGAGCGCGAGCGGGCCGAGGGCCTGTCGGCCCTGCGCGAGCAGCTGGGCGAGGTGAAGGACACCAGCGCCGCCATCGAGCAGGGGCTCGCGTACTCGATCGCCGACCGCACGAGCAACTTCCTGCGTGGATCGCACGACATCCACGAGGCTCCGATCGCCCACAAGGACGCGGTCTTCGTGCGCAACAAGATGCGCGAGGAGACGAAGAAGCAGGCGAAGCTCGAGCGCGAGCGGGAAGGACGGCCGATCAGGTGAGCACGAGTACTTCGGAGCGCACGAGGTCCGACGCCGAGCGGTTCTGGGAGAAGGTCGACAAGAGCGCCGGCGCTCAGGACGGCAGCGGCTGCTGGATCTGGCGGGCGTCGAGCAGGTTCGGCCTCTCCCACGGCCGCTCCTCCGTCACGCCGCGCCGCTTTGCGTGGGAGGCGATGCAGGAGGAGCTGGGCCTCGAGCCGCTGACGCCGGACCTGATCCTGCGCATGGCCTGCGGTCGGAACGACTGCGTGAACCCCGCGCACATGGAGACGGCGTCGAAGCCCCTGCGCCGCCCCGGGAGCACCGCCTGCGCCCGCGGCCACGAGATGAACGACGAGAACGGCTACTGGGCCAAGGACGGCACCTGGGTCTGCCGGCCCTGCAAGCGCGACCACTTCCGCCGGTACCGCCAGGACCCGGAGTTCCGGGCCATGCAGGCGGCGGCCAGCGCGAGGTACGTCGCCGCCGACCCGCAGCGGGCGGAGCGGAAGAAGCAGCGCCAGCGCCAGCGCTATCGCGACGACCCCGAGTACCGCGAGCGGGTCAGGGAGGCCGCGCGGCAGAGGCGCGAGCAGAAGAGGGCCGAAGAGGCCGAGGACGAGGGCCGGAAGGAGGCGGGGCGTGGCTGAGGTGCTGTTCCCGAAGAGACAGAGGTGCAAGGCGTGCGGCAAGGGCCTGGGGCTCCGTCCCCAGGACCCGGTGCTCCTGGGCCTGTACTGCGCCCCGAAGTGCGCAGGGCTCGCGAACCCGGCGTCGCGGCCCGAGGACGCGCCGCGCGAGTGCACCACGGTGCGCGACGGCAGGACGGCCTTCAAGCGGCGCTACCGCAGCGAGTCGGAGATCCCGGACAGGCTCCGCGATGACCCCTCGACCAGCTGGTACGCCTGCGGGCACTGCGGCCACCTGCACATCGGCCACACGCGCATGGGCACGGCCGAGAAGTTCCGCATGTTCGAGGACCTCGGCGAGGACCTCCCGGACCTGCTGGTGAAGCTCCGTGGGAAGGCCACGCACAAGCAGGTCGCGGAGGTCGCGGGGATCCGGCCCATCCGGCTCAAGGAGCTGGAGACCGGCGTCGACCACCCCGAGGGCCTCAAGACGCTGGGCAAGGTGCTCAGGGCCTACCGGGTGCGCCTCGGCGTGGCGCTGCCGACGGCGCGGTGAAGGTCGAGGAGTGGTCCGGCGCTCCATGGGCATGGCTCGTGGCGCGATGGTCGCTCGGCGGCGAGCCGACGGCGTGGGCGGCCCTGCTCGCGGTCGGCGTCGTCGTCGCCACGATCCTGGTCCCGCCGGCCTGGCACGCGGCCCGCAACGTCGTCACGGTCGTGCACGAGATGGGCCACGTCGGCGCTGCGCTGCTGTGCGGCCGCAGGGTCCAGGGCATCCGCCTGCACACGGACACGTCCGGGCTGGCGATCACCCGGGGCAGCCCGCGGGGCCCGGGGATGCTGCTCACGGCGCTGGCTGGCTATCCGGCTCCGGGCGTGGTCGGCGCGGCGCTGACCTGGGCGGCCGTATCGGGCCGCGCCGGAGCTGCGCTGATGCTGCTGGTCGCGGTGCTCGTCGCCGCTCTGCTGCTGGTGCGCAACCTCTGGGGCCTGCTCGTCGTGCTCGGGTCGCTGATAGGCGCGGGGCTGGTGCTGTGGCGCGGCGAGGAGCAGGCGGTCACGCCGCTGGTGCTGGTCCTGGGGCTGTTCCTGGCCGTCGGGTCGGTCCGCGCCGCCTGGGACCTGTGCGCGGCCCATCTGCGGGGTGACGCCTCGCAGTCGGACGCCGTGAGCGCGGCGCAGGCGAGCCTGCTCCCGGCGGCGGCCTGGCTCGGGCTCTTCTCCGTGGTCACCGCGGCCTGCGCAGGGGCTGCGCTGTGGCTGGTCGGCGGCGCGCTGCTTCGGCTCGTCGGCTGACGTTGCCGTTAGAACTCGCAGGGTCTAGACTGGTGCCATGTGGAGCGTTGACATCGAGCAGATCGCAGGATGGCTCGCTTCACTGGACGACGACTCGCGCGAACAGGTTGTCGCCGCCATCGAGCTTCTCGAGGACCGCGGCCCTCAGCTTGGACGGCCCATCGTCGACACGGTGACGGCGTCGAGGCACCGCAACATGAAGGAGCTCAGGCCGGGCTCCTCCGGGCGCTCCGAGCTGCGCGTCCTGTTCGCGTTCGACCCCGAGCGCTCCGCGATTATGCTGATCGCCGGGGACAAGGCGGGCAACTGGACGCGCTGGTACAAGAAGAACATCCCACTGGCCGACGACTTGTTCGACGACCACCTGCGCAGACTGAGAGGAGAGCGATCGAGATGACCATGACCCTGAAGGACTTTGTCGCCGAGCACCCCGTGGATCGGGAGCGCGTCGAGGCGCACAAGGAGCGGATGCTCGCCGAAGTCCGCGCCTACAAGCTCAGCGAGCTGCGCGAGCAGGCGGGCCTGACCCAGGCCCAGCTCGCCGCGCGCATCGGTGTCGGGCAGCGCCAGGTCTCCAAGATCGAGCACGGCGACCTCGACAGCGCGAAGGTCGGCACGATCCGCAGCTACCTCGAAGCCGTCGGCGGTGGACTGGCCATCGAGTACGTGATGGGCGACCAGCGCGTCCAGGTGGCCTGAGAGCAGACGAAGAAGCCGCCCCGGGAGGTCAGCCTCCCGGGGCGGTTCATTTTCTGCTCGGCCACGGCCTCACCGTGCAGTGCGGATGTTGAGGATGCGGAAGCCGTCTGGTACCGATTCACGCGCCAGGGCCAACGCATCGTCGTAGCCGTCGGCCTCGGCCGAAATGTGGCGATGCAGCGATGGGTCGTCGATGTCGTCGGAGCCGACGATCGGGCCGATGGCGAGTATTACTTCCATATCGGCAATTCTCCCATTCGTTCGACGGTGCGCGGCTTGGATCAGGCCACGGCCACGGGCAACTCGTCCCAGTGCGTCGTGCAGCGCTTCGAGACCATGGCGCGCTTCATCTCCCACCCCTGGGGCGCTCTCAGGCCGCCGAGGCCGACGCCCACGACGTGGCCGCCGAGTTTCTGGTTGATCGCGTCGATCGCCTGGCCCAGGCCTCGGCCCTCGAACTCGGGCTGGAACGGCGGTAGGGCCTGCATTCCGTCGGCGGGCCGGAGGGCCGTGAGCACGACGCCGGCCCTCGCGTAGCGGATGCCGGGGACGGGGAACAGCTCGGGCAGCAGCGCCTTCGCAGCCTTGGTCAGCGCGATCGGGTCGTCGCTCGGCGTCGGCAGCGGCACCGCGACGTGCGCCGAGTGGGCGACCGTGCCCTTGTCGGCCCACCCCGTCGACGCCCAGGCCGAGAGGTGCCCGGCCACCGAGCCCTGGGCCCGCAGCCTGGCGCTGACCTTCTGCGCGTAGAGCGAGACGACCTGGGTCATCTCGGCGGGGTCGGTGAGCTTCGCGGCGAAGCTGCGCGAGAAGATCAGCTGCTCTTTGGCCGGCGGGGGCTGCAGCTCGAGCTCGATGCACCTGATGCCGCGGAGCTCCAGGACGGTCCGCTCCATGACGACCGAGAGACGCTTCCTGACGTGCTTCGCGTCGGCGTCGCGCAGCTGCAGCGCCGAGTGGATGCCCATCGCCGCGAGCTTCTTCGAGGTGCGCCCGGCCACGCCCCAGAGGTCCTGCACGGGGATCGAATCCAGGATCTGATCCAGCTGCCCGGACGGGAAGCGCCCCATGTCCAGCACGCCCTCGAAGGCGGGAGTCTTCTTGATGCCCAGCGCCGCGACCTTGGCCAGCGTCTTGGTCGGGCCGATGGCCACGCGCACCGGGACGCCGACGAGGCGCGCGACGGTCCGACGGATCTCCTGGCCGACGACGGTCAGCTCCTCGGGCGTCCCGCGCAGCTGCAGGAAGCTCTCGTCGATCGAGTAGACCTCCTGCCATGGGGAGAAGCGCCCCAGGATCGAGGAGATCCTCGCGCTGAGCGATCCGTACAGCTCGTAGTTGCTGGACCGGGCCTCCACGCCGTTGGCCCGGCACCAGCCCTCGATCCTGAACCAGGGCTTGCCCATGATTTCCGGGTCGAGGGCCTTCGCGATCGGGTCGGCAGCGACGACGCATCCGTCGTTGTTGCTCAGGACCACGACGGGCCGGTCCACGAGGGAGGGGTCGAACACCCGTTCTGCGCTGGCGTAGAACGAGACGCAGTCGACCAGGGCGATCGACGCGGGGACGCGCTCAGCCACGCCGGGCGCTGGAGCCGGACGGGCGTCCGCCGGGGATCGGCGCGGCCGTGGAGTGGATGGACCAGATGACGACGCCCCAGACCGTGAGCTCCGAGTGCTCGTCGAGCAGGACGTCGGGATGATCGGGGCTGTCGGCCCGCAGCACGGCCCGGCCGTCGACGGAGTCCAGCCGCTTGACCGTGTACTCGCCGTCCACGACGGCGACGACGACGTGGCCGCGCACAGGGGTCACCCCACGGTCGACGAGCAGCAGGTCGCCGTCGTGGATGCCGGCCCCGGTCATCGAGTGCCCGGACGCCTGCCAGATGAACGTCGAGGCCCGGTCGCGTATCAGGCGTTCACCGAGGTCCAACTCCCCGGAGAAGTAGTTCTGGCTCGGGCTCGGGAACCCGCATGGGACGGCCTCGGGCGCGAGGCGCAGCACGAGGGGCTCCAGTAAGGCGGCAGGGACGGGCTCCCCGAGGGTCGTCGGTGTCATGGGCTTCCTAGCATTCGAACATGTGTACGAATACGATGGTACACCCCCGTGCCGACGGCTTTGAATCTCAGGAGCGGACGCTGAGCCGCCCTTCCTTCATGTCGTCGCGCAGCTGGGAGAGCATGTACCAGTGCGGGCCCTTGGGCTTGAGCGAGATGTAGTGCTCGTGCTCCTCACCGTCGTGCTCCCAGTCCAGCACCATCTCCGGCCGGCGCAGCAGGCCCTGGAACTCGTCCACGTCGGCGCGGATCTCGACGCGCACGCGCTCCTCCCCCGGCGGGACCAGCAGCACGGCAACGTCCCCCTCGTAGCTCAGGGCGACCTCCTGGGCGAGGATCCGGCGCAGCTCGGCCGTGGTGATCTCCCCGCGGTCGACGTCGAAGACGTTCTTGCCGTGCGTGGAGGTCTCCCACGCGTCGACGCACTCGATCAGCATCGAGCAGGCCTGGGCTATGCGGATGACGTCGGCCTCGTCCGGGGGCCAGCTGCCCTCCTGCATGTCGACGAGCATGCTCTTGAAGTCTTGGGGTGTGCGGAGGAAGGCGTGGTCGACGGCCATGGGACGTGCTCCTGAGGTCTGGCGAAAGCTAACGGCGGCCCTTTAAACGTTACTCGAGAAGGGCTCGTAATAGGAGACCTCGGATCTGTTCAGAGTGCCGGATCGAGTCGCTGTCCTCTCGATTCGACTCGTATATCAGTGCTTTCGCAGGTGGGGAACCTCACCGGCGGAGTTCGTCGGATCCGACGAGGCCCAAGCGCCTGACGCCGCGTCCGCGCTCTTCCGATGCGAGAACCGCAGGACGGCCTTCCCCTCTGCCGCCGACCACCGGGAGCAGACAGTCGAAACCCGTGCCGGCGCGAGCCTCTTCCGCACCTGGATCGCGTCAGTCCCGACCCATTCGCGACTCTGTCGACTCATGACTCGACCGGCTTTCTACGATAGACTTGTGACTGGTTTACGAGTCACCGACGAGAAGGAGTCGAATGATGGTTGTCGGGATCCTCACCGAGAAGCCGAGCGCGGCGCGGCACTTCGCCGCAGCCCTCGGAGGCACGATCGGTACCTACAACGGGGAGCAGTACGTCATCGCCCACGCCCGGGGGCACCTGTACGAGTTCGTCGATCCGCACAAGATGGTCGGCGACGCGGAGCTGTCCGAGAAGTACCGGACCTGGGAGCTGGGCAACCTGCCGTGGGACCCGGAGGATCTCGACTGGAGCCTGGAGGTGATCAAGGACGCCAGCTCGGTCGCGCAGGACGTGAAGCGGACGCTGGGCAAGTGCGACGAGATCGTCATCGCGACCGATGTCGACCCCACCGGCGAGGGCGGCATGATCGCGGTCAACGCCTTCCTCGAGCTGGGGCTCAAGCCGGGCACGTGGTCGCGGATGTACTTCACCGACGAGGCCGCGGCCTCGCTGCAGAAGGCGTTCGCGAGCCGCAAGGCGATCCCGTCGCTGCTCGACTTCGACGAGTACAAGAAGGCGCGCTACCGCTCGCAGTTCGACCTGCTCTCGATGCAGTTCACGCGCATCGCCACCAACATGGCGCGCCAGTCGGGGCAGAACACCGTGCTGCGCCAGGGCAGGCTCAAGAGCGCGATGGTCAAGCTCGTCGGGGACCAGCTGAAGGCGTACAACGACTACGTCAAGAAGCCGTTCTTCCAGAACCGGTTCCGCGACGAGAACGACGTGATGTACACGAACCCGGAGGAGCCGCGGTTCGACCAGAAGGAGCAGGTGCCGAACCAGTACGGCCCCTCCCCCGTGGTGCTCGACGGCAAGGCGAAGACGCAGACCGCCCCGCCGCGGCTGCTGGACCTGGCGGCGTTGTCCTCGCTGTTGGTCGGCAAGGGTGTCAAGGCGCAGCTGGTGCTGTCGACCTATCAGAAGATGTACGAGGCGCAGGTCGTCAGCTATCCCCGCACCGAGGACAAGACGATCACGCCCGAGCAGTTCAACGAGCTTGCGCCGCACGTGGACAGGATCGCGGCCGTCGTGGGGGTGGACGCCAAGCACCTGACGCACCGCGAGCCGCGCAAGACGCACGTGAAGGCGCAGGGCGCGCACGGCGCGAACCGTCCCGGCCCGAAGGTGCCGTCCTCGCTGGACGACGTCGAGCAGCGCTTCGGCAAGGCCGGCCGCCTGATCTACGAGACCCTGGGCAAGAACTACCTGGCGATGATCGCCGAGGACTACGTCTACGAGCAGCAGAAGGGCCACGTCGAGAAGTACCCGGACTTCGTGGGCATCACCAACGTCCCGCTCTCGCCGGGCTGGAAGGCGGTCTTCGACCCGGACGCCGGCGACGACTCGGTCGAGGGCGACGAGAACGAGTCGGCGAAGGGCCTGGGCACCAACGCCGAGCCGTTCGTCTTCGAGGGCGCGAACAAGCGTCCCGAGCACCCGAGCATGAAGTGGCTGATGAAGCAGCTGGAGAAGCGCGACGTGGGCACCGGTGCCACGCGCACCAGCACCTACTCCGAGGTCACCTCGACGAAGACGAAGTACCCGCTGCTGGTGGAAAAGGGGCGCAAGCTCACCCTCGCCGAGGCCGGGGACATGAGCTGGAGGCTGCTTCCCGGGACCCACATCGGCGACCTGGCGCTGACCGAGAAGGTCTACGCCGACATGAAGGAGATCGCCGCCGGGGCCGGGGCGACGGCCGAGGCGCGCCTGGCCGTCGTGGCCGACTGGGTCCGCGAGGACATCGCCACGATGCAGAAGAACGCCGCGACGATGCGCTCCGAGCTCGGGCTGAAGGAGGAGGCGGTCGTCCAGAAGGAGCGCGCCCAGGGCATCTGGTCGAAGACGGGCAAGGCCGTCGTCTTCGCCCGCGAGTGGGGCGGCCACCGGTTCTCCGACGACGAGGTCGCCAAGCTGCTGGCCGGCGAGACGATCGAGTTCTCGGCCAAGAGCAGCACGGGCAAGGCTTACGAGGTCTTCGGCGAGCTCGCCGAGGGCACCTTCAAGGGCCGGAAGTACGTCGGGTTCCAGAAGCTCGGCTTCGGCCGCCGCGACGCGAACGGCAACACCCTGCCACCGGAGTCCTGGTGCCAGTACACCTTCACGCAGGAGGAGATCGACCGGCTCATGGCCGGCGAGGGCGTCGAGTCCAGCGACTTCGTCTCGAAGAAGGGCAACCGCTTCCAGTGCAAGGTCTTCTTCAAGGAGGAGAAGAAGGGCGAGGGCAAGAAGATCGTCCCCGACTTCGAGTCCTCGCTGGACACGCCGCCGAAGAGCTGGTGCGGCGTCGCGTTCACCGATGACCAGCTCGCCGCGCTGGCCGCGGGCAAGACGATCTCGGGCAAGGGCTTCACTTCGAAGAAGGGGAAGAAGTTCGACGCGAGCCTCACCTGGAAGGACGAGGGCGGCAAGAAGAAGCTCGTGCCCTCGTTCGGCTGAGGTCCGAGCACGCCTCCGAGTCGACTGGTCTCGACTGACAATTCGACAAGCAGTCAGATAGACTACTTGAGCAGGCAGGCAAGCAGCGCACGGCACCGCCCGATGGCGTCGGACCGCGAGTCCGACTCATCGGGCGGTGCCATTCGTATGCCTGTCACGCTCGATTCGACAGGCCTGTCTGAGGTAGAGTAGTCATGTATCCCTCGTCTATGAGGGCATTCGGACAGGCGCGGACAGACCAGTGGGGTAAGAGGGAGAGTTTCATGGCGAAGATGTCGTACAAGGTGCCGACGAGCCTCAACAGGTCGTTCCTCGACCACGAGATCACCCTGAGCAAGGGCGGCTGGGCGGCGAAGCCCTCTCCCATCAAGCAGCTGTTCTTCATCGGCGGCGGCATGCTCGCGCTGCTGTGGGTCACGACGCAGACCTTCGTGGGGAGCTCGGGGCCGGTGTTCATCACGCTCTTCGTGATCTGGGGCCTGCTGGCCATCTTCTACTTCGGCGGCATGACCAGGACGAAGGAGCTGAGGGCGATGACGGTGCCCGCCCTGCTGGCGTACGCGCCGGCCAAGGCGCGGCACGTGTACACCCGCCGCAGCTCGGACCCGAGCGACTTCTACTCGATCGTCGGGATCGACGGCATCGAGGAGGACGGCCGGATCCACTACTCCGACGGCGGCGAGGGTCAGGTCTACTTGGTCGTGGGGTCGGCGTCGTACCTGCTGTTCGACGAGGACCGGATCTCGATCCTGGACCGCGTCGACTCGTTCTGGCGCAAGATCGACACCACCTGCGAGTGGTCCTTCATCACCACGAAGGAGCCGCAGCGGATCTACCACCAGGTGGCGAACCTCGAGCACCGCAACCAGGCGCTCGAGGTCCGGGACCCCGACCTGATCGAGCTGCAGAACGAGCAGTACGACATCCTCACGCAGCACGTCGGCGGCAAGTTCACCTCGATCCACCAGTACCTGCTGCTCAAGGGCAAGAGCGAGGACGCCCTGCGGAAGGCCCACCTCGTGCTGCAGGCCGAGGTGGAGGGGTCCTCCCTGATGATTAAGGAGGCGACGGTCCTCGACCGCGAGGAGACCGAGCCGATGCTCCGGGTCTTCTACCAGGGGATCGAGCAGGAGCGGCTGGCCCCGCGCGAGGCGCTCGACGCAGGAGCGCTGCCGGGCCCCTCCGACGACTCCCACGAGCAGAAGATCGCGGCCTGACGCGCCCTCATCTCGAGACGACACGAACGAAGAAAGGACGAAGGGCGACATGGCGCTGATGACGAAGGCCCGGGAGCAGCTGGGCATCCCGGGGAAGAAGTCCAATGGCGGAGACAGGGCGGAGACGCCGACGGCCGAGGAGCTGGAGGCGGCCGTCGCGGGCGCTCCCGCCGCCGAGGCGGAGCAGGCCCCCGAGCCGAAGCTGAACTGGTGGCAGCGCCGCCAAGAAATGAAGAAGCTGGAAGGGCGGTTCGACTCGTACCCGCACCTGCTGGCGCTCAAGCCGCGGGAGAAGTACCTCTTCCGCTCCGACTACTTCGAGGTCGACGACTCGGTGGCGTGCGTGCTCGCGTTCTTCCACGACGACGCGGCCCATGACAACTTCGCGGCGTTCTGGGGCATCGACCGGATCCCGGACGGCCTCGACGACCGCGTCACCGCGGTGGTCCTGGAGCAGGTTCGCCGCATGGACGAGAAGTGGATCGACTCGTTCACCAAGCAGTCCGAGAAGCTCGACCGCCTCGACGCGAACGAGCAGGAGGAGACGGGCACGACCTCCTCCAAGCGCAAGGCCGCGAAGATCTCCTCGGACCTCGAGGTCACGATCGGCGAGATCCAGGACGGCGCGAGCTACCTGTCGGTGCACAACCGGCTGTTCCTCAAGGCCCCGGACCTGGCGGCGCTGGAGGACTCGATCGACCGCGTCACGCGCCTGTACATCGACCGCTTCGGCACCCTGAAGGCCGCCGCCTACGCCGGCGAGCAGCGCCAGGAGCTCTCGGGCTTGTTCAAGAACAACGAGAAGAAGCGCGGCAAGGGCTTCCACTACACCTCGACCGAGCTCGCGGGCTCGTACTCGCTGGTGACCAACGGCCTGAACGACAAGGGTGGGGAGTACGTCGGCTACATGGTCGGCGACGTCAACAACTCCGCCGTGCTCATGGACGTGAACCGGTACGAGCACCATGTGGTGGTCGCCGACGCGACGCTCAGCGAGTACCTGGACCGCCAGCGCGTGTCCAACATGTGGTGCTCGAAGCTCTCGCAGGCCTGCATGCTCGCCAACGGCTCCGTGGTCCACCTGGTCCTCGACGGGGCGAGCCTGGACAGGCTGGGCCCGACGTTCGACCGGCTGACCTCGCGCGTGGACCTGAACCGCGGCGACGTCAACCCCTTCGAGATGTTCGGCGAGGAGGATGACGAGCTCACGGTCTTCGCCTCGCAGATGGAGAAGCTCAAGCTGATGTTCGAGCAGCTCTACGAGTCGACCGACGGCTCGGTGGCCTCGATCATCCGCAGCGCGCTGGAGGACACCGCGACGGACTTCTACGTCGAGCAGGGCATGTGGCGGCACAACGCCAAGGAGCAGCGGCACCGCCTGCGCGTGGTGAACATCCCGCACCAGCAGGTGCCGCGGCTGCAGATGTTCGTGTCGTACCTCGACACCGCGCACAAGACGCTGGTGAACAGCTCGAAGACCGACCCGGACCAGCTGCGGGCGTACAACGTGCTCAAGGGCATCGCGTCGAACATGCTCTCGACCAACGGCGACCTCTTCAACAACCACACCGCCTCGGCGGTGGACGGGGTCCGCGACGCCAAGCGCGTGGTCTACGACTTCTCGCGGCTGATGCGCCGCGGCAAGGGCGTGGCCATGGCCCAGCTGGTCAACATCGTGGGCTTCGCGGTCGGCAAGCTCGGCCTCGGCGACACCGTGGTCATCCACGGCACCGAGCAGATCGACGACGGCGTGAAGAAGTACCTGCGCGACCAGTTCGACCACATGCACGAGCGCGGCGGCCGCGTGGTCTACAGCTACAACGACGTCGACAAGATGCTCGGGGACTCGGACTTCAACAAGTTCGACGCCGCGGACTACACGCTCTTCGGCCCGATGCGCGACCGCACCGTGGCCGAGTACCAGAAGCAGCTGCACCAGCAGATCCCGCCGGACCTCGCCCAGCTCATCACGACCAAGGGCGAGAACCTCATGTACCTGCGCCGCGACGTGTCGAACGTGGTCTTCCACCTCGACCTCGCGCTGGGGATCAACCCCTACCGCGAGGCCCAGCGCAGGCGGGTCCGGCTCGAAGCGGCGAAGTCGGAGGAGGCCGCACGGATGGACCAGCTGATGAAGGAGAAGCCGGCTCCCGGCGCGAAGCTCACCAGCTCCCGCCAGAGCGTCGAGTCCGAGGAGGACGAGGGTCCCACGCCCGCCGCCCGGCCGGCGGCGAAGAAGAAGGTCCTGAAGAAGGCCGGCGAGGCTCCACGGAAGCTGCGCAAGCCATGAGGACGACCACGGACACGACGGACAGAGAGGGAATGATGAACGGGATCACCACGCTCGCGGCGCGGGCCCGGGGCGCAGCGGACGCCCGGGGCGGGCTGGCGCGCGTCCTGGCCCTGGCGCTGCTCGCGGCGCTCGTCCTGCCGCTGCTCATGTCGGCCTTCGCGCCGGCGGCGCACGCCGAGGAGGACGAGCGCGACAACTACTCGCTGTACCAGCTGGCGTCGAACGCCTCGACGTACTTCAGCGAGGAGAACTCCCCCGAGGGCGGGGAGAGCCCTGATGACAGGATGAACGGCGACTGGCGCGCGATCACCGCCAACCCGGGCACGGGCGGCGGCATGCTCGGCTACGCCGACCCGGAGTTCAGCCTGTTCAACGTCGTCGGCTGGCTCTTCGCCGAGGCGACGGGCTCCACGCAGACCATCAGCTACGACACCCTCAAGGGGACCGGAGGCAGCGACGAGACCGACGTCTACTCGGGCATGATCGACTACGCCCACTTCGGCGCGGCGAACGCGGACCTCGGCCTGGACACCATGTCCTCGGGCATCGGAGGGCAGATCATCTCGCTCATCGGCGGCGGGATCATGTGGCTGCTCTACGCCCTGGCCCTGGCCGTGGGCGCGCTGTTCTACCTGATCATCCAGCTGCTCAAGATGCTGAACCCGTTCATGTGGTTCTACCAGGCGGTCGCCGGAGTGGCGGACGCCAGCGGCAACACCAACAGCTCCCACCAGCAGGAGCTCGCCGACGGCATGGTCTGCTCCACGGATCCGACGACGATGGCCGAGACGTGCCACACCGGCGGCGGGGCCCTGGCGGGCCTGCAGCACTGGATCTCGAGCTGGTACGGGCTGCTGCAGTCCATCGCCTGGGAGGCGCTGGTCCCGCTGTTCATCGGCTTCCTGCTCATCGGCCTGGTCCTGTTCAAGAAGATGGACCGCGGCTCGGCGATCAAGAAGCTGATCGTCCGCGTCGTCTTCATCGGCGTGGGCCTGCCTCTGCTGGGCTCGATGTACACCGGCGTCCTCGACAAGTTCGACGACTCCCTGGTGGGCCAGCACGCCGGCCCGACCCGCGTCGTGCTCTCGACCTACGTCGACTTCGAGGCGTGGATGATGAACGACCGGCTCGGCATCCCCGACGGGGCGCTGATCGCCTGGGACAACGGCCAGGCCAGCAACGACTCGATGATGTCGGTGCGGACTACGGCGCTGGCGATCAACAAGCAGTCGCACGGCTCGACCTTCGCTGACCTCAACGTGGGCAACCGGGCGACGGACGCCGAGGAGGCCTGGAAGAACAGCATGGTCGGGATGGAGGGCAGCGCTTCCGAGGACTTCAGCGCGGTGGCCGCGACCTTCGGCATCCTGAACAACTACATCTCGGGCAACAAGACCGCCGCGTCGGACTTCGAGTCGGGCATCAAGAGCTCGATCACGAACCTCGGCGTGGGCAACGACGTGAAGAAGGAGTGGTTCGTCGACGAGAAGGGCTACGGCGACTCGGACAAGTTCGGCGAGGAGACCGACTACGTCCCGACCAACCACCCGGTGCTGGCGATCAGCGGCGAGGGCCTGACGTCGTCGAACCCGGGCGGGAACTCGACGACGTTCACGACGCAGGGCACCAAGCACGGCTGCGGCTTCAGAGTCTGGGCGGACGACGCCCCGGTCTCGTGCAACATGTCGGCGCTGTCGGCCTACAACTACCTGAACACCGGATTCGGCCCCGAGTCGATGACGATGTACAGCTCGAACAACGTGACCAGCGGCCTGACCCGCGAGGACCACATGGCCGTCAGCCAGGTCGGCACCGGGCCGGCGAAGTTCATGTACTGGCACAACGCCGGGACCGTCCTGGGCAGCATCGTCCTGCTCGGCTTCTGGTACGCCATCGGCATGCTGGTCGGAGCGGTCAAGCGCACCTTCAGCCTCGTGGCGGCGATCCCGTTCGCGACGCTGGGAGCGGTCGCGGCGATCAGCAAGGTGATCGTCTACTCGGTCGCGCTGATCCTCGAGGTCATCGTCACGCTGTTCATCTACCAGTTCGTCTCCGAGCTGCTGATCTCCATCCCGGACATCATCGCCGGACCGGTGTCCAGCTTTATGTCCCAGGACGGGCTGTGGGGCTCCTCGCTGCTCGGCGGGATCATCGTGGTCATCCTGACCCTGATCTCCTCGCTGCTGGTCATGGGCATCACCTTCGCCCTCCTGCGGGTGCGCAAGGTCGTGCTCCAGGCGATGGACGAGGTGTTCACCAAGCTCGTGGACAAGTTCCTCGACACCAACACCGCGCCGAAGCCGGACAAGAGCGGCATGCTCCCGGCGCTGGCCGCGGGAGCCGGGGCCGGCGCGGGCATGGCCATGGGTAACAAGCTCGCCTCGGGCGTCGGCAGCAAGCTCGGCGGCGGCTCGAAGTCGCCGAAGTCCGGCGGCAACCCGGGCGGCAGCAAGAACGCGTCGACGAACGCCGGCGGGCTCAACGGCGACGCGAAGGCGCTGTCCGCGGGCAAGGGCGCTCTCGCCCTCGACGGGGGCAAGGGCCCCGACGACGCGCCGAGCGGCGGCGGGAACGACGGCCCTCCTCCTCCCCCGGGCGGCGGCGGCTTCTCCGACGTCCGTGCCCTGCCCACGGGAAGCGGCGCGGAGGGCCCTGCGGGCTCGAACGGCGGCTCCGACGGCGACAAGGGCGGCCCGCTGCAGCTCACCAGCGGCAAGCCGGGCAGCTCGCGCTCCGACAAGGAGACCGCGCAGATTCTGAACAGCAAGGGCGGCCTGTCGAACCTCGGCTACAGCACCGGCGACCAGCAGGGTGCGGGCGGAGGCCGGAACGGGCAGCCCGCTCAGGGCGGCGGCCAGCCGGGCACGGACGTCCGCGGCGGCCGGGGCTCGTCCCCGCGCGGCGGAGATGTCACCGGCGGCCAGACCAGCTTCGGCGTCGGCGGGGCGCAGGGCGCTCCGGGCACGAAGCAGCTGGGGCAGTCCGGCGGCCAGAACGGCGTCGGCCAGTCGGGCTCGGAGAGTACCGAGCGCACCAGCGGCGGCCGCAAGGCGATCGCCGGCCAGTCCAGCTCGACGCAGTTCGGCATCGGCCAGCAGGGCGCTCCGGCCTCCTCGGGCCAGGACGGCCAGCCGCAGAACGGGGCACGCTTCGCCGCGGGCACCAGCGGTCCGGCGCAGCTGAATCCGGGCCGTGCAGGCGTCCCCGCCTCGGCGGGCGCTCAGGGTACGCCGGGCACTCCGTCCGCGCAGGGAGGCGCTCCGGTTCCGGGCGCGCCTGTCGTCCCGGGCACGAAGGCCACTCGTGCCGCCCAGGGTCAGCAGCCCGCTGGCCAGGCCGGTGCGGGCTCGCGTCCGACGCAGGCCTCCGGTGGCAAGGCCCCGCAGGGCAACGGGCAGAACCCGAAGTTCAGCGCTGGCACCCGTCGCACCGGCGGCGCTGCCGAGCTGAATCCCGGTCGCGCGGGCACGCCGGCTGTTTCCGGCGCTCCTGCGGCTCCGACCCAGCAGAGTGGGGCCTCCGCTCCCGGCGTGCAGCCGTCGAATGGCTCCCGGACGGCGCGTCCTGTCCAGGGCCAGACCGCCCCGGCGCAGGCCATCCCGGGCCAGATCGTCCCGGGTCAGGCGGCGCAGTCGCCTCGTCCGACGGGCACGGTCCCGGCGGCCGGTGCCCAGGGCAGGCCGCAGGCGGGCGCGCAGCGTCGACAGGCGCAGGTCCCCGGAACTGCCCAGGCTCCGGCCCAGGGCGGCCGTCGGGCGGCGACTCGTCCGGCTCAGCAGGCGCAGCCTGCTCCGAACCCTGGTCAGCAGCCACAGGCGAAGGTCCAGGGCCCGACCCAGGCTTCGGCGGCAGGCCAGCAGGGCCGTCGTCCCACCTCGGGCCCGGCCACGCAGCCGCAGCCCAGGACCGCGGGCCAGCGTCCGCAGCAGGGTCAGCGGCGGGAGCAGGTCGACCGCTCGGTCGCGTCGGGCTCGACCAAGCGTCCTTCGGTTCCGCAGCCGACGACCGGCTCGTCCGCTCCGGCCTCGGCTCCGGCCAAGGGGTCGTCCGCATCGGAACGGAAGGCCCCGACGCGGCAGTCCAAGGCTCCGACCTCGACCACCGAGTCGGGCCAGCAGCAGCAGACTCCGGCCAAGCCGCGGCGGGCTGCCGACCCGGCCCCGAAGCGCACGGACGGACCCGTGTCGCAGAGGAAGCCGAAGGACAAGCCGAAGAGCTGAGCCGGCGGCCATGAGCACGGCGCGCCCCGCGTCGGCGATCGCGATGATCGCTTCTGCGGGGCGCGCCGCTCTACGTCGGAGACGAGAGGACGGATGAGATGAATCTGCGATCCACGGCTCGCAACGAGTTCCCGCGGGGCTGGTGGCGCTCACGGCGCTGGTGGCTCGAGAGCCTGCGCGAGCTGGTGCTGAACTGCCTCACGGCGATCGCTGCCGTGATCTTCGCCCGGGAAGCGGGGCGGCTGGTGCGTGACCGCGACAGCCCTCAGGCCCTCTCGATCCGGAGGATCTCGACGGAGGGCTGGACGGCCGGCTTCCTGGTGGGCTGCACCGTCTTCGTGAGCATGGCTGCCCTGGCGGCCCTGGCGGCGCAGGACAGCGCGTCGGACCAGGGCGTCGTGCTGGCCATCGCGATCGTCGGAGCGCTCTGGTCTCTGGCCGGCGTCGCGACGTCGGCCACGGCCCTGGCCGTGCTCGTCCGGTCGCGGATCCGGCACAGGGCTGACTGGGAGGAGATCGACTTCATCGAGGCGAACGCGCCGAAGCACGGTCAGCCGCCGGAGACCGTCGAGGAGTACCGGGCGCTGCGCCTGAAGTCGGAGTCGTAGAGCGGCCGGAGCAAGAAGAGGACCCCGTGGACATCGCGTCCACGGGGTCCTCTTCTTCGATCTCGACGTCCGAGCCGTCCGAGCTCCGGGTCAGTCCCTCCGGGGGCGCTGCTCGAACATCCTGGCCAGCTGTTCGAAGCCCTCGCCGCCGAAGACGTCCGAGGCCGCGCCTGCCGCGCTGCCGCCGGTCTGCTCGGACCTCAGCTTGAGCTTCACGTACCCCTTGGTCGGCCTGGACTCGATGACGTACACGATCTCGTGGGCTACGGCGGTCGCGCGGCCGGAGGTCGACCGCGTCTCGTGGGTCAGCACGCGGAACCCGGGCCGGGCCCCGATGTAGTCGAAGAACCGGGCCAGGGTCTCCTCCTCCAGCCGCCGGGTCTCCCGGACGTCGCGCCCTGAGACCTCGATCAGCTGGATGTGCGTGCAGTCGACGTCCTCGGTCGGGCGTCGGACGTCGTCGAAGTCCCACGTGGCCCGAGCGGCACGCAGCTGCTCGGCGCTGGGGTAGGCCACGCGCCCCTGGTAGTACCTGATCTCTGCGATGCGGGTCATGCCGGTTCCCCTGCGCCCTGTCCAGCACGGGCGTCGTCGGAGAGGCCGAGGCCGGACGGCAGGCAGCACGAGAGCCTCGTGGACGAGGTGTCCACGAGGCTCATCGATGGCTTCTGCTGCCGAGCGGCGGGAGGACGGATCATTCCGAGCAGTCGGCCTCGAACGCGTCCAGCAGGGTCTTGCCGGCGTCGGAGTCGTCGCGCACGTAGACGTTGTCGCCGATCTTGATCGACGTGTCGCTCGTGGTGACGGACTCGGTGCCGGTCCGCTCGTTGCGGCGGTCGCTGCCCGCGACGGTCCAGACGATCTGGGCACCGTCCTCGGTGAACTCGCCGGTGCTGGTGACGTCGGGCTCCTCGTAGACGCCCTCGCAGGTGTACTCGTGGTGCGTGAGCTTCCCACCCTCGACCACCAGCTGGCCGAGGTCGCCGGAGTTGTTGATGTCCTGCGTGTAGTAGGTGTCGTCGGCGCTGGCGCTGGCAGAGCCGCCGCAGCCGGTCAGCGCGAGAGCGATCCCTGCCAGGGCCGCGGTGATCGCGGCCAGCTTGGTCCGCGTCACGTGTGCGGTCCTGGTGGTGTTCATGATCTTGCCCTTTCGCATCGATCGTGGTCGGTCTGCCTGTCCAGGCAGTGAGTCTTCGGAGGGTCCAGCGTCTCGGCTCCGCAGTTCAGCACCGCATCCCCGAGCCCCGGTTCCCAGGCCACGCCCGGGAGCCGAAGCTGGACCCCTAGCGCCCGCCTGGACGGACGATCTGCTCAGCTGCGCTGAGCCGGCTTTTCCACTCGTATACCTGTCTTCTCTACCAGTATGGCAGAACATGTACCACGTGTACCACCTGCGGAGTGTCGCTCAGGCGGTCGATCGGGCGAGCTCGAGGCACAGGCTGCAGCAGCCTTCGCCGCCGGCGGCGAAGGCCAGCAGAGCCTCACGGTCGTCACCGGTGTGCCAGTCGGGGCCCTCGGGGCCCGGGAGCACGCCGCAGGCGGGCAGCAGGTCGCCGCTGCGGACGTAGAGGTGATGGACGGTCGCGATGGTGGATCGATGCATGGGCTCAATTCTCCCAGGCCCTGGCGACGACCCCAAAGCCCGACGCGGGCAGCCTGCGTCTAGCGCGGCGGTTTCGCCCTCGGCTTCCGCTGGCACCGCGGGCAGAAGTAGCTCGAGCGACCCATGAAGGGCTCGCGAACGATCAGGGTGCCGCAGCGGCCGCACGGTTGACCGGCCTTTCCGTATGAATGTAGAAAACGTGAGAAGTAGCCCGACTCCCCGTTGACGTTAACGTACAACGAATCAAAGCTGGTCCCACCCGCCTCCAAAGCGCGGGTCATCACAGCCTGTACGGCTTCCATCACCTGCTGGAACTGCGCCCGTGTGAGGGTTTCTGTGGGTTGTGCATAGTGCAGCTGGGCTTCCCACAAGGCTTCATCGGCGTAAATATTGCCGATACCAGACACCAGCCCCTGATCCAACAGCGCTCTTTTCACCCCGGTGCGTTTACGCCGTAACCGCTCATACACGGCATCCACGTTAAAAGCAGGGTCTAGTGGGTCCCGCGCAATGTGCGCGGCATGCTCCGGGATCAGCCGGTCTCCGTACAAGGACCATCCGGCAGGCAAGTGATCCTCAGTAGGGACCAGCCGGTCAATGAACATGCCACCAAAAATCCTCTGATCCACAAACCGCAGCTCTGTAGGCAGCCATGCACGTGGATCATCGGGGTCAGACGCCGGTGACAACTTCATGCGAATCCGTAGGTGGCGTTCGTCGTCCATACCCGGGGTTTTCACTAACATCTGCCCTGACATACCCAAATGCACCATCAGCGCATCACGCGGCGTGATCTCTGCCCTGGGGGCATCCTGGTGATGGCAAGGAACCTCCGGGGGTTGCAGCGGCATCCACAAGAATTTCCCCCGGCGCACCACATCCACCACACGGACTCCTTGAAGATCAGCGCTCAGAGCATCAGGACCATCCACATGACGCCTCACCGAACGCTGATCAAGAACCTCAACAGCCTCAATCCGGCGCCCAGCCACCCAACGGGCCAAGCCACGGCGCACAACTTCAGCTTCGGGCAGTTCCGGCACGCCTAGCGCTTTTTCTTCTGCTCGCCCGTCACAAGAATGGGACGCCCATGACCATCAGTGACGGTAGTACCCGTCAAATTCTCATACGCAGAAGCTGCCGCACGCCGTTCAGCTTCTTTTTTGGAGGTCCCCTCCCCCACACCCGCTGAATTGTTATCGCCAATCACGCATGTGGCCGTAAAACACCGGCTGTGATCCGGCCCCGTGCCAACTACGGTATAGCTCACGGCCCCCAGCTGAAGCATGGCCGCCAATTCTTGGATTTCGGTCTTCCAGTCACGGCCTTCATGAATCACAAAGTCATCTTCAAGGAGCGGAATAATCATACCGAGCACAAAAGTTCGAGCGCGCTCAATCCCATGAGTTAGGTACACCGCACCAATCAGTGCTTCCATGGTGTCCGCCAGGATAGAAGCCTTATTGGAGCCGCCCGTTCGGATTTCACCTTTACCGAGCCGGATAAACGGCCCCAAGTCCAAAGCACGGGCCAACTGCGCCAGGGTGCGTGTGGACACCACAGAAGCGCGGATCTTCGCCAAATCTCCCTCAGTGCGTTCGGGATACCGGCGATAGATTTCATCCGTCACGGCCAGACCTAATACAGAGTCCCCCAAAAACTCCAGACGCTCGTTATGGGACTCCCCCGGGTGCTCATAAGCATACGAACGATGCGTCAGGGCGATAAGAAGCGTCTCGGTATCAATGGCGACACCGAGACGCTTCTCAAGAACCTGAAATCGGTCCACCGTTATCAGGCGTCGGCTACCTTGCGTCCCTTGTACTCGTAGTACAAGGCGGTGCCCACGGAATCGGTCACCAGCTTAGCCTGGTGGGGCAAGCTATAAACGGTCTTGCCGTTTTCGACGGAACGAATCAGCTTGGGGGCCTTAGCCTTCCACTGTGAACGGCGCATACGCGTGTTAGCACGCGAGAGCTTCCTCTTGGGAACAGCCACTGCTATCTCTCTTCTCTCGTTGTGGTGTTGTCCGCGTCAAACAGCCCCTCCAGGGCGCTCCACCGCGGATCAATCACTTCGTGTCGATGACCGGGGTCCTCCTCCAGGCGCACGCCGCACTGGGCGCACAGACCTTCGCAGTCCTCCCGGCACACCGGTTGGAACGGCAGCTTGGTAATCGCCGCGTCCCGAAGCATGGGTTCCAGGTCAATGGTCTCGTCCTGGACTTCGTACAGCTCGTCGGCCTCGCCATCTTCTTCCTGAACCTCAGAAGAAGCGTCAAACAGGAAGAGTTCCTGCACATCGACCACCAACTGATCGGTGACCGGGTCAAGGCAGCGACTGCACTGACCTTCAAGAGTAATGGTGACATCACCAGAAACCAGGATTCCATCATGGACGGATTCAAGTTTTAGGTCACACACCATTGCGGAGCCTTCGGGGGCCCCAATCAGTGCATTGCCAAAATCATGTGGCGCGGGCACTGTTTCTTCCCAGGTGCGCATCGACCCCGGACGGTGCTCCAAATCCCTGACGTTAATGGTCAGGGGTGTTGGTGTCCTGCGTACGATGATTAGCTCCTGCTAGATCCAATGCCGGTTGCCTATGCTACTCGGTGGGTTTGGTGATGCTCAACCGGGTTTCCACGGCGTGGCGAACCTTTATATTGCCTGTCAGTGGGAAACCTGTTGCTGCAACGCCGCATAAACCGGCTCCGGCACAAAACCGGAAACATCCCCACCCAGCCCGTGAATTTCTTTCACCAAACTAGAAGATATATGCAGCACTTGTGGGGCCGCTGGCAAGAACACGGTTTCGACGTCGGCCAAGGTCGTATTCATGGAGGCCATGGGAAGTTCATACTCATAATCCTGACCTGACCTCAAGCCTTTGACCAACGCCACAGCATCGCGTCGCCTGGCATAATGCGCCACCAACCCGTCGTCCAGGGGTTCAACAACCACGCCGTCTATGCCTGCCAACGACTCTCTCACCAAATGCAATCGTTGCTCACGGTCAAAAAGGTAGGTCTTGTGTGGGTTATTGCTGACGGCCACCACTACCTCCGGGAACAACACAGCCGCACGGCGCACTATGTCCACGTGCCCGCGGTGGATGGGGTCAAAAGACCCCGGGCAGATCACGCGACGAACAAATGTGTGGGTCATGGACCAACCGTAACGCGCAACACGTCATATCAGTTCGTGGTCTGACGCCCCAAGGCACGGTAAGTCCACCCGGCATCCCTCCACATTGCGGGGTCCAGCACGTTCCGGCCATCCAAAATCTGCCGTGACTTGACTAAAGGACCCAGCTGATCCGGGGTCATGGTGCGGAATTCATCCCATTCCGTGAGCAGAACAACCACCTCTGCGCGAGCAACAGCCTGCGCCAAGGAATCTACATAGTCCACCCGGGGGTACCGCTTGGCGGCGTTGTGATTCGCCTTGGGGTCGTAAACGTGCACATCAGCGCCAATCGAATGCAAACGGGCAGCAATATCCAAAGCGGGAGAGTCACGAACATCATCAGACTCCGGCTTAAAAGCTGCCCCGAGTACCGCAATTTGACGCCCCATCACCGTACCGCCAAGCATCTGGGTGATCACATCCACGGTGTGGTCACGACGGCGGGTGTTAATGTCGTCAATTTCGGCCAAGAATCGAACTGCCTGATCCACACCGAGCTCAGAAGCCCTGGCACGCAATGCCCTAATGTCTTTGGGTAAACACCCACCGCCAAAACCAACACCGGCGCTGAGGAATTTCCGCCCAATGCGTTCATCCATGCCCATGGCATCGGCAAGAGTCCGGATATCCCCGCCCACAGCCTCCGTGAGTTCCGATAACGCATTGATGAAGCTAATTTTGGTGGCCAAAAAAGAGTTTGCGGCCACTTTGACCAATTCCGCCGTTTCGTAATCGGCGACAATTAACGGAGTGTTCGCGGCTAACTGTTGGCCATACACCTCACGCATGATTCCCTCCAGTCGCGCAGCGTTATCCGCGTGATCAGTATCATCCGGCAAGCCCAACACCATGCGGTCTGGGTGCAAGGTGTCTTCCACCCCATGCCCCTCACGCAGGAACTCAGGGTTCCACACCAAATCCACGTCCACGCCCTTCGGCGCGTTTTCCTTGGCCAAGGACCGCAGACGCCGCGCTGATCCCACGGGGACCGTGGACTTGCCAACAATCACGGCATCGTGGTGTGAGTGACGAGCAATCGAGGCCACCGCAGAATCCACGTACTGCATATCCGCCGCATAGGATCCTGCTCGTTGTGGAGTACCCACACCCACAAAATGAACGTCCCCAAATGCTCCCGCTTCCGCGTAATCAGTTGTGAAACGCAACCGGCCCGACTCCACGTGTTTTTTCAATAACTCACCTAGGCCGGGCTCATGAAACGGCAAAACCCCAGCAGACAAAGCCTCCACTTTGGCCGGATCAACATCCAGTCCCATGACCTCAAAACCCATTTCCGCCATGGACGCCGCATGGGTTGTGCCCAAATATCCGGTGCCCAAAACCGTCATTTTCACCGCAGGGATCCTCCTTGCACGCCTTATACGTGCTTAAAACCGTGGCAGCTATCAGACAGCTGCATAACCGGCCACACCCTGCAACCCCGATATGAGCCCTAGATGAAAATCCATGACAGCGCCCCCATGCCCGGGCGTTTCTTAAATTCAGGAGAGATCTTCTTCGGCGTACCA
Organism: Kocuria sp.; assembly: GCA_030524035.1. Classification (GTDB taxonomy): domain Bacteria; phylum Actinomycetota; class Actinomycetes; order Actinomycetales; family Micrococcaceae; genus Kocuria. The sequence continues at coordinate 16,411 of JAUNHG010000002.1, read as the reverse complement.
GACCATGGTTTCACCGTGTCTGGAGGATTCCAGCAACCGTATTCCGGTGGGCCACACGGGTTCTGGCGAACGTGCGGAGCGTTCCAACACGATCACCGCGCCTTTCCCCAACTGCCCCGGAAGGCAAGCCAAGAATTCCATGACCTCTAGCTCTGATAATGGGTATGGGGGGTCAGCCAGCACCACATCCCATGGCCCCGTATGGCGGGTCATATAGGTGGTGACGTTCTTACGACGAACCGTCACTGTGCCCGTCCCCAAAACCCGGTTGACGAGCTGTGCATTAGCGGTAGCTGCTGCACAGGCCTTGGGCGCGTTATCGACTAGCTCCACACGGGCTGCCCCACGGCTGGCTGCCTCACACCCCAGCGCACCGGAACCTGCATACAGGTCCAGCACTCGCGCGTCGCGCAACATGCCCCAGGCATCCAACTTAGAAAATATGGATTCTTTGACCCGATCAGTGGTGGGCCGGGTAGCGTCTCCTGGCACTGACGCCAGACGTAGTCCCCCAGCAGCTCCAGCGATAATCCGACTCACTATCCACGCTCCAGGTACTTTTCCGTGTCTTCATCCAGATAAGCATCAATTGCCATTGCCAAAGGAGCGTGACGTGTGAGTGTGGGGTCGGTATCCAGGATTGCCGTGGCTTCTTCTCGCGCGGTTTCAATCACACGTGCGTCATCTAAAGCTCGTAGCAGCCGCAACGTACTCCGCCCACCCGACTGCGCATCCCCCAGAATGTCCCCTTCACGCCGCAGTGCCAGATCGGCTTGAGCTAGTTCAAAACCATCTGTGGTGGCGGCCACGGCATCAATCCTTTGCCGGGAAGGATGATCAGGTTCACATCGTGTGACCAGCAAACATGTGCTGGGGTGTTCCCCTCGGCCAACGCGCCCACGCAACTGGTGCAGTTGCGAGATGCCGAATCGGTCAGCATCAAAAATCACCATGAACGTGGCGTTTGGCACATCCACCCCCACTTCCACCACGGTGGTGCAAACCAACAGCTCAACGTCCCCTGCCGCGAATGCCTCCATGGTGGTTGTCTTTTCCGTCGAATCCAGCCGGCCGTGGAGCACCGCGCTCGATACATCAGCCAGGGCAGAAGAATCAGCGATCATCTGGCGCAACGACTGGGTTGAGACCACGTCTTCTTCTGAAGTTTGGGGCTGGGCAGCGTTGTCGTCACCGATTTTCGGGGCCACAAAATACACTTGTCGACCCGATGCGATTTCTTCGCACGCTCGTTCCAGAATCCGCTGTTCCCAGTGCGGGTGTTCCCATAGCCCCACGACGTGCGTGGTAATTGGTTGCCGCCCACCCGGGAACCCCTCCAGCACAGAGACATCCAAATCACCAAATACGGTCATGGCAACGGTACGCGGGATTGGCGTAGCGGTCATCACCAGCAGGTGCACGGCCATTTGTCCTGCATCCCGCAGGCGGTCGCGCTGTTCAACGCCAAAGCGGTGTTGTTCATCCACTACGACCAGGCCCAGTTTGAAGAAGTGAACTGCCTCAGAAAGCACCGCGTGAGTACCAATCACAATCCCGGCTTCACCACTGGCTATATCTAACAGAACTTTTTTGCGAGCAGCTTGTGTCATGGAACCGGTGAGCAGCACCACCCGAGTGCCCTCAGGATCTCCACCTAAAAGCCCGCCCTGGGCCAACGGCCCCATGGCTGTTTGCACTGACGCATAATGCTGGGTTGCTAAAACTTCGGTGGGGGCTAGCAATACTGCCTGCGCCCCGGAGTCCACGGCTTGCAGCATGGCGCGCAGCGCTACCACGGTTTTCCCCGATCCCACGTCACCTTGCAACAAACGATTCATGGGGTGCTCACGTGCTAAATCTTGGGCAATTTGCGCACTAACCTCCTCTTGACCTGGTGTGAGATCAAAAGGTAGTGACGCATCAAATCTCTCCCTCAGCCACCCAGAACCCCCCTCTAGGGGTAGCGCAGGTCGCTGCATAAGCACACGCCGCCGCCGCACCAACGCGGTTTGGAGTATGAGGGCTTCCGTGTGACGCAGCCGCGCTTTTGCACGGTACCAACAGGATTCATCCGAGGGTCGATGCAGGTCACGATAGGTTTCGGGCAGATTAGGGTACGTATGCCGTTTCACGACCCCCGGAGGCAGTGGATCTTCCACCGTAGACCAGTCAATATTGCGGAGCACCACAGCCGCAGCGGCAGCAATTCGATCGCTGGGGACTTTTGCTGTGGCCGGATACACGACGATGGGGGCACCTGCATCCGCCAAAACATCCTGGGATTCCACGTCATCTTCAGGGTCTAACGGAGCGTAGTGCGGGTTAGTCATGGTGCGCTCGCCCTTGTACAGCGTGACTTTACCGCTGAACAGAGCGTGTGTTCCGGTGACGAGTTCACGGGCGGCTGTCCATGCGTTGAAAAAACTCAGCGTCATCACACTTCCGCCGCCGTCATTCACGCTGTGGCCTGTGGCCTGCCCGGAGCGATCAGTGATGGTTACTTCCGTAATGGAGCCCTTACGATGACGCATTCTGCGGGTGTTTACGCGGACAACTTCCGCCACCACACTTGCGTGGGTTTCGAGTTCAAGGTCGTCGAAAGAACTCAGTTCACCCCTGTGCACCAGACGCCGGGGGGCATAGTCCAGGATGTCGCCGAAGGTCCGTAACCCCAGATTCTCCTCTAGTGCCCGTGCTTGCCGCGTACCTAATACATCAGCCAACAAGCGGTCTAAGTCCCCGCCCCTCGGGGGTTTACCAACGTTCATGACAAGCCAGTATCCGCCGTGGGATAGGGAGGAAGTGACTGTTCAACCGATAATTTGACCACGGTGACGCTGCGCGGATCTCCATGCTGGCGCAAAACTTCCAAAGCCGCCTGTTGTTCCGGTACATGGGCGTGCACCCGCCACCGCCACTGATCAGCATCAATCTGGGACACAGCGGATACGATCACACTATCGCCCATTTCAGCGAGTTCATGGCGAACAGTAGCTGCCCCTAACGCCGTCATATCCATGGTGACCATCACTTCCACCCAACGATCTACTCCGGAGTCCACCTGCGTTACGCCAGGCCCACAGGACTGAGGCGACTGAGTCAGGAGATCTGCGGGGAGTTGTGCCACAACGTCTTCAACAGGCTGAAGGAAGTCCTGGGGTTGACCAGAAATTACCCGGCGCAAGGCATCCAAAATGATCAGCATCCCCAAAGCCCCCGCGTCCACATGACGTTTTCCGCACAGGATTTCCTGGTCCCGCCCGGAATCTAGGACAGCCCGCTGAGCTGCCGACAGCACCTGCTGTAGATACAGCAATAACTGCTGGTTGGAACCCGGTTCTCCGTGTTCTGGAACAGGTATTGCCGCTACCTCCGTCAGCACTGACAACATGGTTCCGGCCACAGGGTCCGTCAGCACAGACCACGCACGAACGGAGCCTGCACTGAGTCCACTCGCCAAAGCTTCTGCGTGGAGCCGCGGCGCCTCCCCCAGCCCTTCCCCCATGGCTGCCAGGAAAACGGCAAATAATGTCCCTGAATTTCCACGCGCTTCTTCTAAAGCGGCTTGCCCCGCCAAGGTAATGAGCTCGCTCAAGTCCGATGTTTCGATCACTTGCGCAGCTTGTGCAGCGGTTTGCACCGTTGCGCTCAGGTTGCTACCTGTATCCGCATCAGCGAAGGGAAAGACGTTGAGTACGTTGAGTAGATCCGCACGGTCACGCAGATCGTCGGCAGCTGTTTCCAGCCATCGACGTACGGCCGCAGCGTTAGAAGCCATCTTTTGGTTCAAAATGGTCCCATCCCCGCTCCCGTAAACTTCCGGGGAGCTGATTCACTGGAGTGTCCGATACCCATACTCGTTGTTCGGCCTCCAATCGTGAAGGATCACCGTGGGGTTCTGTGATCGCCACCTGTTCTAACGGCTTACCCGGGGGCATGGCCAGCACCGAGCCTATAGGACATACCCCAGGCGGCAACGTGGTCTCCGGAGGAAGTGTGGAAAGCAAACCATGGTCTTCTCCCCCGTGCAGTACCCAGTGAAGCGGATCCACCCCCAGCAGATCCGCAGCACGTCCGAGCTCGGCGCCCAACTGTTCTAGGGCATGCGGCTCAAGGACCATATTCACCCCGGATGCCTCAGCGATGCGGGAAAGGTCCCGCACCAGACCATCCGATACATCGATCATGCTGGTGGCACCAACCTGTGCTAGCTGCGCTCCCATGACCACCGGGGATACAGGACGTAGCTGGCTATCCACCAAAGCGTCGAGAGATGCGTTACGTCCAGGTTTGTATGTGGCGCTACGCAAAAGATCCAATCCAGCTGCCGCTCGCCCCACATGACCAGCCAAAACCACCATGTCACCAGGGCGGGCACCATGACGGCGCACCGGGTGTCTGCCTTCAAGGTCCCCGGTCACGGTGGCTGTCACAGAGATCTCTCGACCTGCTCCAAGGTCTCCACCCACCACGTAACACTGTGGTGCGCCGCACGCTATGGTTCCGGCACGCACCCCACGGGCAAAGTCTTCCACCCAGCGCACAGGGGTATGTTGGGGCAGGGTCAGCGAAATGACTAAGGCAGATGGCACTGCCCCCATGGCTGCGGCGTCTGCCAGGTTTTGGGTAGCGCATTTGTGCCCAGTATCCGCACCCGAAGGCTCCACACCACTGGGCCACGTCAATTCAAAATCTTGACCTTGCACCTGGGTATCGGTGGAAATCACAAACCGCTGATCCGGCGCGGCCACTACCGCACAGTCATCGCCTGGCCCTAAAAGCTGATAAGGACTCACGTTTTCGGATTCAGTAGCAGTATCAGCCATCAGTAGCGGAACAAAGCGACGAATCAAGTGCGCTTCGCTGAGGTCCCCAACTTTTAGATCATGCTCATGGTTCATGGAATATTCACAATCAACAAATTACCATCACTTTTAACATATTAAGCACAAAAAGAAATAACAGCACTCAATATCTTTAAGCTTAAATAGATGCCTTCATTCGTGCTGCCACCTCCACGCAACCACTTACACTGTCAATATGCCCACCGCACCCGGTTTCGCTAGCCCCTACGGCCACACCTGTGTTGCCAACAAACATCTACGTGCGGCAGCTCTGTCCATGGTCCTGTGTGGCGTCTTAACCTCCTGCGCATCCTCCGCCGTGTCTGTGGAACCCGCTGAAGACGCAACAAATCCCGATTGCGCTGCCGCCATGCTCGCCATGCCCGCCGAAATATCTGGTCATACCCAGCGGGAAACTACAAGCCAAGCCACCACAGCCTATGGGAACCCCACGTCCATGGTGGTTCGGTGTGGGGTCACCCCACCAGAACCCACCACGGATGTGTGCCACCGCGTCAACGGTGTGGACTGGATCATCCGCGAAACTGACGACCCGGACCGCTGGCGCGCCATCACTTACGGGAGGGTCCCCGCTTTTGAAATCACCCTCGACACCACCGCCGTGGCGTCCTCCACCGCGCTCATTGACCTTGGTAGCGCAGTTTCCACGGTCGACCAGCAGCGGGAATGTCTATCCGTGGAAGAAATGGACGTCACCACAAACAGCGGATGATCACCGCAACCCAATGGGTCTTTCCAGAGCTAACGTCATGAGCTCATCAATCAGCTGAGAGTATTCCATGCCGGACTCAGCCCACATACGCGGGTACATTGAGATCGGAGTGAAACCAGGCATAGTGTTCACCTCGTTAATGATCACCCGCTCATCCGGGGTCACAAAAAAGTCGGCCCGGCACAGTCCCTCACCCTCAATGGCATCAAACGCCCGGGCAGCTTGCTCGCGAATAGCCTTGATCACATGCTCGGGGACCTCTGCCGGGCAGCTGAGCGTCGCTGACGCGTCAGAAACGTATTTGGCGTCAAAGTCATAAAACCCTTGTTCATCTGTGACCTTGATTTCCCCCGGCAATGACGTTCTGGGGGATTGACCACCGTGGCCTTCCAGCACGGCGCATTCAATCTCACGTCCCTGAATGCCGGCTTCCACGACCACCTTGAGGTCAAATTCGCGGGCGTGGTCTATCGCAGCCCGCAGCGCGGCACGATCGGCAGGATCCTCCACCTTCGTAATCCCAAACGAGGACCCCGCCCGGGCAGGTTTCACAAACACCGGTCCCCCAAGCGTAGCCACCAGCTCCATAGCGGCGTCAGGGTCATGACGCCATAGACGGTCGCGCACCACCACGTACGGGCCAACCTCCAGCCCGGCGGACTCAAAAGCCATCTTCATAAAGTGCTTATCCATGCCCACTGCAGAAGCTGTGACACCACATCCCACGTAGGGAACGTGAGCGAGTTCCAGGAAGCCTTGTAATGTGCCGTCTTCACCATACGGCCCGTGTAGCAACGGCAGGACAACATCAATGTGCCGATCCCGGGTGAGCTGAGGGGGTGTCTGGCTGATATCGGTAACGATCAGCTCCGTATCCTGCTGCCCCAGTGGCAAAGAAACACGGCGAGAACCCACCGGTAGTTCAGTGATGGGCTGGGCGTCCAGCAACTGCTCTAGTTGCTCCTGCGAATACAAGAACCATTCACCGCTGCGAGCGATACCGACGGTCACCACATCCCAGTGCGTACGGTCAATAGCACGCAACACCCCACGAGCCGTGATCAAGGAAATGCTGTGCTCCGCTGAGATCCCACCGAAGAGCACTGCCACGCATGGCTTGGGCCCATGACCTACACCCAGCGGAGCACGCTGGGAGGTGGAGGGTACTGAGGGCGCGGTTTCCGGGGAATTCATGCAAATGTGCCTTCCGATTTCAGTTGCCTGCCCAGCAACAGCGGGGCCAGATTTTCCACAGCAATTCGACCTTCCAGAATAGCCACCACGGCTTGCGTGATGGGCATATCCACTCCTTGAGCTTCGGCCAGCGCCAGCACAGCAGGGGCAGACTTCAACCCTTCTGCGGTCTGTGCCATGTGCTGCCGGATCTGTTCTACGGTTTTGCCTTCCCCCAGCAGACGGCCAGCTGTGTGGTTACGTGACAACGACGAAGAACATGTCGCCACCAAGTCTCCAATCCCAGCCAGTCCAGACATCGTCTCTGCACGCCCACCCAAAGCTAAAGCCAAGCGTGTAGATTCGGCTAACCCGCGCGTGATAATCGAGGCCTTGGAATTATCCCCATACCGGCGTCCTTCACAAACCCCCACCCCTACAGCAATGACGTTCTTGGTGAGCCCAGCAATCTCCGTGCCCACCACATCCGTGTTCGTATAAGGACGAAAATACCCAGCCGCGCAAACCCTTGCCACGGCCGCCGCAAGGTCAGGGTTCGTGGCGGCAACTACCGACGCGGTGGGTTGCTCATCAGCAATTTCACCGGCCAAGTTAGGACCGGAAAGCACACATATCTGCTCTGCCCAACCGTGTTCATCATGCCCACCACGTTTCTGCGGGTAAGCCTCCCCCAAAACCTGTGCCACCACTTGTGTCATCCGCAGCCCGGTTCCCTGTTCCAATCCTTTAGCCAGGGATACCAACACCGCTGTGGGCTCCAGATGTTCAGCCACGGCGGATAACTGAGCGCGCAAAACCTGCGCGGGGATGGCCAAAACCACCAAATCGGCGTCTTTCAGCGCTGTTGCCGCGTCATCCGTGATGCGCAAAGCATCCGGAAGACGCAGTTGCGGCAGATACCGCTGATTAGTGCGCGTACGCTCTATGTCCGCCATAGCCTGTGCGTCCCGGCCCCACAGCCAGATTTCACCCAGCCCCGTCTCATCATCAGCAGTCTGCGTCGCGCTGGGAGAGGCGGGACGGCGTCGACCACCGTTCGCATCCACCAAGACTTTGGCGAATGTGGTGCCCCACGAGCCTGCGCCAAGAACCGCAGCTTTCCTGAATCTGCGGGTATCACTGGGGGTCACCGGCACTCCAATCGTCGTTGATCCCAGCAGGAAAGATCCACAGCAGGCCAAACATAACCTGCGCTGTCTGACGCGGCCACGGTCGAAAAAACCGCGTCCGCTGAGGATCTCTGGTCAAAGCACCCTCTGGATAAAAACACTGGTCTGCCAGATGCTACGTGTTGTTGTGCAGCCGTCAACATCTCGATACCACACGGACCTGTGCTCTCAAGCCTCTACGACATCAAAATTCGCGCCCAAAGCTTCCAGCTTTGTGGTGAAACGTTCGTACCCACGCTGGATCAGTTCCACACCGGTAACCTTGGATCGGCCTTCTGCACCCAGGGCTGCAATTAAATGCGAGAACCCACCACGCAGATCCGGCACATGAATATCCTGAGCTTTCAAGGGAGTTCGCCCGGAAATCACCGCAGAGTGCACAAAATTTGATTGCCCAAACCGACAAGGCGTTGATCCGAGACAGTCACGATGCAACTGAATATTCGCCCCCATACCGTTGAGCGCATGGGTGAAACCAAAACGGTTTTCATACACGGTCTCATGAACGATCGACACACCATCAGCCTGCGTCAACGCCACCACCAAAGGCTGTTGCCAGTCCGTCATGAACCCCGGGTGAACATCAGTTTCCACCACCAATGGATTCAAAGCTCCACCGGGGTGACTGAACTGAATACCGTTATCGCGGATATCCAAGACGCCGCCGGTCTTACGGAAGACATTTAAAAATGTCATCATGTCAGCCTGTGTGGCACCTTCCACAAAGATTGAGCCGCCTGTGACCAATGCAGCCGAACCCCACGACGCCGCCTCAATACGGTCGCACATCGCCCGGTGGTTATAGCCCTTGAGTTCCTCCACACCTTCGATATGAATCACTCGGTCAGTTTGAACAGTGATAATTGCGCCCATTTTCTGAAGCACAGCGATCAGGTTCATGATCTCTGGTTCCGTGGCGGCTCCGCGCAGCTCAGTACGACCGCGGGCACGGGTGGCCGATAACAACACCTGCTCAGTAGCCCCTACAGAAGGATAGGGCAGCTCCACCTTGGCACCATGCAACCCGTTGGGTGCTGACATCTTGATGCCAGATTCCAACTTCTCCACCTTGGCACCAAAGTTGCGCAGAACATCCAGGTGGTAGTTGATCGGGCGATCACCAATCTTACAGCCGCCCAGGTCAGGGATGAATGCCTCCCCCAGGGTGTGCAGCAGGGGTCCACACAACAAAATGGGGATCCTAGAATCCCCGGCATGAGCGTCAATATCTGCATGTTGAGCGGTCGTCACGTTGGAAGGATCTAAAGTCAACACACCCTGACCATTGTGAGCCACATCCACCCCGTGCAAAGACACCAAATCTGTGACCACCTGAACGTCTTTAATCTCCGGGACGTTCTGCAGCACGGAAGGCGTGGAGCCCAGCAAGGCCGCCACCATGGCTTTAGGAACAAAATTCTTTGCTCCCCGCACCTCAATAGTGCCTTCCAAAGCGACGCCGCCCGTGATCTGCAGTGCGCTGGTCATGGTCTCCCCATCTGTTGTCGATGCCCCACCAACCGGTGGGGCAGTGCCGAAAAATTTCCATGCCCTTGAATCAGCACTGAGTTATCTTATGGGCATTCGCGACCGTTTGATGACGCCGCGCGCGTAGCTCGCGTGCGCATAACTGGGGTCAGAACCAAACACTTCCGTGGGAGGTTTCAACCCACCAATTACGTCCGCGGAGGCAAAGTGGTGGGCAGCCAGGAAGGACGTCCGGCCTCGTAAGCGGCAATATCACTTTCGTGTTGCAGAGTCAGGCTGATGTCGTCAAGTCCTTCCATCAGACGCCACCGGGTGTAATCGTCGATCTGAAATGCCACGGTCAATGAGCCCACACTCACAGTTTTGCTCCGGAGATCCACCGTGACGTCAATGCCAGGCTCTTCCTCAAGGCGCTTCCAGATCAACTCAACATCGGACTGATCAACCTGAGCCGCCAACAAGCCCTGCTTACCTGAGTTTCCACGGAAAATATCCGCGAATCTGGATGAAATCACCACTTTGAACCCGTAGTCACGCAAAGCCCAGACAGCGTGCTCCCTGGAGGAACCTGTTCCAAAGTCGGGTCCGGCGACTAGAACGGAAGCTTGACGGTATGGTTCTTGGTTAAGTACAAAATCCTGATCTTTGCGCCAGGAAGCAAATAAGGCATCATCAAAGCCTGTTTTTGTAATGCGCTTAAGATAGACAGCCGGGATAATTTGATCAGTATCGACATTGGATTCACGCAAAGGCGCCGCAATCCCGGTGTGAGTGTTGAATTTTTCCATGATGACTCCTATAGATGTGCTACAGCGCAAAGGGGTCGGATAGTTAAAGGTCTAGGTCCGACGGCGCGCACAGGGTGCCGCGCACCGCTGTGGCCGCAGCCACGACCGGTGATACCAAATGGGTGCGGCCACCTTTCCCCTGACGTCCCTCAAAATTCCGATTCGAGGTTGATGCACACCGCTGACCCGGGGATAGCTGATCTGGATTCATGCCTAAACACATAGAGCACCCAGCAAAGCGCCAATCCGCACCAAAATTCTTAAAAATCCTATCCAATCCCTCTTCTTCTGCTTGAAGACGGACTTTTTGTGAACCTGGAACCACCAGCATGGTCACGTTCTCAGCTTTGGTGCGACCCTTTAACACCTCTGCTGCCGCACGCAAGTCTTCAATCCTGGAATTCGTGCAGGAGCCTAAAAACACCACATCCACCGGAATATCTTTCATGGGTGTTCCGGGAGTCAGATCCATATACTCCAAAGCCCGCCGCGCTGCTGCCTGGTCAGTGTGGTCGTCGAAATCTTCAGGGGCTGGCACAGCGCCAGACAACGACACCCCCTGCCCTGGGTTGGTTCCCCACGTGACAAACGGCTCCAGGGTGTCAGCGTCAATGACCACTTCAGCGTCGTAGGTGGCACCGGGGTCGGTCCGCAAGGAACTCCAATATTCCACCGCCTCCTCCCAGTCTTGACCCCGGGGTGCATGCGGACGTCCCTGAACATAATCAAACGTGGTTTGATCTGGTGCGATCATTCCGGCGCGAGCTCCGGCTTCAATGGACATATTGCAAATGGTCATCCGCGCTTCCATGGATAACGCTTCAATCGCAGAACCCCGGTATTCCAGGACATAGCCTTGCCCTCCACCCGTACCAATCTTGGCGATCACCGCCAAGATGATGTCTTTCGACGACACCCCAGGTTTCAGGTGCCCATCCACACGAATGGACATGGTCTTCAACGGAGCCAACGGTAGAGTTTGAGTGGCCATCACGTGTTCCACTTCGGACGTACCAATCCCAAAGGCCAGTGCGCCAAAAGCTCCGTGAGTAGATGTGTGGGAGTCACCGCACACCACGGTCATTCCCGGCATCGTCACACCCAGCTGTGGACCCACCACATGCACAATCCCTTGTTCGTCATCCCCCAAGGAATGCAGCCGCACCCCAAATTGATCAGCGTTAGAGCGCAAAGTTTCGATCTGCTGACGCGATGTCTGGTCCGCAATACGCGCAAAGATGTCCTGGGTAGGCGTGTTGTGATCTTCGGTACCCAAAGTCAGATCCACCCGGCGCAGCTGGCGGCCAGCTAATCGCAGTCCCTCAAAAGCCTGAGGTGAAGTCACTTCGTGGATCAGATGAAGGTCAATATAGAGCAGGTCAGGCTGGCCTGCTTGGCCCTGACGCACCACGTGGGCGTCCCATACTTTCTGCGCCAAAGTTTTTGGCGTGACAATAGAGTCCTCCGCATCAGCGGTGGGGCTTGAAATGATCGACATGTCTGTCCTTCAGGGGATCAAAGAGTGCTTCTTCAAGGATCGGTACTTTGTGGACAGCACGCCACCACCTTCACTGTCTTCTCGAATGTTGAGACAGTAGTATCAACACATGGACATTATGGGTCATACAACAATGCGGCCACACCACACGGAACACGACCCCGAATCCCTTACCTCTCCTAGTGGGGTAGGAGTCATCGATAAAGCATCCGTGATTTTGGACGTGCTCGAAGCTGGGCCCGCATCGTTATCCCAATTAGTCTCTGCCACCGGTATATCCCGGCCCACCGTGCATCGCCTTGCCTCCGCTTTGGCACATCACCGGCTCCTCGGACGGGACATGCAAGGACGTTTCGTGCTGGGTTCCCGTCTCGTGGAACTGGCCTCGGCCGCTGGCGAAGACCGCTTAACCGCAGCAGCCGGACCGATTCTGGTCCAGCTGCGTGACGCCACGGGAGAATCTGCCCAGATTTTCCGTAGACAGGGTGAATGGCGCGTATGCGTAGCATCGTCGGAACGGCCCATCGGGCTACGGGACACTATTCCGGTGGGCACACAGTTCTCCATGAAAGCTGGCTCAGCCGCTCAAGTGTTGGTGGCGTGGGAAGACCATGATCGCCTGGTGGAAGGCCTGCACGCAGCACGATTCACGGCCACCATGCTGGCCGGTGTGCGCCGCCGTGGCTGGGCGCAGTCCATCGGCGAACGTGAATCAGGAATCGCATCAGTGTCTGCCCCCGTCCGTGGTCCCGGCGGTCGGGTTATTGCTGCGGTATCCATTTCCGGGCCTATCGAACGTCTCACTCGCCAGCCCGGCAGACAACATGCCGAAACCGTCGTATCCGCAGCCCGCCAACTCACACAGGCCATTCGCCCGAATGTGTGATTACGGTACCGAAGCAGCCTGGTCCAACCCCTGCCCCACTCGGTCGTGGATACTGAGCTCTTCTTCCACGGGAAGAACCACGTTGTCATAGGCGGCCATAGCAATCTGCTCCCGCAAGCGCTTGAACACCTGACGAGCCCGCCACCTACCGCCCCACCGGGCAAAAATGGCACTCAACAGCCCCAACACCAACCCCACAACTAACCCCGTGACCACCAAGAGCGTGGGCACAGGAATACTGGTCCCCTCCACCACTGGTGGATCTGGGAGCACAATCTGTAAGTACTGCAGGGCAAATAACGCGGTCAGCCACAATAATCCCGCCACGGCAGTGAGCAATGCCAACCACTGAATCACATCCAACGGCGCCCACCACCAAGAACGGGAGCCACGACGCAGGTCTGTGTGCGCCAGGGCCTGGTCCAGAGCATCGGGTAACTGTTCATCTCGCGAGCGCGCTGCGTCACGAATAGAACGTTCCCACACGGCGGTTGCCCCTTCCGACACTTCGTCTGCAAACCGACGTACTGCGGTGTCCGCAGAAGCACGCTGCGCTGCTGACATGGGCGGCAACGAGGAACGGTGCAGTGAAGGATCTTTGGAGTCATCATCCAAGTCCTGTAGATGCAACCTCCGTAGAGGATCTTTCCGAAAGTTACTCACCCACCGCACAGGCAACCAGCCAGTTCGTTTACCAGCATGCAGAACGTAAGAACGCCCGGCCGCACGAGCAATACCGTCAGCGTTAGCTGCCTGGACCAAACCTTCCGTGAGCTCTTCACGCGCAAAAGGTGTCACGCCGGCAGGCTGTCCCATCCCGTGAGAAGCCTGAAGGGTTTCGACGGCATCTTCCAGGTCTGCCGATAACCTGGCGGCAGCTGCCTCTTTACTGTCAACAACATCTTTGATCCGTGCTCGTACTGCACCGATACCCATGCCCGTAGTGGCTGAAGCCGCAACGGGCGCTGAACGACCAGAAACATCCAAACCGTCCTGACGCAAGACGTCAGATAATGAGCTCAGTACCGTGCGAATCTGGTCATCTGGCAGACGATCCGCTTGATTGAGCACCACTAGGGTGACTGCCGCGTGCCGCGAGAGCGGAGCGATGAATTCGTCGTGCAGCACTGCATCTGCGTATTTTTGCGGGTCCACCACCCACACCACCACATCCACCATGCCCACCAACCGGTGGGCAATATCCCGATGCTCTCGCGCCACAGAATCCACGTCTGGCAGATCAAGGAGCACTAGGCCCTCGGGAATATCACTCCATGGGCCAGCCGGAGGCACCCACCCCGAGAGGTTGTCGTCCGCGCCCACCACATGGCGGGACTCCACCCCTAACCAATCCAACAAGGGCTCGGTACCTTCCGGGGAAGTCAACGCAGCCAGCGGCGCGGTTGTCGTTGGCCTCTGCACCGCTGACCGCGCCACGGAACTACCCAGCACGGCGTTCAATAACGAGGACTTACCAGACCCAGTGGCCCCAAAAAAACCAACCACCGTGTGATCGGCAGACAGAGACCTCCTGGTGACCGCCCTCTCAAGGACTGAATCTGCGTGATGTATGGCGGCATCGTCTAGCCGACCCCGCCCATAGTCCACGACGTCTTGCAAGCTCGTAAGGCGTTGATCAAGGTTGAAATTTTGCGTCTTTTTGCGGCCTAATCTGATCACAGCTGCTCCCCCGTGCTCAGCACGCGGTTGGCGGCATCCCGAACGGAACCCGCCTGTGGATCTTTGACGATCTCTAGCCGCTGCATCCACGGTTCCTGTAAGGACTGCACCAGCTCCCGCAACCTCACTTCCAGGTCTTTCCTGGCTTTTTCAGCCAATCGACGCACGCCGTCCTCTCCAAACACCGCTTCCAATAATTTGGTACCCAGCACACCGGAGGCACCAGCAATACCGATTTCCGCCCCGGTCAACCCCGCCGACATGGAAAAAACCGTGATCATCAAAGCCACGGTGACCACGTTCAAACCAATCGACAACACACGGGCTTGGGTGCGCCTACCCGCGCCTTCACGTTGGATCAGTTCCATCACATCACCTTGCCAAGCACGAATCATTGCCGCCGAACGGTCAGGAAGGTCCTGCGGCAGCTTGCCAAGGTCGTCATCACCCAACAGAGCCCTACCTGCGCGTTCGGACCGCCACCGCCGTTGAGTGTTTTCCCCGGCTTTCGCCAGTTCTTCCACAATCACGGCCTGCAACCCGGTTTCTAAAGCCTGTTCCACCTCAACCTCCGGGGCGGGTTTCCCCGTCAAAGCCGCCCCGATTCGGTCGCGCAATCGGCCAATTCTTGCTTCCAAGGAACGGAAGAATTCGCCGGTTCCCACAAACTCTTGCCACCTGGTCAGGACTTCGTCACGCAGCAACGATCCGTCTTTCGTGGAGGCAATAATTTCCTGGAGGGCACGTTCGTGCGTTTCCACCACATCGGTGCGTAACTGGTTATGTACAGCTGCTTGAGCTGCAAGATCATCAGCTACGTCCTGGCCGTTGCCAGCCACCTGGCGCAATGCCCCGCCCACAGTACGACGCGCGACTTCCGCTCGTGCTACTGAGTCTGCAGCCAAATCCGACAACCACTGGCGCAGCCCTTCAACCAATCCCGCCGGCAGCATGCCAGCTGTGTTGAGCGGCGCTTCCGGAATCACAAAAATGGGCGCGTCCCCCAGCCCCTGTTCTGTCAGCATGCGCCGGAGGTCAGGAACGATTTCATCCGCTACACCCTGCGGAACGCGGTCCAAGACAACCGCAACCGTGATGTCTCGCTTGCCCGCTTCAACAAGCAACTCCCACGCAGCTGCGTCGGCGTACCGGTTGGCTGTGGTGGTAAACAACCAGAGATCAGCAGCGGCGAGCAACTGATTGGCTAATTTGCGGTTATCTTCCGAAATGGAATCAATGTCCGGGGCATCTAACAACGCGATGCCTTTCTGAATCTGAGGGTCAGCCAGAAGCACCAAGCTGTGTACTGACTGATCACCGGGCTCAGAAGATGCACCCGCTTTTTGCGCAGAGTCTCCTGCCGGGGACGCACTAGCTAGCTGGCCACGCACCCGAGCCAAATGAGGCAACACTCGCGTGCCCTCAAAAGCATTACCATCCAACGGGTGGTGGATCAGCATCGGCTGCCGCGTTGTAGGACGCACAGCCCCGGAACGGGTGACCGGTCTACCGACCAGTGCATTAACTAACGTGGATTTACCCGCTCCGGTGGAGCCACCCACCACAGCCAGTAACGGGGCTTCCAAGGATTTGACGCGCGGCAACACATAATCATCAATCTGCGCCAAGGTGCGGCGCACACGATCACGCCCTGATTCAGCCCCCGGAGTCTCTAAAGGAAGCGTGGTGTCACGCAGAAGACCCCGGAGGTCTTCAACCGCCAGCACCGTAGCTTCAGCGCCCCCGTAGGACGGCAGCAAGGTTTCTGTGTCCTGCTTCTTGCGTTCAGGAAAACCGGAGGTCATAGGAGGGGCGTCCTCGGCCTCCCGCTCAGGCTGATCCCAAGGCACGTTCGCGGATGTCTCCGAGTCTTGGGCTGGCTGTGCCGAGCCCACAGATTCAAAATTATTCTGCGGTTCAGGCTGATCGTCACGTATGCTCACGGGTTTCATCATGCCGTATTGAGGTGCGCATACCGGTGCATGAATACCGTGTGGTCACATGCCTGTTCCAGAGAAGTGGAATATCAGCATAATGGCATCACACAGAAATTAACGTGTGATGCCATGTAGCGGTGGTGACCCCAACCGGATTCGAACCGGTGTTGCCGCCGTGAGAGGGCGGAGTACTA